>NZ_LZZP01000012.1:0-401070 GCF_014170215.1 Sphingobacterium sp. UME9 | reverse complement strand
TACGTTGATAGGCCATAGGTGTAAAGGTTGAGAGACCAAAGCCAAGTGGTACTAATAGCCCGAAGCTTTCTCAAGCAGACAGACACTGTTGTCTTCCTCTTTAATTTTTGAAACAAACAAGAAACGAACCTCTTTCAATAGCTATGTCATTTGGCATGAATAACATGATATCAATCATGATAATGTCAATAAAGATTTTTAGGTGCCTATATCGGCGGTGTCTACCTCTTCCCATTCCGAACAGAGCAGTCAAGCCCGCCAGAGCCGATGGTATTGCCGTAACAGGTGGGAGAGTAGGTCGGTGCCTTTTTTTACACGGAAGCCCTTGCTGGAAACAGTCAAGGGCTTCTTTCGTTTAAATACTTCCGTATTTCCATGTACAGGCTATTGCCTATCCTCCGCATATCGGTTATCGCAGCACATGGCCGTCGATGAGCCTGTTCCGCAACCGTCGCTATCCTGCAACCGCAACTGTCACTGTTCTCAGTGGTATGGAGCATCCTTGTAGCCAAGGGGAATTGTAATCCAGTGGACAGCACTCATACAGCCTTCACTGACCGTGTCAAACCTTATTGCTTTTCACCAGTGTCCTATAGCCGTATATCGGTAAGTACTGCAAGGGCTACTCGTAATTATTGGGGAATATCCTGTCCTGCTACTATCCTTGTCAAGCTATATTGTTTTTCATCTGTATCGTATTGCTGTATATCAATGGAGCTTGCAGGAGCTACTTGTAATAAGCAGTTGTATATGCTATCCGACTGTTGGGAAGTATACAGGTAGTGGTTACAGGTATAGCTCTCATAATTACAAGCTATACAGCTATTCTACTCTATTATTAAGCTTTATTGGCAAATGTCATTAGCCACATAAGTTGATCTTCTTATTTACACATCCTGATCAGGAACGTAATATAACATTATACCTGCAGCTATACCTCTGTGAGTTACAATTGTATAACGATAGCAAATGCAGCTCGATATTCCCTGCTAGGGTAACCGGTTATGATGGGCTTATCCTATCAGGGATTTCATTATTGAAAACTTTGTGGCTGATGAATATCGATTGAAAAACAACGAAGATAAAAAATTAAGCAATCGTTTGTGTAGATTAAGCAAACGATTGCTTTCAAGTTTCATTTTTTATTTAGAAAAAAGTGTTATATTATTGTTATAGAGATTAAGTTCTTACATAAGAACCAAATATAAATCCAATCCAAAAGGATTTTTCTATTGACTGTTTAGTTTGTTTTAAAATAGGTGATTTTTTAGAGGGACCAATTGGTCCCTTTAAATTTATATGAACTTTAAATTATGGATTCTAGAAGAGATTTTCTAAAAAAGGCCGGAATATTGTCATCACTGGCTGTTTCACTCCCTACTTTGGTCAATGCCAATACGGCAGCAGAGTCGTTTAATATGTGTGGCTATGCAGCTCCAAAAATTGATAAAGTCAGAGTAGCGGTGATTGGACTGGGCATGCGCGGTCCTGGTGCTGTTGAACGGTTATCCTTTATTGAGGGATGCGAAATTGTAGCACTTTGCGACAAACATCCGGATCGGGTTGAGCGCGCAACAAAAATCGTTACATCGAAAGGTCTAACAGCTCCGAAAGCGTATTCAGGTGAAGATGGCTGGAAATCCTTGTTGAAAGAAGAGAAACTCGATCTCGTCTATATTTGTACGCCTTGGGATTATCATACTCCGATGAGTATTGCCGCGATGAAAGCGGGTAATCACGTGGCTTGTGAAGTGCCGATTGCTTTGACGATCAAAGATTGTTGGGAGGTCGTGAAGACATCTGAAGCGACTAAAAAGCATTGTATGATGCTGGAAAATTGCTGTTATGATTTCTTCGAAATGCTGACATTGAATATGGTGCGCCAAGGCTTGTTTGGCGAACTCGTCCATGCCGAGGGTGCTTATATTCACGATTTGCTTGATCTTAATTTTGCAAAGAATGGCTATGATAACATGTGGCGCCTGAGAGAAAATATAAAATTAAATGGAAATCTATATCCTACTCATGGACTTGGGCCTGTGGCACAATGCTTAAATATCAATAGAGGGGATAAGATGGATCATCTTGTGGCAATGTCTTCCAATGATTTTATGATGGGAGAAAAAGCAAAAGAGTTAGCGGCCAAGGATTCTTTTTTTCAGGAATTTGTCGGAAAGAAATACCGCGGTAATATGAATACAACGCTTATCCGCACCGCAAAAGGAAAAACGATTATGCTGCAGCATGATGTCACTTCTCCTAGACCTTACTCTAGATTACATACACTAAGCGGAACCAAAGGGTTTGCGCAAAAGTATCCTACGGAGAATATTGCTTTTGGTCATGAATTCATTACAGAACAGAAATTAAAAGAACTGTACGATAAATACACACCAGAATTGGTAAAATATATTGGTGAGCAGGCAAAACAGGTTGGTGGACACGGTGGGATGGATTTTATGATGGACTGGCGTCTGATTGACTGTTTGCGCAACGGATTACCTTTGGACCAGGATGTCTATGATGCTGCTTCATGGAGCTGTATCGTGCCATTGAGTTTTGAATCTGTAGAAAAGAACTGTAAAACAGTTGATGTACCGGATTTCACAAAGGGTGCATGGAAAAATAATACGCCGGTAGAAATCACGTTAAAAGGCGGTGGAAATACGCCTATTCGTTCTAGATCAGCGAAAAAAGAAAATATACAATTAGGCGTATAGCCCTCTTATATAAAATGACTTATTGAAGGGGAACTTTTTATTGTTCCCCTTTTATGTTTATCTTTAATTATGTTATTCAATCTGACTCTAATTACCTGTTTATCGTTATTTTCCACCAAGGATACACTTTCCTGTTGTGTTGGGGAAAATATACCTACGCGCGCAGGTATGATAAAATCCCAAATTGCTCAGTTAAAAAGTAAGACTACGGACAAGATGATATTAGTCGAAGGGGGCAAATTTTTGATGGGAAGTTCGAACTTTGAAGATAGTAAGCCTTTACATCAGGTGCAACTGAATTCATTTTATATGGACGAACATGAGGTCACAAATGCACAGTTTGCACACTTTGTAAAGGAGACAGGTTATATAACTGTTGCTGAGCGGGAGCTGGATCCGAAAGACTTTCCTGGAGTGGATCCCAAGATGTTAGTTCCGGGATCGGCTGTATTTTCCAAACCTAAAGAACTCAATTCATTAAATAATTATCTGATGTGGTGGGAGTATGTCCCTGGTGCAAATTGGCAACATCCCGAGGGACCGAATAGCTCGATAAAGGATAAAATGAATTATCCTGTTGTTCAGGTTGCCTATGAAGATGCTGCAGCTTATGCGAAATGGGCAGGCAAACGATTACCTACAGAAGCGGAATGGGAATATGCGGCTAGAGGACGTAAAGATGCAAACGACGACTTGTATTACTGGGGTAAGGAATTGAAGCCTAATGGTAAATGGACCGCAAATATTTACCAGGGAAAGTTTCCTGTACAAGATTCGAAAGAAGATGGATTTGAAGGGACAGCACCTGTAAAATCATTTCAGGCAAATGCGTTGGGACTGTACGATATGGAAGGGAATGTGTGGGAATGGTGTGCTGATTTTTATAGACCCGATTATTATCAGCATAGTACAACTGCTAACCCCAAAGGACCACAAGATTCTTATGATCCGCAGGAACCAAATCTTGAAAAACGCGTTCAGCGGGGAGGGTCATTTCTTTGCAATGATCAATATTGCGAAAGGTATAAAGCCGGAAGCAGAGGAAAAGGGGAGGTCAACAGTCCTACAAATAATGTAGGGTTCCGCTGTGTAAAAGATATAAAATAGAAAAGAAAAGGCTTGCATTTGCAAGCCTTTTCTTTTCTATTTTATTTTATTGATATGTCTTATTGTGCATTCAAAAACATTGATTTTTGATTGTACAATTCTCTGAAATAAGGATCTTGAAGATCTTTGATAAAGCGAATTGCTTCACCAGTTGATTTCATCTCAGGGCCTAATTGCTTGTCTACTTCAGGGAATTTACTGAAAGAGAATACAGGTTCTTTAATCGCGTATCCTTTTAGTTTACGTTCGATCGTAAAGTCTTTCAATTTATTAACACCCAACATGACTTTAGTTGCAATATTGATGTAAGGAACATCATAAGCTTTAGCGATGAAAGGGACCGTACGAGATGCACGTGGGTTGGCCTCGATAACATACACATTTTCACCTTTTACGGCAAACTGAATGTTTAATAGACCTCTTACGTTCAATGCTTTTGCTAATTTAATGGAGTATTCTTCCATTTTATCCTGAACTGCTTGTGATAGGCCAAATGGAGGCAATACAGCTGAAGAGTCCCCTGAGTGGATACCAGCAGGTTCAATATGTTCCATCATACCAATGATGTGTACATCTTCACCATCACAGATTGAATCTGATTCAGCTTCTTCTGCACGATCCAGGAAGTGGTCGATCAGGATATGGTTTCCAGGAAGGTTTTTCAACAAGTTGACGACAGCTTTTTCTAAATCTTCATCGTTGATGACAATGCTCATGCCTTGTCCACCCAACACGTAAGAAGGACGAACCAATACTGGATATCCAACTTCGTTTGCAACTTGTAATGCTTCTTCTGCTGAAGTTGCCACTCCGTATCTTGGATATGGAATTTCCAATTCTTTCAATAGGTCGGAGAAACGGCCACGGTCTTCTGCCAAGTCCATATTCTCAAATGAAGTACCAATGATTTTTACACCAAGTTGTTCTAGACGCTCAGCCATTTTAAGAGCCGTTTGTCCACCCAGCTGAACGATAACACCTTCTGGTTTTTCTAATTCGATGATCTCACGTACGTGCTCCCAGAATACGGGCTCGAAGTATAATTTGTCAGCCATATTGAAGTCTGTCGATACAGTCTCCGGGTTGCAGTTAACCATAATCGCTTCGTAACCACATTCTTTAGCCGCCAATAAACCGTGTACACAGGAGTAATCGAACTCGATACCCTGACCGATACGGTTAGGACCTGAACCTAAAACGACGATTTTCTTTTTATCTGAAGAGATCGATTCGTTTTCTTCTTCGAATGTCGAATAGTAGTATGGTGTTTGTGCTGGGAATTCTGCAGCACAAGTATCGACCATTTTGTAAACACGGTTGATACCTAATTCCTTACGACGATCGTAAACTTGATCCTCTGTTACATTTCCTAATAACCATGCGATTTGTACATCTGAATAACCTTTTTGTTTTAAGGTCATGAAGAAATCGCGTGGAATATTATTCAATTGATAACGACGTAATTCTTGCTCAAGGTGTACCAACTCTTGGATCTGTACTAAGAACCATTTGTCGATACGTGTTGCCTTACGGATAGATTCCAAAGGAACGCCTAATTCGAATGCATCTTTGATATGGAATAAACGGTCACCGCTTGGATGTTCTAAGCTGTCCATGATCTCGTCAAGGTTTCTCCATTGACGACCGTCAGCACCTAAACCAGCGCGGCCAGTCTCCAATGATTGACATGCTTTTTGTAAAGCTTCGATAAATGTACGGCCGATTGCCATTACTTCACCTACTGCTTTCATCTGTAGACCTAATTCCTTGTTTGCTCCTTTGAATTTATCGAAGTTGAAACGAGGGATCTTAACGATCACATAGTCTAATGTTGGTTCAAAATATGCAGATGTTGTTTTTGTGATCTGATTTTGCAATTCATCCAAGTTGTAACCGATCGCCAATTTAGCGGCAATCTTCGCAATTGGATAACCAGTTGCTTTCGAAGCTAAAGCGGAAGAGCGTGATACACGTGGATTGATTTCGATGGCGATGATCTCTTCGTTTTCTGGGTTTACAGAGAACTGAACGTTACATCCACCTGCAAATGTACCAATAGAACGCATCATCAGAATAGCCTGATTACGCATATCTTGATAACATTTGTCTGACAATGTCATGCCTGGTGCAACAGTGATTGAGTCTCCAGTGTGGATACCCATTGGATCGAAGTTTTCAATGGTACAGATGATGATAACATTGTCGTTGGTATCACGAAGTAATTCCAACTCAAATTCTTTCCAACCCAATACCGCTTGTTCTACCAAAACTTCGTGTGTTGGTGAAGCGTGTAAACCTCTATTTAAGGCTGCGTCAAAATCTTCTTTTCTGTGAACAAATCCACCTCCTGTACCTGCAAGAGTATAAGATGGACGTATAACAAGCGGATAGCCAATTTCTTGCGCCGCTTCTTTACCTTCAAGGAATGAGTTTGCAATTTTGGATGTTGCAACGCCCACACCGATATCAACCATTAATTGACGGAATTCTTCACGGTTTTCAGTTTTTTCAATGGCAGCAACGTCAACACCGATAACTTTTACGTTGTATTTTTCCCAAAGACCTAGGTTAGAAGCTTCGATACATAAGTTCAAAGCAGTCTGGCCACCCATGGTAGGAAGTACAGCGTCAATGTTGTGTTTTTGCAAAATTTCTTCAATACTTTCGCATGTTAATGGAAGTAAGTAGACATTGTCTGCAACAACTTTGTCCGTCATGATTGTTGCAGGGTTTGAGTTGATGATGGATACTTCAATACCTTCTTCTTTCAATGAAAGGGATGCTTGAGATCCAGAATAATCAAATTCACAAGCTTGACCGATAACGATGGGACCTGATCCGATGATTAAAACCGACTTAATGGAAGTGTTTCTTGGCATTATATCTAGTTCAAAAAATTAAATTTCCTATTGTAAATCTGAGCAAAGACAATCAAAAGTAGCTCATGGGGAAGGGTCATTCCGACTGCTTTGTCGGAGTGCAAAGTTACATTTTAAATTTTGAAAATTAACTATTTATTTTAAGAATATTTCAGAAAAAAATGTAGTTTTTAGAAAAGTGGTCCTGAAAAAACAAAAACGAGTTGGAAAATATAAGCGATATGTTTTCCAACTCGTAGGCAATAATGGGGTTGATTTGTTTAATAAATGATGATTTCGTCCGTAAACAAGTAGCCTTTTTTTGGATTGCTGGCTTTGATTTTTATATAACGAGCCTGTTGGGCTTTGTCAAGTTTGAGTTCAAACCTTTTGAAAGTCAGCTTGGATTCTTTATCGGATATGTCATTTTTGATTGTTCCTACGGATCTGAAGGTACGGCCATTATCCGAAAGCAGGACTTCCATTTCTCCTGGCATATAAACGCCCGGGCCAATCATCTGCATAAAATTCATGGCTACCAGGTGTATTTCTTCTCTTCGTTCCATATCGACAACAACATCAATCGGACTGGTGAATCCTTGCCATTGACCATCGTGATAGGAAAGACCGCCCATGATTCCGTTTGTTAAGGTAGAATCTTTTTGTGCTGGATATCCCGACCATGCTGTGTTGTACGTTACTTTTTTTCCAATAGCGCGATGAATGTCAATATCAAAGGATAGGGTTGGACCGATTTTGATAGAATCTAGAAAATAAGCGGCATTGATATGACCTGTTGAGCTGAGTTCAAATGGTCCAGTATATGGTGTAGATAAGATTGTAGGCTCACTGCTATCAATGGTATATCGGATCTGATCTGTTTTTAGTTGCTCCGTTGTCAGCGTAATTTTATTGTTGTTTTTAGCAGCATTGTATGTTGCCGTATAAGCGACATTGAAGGAAGGACGATAATAATTGACGTTTAGATCTTGTAGTAGCTTATAATGTGATTGTAGTCTTCGCTGAAAATCTGTCCAGTTTTTCCCATCTTTATTTGTCCAATTGACTTCCGCCAAAGCCAGTGCACGTGGGAACACCATATATTCGAGGTGTTCGGTGGTAGGTACATATTCTGTCCATATATTCGCTTGTGCTCCGAGGATATGCTTGGCTTTGTCCCCTTGTATCGCAGCTGGAATAGGATCATACGAATAAACCTTATCAAGTGTCAGGTAACCGCCGATGGCCTCAGGCTGTGTCCGTGGGTCTGTCTGATAAGAATCAAAATAGAGGTGTGAACCTGGAGTCATGATGACATCATGGCCTGCATTTGCGGCCTTTATGCCGCCATCTTCACCGCGCCAGCTCATGACGGTAGCTCCTTCGGTGAGCCCCCCTTGGAGGATTTCGTCCCAACCGATCAGCTTTCTACCCTTGGATTGCAGGTATAGATCCATTTGTTTGATAGCATAGCTCTGCAATTCGTCGACAGATTTTAATCCTTCTTTTTGCATGAGCGCCTGATCTTTTGGGCAGGTTTCCCAATGCTTTTTCTCAGCTTCATCACCGCCGATATGAATATACTGGGAAGGGAATATCGTGAGGACTTCATCCAAAACATTTTTTAAAAATTCAAAGGTTTTTTCATTGCCGATACAGAATTCTCCCTGACCATAGGGCTTTCCGGAACAGGAGAGTTCGGGATATACGGCTAATACTTCTTCCGAATGTCCGGGCATTTCTATCTCAGGAATAACATTGATTCCTTTGCGGGCTGCATAGTCGACCAATTCGCGTGCTTCTTCCTGCGTATAGAATCCACCGCTGGCATTTGGCTTACCTTTTTCTACATACTGACGACCATTGTTCCACCAATCTTTCCAGCCCGTATGTGTACGCCAGGCCGCCTTTTGTGTTAACTCGGGGTATTTCTTAATCTCCAGCCGCCATCCCGCTCCGTCAGTTAAATGCCAATGAAAGTTGTTGAATTTGTAGATGGCCATGATGTCGATATACTTTTTTACAAAAGATAGCGGCATAAAATGGCGCGATACATCCAGGTGTAAGCCACGGTAGGCGAATCGTGGCTCATCGACTATAGTCGCATAGGCTATTTTACTTGGATCAGCTTGTAGATAGCCCAATTGAACCAGTGTGTAAATCCCATTGATAACCTGGGGTACATTCCAGGCCCTGAGTAGCAGGCCTTTTTCATCGATTTGGATGGAATAGGCGTTCTTGCTAAGGTTATCTGCATCAACTGCTTTAATAATGCGAAAGCCTTCTTTTGGACCTTTTTTATTTTTCTTGAGTACTTCGACAGCTAGGCTTTTGATAGCTGGGTGTTCAGTAAGCAGTTGTGTCGCCTCCTGAAATTCATCTGAAACAATAACCTGAAGATGTGTAGGGATAGCGTATGTTCCCGTAGCCAATGTGATTTTCGAAGGTTTGGGTATAATGTCAAAGTTGGTTTGGGCATGTGCAGTAAAGATGGTTGCACCCCCAAGTAACAACATGGATAAAGATCGGCTCAGTCGCATAGTTTTGTTATTAGATTAATGATAATCAACACAAATATCCTAATTTTTGTTTCATAATTCTATTATTGGTGGCAATCGGTCATTTTTTATGATATAAAACCAACAAATTGACGGTTAGAAATTACATTTTTAATCCTTAACTTTGTTGTATGATTGAACTTCCAGTTATTCCGGCAACTCCTGCACAACGCAAGCCTGATTGGTTGCGTGTCAAATTGCCTGTTGGTAAAGAGTATAGACATGTCAGAAGTCTTGTAGACGAGCATAAATTACATACAATTTGTGAGAGTGGAAATTGCCCGAATATGGGCGAATGTTGGGGGGCTGGAACGGCAACCTTCATGATTTTGGGAAATATCTGTACGCGTTCTTGTTCATTTTGTGCGGTAGCAACAGGTCGTCCTTTGGCGGTTGATTTGGATGAACCCAATCGTGTCGCCAATTCTGTCAAGTTAATGCAGGTGAAACACTGTGTGATCACTTCGGTAGATCGTGATGACCTAAAAGATGGTGGCTCGATAATATGGGCGGAGACAATCAATGCAATCCGTAGAGAAAGCCCAGAAACAACCTTAGAAACACTTTTGCCAGATTTTAAAGGACAATGGGATAATTTGGACCGCGTGATCGCAGTACGTCCCGAAGTTGTTTCGCACAACCTCGAAACTGTCCGTCGTTTGACAAGAGAAGTTCGCGTTCAGGCTAAATACGATCGTTCACTCGAGTGCCTACGTCGCATTTCTGAAGCTGGACTCCGGACAAAATCTGGTATTATGCTTGGCTTAGGTGAAACTGAGGAAGATGTTATCGAGGCAATGCAAGATTTATATAACGTCGGGGTGCATATTTTGACATTAGGTCAATATTTACAGCCTACGAAAGCTCACCATCCTGTAATCGAATGGATTACACCTGCACAATTTGAGAAATATCAGAAAATTGGTTTAGAAATGGGATTCAAGTATGTGGAGTCTGGACCGTTGGTTCGTTCTTCTTATCATGCTGAGAAACATTTATTCGATATGCAATAGAAAACAGTTCTAAAGTTTTTTAACAAAGAATACTTTTCGCAAGATATAAAAAGAAGCCTGAGTGATTTTTTTGCTCAGGCTTCTTTTTTTTATAGCCCAACGCAATTGTTTCTTTCCGATGTGGTCTGATGCTTTAAAGGTTAAAAACTGTGCGGAGTAAAATTGTTCTTCCGCGAAGTTCAAATTCATTCTGGGAAATCATATTGGCCGTCATCAGATAAGTACGATAGTTTTTGATATTGGCCAAATTATTCATTTCCAATTCGAAATCCATTTTCCACTTGTTGACCTTGTAGCGCGTAAAAAAGTCTATGAAGGTATAACTTGCATTCTTCATGTTTGTTTGAAAGGTGGCAAGATTGCGCAGGTTTAGCCGCATAAAGCCGTTTTTGAAGGGGCTGGTCGGAAAACCTATATTATGCATCATTGTGGTGGTTTTATTTTGGATCGTATTGTCCAGGCCCTGTTGTTTACTCCTGCTCCAATTGAATAGTCCTGAATAGGAAATGTTATAAGATTTAAAGACTTTAGCTTCTATACTGGGTTGAAATAGATAGCTCATACTTTGAATAGGGACTAGGACATTGTTTAACAATTGATTGTATTTGAAGTGAGAAATGCTTCCTTTTAGTTTGAGGGTACTTGTCAGGGGGAAAATGTATTTATCAAACCCGATCTGAGAAGACCAGCGCTCCTGCAGGTTATCCATATTGACCAGGATATTTTCGGTGATGTTATTTTTTATAACGGAAGATAATATCGTGTTGGAAAGCGATCTTGAATAGCTAATACCAGCATTTGCAAATAACACTTTTAGGGTACGGGCTAAATTATAATTGAGATTAAATGTATGTTTTTTGGATTCATTTAGCGCTGCATTATTTTGGCTGAGCATTCTATAGTTCCGTAATACCGCACCACGGTATATATCTTCTATGTTGCCAATGTCCTGCGCAAATTGATAGTTAAATTGAAGATAGTCTTCTTGAGAAACCTGCCATCTCGCTTTTAAATTAGGATTGATCAGCACGGAATTTTTGGAAGTGGACAGCTGATGACTGACGTCTTCATAATGTGTAAATAAATAGGTGACCGGGATGTCGAGCTGGGTTTCAAACCGATTTGTTTTCCAGGAATATTGAGGAGTAATAAATGCTTGGGACCTGCTCCAATGCAGATCATTACGGGTATTATCGCCCAATGTTCGAATATGTTGATCATTATCCTCTATTGTAAGCAGCGAGTTGAAGTGTTGGCGATCTGTATTGAAGCCAATTTGATAGTATTGCTTGATTCTGCCTTTATTGAAGCGATAACCTGTACTGATCTCCGTAAAAAAGGAAGGAACTTCAATTTGCTGGCGACTACTTTTATAGGGAATGCTATCGTTGAGTATTTCTGGAAAAACACCAGGATAGATCTGTAAAGTCTGTGGTTTATTACCATAATTTAAAGACCAGTTGATTGCAATAATGTCATTGTTTTTAAGTTGGGGTATATAGCTGAACAAGTTGCTGAATCCCTTGATGTGGTGTTTTTGGAACTGCTCGATCTGGCCTGAAGAGTTTGCCAACAATGCTGTTATATCTTTTTTTTCATACTCAAATGACAAGGCATTACTCGCATATTTCTTTTCCGTATTGGTGGATGCCGAAAGTCTGGCTGCGCCAAGCCATCGCGCTGTTTTCAGGTGATTTTGCTCATTAAAATAGACGTCGCCATCATCGAGCAGGTATTGTGTGCTTGAGGCATTATTTTGCCTATCGTTGTCGTATAAAACCTGAATATTTGATTTTAGCTGCCAGTGATTCTTGAGGTTATATAGGTTATTGGTGTTTAGCGAACCTGTATTGTTGAAATAATAGTTGTTTTTAGGAATATTTGGACTGCCTGTTGTGCTCGTCGCCAGGAGATTGTTGATGGGCGAGCTACCAAACTTGGCCAGTAAAGAGGACTGATTGGCGCCGATGATATCTCCGGAAAGATCATTGCCGGTATTATTACCGCTGAGGACATTCAACATCTTAACTTTTTTGTTGAATAGGATTGAGTTCAATTCAGGATCATAGAGATTGGGCGTGCCGACGCCAATTTTGGCCTGCCCAGTGAGTTTTAGCTTTGCTTCCTCTTTGATAACGAGATTTATGGCGACGTCGTCTGTAAATCTTTTATTTTTAAGGACTTTATAATGTTCGTGATTGTCGAGTACCTGAATGTCCTTTACCATTTTATGCGGGATTGTCCGTGTACCTACACCATAGCGATTTTCCAATAGATCGTCACCGTCAATGTAAAGTTTAGAAACGGTTTTGTCCTGGTATTTAATAAGACCCGATTCGGTAACTTCCATACCCGGAAGACGTTTGATTACGTCGCCTATATTTCGATCCTCTTCTTTGGCAAAAGATCCGACGTCGTAGGAGATCGTATCATTTGAACGGCTTACTTTAGGTTTGCTCTTTACAATGACATCTTGTAGTAGATTGGTTTTTGGTACGAGGGGGATCCGAAGATTCGATGTCTGCGTGCCAAGTTTGAGTTCAAATTTTTCGTAAGTAAGGTGATTGATCTGCAGGTAGAGGCTTGCATAGTCCTTTGTTAATGTAATTGTAAAACGCCCTTCTTTATCTGTCGGTTTGAAAGCGATGATTTTGTTGTCTGAAAGGATGTTGACACTGGCAAAGGGTACGGGATGCTGCGTCTTATCCACTTGGACCGTTCCACTAATCGTTTGCTGGGCAAAGGTTATTTGCCCAAGCAAAACGAATATAAATAAACATAAAAATACTTTCATTAAGGCGTCAGCTCTATCGGATTGTTGGTAACTTTTGAAGGTTTGTATTTATCGTCTCTTGAAATATTGAAACTCTTTATTTTTGACGGATCCAAAGCACCAGCAGGGGAGCCTCCTCCGGAGCCGGAACTGGATCTAACTGCAACCATATTTCCCGATGAACCTACACTGATGGTTCTGTTTTTTCCCGATTGGGCTTGCATATAAGCTTGTGGATTGGCCTTAAAGGCTTCCTGAACTTTTTTCACCTCTTCTGCAGTACTTACGATGGCGTTTTGCGGCAGGGCCACCGATGTTTTGCCATCCTCAATTTTGTCGAATCCGGCGTAAGCAAAAATCACTTCATTTTTTGTGTCACGGGCATCCAGAATTAGGCCAGGAAGACCATGAAGTTTCCACGGACCATAGGAAAACGGCAGCTCGGTTGTAAACCAGGCGATATAGGTCCGGCCTTTGAATGTTGTTTTTGCGTTCTGGCAATTGTAGCCACCAATTTCTTTGCTGTCACCCAGTATTTCCCAATCTTGAATAGGGTAAACCTGTGGAATGGCAAAATTGTCACTGGCAACGCTGACCACTTCGGTCATTTTGTTTTGATTAGCGTCTAATAAATAGGAGGAGCTCGATGGTGTCGAACGAGTAGTAATGTTTAGTGTACCGTCGAAACTGGGGCCCTCCATTTGTTTTTTGACCTCATCTTGCATGCGCTTGGATGAATATGATGTGTAGTAGCTCGCCTGTTGATTCAGGTAAACGACTGTTTCATCGCGTATAAATTGATCCCGTTGGGTACTATCATTTACATGCTTGAATTCGTAATGTACTTTAGCGATTGCTGGAGTACGCTCTTGTGCAAATAACAGCTGCGTCGCTAAGGATAATAGGAGTGGTAATGAATATTTCATAAATATATGTTTATATCGTAAATATACGAAATATTCGTAATTATGAAAATTTATTCAAACTTTTCCTTGTAATCCTCCCTAGAGGAGGTTGCTGCAGGTGAAGAAATGTTTGATTTGTTAGCGATTTTTTTTGTTAACTATGTTGTATGGTTAGCGATATAAGTTTAGTAGACATATTTAGGCATATGAGCTATTGTTATCTTTTAAACACAGTCTCACCTGCAATTACTGTCCGTTCTGTTTTTACATTTCGCAGTTGCTCATTCTGGATTTTCAAGATATCCTTTTCGAGGATAACAAAATCAGCATCTTTTCCTACTTCGATACTTCCTCTTTTTTTCTCCTGAAAACAGGAGTATGCCGCCCAGATTGTCATTCCTTTCAAAGCGTCTTCACGGCTTATCGCGTCTTGCATCTGAAATCCGTGGCTAGGATACCCTTTTTTGTCGACACGGGCTACTGCCGCGTGGAAACCATATAAGGGATTGAAATGTTCGACCGGAAAATCACTCCCCAAAGCAAGTTTTCCATATTCTTTCAACAGATGCTTATAAGCGTAAGCGCCTTTCATACGTTCTTCACCGAGTCGATCTTTGGCCCAGTACATATCGGAGGTTGCATGTGTGGGTTGTACAGATGGTATGATTTGATATTTTCGAAACTTATCAAAATCTGCAGGCGATATAATTTGGGCGTGCTCGATTCGCCATCTACGATCGCCATTATTATGGAGGTATTTGCCATAAATATCCAATATAATACGATTGGCCGAATCGCCTATCGCATGGGTATTTGCCTGAAACTTACTTTCGGCAATCTGTTTGATCATTGCTTCGTATTCTTGAGGGCTATGGAGGAGAAAGCCATGGGTGGGGGCATCATGGTAATGCGCAAGGAGGCATGCACCACGGGATCCCAATGCGCCATCGGCGAGCAGTTTAAATCCTTTGATCTCGAAACGGTCTGTTTCATAGAAACCCTGATCGATAAATGACTTTATATTTTGGGGATTGCCTAGGATCATGGCATAATCTCTAATTTTCAACTGCCCTTCCCGATAGTATTTCTTTAGCAGATCGAGTCTTTCTTTTGATAAACCTGCGTCTACAATGGAGGTAAGGCCAACGGAAAGGAGGGAGTCTTGCGTTCGCTTGAGCATTCTTAGATATTCTTTTTCACTCGGAACCGGAATTGTCTTATTGACAAGATCCATTGCATTGTCGATCAAGAGACCATTGGGAGTATCATTAGTCCCGCCGACCACACCGCCGCGAATGATGGGGATACTCGTTAATTTTGCCCATTCGAGTGCTTTGGAGTTCGCAACCGCCGCATGATAATCTACACGCATGAGGTAGACGGGGATATCCGGGAAAGCTTTGTCGAGTAGATCCTTGGTTGGAAAAGTTTTATCTTTCCAGCGATTTTGGTCCCAGCCTCCACCGATCAGCCAAGTTTTGTGCGGATTTTTTTGTTGGTAGTTTTTGACACGTTGAATAACCTCCTCGAAAGAATCGGCGCCGTTTAGGTCGACTTGATCCATTAGCTCGGCTTCGTCAAATAAATGCGCATGGGCATCGTAGAATCCCGGATAAATGGCCTTCCCCTTCGCGTCAATTTTTTCTATTGCTTTGTACTTTCGCTGTATTTCTTCATCGGAACCGATGGCAATAAACTTACCATCTTTGACTGCAAAAGCATGTGCTGTACTAAAAGCCGAATCTACAGTATATACTTGCGCATGATAAACAATAAGGTCCACTTTCGTTTGCGGTGAACATGATATGATCGTCAAGCAGAATAAAAAAATGATTATTGGGAAGGTTTTCATAACCTAAAAATAGGAAAAAGCTTTTAATAAACTGAAACTAGACTTGGGGCTAGGTCTGCTGGATATGTGGACTTGAGGTTTTGGTTGATCGAATTGCTTTAGCTGATCGAATTGCTTTACGTGAGGCGCCTATGCTGAGTTGCCGCATATTGTTCGGAAAGGAGACCCTCTGTCAAGTTTTGAAAGGGGACGTGCAGGAAAAGTAAGGAAAATACGAATTATCCAATAGACAAAAAAAGGCTATCCAAATAACTTGGACAGCCTTTTTAATTCAAAAATCAAAATACGTGATTAACAGTACTCGTCAAATGCTGCAACTAAATTGTCAGCAATCATTTGTGCCGGGCGACCTTCAATCATATGTCTTTCAATCATGTGTACCAATTTCCCGTCTTTAAATAAAGCCATTGCTGGTGAAGATGGAGGGTAAGGCAACATGTAGTTACGTGCAGTGTTTACTGCATCAGTTTCCATACCTGCGAAAACAGTCACCAATTTAGCTGGGTGTTTTTCGTTTTTTACAGCAGCTTTTGCAGCAGGACGTGCATTTGCAGCAGCGCAACCACAAACAGAGTTTACAACCACAAAAACAGTTCCTTCTGATGCGATAGCCTGATCAACTGCTTCAGGTGTTTTTAATTCTTCGAATCCCGCATCAACTAACTCTTGACGCATTGGAGTTACTAAATATTCTGGATACATTATTTCTTAAGTAAAATGTTAATATTCTATTTTAATTGTATTTATAAAGCTTTCTGTCGCCGGGCAAGTATACTTACTCCGCATAAACAACAGCTATACTTTATTCCTACAAATATAGCTGTAAAAGGCTGCTTCGTCAAGACACTTGTCTCAAATCAATGTCAGAAAATCTTTTACAGCATAAAGTCCATTTTCAAGACGTTGGTCGCCGAGTCCCGAAATAAGACGATAATTCGCATTAATGGCGTTCAATTCGTTTTTCCAGATCTCCATGAAATGTTCGCGCTGTTCGGGGAAATCCCGTAGTGGATCGTCCTGCCAGGGTAGATCGATATCCATCAGCAGATAGAGATCATAAACATGTTGTTGAATTTTATCGGTGACTTCCGGTGGTGTATGTCCGAAAAGATGATCTGACCAAATTTTGACCGTAAGGAAGGTAGTGTCACAGATGAGGAGCTGTCCTTGTGCTAAAGGGACCAGCGCTTCCTCTAAGGCGACCTGTCCATAAAACATATTGACTTCGTCCTGTAAGGTATATTTATTGTTGAGGCCTTGGCAATAATAACGTGAATATTCGGGCACGCATACCGTCTGAAATTCCTTGGCAAGAAATTGTGCCATCGTTGATTTTCCGGTGGACTCGGGGCCAACAACGGCAATTTTTATGAAATCTTTTCCCACATCGATCGTTTTGATAGGCAATATTACGCAAAATTTTTATAGGTTTTCTGCCAATCGCGATAGCCATTCCAAGCAATGAGTGTGAAAACAAGGTAGAGTACTGCGGTCAGCATAAGGTCTTTGTGTATATAGAGCGGGATATAACAAATATCCACAAATACCCATAAGAGCCAGTTTTGAAGCACTTTGCGTGTCATCAGAAATTGAGCAACAAAACTTACGGATGTGCAGAAAGCGTCAATATAAGGAACATCGGAATTTGTCTTGCTATCGAGGAGATAACCGATTGAAAGTGTCAGGACGAGGATTGCCAGGAGGCAAAGGAGCAACTGCCCCTTGCTGGCTTTGACGATGGGTTTCTTTTTTTCTTCTTTTCGTTTTATCCAATAATACCAGCCATAAACAGCAGTAGACAGAAAGTAGAATTGCAGTACAGTATCTCCATATAGTTTGGCATCATAAAATAGAATAGCATAGGACGCCACGCTGATGATACTAATCGGCCAGTTCCATATATTTTGCTTAGCGGCCAAATAGACACAAAGAAAGCCTGTCAGGGTACCTAACCATTCGAGCCAAGAGGTCTGGGCAAATTGACGTGCAATCTGCTGAAAAAATTCATGCATGTGGTGTATTAAAAATTACACCCTAAATATACAAAGTCTGCCTTATAGTCAATTATTGAACCTGTTTATTAGCACAATTGGTACTGGCAAAAGACTCGGGCTTGGCCTTAAAAACAAATCCCATACCCATAATATAGCCCATGGCTTCTTTCAGGGCAACATTTGACTGGAAATTTGGATTGGTGTTGATGTCGGCGTGGACTTCGAGGTCTACTTTGTGTTTTTCGAGGAGGGGGCAGAGTTGATAGGCTATATCGATGGATTTTTGGACTTCGAGTAGCATCCTTTCTTTAATGCTCATTCGGTGGTGCCTTTTGTCCCGTTGGATAAACATAAATCCACCTTTATGTTCCCGGAGAAAGACGATGACTGTTGCGAAGTCGATGATGCCTCTCTTGACTTGGGAATCGGTGCCGATATAAACCTTGAGCTTATTCCCTAGGGCATCTTCTCGTTTAATAACTTCTTCAACAGCATCGAAAATCGTGGAGCGAATGGATTCGCCATTGTATTTTTGCCATCTCATAGCGATATAAATTAGATATAAAAAAATTAAACTTCATCATTGACATAAATTTACTGAATTTCAATGAGCTAAGTGTTAATTTAGTTTTAAATAATTTATCCACATTAATGGTGTTTTACACCATAGGCCAGGTCTCCGGCATCACCGAGCCCAGGTACAATATAGGCTTTTGAGGTCAGTTCGTGGTCGACGTCACCAACCCAGATATGCGCCGTGGGTACAAAAGCCTGAACGTGGTTTAGTCCTTCTTCGGATGCAATGGCCGCAACAATGTGTAATTCCTTGATGTCATATTCGGCCAGGAGATCCTTACAGCATAAAACGAGGCTCTTTCCTGTAGCCAGCATGGGGTCTACAATGATTACTGTACGATTATCTAAGTTTGGTGTATTGACATATTCCTTATGAATTTCAAACTCACCGCTCTTTTTTGTATGCCGATAGGCTGCAATGAAGGTGTTATCGGCCTGATCAAAAACATTTAAAAGTCCCTGATGAAAGGGAAGGCCCGCTCTCAGAATTGTAGCGAGTACGGGTTGTTCCATCAAGAGATGGGTTTTGGCCACACCTAACGTAGTTTCAACTTCAACAGGTTTGTAGGTCATTGTCTTGCTGATTTCATAAGCGAAAATTTCACCTAATCGTTCCAGATTCCGACGAAAGCGCATGCGATCCTGTTGAATAATGTTATCTCTCAGCTCGGCAATAAAATGATTTGCAATGCTATTTTGGGTAGATAGAATAGTGACCATGGCGTGTGTGCTAGTTCAATTAAACTAAAGATAATAAATAATCAATTGAAAGTAATAACATCTATGGTATTATTATAGTTTGCGCTAAAATGGTAAAATTTTTAGTAAATTTGTGTAAGACCTTAGAAGGATATGGCCTGGATCACAGGTCGAAAAATCGTCTTTTTGCAGATTGAAACCATCGGATCATAAAAGCTGTTTTTGAGCTTACGGCTTAAGTAATTCGTGGTGCAATGTTTGCTGGAAAAGGCCTGAATAGTTTTCTTTAAGAAATAGGAAGTATATGAAATTTGAATTGACATCGGAGTATAAACCCACAGGCGATCAGCCAGAAGCAATTAAGCAATTGGTAGCAGGTGTAGAGCAGGCAGAGCAATACCAGACGCTTTTGGGGGTAACGGGATCGGGTAAGACCTTTACTGTTGCCAATGTGATTCAGGAAACGCAAAAGCCAACATTGATTTTAAGTCACAATAAAACATTGGCGGCTCAGTTGTACGGTGAATTCAAGCAGTTCTTCCCCAATAACTCGGTCAACTATTTTGTGTCTTATTACGATTATTATCAACCCGAAGCTTTTATTGCTTCGACAAATACCTACATCGAGAAGGATTTAGCGATTAACGAAGAAATCGAAAAGTTGCGTTTGGCGACTACCTCGTCATTGATGTCGGGTCGGCGTGATATTGTTGTCGTTTCTTCGGTATCCTGTATCTATGGTATGGGAAATCCGGAGGATTTCTCCCGATCTATTTTTCGTTTTGGTGTCGGTATGACTGTCACAAGAAATGCTTTCCTGCATAAATTGGTGGAGATCTTATATTCACGTACCACCACAGAGTTTAAACGAGGTACTTTTCGTGTTAAAGGTGATACGGTGGATATCTATCCCGCCTATTTGGATTTTGCAATTCGCGTTTCCTTTTTTGGTGATGAAATTGATGAACTGAGTGAAATCGACCCTGTTTCAGGAAAAACGCTCAACAAGATGGAAGATCTTGCTCTTTTTCCGGCGAATCTCTTCGTCACACCGAAGGAAAAATTCAAAGAATCGATCTGGGCTATTCAAGATGAATTGATGCAACGGAAAACGCAACTGGAAGAGGAAGGCTTAATGCTTGAGGCGAAGCGTTTGGAAGAGCGGGTCAATTATGATTTGGAAATGATGCGTGAACTGGGCTATTGCTCGGGAATTGAAAATTATTCCCGCTTTTTCGATGGTAGACAACCGGGGATGCGTCCGTTCTGTTTGCTGGATTATTTTCCGGAGGATTACCTGTTGGTCATCGATGAAAGCCACGTGACCTTACCGCAATTGCGTGCGATGTATGGCGGAGATCGATCGCGAAAAGTTTCCTTGGTGGAACATGGATTTAGGTTACCCGCTGCAATGGATAATAGGCCACTGAACTTTCCGGAGTTTGAATCCCTGACGAATCAGACAATCTATGTATCGGCGACTCCGGGCGATTACGAACTGCAGCAGACCGAAGGTGTTGTCGTTGAGCAGGTCATTCGTCCAACAGGACTTCTGGATCCGATTATTGAAGTGCGGCCAGCGATCAATCAGGTGGATGACTTATTGGAGGAAGTGGATAAGACCATCAAAGAAGGAGGACGTATTTTGGTTACTACATTGACCAAACGCATGGCCGAAGAACTTTCCAAATATATGACCAAGCTGAACTTAAAAGTCCGTTATATACACTCCGAAATTAAAACCTTGGAGCGGGTGGAAATCTTACGGGGTCTTCGCTTGGGTGAATTTGATATCCTGGTCGGGGTGAACTTACTCCGTGAAGGGCTTGATTTACCCGAGGTCACGCTTGTTGCTATTCTCGATGCAGATAAGGAGGGTTTTCTGCGTTCCGAACGATCGCTTATCCAGACGATTGGTCGTGCCGCCAGAAATGATAAGGGAAAAGTAATCATGTATGCGGATAAAATGACCGATAGCATGCGTGTTACGATAGACGAGACCAATCGTCGTCGAGACAAGCAGATGAAATATAACTTGGAACATGGCATTACACCGCGTACAGTCGGCAAAACAAGAGAGGAGATCTTAGAGCAGACTTCTGTTGCTGATTTCTCGGGTATTGAACCTAAAATTTATGTTGAACCTGATCCGTCGCAGGCCATTGCAGCTGATCCAGTGATGCAGTATCTCAGTGAGAAGGATCTGAAGAAAGCGATCGATAACGTACGGAAGAAAATGGATAAAGCAGCAAAAGAAATGGACTTCTTGGAAGCAGCGAAATACCGCGATGAAATGTTCTCCTTGGAGAAGCTCTATGAAGAGCGATTCCCATCGTAAAGGAAGGCGGTTTGTTAATATGTATTAATTATTGTTAATCAATATTAAGATTTGTTAAACAACGCTAAATAGCGTTTAAATTAAGATTCCGCCGTGCATATTTGTGGCAATTGTAAATAAATTGACCACATATGAAACATTTAATCTGCAGTATAATACTGTTTTCTGTGTTTTCCACAGCATTCTGCCAAAGTAAAATTTCCTACGGTATAAATGCCGGGTACACAAATGCCGGATCATTGGTATCCAATAAACGAACGCACAGTTATAGCTTCCGAAGCATTTCGGGTGTTACAGCAGGGCTTTTTCTTGAAATACCGCTCGTTGGTGGACTCTCTATTCAGCCTGAAGTAAACTTTACCCAAAATGGTATGGAGGCAAAGCATGCCCTTGAAAATAACTGGACAACATACCGAAGAAATGCGATCGATATTCCTTTAAACATAGCTTATAACATTACGGTTGGAGAAGGTCGGATTTATCTTGCTGCTAGTCCCTATTATGGTATACAGATGTCTGTGAATAATAATGATGGAAAATTTTACGATGCAACGACCAATCCTTCAGACTATGGTTTGGGTTTTAACTTAGGTTACAAATGGAATGGGGGCTATGGTTTCTTCATTGGCTCTAATTATGGGATGAAGGATATGAGCGTCAATGAAAATGTAAAACTCTATAACCGTACGTTCAATGTTGGCTTACGATTTGACCTCCGTCAGATACTGAAAAAATAGCAACTAATATAACTTTAACGGGAAGCAGCACTCCATCAACTATATCGCCTCAGAAAGAACCTGTTTTTTTTGAAGCGTTATCATCGGATTTGCTGCTTTTTTGTAAGCTCAAATTTTATGTTTTCATCTTCAGGTCATTTGTACTGATCTCTGAGATCTGTATTGACCTCTGGGATCTATTCTAATTCTTTTCCTTTCTTTCACATCGGATGTCTCCTGATCCATTGGAATCGACCTTATTTCATGAGTTTTTCAATTGAATTATATTGTTCAATTGTTAACATATTTTGCGTAAATCAAATTCTTCTCAGTAAATTAGTGCTCAAATCTAAACTAAAACATACTAAAAAATGAAAAAGCCAATTCTCGTTGTCAAATTTGGATCGGCTTCTATTACCACGAAAGAGGGAGAAGTTGATGAACGTATTGTTTTGGAGATCGCTAGGCAGATTGCTTCCTTACAAAAGAAATACAATATTGTCTTGGTCTCTTCAGGTGCTGTTGCTGCCGGTAAACGTTTTCTGCCCAGTTATACGGGAACGTTATCCGAACGAAAGGCCGCTGCTGCAATTGGGAACCCCATATTGATTAATACTTATTCAACTTATTTCCGACCGTTTAAAATTTCATTGGCGCAGAGTTTATGTGAGCGACATCATTTTTCCAATCGGGATCAATTTCTACAATTAAAAAATACCTACGAGGAATTGTGGCGGAACAATGTTATTCCAATCGCAAATGAAAATGATGTGGTGAGTAATAAAGAACTGAAGTTTTCAGATAATGATGAGCTGGCAACCTTGATTGCTGTTGGTTTTGGGGCCGAAAAGTTATTGTTTAGCACTTCCGTCCCCGGTGTGTTGGATGCAAACAACAAGATTATACCGCAAATTGAAACCATCGATCGGGATATCTTAGGTTTGGCAAGGAAGGACAAATCTTCAGTGGGATTGGGGGGAATGACTTCGAAATTGAACTTTGCCCGATTGGCCAATCAGATGGGGATCGCTGTTGTCATTTTTAGTATGCAAACGGAAGAGGCGATCCAAAAAGCGGTTAAGCACGAGACTGGCACATTGTGTCTGGCTCAAAGTAAGAAGATCTCTTCCCGCAAGAAATGGCTTGCGAGTGGAAGTTTGATAAAAGGGGAATTGATGGTTGACCGTGGAGCGGAGGAAGCATTATTGAAGCACAAAAGTTTACTAGCCGTGGGGGTAACCCGTATCGTTGAACATTTTGAAAAAGGAGAAGTGTTAAATATCGTCAATCTAGAAGGCTTAACCGTTGCCGTTGCCCGGGCGAAGATGGATTCATCTGCTTTGTCCCAAACCAGTAAAAAAAATGTAGAAATTGCACATGCAAATGATATCGTATTGTTATGAGTGAATCCATCGTAAAACAACTTCAGGCGGCGGCCAAAGCAAAACAAATTTTGCAACAACTGGCTCCTGATACCAAAATAACTATTTTAAATGCCATCGCAGATGGTCTTGTCACACATACTGCGGATATATTACAAGCCAATAAGATTGATTTGGATCGTATGTCTGATGACGATCCCAAAAAGGATCGTCTTTTGCTCAATAGCGATCGTCTAAAAGGTTTGGCAGACAGTGTTAAGCAGATCGCTCAGTTAGCGGACCCAACAGATCAGCTATTACTAAAAAAGATATTGCCGAATGGATTGGAGATCGAGAAAATTACGGTGCCGCTTGGTGTCGTTGGGGTAATCTATGAATCGCGACCCAATGTGACGATAGATGTTGCTGCACTATGTATTCAATCGGGTAACGTTTGTTTATTGCGTGGTGGTTCTGATGCATTATACACCAACGAAGCGCTGTTGAAAGTGATCCATAATATTTTGGAACTGCATGGTATTGCAACAACTATTGTGCAACTGTTGCCTGTTGAGAGGAAGCATGTTTCGGAATTATTGGAGGCTACCGAATATGTTGATATTATCATACCACGTGGCTCACAGTCGTTGATTGATTATGTCAGGGAGCACGCTAAGGTGCCTGTCATTGAAACAGGAGCGGGAGTATGCCATACTTATGTGGATCGTACAGCAAATTTGGATATGGCAGCTAAAATTGTTGCTAATGCTAAAATTTCCAGGCCGTCGGTGTGTAATTCTTTAGATACTGTTTTGGTCGATCGCGCTATTGCTCCCGAGTTTCTACGGAAATTGAAAACTTATTTTGAAGATGCTCAGGTGGAAGTTTTCGCGGATTCTACGGCTTATGAGGTACTGCAGGGTGAAAGTTTTTCAAATTTAAAGCACGCAGAAGAAGAGGATTTTGGAAGAGAATTTTTAGATTTGAAGTGTTCAATAAAGACGGTTGGGAGTTTAGATGAAGCGTTGGAGCATATTGCAAAATATTCCTCTAAACATTCGGAATGTATTGTTTCCTCTAACGAACTTCATATTGAACAATTTTTAAATACAGTGGATGCAGCTGCGGTGTATGCCAATGCGTCAACACGATTTACAGATGGTGGTGAGTTTGGCTTGGGGGCAGAAATCGGTATCTCTACCCAAAAGTTACATGCCCGCGGACCATTTGCATTGGAAAAATTGGTAACAGAGAAATGGATTGTCCGTGGAAATGGACAGATCAGATAAGGATAGATCATGGGATTAAGTTTTAAAAAAGATGTATTGATGAATTGGATCGAAGAAATTGGTAAATTTCTTCGCATTTGGACAGAAGGCCATGATGCCTTTACGGAGCCGACTGATCCAACAGTGTTTGAAGATGCTTATGAGAAATTCTTCGAAAAGAGTAGGGCCTATTTTTTAAATCTTTCCGAAAGTGAACTTTCGGCATATCTCAAAACAGATCTTCAAATACAGCAACTACATCCATTGGCTTTAACCTTGTTGTTTGACGGTTTGAATGCTACAGATGGCAATCAGGAGAACCTACTTCGCAAAGCAAAGTTTATTTTGAATCTGGCGATGGCCGAAACGGCAAGCTTTGCCTTTCAGGATTATCAATATCTTGCCATGATCGATAACAAGTTGAAGAGCCTTTAAATTTAAAAAGCTGTCAGTCATGCAATGCCACAAAAAAGTTAGACACTTTTTGGGTTCATAGCATGACTGACAGCTTAGCGCAGAATCTCGCGGGCGATCACCAGACGTTGGATTTCAGAGGTCCCCTCGTAGATTTGTGTGATTTTTGCGTCGCGCATTAACCTTTCGACGTGATATTCTTTTACGTAACCATAGCCACCGTGGATCTGTACAGCTTCTACAGTGTGTTTCATGGCGACTTCCGATGCATGTAGTTTGGCCATTGCAGCTTCTTTACCGTAAGGAAGTCCCTGGTCTTTCGTCCAGGCGGCTTTATACGTCAAAAGTCGAGCTGCCTCGATATCGACTTCCATATCGGCCAATTTAAACTGTATGGCCTGATGGTCCGAAATAGGTTTTCCAAAGGTCTTTCGCGCTTTTGAGTAAGCCAAAGCAAGATCATAAGCACCGGCAGCAATTCCTAAAGCCTGTGCTGCAATGCCGATACGACCGCCATCGAGTGTTTTCATGGCAAATTTAAACCCGAAGCCATCTTCTCCGATGCGGTTTTCCTTAGGAACCTGAACATCGGAAAATAGGAGTGAATGGGTATCAGAACTGCGGATACCCAATTTGTTTTCTTTAGGACCAATGGTAAATCCCGTCAGCCCTTTTTCAACGATCAATACATTGATTCCTTTGTGGCCTTTTTCAGGATGTGTCTGTGCAACGACAAGGTAGATATCGGCATGGCCACCGTTGGTGATCCAATTTTTTGTGCCATTTAGTAGATAGTGATCTCCTTTATCTTCGGCGGTTGTGTGTTGCGAGGAGGCGTCCGAACCGGCTTCAGGTTCTGATAACGCAAAAGCGCCAAGTTTCTCGCCCTTCGCTAAAGGAACTAGGTACTTTTGTTTTTGCTCCTCTGTACCAAAAGCATTGAGTCCATATAATACCAGGGAATTGTGGGCGGATACAATAACGGCCGCAGAGGCATCAATTTTGGCAATTTCTTCGAGAACAAGAACATAGGCCAACGTATCCATGCCAGCTCCACCATAAGCTTCGGGGGTCATGATACCCATAAATCCTAATTCGGCCATCTGCTTGACAAAATCTGTTGGAAATTTTGCGGCTTCATCGCGCTCGATTGCCCCAGCCTTTAGCTCCTGGGCGAATTCCCGCGCTGCGTCGCGGATCATTTTATGTTCTTCGCTTAATTCAAAATTCATGGCATTTCAGTTTTTTTGGTTCATCAGTTACCAAGCCGATAACTTATATATCTAATAAGGTTTGCTGTCAAAAAGTTTTCTCCCAACTCACAATCATTTTATGAGATTGGTGTATCACCATACTCAAATATACAAAATATATATTATGCAGGCATAGTAATTAGGCAAATTACTTTTTATACTACTTTAGTTAATCATAATAAACTTTTTGGTGAATAATGGGCTGGATAGGGCATCTAGTCTCGTTTAATCTGGAGACGTATTTGCAGAGGGAAGTCAACCTCTCCATGGGATAAACATAAAGGATCATGTTGATTTTCCATTTTGTTTATAGGTGTAAAATCCTTACTTTCAATTGGATTAAGTTTAGTTTTTTCATCTTAATTTAAAAAATTGAAGAATTACTTGTTTGCTAAATTTAATCTACTATATTTGTAGACTATATGATTTAAACACATTTAAAAAATAAGATTATGAGTTTAAGATTAGGGGATGAAGCGCCAAATTTTAAAGCGCAAACAACCATTGGTGAAATAGACTTTCACGATTATATCAAAGATAGCTGGGTCGTTTTCTTTTCGCACCCATCAGATTATACGCCGGTATGTACAACAGAGTTGGGCCGTACTGCAAAATTGAAATCTGAATTTGACAAGAGAGGTGTGAAGGCCATTGCGCTAAGCGTCGATAATGTAAACGATCACTTGAATTGGATTAAGGATATCAATGAAACGCAAAATACCGAAGTGAATTTCCCGGTTATCGCTGATGAAGATCATCATGTATCCGAATTGTACGATATGATCCATCCAAATGCTTCCGCAACAGTGACCGTACGTTCCGTATTTATTATTGGCCCTGACAAAAAGATCAAATTGACGTTGACTTATCCAGCATCAACAGGTCGTAATTTTGATGAAATCTTACGAGTCATTGATTCTTTACAGTTAACAGCCGATTATCAAGTGGCTACGCCTGCTGACTGGAAGCATGGTGAAGATGTTATTGTTGTTCCAGCGATAAAGACAGAAGATATTCCTGCTAAATTTCCAAAAGGGTTTAAGGAGATCAAACCGTATTTGAGGACGACGCCACAACCTAATCTGTAAGGATTAGGCTTGTATTAAGGGACAAAAAAAGGCAACGTTGGGAAAAACGTTGCCTTTTTTTATAAGTTATAAATGCGTCCTAATAGACTTTAACCATGTAGATATAGTCTTGCATTTTCTTGATTTGTTCTGTTCTTGGTAAACCTGCCAAGCTATTCTTTTTGTTGATCTTAAGACCGGTTACCAGTGAATCACTTGGTATATCCGCTAAAGCATTCAAGATTGATTTCGTTTTGATTGCAAAGGCAGCACCATCTATGCCACGTTGTTTTCCGGAAATAATACCAATCACATTACCTCTGCTATCTAATACGGGACCGCCACTGTTACCTGGATTGACAGGCACGGAGATCTGATAAGCAATGGTATCACCAGCATAACCTGTTGATGAACTTAGGTATCCCTGACCATATACTGCTTCGTCACGAGGAAACCCGATAGTATAAATATCTTCGCCAAGATCTGAAGTCGATGTTTTGAATGTGTAAGGTAAGCTTTTAGCTTTCTTAAAGGTCTTATCTGCAATGTATAAAATAGCCAAGTCTTTGCTTGGATCGGTATGTACGATTTGTGCTTTATACGATTCGCCCTTACTATTTTGTAAATAGATCGAATCAGCCCCACTGATGACATGGTAGTTGGTGACGACATAGCCATCTGTTGTCAACATAAATCCTGTTGCGCCAAACTGGCTTTCGGTACCTTTTACTGATTTTTTGTCATTGATATCCCTGATTGCAGCGTTGTGTGCGTTGACGTTCTTTTTGACATTGTTCATGTCTCTACGTAGCGCACTGTAATCGGAAGATGCTTTCTCGAGGTTGCTGTAATAACCGCTCAGCCATAATGTGCCAAATACCGCAAATACTGCTACCACTGCAGCCACTAAAGAACTTGCTTTGATACGTTCCCAAAGTGAAATTACCGTTGATTGTTTTATAGGAACGACCTTTGCGGGTTTGTTTTGGGTTTTATGGTATTCTTTTGCTGATTGCGCTAATGCATTTTTGAAATCCAGCCGTTGACTAGTTTCTTTCATATTGGCAACAAATTCCCGGTGTTGTTGTAATTGGGCAGCATAGGAGGGCTGATCAGCACAAAAAGATTCAAATGCAGCATTTTCTTCGGCCGATAATTCGCCACGAAGATACTGGTCTGCTAATTCGAAAAATTCTTTTTGATTCATTGTTCCCATGGTGTTACACTAGTTTTAATCTGTTGAAAAAAATATTTTTTTCAGCCGTTGTAGGCATTTATACTTCTGAGTCTTGGCATTATCTGTATTGGTATAACCAAATTTTTCACAGATGTCCTGCATCGAATGGTTTAAGATGTAGAAATCATGTAAGATTGTCTTACAAGGTTCTCCCATTTTCTCTAAGGCAAGCTCCATTTGATCGAACTTTTTTTCAAGTTCTTGATGCTGTTGAAGATCTTCTTCCTCAAATAAGGAATCTTCATAACCGCGAATGTCACTATTGCCAAAACCAGCACGATTGAGTTGCTTAAGCCAAAGCCTTCTGCAAATCGAGTAAAGATATGTTTTTAGTTTGCTGCTGAGCTCAAAGTTCCCTTTGGAAACTTTATCGTAGAGCACAATGACAGCTTCTTGAAAAATATCTTTCGCTTCGTCCTCACTTCCATTGTTTTGCAAGATCATATGGCTTATAGACGGATAGTACCGCTTATAGATAGCATCTATCGCCAAGCTGTTGCCGTCTTTGATGCCTTCAATGATTTGCTCATCATTTTCTAGCAGGACTGATTTACTGAATTTACTCACCTATTAATACCTTAATGCTTAAATTGTAACCCTTTGAAAAATAAAATTCTTCGAAATATTTTCAAACGTAAACTTTTATTTGTTTAAAGCGAAATCTATCCCCAAAAATAAGGCTTATTCCTTGAAACCGAAAGCATTTGTTTTTTATTGAAATCAGCTGCTTTTGGGAGGAAATAGTGATTTTTCGCCGCCTCTATTTTTTATGTTTTTGCTTTGTTTTATGTACAATTCTCGAAAGAAGATCTTATGGGACGATTTTAACGTTCTATATGATCTTTTTTTGTATCGAAAAAGTTTCGCAATCGAGTGCTTTAATAATCTGCTTGTTATTACTGCAAAATGAAGTTACATTTGATTTCCTGGACTAAATTGCTTAATTACATTATGTTAAGAAACTCTGTTATTTTTTCAACGATTCTAGCCTCATTGCTGTCGCTGGACACTACCGTTGCGATAGGGCAAACGATTACGCCATCTATCGACGGTTTCCAGTATGGAGCTGCAGTGGCTCCAAAAGGGAATGAATGGGAATCGCCTCAATTATTATCACTTAATAAGGAGTTGCCACATGCTTCGTTCTTCTCCTTTCAGAACGTAGAAAGTGCAAGAAAAGTACTTCCCGAGCATAGTAACTATTGGCTTTCGCTCAATGGATCTTGGAAGTTTAACTGGGTAAAGACTCCGGAAGAGCGACCAAAGGACTTTTATGATCCTAGTTATAATGTTGGTGCCTGGGAATCTGTTCCAGTCCCGATGAGCTGGAATATTTATGGTATACAGAAGGATGGAAGCCTAAAATATGGTGTACCTATTTATACCAACCAACGTGTGATCTTTCATCATCAAGTAAAGGTCGATGATTGGCGCGGTGGAGTCATGCGAACACCAGCCCAAGATTGGACAACTTATGTCTTCCGTAATGAAGTGGGATCGTACCGACGCAATTTTACAGTACCTACTGATTGGGACGGTCGTGAGGTATTTATCAATTTTGATGGTGTAGACTCCTTTTTCTACCTGTGGATAAATGGCAAATATGTCGGATTTTCAAAAAATTCAAGAAACGTCGCTTCTTTCAATATCTCACCTTACTTAAAAAAGGGTGCTGAAAATGTATTGGCTGTTGAAGTTTACCGCAGTTCGGACGCTTCCTTTTTGGAAGACCAGGATATGTTTAGATTGCCCGGGATATTTCGGGATGTTTCTCTGACTTCAACGCCAAAAGTTCAGATTCGCGATTTAGCGGCTATTCCAGACTTGGATAGCAATTACGAAAATGGTTCGTTAAAAATTACGAGTACTGTACGCAATCTAGGGAATAAGAAGGCTGAAGGGTATAAAGTTGTTTATTCACTTTATAAAAATAAGCTATACAGTGACGAGAATACCCTTGTTGACCAGACAGAAGTCTCTTCTGCTGTGCCAACCCTGGATGGTCAAGTTTCCAATAGCATCGCAGCAACGTTGAACGTTAAAAATCCAGATAAATGGTCTGCCGAATTACCATATCGGTATACTTTGGTAGCTGAATTGAAGGATAAAAAGAACAAAACCATAGAGACTATTTCTACCTACGTTGGATTTAGAAAGGTTGAGATTAAAGACACCAAGGCTGCTGATGATGAATTTGGCTTGGCCGGACGTTATTATTATGTCAATGGCAAGACGGTGAAACTGAAAGGTGTCAACCGTCATGAGACCAATCCTGAACATGGTAAGGTAGTGACCAGAGAACAGATGGAAGCTGAGGTGAAATTGATGAAACGGGCGAATATCAACCATGTCCGGAATTCGCACTATCCAGAACCTGCTTATTGGTATTATTTATGCGATAAATATGGAATTTATCTCGAGGATGAAGCCAATATTGAGAGCCATGAATATTATTACGGCAAAGAGTCTCTTTCTCATGTTCCTGAATGGAAAAATGCCCATGTAGCCCGTAATATCGAGATGGTGCATTCGACCATCAACCATCCGGCTGTTGTGATCTGGTCTCTAGGAAACGAAGCCGGCCCAGGTGATAATTTCGTGGCCGCCTATCAGGCTATCAAGAAAATTGATACGTCACGACCTGTTCAATACGAGCGTAACAATACAATCGTTGATATGGGGTCCAACCAATATCCTTCGATAGACTGGGTAAGAGGAGCGGTAAAAGGTACCTACAAATTGAAATATCCATTTCATATTTCGGAATATTCACATTCCATGGGGAATGCCGTTGGTAACCTAATAGATTATTGGGAAGCCATCGAATCGACCAACTTTTTTATGGGCGGTGCCATCTGGGATTGGATTGATCAGGCCATGTATTATTATGATAAAAAGACCGGCGAACGCTTCTTAGCCTATGGTGGCGACTTTGGAGACAAACCCAATGATGGAACCTTTGTCAATAACGGGTTGATCTTTGCCGATATGAAACCTAAGCCACAGTATTATGAGGTAAAGAAAGTGTACCAAAATGCCGGTGTAAAAGCTGTTGATATTCAACACGGGAAAATTGAGCTTTTCAATAAAAATTATTTTAAGGATCTATCCGATTATCAGGTTCAATGGTCGCTATATAAAAATGGGGTAGAGGTGGAAAATAGCACGGGTACAATCAGTGCAACAGATTTGCCTAAGGCGCGTCAACGCAAGCAGCTTGTATTGCCGATAAATTATGCGCAGTTAGATGCGGGATCGGAGTATTTTGTAAAAGTACAGTTTATTCTCAATACGGATCGACCTTGGGCAGCCAAAGGTTTTGTACAAATGGAGGAACAACTGTTTGTAAAAGCGGCTGAAAATAAACCGTTGATTTCATCTGTGGCACACGGAGAGGCTGCGTTGCTTTCCAAAGAAGGTGATTTGCAGGTGGTGAAAGGACAACAGTTTACTGCCAAATTTGATAATAAGACAGGGTCGCTATATAACTTAATCTATGCTGGTAAACAGATCATTCGCGATGGTGAAGGACCCAAATTAGATGCACTACGTGCTCCGGTTGACAATGACAACTGGGCTTACCAACAATGGTTTGAAAAAGGATTGCATAACCTGCAACATAAGGTTTTGTCTTCAAACAGTTATACCAAGAAGGATGGAACAGTTGTATTGGCGTTTACGATTGAATCACAAGCTCCATATGGTGCGTCTTTGTTGGGGGGAACTTCGGGAACGTATACCCTTAAAGAGCATACAGATAAGCCTTTTGGTAAGGATGATTTTAAATTTACAAGCAATCAGATCTGGACAATCTATAAGGATGGCTCTATTGAATTGTCGTCAAGTATTACATCCAATAATGCGAGTGTCGTGTTAGCTCGATTGGGCTATTCTTTGCAATTACCGGCTGAATATAGCAACTATAGTTATTATGGCCGCGGACCGATCAACAATTATGCTGATCGCAAGACTGCTCAATTTATTGAATTGCACAAAAGCACCGTAAAAGATCAGTTTGTGTCATGGCCTAATCCGCAAAATATGAGCAATAACGAGGATGTGCGCTGGACAGCATTAACAAACAATAATGGTCAAGGAGCTATCTTTGTTGCAAAAAATCATTTAGCAACTTCCGCTTTGGAATATAGTGAGCTCGAACTGACATTTGCACCGCACCCTTATCAATTGCCAAAAAGTTCAGGTGTACATCTGCATCTAGATGCTGCGGTAACAGGCTTGGGCGGTAATAGCTGTGGACAAGGGCCACCGTTGGAAAAAGACCGTGTGAAAGCAGTGCCAACGTCTATGGGCTTTATTATCCGACCGATTCAGAATAATGATATGATGGAGAAGGCTCAGGTAGCGACTGCAGGCGATGCGCCAATTTCTTTGGCAAGAAGTTCAAACGGTGAAGTTTCTATTTTGTCAGGTAATGAGAATGAACCTGTTGTATACAGTTTGAACAATGCGAAAGCAAGCGTTTACAAAGCGCCTTTTGATTTACGCGCCGGCGGTACAGTAACGGCTTGGTATCAGCATAATGAAAAATTAAAGGTAACACAGCAATACACTAAAATCGAAACTATTCCAATGGAAGTTGTTTTTGCTTCAAGTCAAGAGACTGGCGAAGGTGATGCTAAGAACCTTTTGGATGGAGATCCTTCCTCGATTTGGCATACGATGTATTCGGTTACCGTAGCACAGTATCCACATTGGGTTGATTTTGATGCTGGAAGTAGCAAAACAATCAAGGGCTTCACTTTTCTGCCAAGACAGGATGGACCCAATGGTGATATCAAGGATTATAAGATTCAGGTGAGTAAAGATGGGAAGAACTGGGAAGATGTGATGTCCGGATCTTTTGAACGGAATAAAAAACTAAAAACTGTTCGATTCGAAACGCCTGTTAAAGGACGTTATATCCGTTTTACAGGACTTAACTCACAGCGTGGTGATGACTATGCTTCCGGAGCTGAATTTGCTGTTATAGCTGAATAATTTGCTTTATATCCCATATTGAGCCAGCACCTGTCACAGGTGCTGGCTTTTTTGTTAGCGACCCTATGCTGTGTTCAAATAGTGATTGACAGGAACGATTGATTGTCTAGCCTAAAAAGGTAAGGTAAGGTAAGGTAAGGTAAGGTAAGGTAAGGTAAGGTAAGGTAAGGTAAGGTAAGGTAAGGTAAGGTAAGGTAAGGTAAGGTAAGGTAAGGTAAGGTAAGGTAAGGTAAGGTAAGGTAAGGTAAGGTAAGGTAAGGTAAGGTAAGGTAAGGTAAGGTAAGGTAAGGTAGAATCTTGCGCGATAATTTTGCAAACATATTACAAAGAATGTTCGCGCACTTCTGTATTTTTAGGCCAGTTTAAACCGAGGCAATCTGAACAGTATGGAAATAAATAAACTTGATAACGCGCCCTTTACGGCATATCAAAAACTTGTGGTGTTTTTATTGGCAATGACACAGTTTACGGTCGTGCTTGATTTTATGGTGATGTCACCGATGGGGGATATCCTGATGAAAGCCATAGATCTCAAACCGGCTCAATTTGGTATTGCGGTTTCGGCCTACGCCTTTAGCGCGGGGGCTTCGGGCTTGCTGACTGCCGGGTTTGCCGATCGTTTTGATCGGAAGAAACTGCTGTTATTTTTCTATTCTGGCTTTATTATCGGGACCTTCTGCTGCAGTTTTGCCAACGATTACTGGACGTTGGTTGCTGCACGAATCGTCACAGGACTGTTTGGCGGCGTTATCGGCTCGATTTCTATGGCTATTATCACCGATATCTTTACGCTCCAACAGCGCGGACGTGTGATGGGCTTTGTGCAGATGGGCTTCGGTGCAAGTCAGGTTCTAGGGATTCCCATAGGATTATATATTGCAAACAATTGGGGCTGGCATAGTGCCTTCTTGTGGATTGCAGTGATGGCTTTGATTATTGTCGTTATCATAGCGGTCAAACTCATTCCTATTACGGCGCATATAGGTCTTCAGAAACATCAATCTGCGTTAAAACATCTTTGGTTGACTTTTTCACAGCGAGAATACCGCGTCGGCTTTATGGCAACAGCTTTGCTATCAATTGGAGGTTATATGATGATGCCTTTTGGAAGTGCTTTTGCTGTAAATAACCTTAAAGTAAGCCACGAACAGCTGCCGATGTTGTTTATGATTTCAGGTATTGCTTCATTGATTATTATGCCTATTGTAGGGAAATTGAGTGACCGTTACGATAAGTTTAAGATTTTCGCTTTCGCTTCCCTTTGGCTTATGGTTGTCGTATTTATCTACACGAACTTAGGTGTTACGCCATTTTATATTGTTGTTATCTTGAACATTTTAATGATGGCAGGCATTTTAAGTCGGATGACGCCATCTTCGGCTTTGATCACTGCTGTTCCGGAGATGAAAGATCGGGGCGCGTTTATGAGTATCAGTTCTTCGTTGCAACAGCTGGCAGGTGGTGTGGCTGCTTCATTAGCAGGTGTAATCATTGTCCAAGAAACAAAAGAAAGCCCCTTGGAACATTACCCGACATTGGGGATGATTGTTATTCTACTTTCCATTGTCGGTATTTTTATGATCTATCGGGTGAGTAATATGATCAGAAAACGACGCGCTGTTTCTTAAAACAAAATTGTCCTTATCGTTATTAGTTCTTAAAATATGAATTGCTAAAGAGAGATTGAATTATGGAAAAAATAGTTAGATATCCACATCCAAACGGAGAGATAACCGTCCTTTGGATACCTGAACGCTGTGCACATGCTGCAGTTTGTGTAAAGAGTCTACCGAATGTATATCATCCGAAAGATAAGCCCTGGATCACGGCCCAAAATGCCAGTACGGCCGAATTGATTGAACAGATCAAGCACTGTCCTTCGGGAGCTCTTCAGTACGAATTAAAAAAATAATAACTGGTGTATTGTTAAGGCAAAAAAAAAGCATCATTTATAATTAAATGATGCTTTTTTTTGTTGGCGGTCTGGACGGGACTCGAACCCGCGACCCCATGCGTGACAGGCATGTATTCTAACCAGCTGAACTACCAGACCAACAATTGTGTTTTTAAAATTTTAGCGGTCTGGACGGGACTCGAACCCGCGACCCCATGCGTGACAGGCATGTATTCTAACCAGCTGAACTACCAGACCTAAAATCTTAAGGATTGTTTTTAATAATTTTTGGCGGTCTGGACGGGACTCGAACCCGCGACCCCATGCGTGACAGGCATGTATTCTAACCAGCTGAACTACCAGACCTAAAAATCTTAAAAACTTATTTTGTTAAAGAACGTTTGAGATTCCTCTCTCTTGAAGCGGTCTGGACGGGACTCGAACCCGCGACCCCATGCGTGACAGGCATGTATTCTAACCAGCTGAACTACCAGACCTCAACCCTTCTCCTCAGAAGGTGTGCAAATATAGCGTTTGTTTACGTATCTGCAAAGATTTTTTGAAAAAAAACTAATCTACTTGGCCATCTTTCATCTTCTCTGCATTCTCAGCAAACTGCAATGCATCGATAATTCCTTGAATATCACCGTCCATAATTGCCGGTAAGTTGTACATCGTCATTCCAATACGGTGCTCCGTTACGCGACCTTGTGGGTAGTTATATGTACGAATTTTTGCCGAACGGTCTCCTGTAGAAACCAAAGTTTTTCTTTTTGCAGCGATGTCGCCGTTCTTTTTGTTCAACTCGAGCTCGTAAAGTTTGTTCCGCAACATCTCCATCGCTAACTCACGGTTGGCTAATTGGGAACGTTCTACCTGACAAACAACAACAATGCCACTTGGTTTATGCGTCAACTGTACTTTTGTTTCTACCTTGTTGACGTTCTGTCCACCAGCACCACCTGAACGGGATGTCTGTAATTCAATATCACCCGGATTGATCTCAACATCGACATCTTCAGCTTCAGGAAGAACTGCAACAGATGCCGCAGAAGTATGTACACGGCCCTGTGTCTCCGTGTCAGGAACACGTTGCACACGATGAACGCCTGATTCGTATTTCAATTGACCATAAGCATCATCGCCAATAACTTTTAAGATCACCTCCTTGTAACCGCCAGAAGTTCCTTCAGTAACGTCCATTACTTCGTTGCGCCAGCCTTTGGTTTCGAAATAACGTGTGTACATGCGGTAAAGGTCGCCCGCAAATAAGGCTGCTTCATCACCACCTGATCCACCACGAATTTCGATAATGGCATTTTTCGCATCTTCAGGATCCTTCGGAATAAGCATTAGGCGAATTTCTTCTTCTTTTTCTTCTTTTGCTACGTATAAAAGATCCAATTCCTCTTTTGCCATCTCACGAAGTTCTTGATCCTTCTCGTTCATGATGATGTCCTTATTGGTATCAATATTACTCACCATATTTCTGTAAATATGGTATTGGTCCACAATTTTGCCCAAATCTTTGTACTCTTTATTCAATTTGGCAAAACGTTTCATATCTTGCATGGTATCAGGGTTGCTCAATTCAGCTTCCACTTCTTCCCATCTTTCTTTTATCGCTTGTAATTTGTCTAACATATATCAAAAATGCTTCTTCTAGGAATGTATGACCTAGATTACTATTGAGTGTACAAAAGTAAGGAAATTTTGTTGCTTTTAAACAACCTAGCCTGCTATTAATGAGAGGAAACTGCTTTTAGTCCTACGATGGAAGCAATCAGCGTGAAAATAAAGAATATGCGCCAGAAATCTGCTGGCTCCTTAAAAAAGATGATCCCCATTAAAACAGTACCTACCGCACCTATTCCGGTCCAAACGGCATAAGCTGTGCCCAAGGGAAGTGTCTGTGTGGCTTTGATCAATAAGCCCATACTTGCAAATAGGAATACGACAAAGGCACCATACCAGAACCATTGCCCATTCCCGGTTGCATCTTTGGCTTTACCCAAACACGTGGTGAAACCGATTTCACATAATCCGCCCAATATTAAAAATATCCAGTTCATATTGTTTTCTATTTTTTGTTTTGGTACAAAGGTCTAGCTTTTGGCCGATAATAATTTTTACAAATGTTAAAAATTTGAGTGAATATTTGCGCGAATCCGGCTTAAGGTAACCTGACTGACGCCGAGATAGGAGGCGATGTAACCAAGTTTTATCCGTTGGATATATTGGGGGTACTTTTGAAGTAATTCAGCATAGCGCTCTTGGGCAGTATTAAAGAGCTTGGACATGGTTCGTTGTTCGGCCTTGATAAACTCAAGTTCAGCCATCTTTCTTCCCCAGTTTGCAATGGCAATATCACTTTCGTAGAGGTCAAAAAGTTGCTTTTGGTCTATCTGATAAACAACACTGTCTTCCAAAAGGTCTATGTTTTCATAACCCGGGGTATCATGGACATAACTATTCATCGATATGAGTGTTCCGCCGGGTGAAACAAAATCCAGGGTAATCTGACGGTTGGCCGTCTCGTAGTAAACGCGGGCTAATCCTGAAGCCAGAAAATAGATGTCTTTTTGAATTTTGTCCTGTTCGATTAACAGGCTATTTCTTTTCGCCGTGATTTTCTTACTGACCTGCTCCAATTTTGCAGCACTTTCAGGCGTTAGAAAGTGATAACCATTCAGGCAATCGGATAAAGAAATTAGGATTTGCTCGCCCATTTTTCCAAACGTAAAGTTTCACCATCCCATACGGCATAGGTATGGTAATTGATCCATTCCCCTAAATTTAGAATACGGCTATTGGAGTTGAGCTCAACATCATAGGGAAGATGTCTATGGCCAAAGATATAGTAGTCGTGATGTTGGGTTAACTCCAGTTCCTTTGCATAACCGATCAACCATTCTTTGTCTTCGCCCAGAAACTTTTCGTCCTCATTATTCGAAAGCCTGCTATGTTTGGACCAACGTGTCGCAATTCCGATTCCGAGATTTGGGTGCAACCGTGCAAATAACCATTGACAGAGACGGCTCCGAAATACTTTCTTGAGTATCTTGTATTTGTAATCTCCCGAACCTAAACCATCGCCGTGGTGAATGTAAAAATGTTTGCCGTTGAGTTGTAACTCCAGTTCATTGTCGATGATCCGTACATTTAATTCCTTTTTGAGGTAATCAAACATCCACATATCGTGGTTGCCTTTAAATAAAGTAATGGGAATGCCGAGATCCGCAATTTCGGCTAATTTACCCAAAAAGCGGATATAGCCTTTCGGGACAACAGTAGCATATTCAAACCAGAAATCAAAAATATCACCAACAAGATAGAGCTGTGCAGCATCTGTTTTGATCTGGTCCAGCCACTGTATAATTTGCAGCTCCCTTTCCCGTGAACGTTCCAAGGGGTAAGATCCAAGATGGAAGTCGGAGGCAAAATAAATTTTTGTTCTTGTTGACATGCGGCCAAAACTAAAAAAAATGGAGGCGAATACAAAATTCGCCTCCACAATATATTTTGCTATGATTTAGATAATTCGGTGATGAGCGCTTTTAGATATTCCGTAGCATCGGGATCAATGCGCTTCAAGGACTGCTGAAGTTGATCTGGATAAGCACTTTTTATTGCCATGATTGAACTTGCAATAACCATATAGGATTTGTCGGTTACAGCATTCAGAATTAGACTTTTGTATTTTTTATCTTTTGTCTGTGAAAGCTTTTGAATCGCAGAGGCACGGATAACAGATGCTTCGGATTTCTCTGCAAGTGCCAAGATGGTTTTTTCTGTTGACTTGCGAACCGCGGGATTGCTTAGATCGAGACCTTGAATCGCTGTTGCAGCAAGATCCGCATCGGTATCCGCCAATGCTTTTGTTAAGATTTGCTGGCTGATGGTATTTGTCGGATTTTTTGAGGCATAGGCAATCGCACCGACGCGGTTGGCAAATGAAGGGGCGTGCTCATATTGATATAGGTAGTCGCCATCTGATTTATCGATTTGAATTTGACCCACGAGTGTTTTTTCGGGATCAATATCAATAAATTCAACAGCAGCAGGTAATGGAATCATAAATTGAGCATTCCGCTTGTTGAGTTGAAAGGTCTGTCTGATCTTCCCATTTTTGGTATAGATATCGACGGCCAAGGGAAGCTGGAATGTCTGTACTGTAGAATCTTGAATTTGGGCTACATTCAGTATGACACTGTTCTCTCCGTTTCTTGTTGTGACCTTCAAAATTGGATGCCCGCCTTGGTAATACCATTGATTGAAGTACGGAGCCCAGTCTTTGCCGGTCACTTCTTCCATTGCTAGACGGAGCTGTTGCGGTTCACCGGTTTTAAAAGAATTGTCTGTCAAGTATTTTTTCAACGATTGATAGAACGCTTCATCACCCATTTGCTCTTTTAGGGCATAGAGAATCAATGAGCCTTTCGCATAGCTGATATTATCAAACATATCTTCTTTATCATGATAATGATAACGGGCTAAAGTCGGGCTTTTCCCATTTTTTGTCGATTTGAGATAGGACTGGAGTTTTTCAAATCTAGATTTATCTCCACGATCTTTACCGCCGTCGTGTTCACGCCAGATAACCTCGCCGAAAGTGGCGAAAGATTCATTCATGGTCAAATTGGACCAGGATTCTGCTGTGACCAAATCACCAAACCACTGGTGAAATAGTTCATGCGCAATCGTTCCTTCCTGATTATCGTCCAACAATTCGCGTTTTGTCTTTTGTACATGTTCGCCATGTAGTGTTGCACTTGTATTTTCCATGGCGCCTGAGACATAATCGCGACAGACGATCTGCGCATATTTATTCCAAGGGTAAGGAACCCCCAAAGTCTTGCTGTAGAATTCCATCATCGCTGGTGTCTTTCCGAAGATATCTTTGGCATAGGGCGCATATTTAGGTTCAAGGTAGTAGTCAACGGGGATATTGTTGTATTTGTCCTGATAGATTTTAAAATCACCAACAGCCATCATAAATAGGTATGGGGCATGTGGTAAATCCATTTTCCAGGTATCTGTACGTGTGCCATCACTATTTTTCTGTTGATTGCTCAATGCACCGTTCGATAAACTTACATAATTGTCAAGAACGGTCATGGAGATTTCTGCTGTAGTCTTTTGGTTGGGGCGATCAATCGTCGGGAACCAGGCTGATGATGCTTCAGTCTCACCTTGTGTCCATATTTGACGAGGTTTGTTCGGCACGCGTTCATCAGGATTGATAAAATATAGTCCCTTAGCATCGTTAATCGCTGCGCTGCCCTGAACTTTTAATAAGTTGGGTTTTGCTGTGTAATCGAGGTATACTGTATATTGTTCCTTGGCAAGGTAATTACGGTCGAGCTTAATCAGTATCGAATGATCATCATAGGTATATTTTAAAGGAATCAATTGTGAGCCATTGACCAAAGAAACCTCTTTGATATCCATGCCTTTTGCATCGAGGCGAAGGGAATCTGTTGGATAGAAATGGGGTTGTAACGTGATCCACTCTTTTCCATTTAGGAATTGATTGGTATAGTCAAAACGAACATCCAGCTTGGTGTGGACAAGATCGTTGATCTTAGTAGGAGTGGCTCGATATTGTTGATCTATGGAAAGTTGTTGTGCTTCGCTTATTCCAATTTGAAGAATGGAAATTGACAAAGAAAGATATATGACTTTTTTTAACATTGTTGTAATATTTTCAAGATTTAAATAAATCTAAAGAAATTTCGGTTGCTATAAAAATATACCGCGAAGAAATATGTGTATAATGTTGTTGGATAGGTTGTTGTGAGTGAAAAAATGCAGGTGTATCGTATATTTTAAGATAAGAGATCGATAAATTTATTTATATTCAACTCAAATTGAATTTTCAGATGCTAAGTGAATAAAACTTAGGTTGGTTGAAACAAGTAGACGATTTTTTATGATAAACAAAAATTTTGGCCTTATTCTAATGATGATAGGTATGGCAGGTACGGCGACGACCGGTTATGGACAACAGTTGATATATCCGAAGACAAATAAAGGAACCGTCGTGGATGAATTTTGGGGTGAAAAGGTTGCGGATCCTTACCGCTGGTTGGAGGATGATCGTTCAGCTGAGACAAAAAACTGGGTACAGGCAGAGAATAAAGTGACTTTTGACTATTTGAATGCAATTCCATTCCGTACAAAATTAAAAGATCAATTAACCGAAATATGGAATTATGAAAAAATAGGGACTCCGTTTAAGGAAGGTGCATATACTTATTTTTTTAAGAATAACGGCTTGCAGCAACATGCTGTGCTTTATCGTAAACTAGGGGAGACGGGAGGAGAAGAAGTTTTCTTGGATCCAAATACATTCTCGAAAGATGGATCAACTTCATTGGCCGATGTTTCGTTTTCAAAGGATGGCAGCTTAGTCGCCTATTCTATTTCTGAAGGAGGATCAGACTGGCGGAAAGTCATTGTACTGAATGCCAAGGATAAGTCGCCTGTAGGTGAAACGCTAATGGATGTCAAATTCTCCGGTATTGCATGGAAAGGAAATGATGGTTTTTATTACTCGAGTTACGATAAACCAAAGGGATCTGAACTTTCTGAAAAAACAGACCAACATAAATTATACTACCATAAACTTAAAACAGCCCAATCTACAGATAAATTGATTTTTGGTGGCCCTGCAACACCGAGACGTTATGTAGGAGCTTCATTAACAGACGATCAACGTTACCTGATTATTTCCGCTGCAAATACGACAACAGGAAATGAACTTTATTACCAAGATCTCAATCAGCCGAATGGCAAGATTGTCTGCCTACAAGATCATTTTGATGCAAATACAGGTGTCGTTGACAATATTGGGGATAGTTTCTTATTGGAGACGAACTACAAGGCTGCCAACAACCGTTTGGTAAAAGTTGATTTGAAGAATCCTGCCAAGGAAAACTGGAAAGATGTTATTCCAGAAACTGAAAATGTACTTTCGATCAGTACAGGTGGGGGCTATCTTTTTGCAAACTATTTGAAAGATGCCGTTTCGGTTGTGATTCAATACGATTATACAGGTAAAAAGATTCGGCAAATAGAATTGCCTGGTGTGGGTACGGCGAGTGGCTTTTCGGGTAAGAAAAAGGAAAAAGAAATCTATTTTGGTTTTTCAAATTACATTACACCTTCTTCAAGTTATAAGTTTGACGTAAATTCTGGTCAGTCTACACTTTATATCAAACCTAAGGTGAAATTTGATTCCGATCAGTATGAATCGAAACAGGTTTTCTACACATCCAAAGATGGTACAAAGGTTCCGATGATTATTACGTACAAAAAGGGGATTGTCTTGAATGGGAAAAACCCGACGATTGTGTATGGTTATGGCGGCTTTAATATCAGCTTGACACCTGCCTTTAGTACTTCCGTTGCGGTTTGGTTGGCAAATGGTGGTGTTTATGCTGTTCCGAATTTGCGCGGAGGTGGTGAATATGGTCAGAAATGGCATGATGGCGGTAGACAGTTCAATAAATTGAATGTGTTTAACGATTTTATTGCCGCGGCACATTATCTTCAGGAGAATGGTTATACATCACCCGAGTATACTGCTTTATCGGGGGGATCCAATGGTGGCTTGCTCGTTGGGGCAACAATGACAATAGATCCCAAAGTAGCCAAGGTCGCACTGCCTGAGGTTGGTGTTTTGGACATGTTGCGTTATCATACCTTCACAGCTGGTGCAGGTTGGTCCTATGATTATGGTACGGTCAGTGATAGCAAAGAAATGTTTGATTATCTGAAAGCATATTCTCCGGTGCATAATGTGAAATCTGGGGTTTGTTACCCCGCAACGATGGTCTTTACCGGAGATCATGATGATCGGGTGGTACCGGCGCACTCCTACAAGTTTGCTTCCGAACTGCAGGCAAAGCAAGCTTGTGATAACCCAGTATTGATTCGTATTGAGACAAAAGCTGGCCACGGCGCTGGACGGTCAACAGAAGTTCTGATCAATAGTACAGTTGATAAATATGCTTTCGCGCTCTGGAATATGGGGGTCAAAGAATTAAAATAAGTAGACAGTTTTCCAATGTTCAAAGCACTGTCTGTAGAGCAATGAATAAAAAAGCCGCGATCAAGTTATTGACCGCGGCTTTTTTATTCATCGACGATTAGAATATCTTCTTATTGCCAAGTCTTTTCACCTTTTTTCATTTTTTGTAAGGTCGCTACATATTCTTCTTTTTGGGTAGCATCTGTGATCAGTGAAATCGCTTTTTCTTGTGTTTTAATTGCTTTTTCTTTTTCTCCAAGGCGATACAATATGTTTGCAAAAGTGTCTAGATACATCGGCGCATCTTTTTCTTTCTCATTGGACAATTTACTCCATTCCGCTGCTGCTTTTAAACAGGCAGGATCATTGCAGTTTTCAAAAATAGACCAAGCCATGTTGTTCAATTCCGCTGCTGTGATGGTCGACCCATATTTTGCAATATATTTATTGAAGCTATCTCTTAAGCCCGGGTAATTTTTGGTATAACCGTAATAACGTGGTTGCATTTCGAGACTTGCTTTTTCTGTATTGACAGTTGGATATTTTTGCGCCAATTCTTTTTCTATGCTTGCGAAATCAACCGTTTCCTTTGCACGGATTTTGGTATTTACGGCGTTACTAACCAACAGTTGGGACAAGAAGTCATTTGCTTTTACTTTTTCACTAACGGCGTCAAATTTAGCAGGGTTATCTTTGATTAAATTAAAAGCCTTAGAATCGACAACATTCGCCGCCGAAAGTAATAAACTGATATTCTCCTTTGTAAAGATTTGATCGGTAGTCAAGGACGCTAATACGACTCCTTCCGCTTTTGCCTGTGTCTCTTCATCATAAGCTTCTTTGGCTGCCATAGCCATACTTTTGGCAATGTTTACATTAGTTGGGTCGGCATTAAATTTTGCTAATAGCGTTTCATATTGTGTATTTGGATCAAGTGATTTTTGTGCTTTCGCTATAAAATCGTCCGCTTCACCGCCACCAACGATACGATGCACAAGGGTACCTTTTGAATCAAAGATCAGAAAAGTTGGGTATGCCCTAACTTTATAATCTTTGGCAAAACGGTCGGCCTCTTCGTACCAAGATTTTACATCTTCATTGTCATTCTTGGTTTTATCCATCTGAATTTTTGCATTGATAAACTTCGCATTGAAGAAATCACCTACTTTAGCTTGTGGGAAGATGGTGCTCGACATATATTTACAAGGGCCACACCAGGTTGTAAAACAGTCTACAAAAATGAATTTGTTTTCTTTAGCCGCTTTTTCCTTAATCTGACTCCAGTTGAGCCCATGCTCAAATTTGACCCCCTCGCTTTGCGCAAATAGTAGGGTAGGAATTAGAAATAGCATTAAAATCAATTTTTTCATAATGTCGGTATTTTAGATTTTTAATTTAATCGTTCACATTTGTCGGGATAAGGTTAGTTCTCCCAAGTTTTTATTCCTTTCATCATTTTGTCCAGTGTTTCTTGATAGATAGGACGATCGTCCTCACTGGCCATTTCAATAGCTTTGTTTTGCCACTTTATGGCTTTTTCTTTTTCTCCTTTCTTATAGAGTAGGTTTGCATAGGTATCCAAGAATGCACTGCTTGGATCTTCAATGATGGATTTCTTGCTCCAGCTTAACGCAGATTCAATACATGCAGCATCACTGCTATTGTTAAAAATAGTCCAGGCAAAGGTATTTAATTGGTGTGGAGTAAAATCTTCTGACGAAAGGTAATCATTGATGGTATTCTTCATGGCTATATAATTCTTCACCTGAAGGTAATAGTGTGCTTTTATCTTCTTGAACATCGGGACGAAATCGATGTCTGGATATTTTGCAGCAAGTTCATTTTGATAACTATCCCAGTTGGGTTCATGTTTGGCATCTATTTTAATCTGAAATAATTCGTTGACGACAACATTTGCCAGTGTGCGGTTGGCAATACCTGGTGACTCTAATAGAATATCAATTTTCTCTTTATTGTTGCGAATAAGATTGAAAGCTTTTGAATTGGTGAATTTGGCAGCCGCCAATAAAATATGGACATTTTCTTTTTTGAATAACTCATCCGTGCCCAACGAATTTGCTAAAGTATTTTCTGCCTTTCGTGCTGTATTTTCATCGTAAGCGATATTCGCTGCTTTCAGCATCTGCTTGGCTGTATAAATATCTTGAGGTCTTTTCTCGAATTTTTTTAACAGCGTGTAATACTGTGTTTCGGGATATAGTCCATCCATCACATGACCGACAAATTCGGGAGCATCACTTGCACCGACAATTCGGTGTACCGCTTGGCCATTGGGATTAAAGATAAGAAATGTGGGAAAGGATTGAATATTGTATTCATTGGAAATAGCACGCGCATCGGCATACCATTTTTTGACATTGGCATTGTCGGACTCTGTGGAATCCATTTGTACCCTGACACTAATGAAGTTCTGATTAATTGGCTGCCCCACCTGCTCTAAGGGAAAGATCTCATTGCTCATATATTGGCAAGGGCCACACCAGGTTGCAAATAGCTCTACAAAGATAAACTTGTTCTCAGCTTGTGCCCGCTCCTTTATTTGCTTCCAACTCAACCCTTCTACAAATTTCACCCCCTTAGTCTGGGCCTGAGCCAAATTCCCGAATAAAATTGTAAGACATAACGCGATTATACTTCTCATACTCACTCAACAAAAGATTCATAATTATGTTTAAGTTATTAAATTAATCTGAAAACAAAAACACCTCTGAAGTATTAATTTCAGAGGTGTTTTCGTGGACGGATAAATCGCTTATTTGATATTTATCTTCGATTTTAAATCTTTTGTTAGACCGTCTTTATGTAACATCAAAGAAGTTGTTTTATAACGTACAAATTCTTTTGATGCATATAAATAACCATGATAGTCATTTGTTGTGCCCCAAGAGTTTTTAACGATGTAATACTCTTTTCCGTTTTGATCTTTTACAAGACCTACGATATGCATACCGTGGTCATCTGTAGTTTGCCAGTTGTCGAAAGCTTTTTGTCTTTCTTCCGCCGTTACTTTTAACTCTGGTTTAGGACCAACAAACATCGTTGACTTTTCCTGATCTGTCATTTCCTCAAAAGGTTTTTCTGGTACATAAGCTACACCATTTTTCCAAGAGAACCCTTTTTCTGATACGTCAGTTGCCCAAGCTACAGTATAACCCTTTTGTAAAGCATTGTCGATGATGTCCGTTAAATCGTTCATCTTAACATTATAGAAACGGTCGAATGACCAGTTGTCAGGAATCAACAATACGAATTGGCTGTAGTATGGATGGTCACTTACCGAAGCAATACCTACGTAATCATCCGGATTGATACCGATTACCTGATCTGCAAAAGTGCGTGGTGTATAGGATTTACCGTTGTAATCAAATTTCTCAGGTACTTCCCCAAGATAAGAATCCATCGCTGCGGTATATGCTTTTTCCCAGTTTGGAGTTAATGTTTTGCCTTTTACTACTGCTCCTAACATCGCATCCAACATATTTGTCATTTCACCAAAGTTGTTACGTGTAGTACCGTAGTGAAGACCTGTGTAAGCAGATTGCGGCATTGTACCGTATTTACGGAATGAGTTCAAAACATCATGGAATTGACCACCTTCACCCAATGACAATCCACCATGAAGGCGAACATAAGTACGTGCTTTATCTAAGTACGTATTGCGCGCAGTATATATTTGGGAGATCTCAACTGGTTTTTTACCCATACGGATCATCTCTGACTCCAGGAAAGAATTACCTGAATAAGACCAACAAGTACCTGATGAACCTTGGTTTTTGATGGATGTGTTACCTAAATTGATAACTTCAGTAAATGTAAATCCAGATTTGCTATTGTCATTTTGATTTGCTTTTAGTGCATTGATCAAATTGTCCTGTGCTTGTACTTGGAATGAAGCTGCGAAAAGTGAAGCAGCTAGTACAATCGTTTTATTCCAATTCATTGTTAGTATTTTGTTAATTTAGTGTGGTGCTAAATTAAATAAATTAAATTTAGTAAGGTAAATTCCTCTGTAAAATAATTGTTCTTAAAAATCTACTATTTTTTTGCTAATCTTTTGTTGGAGAATAGGATATGTAAGAAGCGATAACATCAAATAGAAATGGTCAGAAATTTTTTCTGACCATGGTGTTTTGTATCGTTTATAATTTAGCGCTGATTACTGGTGTTTCTTGCCGAACAATGACCACCGGTAGGTTGTCAATAATCGCTTAATCAGCCGGTGAAGGCTTTTTTGGAAAAAGCAGCGAAGCAATGATACTCAACGCAAGTATGCCGACAATAACGATCAACGAATGTGTTGTTGTAAAACCTACTTCGGCCAACCAGTGATGCAGCAGCATCTTTAGACCAATGAAGACCAACAAAAATGCTAAACCTACTTTGAGGTATTGGAATTTGTGGATAATATTGACCAAAAGGAAGAACATAGACCGCAATCCAAGTATGGCAAAAATATTGGAGAAAAATACAACATAGGCATCTTTGGTAACCGAGAAAATTGCAGGGATAGAATCCACAGCAAAAATCAAATCCGTAAATTCTATGACCAGTAATACAAGAAATAGTGGCGTCATATATTTCACTCCGTTCTCTACATGGAAGAAGTGCCCGCCATCTAATTTTGGTGTTACCTTAAAGTATCGGGAAGCGAATTTAACAACTGGGTGGTTTTGTGGATCTACTTCTTCTTCCTGGTTACGGTTGATAAACATTTTTACCCCTGTAAAGACCAAAAAAGCACCAAAAACATATAGAATCCAGCCGAATTTAGCAATCAGGGTAGCGCCAAGGAAAATAAATAAGAAACGCATAATGATTGCGCCCAAAATTCCCCATACCAAAACTTTATGGTAATAGCGCTCCGGAATACCAAAAGAAGTAAATAATAATACCATCACAAAGATATTATCTACGGATAGGGCATATTCCACAACGTAACCGGTGAGATATTCCAGACCAAGATTTTTGTTGTAGAGCTCGAGACTCGCCGCTAAATCACCCGGAATGATTTTAATATCGTGGTGGTGCTTGGTAATGATTTCCTGAAGGTGGTCCAAGTCATGGATATTGTGTAGTTCAAATCCATAGTGACGAAGAAGCCAATAGAAACCCAATGAGAATAAGACCCAGATGGCGCTCATGATGCTAGCCATCTTTAGGCTAACAGGTTTGTCGCCTTTGGAGAATAAGCCTAGATCTATTGCGAGCATAAGTGCAATAAAGATGAGGAATCCGCCAAAAAACATTAATTCGTGACTCATTTTATTTTTTTCTTTCTGTTGTATATTTTACCAGCTGCTCCAACCCCGCTTTGTATTCACTGTCGGGAAAGTCTTCCAAAATCCGGAAAGCGTCTTGTTGGTATTCCAGCATCTTATTTGTAGCGTATTCGAGCCCTCCGCTCTGGCGGACAAAGGCAATGACTTCGGCCACTTTGTGTGCATCCTCATTATGGTTTTTAATCAAATTAATGATCCTACGCTTTTCACTTGAAGTCACTTGATTCAAGGCATAGATTAGCGGTAAGGTCATTTTCTTCTCTTTGATGTCATTGCCGAGCGGTTTGCCGACATCATCTAACCCAAAGTCGAATAAATCGTCCTTGATTTGAAATGCAATTCCGATTTTTTCACCAAATTGATGGAGCTTATCTATTGTTTCCTGATCTGCATTTGAAGAAGCCGATCCACAGGCACAGCAAGAGGCAATCAGCGAAGCTGTTTTCTTCCGTATGACCTCAAAATAAATAGATTCTTCGATATCCAGTTTACGGGCTTTTTCAATTTGAAGCAATTCACCTTCGCTCATCTGATCCACAGCTTCCGATACAATTTTTAGTAAGTGATAATCCTGATGTTTTACAGAAAGGAGCAGGCCCCTTGACAGCAGAAAATCACCCACCAAAACAGCAATTTTATTTTTCCACAAAGCATTGATGGAAAAAAAACCTCTGCGTTCGTAGGAGTTGTCTACCACATCATCATGTACGAGTGATGCGGTATGCAGCAATTCTACGAGAGCAGCTCCTCTGTAGGTGGATTCATTGATTCCGTTGCATATCCCAGCAGAAAAGAACACAAACATGGGCCGCATTTGTTTGCCTTTACGTTTGATCAGGTATTGTGTAATGCGATCCAACAAGGGGACGGAGCTTTTCATTGAAGCTTTGAATTTTTTTTCAAAAGCCTCAAGTTCATGGGCAATAGGACGTTGGATCTCTCTTAATTTTGACATGAATTGGGGTGAAATACCAAAATAGTTAAAGCTTAAAGATAGTGATTTTGTTACAACTCTTCGACTGCTTTCTCAAGATTTTTGTACCATTCCTCACCATAGGTTCGGATGAGAGGATCCTTTAAAAATTTAAATACAGGGACCTGTAATTCTTTACCAAATGAGCATGCATCTTTACAGATATGCCAACGGTCATAGTGTAGTACGTCGAATTCGGGGTAATGTGTTGTCCTGATAGGATAGAGGTGACACGAAACGGGTTTTCGCCAATGCACCTCGCCAAGTTCGTAAGCTTTTTCGATAGCGCATTTTGTAATGCCATTTTCCCAGGTCACATAGGCACATTCTTTATTCCCATCAACACAAGTGGTCGTTAGATCGCCATCAATATCGACAACATACTTCCCTTGCTCTTCAATCGCTTCAATACCTTTCTCGGTCATATAGGGCTTTACTTTGGGATAAATCTCCTCCAATATAGCCTTTTCACTCTCCAATAAAGGTGCGCCTGAATCGCCTTCAATACAACAAATTCCTTTACATTTTGATAAATTACACACAAAGTCATTGTTGATTAGATCTTCGTGCACCAATACATTTCCTACTTCAATCATTCTAATTATTTTGAGTAGCTTGCTTTCTGTCCCAATTTGTATTTTAATCCACTGGCTTCGAGTAATTCCAGTGTTACCGAACCGATTAGAATATCTACATTGGCTTTGACCGGAATACGGTTGCCATCATTGGTTACCCACAGATAAAGCTTGCTATTTTTTTTAAAGATACGTCCTGGTTTAATCTCAGGACTGAATTTGAGACATTCTAAAGTGCCTAATTCCGTTTTTATTTTTTCTATTCCAATATATTGTATGCCTAAGGTGGCAATCTCATCATTCAAAAAATAAGTCAGCTTAAAAGATTCTCCTGGTTTAACAGTCGACAGATCTAGATTTCGGGCGAAATAATAGGAAGAAAGCAAGTCGAAAGTCTGATCTACCTTCGAATTGAAAGTCCCCTTGTTGCCTACAACACTATTTGTTTCCTGGTTGAAGCGCACCTTATCGTTCCGTCTATATCCTCCTTCACGAATGTTTTCCGTATAGTAATACGGTAAAAATGTCTTGCTGTTGATATACGAGTTGTATTCATTTCTCACCGTATATATGGCAAAGGCGCCAGCTGTTTTGCCGGCAGCGTATAGATGAAATGAAGGGTTTCCGGCTCCATCCTTGGTATCCTCAACGGTTAATGTCCCTGTTGCGGCTGAAATAAAGCCATAACGGAGTTTATATTTTAATTTCTCGCCACCTTTAAATGCCGATTCTTTTAAATGCGGTAAATCTTGAGCGAAAGCAGTACTTACGATAACGGATAAGTAAAGGAGCAAAGTCGATATAAGTTTCATGTACGTAAGTTTACGAAATTTGTTTGAAAAAGAAATGTTAATTTCATTCAAATAAATTTAACTTTTGGAGTTAATGAGACCTTCATGGACGATGACATATACTTATGTTGAGCTGAGTTATTTAGGCTGTGTCCGCTTAAATACGGGGACCGTAGAACAGGGTTCACCATACATAATACTCTTTGCTACCTTACTCAATTTTACCGTAAACTGCACAAATGTAGACTCTGGGATAAACGTATCGCCACAACCTTTCACAACCACACGTTGATCTCGAAATTGTTCCATGTCAATCTGTTCAATTGCCGCAGCATACTGTATACGCAACAACTCCTCTGAATCCCCAAAAATAACTGTCTTCGCATAGGGTTCCAATTTGTTGGCTAATAACATATAAGCCCAGGTCGGAACAATAGCATCGGCAGTACACGTAATTGCGACATGTTTACCTTCGTATTGCGACCAGTCGTGTGTCTTAATGAATTCTCGGAAATCCTTTTCTTTAAGAATCAAGCCATGGAAGAGATTATCCTTAATATCATAGACTACATTGTCTGCTTTAGGATGGTAGTTGGCCAGGTCAACTGTGACTAACCCACTTTGCGCAACTTTGTTGACAATATCTGTTTGAATATCCATATTTACATCAAAAAAAAAGCCGGACGATAATTCGTCCGGCTACAAATTTACTTAAAAATCTTTTAAAAGAATTTCACTCTATTGTCAATGATTTCAGCTTTGTCTTGTAAAGCGCGGAAAATAGATCCCCAAGCGCGTTGTGCTTTAGCTGCAAGCATTTGTTTCTTTTGTCCGTTGATATCCGAAATCGCGGCAGGATTGGTAAAACCATTTACTTGTACAACATATACACCGGTATTGCCTTCAATCGCTTTGGAAGGTTTGTTTGGCTGTAGCCCAAAAACAGTACCAACCACTTTGTTTTCTAATGCAACACCAGGAATAACTGGGTTTGCGAAGACAACATTTTCAACGTGAATAGCTGCTTTACCAACTTTTTGTGCTACTTGATCAATAGAAGATGTACCTGCTAAAGCCTTGTCAAATTTATCTTTCAAGATTCTAGCTTTAACCATATTTCTTACTGCAGGTTCGATATCTTTCTTAACAGCATCCAAGGAAAGAGTTCCTTTAGGCTGTATGTCGACCAAGTTTGCTAAGATATAAGAGGTTTCAGTTTCGAAAACTTTATCTGAAATATCGCCTTTTTTAGCTTCGAAAGCCCATTTGATTAAATCACGTGGAGCTTCGGCGCCATCTAATACATTGTCCATCGCTGTTACGCGTGAGGCTGTTTTTGCTTCCAGACCAATTTTTTTCGCTTCTTGAGCAAAGTTCTGTGCTGTAGCTGCAGATAAGAATGCTGTTGCTTTGCTATGTGCATTGTTCAACGTTTCTTTTCCGCTGTTGATCACTTTGTCAATGATAGCAACTTTTGCATATTTTGAACTTCCTGATTGTTTTTCAATTTTAATGACATGGACACCATATTGTGATTTTACAACTTTGATATCGCCTGTTTTACTTTCGAAGATGGCTGTCTCAAGATCTGGAGCCATACGGCCTCTTGTTAAAGTACCCAGCTCGCCACCGTTGGTTTTGCTCTCTGGATCTTTGCTGAATTGAACCGCCAATGCCGCAAAATTGTCTCCTTTTTGAATCAATCCTTTGATCGAATCTGCTTTCGCCAATGCTTTATCCATTCCACCTTCGGCAGCAGGATCCAATAGTATGTGTGATGCTTTCACAGAGTCAGGGCTTACGATCGTCGAAACAACTTTTGCAATTTCATACGCATTGTTGTTTAAGAAAGGTCCCACAGTTGTTCCGGCCGCAACATTGAAGACAACGGAATCCAATGAAGGACTCAACTGTCCTTTTTTCACATAAGTAAACGGAAATTTGTTGTCTGAATTGATCGAAGCAAATAAAGAGTCATCTTTAGCAACGATTAAATCTTGTTTCAATTTATTGATCGTCTCTTTTACGGCCAATGAATCTTTTGCAAGAGGTTTTGCATCCACCATTACGTATTGGATCGCACGTGTTTCCTCTTGTGTTTTGAACATACTTTTATGCTCATTATAATATTCTTGGTAATCTGCATCAGTCAATTTGGCATCAGCATCCTTAACAGAAGCGTAATCCAAAAGAATGTATTTGAAGTCTGCTAGTTTATTACGCTCTTGGTATTCTTCGTTTGCTTCCAAAGAAGTAACATATACGCTATTAGAAAGCAATTCGCCATATTTGCTGCTTAAACGCTCATCTCTAACGCCTTTCAGTAGTTCCTCCCATTGTTCAGCCACTTGTTGGTTACCTGATGTGTTCATTTGGGTGATAAAAGCACGCAGTTGACTCGGGTCAAATTGTCCTGTTTGTGGGTTGGTAAACGCTTGAACGATTTGAGGTGAAGGGTTGTTACCTTGCACTAAATCATTTAATTCGTCTTTGCCGACAGTCAAACCGATTTTTTCAATTTCCTTTTTCAAGATTTCTCTTGATAAAAATTGATTCCATACTTGTTGAACAGCGTAGGTCCGCATTTGAGGGGTCACTGCACCGCCCATTTGTTGTTTGAACATTTCCTCTGTTTGTTCAACTTGCTTACTGAACTCAGGATATTCAATTTCAGTTCCGTTGACTTCCCCTACACGATTTTGATGTCTCGCCCAAAAAGGAGCTCCCCCTCGAACGACATCGCCTAGTAAAAATGCTAAAATTGCGATAGCCATAGCTGCGGTCAAGATGACACCAGCTTTGTTACGCAAAAAGCCCATTAATCCCATAGTCTGCTTATTGTGTTTATATTGTGTAAATACTTGTATTTCGTTAATTTATGCATAGCATAGCAAAATGCGGTGCAAGATACAATTTTTATAAAAAAAAACGGAATATTTTCCTGAATGTAACAAAACAAATTTGAAAACTATTTGTATAAAGTGGAGTTTTTTGTGCTCTTTTAGTTCAAATGATTCGTTTTGAACAACTTAATCGTATAAATAAACTGCCTGGAGGTATTGTCTCGGATCTATACCTGCTGTTAAGCTAAACCTGAATCTGGTTTATGGCCTGCAAATAGTTATTTACCTAAGGAAGGGAAGAGACTGTTGTTGGTGATCACCGTATAACCAGTTGCATTGGCTATATTGACGTGTTTAAAATCCTTGTCCGAAGTAAATGATGAACCTTGTAAGTTACCGCGATTATCCCGAAAGAATGCCGTAATGGGAACATGATTATAAAAGGTCATGTTGCTGTTGCTATCGGCTTTACTTTCGTCATAGATGATCTCTTCTGTTTTGATGACAGAACCGTCAGCCATAGTAACCACCACATTTTTGGTAAATACGGTGGTCTTTTCTTTTTCCCGCCGAATAGCATGGTCGGAAGTAATTCGCTGAGTTTCCTTTAAATTGTCGTCGTAAAAGATGATTTTTATGCTTTTTGGAAATTCGTATACTTCGGTGCTATCGTGTTTGATACGCATTTCAGGGGCTGTAAGATTCGCTTTTACCCGTGTGGAATCGCTATAAATAATATCGACATGACGCGAAATGTCGACCGCCTCTTCCTTTTTCATATTGGCAATGCGGTCTACCTCTTTTAGATCCGGTTCGCAAGAGGTCAATGAGAGCGCCCCTAGTAAAAATAAGATTACTAGGGGCGATATATTTTGGAATATGGATGAAGCAAATGTCTTGCGTACCATCGTATTAATTAATCTAAAGGCGGTTTTCTAAACCAGCGGTCATTGAGGGTAAAGCCGATATTAAAGTTAATATAGCGTTCACGTAGGAGACTGTTGCTGATTTTGCCCATTTGGCCAAATTCTGCAGAGAAGTTTATTTTAGAGAAAGCTCCTGAAAATTGATTTCTTGCCAACGGCAGTCCCACACCTACAGTAACCGCCATATCGTTGATATTCTGGTCGCTTAAGAAATATTGTGTTTTATTATACCTGAAACCAACTCTATAGTCTACTTGGTTCAGATATTTAAGCGAAGTAACATCTGGTGTAATCTGACCACCAATCGCTACGCCATAATTCTTCCGTAGTTCGTTTTCACCCGCTCTGGTCTGAAATCTTGACCAATCGGCATATTTAAAATCGGCCCCGATTAACCATCGGTTGTTACGTGCAAGGGTAATACCTACATTATGTCGCAACGGAAGCGTCAAATGCCTGCTGCTACGGTCCGAAACATAGGTGCTATCCAACGGGATATTTTGGTTGTCTGGATCCGTTGAAGGTGTAACCCGTGTATTAAAAATTGTTGCTCTTTCTTTGATATCATTATTGAGCGACCCTGAATAACCAACGATCAACGAGTATTCTCTATTTAAAGGTTGTTCGTATTGCAGACCATAATCAAAGATAATCCCTTGGATTTCGCGCTTATTTTGTTGTTGTGTATTTAATGCTCCGGATGAAGGCAAAAACTCTACACGGCTATAATCATTTAGGGTTCCAAATAGATAAGACATATTGGCACCAATACTCAGACCTTTTACAATGCGTACCCCCCAACCTGCATAGGCTTTAGTTAAACCACCTTCGCCCGTGAAAACTTTCGTATAGGGATCAGAATTGACTGTTCCCGTTGAAGATGTCCGATAGCCTATATCTGAATAGGGAAGGATACCCAAGCTGATACCACCAAATCGTTTCATTGGGAATGTCATGGTGATGTGGCTAAAGGCAAAGTCAGCGGTATTATCCGATCTTGTTGTCGAATTTAACTGCGTGTAGTTCCCGTATAAACCAGCATCAAAGGTCGTAAACTGTGTAGCAGAATAAGATGCAGGGTTGCTTGGGTTGGTATTATACACGCCATTGATTCTCCGGACAGCGGTATTGACACCTCCCATCCCTCTATATTGTGGCAATAAATCTTCACGCATCTGACCAAGTCCAAATTGAGAATAAGGTGATGCGGATGTCGTTTTTTGTGCAAATGCGGTAGTAGAACTAGCTAAAATTCCACCTGCTAACAACAGTTGGAGTGATTTATTTCTTAGAGAGCTTGTAAAGCGTTTCTGCATGGTCAATCTATAAAATTGAGAAACTAATGTTTATTTAGTTTTAGTGAAATTTTCGAGTTATCTGACTCTTATATTAAATGTTCTTTGCTTTTAATCGCATACAAAACTATTCAATTTTTGCGAGCTTGTTAAGCCGATTTTGTTAAAAAAGGTTAAACACTTATTGTACAGTCGTTTAGAAAAACTGAAAGTAGATTATGGTCAGTGTTATGATGGCATATACAACTTCAAAAAACCATTTCTTTTTGGCATAAGTGAAATAATAAGCCATATAAATAGCGATGGAGGGGGCACAAAGTAAAAAATGGGCCTCCGTTAGTTTTTTATTCCAGTAAAAAGAAACTATCGCAAGGCATAACATAAAAAACAACAGTTGAAATGACTTGCGAATATGCACGACACTTTTGAAAAAATTGTCTTTCAATACCAAGAGGAAGAGTATTAACGTAAAGATTACTGGGACGAGTACCAGATAATCGACTAACTGAATGCGAATAGCAGTAGGGAATTTGTAGGTAAACGGTAGCCAAATGGTATAAAACTGCTCCATTTTACCCATCCAAAGGTAGATAACCGCTAAGATGAAATAGACCGTTGCTAGGCCAAGTAAAGGTGTAATCCACTCGCGCCAGTTGAATGGCCTAAAAATGAGTAGGCCTATCCATAGTAAGGCGAACATACTCAGAAAAGGGAAGTAGATCAGACTTCCTATCCCTACAATCATACCGAGATCAAACATTTCGGCTTTAACATCTGTCTGCCGATAGAGGGAGAGCAATTTGCTTAACATCCATATCGAAATGAAATTACAGATCAGTGTGGGTGAAAGTACCAAAAATGGTAAAAACAGGCTGGCCAGTGTCATGTACATCAAAGCAACCAAGAAACTGGGTTTACCCAGCAGGTTAAAATGGCTTGTGATGCGATTGAGTATCGTTGCCTGAGAAATCGTCAGGATCAGTGTGATAAAAACATTGGTCGAAGGAGAGAGGTTGATTAAGTTATTTTCTCCCAAAAGATTCCCCAAGGCAGGCTCAAAGATTACAGAATCAAGTTTGTCCGGAAGGTGAAGAAATATGCCTAAGCATAAAACAAAACCCACGATGGATAGAAATAAAATATTGATGGGTGAATAATTTCTAAACTGACTTATAATCATCGTATGCAATCAATAAAATGCTATTTATTCTTTTTTTCCAATTTGCTGATACGGCGATCGAGCAAGAAAAGGAAGAAAGCCAAACCCAGAAAAATGACCAACATGACCAATACAACAACGTAGATCTTACCTTCGCTACGTAATCCAGTCGCCATCTCGACATCATCCTGTGCAAATGTGCTCAAAGTTGATAAGAGTAGTAAGGCGATTGACAATGTTATTTTTTTCATTTGTTTAAAATATTATTCGTGTCGTTTTCATTGTTATGTATGATTCGATACACGCTATTTGATTTATGTAATATTCTGTTTTTTACTGATTGGGTTTTACCGGATTTCTTTATTTTAGAAATAAAGTACGGTATTAGCCGTTCAATATTATGCGTTCAAGTCTTTCTTTTCGAGCAGGCGTACCCTATAGCGAAGTGAACAAATCCAAGCTGCAATCATTGGCCAGCCGATCATCGCGGCATAAAATGTAGGGCGTAGCTCGCTGCTCATTTTTAAATCGCCAAAGGCTGCGTTTCCTCCACTTCCAGGGTGAAGAGAGTCTGTCATCTTTGGTAGAATATAAAGTAACACGATGATAATCGGAAATGCAAAGATATTGTACACAGCCGATATTTTGGCTCTTTTTTGTTCTTCTTCCAGCGCATTGCGGAGCACCAAATAGGCTAGATACATCAGTGTTGCTATGGCAGAGCCATTAAGCTTCGGGTCGTTTGGCCAAGGCTCTCCCCAGGTGATGTTTGCCCAAAGCATACCTGTTGCAAGTCCAAGAAAACAAAATGTTATTCCGGTATTAACGGCTTCAATGGCCATTAAATCATACTCCTGTTTGCCCGTATTGAGGTATTTGATACTATAAATAACAGACACCAGGTACATAACGAACATAGCCGACCACATTGGGACATGAAAATAAACGTTGCGTATGCTTTCGTGAAGGATGAATAGGCGGGGAACAGGTCCCAAAAGACCATTGATAATGACCGCACAGATAATCATTACCGCTAATATTTTCCACCATTTTTTTCTCATGGATAAATTGAATTTAGTTTGTTCTCAATTCTGACACTTAATCTCGCCAAAGGTACGGAAATAACAATAAAGAAATAGTGATGGTGATTACATTAATTGCAAGTAATACGATTATTTCTTTGCTGCTGGAAGCCCTTTCCACGCCTTCTATTGCATTGCGGGATAGCTTGATTAATACGATTAACAGTGGGATGATGGCGGGGAAACTCAAGATGGCCATTAAGGTGCTGTTGTTGCCAGCTTTGGAGCTGATCCCGGAGATCATGGTAAAGACTGTGGCGAAACTGATGCTGCCTAAGATGACCGAAATGAAGTAAAGTGTTGGATCACCGACAGGGTTTCTGAATATCGTCGAATAGACAAAATATGCAATGATCGCCAGCAGGGTCATCATCATCATATTGTAAATGACTTTCGCTAAAATGATCGCTCTGGGATCAACCAGTGAATAGTAGTAAAGTTGCCGGTTTGGGTTTTCTTGGACGAAGCTTTTGTTGATTGCATTGATCGAAGCGAAGAGCATAATGATCCAAAATAATGCATTCCATGTAGCCGTATCAACTGATTTGAACGCTTGATAGCAGACGAAAACAGTTGATACGACATATAGTAGAATTCCGTTAATAGCATATTTTGAACGCCATTCCAGAATGATGTCTTTAAGAATTAAAGTTTTTACCTGTTGCAGCAAAGTCATATGCAGCAAAGATACAAATGTATTTTGACCACGGGAGTGACCAAAACCATCAATTCTTAAAAAAGCTGTTTTTTTACTTATGCGTTAGAAATTTTGGATTTTGCAGCATCAGTTGTATTGTCGATTTTGCTTGCCAAATTTTGAGCGGCATTGTTAGCGTGGTCCAAAGCTTCTCTGCCGGCTTCTTTTGCTTTGTTTTTCAGTGCATCTGCATCATCCGATGCTTTGCTGAAAGCTGCTTGTGCTTTTGATTTCAAATTGTCTAATTCAGCCGAAGCTCTGTTCGCTAGTTTTTGTGCCTTTTTAGCTTCTTTTTTTGAAAGATCTTTCAATGACTTAGTTAAGCTTTTAATGCCGTCATTTGCACGATCTAATTGTTTTTTCCCATCATCAGTTCCTAAAAGATACCATGCAGCAGCTCCCGCAGCTAATCCTACCAAAGCAAATGCCACTAATCCATTTTTGCTATTTTTCATAATTCTTCTATTTTGTTATATATTCAAATGATAATCAAGTATGATACCAAATGAACAATCCCAGGGTGAATTTGTTTAAAAAGAATCAATAATTAACAAAATTTTACATATCAATTTTCTGCTGCTTTGATTGCAGATTATAGAGGTGCTGATAAAGACCGCTTTCTTTTTGGAGCAGTTCAAAGTGCGTACCGCTCTCAGACACGATTCCATTTTCGACAACGATAATTTTATCGGCATCAATAATGGTCGATAGTCGGTGTGCAATAATGATCGAGGTGCGTCCACGCATTAATTCTTCCAACGCCTCCTGCACTTGTCTTTCTGATTCTGAGTCTAGGGAAGAAGTGGCTTCGTCCAAGATAAGGATTGCAGGATCTTTTAATAGTGCACGCGCAATGGCGATTCGTTGGCGCTGACCACCAGAGAGTTTAACGCCACGTTCACCAACTAAGGTGTCATAGCTTTCGGGGAAATTTAATATAAATTGATGTGCGTTGGCACGTTTTGCAGCCGCTATTATTTCATCTTCCGTGGCATCGAGCTTACCATAGGCTATATTTTCACGTATTGTTCCGCCAAACAGCAAAACATCTTGCGGCACGATAGCGACCTGGTTGCGGATATCGCAAAGTTCAAAATCGGATGCCGGTTTGTCATCGTAATATACTTCCCCTTTATTGGCTGTATAGAATTGAAGAATCAATGAAGCTATTGTTGATTTTCCGGTTCCACTCGGTCCAACGATGGCTATTTTATCGCCAGCATTGGCTGTAAAGTTGATGTCTTTCAGAATTTCAATATCGGGGCGGCTTGGATAGGCAAAGGAAACATGGTTGAAGCTTAGTTTTCCGGTCATGGTCTTGTGCACTTCCTTGCAAGTTGGTTTTACATTGAGGTGTTCTTGGGGCTCATCTAAAATTTCCAAGATCCGCTCACTTGCACCCAAAGAGCGTTGGATATTGGCATAGAGTTCGGGGAAACTGCCCATGGAGCCTGCAACAAACATCGAATACAAGATATAAGTAGTCAGGTCGCCTACAGTCATTTCATGGATAGAAACCAATGCTGCGCCGTACCAGATGACAGCAATCACCGCACCGAAAATACAGAAAATAATAAAAGAGGCAAATGCACCACGGAAAGTAGCTCCTTTGACTGCCAACTTTACCACTGAATCCATTTGATTGCTGTAGCGATTAAACTCGAAGTACTCATTCACAAAGGCTTTTACGTTGCTTATCCCCAATAATGTTTCTTGAACGATACTATTTGACTCGGCCATTTTATCCTGGGCCTGTCTGGACAATTCGCGGATGAATTTTCCGAAAATAATAGCAGCTACAACGATAATCGGTAAAATACAAAGGTTCATGAGGGCAAGTTTGGGCGATACCCAAACCAAAAGGAACACACCGAAACAAAGACTAATCAACTGTCTTAAGATTTCAGCCAAAGTTGTTGTTAACGTATCCTGGATCTGTGAAAGGTCAGCAGACAGGCGGCTGTTTAATTCCCCAACACGACGATTGGCGAAAAATTCAATTGGCAAAGAAATCAGCTTAAGATAAGTATCCTTGCGTAATGCGGATAGCGTACGTTCGGCAATCTCAACAAAAATTCGGATACGAAAAAAAGAAACGACTGACAGAAAAGACAGAATAATAAAGGCAATTCCACCAATATAATAAACATGTGGTGCAAGCCATGGATAAGTTTGCTTGCCTTGCGCGGCATCAATCATGGCGCCAAGCAAAGCCGGAAAGGCGAGCATGGCCAAACTGGATAATACCAAGAAAAACATGCCGACCCCAAATTTAAAACGATAAGGTTTTAAATAGGTCATCAATTTAGATGCTCTCAATAGGAGCTCTTTATTCAATTTTGGTTTTGGTAGATCTTCTTCTTGTTTGTTACCGCTGTTGAATCCTCTTGCCATATCCGCTACTTCAAATTTTGTTGCGAGGACAAATGTAAAGAGATTAAAAATATTTTGCTATCATACTTTAGTCAATTTTTTGAACTAAACCGTACTTTTTCTGATTTAAAACGGCTGTTTTAAGTGGCTTGTACTTGTGCAAATGCTTGTTGCTGCTGCTTTATCCTAAATTTTGTTGTTTCGAAGCTGTTAGTTGCGCGTTAAATTTATACAATAAATATCCTAATACGGCGATAACAAGTAAAGCGATATAGAGCAGGATATTGCCTATACCTCCGTTGCCTGATGTTTTGTCAATCTGTGCCCGCAGTTTCTCGTTCTCTTTTTGAAGCTTACTTATGGTGCCGATATAGGCTGATACCTGCTTGTCGTAATCTGTTGCCAATTGTTGGAATTTATCTTTCTCAAAATCTTTGATTTTCAATAGTTTTTGAGTCTCTAAGAAAATGTTATTGTCGGTGATAACAATATCTTTAAGGATATCAATGCTCTTTTGCATGTCACCTTTTGATTTGAAAAGGCCAAAAAGCCCTGTTTTTTGAGTGAGGCTCGTGTCATAGGCGCCGAATTTCTGTTGACGGGCATCGAGTAGGTCATTTACACGGCTTCGTTGGACCTCAAAAGAGCTGGAGTCTGGGTTGTTTTGCGACTTGGCCTGTCCAAAGAAGCAAAATAGAACGGCGATTGGAAGTAGGAATTTTAAGAATTTCATCATGTATTTGGACGATCTATTTAATCAAATGTCTAGTTTAAACTAACGTTGATGGTAAAATTTTATTTTGCCACGAAGCTACAACTACAATTTTAGCCTTGTGGTCAGTTTGACCAAGGATAAAAAAATGGAGCGAAAGCACGACAAATGAATTTATGAAATTAATCTTTAAATTCTATACGAATAACATTGGAATCGTCATCATGAAGTCCGAGTAGCTGGCTGGCATTACCTTTATTGATGGCGATTTCAAGGTAGTTGGAAATACCGAATAAACAAAGTTTCTCTCCTTCTCCCACTTCATTGTAATGCCAGGAAAGATTGGTAATGGTTTCATTACGTTTAAAATAAAGGACAAAATGACGTCCTTTCTGAACTTTATTGAATAGATCTTTCGAGATATTGGTAATGGCGTTGCCGAATGCATCAACATAAATGACGTTGCCTCGGATCATGTCTTTATCAAAGATGGGCTGCAAAGTTACTTTTTCGATGAGCTGTTGCATTGAAGTACCGATTTCTTTCAGTTTGCCCCCCTTAGCAATATGACAGGCGGATTTAGAAAGAATATCTGCGAGCGGAAAGTGTAGATACCGAAGGTCTTGCATTAAGTTGAGCTCATAGAGTTCCTGGGGTTCGTTGCCATTCAACAATAAGCTGAAAATACCGTTGTCGGCTCCGACGAAATAATGATCGTTGTATTTCATGCCGATATATTTCGACTCTTCATGAAACAGGGTGTTAATGCCGATAATATGTACGGTTCCTTTAGGGAAATAATGATAAGCGTTGCCTAACACAAAGGCCGCTCGAGGGATATTGAATGCTGGAATTTCGTGGGTAATATCAACAATATTGGCACCGGACAATTGCGATAAAAGACTACCCTTTAACGCGGCTTGATAAAAATCTTTGTGTCCTAAGTCTGTTGTTAATGTAATTACTGCCATTATAATCTAATCCTAGATCGAATTGCTGTCGAATTCCCTTAAATATACCCTTATATTTATCTAAATAGTGGACAAAATTACTATTTATCAGATGATTTATAAAGCTAATTGGATAACTTATTTTGAATCTGTCTTTTTTCGATTGATATACACAAACATAGCGAAGATTTTATGTATAATGAAATCTTTGTGCCCCTTTATGGGCTGTCTCCATAAGCTTCTAAATCATCGCCGTTTGTACGCTGTATATTCTTGGTTGTTTCGTTAGAATACGTTAATTTTGAATAGTATTATACAGGAACGATATTGTGTAATGGCTACAATCTAATTAATTCTAAATAGGATAAAATTTGAACGAATTACTAATTGCATTAGATGGTCTGAATTTGCCCATATTATGGGGAGCAGACAATGAGCACTTCGATTATTTGAAGAAGCAATTCCCAAAACTGCGGATTGTAGCTCGCGGAAGTGAAATGAAGGTGTTGGGAGACGCGAAGGAATTAGACCTGTTTGAGCAATCGTTTAAGGAAGTCATGGCTCATCTGGAGAAATTTAACAACATTACTTTATTGGATTTTGAAAATCTCCTTGGAGCAAGTGCAGGTTCTGCTGTTCAGCAGGAAAAAGAACTTGCGGCCAAACATGCAGCCTTTGGATCCGAACCGATCGTGTATGGACCTAATGGCCTTATTGTACGTGCACGTACGGCCAACCAACGGAAGATGGTGGATAGTATTTCGAAAAATGACATCTTATTTGCTATCGGACCGGCGGGTACAGGAAAGACCTATACGGCGGTTGCATTAGCTGTTCGGGCACTTCGAAATAAAGAAATCAAAAGGATCATTCTAACGAGACCAGCCGTCGAGGCCGGCGAAAATCTCGGGTTTTTACCGGGCGACTTAAAGGAGAAGGTAGACCCCTATTTGAGACCGCTCTACGATGCATTGGACGATATGATTCCAGCAGAAAAGCTAAAAGGTTACCTGGAAAATCGGACCATTGAAGTTGCACCTCTAGCGTTTATGCGTGGACGAACATTGGACAACTGCTTTGTGATTCTGGACGAAGCTCAGAATGCAACGGATATGCAGCTGAAGATGTTTTTGACACGTATGGGGCCAACGGCAAAATTTATCGTTACCGGTGATATGACACAGGTAGATTTACCGAAAAAAAATCAATCTGGATTGTCTACTTCAATTCGCCTATTGGAGAATATCGAAGGAATAGACATTATCCACCTCAGCGGTGGAGATGTGGTTCGCCATAAATTGGTTCGCCGCATCCTCGAAGCGTATGGCGATATTTAATCGGTCTATGCTGCAAACGTATGATTTGGGATATCCCAGTTTGGCATGGGTACAAAAGGTGCCGACTGATATAGTTCAAATAGCCTTATTAAAAGGCAAATCGAGTACAGTGAGCTCTTAAATAAATGCGCTGCATTTATGAATGCCGTTGAAAGCAGTCATAAATGAACAATTACTTACATTTGAATTTTACGTTGAACATGAATGCTATAAAAGAAACAAATTTCAATTTCGAAAACCAGACTGCTTTTTACCGGGGAAAAGTACGTGACGTGTATACGATTGCCGATACTTATTTGGCGATGGTTGCCTCAGATCGTATTTCGGCATTTGATGTGGTACTTCCACGTCCTATACCCTATAAAGGACAGGTGTTGAATCAAATTGCAGCCAAATTTTTAAAGGCTACGGCTGATATTATTCCAAATTGGGTCGTATCTGTTCCGGATCCAAGTGTTACTATCGGTCAAATGTGTGAGCCGTTTAAAGTAGAAATGGTTATTCGGGGTTACTTGTCGGGACACGCTTGGCGTGAATATGCTGCAGGCAAACGTGAAGTATGTGGTGAGGCATTGCCAGAAGGACTGAAAGAAAATGACAAATTGCCTGAGCCAATTATTACACCGACAACAAAGGCTGCTGTTGGACATGATGAAGATATCTCACGTGCCGATATCTTGAAAAAGGGTATCGTAAGCGAGGAAGATTATATTCAATTGGAGCAATATACCAAAGCATTGTTCCAAAGAGGTACTGAAATTGCTGCGCAAAGAGGGCTAATTTTGGTGGATACAAAATATGAGTTTGGAAAAAAAGATGGAAAAATTGTGTTGATCGATGAGATTCATACACCAGATTCTTCCCGTTATTTTTATGCAGAAGGCTATCAGGAACGCCAGGAAAAAGGTGAGTCACAAAAGCAATTGTCGAAGGAGTTTGTTCGCAAATGGTTAATTGAAAACGGCTTCCAAGGGAAAGACGGTCAGGTCGTTCCGGAGATGACCGATGAGATCGTGGCTTCCATTTCTGAACGTTATATTGAGCTATACGAGCATATCGTCGGAGAGAAGTTTGTGTATCCAGATCAGGAAAACGTACTGGAACGTGTGGAAAGAAATGTGGCAAACGCCTTGAAAACGCTAAATTATTAGTACATTGTATCCTCAAACAAAGGAGATAGACTAATGAAGTATACCATTGATAAGCACGATCGCTATATTGTCATAGAACCTCATGTCGATGTGATTGACGCGGATAACGCCGCTAAACTCAAAGGGGAGTTTTTGTTGCGGAATACGATTGGACAACGGAATATTGTTTTGGATATGATCCACGTTAAGCAAACGGACGAGGTAGGTATCCGTTTAGGCGTGCTTGCCCATCGTTTATGTCAGTCTGTTGGTGGCATATTTATTTTGGTTAATCTTTGTCCAACGTTAATGGATATGGTTCGTGTATCGCATTTGGATAAATCGCTGAAAATAGCACCATCATTAAAGGTTGCGGAGGATTTAATCTTTGCGCACGAATTGGAATCTGAGTATCGGGGGACTATTGAGGATTAATATGAAGTTTGAAGTTCTGATATTGGGAAATAGCTCGGCAACGCCGATGTTTGATCGTCATCCGACTAGCCAAGTGTTGAACTTTAATGAGCAATTGTTTTTGATCGACTGTGGAGAAGGCACACAAATGCAACTTAGCCGATACGGCATCAAAAGCAATCGCATAGGACATATATTTATTAGCCATTTGCATGGGGATCATTATTTGGGCTTGGTGGGGCTACTTTCATCGATGCACCTTGTCGGCCGAAAAAGTGATCTCCATTTGTATGGCCCACCTGCGTTAAAGGAAATTTTAGACGTGCAGTTTTTGCATTCCGAGACTATTTTACGCTATAATCTTGTTTTTCATCCGATTTCACCGGAACAGCCTGGCGTTATTTTTGAAAACAGAACATTAAAAGTAAGTGCTTTTCCATTAAAGCACCGTATCGCCTGCACCGGCTTTCGTTTTGATGAGGGACCCCGCGCGCGAACATTGCTGGGCGATGTCGTGCAGGAATTAAATATACCGACCGCCTATTTTCCGATGATCAAAAAAGGATTTGATTACGTCGATGAAAGCGGTACAATATATCGTGCAGACGACCTGAGCCTTCCTGCCCCCTTATCGCGCAGTTATGTGTATTGTTCGGATACCGTACGGACGCCAGAATATCTGCCTTATGTGCAAAAGGCTAATCTGATGTATCATGAGTCTACATTCTTGCACGATATGGTCGATCGCGCAAAAGAGACGTTTCACACAACAGCGCTGGAAGCCGGAGAAATCGCCCAGGAAACTCACGCAAAGAAGTTGCTATTAGGTCATTATTCAGCTCGGTACAGAGACTTAAATCCCCTATTGGAAGAAGCGAGAACTGTATTCCCAAATACGGAACTCTCTGTGGAAGGTAGATGGTTTTCCGTTTAGTTTTTTTGATTTTTCTCTTATATCCCAGCGATTAACGGGTAAAGACCAATGAAATAGCGATAAAGGAGAAGTAATCAGGACCCCAAAACGAATAGATACAAGCAAACTACCAGGTAGAACAAGCTGATAAATGCAACTGAAGATCCAATAGTCGCCTATGAATAATTGCTTATTATATTGCATATGATGAACAATTTATCTAAGTTTACGGCTCTAATTTTTTTATAATGGATAATCCATTCAACTTAAACAACCTACTACGGGAAAATATTAAGAAGCTCGTACCTTATTCATCCGCAAGAGATGAATTTAAAGGGGAGGCATCCATATTGATTGATGCCAATGAAAATCCTTTTGGATCCCCCTTAAACCATGATTACAACCGATATCCAGACCCTCTCCAACATCAAGTTAAAGCAAAACTTTCTAAAATAAAAGGTGTACCATCAGAGCATATCTTTTTGGGAAATGGAAGTGATGAAGCTATTGATATCTTATACCGTGCATTTTGTACCCCTGGTGTTGACAATGTCATATTAGTTCCGCCAACCTACGGGATGTATGAAGTTTCTGCGAACATCAATGATGTTGCTTTCAAAAAAGTAAACCTTACTGCTGATTACCAGCTGGATTTGGATGGTATTGCCAATGCAATAGACGCACATACTAAACTGATTTTTATCTGTTCTCCAAATAATCCAACAGGAAACTCAATCCGTCGCCAGGATATTGAAACGATCTTGAATAATTTTCAGGGGCTTGTTGTTGTCGATGAGGCTTATATTAATTTTTCTGCTGTCAAGTCATTTACGCAAGAACTGGCTGAATACCCCAATCTAGTGGTATTGCAGACTTTGTCTAAAGCTTGGGGGCTTGCGGCGCTACGCCTGGGCATGGCTTTTGCCAGTAAAGAGATTATAGCTGTTTACAATAAAATAAAACCACCATACAACATTAACCAGGCTACACAAGATATTGTATTGGAAGCCTTAGATCAGGTTGATCAAGTCAATGACTGGATCAAGGAGACGGTGGCGGAGCGCGAGAAACTCGTGCGTGAATTGCTTGAACTGGACTATGTGCAGCATATTACACCTTCTGATGCCAACTTTATTTTGGTCAAGATGGAGCAGCCACGTGAAGTTTACGATTATCTAGTTCAATATGGAATTATCGTTAGAGATAGATCCAAAGTCGAATTATGTGAAGGCTGCCTACGGATCACTGTTGGAACGCCTGCCGAAAATCAAATATTGTTAGAAAAACTTAATCAAATCAATAAATAATACTATGCCTGATAACTTAAAACGTGTACTGTTTATAGACCGCGATGGAACATTAATTTTGGAACCTGAAGACGAACAAATCGATTCTTTTGCCAAATTAAAATTCTATCCTGGTGCTTTGCAGTATCTTCCACGTATCGCAAAGGAGCTGGATTTCGAATTGATCTTGGTTTCCAACCAAGATGGTTTAGGAACGTCTTCCCATCCGGAGGAGAATTTCTGGCCAGTCCATCATTTTGTGATTGATACGTTTGCAGGAGAAGGAGTAGTGTTTGCCGAGGAACATATTGATAAAACCTTTCCACACGAGAATGCGGAAACCCGAAAACCGGGAGTTGGTATGCTTGGAGCTTATTTTGATACGTCGAAATACGATTTGAGCCAATCCTTCGTCATCGGGGATCGTGTGAATGATGTTAAATTAGCACAAAATCTCGGTGCAAAGGCAATTTGGCTGCGTGCTAACGATCAATTAGGTGCTTTCGAAAACCTTGCGATAGATTCAACTGTTATAGCTTTAGAGACAACAGATTGGAAGACGGTGTATGAATTTCTTAAATTGGGTACGCGCACTGCCGAACATCATCGTAAAACCAATGAAACGGATATTTTTATTCAGTTGAATTTGGACGGTTCGGGTAAGTCTGATATCGAAACGGGGTTACCGTTTTTCGATCATATGTTAGATCAATTGGCTAGACATGGAGCACTTGATTTGACCATCAAGGCGAAAGGTGATCTTCATATCGACGAACATCATACAATCGAAGATACGGGTATCGCACTGGGTGAGGTCTTTTTGAAGGCTTTAGGGGACAAACGTGGAATTGAGCGCTATTCCTATACGTTGCCAATGGATGATTGTTTGGCTCAGGTTGCATTGGATTTTGGTGGCCGCAACTGGATTGTGTGGGATGCGGAATTTAAACGGGAGAAGATCGGCGATATGCCTACGGAAATGTTTTTCCACTTCTTTAAGTCGTTTTCAGATGCTTCACGATCGAATTTAAACATTAAAGCTGAAGGTGACAATGAGCACCATAAGATCGAAGCGATCTTCAAAGCTTTTGCTAAATCTATCAAGAAAGCGGTAAGACGCGATGCCGACCATATGCAATTGCCAAGTACAAAAGGAGTATTGTAAGATGATAGGAATTATTAATTACGGTGCGGGGAATATTTTCTCTTTGACAGCGGCACTGGATCGTGTTGGGCTTACCTATGGTATGGTCAATACCGCAGATGAGATCGATCAATACGATCGTATCATCATTCCTGGAGTGGGGCATGCTGGCGCAGCAATGGACAAACTACAGGAATCAGGATTGGTGCCTTATATCAAAAAGCTAAAAAAGCCTGTATTGGGGATTTGTGTTGGTATGCAATTACTGACGGCTTTTTCAGAAGAAGGAAATGCCGAAATGTTAAAGCTTTTTCCTTTGAAGACGTTACATTTTGATGCCGAAAAGTCGGGTAAAGTACCACATATGGGCTGGAATAGTGTTTCCGTGCCAGCAAATAGTCCTTTATTTGCACATATTGAAGATCAAACTTATTTTTATTTTGTCCACTCGTACTTTATCGAATTCGATGCGACATATACTGCGGCAAAATGTGTCTATGGACAGCCTTTTTCGGCTGCAATTTCTAAAGACAATTTCTTTGGCGTACAATTTCATCCAGAGAAATCTGGAAAAGCAGGAGAGCAGCTGTTGCTCAATTTTTCAACTATTCAAATTGATTAAAAATATTCGACTATGTATATCATTCCAGCAATAGACGTTTTGGACAAAAAAGTTGTCCGTTTGAGAGAGGGTAACTACAATGACGTTACAACGTATGCGATTAGTTTAGAAGAGCAAATCGAAACCTACCGCGCAAATGGTACGGAACTCGTCCATATCATTGATTTAAATGGTGCAAAAGGAGACTTCAGCAATCAGGCCTATTTATTTGATATCATCCAGAAGACGGATATGAAGATTCAATATGGCGGTGGTGTTAGAAGCATAGAGAAGGTTAAAGAATTGGTAGATGCGGGTGTTTATCGCGTTATTGTCGGAACACAGGCAATTACAAATCCTTCATTCTTGGAGGAACTGGCGACATTGAATGAAGGTAAAGTAAAATATGCAGACCACATTGTTATAGCGATCGACGTATTGGATGAAGTCATCAAATACTCCGGCTGGTTGGAAAGCTCTCCAATCAAATTGATCGAATATATTGATAAATGCTTGGTTTTAGGGTTCTTTAGATTCTTATGTACCGATATTAGTAAAGATGGTAAATTGGGCGGTGCAGGTGTTGAATTGTACCAAAAGTTGTTGAACCATTCTCCGATTATCAAGTTAATTGCTTCTGGCGGGATCAGTTCAATGGACGATATTCAGAAACTTCAGGAACTGGGCAGTGTAGAATCTGTTGTCGTTGGTAAAGCAATCTATGAAAATAGAATCTCGATCGATGAAATCAAAGATTGGAATTTAAAATCGTTAATCAGATTTTAAAATGCTGGCAAAACGTATAATTCCCTGTTTGGATGTTAAGGATGGGCGGACTGTAAAAGGAGTCAATTTTGTGGATCTGCGCGATGCGGGTGATCCCGTTGAATTGGCCTATGAATATTCTCAACAAGGGGCTGATGAACTCGTTTTCCTGGATATTACAGCGACACATGAGGAGCGTAAAACGACAATTGATTTAGTCAAAGCAGTCGCACGTCAAGTGAATATTCCTTTTACAATTGGCGGTGGTATCAATGAAATCAAAGATGCTGACATCCTGTTGAATGCAGGTGCAGATAAAATTTCCATCAATTCCGCGGCGGTACGTAACCCCGATCTTATCAATCAGATGGCTGCAGCTTTTGGTGCACAATTTGTTGTTGTTGCTGTCGATACCCGGTCCACCGACGGTCAGCATTTTGTCCATCTGAGTGGTGGACGCATTAGGACGGAATTGAACACAGCGGATTGGATACTTGAAGCGCAGGAACGTGGAGCGGGAGAGATCCTGCTGACGTCAATGGATCATGACGGAACAAAAAATGGCTTTGATAATGGTTTTTTAAAAACAATAAATGACCGCATTCATATTCCACTGATTGCCTCTGGCGGAGCTGGTAATCAACAGCATTTTGTGGATGTTTTTCAGCAAGCTAACGTAGATGCTGCCCTGGCGGCATCGGTCTTCCATTATGGTGAAATATTGATTCCCGATCTTAAAGCTACTTTGCGTCAAAATGGAATTGTCGTAAGATAGAAAACAAGATTGATCAAGGAGAAGTAAGTCATAAACTTGCTGGATGAAATCCTGAGAAGTTAAAAGAGAGCTCACGGTTCTTCGAAAATAATTAAAAATTGAAATACTAAAATCATGTTAGATTTTGCAAAAAGTGACGGCCTCGTTCCAGTGATTGTGCAGGACTTCCAAACGTTGGAAGTATTGATGTTAGGCTATATGAACGAGAAAGCTTGGGAGAAGACACAAGCAGAGAAACGTGTTACGTTTTTCTCCCGAAGCAAAAATCGCCTTTGGACAAAAGGAGAGGAGAGTGGAAACTTTTTGAATGTAAAAAGCATCCATGTTGATTGTGATAAGGATACTGTTTTGATCAAAGCAGAACCAATGGGGCCTACCTGTCATACAGGGAGCAGAAGCTGTTTCAGTACAGACTTTAACCAAAACTTTCTGTTGGAGTTAGAGCGTATTGTCAACCATCGCTATGAACATCCTTCTGATGAATCTTATGTCAACCGCCTGCGTTCTCGCGGTATCAATAAGATTGCGCAAAAGGTTGGCGAGGAAGCTGTAGAAACAGTAATTGCAGCATTGACAGAAACAGATGCTGATTTTATCAATGAAACTTCAGACTTATTGTTTCATTTGATCGTATTGTTGCGTGAGAAAGGATTTTCTTTGGAAACAATTGCGAAAAACCTCGAGAGCAGACATCAATAGGTATTTGAAGGGACATCTTACTTCGTGCTCCTAGCTCACTTAAAATCGGAAGATGGCAACACCGTTGAACAAAATCCGAAACGGGGAGAAGGCTTTAAGCTAAGATGACAAAATAATCTAAGAAGTGCAGTATATTTGTGGATATACTGCACTTCTTGTTTCTGTCGGCTAACAATACGTATTGCTGTATTGATTTTTACTGGACTCACAGTTCGATCAGTGGAGTCCTACAGCATAAAAACTGGGCGTAAAATATGCGATCCGGCTGGAGAAGGAGTTTTAGCGAAATTACTATGGATATTACATTAAAATCGACATTACCAGGACATCAAAACCCTATTTTTTGTGTAGAGAAGGGTTATTATACGCACACATTTTTTACAGCTGGTAACGATAAGGGCGTTGTCGAATGGGATATTGAGCAGAATGCATTTAAGCGTATTCTCTGCGCAGTAAGTTCATCGGTATACGCTTTACGGTTGATAACGGGTACGCCGATTCTGGCCATAGCCTTGCGCGAGGGCAAGCTACTTTTTGTACATGTAGAAGAGCAAAAGCTTGTAGCAAGCATACAACTGAGCACCAAAGCTATTTTTGCATTGGCTTATATGTCCTGGAAAAATGAGCTTTTGGCGGTAGGTGAAGAGGGGACATTGTATGTCATTGACTTGGCAACTTATAAAAGTATTTACGAGAAGCGTATATCCCCAACAACAATTCGGGCAATTGCAATTGATGAAGGACTTGGACGAATAGCATTGGGCGATAAAGATGGACAGGTTTATATGTTGGACAGTACTGACTTTCATGTTATTACTGATTCAAAATTGCATAGTATGCCCACTACGTCGCTGGCATTTATCCATAATAAATTGCTAAGTGGTGGAAGGGATGCGCAATTGGTGATTTCAGATCCAAATCAATTGACAACTAATTTTTCCTTTGTACCTCATCTTTTTACCGTATACGGAATATATCCCCATCCTGAAGCGCCAATTTTTGCAACTGTCAGTCGCGATAAATCGTTGAAGTTTTGGTCCACAGCCGATTTTGCACTATTGAAAAATATGAGCCGCGAGAAGATGCAAGATGGCCATCATTTATCTGTAAATGCAGGATCATGGTCCGAAAATGGACAATATTTCTTTAGTGTCGGTGACGACAAATTAGTGAAAGTCTGGGAATTTGAAAATAAATAAATGATCAAAAATAGCGCAGCTTATCTATTCGCTGTCTAAAAGCTGTAATACCTGCGTAAGGTATTTCTCATCGACTTCATCAAAACTATTTAATTCACTGCTGTCAACGTCCAGCACACCGATAATCTGTCCCTGTTTAAAAACGGGTAGCACTATTTCGGACCGCGAGAGCGAACTACAGGCAATGTGTCCCGGAAATTGCTCTACATCAGGAACAATCAATGTTTTTTCCTGTGCCCAAGCACCCCCGCATACGCCACGGCCTTTCTTGATACGCGTGCATGCAACGGGGCCCTGAAAAGGGCCTAATACGAGCTCGTCTCCATCAACAAGATAGAAACCAACCCAGAAAAAATTGAATTGTTCTTTCAGTGCAGCAGCGATGTTAGCCAAATTGGCTATTTGATTAGGCTCGCCTTGCAATAGTCCTCCAATCTGAGGAAGTAAATTTTGATATTGTTCTTCTTTGCTACCTTTAGCTATTTGTAAATCCTCTGCCATAAAAATCTATGTAAAAAAATAATCATGCATTTGCTATCAGGATTACAATTGCCAAGCATGTTTTGCCTGTCCGGAAAGCTTCAGGGCATATTGAGCTCCAACCTGCATGAAATGAAAAAGCGCTAATACGCTGTTCAAAGTTAACAGAATATTAGCGCTTTCTTATCAGGCAAATGTTATTATTTCTTGGTGTTGATAATATTCACCCGAATGTAGTTGCTTCTTTTGCCGGAAGGCGTTACAACAACGGCTTTGAAAACACGTTCCTTACTATTAGGAACCGTAATTTTCACTGGACCTGTATATTCTAAATCCAATTCTGAAGGATCGTAGTTGTCCAATGTGTAATAAATTTTGGCTCCTTCAACAGATGGTTTCAAGCCTCTGATCGTATATTCCGAAGCATATACGGTGGTATCTGTTATGCCATATACTTCCGGTACACGATAGAATGTATTGGTTTGGTCAAGTTTAGCCAGCTGATTTGCTGCACGTTGTTCTGAGAAATTTTTCCAGTTCTTTTTCTCTGGCTGTGTCCAGGCAATTTCAGAAAGCGCTAAAACGCGCGGTAACACTGTAAATTCGACTTTATTGGATGATCCAATATACTCTGTCCAAATATTTGCTTGTACACCTAAAACGTGTTTCTTGTTGTTTTCAGCAATTTTGCTAGGCATTGGATCTGACGAATATACTTTGCTCAATGTGGAAAGTCCGCCGATACTTAAAGGTTCTCTGTTTTGATCAGGACCTTGTTTGTGATCAAAATATAGACCATAGCTGTTTGCCGTAATGATCACATCGTGACCTTGATTGGCTGCATCAATTGCGCCTTGATCGCCTCTCCAGCTCATGACAGTCGCATTAGGCGCTAAACCACCCTCTAAGATCTCATCCCATCCAATGATACGTTTACCTTTACTATTGATGTATTTTTCCATACGCTGGATAAAATAGCTCTGTAACTCATGTTCATCTTTGAGGTTGTTGTCTTTGATTCTTTTTTGACAAAATGGACATGTTTTCCATTTTGTTTTTGGACACTCATCACCACCGATGTGGATATATTCGCTAGGGAATAGGGGAATGACTTCATCAATTACATCTTCCAATAATTTGAATGTCTCTTCTTTTCCGGCACAGAAAACATCGTCAAACACTCCCCAAGTCTGAGCAGCTGTGTAAGGTCCTGGCTTTTCACCACAACCCAATTCTGGGTAAGCCGAAAGTGCTGCTAATGCATGTCCTGGCATCTCGATTTCGGGTATAACCGTTACATATTTAGCTTTTGCATAGGCAACCACTTCTTTGATTTGGTCCTGGGTATAGAAACCACCATAAGGTGTATTGTCATAATCGCCATCTGTCTTGTAGTTACCCAGCAGTGTTTGCTTGCGGTAACCGCCAACTTGAGTCAATTTTGGATGTGATTTGATTTCTATACGCCAGCCTTGGTCGTCTGTCAAATGCCAATGAAACGTATTCAATTTGTAAGATGCCAGAATATCAATGTATTTTTTTACAAATTCTACAGGAAAGAAGTGACGGCCAACATCGAGATGTAATCCACGATAGGCAAAACGCGGTTCATCCTGGATTGCAGCTTGTTGAATTTCTATGCTGGCCTTTTTATCTACAGGTAGCAATTGGATCAACGATTGCATACCATAAAATAGACCGGCAGCTTTTCCGCTAATAGTTGCGCGGTCCGAACTTATGTTAAGTTCATATGCTTCCACATTAGTGGATTTTGCGTTTTTGGAGGAGAAATAGATCGTATTGCTGCTCGCTGATTTCACTACTGATAAATTGAGATTGTAGTTGCTTTTTAGGAAATCCTGAAACAGCATTGCAACTTTTTTGTCCTCTTCGCTATCAAAGGCGATTTTGGTGTTAGCGTTGATTTTAAACGTACCATTTTTAATTTGAACCTGTTGCGGTAATGGCACAATGTTCAAGGTAGCATCTTTCTTTTCTTGCGCAAATACTGCTGCTCCTACACTTAGAGCCAGCGCAAGTGAAAATAGTTTCTTCATGCGTGAGATTATAACTGAAATAAGAAGTCCTAAAAATAGGTGAATAAATACGTTTTAGCAAAGAGGAAATGTAACAAATAGGGTATGAAAATACTGCTGAAAGTGTTTTTGGGCACTTAGAAGTAGTTTGGATAATAGCGTCATTGGGGTAGATCAATCGTTTGTTTAGTCTGTTAAAGGGGATATTTTACTTTGGAGAATAGTATCCAAATTTAGGTAAAAAAAATATGCCTTTTAACTGTATTTATCCGTGTTCTACTGAGCAGCTGTTCAGTAGAGCACAACGGAATCTGCTTTTCTGGTAACAGTCCCTCAAGCGCCATTTTGAAGATGGCGATAATTGGTTGATACCAAATTCAAAATAAGGATAATATTTAATCAATTTTTAGACAGTGCTTACTCAGTGCTTATTCAGTCTTCACTGACTGATCACTGAGCAAGCACTGAACGATCACTGAACAAGCACTGAATAAACAGTGTCAAAATACCACATTTGATCCCTATTTGATGTCCGTTTGCTGTATCTAAAAACCAAAGCGAAAAGAAGGAAAGGGCTCGCCTTTGTAAAGAATAAATCGCTGTTGTGATGCTTCCTTTTTAGCCCTCGATTTATTGCAAAACTGAGGTTCGGGAAATAACAAAGGAACCCGAAGGTTCCTTTATATCTTTTACGCTACAGCATTAGCAGTACGTATCCGTTATCTAATGATTAATATCGGATACGTACTGCTAATGTTTATGCATTAAAGTCGTTTCAATGCTAATTTGATCATATCCTCTACGGAAAGATTGCTTTCGGTCTTTAAAATGGTATTTAACACCTTCTCTGCCGCGACTTTGTTGAATCCGAGCATAACCAGCGCTGATAAAGCTTCTTCTGGCACAGATTGGGATTGGATAGGTGATGCCAAGGCTTCGAAGCCCTGTTTTTTTAATTTATCCTGAAGTTCCAGTATAAGACGTTGTGCTGTTTTAGGGCCGATTCCTTTAATCTTTTGAATTAGGGCAACCTGGCCATTGACGATGGCAGACTGGATCTCATCCGGTGTGTTTGACGATAGGATCATGCGGCCTGTATTGGGGCCAATACCAGAAACAGAGATCAAATTTTCGAATAATTTTTTCTCGCCTTCTGTCGCAAAGCCATAAAGCGTGTGTGAATCTTCCCGAACTTGAAGTGATATAAATAGTTTACAATTTTCCTGATCCTTGATTTGGGAGAAGGTATAGAGAGAGATGTGGACATAATAACCAATCCCACTCACATCGATAACAACATGAGTGGGGGCTTTATATGCTAATTTTCCATTGAAATATTCGTACATAGTATACGAATATAGGAAGATTTTAAGCTATTCTATAAATTTTTAAGATGTGCTTGTACATCGACTACGGCAATGGTAACCATATTGACGATTTCGCGTACAGAGCTGTCCAATTGCAATACGTGAATTGGTTTGTTCATACCCAAAAGGATTGGACCTACAGCCTCAGCTTCACCAACTTCTTGCAATAATTTATAAGCGATATTTCCGGACTCCAAATTAGGAAATACGAGTGTATTCGCAGATTTTCCATTTAAGCAGCTGAAGGGGAAATTTGCTGTCAACATTTCGCTGTTTAAGGCGAAGTTTGCTTGTAAATCACCATCAGCAATAATCTCTGGATGTTGATCGTGTAGGATCTGCGCTGCCGCTCTTACTTTTGTTGGCGTTTTTCCTTCGCTTGAACCAAAATTAGAGTAAGATAGTAATGCAATACGTGGCTGAATGTTCATGCGTTTCACAGCTTTATCCAATAACAGGGTAATGTCTGCTAGTTCTTGTGCTGTAGGGTCTTCATTTACGGTTGTATCACCCATGAAGATTGGTCCTTTTTTTGTTAACATCATATACATACCTGCGACACGGCTGCCTGGTTTAGCACCGATTACATGTAATGCCGGACGGATTGTATTTGCATAATTTTTGGTCATACCGGAAATTAGGGTATCAGCTTCGCCAAATTCCACTAAAGAGGCACCAAAATAGTTGCGGTCGTACATCAACTTACGGGCATCGTATTTCGATATACCACGGCGTTGTCTTTTGATGTAAAGATGCTCAATAAATTTCTTTGAACGCTCCGTTTCGTTGTCGACTTCAGCAACTGGGTCGATAATTTCAAGACCATCCAATTCAAAAGCATATTCTTTGATTAAACGTTCGATTTTATCTCTTCTACCTAAAAGAATTGGAATCGCAATGCCCTCTTCTTTAACAATCTGTGCCGCACGCAACGTTTTGTAATTGTCTGCTTCTGCAAAAACAACACGTTTAGGATCTCTTTTTGCAGCCATAGTCAAATTGCGCATAATCGCATCATCTTTACCAAGACGTTTACGTAGGGCATCGCTGTATTGATCCCAATCTTCGATTACGGTCTTTGCCACACCTGATGCGATGGCAGCTTTTGCAACAGCCATGGAAACTTCAGTGATCAAACGCGGATCGGTAGGTTTTGGAATGATATATTCTTCCGAGAATTTTAAATTGCTCGTGTTATAGGCTTGATTTACTTCTTCTGGAACAGGTTGTTTCGCCAAGTCTGCAATGGCACGCACTGCGGCAATTTTCATTTCCTCGTTAATTGCTGTTGCACGTACATCCAAAGCACCACGGAATATATAGGGGAAACCCAATACATTGTTTACTTGGTTAGGATAATCTGAACGACCTGTACCCATGATAATATCGTTACGTGTTGCCATCGCCAAATCGTAAGCAATCTCAGGATTTGGATTTGCCATCGCCAATACAATTGGGTTTGGAGCCATCGTTAACAACATCTCTGCCGACATGACGTCTGCTGCCGATAAACCGATAAATACATCCGAATCTTTTACAGCATCTGCCAGGGTGCGAATATCGCGATCTGTTGCATATTGTGCTTTCATACTGTCTAGATTTTCTCTATCAGTACGGATTACACCTTTGCTATCCAGCATCACAATATTTTCTTTGCTAGCACCTACTGAAATATACATTGCAGTACACGACATTGCAGCTGCTCCAGCGCCATTGACGACGATTTTTACTTTTGAAATATCTTTACCGATAATTTCACAGGCGTTGATCAATGCTGCACCTGAGATGATTGCTGTACCATGTTGGTCATCGTGCATCACCGGGATGTTCATTTCTTCTTTTAGACGGCGTTCGATTTCAAAACATTCCGGTGCTTTGATATCTTCCAGGTTGATCCCTCCAAAAGTAGGCTCCAATGCTTTGACAATGTTGACAAACTCATCGACATTTTTGGTGTCCACTTCGATGTCAAATACATCAATGTCGGCAAAAATTTTGAATAATAAACCCTTACCTTCCATGACTGGTTTACCAGCTTGGGCGCCGATATCGCCTAAGCCCAATACTGCTGTACCATTACTGATAACAGCAACAAGGTTTCCTTTTGCGGTATATTTATAAGCATCTTCTTTGTTCTCAGCAATAGCCAAACATGGCTCCGCTACACCTGGAGAATATGCTAATGATAAGTCTCTTTGCGAATTTGTTGGTTTGGTCGGAACAACAGCTATTTTACCAGGTCTACCCATTGCGTGGTAGTTTAACGCTGCCTGTTTACGATTAGTGTTACTCATTACGATTTTATTAATTTAAGGCTACAAATCTATCATTCTTTTTGATAATTGGAAATATTTGCCAATATCTTATTATAATTAGACAATAATATGTTACTTCAGGACATCCAACAGTTTAAACATTTGCTGACGCATGCTGGAGGCCGACCCAGCATAGTTGTTAACCAGTAACGTGTAGGTAAATGACTGTCCTGTTTTATTGGTATGTACACCTGTATAACCAAGTACGCCGCCGATTGTTCCACTTTTCATCTTCATATTGTTATAGGTGGGAAGACTTTCATAGAAAGCAGGGTACCAACTTTGTTTTTGTGCATACTGCATAATCTTATTCATCGCGGCTGTGGTCACTCGATTTTGAGGTGATAGTCCCGAACCATCCATACTATTGAGTTCACTGGATTTTATGCCTAATTTGGCGTTCCAATATTTTTGGATATAATAGGCGCCATCGTCGGTACCTGTTTTACCCGCTGTTGTATAAGCTATCGCTTTCAATAGGGCTTCTCCATAGAGATTGATGCTCTTTTGGTTAAACCAGTAGACAATTTTATCTAAGGTTGGAGATAGGTGAATATCCAGGGTTTGTTTTTTTGAAACATCGACTGAATCCATCTTCGTTCCGGTAGCAGGCCGTTCGCTGGCAACAATACCGTTGTTGTTTAAGACTTCGTTTAATTGATAAGCGAGATCATAAGCTGGATCGGGAGAGGAGAGCTCAATTGTTTTCTTGAGATCCTGCCCATAGGAACCACGCACAAATATCTTAGTTGAATAGGGGGCAGCATAGGCGTATACATTGTCGCCGCTTCCTGATTTACCAGTGGTTGTTTCATTGATAATTTCCAGGTAGGGAACTTGGGCTGTATAACTAAGGATCTCCGCTTTGGCGCCAATTTTATTACTTGGGGTAAAATTTATGCCAAAAGCGTTCTCACACCAATTGAGCGAAGAAATCCCCGCGCCGTAGTAGTTACCCATGTCAGTCCAGATCCAGCCACCCGGAAGCTGGTTCCCATTATAAAGCCGATCATCGGCAATGATAGCGCCATTAATACTTTTGATACCGGCATTTTGGATCGCTGTAAGCCACTTATTCAGTATCGTTGTTGCCTGAGTCTCCGGATAGCGAGCGCTGCCAAGGGTAGGGTCGCCCGTACCTGTCACAATAATACTTCCGTTTAACACACCGTTCTCGTCGATTTCACCTGTATAATACAGGGTTGTTTTGAACTGAAAATTCTTACCCAGGAAGTCCAATGCCGTGGCCGAAGTGATTACCTTCATGGTGGACGCGGTTGCTAGTCCGATATTTTCATTTGCTGCGAATACAGTCTGACCTGTTTTTCCATCGAAAACTATCAGTGAGCTCAAACCATTCCTGAGGCTTTCCTGATTTTGAAACTGCGTAAAAGCATCCTGAATTTTACTGCGAAGATCCTGCGCAAATAATGGAGTGGTAACGGTCGTTAACGCGTAAGTAGAAAAAGCAATGGTACTTAGCAGAAATTGGTTCATATATACTATTTTTTTTATCGTCCTAGGGTATATCCCAGTTTATCTTCAATGAGTTTGCAAACACGGTTATCTATATTCGTGCAGGCAATCATGGATATTCCATTGGATTTATCATGATGACTTGAACGCAGCCTATTTTAAGGGAAAAGCGTTCGCTGTACTTCGTTTGTTTTATTTGGCTTAAAGTTAGGCATTCGACCCTAAAAAATCCTAACTTGCATAAAATTGTATAGACGACATGAAGCATATCGAAAAATTAGCTGCCATTCGTGAGGCGATGAAGGTTCAGGGAATCGATGGATATATCATTCCATCTTCAGATCCTCATATTAGTGAATATCTACCGGAACGTTATAAATGCATTGCCTGGGCCTCGGGTTTTACCGGGTCAGCAGGTACGTTGGCAATCACACAAGATTTTGCCGGCCTTTGGACCGATTCTCGCTATTTTGTCCAAGCAGCGGAGCAATTGGCAGGAACAGGTTTTGAATTGGTGAAATTGAAAGTGCAGGGAGCTGCAGAATATGCTGATTGGTTGGGCGAGCAGTTGGGTGCTGGTGCTAAGGTTGCTTTTGATGGCAATCTCGCTTCTTTATTGGTGGCCCAATCTGTTCAGCATACTTTGGAGCCTTTGGAGATTAAAGTAGATGGTCATGTTGACCTGTTGTCACCATTATGGGAAGGACGACCAGAGCTTCCTAAGGCACAGGCCTACCTGCTGGACGAAAATATTACGGGACAGTCAACGGTTTCTAAAATTGAAGCTGTCCGCGCGGAGATGAAAAAGAATAGAACGGAGGCTCATCTGATCTCATCTTTGGATGACCTGGCCTGGTTATTAAACATCCGTGGTCAAGATGTACCTTGTAACCCTGTTGTTTTGGGATTTGTATTGATTACAGCAGAAAAAGCAACGCTTTATATTGAACCTTCGAAGTTGACAACTCAGGCAACGGAAGAACTGAAGGGCTATGGAGTGGATATTGCAGCTTATGAGGATCTCTTTAAGATAGTTCCGACATTGGAGGTTGCATCTATTCTTATCGATCCAAAACGTACCTGTTTTGCTGTTTTCGACAGCGTACCTAAACAGGTTAAAATTGTTGAGAAAATAAACCCTTCGACGAGTTTAAAAGCAATTAAGAATAAGGTTGAAGTTGAAAATAACCGCCATACGTTTGTAAAAGACGGTATAGCGTTGACTCGTTTCTTCAAATGGTTGGAAGAGAATGTCTCCTCTGGTGAGCTTTCTGAATTATCTATTGCTGACAAATTACGTGGATTTCGTGAAAGTCAAGATGGCTTTGTTGACGTCTCATTCACGACTATTGCGGGATATTTGGATCACGGTGCCCTGCCGCATTATTCGGCTAATGAAAAATCGAATTATACACTAGAGCCTAAAGGTTTACTATTGGTCGATTCTGGGGGGCAATATACTACAGGGACAACGGATATTACCAGAGTGGTAACGCTTGGAGGTCTTACGCAGGAGGAAAAAGAGGATTATACCCTTGTGCTCAAGGGAACAATAGAAGGCTCTCAGGCTATCTTCCCTACTGGAACGCGCGGCTATCAGATCGATGCAATTACGCGTCGTCCATTGTGGGAAACATTACGCAATTATGGACATGGTACGGGACATGGTGTCGGTTTCTTCTTGAATGTACACGAAGGTCCACAAGTGTTCAATGCAGCAGCAATAGATGTTGCTGTTGAACCAGGTATGATCACTTCAATAGAGCCTGGATTGTATCGCGTCGGCAAACATGGTATTCGCATTGAGAACCTCGTGTTGACCCGTAAAGCAGGATCTTCCGAATTTGGAGACTTCCTGGACTTTGAGACACTAACAATGTGTTATATCGCAACCGATTTAGTCGAAAAATCCTTATTGGATAAGAAACATATTGCCTGGCTAAATAACTATAATCAGTGGGTATTTGATCAATTATCGACTCATCTTACGGTTGAGGAAAAGAATTGGTTGGCAGACAAGTGTCAGGCGATTTAATCGCTCAAAAAGAATAACGACAGTGGCTGTCCGCTGTCCACAACAATAAGTTGTCAAAATAAAAAGCCCTCCAATAATTAAGTAATAAAGTTTGGGGGGCTTTTTTTTAATCGATTTTTTTCAAAATCTCGTAAATAGATTCTTTTCCAAAAGGTTTCAGAATAAAACCGCTTATAAAAGGATAATTAGCCAGTTGCTCCTGATCGCTTTTGCTCGTAGAGGAGCTGACAATAAAAATCTTGGTTCGTTTGATGAAGTCTGTCCTATTTTCAAGTACATCCATTAACTCCCAACCAGTCATAAATGGCATATTGATATCCACAAAGAGTATGGGTGGCATCAGCGACTGGCAGATGTCATTGTTATCCAAAAAATCCAATGCATCCAGTGCATTTTTGAAGGAATGAAAGTCAATCTCATAGTCGGTAAATCCCTGTAGCATATGGCCGAAAATAGTACGTAAAATGGCATTATCATCAATGAGAATGATCGTTCTTTTAGTTTCAGGAGTCATGGTCTTTTTGATTAATAATTGTTTTCATCGTGTCAATAAACCTCATCTTTGTCGTTGATTGACATCGCAGTTTTTCTTTTACTCTTTTACTTGTGAGATCACGCTGTCCAGGATCTTAGCAGTTATTTTCTACGAACAGGATTGAACGCTATTTTTTATAGTTGTATCAGCGGATCTTTATATGCTTTTTCTAAAAATTTGACATAAAAGGTACTACCCGAATCGATTTTACTTTGTACATCGATCTTTCCGCCCAATGATTCGATCTGATATCTTATGAGAAACAATCCGACACCTTTAGTCTCAAATCCACGGTGAAAAACCTTTTTGAACATAAACAGCTCAGATTTGTATTTTGGTAGGTTAATACCCAGCCCGTTGTCTTTAACCGTTAATAAGGTTCCTTCTTGTTCCAGATGCGTATGTATTTCGATCCTAGGGGCTCTATCTTTTGCCGTAAATCGGAGTGCATTACTCAGGAGATTGCTTAAGATACTTTCCAGGTAAATCTTAGGATAATAAATATCTTTTACATTGAATTCGATGGAAATAGTCGCATTTTTTTGCTGTATTTCTTCCAGAAATTGCTGTTGCACTTTTTTGAATACATCGAGAAAATTACATTGCTCGTAAATCAGTGAATTGTTTGATTTGATATCAAGTATACCCCCCAAATCATGTAATGTTTCAGTCAGGTTGTCACTGCTAATATCCAGAAGGTTCATAAAATCTGCTTTTATTTTTTCGTCATCCGTTACCTTGATTTCGTCAATAAGCATCTGTATATTACTGAGTGGGCCCTTTAGATCATGAGCGAGGATGTTAGCAAATTCTTCCAGTTGTCGTATTTTGGTTTCAAGATCTATTTTGACTAGATCCGATTCAATCTTTTGCCTCTTTAGAATTTCTATATTCTTTTTTGATTCGGAAATATCCTGCACCTGGACGATCAGAAATTGTGCGGTATTGGCATTATCAAAAACTGCCGCAACCGTTACAGAACACCATACAAAATGTCCTAATTTATGTAAATAGCGTTTTTGAAGCGTAAATGCTTCAATTTCGCCCCTGACAAGTTTTTCTCTAAGTTCAACATCTTTATCTATATCGTCTGGGTGTGTTCGATCAGTAAACTTGGTTGTCGACATTTCTTCATGAGAATAACCAAGAATTTTGGTTAACATGTTATTGGATTCTATGCAGTAACCTTCGAGGCTTGTCAAAGAGATTCCCAGACCAGATAAATAAAATGCTTGATTAAATTTGTGTTCATTGAATTTACTCTTTTCATTGGACTCGACTTGTTTTGTAATGTCGGAAATAACCAGGGCTACCCGGTTCAGCGCCCTATGTATAGGTTTTATCTGTAAACGGTACCATTTGTCTTTGTGCTCTTTTAAATTGGATTGAAAATCCATCTTAAGTTCGCGGTCCAATTTTAATGAACTTTGTATTAATTGAAGAGCGGGCACTGCAAGATCAGGTGGGAAAAGCTCCGTGAGGCTCTTATTTAGAAATTCTTCTGGCGTATAGAACAATAGATCCGGATTGTTGGTCCAGTAGTTTTTAAATACTCCAGTATCGGTTACTTCGAATACAAGATCATTCAATGAGGCAACAAGCAATTGAAGTTGGTGTTGTTTATCTTCTAGGACACGATTTTTATTGACCAATTTCGATACATCAATAAATGAGATTGAAAGACCTTTTTTATTGTCTTCTATAGTAAGATGAACATTGAATTGATACCATCTAAACTCTTGATCCTTTTTTCTTCCTAGGATAATTTCATTTTGGTTTTGGTTTTTGGAAAGAGCACTAAAAAATGGCGTTTCTGTAGGCGATAGTTCCGAAAGATCATCTGCTGAGTAAAATGTAATTAAATCATGTAGTTTGTTGGTGGTTGCCGTACTTTCGAGGTCTAAAAGCTCTTGTGCGCGTTTGTTAAACAGTAGAATAGTGCCATCATCGGTGGTCGTGATTAATCCCTCCAACCTTGTATTTACAGTTTGGTCAGAAAGCACAGATAAAGAGTCCCGTTGCAGATGCATTATCTAACAATGTTTAGGGTTAATTTTCTCATTTATAAGCATAAGTGGCCTATCAGCCCCTATTTGCAAAATTGGTAACTTTTACCCCAAAATAATAAATAAATATTAAAATATGTAACTTTTTGTATAAATTACTAGCAAGCAGATTGTTATGTAGGCATAGTAATCTGCCTGCTGGTGTTTTACATGTTCTGTACCGAGGAACGTATGTTTAATTCTTCATTTTTTCGAGCCAAATCCAGTTAAACCAAAGTGGCTGTAGTTCTTTACTTTTAAAGGTTACGATATATTTTCCGGGCTTATCGAATTTAAATTTGCCGATGCGGTTTTCGACAAATTCTTCTGTGTAGTTGTTTTCATTGGGCTCGACCACCATTTTGTTTGTAGGAGCAAAACTTCCTTGCAACCGCTGATTGGCAGTACTGACTTCAAAAACACTGTTTTGTTTATTGGGATTATGTGCTGAAAAATCGAGTGAGTAGACGCCTGCTTCAGGGATGGTTACCTCCCAATCGATCTTCGTAACACCCGTCAGGATCGCATGCGTTGGATTTTTGCCGTTATAGCGTACAATTTTGAGTCCTTGGTTGAGGCTATTGGTTGATTTCAACGAAAAGCCACCAAAGGTTGATTCCGGGATTGTATTTTTGTCCAATTCTAGCGGGCTGTTAAAAGTCAATTTAACTTCTGAAACATAATGATCAGGTTGCGCGTCAGGTAATTGGATATGGATTAGACTGAGACTTTGATCAAATTTTAGCGCCGTAGATACACTTCCGTTCATCAGTGAAACCTGTTCTGGGGTCGATTTGATTCCTGTAATCCGAAGTGTATGATCTAAGGGCCAATTAAAGACGTGCGCATATACGACTGTTTTTTGCCCTTCTTTTTTGGTCGTGAGGTAACCCCAATCGAAATGGTTGTTTTTTAGATCAAGGCCGGTGCTGCCATAGATGCCCTCTCCATAACTGTTTAGCCAATCTCCGACTTCGTGCAGACGACTGACACTTTCGTAGGGAACTGTTCCATTGGCACGTGGCCCGATATTTAAGGTGAAGCCCCCGTTGAGACTTACATTGGAGATCAACGATTGGAAAATTTGACTGGTTGATTTCCATTCATTCTCCTGACCGTTGTAACCCCATGAATGGGCAATCGTCCCAGGGGTTTCCCATGGATGGTTAATGTAATTGCTGCCAAATTGGTTATCTCCTAATGTCTCAAAATCCACGTTCTCCGCATCTGTAGGAAGACCTAGACGTGAATTAATCAAGCAATTAGGCTGTAGTTCACGGATCAGTTTGACAACTTGCAGTAATTCTTCTTTTTTTATGATCGACTTTTGATAAGGGATCCACATGTCGAACCATATCAATGCAATGTCGCCATAGTTGGTCATCAGTTCGCGAAGTTGAGGGATAACTTTCTCCTGCCAATATTGATTGTATTGGGCATCGGTAACATGTCCCGACAGCTCCTGTTGATGATTCCAGCCGTATGGATGTTCCCAGTCAATCCAATGGGAATAGTAAAAACCTAATTTCATGCCGTGCTTTCTACAAGCCTCTGCGATATCTTTGATGACATCCCGATTGGAACCACTCAATTTTGGGAGGCTATAATCACCAACTTTTGTGTCCCAAAGGGCAACACCATCATGATGTTTGGCGGTGATGATGATATATTTCATCCCAGCCTCTTTTGCTAGAAGAACCCATTGCTCAGGATCTATTTTACTCCAGTCGAAACGTTTTGCCAAAGTACCGTACTCTTCTTTGGAAACGCGGTTGCGATATCTTAACCACTCGGCATAGTTATTCATATAACGTAAAGGTTCACCCTTCCACATGCCTTCAGCCGCACTGTATAGTCCCCAATGAATGAACATGCCAAAGCGGGCATCTTTAAACCAAGAGGCTTTTTCAGAAGTTTGTGCAAATAGTTGGGTCGAAATACTGAATAGCAATAATGACAAAATCAGTAGTCGCTTGATTGATGGTATCATAAAGGTTGTTCTGTTTTTTTGACTTACAAGATAGGCAAAAAATCGAACATCAATCCTTAAATTGGATTTTGGAGTGGTTGTAAACTATGGAATGTAGTCGGTGAAAAAGTGAAAACCCCTCGTATTTAAACTAAGGGGTTTCATGTTGTATGAAAACTTTAAAGCGATTATTTCAAGTTATAGGCTTGGATAATCTTTTTAAAAACGGCTGTATTGTTGTAAATGCCAATAAAATTTTGCGCACCTGGTCCGTAAGCAAAGACAGGTACCATAATATTGGTATGGTCATCGCTACTGAAATTGCCTCTAACAGTTCCCTTTTTATAATTGGCATCCAATAGGGAAAGTCCACCAGTTTCGTGATCTGCAGTGACAATGACGAGTGTTTCACCATCTTGGTCCGCAAATTTTAGGGCTTCCCCGACAAGCCGATCAAAGTCATGTTGTTCGGTAACAACATAGGGAAGATCGTTGGCATGGGCTCCATAGTCAATTTGTGCACCCTCGGCCATGATAAAGAAGCCATTTTTATTTTTAGACAAAAGCTCAATCGTTTTTGAGAGGGAAGTTTTTAGCATTTCTCCCCGTCCATCGAGTATTCTTCGTGTCGCAGAATCCGCCAGGAGTACGAGCTGTTTGCCTGATGTCGCTTTTTCAAAATCACCTAAATTTTGCTGAAGCTGATACCCTTTTTCGGTCAGTTGCTTCATCAGCGTGTTATCCTTGTTGTTGAGGAAGCTTTCGCGACGGGATCCAACTAAGATATCCACATGGCTATTTTTGAAATCTGCCGCAATTTCCTGTGACATGGTCCGATCGATCTGATGTGCGTAAAATGCAGCCGGAGTGGCATCTGTAATATCTCCCGCACTGATGATACCACTTTTGATCCCGTGTTGAGCAAGTGTGTCGGGAATAGCGCTCAACAATTTACCGTCAGCATCCATGCCAATGTAACGGTTATTGGTTTTATGTCCAGTAGCCAAAGCTGTCCCGCCCGCAGCGGAGTCGGTAAAATCCGAATTGGATGCTTCGGTGCGCGAAAGACCAATATGTTTCATATTGATGATATTGGACTGACCAAAATTGGCACTTAAACCCGCTTGTATTTGAGCCAAGCCCATTCCATCACCAATAAGTAAAATAACGTTCTTAACCTTGCTCGTTGCACCATCATTTTTATAGGTTGGCTGATAGGGAACGTAGGCCTTTGGATTTGCGTATTCGACTTTAGCGTTGTTTAAATAGAAATTCTTAAGCGCAGTAGGATGGTCTGTATTGATCCAGTCTACCCCCATGTGACCAAGTTCTTTCCAACTATTGGGACTGTCTTTGGTTGCCCAGAAACGAAAGGTTTTCCCCAATTTATGCGCTTTGTCTATCACAGATTTCATCTTTTCAAGGTCGGGTGGAGTAGGTGTCCCTTTGCCATTCCAGACAGAATACTGCTTAATATCCTGACTGATCATCCCAATATGTTTGAGCTGTGCCGGCGTATAATCTTTTTCCGGCCGGCCATCAAAATAAATCATCGATGGATAATTGTCGAACTTTTCCGGCGGCGGGATTTCACCGCTGACGACAATTTTAATGGCGGAAGGATTTTTCTGCTGGTCGAATATAGATTCGTTGCCCTTCAAATCGGCCAACAATTTAGACAATACCTGTTCGTAATTTTCTTTGATATCAATCACGAGCTGCAAGGTCTGCTCAGGTTTGGCATAAGGTTTATTGCCGTTCTCCTTAAAGAAAGCAATTAAAGGGTCGATGTAAAGTTTTTTTAACGTCTTCCCTGGTTTGATTTCGCTGCTTTCATGGGCGACGTAAAGCTCTCCATTGCGATAGAAGACGTCCGCTTCGATAGAGCCCATTCCAGCATAGTAAGCCTCCAACAGCGGGATTTGCTGTTTGTAATCATTGTGGCTGTGACCTGCATTGGCAGTCAGTTTCTGTTGTGCAGAAACTGACTGAATGCTTAGGCCGGCAAATAGCAGCCACATTAATTTATTGTTTTTTACCATCCTGCATTTTGTTTAATGACGCCGGAACTGTTGTTGATCTCGCGTTGTGGAACTGCCCAAACATCATGTACTTGCGGATTGAAATTTCTAGCCGGCCAAATTACAGCACCATCGAAATCGTGTAAAGGTTTGGCATAGGTAGCTTGCGCATCGCCCCATCTGACCAAATCACGGTGACGGTCTGCCCATTCACCAGCAAGCTCATTGCGGCGCTCGCGTTTTAGGTCTACAAGAGTCATTCCGCTTTTTGCTATTAAACCAGCTCTCTTCCTAATTTTATTTAATTCAGTATCACCGGCTCCAGCCCCATTTAAATTAATGGCGGCCTCAGCTTTAATCAATAATACTTCGGCATAACGCATCAATGGTACATTGAGGTCTGTTGTTCCGTTGTCGCCATTTGGATTAACGTGTGTTGGAATAGGGTTGGCGTATGAAAATGGTTCCATATACTTTTTGAACTGGTAGTTCGAAGTCGCACCACCGTCTTTTGTAAATGTACGTTCTTCGCCAAAAAACTGGAATTTATCCCCTGGTTTCAAGATTGTTGCTTCACGACGCAAGTCACCTGTTTCAAAAGAATCGTAAAGTTCTTTTGTCGGTAGATAGTAGCCCCAGCCGTTGTAGATTCCCCAAGCTTTATTGGTAAGCATAACACCTGGAAGTTTGCTGCCCCAGCCAGTACCACCACCATTTGGCGTACAGACCACCGACCAAATATATTCTTTGGACCAGTTGTTAGCCGCCTTAAACACATCCACAAAATTGGTCAATAAATCATGTTTGCCCGAACTGATCACCATATCCGCGTACTTCGCAGCATTGGTATAATCTTTTTTGTACAGATATACTTTTGATAAATAGGCCCATGCAGCTGTTTTGTGCGCTTTACCATAATCGGTATCCTTCATCTCAGAAAAATAAGGAAGGTTGTCGGCCGCTTTTAATAGTAGTGAAATGATATAATCGTAGTTTTCGTTAACGTTGTTGGCTCTAGCTACAGGAACAGAAGCATCTGTTTCAGGCGTAACAATAGGCACACCCGCCTTGTCGTTACCATAGTTTGCCGCTAATTGAAAATAAACCAGACCTGCATTGAAATAGGCATCGCCAATGATCTGTTTTTTTCGCGCTTCATCCATGCTTATATTGGGAACATTGATAATAATATCGTTGGCCCTCTTTATAATCGCATAACGCATGCTCCATTGAGATTCTGTATAACCACCACCGATGTAATTGCGGTTGAAGTTTTTAATATTGTCGGCTTCGGGCTTGTTACGTCCTGTCACCATGTCGTCACTGGCATTAATAAACCAAAACATCCCGCGACCGTAATAATCCTCTTCATTGTACTTTTCGTACATCCCGGCTTCTGCTTTGATCGCATCTTGTTCCGTTTTCCAGAAATTCTGTGCGGAGGGAGAACCCTCTGGTGTTATATCTAACTGTTTATTGCACGATGCAAAAAGTGCTACTGCTGCTATTGCAAGGTATTTTATATTCGTTTTCATCGTTTTATTTTTTTTATGGCTGATGAGTATAAATCATCGGCTTTTTTTAGATTAAAAATTGACATTTAAACCAACAATAAAGCTTCGGGCTTGTGGGTAACGTCCCACGTCGAGACCATTGTTATCCATTCCAATTTCTGGGTCAAAACCTGTATATTTCGTAATGGTAAATAGGTTGTTGGCCGTTGCATAAACGCGTACGTTGCCCATCTTAAATTTGTTTGCAATTGATTTTGGTAAGGTATAGCCTAATGTAACGTTACGAATGCGGAGGTAGGAACCATTTTCGATGTAAAAATCGGACGCATTGAAATTGCCATTTGCATCTGAAGTGGAGATGATCGGCACTTTACCGTTTGGATTTTCTGGAGACCAGGCGTCCAAAATGCCCGTTAACTTATTGTAAGAAGGTCCACTCGCACTATACGTTGTTCTTTTGATAGCGTTGAAAAGCTTGTTGCCTTGAACGCCCTGAGCAAAAATATTGAAATCAAAATCCTTATAATTCGCATTAAAGCTCAATCCATAGGAGAAATCCGGGTATGCACTGCCCGCAAAATAACGATCTTCAGGTCCGATTGAACCATTGCCATCGATGTCTACAAATTTGAAATCGCCCGCTTTTGCATTCGGCTGAATTTTTTGTCCATTGGCGTTTTTGTAATTATCAGCTTCGGCCTGACTCTGGAAGATACCATCTGTTTTGAGCACATAGTAGCTGTAGAGCGGTTGACCGACGGTAATAGAGAGCGGAGCCAATTCATTTCTGAAATTAGTACCTACGGCAATGGTGTTCAAGCCCGGTGCTAATTCTTCAACCTTGTTATTTAATTTGGTTAAGGTTGCGTTGATGGAATAAGTAAAGTCGGAATTTTTTGAACTATTGTACGTTAATCCCAGCTCAATTCCTCTGTCTTTGACTAAACCCGCGTTGATCGTTTGACTATTTAAACCTGCTGTACCTGGCAGTGATCTGGTCAGGATCATTTTATTTGTTTCCTTAATAAAGTAATCGGCGACTAAGTTAAAATGGTTGAAAATTCCCAAATCTACACCTATATTGGTCTGCTTACTTTCTGCCCAAGTGAGGTTCTTGTTGGCCAAAATCGTTTGTACGTATCCTTTTTGTAAGGTCGGTGTTTGGCCGAAATAACTTTGTGTCGATGCTAGTAGCGGGTTGACAGCTGCAGCTGACAAACTACCGAGATTTCCTAAAATACCATAGCTACCGCGTAATTTTAATTGATCTAACCAGGTTGCTGATTTTAAAAACTCTTCTTTACTGATTACCCATCCTGCAGAAGCAGAAGCGTAGTTTTTAAATCTATTTTCTTTTGTCAACATGGATGAACCATCGCGTCTACCAATTAACGATAGTAAATACTTGTCGTTATAACTGTAGTTTGCTCTTAAGAATAGCGATGATATTGCTGTTGAAGCATAGCCACTTTCCGAAGGTTGAATGGTATTCGCATTTGTTAAATAACGGTATTGTTTGGACTCATCGTCAAAACCTGCTCCGGAAGTATATAGATAGGTGTTCTTTGTTTTTTGAAAGGTATAACCACCAGTTAGGTCAAGTTGATGCTTGTCGAAAGAAGTTTTGTAATTTAAAACTTGTTCTGCAAGGATATCATTTGCATCATCAGCTCGTTCAACTAGACTATTGCTCAGAACCGGTTTACCTATTTCAGGACGTCTTGGTGTAAAGCTTTTAAATCGAGCATTCGATTTAGTAATACTTAAATTAGATCTGAATGTTAAGCCTTTTGCCAATTGGATGCTAGCATAAGGATTGACAACAAGGACATTGACCGGATTGTTGATGTCGATGCGCATCAGTTCGGCAACGGGGTTAATGATATCACCGTAATCGCCAGGGAATGGACCCGGTAGACCAGCAAAACTTCCATCTGCATTGTAAGGGGTCCCATTGGTTGGATAATAAATGGCGGAAAGTAGGGCTCCTGTATAGTCACTGCTGGTATTGGCACCATTCCCATTGGTACTGCTATAGGATAAGTTTTCACCAACTTTCAACCAAGGGGTAAGTTGATGTTCTGAATTTATACGGAAATTATAGCGCTTGGTTTTGGTATTCAATACAATACCCTCGGCGTTGCGGTAATTAAAACTCAGGTAAAAGTTAGACTTTTCGCTACCACCATTAATTGCAGCATTGTAATCCTGTAGTGTCGCGTTTCTAAAAACTTCATCCATCCAGTTTGTTTTGGTGACTAAACCTTCTGGGTATTTGGTCGAATCAAAAGCAGGTAGGATAGTTGTTCCACCATTTTTAGCGGCTGTTGCAGCTACTTGTGCACGTTGTTCGGCATTTAAAGGCTGTAATTTTCGCCATGCACTTTGTTGACCTAACTTGGCATCAACGCTAATTTGCATCTGTCCTTTTTTTCCTTTTTTAGTGGTGATCAATACCACACCACCGGAAGCTCTCGCTCCATAGATCGCTGCCGATGCGTCTTTAAGGACCGAAATGGATTCGATATCGTTTGGATTGAGCTGTGGGGTGCCTAGGAAAATTGAACCGTCAATAACGTAGAGTACACTTTCGCCATTGATACCACCGGCGCCTCTGATATTGATACGTGGCGTTGCAGTTGGGTCACCACCTTCATTCGTAACAATAACACCTGGTGATTTACCGGCCAATACTTCGCCAACACTGTTGACAGATCTAGACGATAATTTGTCAAGTGATACCAAGCTGACAGCACCTGTTAATGTTTCTTTTTTCTGGGTTCCATATCCCACTACAACAACTTCTGATAAGGTCGAACGCTCTTCGCTTAGCGTTACATTAATAACTTCATTTTCGCCAACTGCGACTTCCTTGGAATGGAATCCGACCATCGAAAAGGAAAGTACGGCTTGCGGTCCTGCTTCGATACGGAATGCACCTTTTATATCTGTTGTGGTCCCAACCTGCGTACCCACTACTTTTACAGAAACACCCGCAATTGCAGCCCCTGTTGTATCTCTTACAAAACCGGTAACGATTCGGTCTGCCTTGATGTTTGCTTGCGTGTTCAGGATCACATAGTCCTCTTTTTCCACTGCATTGATTCCAAGCTTATTCAAGAGCGCGCGAACGGGTTCAGTTTTAAAGCTGCCGCTTAAGACTGTGTTCCGTTCTTGCAATAGATCGGGATTGTACACAAAATGAAGGCCCGAAAGACTCTCGATTTTGTGGAGAATCACATCGAGTTTTTCGCCCTTGCTTATTTTGATGTTTACGCTGCTTTTGTCCAAACGTTGGGCCATGCTTGGGGAGGCCATCAATGAACTGCAGAATACTGAAGTAATCGAAAATGCGATGCAGGGATACTTCATGATCCGGTAAAAAGAGAATTCTCTCTTGAATGCAGGTGTTTTCATTTTTTTGTAATAATTAGGTAATGAATTACGCATGGTGACTAAGATGTTTTAGGTAAATTTTTAGACATTATTTGTGGATTTTAAATACTTTATCCTTTTCAATCGTACTGTACTTAAGGTGATGTAGGCTGCAGATAATATCCAGTATTTCTGCTGGATTTTGTGTGCTATTGAATGTGGCTGTTGTTTTTAGAGACCTAAGCGATGTATCCTTTAAGATAATTTCAATGTTGTAGATATATTCCAGTTTTTTTGCGACCTCTTGGAGGTTTGTTCCATCAAACGCTATGGCGACAGCGGTATTTTTTTCTACTACGCTACGCGAAGATTGTGCGGTTTCTTTGCTGTAACGTAAACTCTGGTTTTTGGTTAATATACCCAAGATTTTATCTTGTTGCTGTACCGCAACCTTACCGGTAGCAACAGTGACTTCGACTTGGTCGGAAGCCTGATAGGCTTTTATCCGAAAGGAGGTACCCAATACTTTAACCGCTAGCTTGGATGCAAGCTGTACCTGAAATGGGTGTTGCTCGTCGTGGGCAATATCAAAGAAAGCTTCCCCTTCAGTAAGTGCTATTTCACGGATATTTCCCCTGAATTTACTTGGATAGCTGATTTTTGAAGATGGTTCCATGATAATTTCCGAACCATCTGCCAATACAATCTTTTTATGTTCACCTGCAAGGGTTGTCGTGACGACCTGCGAAGATGGTGCGATAGGTTGATTATTTACTTTCCAATAAAGAAGTCCTATAGAAGCAATCATTAAAATAGCGGCCGCTATTTTGAATACAGGTGAATACAGCAGGGAAGGTCGTTTATTTTCCTTTTCTGAAATACCGGACTGGATATTGGCCAATAATTGTTCGCGCAGTGCTGCCTTGCGTTCCTGCGGAATTTTTTTTGATGCGTTATCCAGTTGGGCGTACCAAACTTCGACTTGTTTAATCTCGGCGGCGCTGGCCTCTCCATTTAAATATTTTTGCAGTAGCTGCTTTGCTTTTTCTTCCATCATTTGAATACATGTCACTTCAAATGGGAATTGGTACTAGTCGAAAATATTAGGAGTATATTAATTTATTGTTAACACTCAAAAAAATGGAGGAACTGCCTAAGAGAGGCTTTTTTTGAGCAGTTTCATGGCCGAGGTAATTTGATTCTTGACAGTTTGTACGGAGACATTCAGCTCGCTCGCAATTTCCTTGATTGATTTTTCTTGCTTGCGGCTCATGGTGACGACCAGTCGCATACGTTCGGGAAGCTGCATCAACGCTTCTTCAACTTTTTGCTGCGCATCTTTTAGGATCAGCAGGTCGTCCGCTGAATCCGCATATTGTTGGTTCATTAAAGTCGCTAGTTCGGCTTTGTGTCCATCTTTAACTGTCGTATTCCGAAAATGGTTGATTACTTTGAATTTTACAGCCCCATGTAGATAGGCTGCAAGGCCACCAGATATGATGACCTGTTCACGGTTTTCCCACAGCGAAATGAAGATTTCCTGGGTAATGTCCTGAGCCACATTTTCGTCGCCTATTTTCTTAAAAGCTGCATCAAATATGGCTTCCCAATACAGATTAAAAATCTGTTCCATGGCAAAGTGGTCACCTTGCTTTAATGATGCTATCAATAATTCGCTCACAAGATCAGTTTTAATTGGACAAAGCTAATAACTCAGTATTCCTTTAAAGTTAATAAATCTTAAAGAGTATATTTTGTCTGTTATAAATTAATCTTGGTAATTTTTGCTGAGATTGAGCGGTATATTTTTATTCTTTATATTCCTTGCCCGTAGCAATGTCAATAAAATAGCCGTCGTCCCGATTGCACTCATTTTTATGTTGTACCCACCCGTTGGGATTGATGGTCATGTAGCTTTTGTTGCCGATTCGTTGTTTTGTCTTGTTGTTGTATAAAGTATAGCGACCATCTTTATGCTCCTGTAATGCGAAGATTTGTCGTTTACCATCTAAGGTTTCAATATGTTCGAAATCGGGGTTTATATCCCAAGTCTTTGCACTTGAATTCCATAGGCCTTTTGTAGGTTCCAGATCACCTCGTTTTACATCAATTAAATAAAGATCTTCTGATGAATCGATGTATTTTATTTTTCCGGTCTTCCAATTCTTTTCCATGGCATTCGAGGTGAATAACATGTGTTTGTCTGGCCAGACCAAATTACCCACCTGATCCAGGATATAGAAGTTCGGGGCTTTGATGGTGTCCAATAAGTTGCCATCTTTATCCATATATAACCAATCATAAGCCCAGATGGCATGATCGTAGTTAAATCTGCCTAGAATAAAATAGGGCGAATTAGTCACCGAATAAACTAAGGATATTTCTTTTAGAAAGGCAATCTGTGTCGCATTGGCTTGTCTAATTTGTTTTGGAAAAGCTTTGTCGTATTGTGGAAAGGCATATATGCTGCCTGTATTATTGTCCTTTAGTAGTTTGGGGATTGCTGGGCTGTAGCGCTCCTGATTGATAGAATCGAGTTGTATGGCCTCATTTTTCCAAAGAAGGTCTATTTTGTCTATGCTTGTCAAAGCGGATAAAACCGGTTTTTTGCTTCGGATATCAAGGATGGTAAAACTGTTTGCTGATGCTGGAATATAACGTCCGTTTTCCAAGGGCATTTCAATGTGTTCTTCTATTTTCTTAAGTTTTTGATCTTTTAGCAGATACAGGTTCCCATTGAGGATCAGATGCTTGTCGTTTAAGGGGTAAGTTGCAAGGTTATATTCGTTCTCATCGTAAGGAATATCTTTTTTCAGCAGAATCTGATTACTTTCCAATACCCGTATTTCAAGCTTGACATAAGTAGCTGTTTTCTTGATATAACTGCTTAGGATATTCCAGTCCCATTTCCAGAAGGACAATTTCTTTTCGTATTCCTGGCGTTTCATCAGAAGAGTCAGCTGCTTGATGTCTAAGAGCTGTAAATCTGTGTCGGAATAATGTTCGATAAATTCACCTTCGCTGTTAATGATCCCCGTTTGATCCTTTTCATTGGCTACCAGTGCATATCCTGTGGACGTGAAAGGCTGAGCCCAATGGAACTCTTGGGATAGCTTCTTCTGGAATGCGCTGTCGACATAGACAAACTGCTTGTTTTTGGTTTGATAGGGAATCCATTTAACCCGGTCATTTTTTGTGATTATGGCGGATTCCTGTGCACATGCTGTGATACATAGCATAGTTGTTATACTTAGCAATAATGATTTGATCATCCTTTTTTCTATAAATTGAACCTGGTTGTTTGTAAGTAGCCCGTGTATTGCTGCGGTTACCAGCTTGTTGATTACCGGTATTTAAACTATACGCTTACTAAACCATTGGGTTTGGAAGCTAAAGTAGGGGAAACAATCGTTAGAAAAATAGCCGATTTCAGTGATTATCTTGAAGATTCAAAAGGAAGGGAATTTTTCCCTTGCTGGATTTGTAAATTATCGTCAAGAGAGGCCAATAATGAATATGCTTTTTCCTTTGAGCCGATTAATTTGGTTAATCGGCTCAAATTTTACTTATATTTGAGCCGATTAGATTTTTAAATCGGCTCAATATGTATAACTGGCAATATAAAGAGTGGCCTAATTTGAGCATGGAATTGAAGGTTTTATTGGCGGGATGACTGCAAAAAAATATATTTCTATTACACGGACCTCAAAAGCTACTGCGACTAGGGATCTGCAAAGGTTGCAGGAACTGGGGATAGTTGAACAGTTGGGACATGGGAGATCTGTACGGTACGAACTCATACTTTCTTAACGCCGGGCGTAAAGTCCTCGGTGCTTCTATTACTTCTTTGTAACCGGAACCAAAATAACCTCCCCTTTATTGGTTTGATACCAGTATCTGTTGCCAAGGTCATCTTCGAAATCATGGTTCACCCGAGATTTATCAACCTTTTTGAAACTTTTTACATCTGGTCCGTTGAATATTTTATTGCCAATGAAAATATGTTTGGCATCCTTGGCGACGGCAAACTTGAGGACCTCAAAAGTCTTTGGATCTGCTTCTGAAAATATCTGTTGCTTATAATAGACATGATTTTTGTCGCGTGACCAAGTGGCGTTTCCGTTTGATCCTTCTAATAATTCAAAGCTGCCCGGATCGACCGCAGGGTATCCAAATTTCTTTCCCGAAATAACTATCAATTGGTCAATGATTACTGTTTTCTCATTAAGGAATTTGATTTTATTTGACGAAGGAATATTGATTTCCAACAGGCCGATATGTTGATGAGGTTCATAATAAAGTAACTTTTTACCATCCAGTAGGATATATGCTGCATTGAGCGCCTCAACGCGAGCAGTTTTGTAGTGCAGCGAAAGAATACCTTTGTCCGTAACAACATAAAGCTGATTTTTATCTTTTACAAAGTTGCTGTTGATAACGCTGAAAGTCGCATAGTCGACGTGAAGGGGTTGATACTTATAAAAGTAATGTGCTTTATCTTTAGCTAGTGCCGGCAGTTGATCATATAACGTCGTATAAGTTGCCGGATCGGCTCCATCAATAATGGTAAGCTGGTTTTGGTTGCAATCGGAAGTAGCCGACGCAAAACCTTCAAACTTGAATACGTGTTGTTGATCGACAGGAATCCTGTTTTTCAGTTGAAAGGTCTTTACATCCACCAGCTCTTGGGGACAACCCATAAAATAGACGCGATCCTTATCGCGGGCATAGACCTCTTTAATCACTGAAAAACTAGCTACATCGGCAACGGTCTTTCTAGACCCTCTTTCAAAACCATTGCCGCCCGGTATAAAATAAATCGCGCCGTTCTTTTTATAGTAGTCTTCAGATAAAGGACTGACCTGTTCCTTGCAGGAAAGGAGTAGACTTATCAAAGCACTTAGGATTCCCATTTTTAAACTACTGTTCATAACTGTAAATGCTATGTTCTATAGCAATTATTAAAGATCTATTCCGCTAAAGATAACGGAAATATATAAGTAATCTGTCGATTGTTTACAATTCGCTTCTCGCCATTTATAATTCGTGTATTTAAAGCACTATTGGATTTTCTTATTGGCTATTTTTAAACATACACAAGTGAAATCTAAAAAATAATTTGTTTTAAAATTGTTAATTTATATATTTGTATATATTAACTATATAATTGTATTGTTATTGTTTTTCTTGTAATTGAATTACAAAGTGTTTAGTTACCAAATTACCAGCGGTAGCTCATCACTTTTTCACGAAATGAAAGTTTCGATACATTTTTAATTGTGGTGCTGGTATTTCCTAAAAAGCCAAGGGGCGAACGTCTATCTAATAAAACGTGTTGACCCTATGTAGTCTCCTTGGATATTATACTATCTTTTTTACAAATTAAGTATTGATTATTTGCAATAATGGTCTTTAACAGTTTGATCTGTTGGTCTGTCTTATTGCGCCAATTTTTTAACCTTAAATCATTTAGTATGGAAATTAATAGCCAATTAATTATTGATCGGCTTTCCCAGCGTATGGATCTCGATCGTGCCTATGTCGTTAAATATCAATTTCTCGATCAGGAATCGCATCATTTAGTTTTAGCGCTTAAACCCGTGAGTGGACTTTCACACAAAGTGCTAAAACCTATTGTGGAATTGTGCTTGATGGATCAAGAGAACATTTCATTTGAATTGATTTTTGCGCCAGAATTGAAGAATAAAATAAAGCTTGGGAGCTTATTTTATTGTTATGCGATCTTGCCTCAGCATGAGATTTTTAGTAGTACACGAAGTAGTTCTCTCGTCAGTAAAGGAAAGGAAATACGTGGCATATTGGATCTCTCGGAAAAGTATTATGAGAAGGCGACTGCTGTATCCGCGGAGTTTTTACAGGGAGCACAAACATTTGCAGAAATAGCCAATTATCCGCGTGCCTTATTTATGGTTCACCAAAGTTTGGAAAGTCATCTGAAACTGCTTCAAGTAATGGTAGAAGGTAAGGGAAATAATGTACATAGTCTTGACAGTCGAATTCGGAGCCTGCATACGCATTTTCCGATGTTCAAATCGGTCTTTATGGGCGAGGCAGACGAAGATAAGATGCGTTTTGCATTACTGGATAATTCTTTTAATGCCGTTAATCAAAATAGAGACCTGGATATTTCAGCCGTAGATGCTTCGCAACTATATGATCGTTGTCTCGTATTGCAGGCTGCAATAGAAAAGTTGTTCCGCTACTTTACGGAAGCCTTGCAGGCCGTATACGATGCGCTTGTGGCCGCAGAGGGCGCTGCTCAAGCGGCGCTAGAAAAGAGCAAGTTGGCTAAAATGAAGGAACAAGAGCAAGTTGAAGCTGGTGCAGACTTTCATAGTTTCCCTTGGCCAGCGCAATATCAGAGCGATGTACAGGAGTTGTTGCATCAGATCCACCAGGAAAATAACCCCGAACAAATGATGTTGCTCAATTATTATGTCAGCGATGCCCATGGAAAAGGGCTGTTTGATTTTCCTCGTCAGGAAAATGGAAAAGCCGAGATCTACCTTGTTGTGATAAAAAAGAAATTGGGTCACTGTCACTTTCGAAAAGTCGCTTACGGTCAAGTTACTGCAGTTGTAGCTTTTATTAGCACAGATTTTCTGGCAACAAAATTGGATCTGGGTAGCCGTTTCTCCCATACCATTTGGAATGAATCTGTTGTTCTCTATCGCCATCCGCGTTATAAACCCACCTATTCCGTTTCTCCGGTCAATTGGCATGATACGTTATTTAAGACATCCATTTCATGGACACGCAATTCAAAACTCATGCAGGATCTGCTAGGTGTATTTGCCTTTGAAGGACTTACTAGTCCACAATTAGCTGTATTATTTTTAAATCAATTGACTTCTATTGGACTATATAGTTATCTATATCTCCGAATCGGTTATGCGCCAATGAATGTGACTATAGCGGATCTGGTGGACTGGACATGTATCTGTGATAAAAAGGTGAAAGAATTTTTTACAGCAAGAAATGAGGTGGAGGAAATATTGAATGCAGAGCTGTTAAAACAAATGAAAGGGCGAGTCTATGAGCTTCCTTCACCATTGGCTCAGCTTGATATGGACTACTTTAAGTCAAAAGCGAAAGAAATTACGGATTTCTTTGTCGATCTCTGCGATCAGAGCATACGGTATATGGAGCTGAAATCGGAGGTTAATTTCAATAAGCAATAAAAAAGGATTTATGGAAAATAGTGTTGAAAATCTGGAGTTAGTAACAGATGTCGTTCCGATTATACCTGACAAAGAGAAGAATAGCTTTATTATTCCTTGGGAAAACCAAGAGGATCTTTATATTTCATCAGACTACTTTCTTAAGCTCTATAAAGGAGAAATACCACTGACGGATTTTCAGCTTTATAGTTACAGCGTTAGGATAATCAAAGTCAACAAGTTTAAATGGCCATTTTCTCTAAGAAGAGACGGAAATTATAAAAACAAAAATCTCAAAATTGATCTCGAGATCCGAGAAATCGGATTGAAGGTTAAGTGCGATTGTAAAAAGCGTCATGATAGTCTGTGTGATTATGTAATTATTGGACTTTATCGTAAGTTTTTAGTCAGTAATAAATTCTTACATGATTTATATGCAAAAGATATTGCCATCCTACCCGAAAGTCAGCATAAGTACTTTCAATTGGGTATTTCTAGGCTATATTACCGCAAGGACAAGGTTTGTATTGAAAATCATAATCAATTTGGTCAGGTATATAATTATTTCGACCACCAGGAGCTTGAATCGGAATTGCTAGATGCAGCATCTGAAAACCGATGGATGGAACAGCATGAGGCGCCTTTTCCGAATTTTATGTATGTTATTCCTAGAGAGCGTCAGGTGGACGGACTGCCCTTTTTAATACCTTTTGAAATAAACAGTAAGATAAATTATTTAGAAGAATTTGGTAATAAGTTGGCGAATTTTGCTGATAGTGATGTTTTAAAAATCGATTTATGTCGTAAGATTTTAGCTTTTTCCAAAAGTCCACAAAGACAATTAGGGGATAGGGAAAAAGATGAGACGCGAAATGACGCTGATCGTGTGGAGAAGGATATTATCATCAGTGCTTGGCGTAAACTTTTGGAAGGAAAATCGGATCAAAGATTACGTGTTGCTTTTGTCGATAGAAATAATTTTAAAACTACAATTGAAAACTTCAAATATCCATCCAAATATCGTACAACGTATCGGAATGTGATTTTGGCGGGCGATGATCTTAGTCTGAAATTTCATTTGAAAGAAGGCAGCGATCACCTGCTTCTATCGTTAATTCTTGTCTACAAAGGAGAGGAGTTGAAAGACTATACATCCGAATGTCGGTCCAATTTCTTCTTTATCAATCTAAATGAAGACGAGTGTCTTTTTGTTGATAATCTTCAAAAGGAGTTTCTATTACGTTTCTTTTACAGTATTTCTACTAAAATAACGGTGTTAAAGCGGGACTATGAAGACTTCTTTACGCGTATGTTGATTCCATTGTCAACATCCTTTCACATAGACCTTGAACCTTTAAACAAGGATACAGTTTTTATTTCTAATACCGCTCATCATGTGCCTCAATTTAAGGTTGTGGTGGAGAAAGACGACGATGATCATTTAAATTTCGAATTGAAAGCTATGCTGAGTGAAAAGGAAGAATATGTAATTCCATATGGAGGAAACTTGATTTTAAAACCGGAAAATGGAACCTGCCTGTATACGGAGAGAGATCTTGTTGGCGAGCATGAGTTTAATACCTTTATTGAAGCTCAGTTGCCAAATTTGAAAAGCTGCACCAATAGAATGGTTAAGCGCTTGGAATGGCAGGCGCATAGCAACAGAAATAGACTGTATGAATTTATAAAAAAATGTAAGAGCAAGGGGTACAAAACTATTCTGAACAATATTTCAAAGGGAGCTTATTTGCTGCCACACCAACTGAAATGGGAAGTATTGGATATTCGTCAGGACAATAATGTATTTTCCATTTACATGATTTTCAAATTTGGAACAACGACCTATTTACCGGGAGAGTTTGAAGAAAAGATCATAAATGACTACAGTAGCATCCAATTGGCAGATAAATCTTTCGGATATATTAAAGCCTCAGATAAAGCATTATTTGATGTGCTGTTTAATTATGCGCTGGTTGAAACCGACTGTCTTAAACTCACTTCAGCCCAATTGCTATCTTTCCAAACACGGCTGGATCGAATTGATCCCCGTATTATTCAAAATAGCCTAGCTGAACGTCGAAAGAAACTGTTGAATACGGATGAAATAGCCCTGTTGGATGTTCCGAAAGAGATCCAGGCAGAGTTGCGCCCTTACCAACAGGCAGGATTTAGCTGGATGGTATTCTTAAGTGATTTTCAATGGGGCGGTATCTTGGCTGATGATATGGGATTAGGGAAAACCTTACAGGCAATAACGCTTTTGGAATATTTCTATCAAAATAATCCAAAGGCGGCCCCCTCAATTATTATTGTACCCAATTCCTTACTATTCAATTGGCTGTCAGAATTTAAGAAATTTTCCCCAAATCGTCGGACTGCTATTTATCATGGACAAAAAAGGAGGGAAATCACAGAAATAGAGAACGAATCCATCTTGATTACGACCTATGGAACAGTTATGATGGAGCTTGATTTTCTTAAATCCCAGTCCTTTAGTTACATGATTTTAGATGAGTCGCAGGCGGTGAAAAATCGTAATTCAAAAAGATTTAAATCGCTCACTGAGCTAAAATCCTGCTATCGCATAGCGATGACAGGAACACCGATTGAAAATGGCGTGGAGGATATCTATGCACAAATGAGTATGGTCAATCCGGGTTTTTTTGGAACTTATGGCAATTTTAATAACACCTATAAGGGGATCAAAGATGAAAATACAGCGCAAGAAACTACCCTTGGCCTCCAAAAGATGATTCAACCTTTTATTCTTCGGCGTACAAAAAAACAGGTTGCTTTGGACCTTCCTGAAAAGACCGAAACAATTCTCTATATGGATATGCTTCCAGAGCAAAGGAAAATATACGATAAGGTCAGAAAAATATTCAAGGGAGAGATTGAAAATAATCTGAATAGCGCTGATTCCACGAAATCCAAATTTTTAGCGATCGAGGCGCTGCAAAAACTACGGCAGCTTTGCAACTCCCCCATTCTGATGAAAGATGGCGGCTTCGGTCATGAATCTATTAAATTGGATTTTATTGATGAGATCATGGATGAAGTAGCTCCAAATCATAAGATTCTTCTCTTTTCGGCGTATACTTCCATGCTTAAGCTGGTGGCTCAACGAATCGAAAATAAGGGAATAGCTTATGTCTACCTTGATGGTAAGATGAATCAAGATCAGCGGCAAAATGCGGTCGAAAGATTTCAGAACGAGGACGAATGCCGTGTGTTTCTCATTAGCCTTAAAGCGGGAGGAACCGGCTTAAATCTAACGGCTGCCGACTATGTCTATATTTTGGATCCCTGGTGGAATCCTGCTGCCGAAGCACAGGCGATAGATCGTTGTTATCGAATAGGGCAAGAAAAGCATGTGATGGCTTATAAGATTGTTTGTCGGGATTCCGTTGAGGAGCACATCTTAGCCCTTCAAGAAAGTAAAAAACGAATATCCGAAGGACTGATTTTAGATGAGGCTAATCTAATGAAATCGATCAGTAAAGATGAGCTGCTTAAATTATTTGAATAACCAATTGTACACTATAATGATCAAAAAAGTATCTCCACAAAAAGCATCCTATGGGGGAATGATGTTTTCGCACGATTTTCAACTATGGTACACCTATCTAAAACTGAGAATAGAAAAGGGCTGGAGACCTGAAGAACTGTCGTTCTTGGTTGGTAGACCTGATCATGCATATTTAGACTTTGAAAAAATGTATCAGGTACGAAGTTTTTTGACCCAGGAATCGATCTTGCTGGATCGAATATACATGAGCTCATGCATTGAACCGATGGAATTCCATCGCGAAAGATATGAAGTTACCGAAGAACGTCTCGTCCGTCTTCATATTGAAGAGGACGAGGTCAGGTGGCATTATTCTATCGAAATTCCTTGGCAGTTTGTCTCGCAAAAAAAGTCTTCAATTGCATTGCAATTTGAGGAATGGAAAGCTGAAAAAGATGTCCAGCTTGAATCGGATGCGATGTTACATGTGCGCCAAAAGATTGAAGGGCTATTGGGTCTGGAATTCTTTGGGCATGGTGCAGCTCCTTGGCAACTGTTTCGGAAAGTTAAGGAAACGGGACAGGTTCATCTCCAGATTTATCCAAGGCATTTGAAAAATGTGCCGTATGGACTCATTCAGCAAAACAGGTTGGTCGTCAGAAATGTGGAAGGAAGGTATTCTTTTTATCCGGTTGATCGAAAGGAGGAGCATGCAAAATTTAATTAATGATATTCACCGAGAGAGATTTCGCGCAGAATTTTCCATGTACTATGCGGGTATTATTTATCTCCTGATATTAAATCGGATCAGCTGCGGTTTTACCCGTGAAGAAATGGCTTTCTTAATGGGACAAGAGCAAACCTATGTTAAGGAAATGGAAGAACTTAAAATCCCGTCCGGAAATCTTGAAGTTATGGTGCATCTTAATTGGGTGTTTAACCGCAGGAAAGTGGATATCAATAAATTTGATAATAAAACAAGCTATCAGTTTGAGTTGACGATTTGGGAAGAAAAGGCTATTCGATATTATCAAATGGAATATTTTATTAATTCCGTTGAAACTATGACTTTTTTTCAATTAATGGAGGAAATCAGGGTAGAAGATTCAGCCCAAGCTGAACAGTTCGCATGCGATTGCATGGTAGTGGAAATCGTTTTGGGTAAGCTTATCGAGATGGATTATTTTAAGAAATATAGAACACCGCTTGAACTATGGCGTTATGCGGAAAAGTATCTGGGAGAAAAAATTTGCATAAAAAGCTTGATGCATGAAATTGGCGTGTTCGTAGGAAAGAAAGGGAGTGCACCGCTGCGGAAAACTAAAGCCAAGAGTTTTGGCTTCCGCTATATCGCACATAAATAAAAGATATTAAAAATATGGAAGATATAATAGGAGTACCTTTAAAGGTACCACGAAATTTTCGGTTAATATGTGAGCTTTTTGGTATCGCTGTGCCAGCTTTTATTCAATTGTTTCTAGATCATTACTCTTTTATAGATCAGAATTTTAAAGATAATTCGAGCTATAATATTGCGACTAGGGCTATACGTTTTATCAACGATAAAATTCCTAAAGACCATAATTGTTTGAAGATCGAATTCAAAGATAATGACAGGGATGTGGGGATGAAATTATTGCGACGTCAGGTAAAATTAGCAGTCAATAGAAATTATAGTACCGGCGAACGTAGAAATAGAGGACGTATTATTACTGCGCAGCTTTATGATCTTTTTGCTAAAAAGGTAATGCTTAAAGATCGAATCTATTTAGATGAAAACATATACTTTAAATTGAGTAAGGATTTTCTGCTGACCTGCATTATGAATTCCGTTCATCCATCGCATTATATCAATACCATGATGCTGCAGGCATCAACACCTGATTTTTTAGCTGCAATGCACCTCGATAAAGCCACTTATAATCCAGTTTTGGGATTTATTCATCGTGTCCATGACGGTTACGGCGGCCTTATTGATTGGGAATATCGTAATACATCTTTTTTTAAACGATTTATAATGGATTTGCAGGAACTCAATAAACGCTATTTTTTCTATCGGGATCTTGATCGAAGAATTGCACTTTATCACGTCTGGCTAGATAATCTTCTGGAAACTAAGGATGACGAATTTTAGTGATAAACAACCTTTGGGAAGTTCGGGAAACAACTTGTCTTTTGATGAAGATAGCGTAATCTTACAGCGGTTAAATAGAGATAACTAGGATAAAAAAATGATGACTTCTTAAATTAAATAAATAATGGAAACATTCGAAAATATTAAATTGACAACGGCATTTAAACAATTCTGCGATCTGTTTGGTTTTAGCCCCGAAGAAGTGGTGCAGGCGTTTATTGACAAGATTGACATTGCTGAGTATATGTGTGATCCAATACACCCCGACCGTTGGGCTAACGTATTTGCGATGGAATATTTGATCCAATATACACAGTCCGAAAATAGTATCGTTGAATATGGGGAATTTGCAGAAGAGTGGGTGAAAATGATGGAGACGAATGAGGGGGGAGACCTTGTCGGAAAAACAAGATCGCTATTGGATGCTTGGCATAAAAGAGTTTTAGAGGACCGCATCCATCTTATCATGAAAGGAGATGATGGGAAGGATACAGCATAAATCTATGTTAAGTTTGATCAACCTTGTAAAATACGACGATCAAAATGTGTAGAACTAGCTAGTCAATGCCAAGGTACCTATAGTGATTATAACATGCAATCAAAATGAATTGCTATATTTAATCATGCATGCAAAACCTGAACAAAGTAAAACATCAATAGTGCCAGCATTATTCAAAGTGCTTGTTGGTACTATTGGTATTTTTGCTATTATGACAGTTTGTTTCTATCACAATGAGCTGGATGTCGATGGCAATTTAACGGTAGGATTTCCATGGATATTCTATAGGGAGGGAAGCGGCTATAGCCTTGATCTTAATGAGCAGGTCGGATACCATGAGTTTGAACCTCTAAAATTGATCGGCAATATTCTTTTTGCGGCTACTTTATATCTTCTGATTTTATGGATTTATAGTGCTTTTAGTGGGAAGCCTAAGCAATAAATCTTAGGTTTTTTGTTATCCTTTTGTTAAGTTTTTATAGCGTGCTAACCCGGTTTATTTAAAAACTGTTAATGTTTTGTTGACCCTGCCTTCATATAGCATTTGTAATCTTGTACCCATAAATCAAATGCGCTACTTATGAAATTTAAAACCAACAATGTCTTTTGGTTGTTATGTGCCATTGCAGCGAGCTCACCCGCTGTTCAAGCCAAATCGCTCACACTAACCACGTCACAATTTACGTATGCACAGGGGATCGTTAAAGGCCGTGTCGTCGACGCCCAAGGAAATGCTGTCGCAGGAGCAACCGTTCAAAATTCGAAAAGTAAAAAATCTGTTCAGTCTGACGAAAAAGGGAATTTTCAGATCGAGGCCGAAATGGGTGATAACCTCAGTATTTCTTTTATTGGGTATAGCAGACTTGTGCAAGCTGTTACCCAATCCAATGGGCAGATCTTTTCCTTACATACCGACGAGAACACACTGGAAGAGGTGACCATCTCTATCGGATATCAGCGGATCAGAAAGTCGGATGTCACGGGCGCAATCGCCAGCGTTAAGGCCGAAGAACTCAATTTGAGCGCACCAAAGTTATCCCAGGCATTGGTTGGTAAAGTAGCAGGTGTACAGGTGATGCAGACAAGTGGCGCTCCATACGATGGGACCAAAATGCGCGTCCGCGGAATGGGATCGATCAACGCTGGTTCGGATCCATTGTACGTTATTGACGGTTATCCAGCAGGGAACAATTTAAATATCAACCCCAATGATATTGAGTCTATCGATGTGTTAAAGGATGCCGCTTCTGCAGCGATCTATGGATCTCGTGGTGCTGGCGGTGTTGTATTGATTACAACCAAGCGTGGCAAGGAAGGTAAGAGTAATGTGGACTACGAAGTATTGGGGGGCTTTGGTCAGCTTTCCAAGAAAATCGATGTTTTAAATTCGGAACAGTTTATTGATCTCCTGATTGATGGTCGTAACAATTCGTATAAAGACCTTCTGGCTACGAAAGGGATCGCTTGGAGCGATAGTAGACGCTTTGATGATAATAAAACGCGTATCGCCAATGTCGGAAATGCCGGTTCAGTAAGTATTCCTGAAGACTACTATGACTTTGCGTCCGGTACCGCAAAAAAAGCGAAATATGATACGGATTGGCAGGATGCCTTATACCGTAATGCTTCTTTCCAACGTCATAATCTCTCTACGTATGGCGGTAACGAAAAAAATCGCTATTTCCTAAGTGGATCTTATCAGAATCAACAAGGGATCATGCTGGGGACGGATCAAAAAGTCTTTAATTTTCGTGCCAATATCGATAGCAAAGTAAGCAAGAGGTTGACCGTCGGCGCAAACGTATCGTTTACATATAACGACAATAACGAGGTGACGACAGGCCGTTACGACAGAAGTCCGTCTATGGCGGCTTTAATCTATCTGCCGACACTGCCGGTTTATAATGAAGATGGAACCTATGCCAAATACCTGATGGCCGATCTTTCGGCGAATAATTACGGTATCCAGAACCCTGAAAACCCACTGGCTTATGTTACTGAGATTAAAAACAACCGTCGTGGAAAGAGAGGGGTATATAACGCCTTTGCAGATTTTTCCATTATGGATGGCCTAAATCTAAAAGTAAACGGTGGACTGTCTACTTATGACGAGAAGTATGATTATTTCCGTCCGACAAGTATATCCGATGGAAACAACAAACCGTTTTCACCGCAGGCAATTTCTGCTGCCTATGCAGATGCCAAGACAAAAAATGAATTGGACAAATTGCTGGAAACAACGTTAAACTATAACAAGACCTTTGGTGGTAAACATCAGGTATCCGCTTTATTGGGCTATTCGGCGCAACGAACAGATTATGATTATCAAGGTGTGAGAGCCAACGGTTTTAATAATAATGCAATTGGGGAAATTACAGATAAAGGAGCGGATCCTTCTAATTTCCAATTGCTAAAAGACGATACGTTCAAACGTACGACAACGCTCCAGTCTTATTTCAGCCGCGTAAATTACAGCTTCGATTCGAAATATTTCCTTTCGGCATCCATTCGTACTGACGGTTCGTCACGCTTTGGACCGAACAGTAAATGGGGAACTTTCCCATCGGTTTCAGCCGGGTGGACCCTCTCCAAGGAGGAGTTTTATACGGATTGGTTAGGGCAACAATCGACAGTCAAACTAAGAGCGAGCTGGGGACGTAGTGGAAATAATAATATTGGTGATTACAATGCGATATCCGTGATCAACTCACCAGCAGGTGTGATCCTTGGGGATAAAGTAGAAACCTCTTATACGGCTGGCAATCTACTCGATCCAAAATTGAGCTGGGAAACAACTTCGCAATACAACGCCGGTCTTGATCTCGGTTTGTTGAAAGGCCGCCTCAACATTATGACCAACTTTTACCTGAGCCGTTCCTTCAATTTATTATTCAACCAGCCACTCTCCGCTGTATCTGGATCAACAACGATCCTGACCAATCTGCCAAATTCGAAGGTGCAGAATAAAGGTTTTGATCTACAGATTGATGCAACACTGATTCGCAAAAATGAATTTGAATTAGGATTCAGTGGGAATATCAATGTCAACAGAAATAAAGTGCTCGATCTTGGTGGGGCTTCTACCATTCTGACGAATGGTGCTGAACGCTCCTACTTAACGCATATTACACAAGAAGGAAGTCCAATTGGTATGTTCTATGGTTTTAAAGTTCTGGGTGTTGCAACAGAGGAAAACTATAAAACTGTCGCACCTTCTGCGGCTTCAACAACCCCACTGCAACCAGGAGATCTTTATTTTGAAGATGTAGATGGCAATGGTATCGTCAATGATGCCGATAAACGTGTGATCGGCAATCCGCATCCTAATTTTACCTATGGCTTTGCCGTTAACGCACGCTATAAGGCATTTGATCTACGGGCATCATTTAATGGCTCCCAAGGGAATAAAGTGCTGGATGGCTATGATTATTACCTCTACAATATGGAAGGTTCCGGTAACCAATATGCGGATGTCGCACAACGCTACCGTTCGGCTCAAAATCCGGGAAATGGTAAAGTCTACCGTGCATCGCGTGGCGGTACGCAAAGTAACAGTACACGTCTTTCCGATTTTTATCTGCAGGACGGTTCATTCTTGCGTATGACAAATATTGCCTTGGGTTATAATCTTCCCAAAAGCCTAGCAGAAAAATTAACACTTTCTGGGGTAAGGGTCTACGCGACCGTGGACAATCCATTTACGATTTCTAAATACAAAGGCTACAATCCGGAACCCGATTATAATCAACGCGGCAACCTGACTCCAGGTGTGGATTATGGGCTTTATCCATTGGTGAGATCATATAACCTTGGTGTGAAAGTAACGTTCTAATAGCAGGATCGAGGAGCTGTTGTGCGTAGGAATATCAAGGAAAGCCCCGTGTTAAGCTCCAGTATTGTAAAATAGTCCTACAGACTGCTCTTTGTAGTTCCGTGGGCTGATGAAAAATAAAAAAATAACAGGATGAAAAAAAGATATATATTACCCTTTGTTTTGTTGGCATTGTCTTCATGTACCAAAGATTTTTTAAATCAGAAAAATCCCAACGCCGTTACGATTGATGATTACTTCAAGTCAGAAAATGATGTGCTCTTGGCGGTTAACGGTCTTTACCAGTCCCTTCGTTCGGGAAGTACGATCGGAGAATCCAGTACATTGTATAATGAGGAACGTTCGGATAATAGTGGACGTAATGATAACCAATCCAACGCCGGCGAGCCATTCCAATTCAATGACTTTTCGTTGCTGCCAAGTAATACCTATCTAAAGACGCATTGGTCGGCTATGTATGCGGCAATCAGCCGCTGTAATGTGGTTCTGTCACATGTCGACGATGTGACCTTTACGAGTGCAGAATTAAAAGGACGTTATATTGCGGAAGCGAAATTCGTTCGTGCATTATTATATTTCCATATGGTGCGTAAATTCGGAGATATTCCATTATCTACGGTACAGGTGACCAGTAAAGAGCAAGCAAATGAATTGGCTTTTCGGCAAAAAGAGTCGGTTGTGTACGAACAGATCATTAAGGATTTGACAGAGGCATTGTCCAGCAATCTTCCCAATACACAGAAAGATTACGTCATTGGCAGAGCATCTAAATCGGCTATTAATGCAATTTTGGGACAAGTATACTTAACGTTGGGAGCAACGCAGACGTCGGGGAGTGCAGAAAATTTTGCGAAGGCAGAACAGTACCTTAATGCGGCCTACCAAATGCGAACTTTTGGTAAACTGAACGAAATCCCCTATGCGGATGTTTTCGATGTGACCAAGAAAAATAGCTGTAAAGAACTCGTTTTTCAGATTCAGTATAAACAGGGAGACCAAAACTATAGCTCGAGTATTGCCCGTAATTACCAGGCGCGAGGAGAAACCATCAACTCACGCTATAACTCGACCGGTGCGGGTGAAGTGGCAAAACTAGATTTGGTTAAAGATTACGAGCAAAGCGATATCCGAAAAGATTTCTCTGTGAAGTTTGCAACAAATACCCAGGTTAACGATTGGTTTGTAACCAAATTTAGGGATAACAGTGACGCTGCCGGTACCAATGGTTGGGGCGGAAACGACTGGATCTTGATCCGTTACGCGGATGTGATGCTGTTGTTGGCCGAGGCCAAGTATCATCTGGGTAAGGATGCGGAAGCTATCGCGCTGTTAGATCAAGTACGTGAACGTGCCGGATTGCCTTCCTATGCTGCTTCCATGTTGAATACGGCTTACCGCAGTAAATATCCAACTTTAAAGGAGGCTATATTGCATGAACGCCGTGTGGAACTGGCATTTGAAAACCAACGTTGGTTTGATCTCATCCGTAATTACAATGCACAGGAACTGGTGACTTATTTCAAAACGAAAAGCCAGGCTGATTATGGAAATGCTAAAATCTCCAATATTTCGACAAAAGATCGATACTATCCAATTCCTTTTGATGAATATAAGCTGGATCCGACACGTATGTATCAAAATCCAGGTTATTAATCTGTTATCGAATGGATATGATAAAGAATATCAGAAAAATCTTGTTACTTGTCTTGGGAATATGCTGTATGCATATTTCCAAAGGTCAGGTAAACAATATGCCTATTGGTCCACAGGATTGGCTGATCAAGAAGAATTATTATGCATCCTATTTGCTTTTAAAAGATTCTGCCCTTATACAGGAGCTCGTCAGCTCCAAGCCGATAGCACAGGTATTGGAAAAACGGTTCGAACGTTTTAACAACAGCGCTAGCTGCGCCGATCTCATGTGCTATTTGAATGCTTTCAAATGGCAGGATAACGAAATCGACCTGTTGACAGAGCAGCTGGCGGAGCAAATTGGTCATAACAAGAAGTTGGACCAGCTTGTTCAGGCGAGTCTTATTCCATCAATGACCTATGGTGTGCTGCATCATGAAACAGCAAAGGTCTATTTTACGAAAGCCTTGAAACAGGATTTAAAGGCAATGAATTATGTCGTGGACGTCTATGCGGGTGGTAAAAGTCCCAATTACCCCAAAATAGATTCGATCTCTTTCGATGTAAAACGTGCGGCCTACCTTCATCTTTTGGACGATGTAGGCCAAGACATCCGCAAAGATATTCCGACGCCTAAAACGGCATTTTTTATGACCATGATGACTGCGGTACGCTTGTTGGAAATTAATGAGCGATGGGACGCGGCACAACTAGAACCGCTGATTGAACTCGAAAACAAGAAAGCTTACGAAGCAGTCAAAAATACCGACTTCGCAAGCTATCCCTATAGTCTATTGCTGACCTTAGGAGCGGGGCCCGAGCTGTATGGACAGCCTATTAGTCCTGGTGGAATGCTACGTGCGCGAATGGCAGCCCGAAGCTACTTTGAAAAATTGGCCCCTTTTATTGTGTTGTCTGGCGGTAAAGTACATCCCTATAAGACTCGCTTTATTGAGGCAATAGAAATGAAAAAGTATCTGATCGAGATTATGGGAGTACCTGAAGCTGCAATATTGATTGATCCACATGCGAGACATACGACCACAAATTTGCGTAATACAGCACGTATCCTGTTGAATTATGGTTTTCCGAAAGATAAATACGCCATCGTTAACAGTAGTAAAGTGCACATTGATGCGGTGGAAAAAATGGGCGATCGTTGTATACGTGAATTGGGGTATATTCCTTATACATTGGGTAAACGAATTTCAGATGTGATCATCGAGTTCAAGGCAAAAGAAGAGGCCTATACGATCGATCCTGATGAACCATTAGACCCCTAGCCGACTAAGTAGGCCAATTGCTAATCCATTAACTGAGCGGATCGGCTTTGTCTATGGCTTATGGGAAGGCATGAAAAAGAAGCTGTCTCAAATTTATTGAGGCAGCTTTTTTATTAAATATGGCTATGCGATAGATTTGTGAGTTGTTTGTTGATTATTTCACAGAACTGTTCATTTGGGAAGAAAAGAACAAAAAGTAGCTTTTTAAGCTGCTTTTTTCCTTAGATTTTGCGCTATAGCCAATAAACCCCATTCTATGGACACTTTTTCCTTACCGCGGAGCATAAATCTTCGGAACCCGTGGTTCTGTTTTATGTTTCCAAAGACTGGTTCGACATCGTGACATCGCTGTTTTCTTTTGGCTATACCGACATCGCTGTTAAGCAATCCGTATGCTCTATCTTTATAAGCCTCAAGCTGTTCATTTATCTGGATGATTCTATTGCCCTGTGATTTGTGGCAAGCACCGTTCAATGGGCAGTTTGTGCAGTTTTTTGCCTGATATCTTTTTATTTTTTGCTCGAAACCTGTGGACGTGTTTTGTGTAAATAGACCTATGCAGTTCATTTCCTGTCCCATTGGACAGATATAGCAATCTTTTGCAGGGTTATAATGTAGTTTATCAACGGAGAATGGCTTCTTGCCCGAATAACTCTTTTTCTGCTCCTTGTCAAACATACCATATTTCACATAGGCCCCAATGTTTTTCCCTTCTAGTATCGCATAGTTCTCCTGGCTGCCATAGCCAGCATCTGCGGTAATGGTTTTCAGTATTTCCCCAAAGCTCGCCTCATGTTGTGCCAGATGACCGGGTAGCGTTGTGGTATCTGTGGGGTTGGGATGTATGGTGTAATTGACGATGTATTGATTGGAAGTAGATATCTGAATGTTATAACCTGGTTTGAGCTGGCCATTTTTCATATGATCCTCTTTCATGCGCATAAAAGTAGCATCGGGATCTGTCTTGCTATAACTATTTCTATCTCCAAGCGTTACTTCCTGCTCTTCATATTGAACAATCTTGGCCGGGTAGTTTTTAGTCGCATAGCGCAACTTTGCCCTCATCTTCTTGCTTACCGAAGGTTTATCGGACAAGACCCGGTTCAGGTTATCGACCGTAGCCTGAACTTTTTCGCGGTCAATTGTTGTCAGATCGGGAGGTTCCGGAAGGTTGTCCTCTGCTTTGGCGATACTTTGGGCGTATTCCCAAATATCTTTTAAGGCAGCTTTCATCTTCTCCTTATTGGTCTGGATAGCTTTTTTCCAGACAAAGGTGTATTTGTTAGCATTGGCTTCAATCTTGGTGCCATCGGTGTAAACATCTTCTATACTCAGCAGACCTTCTTCGGACAGGAGTTTGACAACTTCTTCAAATACACTACGAAGTGCTTCTTTCAAACGAACGCCTCGAAATCTGTTGATGGTATTGTGGTCGGGATAGCTCATGCCGCTCAGCCACATGAAATTGATGTTCTCCCGGCACGCCGTTTCCAATTTGCGACTGCTGTAGACATTGCTTACGTAGCCAAACACCAAAACTTTCAACAACATCTGCGGATGATAACTGGAGCAGCCTTTTATCTTATAAGCGTCCAATAGGGACTGAATGTTGATCCGGTTGATTACATCGTTAACGATACGTACCGGATGACCTTTGGACACCAGTTCGTCCAAAGTTGGAGGAATGGCCATGATCTGGTCCTGATAGTAAGGCTTAAAAGTAGGCTCTTTGAGATGGCATATATCCTTTTTGTTTACACTATAAATATATGAAAATCAAACTGTTAAAACAAATAATAAACCTTAGATAATGAAAAAAAAGAGACTGCCTTTTTGAGACAGCCTCTTTTTTATTTTAAATGTCTCGTCCTGAAATATCGATACACAAAAAGAATCGTTATGGAAAAAGGAACAAATTATGTAAAGCGGACTCAGCGTGATTACACTTTAACATTGAAGCTGAATGTCGTTAAAGAGATTGAATCGGGGAAATTGACACTCTCCCAAGCACAAAAACAGTATGGCATCCAGGGAGATAGCACTATTCGCAATTGGTTAAAAAAATATGGTAACTTTGATTGGGAGAATCAAATACCATCCAATATGGCAAAGTCACCAGAACAGCGCATTTTAGAACTGGAAGCCAAAGTCAGACTGCTGGAGAAGCAAAAGGCTCAACTTGAGCATCAGAATCACATCGCTGATTCCAAAGCGATCATCTTTGACATGATGATCGATATTGCAGAAAAAGAATATAAAATCGACGTAAGAAAAAACTTGAAACCCGCGCAATCAATCGTTTCCGGCAAGAAAAACAAGAAAGCCTAAGTTTTACTTGTGGATTGTTCGGGTTAGACAGGCAGGTGTATTATCGAAGGATCAAACGTATAGTGAGGAGCCAGGGTATAGCCGGGAAAATTGTGGACTTAGTTCATGAAATACGCAGTACCCAGCCAAGAATAGGCACACGGAAACTTTACCATATATTGGCAAGGGAGCTACAGGCATTAAAAGTGGGCAGAGACAAATTCTTTGATATTTTACGCGCCAACCATTTGTTAATTACACCTAAAAGAAGCTATCATACGACCACTATGTCACATCATAGATTTAGAAAATATCCGAATATTATTAAAGAAGTGACTGTTTGCCGTCCCAATCAGGTTTGGGTAAGTGATATCACTTACATAGGGAAGCGAGAAAGCCCCTGTTACCTGAGTTTGGTTATAGATGCCTATTCGAAAAAAATTGTTGGCTTTGAGGTCTCGCGGACCATGTGCACACCGCATGTTGTAAAAGCACTAAAAATGGCACAAAAACAAAGAAAAACAAACGAGCCGTTAATCCATCATTCCGACAGAGGGGTACAATATTGTGCAGAAGAATACCAATATTACCTAAACAAATATCAGCTCAGGTGCAGTATGACAGAAAACTCTGATCCTTATGAAAATGCCATCGCTGAACGAATCAATGGTATACTCAAACAAGAGTTCATGATTGATACCTATCATTTAGATCTACATTTGATGAAGCAGATCGTAGCTGAAGCAATCGATATCTATAATAATGACAGACCACATTGGTCTAATCATATGTTAACTCCAAATCAGATGCACATGAAATCAAACATGAACTTCAGAACTTATAAAACAAAAAACAGTAGCAACCTATCGGCTACTACTGTTTAAATTATTTATTTTTAATCACTGAAAACCTGTATCGATTTTTCAGGACTAGTCAAAAATAATGGACTTTCCTTCTTTAGCCGAGCGTTTTGCCGCTTCCAGGATTTCGACCACAGTGACATTATTATTGATCGATCCGAGATCATTTTCTGGAGCCATAGCATCTTTCAGAACCTGTTCGAGATAGGCAATATGGTTCTCAAAATACGGGATCGCAGTCGATACATGTGTAGGTGGATCATTCTGTTGTTTGTATTTTAGAAGTTCTTTGTCATTTTTGGCGTAGAGCTGAGCTTTTGTGCCAAACACCTGCAGATCTTTAACACTGTATGGCCAAGCCCAGGAAGCTTGAATAATACCCGTGCTGCCATCACGGTAGCTTAGTATGATGGTAGCGTTGTCATCGACTTTTGGATAAACCTCAGGCTTGAGCTGTTGTGTAAAGGCTGTCACTGAAATTGGCCTTTCTCCATTTTTGAGCCAGGTCATCAGATTGGCGCCATAACAGCCAAAATCCATCACTGCACCGCCACCATTTTTTTTCGGATCAGTAAGCCAGTCGAGGAAGTAATTGCTACAGCCAATTTCTTTAGGTCCTTCGTGCCCGTCTTTTACAAGTATACGTGTGATTTTTCCAATTTCACCCTTGTCGACCAGCTGCTTCAACTGTTGATTACTTTTATACCAGGTTGTTTCGTAATTTACCAAAAAGGGTGTTTCGAACTGTTTGGACAAAAATGCAATACGTTTTGCGTCAGAAAGAGTCGTAGCAAGAGGCTTCTCTACCATTACAGGGATCTTAAGCGGGAGACAGGTCTCTGCGACGCGGATATGCTCATCGGTTGGATTGTAGGCCAGCACCGCGTCTGGCTTCACATGTTTCAATAAACTGGGTAAGTCATGGTAGAAGATTGCGTCAGGTAAATTATACTGCGTTCGTATTTTGTTTGATAAGGTTTGATTCGGTTCGGCAATACCGATAATATCGACTTTTTTATCCTTATATAAATTTAAAAGCAAGAATACGTGGTCATGGTTGAGCCCTGCAACAGCAACCCTAAGCCGTTCACTGGCCTGTGCAATTTGTTGGAAGAATAGGAGCAGGAAAACTAGGCGGATAAGATGCTTCATATGTTAAGTTTAGTTATTATAAATATACCGATTTGTGCTGAGGATACCCGTTGTAAATCCAGGTAACTTTGCGGTGCGATCGGATGATATCGGCAACAATGTCAAAATAGGTTTCTCCACGACCAGCTTTTAGCTCATCTAGTTTCTTTTGAAAATGCGTTTGATTGAATGGTGATTCTGCTCCAAGTTTACCTTGATAATAGGCCAAAGTTGTTTCAACGCCCAATGACGTCCTGCTGTGTGCAATATCCTTCCAAACAATGCAATGTGAAGCAGCGTCTTTGAAGGTCCCAAATCCACCGTAAAGCAGGTCGTCAAAGCCGTCTAGGCTCCCTATCTTCCAGCTTTCGCTGGACATGTAGACGGCATTGATTTCTTCGTAAAAACTTGCAATATCGTTGATGCTACAGCCATCAACCACAGCCACGCCAAGATCGGGATTGCTCCCCACAAGTTGCTTAAAATCTGTCCAGAGGTCCTCCCCGGGAAATACTGTTCCAGCTGCTTTGTTTTGCCATTTGTTCAACAATTGAACGAGTTCGGTTCTAATGGTACTGGGGTGATAGGTCAATGAACACAAAAACGAGCTTAATGCAGTGCCATCCGAATCACTGACCAAAAAATGAGCAAGTGTACCGACCAATTTTTTTTCATCTGTTTTCATCTCTGACCTTTGTTTTTAATCGTCTAAAAATAGCCTAACGAAATCGTTTGCGGTTTTTTAACAAAAAATCCTATACATTTAACGATACATTTAAGGATAAATCTAATGTTATGATCTACCGATTTACTTGCTATAGTATATTAACTCTTGTGAATATACTCTTTAGGTTTGGGATTTCTGTATTCGGACAGCAACATCCTAACGTTATTGTCATCCTGAGCGACGATGGAGGTTATGATGATTTTGGTTGTTACGGCGGTAGGGAGGTCTATACCCCCAATATTGATGCACTTGCGAAAAATGGCGTGCGTTTTCAGTCGGCCTATGCCTCAGCTTCAGTATGCGCTCCTTCTCGGGCGGGCTTACTTTCTGGCCGCTACCAGCAGCGCTTTGGTTTTGAACATAATATTTCGAAACGTCCCACTGCGGGTGTCGCACCTGAAGATATCGGAATGGATACGCAGGTAGCCACCATTGCTGACTTCATGAAGTATAACGGCTATAAAACTGTAGCGATTGGCAAATGGCATCAAGGGGATGGTCCACAATTTAATCCATTGAAACGTGGGTTTGACCATTTCTATGGTTTTATCGGTGGTGACCGGCCTTACTTCCCAATCCATGGAGCCGCGAAGCCAACGCAGCTGCTTTATGACGATCGACATGTCGTTCCCGAAGACTCTATTCATTATTTGACTGAAACATTGACCAATAAAGCAATTGCGTATATTCAACAGTATCGAAGCCAGCCCTTTTTTATGTATTTAGCTTTCAATGCAGTGCATACACCTGTCGAAGCGCCCCTGAAGACTATTGATAAGTATAAAAATGTAGCTGATCCATTGCGTCGTGCTTACTTGGCTATGCTGGATAATATGGATGAAAATATTGGACGTCTGGTTGAACATTTAAAGCAAGAAGGACTTTATGAAAACACCTTAATCATTTTTATGAATGATAATGGAGCGGCAACAAATAATGGCGCAGACAATGGACAATTGCGTGGTTTAAAGGGATCGAAATGGGAAGGTGGAATCCGGGTTCCCCTTATCATGCAATGGCCAGCCAAGCTACCGAAAGGGATAACATCAGATGCCATGGTATCGGGAATGGATATCTTACCCACCAGCATCGAGGCAATAAAAGGGAAGAACATCCAGGGGCAGCAAATCGATGGCATCAGTTTGCTATCTTCCTATAAAGATGTGAAAAATGGACACGACTATTTATTCTGGCGTCGAGGGATTGCACGTGCTGTGCGACATAAAGAGTGGAAACTGATTGTGGTTAAAGATGATCCGATATTATTGTTCAATCTTAGGGATGACCTTCGGGAACAGCACAATCTGGCCACGAAGTATCCTGAGCGTGTAAGGGAGATGCTGCATAGACTGTCGGAATGGGAAAAGGGACTGGAGAATCCAAAATGGCTAAGCTCTGTATTGGACAATGATCAAAATCAACTGATGAAACACCGGATGGAAGTCGTCGGACGAGCCGCAGAACGACAATATCCTTAAGTAATGAATACTAAAAACAGATGAAAGGACTAATCCTATTTTTATTGTCCTTTGCCTTGGTTATGGCAAAGGCGCAGAACAGCGATACGTTTGTGCGTATTAAAAAGCATGTATACGATGATGAGTTAAGTGGCCCATTGCCAAATGCAGATAAAACGTTAAGCCTATGTAATCAACTGCGTGCTGACGGTACTTGGGCAGATATCGATTACAGCAGTAAGTCAATATCGCTTTGGCCTCCGGGAGAACACTTGGATCGGTTAAGGACACTTATTGTTGCCTATGTGTCTCCACAAAGTGCATCTTATCAGCAAAAATCACTTTACGATAAAATCCTGCTTGCCGCACAATATTGGGCAAATAATCGTTTTGAGTCTTCAAATTGGTGGCATAACGAGATCGCTTCGCCAAAAGCCATCGGTGTCTGTCTTATCCTGATGAAATTTGGAAAGGAAAAAATTCCTACTACACTAGAGACTCCACTTGTTGAGCTGATGAAGCGTGGCGATCCTTACACAAAAACAGGGGCAAATAAAAGTGACATTGCCATGCACTATTTTTATCGTGCATTGATCTTGGAAGATGAAAATCTTTTAGCTGCTGCGATGGAGCAGCTGCTTTTTCCGATACAGCTCGTGAATGGCAAGGAAGGACTGCAATATGATTTCTCTTACTTACAACATGGCCCTCAATTATACATTGCAGGCTATGGGGAGGAATTTCTGAAGGGGATCTCAAAAGTTATGGCCTATGTGCGGGAGACACCTTATGCTGTAGACATGAAGAGGCTCGGCCTTTTTGAACAATTTCTTACTGAAACCTACCTGCCAATTATTCGTTCGCGCTATATCGATTTTAATGTACATGGTCGCGGGATCTCACGCCCCAATATCTTGGAAAAAACACAGGAGACCGCCATATTACAACAAATCAAGTTGATTGATCCCGCCAAAAATACCATTTGGAACAAAGCGCTAGCAAAACTAGATAGCGTCCAGCCTTATGACGCTGAGCATATCGAGGTCCACCGCCATTACTGGAAAGGAGACTACACGACTCATCTGCGTAAGCAATTCCACTTTAATGTTCGATTGGCCAGTAGCCGTACCAATAAATCGGAGTCTGGAAATGGAGAAAACGTTCTTGGGCGCAATATATCAGATGGTGTGACCAATATTCAGGTATTTGGACCCGAATATTATAATATTATGCCCGTATGGGAATGGGATAAAATTCCTGGAACGACAACACGAGATTATCCGGGCGACCTGGAATTGAAAGAACAATGGGGAGCACTTGCTGCAAATAACTTTGCAGGCGGCGTAAGCAACGATAAGACAGGAGCTTCAGCTATGTCGGTCCAGTACGACGGGGTCAAGGCTCAAAAAGCCTGGTTCTTTTTCGATCGGGAAATCGTTTGTTTGGGGGCTGGGATTCACTGTGCTGCGCCAGAAGCTGTGGTAACAACCTTAAACCAAACCTGGCTGAATGGACCCGTTGTCTGGAATGGAAAGGAAATGTCTGAACTCGATTCAGTACAGAGATCTGTCAAAGTAGGCGATTTTATAACCCATAACAATGTTCTGTATTATTTTCCAGCAGCTATGAATGTTGGATTGACAACCAAAGATCAGGTTGGTTCCTGGTACCGGATCAACCGTTCCCGTTCCAAAGATGTTGTACATGGAAAGGTCTTCAAGCTTTGGTTTGATCATGCTGTTGCTCCAAACAATGCGAGCTATGCTTATATTGTTGTGCCTGGTGCCAAAACTGTTGATACAAAAGCAATGCAGCAGCTAAAAATTTGGCAGAATACATCGGATATACAGGCGGTGGAGCATAAAGGGAGCCGGATTCTACAAATTGTTTGTTATCAAGCAGGAACGTACCAAGTTGGCAATTGGTCTATAAAGCTCGATCAACCTGCTATCATACAATTGAGTATGCGCGAAACAACTAGCATGCAGCTTGATGTTGCAGATCCACTCCAAAGAGCCAAAACAGTGAAGGTTCAACTCGTCAATAAACAGCTTCGTGTAAATCAATCGCTGGAGGTTTCGCTTCCACAGGGCGAATACCCAGGGAGTACTGTAAGTAACCAAATCGCGATCGGGAAGAAATAATCCAGATTCAATTGGAAAGCTTATAAAAATACAAAGGGGAGATATTAAATATCTCCCCTTTGTATTTTTATTTTTTGAGCTGCTCCAACCGTGTCAAACCTTCCAGATAATAATAATCTGCATAGGTCAGCGGAACATCGATTTCCGAATGATGGGGTAAGCTACCGACACTATGCTGCAATAAGAAACCGCCATTGCTTGCATATTTAGCAAAATAGGTGGCTCCTGATAGTGTTTGCAGGCTTTCCTGAGCAAATGTCAAATAGGATTTGCTTTCGGTGCCAGTGGTCAATGTTGAGAGTTCAATCAGTGCAGACGCAACAATGGCTGCAGCTGAGGCATCGCGCGGCACAAAATTTAATTTCAAGGAAGAAAAATCAGCATCCGATTTATAACCCGGCTTTCCGGCATTAAAATCCCAATACGGAATTTTATCTTTTGGAAGATTCGGATGGGTCATGTAAAACTTTGCCGCCGCTTTTGCCGTTTTAAGAAATTCTGGTTTTTTGGTCTCCCGGTACATCATGGTAAATCCATAAATAGCCCATGCTTGACCGCGTGCCCAGGTTGAATTGTCGGCATAGCCTTGGTTTGTTTGTTGGTGGATAGCATGGCCATTACCATCGTAATCGACAACATGGTAAGTACTGTGGTCTTTACGAAAATGGTTTTTCATGGTTTGGGTGGCATGACTGATGGCCACATCCTTATATTTGGTATCTCCAGTCAAGTCGGACACATAACACAGCATTTCCAGGTTCATCATGTTGTCGATAATGACTGGATATTTCCATAGGGTCTTGCCGTCCCAAGACTTCTTCTCGTTCCATGATTTGATGACGCCCACCTGCGGATTATAACGTTTAAGCGCAGTATTGGCCGAGTGGATGAGGATATCCTTGTAAGCGGCAACCTTTTTGGGATCTTTAAGGTATTTAATGGCATTGCCATAGGAACAATACATCACAAAACCAATATCATGATGTTGATCAAGGTCTTTGGCTTTTTCAAGCGCCTCTGTCCATTTGATCGCCGCAGCTTCGGTCTCTTTATTATGGGTATGGTTGTAGATATACCATAGTGACCCTGGAAAGAAACCGCCGGTCCAATCCCATTCGTCTGTCCCTACCAGTTTTCCTGCAGGACTCAATGTGCGTGGAAATTTGTGCTGCTTTTCTGCTGCTTGTTCTAAAAATTGATATTGTTTTTCTGCAGCTCTAAAACTTGTGTCAATAAAGCTTGGTTTTTGATCTGTAAAACTCAGTGCAATCAGACTGGATGTGATCACAAAAAGTGCTTTTAGACCAGGTTTTCTTTTTTTCATAACGGCTTATATTCTTAGTAAGTTACATAATAATCTGATTCTTTTTATTTTATAGCCTCTTGGCGAATCGTAAAGGTATATTTTCCAGCGGATTTGATGCTTTTAGCGGTGAGTTTGATGCGATAGAGTTCCTTACTCCATACCTGACTCAAACGTGGGTCATCTTGAGGAATGACATCGTAGCTCGCCGTGAACTGTCCAGCATCAAAGTGTAGGGTTGCGTGCCCATTATTGAGGAGGATTTCCCCTTTGCCAATTTTTGGTTCCTGAGCAACCAGAAAATGGATGATATTGGCCTGCTTAGGACCTGTGATTTTAAACTCATCCTGAATGTCCAGCCCATTTTGTACGAGGGTGTAACTTCTATTCCAGTGTTCAACATTCGCCGACTTCGGATATGCTTTTCCAATATCAAGTTGGAATCTATTTTGTGCAGGCAGAAATGCTACATTTTCAGCTTTATATTCCTTTCCAAAAGATTGGTCTGCTCCATTGATCATCGGAACATTATGGTAAGCACTCTGCATTGTCCAGATACTGTATCTGTCATCGCTAAAGGTCTTTTTGGTATAGGTGCCGACACCGGCGTCAATGAACAGTGGTTGTTGATCCTCGTATAAGATAAAACTCCCGACATCGTTATGGTTGTGACTTTCATTATTGAAACCACCTTTGGCGGCAAAGAAAAACGGGCCCTTTTTTAGATATATAAATTGTGTTTCCGGATACCACTTGGCATTATTTTGAGGGAGTGAAGCGGTAACACGCTCTAGTTGTGGATAGCATCTCAGGTCCTCGAAGGCGCGAAAAATATCCCTTGAAGGTTTGAAATTTGCAGTTTTGTCGCCGGTATTTTCCATATATCGGGCAAATTGCATCATCTCGCTACTATTGACATCCTGTCCATAACGGTAGATCAATAGTGGATCGCCGCCACCTTTTGCCGAAGCATCGGCAAAATTAACTACCCATTTATCTCCGCCAATATAGGATTGTGCGATGTACTCACCCATATCGCGAATTACAGGTTTATCAAAAATATTGATCTTGCCCTTGGTGGCAAGCGAAAGTATTTTTAAATAATCGTACAGTTTGCCCGCAGCATGGCCCCAATAGGAGGGTCCCTCTTCGCAGGCACCGTCTGTTTTGACATAATTGATAAAGCGATCCACAGAAGACATTGTCTTATAAATTCCCGCCAGTTGTATATCGGGATTGTCCTCAACCAAAAGCAAGGCCGTAAGAACATTAAAGTTACACCATGGATTCCAGTTATTGACCAACTGTCCTTCCTTGAGTTCAAATGCCTGCCACCACATGTCGTTACGATCCAGATAGGGCTGTATAATGCGTTGTTGGATCTGTTGTTTTAGACGGGTACTGATTTCGGGGTTTATTGTATTGAACGTATCGCGGAAGAAATAATGAACCCAGGAGAGGAGAGAGCCTACATCACCGGCCATCAGATCGACTACTTGTGTGCGCTCTTGCGGCAATGATCGCTTACTGGACTGAAAGGCCCCAAGGTGTGCCGAGAGAGACCATGTTGCCATTTCCGTCAATTGCCAACTGCCGTTTAGGATTTGGTCAACAAAGCGCCCCTGTCCTTCTGCAAGCTCCGCCAACAGTAGGTTGGTCAGCGCAGTACAATTTTCGTTCATTGGCTTTTCCATTATGCTGCGGTTGCCTGAACGCTCATATTCAAGGTAGTCGGTTGCTTTGACGACCTGCCACTGGTAGTTCAGGGCCTCGTTTCCCTTTTTTATAATACGCTCTTTAAAGGGAGCCATCAGCTTATCCCAGGCTAAACGGTCGGAATAAGCCGGGTAGGGAACCCAAGATTTGTCATTGCCTAGGCTGGCTTTCAGGTTCTCTTGTTTAAATGCTCCTGTTAGCAGGTTCAGATCTTTCCCTAGCAGTCTTTGGAAAGAAAAACTGCTAAGGAAAAATAGTAGGATTAAGTAAATTCTCATAATTACCAATCTTGATTTTGTGGTAGTAATGCCGGGTTCATTTCAATCTCTTGCCCTGGTATTGGCCAAAGCTTATGACGGCTTTGGTAACCCCGGGTGACGACATTGTCTCCAGTAATACTTTTTTCGATGTAGTCTTTGGAGACGCTTTCTAAGAGGTTCCAGCGCTTAAGATCAAAATAACGCCATCCTTCACCTGCTAGTTCTACGGCCCGTTCGTGCTGGATACGTTTACTCATATCTGCTTTGTTACCGACAACCAAAAATGAGCTGCCACTATTTAGTGCGGGCATTTTAGAGCGTGTACGTACTTTGTTAAGCTCAGTAATCGCTTTATCCAATTGATTGGACTCGTTGTACGCTTCGGAAAGCATCAAAAGTACATCGCCCAAGCGTATGATAGGGAAATTGATCGGTGTATGTGCACGATCGGTAATGGCGCCTTTTAGGTTTCCTTCAGGAACAAATTTCCGCCATAGATAGGTGTACCAACCCCGATTGTTGCGGATCTGACCAAAGTTTTCGTTTACACCGGTTGCCAATATCAGCTGCATATCTCTTTCTTTGTTGGCATTCCATCCTAAGTAATGCGAATATGGTACGATCAAGGTTTGATTCATCCGAGGATCGCGATTGGCATAGATCTGACGCAGTTTTGCTGTATCTGGTACTTTGGTAAGCGTGCCTCCAGATTGCGTAGACTCCATCGCCTGTTTTTTGACCGCATTATCCGTTGCATAGTTGGGGAAATAATCATTCCAGTTAAAGGGGCTTCCATCGCGGTTTTCGTAACGGTCTGCAAGGCGTGTGCTCGGCATACAGTTGTTCCAGTCGCTACCAAAGGTTGAACGCGTTCCCATATAGAAGGCCATGGGCATACCATAAGGGAAACCCGTACCACCCATATTCTGAATGGCAAAAATCATCTCCGGCGATTGATCACCATCCATGGTGAATAAGGCCGAGTAGCTTGTGTTTAAACTATAGCCATACGTGTTGGTCTTGTTGTAAACAATCTCTTCAAAATCCCGGATTGCTCCAGCCCAATCTTTATTGTAAAGGGCTACTTTCCCTCTTAAAGCATACGCTGCACCTTTAGTGATTCTTCCATAATACTTTGCATCATAGCTTACCGGCAATTTCTCAATTGCATAGTTCAGGTCATTGAGGATAAACTTATTGACATCTTCTACCGAAGAGCGACTATTTTTAAGATCAGCGAAATCTTTGTTTAAATCGACAGTTTCATCGTATATCGGCAAGGCGCCATATAGATTGGTGAGCTGGAAGTACATCAGCGCACGTAAGAACTTCGCTTCCGCAATAAAGCCCTCCTGTTTGGCCTTGTCTATGGTCATGGGCTGGATATGCGCGATTGCATGATTACAACGTTGGATAAGATCGTAACCCGCTTGCCATCTATCCACAATAATTGACGAACGGTCCGTAAAAGTACCGCTGATCACTTCGCCCAAACCCGGGGGATCATAGCCCAGACCAATATCGGTAAGACCATCGTAAGAAAATTGCAAACCAAAGGTGGCTTCTTTCTTTAAATCATTATAACAGCCCAGTACGCCAGCTAAGGCCTGGTCTTCATTCTGCCAGAATGTGCTAGCACTTACCTGACTGTAAGGGTTGGTATCAAGCTTATAACAAGATGATAAAGCAATGCATCCGGCTATGAGTAGTGAAATTTTTTTCATGAGGTTTAATTAATTATTCATGATATGTGTTATATTCAAAGGTGTTAAACCACCTCCTCAACTTTTGTCCATAATTTATTTAATACAGGAAGGGGATACCTCCAGTTACATTTCTTTCTTATTAGAAAGATAAGCTAACGCCAAAAACAGCCTGTTTCATTGTTGGATAGTTGGTACCGCTGATCTCCGGATCGAAACCTTTATATTTGGTAATGGTCCAAAAATTTTCCAGCGATGCAAATACGCGTAGGTTTTGCACCTGTATCCGCTTAGTGATATCGTTCGGGATTGTATAGCCCAGCTGGATATTTTTTACGCGGATAAATGCCTTGTTCTGTAACCAGAAATCACTGTTTTTGGCGTTTCTTGTATCGGTATAAGGCAACAATCGCGGGAATTTTGCATCTGTTGCACCTTCAGTCCATCGGCCATCAGCAATTTCCTGATTGATTTGATAGCCCCAGCGAACAGTGGGTGTGTAATAACCATCCGTCCACACGACTTTGTTGCCTGCATTACCTTGCAAGAAGACCGAGAAATCAAATCCTTTATAATCGAATCCCATGTTAAAACCATAGGTCATCCGTGGCGCCGTACCATGACCTACCGGAACCCGGTCATTGTCGTTGATGACGCCGTCGCCATTGGTGTCTTTATACAAGAGATCCCCTTTTTTAGGTGTACCATAGGATGCGAATGGATTGACTTTTTGATTGGTGTTTGGGTCGATTGGCGCATTATCGATCATCTGTTGCACGAGCTGCATATCAGCATCTGTCTGTAATATGCGATCTGTCAACAGGATATATTGGGTATTGATGGCATAACCTTCCTGAAGTAAATTGGAACCACTGATAGACTTGTCATTGCCTTTAAATTTGACCACTTTATTGTCAATAAAGGTAAAGTTGCCACCAATGTTGAATTTAAAATTATCGCCAATTTTATCGCGGTAAGTCAAATTCAGCTCGACACCATTATTACGTACTTTGGCCGCATTGGTGCGTGGTATTGTCGCATTTCCAACGACAAGCGGAGCAGGCAGGTTGATTAAGATGTTGTCGGTTACTTTGTTGAAAACGTCGATCGAGCCCCCTAGTTTGTAATTGAAAAGGTCAAAATCTAAACCAGCATTCAGGATATAAGTGTTTTCCCAAGTCAGAAGCGCATTACTCAATACGGTCTGCGCAAAACCTACATAGAGCTGGTTGTTTAACACATAGTTTGTTGGATTATAAAGCGCTTGATATTCATAATTGTTGATGTTGGCGTTTTTGCAAAAAGACTCATCGGAGGTTCCATTGTTACCTAAGGCACCATATGATGCACGGAATTTCAGGTTAGGCATCCATTTGATGTCATAAAAGTCTTCTGAGGAAACTTTCCAGCCAAAGGAAGCGGATGGAAATGTTCCCCATCTGCTTTTTCCGCTCATAAAACGAGATGAACCGTCTGTCCGTAGATTGGCTTCCAACAAATATTTGTCATCCCAGGATAGGTTGATCCGGCCAAAAAACGAACGCATAGCCCAATCGGTGATATTGCCAGAAGCGGAGGCATCCATAGTCGCCGCATTCAGAACGGTCAGGGATGGATCTACAAGGTCGAGTTTGGATGCCGCAAACCAACCATCTTTAAAATACTCCTGGCTGGCACCCACCATGACTTCATAGTTCAGTTTCTCAAAGAGCTTGTTTTTATATTTGGCAATTCCATCCATGTAATAGCGGTAGGATTTGATTGATTCGTTAGTTACCGACGAACGGCCTGTACCCGCTGAGGCAATTGTATTTGTCAAAAAGTTCCACCGGTCATTGAACACGGGTTGAGAGTAGACGAAATCATCGTCATAGGTATAGGTGTACGATCCTTCGATGGAAAGTCCCTCGACGGGTTTCAGTTTTCCGTAGAAGCGCGACACGAAACGGTTTTTGTTGATGTTGCCTTTCTGCGCATAAAGGCGGTGTAGCACGTTGTTAGACTGTGGGTCATCTTCCGGATTGTTTGGCGAACCAAATCTTCCATCTGGAGCACGCAGGACCATCCCCGGAGTACTTGCTGCGGCAAAAGTAAATACATCATCGATGATATTGGTGCCTATATCTGTTTTGGAAACGACACCATTGATATTGGCTCCCAACGTTAACCAAGGTTTTACATCAGCTTCTAGATTGATACGTCCGGTATGACGTTTATAGGTTGCTTGTTCGATGATTCCAGGGTTATTGAGGAGGCCGTAGGAACCAAAGAACTTGATTTTGTCACTACCTCCGGTAAAGGAAAGGTTGTGGTTTTGGCTGATTTTGTTCTGGAAAAGGTCCGAAACCCAGTCCGTATTGGGATATTTCAATGGATCCTGTCCTGCGTCCTGGCGCCAAAGGTCAATTTTTTCCTGCGAAAATATGGGCTTAGCATTTGGATCGCCATTGCGATAGCCTTCATTGATCAGCTCCATATAGTTGGCATAGTTGGAAACCATTCCAATGGTATTGGATGGTTTTTGACTCGAGAAATAATTGTTGTAAATAACTTTAAATTGCTCCGATTTACCCTTTTTCGTTGTAATGAGGATAACACCATTTGCGGCTCTTGAACCATAAATTGACGCTGAAGCAGCATCTTTTAAAACCGATATGCTTTGGACATCTTGTGGGTTGATCAAGTTCATGTCGCCAATAACACCGTCGATCACGACAAGTGGATTGGCATTATTGAGTGTTCCCTGTCCGCGAACACGTAGTGTTCCCCCATCACTGCCCGGTCTGCCTGAGCCCTGATTAACATATAATCCCGGCGCCTGTCCAGCTAGACCAGCTGACAAGGAGGTTACAGGTCTGCTTTCCACAACCTCGGACATCTGGATGGAAGAGACCGAACCGGTTACATTTTCTTTTTTCTGTGTACCAAAACCGACAACAACAACCTCGTCGAGTCCCTTGGACTCATTCTCCAAGGTGATCGTAAGCGGGCTGCCAGCTTGTGCCTTCGTTTCGATACTCTTATAACCGATGCTCGTGAAAACCAATGTTGCGTCGTTCTGTTGACTTTTGATTTCGAATGAACCACTTACATTGGTCGATGTTGCTAGATTCGTTCCTTTAATCTGAACGGTGACATTGGCGATGCCTTTGCCATCTTTGTCTACAACCTTACCCCGAATGGTTGTCTGCAGCACGGCCAGTGAAAGCTTGCTGTTTGTTTTAACAGGTGCAAATGGAGTCGCTTGTGTTGTCAGGCTAGATACGACCAACAAGCAGGATAATGGTATTGCCGGATACATCCAACGATTCGTCGAAACGGATGTGTTCTTGATCTTGATCATAGGCTTTTAGATTTAATTGGTCTGAAAAATGAATTTTCTGTGAAGTGAATTTACAGTATTGATAGAGAACAATAAGGACGTTTTCTCGCAATCGTTTTCGTAACAGCCTGCCTAAAAACCGAAAGATTTTTGGTTAAAATCTGTTTAGAAAGGTATGCCTGCTGGGAGTATTTGGATCAATAATTCAAAGGTCAGTGTAGCGTCTGTAAGCGATTGTCGTTTAATAAGGAAATTATGTAAACCTATTTCTTTTCGTATGATGAATATCAAAAAAACCGCGTTATTGTTGTGTCTGTCACTTGGAGCATATGCTGGCTATGCACAGACAAAATGGAATGTAAAAGCCGGAGTCGCCTTTTCAAATGTGGATGCTAAAAATAAAGCGGGCGATAAGGCCAACACGGCCGCGGTTGGAGGCCTGTATTTGGGACTCGGTCCCACATTACGCCTCAGTGAGAATTTCTCTTTAGAACCCGCATTTGTATTTGCTAAACGGGGCTTTAAACGAAAAGATGGGAGTTTTATAGGCTGGGGTAAAGATTTTAAAGCGAATACGTCTTATATCGAAATGCCTATCGATGTTGTCTTTAATGCTACGATCGGTACAGGTAAGTTTGAGGTCGGTATAGGCCCTTATATCGGTTATGGATTGGGCGGGAAATGGAAAACTTCGGAATCTGTTTACCTAGACGATATTGCAATTGATAACAAGGGAGATATCAAGTTCAAAAATGATTCGAGTGAAGGTGAGTATGGGGATTATACACTTGGGAGACCTTTTGATTATGGCGCTCGTGCAAAAGTAAACTATCTTTTTAGGGAACATTATCTTGTCGGCATAGAATTTCAGAAAGGAATTGCCAATTTAGAATCCAAATGGGGGGATTATAAATCCGGGAATGCTATACGTAATCGCTCCTTGGGTATTTCAGTTGGCTATCGGTTTTAGTAACTTAAAAACAGTGAATAAATAAGCGTATTGTTGGAAGCATGAGCTTGTCTCATTAATCCAATCGTTTGTCTTCAGCGCCTAGTGTCTGGAGACAAACGATTGGAAATAAATCTTTCCGTTGTACTTGCTACTATTGGGCATTAGAATTCAATCCGGTAGTTAATGGTCGGAATGATACCAGTCCATTTTTGAGGTTCAATGATACGTTTGCTGAAATTGTAGTGCATACCCACAGTGTTTTCTCTATTAAGGAGATTCTGAATATCCAAAATAAAAAGATGGCTTACTTTTTTGCGGTTAACCCGATAGCTCGATGAGAAATCAACACGTACGTAGGGATCGGCAGTCAGGGTATTGATGCGATCTTGATCAATAACTTCTTCGTCTAAACGAAGCGATTCTTCTTCCAGAACAGGAGAGTACTTTCTTCCTCCGGCATAAATTAATTTGGCATTAAGACCGAACAGATTATTTTTACTCTTTCCCACGGTCCATTCTTTCCCCATCAATAAATTTCCTACATAACGCGTATTGAATGTGGTGTTGTATTCTTTGCCATTGCGTGCTTTGAATTTAGAATCAAAGAAGGAGGTCGTTGCCATGAAGTAATACCCCTTACTTAACGACTTCTCAAGCGTCAGCTCAATGCCGTAATTTTTGCCGGTTCCTTTATTGATAAGCTGACGGTAGTTTGATGTACCAATAGCTGCAATATCCGATACATTGAGTAAGGAGAAGTTGATGTCGGAATCTGTAGATACTGGGACATCATAAAGATGCTGATAATAGAGTTCTGTCTTAAACCGGAGTGTTCTGCTTAGGTTCTTTTCATAGCCAATAACAGCCTGAGCAGATTTCGTTGGCGAAAGAGGCTTGTTTGGCTCTAGGCTTGTTTGATCGCTATTTTTAGCAAAATAGTAGACCAAGGGCTCCAGTCGGTTATATAGACCAGTCCCAAAAGATATCGTTTGATCTGCGGCTACACGCCAGTTTAGGCCAAGCCTTGGCTCGATAGACCAGCTCTTGCTCAAGGCGAAGTAATTTGCATGTACTCCTGTATTTAGCGTTAGTTTGTCGTTCAAAACTGTTTTTAACTGTGCAAAAGCATCATAAGTACTTGTATTCCCAGTCTCATTAATCCGCTCTTTCAATGCTGCTAGCTCGGTGTCGTAGGACAGCGCATAGAGGTCATAGTGTAATAAACTTGCATTTAAGCCCGCTCTAATCGTGTTTTTACTGTTGGCGCGATAGTTTAGCGTACCCGCATAGCGAAGAGCCGTATTCGTAAATTTGTCCTTGTGATAGAGGCTGGAAACATAGTCCCGTGTTAATGTATCAGTGCTATTGGAATTACGGCTAAGGGACATGGAAACAATATTGGTGAAATATAATCTGTCGTTTGCAATGTATTGATGTTTTAGTCCAGCACTCCCCGCGTTGAACTTTAAGTTTAGATCTTGGGCGTCTGTTCGTTCGTCCCATTTTTCGTAATTACGCTCGGCAGTTTGTTGAAGTTTCCCCAAACCGCCTATACCGAATAAGGAAAAGGTTCCGGCTTTTTTTGTGGGAAATACAAAATTAAAAGAAAGGTCCTGATATTTTGGGACGCCAGTGTCTGAAACTTTTACACCTACTTTTTCCAGTAGACTCAATGAAGAATAGCGGTAACTAATCAAATAGGAAGCGTCACTTCCTTTTTTGAAAGGCCCTTCTAACGTTGCTCCTACGCCCAGGACTCCGACGTTGAATGTGTATTCGCGTTTGTCGGTATTTCCCTTACGGAACCTAAGATCAAAAACACCTGCCGTTGCATTGCTGTATTCCGCGGCAAGTCCACCAGTATAGAAATCAGATTTTCCCAATACCATGGTATTGAGCATACTGATACCGCCGCCTGCAGCGCCTTCGGCTCCAAAATGATTGGGATTTACAATTTCGATACCTTCAAGCCGCCATTGCAAGCTTTTGGGGGAATTTCCGCGGACAATAATTTCATTGTCATCGCCGCCGGCAGCAACACCTGGAAAACTCTGTGCCATACGGGCGGGATCAAAAAAGGCGCCAGCATAGCGGTTGGTCTCTTCCGGCGAAAAAGAGCGTCCACTCGTCATTGCCATCTGGTTGAGCGGTTGTTTTCCGGCATTGGCATAGACGACAGCTTCAGTTAATGCATTTATTTGCGGCTCCATTTCCACATTGACCATATTCTCCCGTCCACTGGTGATCAGTAATTCTGTAAATTCTTCTGGTTTATATCCGGCCATGCGAACTTGAAGCTGTTGACGCCCAACCGGAACTTGCTGCAGCCGAAATATGCCCTGTGCGTCTGTACTTACAGACTTTGTTCCATCACTGGATGAAATGACAATTGTGGCACCTGTAAGCGGTAATCTGGTATTTTTATCTATCACGGTTCCTTTGACAGTTTCGGTCACAACCTGATTTTTTTGCTTTGGCGCTGCTGGTTGCTGGGCGAATGTAAACCCTGCTTGAAGCGATAATCCAATAAGTAAGATTGGCGATAGTTTCATAAAAGATTAGTTTTTATCTTTATGACAGCCGACTTTCAATTTACCCTTAGCTTTTACCTAATTTTTTGTTTTTCACGCCGCGAATATGTATGATTCAACTTAAATTCACATGTCATTACATGAAATTTTATAGGTTTTACTGATAAGTAGTTATTAACATAAAGGTTGCTGATTACAAGTTAATTAATATTGTTATTAACATTTTAGCTGAACTGTTTTTGTCCTAAATGCCTAAATGTAAAAAAATAGGACGTCCGCTACGTTTTTAACAAAAGATCTGCTCTATACTAGAAAGTTAACATGTTTATTAACAATTCCTGGGATGGTTTTTTACAAAGACTAAGCGGAGTGTATTCAAATGGCGCAGTTCATTCGAGTAGCGCAGTTCATTCAAATAATAGAGCGTATTCAAATAAAAGCTTCCCGAAAAATTAACATTTTGATAATCTGACGAACCTATCTTTGTTAGGTGAAAACTACCGAAGCCAATGTAGATAACCACTATGTGTTGCGTTTTAAAGAAGGTGACCCCATTGCCTTTGCCCATTTCTTTGAGCGGTATTGGGAGGATCTATACACCGTCGCTTTTCGTCATCTTCGGGAAGAGGATCAGGCTAAGGATCTTGTGCAGGAAGTATTCATCCATATCTGGGAAAAACGATCGCTCGTGAGTACTGAATACTCCGATATAAAATTCTATTTCCACAAAGCCCTCAAAAACAAAATACTGAATTACTACGCCTCGGAGCGTGTACGAAAACAGGTCTTGGAGAAATCAATGGAACGTATGGACGCTTTTTCCAATTTGGATAGCCAGGCCTTTGCCAGGTATAAGGCGCTGGAGGCTATTGTGGATGATTCGATAGACAAATTACCTAGATTGATGAAAGCAGTCTACTTAATGCGTTCTGACAATTATTCAATAACACAAATTGCCAAGGAACTCAATCTGGCTGAACAGACCGTTAAGAACTACCTGTCAGAGGCCAAAAAGATTATGCGGTACGAATTGACAAGAAGGTTTGCGGACCACGATTCTGTATTTTTATTGCTCGCAGGAAGCTATCTCCTTTATGATTATTTAATATAAAGAACATATTTAATTAAAGTACTTTGCCCGTTTTGATCTGTATTAGTATAAAAATTAATGCAGGTGAATTTAGAACGCTTTAAACTTATCATAACAGATTATCTCGGAGGAAAATTGACTGAGGAGGAAAAAGGTCATGTTGACGACTGGTACGAGTCTATTTCAAACGATGATATTAATCCCTTTAGCGATGCAAATCATCGGGAAAAAATCAAACAAGAATTATTTATTCGTGTAGGAATAGCTGAAGCACCTGCGAGGGCAAAGAAGGTGGCCAACATACCGGTCAGAAAATTCTCTTGGCTTTCAGCAGCAGCGGCTATTTTGGTCCTAGGAGGCATCAGTCTGCTATTTTTACAGCACAACCCGATGTCGCTTTCTCGGAAGCGGACAGAAGCGGTCGCATTACTGACGGAAACGGTTACGAATGCGGGCGAATTGAAAGAAATTCAGTTACCTGATGGCACATCTATTTTTTTAAACGGAAATACACGTATCCGCTACGATCGTAAGAATTTTGCATCAAATAGAAAATTCTTTTTAGATCGAGGGGAAGCATTCTTTCGGGTCAGACGGGATACTTTACACCCATTTGAGATAGAAACAGGTAGCGTTTCTGTTGCAGTCCTAGGAACATCATTCAACGTCAACAATTCGATGTCTACTAAACATGTGACGGTCGAAGTTAAAACTGGGCGGGTGAGTGTTCTAAATGCAAAAAATGGAGCAAACCATATCCTTACAGCAGGTAAGGCCGTCCGGTATAGCGTAGTTAAAAATGATTTTAAAACTTTCGATAGCGATCCAGCTTACATCAGCCTTTGGACACAAGGAGGTATGCAATTGAATAACATCAGCTTCAAGGAACTGAAAGAAATAATCTATAACCGCTTCGGTGTTGTGTTGCTTACCGAAAATCTGAATACAGATCCATTCAATTATTCGCTTATGATACCACATGTACAGTCATTAGACCAGGTGCTGAATATCGTTTGCAATATTCATCAAATCAAATTTAGGAGGGAGAAAAATGAAATAATCTTATACAAATAAGCTGTAGGGGGTAGAACAGCATAATTTATCTGCCCAAGAAAAGTGCTCAGCTGGCAAACCGCTAAATCGACCAGTGAGCACCTGAATATTCATGTTTAAAACATTCATACAAATATATGTATAAAATAATTAAGCTTACCGGCCTTGCGACAAAGCTTGCCATCTGCGCTATGGTCTCTTGTGCTGTAACCAATAGCCATGCTGAGGGATTGGAAAAGATCAATCGCACTTACTGGGATAATATCAATATTCATTTGTCTAGTGGTAACGCCGCGCAGGCGGTACTGCAGTTGTCAAAACAAACAGGTCAAGCGATCGGCTACGATCGGAGTATGCTCCAATTAGATCGGATTTTAATTGCCGAAAAAAAATTCCAGAATGCGAGCTTCGAGGAAGTCCTTGCCTATATCCTGAACGGGACCAACATTAAGTCAAAAAGAGTGTCAGGGGGTATTGTCCTTGTAAAAAATACGGGTAAACAGGAATCTTATGACTTGAAATTGCAGCTTGTCGATCGTACAAAACAACCTATTGGGGGAGCTTCCGTGCATATTCCACTGACTGGACAGAGCGCCTTGTCAAATGCCAAAGGTGAAGTGACTATTCGACTAGCTGCCGGCGTATATGATGTACTGATAAGCCATGTTGGCTATGAAAAAAAAGAGTTGAACGATCTCAAGCTCGATGCCAGCACAGCAGGTATACGTCAGGTGGTCTTAAACGAAGATGACAACGAATTGGATGAAGTGGTCGTGACTGCATTGGGCATCAAACGGCAGGATCGTTCCCTCGGTTATGCTGTCGGTAAAATTAAGGGCGAGGATATCAATCGGGTCAATAATGATAACTTTCTGGTTGGTATGGCAGGTAGAGTACCCGGGGTTTCGATTAGTTCTACAGGACCCACCGGTTCCAGCGTGAATATGGTGATTCGGGGGGCATCATCGCTAAGTACAGACAACCAGCCGCTATTTGTCGTAGATGGAGTGCCCTTGATGAATAGTTTAAATAATGTTGGTCAGATCGGTGACGACAACAAAGTGGATTATGGTAATGCAATTGCCAATATCAATCCCGAAGATATTGAAAATATTTCCATCTTGAAGGGGCCAAGTGCAGCTGCGCTTTACGGCTCACGTGCAGGTAATGGTGTAGTGCTGATCACAACCAAAAGTGGTAAGAATGCGGAGAAGATGACCATTGCTGTGACTAGTAACACAGTATTTGATATCCCGTATAAATTTATTGAATTGCATAACAAATTTGCAAGCGGTACCTTGCCATGGCGACCAGGCGACCTGCCCGGCAATTTAGTTATTGAGGAGGAGTCTAGTGTTATGGTAGGCCCTGCACTGGATAAGGGGTATAAAGCTGTCCAATGGAATAGTCCGCTTGACGAGAACGGTAAGCCCATTCCTACGGAACTAAAAGCGTACCCAAATAACATTAAAAACTTTGTCCAGACCGGGGTCACAAGTACCAATGGGATTTCCCTCAGCAACAGAAGCGAAAAATTGGACTATCGTTTCTCGTATTCCAATATGGCCAATAAGGGTGTTATCCCCAATTCGGATCTGTTCAGAAACACCTTGAATATCAATTCGACCATGCGCCTTCGCAATAGTTTGACATTGGGGCTCTCGCTAGATGCCAGCAGAAATAACTCCAACAATAGACCTGCAGGAAATCGGGGAACCAATCCGATGCAAGCGGCCTATGAAGTTGCACCTCACATCAATATTCTGGACTTGCAGGATTATTGGTTGCCAGGGCAGGAGCAGATCCAACAGCGTTCACAGTCTATTGGCAACCACAATAACCCGTATTTCCTTGCTTATGGAGTGAATAATGCTTTTACAAGAGACCGCGTCTTTGGAAACTTACGGTTAGATTGGACCATCAAAAAAGATTGGACGGCCATGATACGGTACGCAACGGATATTTATTGGGAAAATAGGGAAACAAAAATCCCTTACAGTTATACGAACGAACCCAGAGGTGCTTATGGGATTGTTAATCTGATGAATATGGAACAGAATATCGACTTTCTGACGGCATATACAAAGAAGATGAGCGACTTTCAGATCACAGGATCACTGGGTGGAAATTTGCGGTATAATCGTGGTAAATCCGTGCAAAATACCTCAAAGAATGGCGCTGGATTAATCACGCCGGGACTCTACACATTGGCCAATATCAGTCCATTAAATTTGGATTTCTACAGTACAATTTCTGAAAGAGCCATAAACAGTGTTTATGGACTGATCAATCTAAGTTACAGGGATATGGTTTATTTAGATGTGACTGGGCGCAATGACTGGTCCAGTACCTTACCTGTGAACAATCGATCCTATTTCTATCCTTCGGCATCCCTAAGTGTGTTGGCTAACCAGGTGTTTTCTCTGCCTAAAACGATCAATTTGGCAAAACTGAGAGCGGGTATTGCACGTGTAGGAAATGATACTTATCCCTATAATCTTTCCAATGTACTGAGTAATCCCGGTAGCTGGGGCGACGTATTGCGGCTAACACGTTCGGGATCACTCTTGGTTCCTAATCTGAAGCCCGAAATTGCCACATCTTACGAATTTGGCTTGGATCTAGGCATGTGGAATAATCGACTGAAGTTTGAAGGAACCTACTATAAGCTGGAGAACAAAAACCAAATTATTTCAACAACACTTCCCGGATCAAGTGGTTTCAATTCTAAAAATATCAACGCCGGACTGTTAAGCAGCCGCGGTATTGAACTTGCTGTTTCCGGGCGACCTATTGCCAAGGAAAATTGGTCCTGGGACGTTGGTGTCAACTGGCATCGCAATCGTACCCGTATCGATGAGCTTTCTGATGGTGTAGAATTTTATACCTTTTGGACCGATGGTCGGGGTGGGGCACGTACCTATGTCGGGGAAGAGATCGGGGATCTGTACGATTCCAAGTTAGTGACCGTGGAGGATCAATCGTCGCCGTATTATGGTTTTCCTATTCTCAATAAGAATGGTTCTTGGCAGGCTGTACGGATTAACAATAGTCGCAACAAAATCGGAAACTTCAATCCCGATTTCACGATGGGATTACAGTCAAGTCTTCGCTATAAAAAATGGACGATGAATATTGCCGCAGATATGCGTTTTGGCGGGAAATTTATGTCGCAGACCTATCGCTATTTCGAATCGAATCTAACCACGCAACGTTTTCTTGATCAGATGATCAATCCTAATGGAATGACAGGCGAAACGCTGCGCAATTATTTGGTCGATAACAATCTTGTTCGCGTGCAAGGTAATAGGTATCCCATTGTTGGAGGACCAGGCGAAGAGTATGGTGGTTATCCGATCAGTGTGGGTGGTCTTGTTGGCAATTTTGGGGTGTTTAATCCAGGTGTTATCGCACAATATGATGATAAAGGTAATATCACAGGTTATACAGAGAATCTTGGTGGTGAAGGAACAAAATATATCGCTTATTCAGACAATTACCCTTGGGATTTTATGAATGCAGCGACATTTGATGCTTCTTTTATCAAGCTTCGGGAACTGTCCTTTAGCTACGATTTATCAGGAAAATGGCTGAAACGTCTCGGAATAGAGAATGGCAGTGTGGGAGTCTATACCCGTAACCTGATCTTATGGACCAAAGCGAAAGTAGGTATAGATCCGGAAATGGCCTTCCAGCCAGAAACTGGCGTTGGATTTAAACAGGGGATTGAGCGCTACAACGTTACCCCTTGGTCAATGCCTATTGGATTTAAAGTAAATGTGACATTTTAATATACGACATAAATGAAAAATCAGTTGAAGAGATTCATCATGGCTGCAGTAGGCCTTGGGATGGTATGGAATATTTCAGCTTGTAAAGATCTGACCGAACTTAATATCAATCCGAACGGTGTAAGTGAGGAAGATGCCAATCCCAATCTGTTATTGCCGACGATATTGACAGGAACAGCGAAAAAATACAACGAATTGAGTTTCTCAGATCTTGGCGGAGTTATGCAGCACACCCAATTTGATGCATGGTTCAATTCACATAATGACTACGAATGGACAGGAGGGATTCTGAGCTGGGATGCTTATTATGGCTTTTTACGTGACAATGAGCTTATGCGTAAACGCGCGGAGAAATTAGGCTTGGATTTTCATAAAGGAGTTTCGCTGGTGATGCGCGCTTACTTATTCGGATTGGTGACTGATCTCTGGGGAGACGCTCCTTATACCGATGCCTTAAAAGCGGAACTGGGAGATGCTGTATATAATTTTCCGAAATACGATAGTCAGGAAATAATCTATAAGGGAATTATCGACGAGTTGAAACAAGCCAATGAACTTCTATCCCGCCCCGATGGTTCTTATGAGGTGCTGGCGAATGCGGATGTTTACTTTGGCGGAAAGGCTTCCAAATGGCGTCGTTTTGCCAATTCTTTGGCATTACGGTATTATATGCGCATTTCAGCAAAGTCTGCTGACTTTGCCAAACAGGGGATTGAAAGTATTGTTGCCAATCCCGATAAATTTCCAATTATTACGAGTACTACTGATGATGTATTGATGGATTTTGTTGGAAATAATGCAAATGACTCCTGGCCGTCAAATACAGTGTATGATGCCAGTGGAAGTAATTTTAGACGAATGAAAATGTGTGCAACACTGGTCGACCGGCTACAGGAACTTGGCGACTCTCGTTTGGCGGTTTGGGCAAGAAAGGTAGACATACCCATTGAGATCCGCAGCAACGAGCCCGCAGGTACAGATAAGATCGTTAATGGTGTTCGGATTGTATCGCCAGATGTCGTCAAAGGTGTTCCCGTGGATACCGATAAAGAGTATGTTGGACTGCCGCCAAGTGTATCTAAAAACCCTTCAGCCTACAACCTCAATCCAACACCGGGGCAAACCTCGATCAATCCGCATGTTTCTTACCTGAATGATAGCTATCGTTCGGCGAAGGGAAGTTTGTTAAAAGCACGCTTGCTTTCTGCTGCCGAAGTTAGTTTTATTTTGGCTGAAGCAGCCTGGAAAGGATGGGGGCTGCCTGAGTCAGCCAAGACCTATTATGAGCGTGCTATACAGGAATCGTTGGCAAGCTGGGGAAAGGGCGCAGACTATTCCAACTATATCCGTCAGAAAGGTGTGGCGTTTGAAAATACGCAAGTGCAGATCATTGAACAAAAATGGATCGCCAGTTGGTCAACTGCCGCACAGTCCTGGTTTGATTATCGTCGCACAGGGTACCCCGCTTTAAAGGCCGGCCCCGCAGCCATTCGTACACAGCTTCCTGTTCGTGTACCTTATATGCAAACCGAAATGAGTGTGAATAAAAAAAATGCCGAGGAGGCCTTGAAACGTATTGAAAAGACAGCGTATTCACAGGCAGACAATGAAAATAGTGCCTGGTCAAAACCTTGGTTATTGCAAGGAACAAACAAGCCCTGGTAATTAGTAATTAAAAGTTATTAAATAGAGTTCTCAAATCGCTTATAAAATCAATATCACAATGAAAATCAAACATATTCTTCTTGCTGTAGTACTGTGCTGCACTTTATTGGAAGGGAAAAGCCAGACGGATAATAAAGACAAACAACCTGATCGTATTACGTTGACCTGGTCCGATGAGCCCAGCAGTACGCAGTCTGTTTCTTGGCGGATCAATGCGGATAGGACCAAAATAATTGGTCAGATTGCTGAAGAACAGAGCAATCCAGAACTTGAAAAAAACGCGATCACAATAAATGGAACAGCGCTACCGCTCGAGCGAGGACAGCAAGAGGATGCTTATGGACAGGTAACCTTCCGTGACCTGAAACCCGGTACAGTTTATGCCTATCGCGTTGGAGATGGCAGCAATTGGAGTGCCTGGAACCAATTTAGGACTGCGGAGCGTTCAGGCGCGTTTTCATTTATCTATTTGGGTGATGCACAGAACGACTTACGTTCACGCTGGGCACGTGCCATTCGGCGTGCTTTCCAGCAGGAAGCGAATGCACGCTTTATTGTTCACGCGGGCGATCTGATCAATCGTTCGAATGCAGACGAGGAGTGGGCAGAATGGCATGAGGCCGCAGGATTTATTCATCAGATGATCCCTGCTGTTCCAACACCGGGTAATCACGAGTACCGTCGCGACTCGCTTGGGAAGCTTGTACTTGACCCGCATTGGAAAGCACAATTCAACTTGCCAAGGAATGGCCCTGAGGGTATGCAAGATGCTGTTTACTACCTCGATTATCAGGATCTACGTATGATTTCCCTAAATTCTCAATTGATTATGCTCGACTCTACTGCAGCAGCGATACAGGAAAAGTGGTTGGAGAAAGTGTTGTCTTCATCAGCAAAAAAATGGAATATTGTTGTCATGCACCATCCCGTATACTCTACGGCAAAAAATCGTGACAATACCATCTTGAGAGAACGTTTCAAACCTATTTTCGAGAAATATGGTGTCGATTTGGTCCTTCAGGGCCACGATCATACCTACGCTCGTGGCGGGCTGGGTAAAAAGCGACCTGTCTATCTCCTGTCTGTAGCGGGGCCTAAGATGTATGAATCTGATTCTGAACGCTGGATGGAAGTTGCAACGTCACAGACGCAATTGTATCAGGTGATCAAGCTGACCGAAAATAAACTGTATTTTTCGAGCTACAAGCTGAATGGGCAGTTGTTTGATTCATTCGAGTTGTCGAAAAAGTAGAACGTCATAGACGGAAGGTAATCCATTCAAACCGGATTACTTTCCGTCAATATAATTGCGGGATTCACTCCATGACGCGATTGAGATGTAACTGCAGCGAGATCGCCGGTTTTTAAGGTATAACAAAAAGAGATTGCAAAAAAATAACTATACAGCAATGAAAAAGATTTTATTTTCTACTATTCTGTTGGGTATAATAGTAAGTTCTACAACCCACTTATATGCTCAGTCGATCGATTTAATAAAAAAGTTAGAGCAAAAAAGTTTACACATTGCCGCACACCGGGGAGCTCATCTGGAGCAACCTGAAAACTCAATTGCTGCTATCGAAGAGGCCATTCGGCAGGGGGCTTCCGTGGTAGAGGTCGATGTGCGGGCCACCAAAGATGGTGTACTTGTACTGATGCACGATAAAACAGTCAATCGGACGACAACCGGGCAAGGAGAGGTCGCCAAACAAACCTATGCCGAGCTTCAACAGCTTCACTTACGCAAAAAGGCTAATGGTGAAGGCTCGGATCATGTTATACCAACGCTATCGGAAGCTTTGCGCGTTGCAAAGGGAAAAATCCTTGTTGATCTCGATTTTAAAGAAGATCGCAAAGAGTTTATTAAGAAAACCTATGCGCTTGTTGAACAGGAGGGGATGGAAGACCAGGTACTATTTTTTCTCTATGATTATAAAGACATGCTCAAGATTTACAAACTCAATCCAGCGATCACACTTTTTCCGAGGGCACGTAATATGAAGGATCTAGAAGCCATACTAAAGATGAAATTAACCTCAATTGTCCATCTTGATGAATCATTTACTGATACCGAAAAACTTAATGCATTGCGCCAACAGGGCATTTATTTTTGGATGAATAGTTTGGGGGAATATGACGACAAAGCAGAACAGGAGGGAAAGAAAGCTTATCGATCTTTTTTGGAGAAATATCCTTTTGTATGTCTTATTCAAACAGATCATCCTAATTTGTGGCGCGAAGTGCTTTCCGGATCTTAGTCTATTTTTATCTGTTTAATTAAAAATGCTTGATTTTATTGTAGCGATATTGTTAGAACGATCGTTCTCAAGATATAACTAATGGAAACCGTAATGAATAAATTATTTACAGGGAGTTTTGCAATCCTCTTTTTACTGACGAGCTGTAGTAAGGAAAATGAAATGACTGTACCTATGGATGTTCAAAAACAGCTGGAAAGTTTTGAATGGAGCCCCATCGTGTCTGCGAAAGGGACGACAAACGAGCAATTGAAGCACAAACCGAAAGATTGTGAAAAGGATAATGTGTATACATTTACATTTGCTGAATCAGCGAATAAGTTCACTGTCAATCGTGGTAAAGAACTATGTGGGGATGATAAGTTGACATTTGAAAGTTTGATTTTTGCTGAAGGACAGCATCGCGCATTTGCCTATGATAAAGAGAAGAAAAGTATCAAGTTTGCCGACAGTAGCCCATACCAAAGTTATGAGGTACAGCTTGATGGTGATCAGCTCATATTAATTTCGCGCAATAATAATCCTCTAGCATACGCAGCTCCAATTGAATACTATTTTCAAGGTAAGCGAACGGCTGCAACAAAATAAGATAAGTAGTATATTTCCTTTAACATTCAAAATAAAGACGGCTTGCTGTCTTTATTTTTTTGTTCAATTCTGTTTTGATGAAATTGCAATTGAATCTTTCACATTAGTTTTTTCTTTGTCTAACTGTTTTGTTGTTGCCCAACGTGCAAGAATGAATTTCGTGGATATTTGCCATTTGCTCTCCTCTACTTCAATACATAAAGTAAAGCCTGTGTTAGGTTGTTTAGATGAACGCTGTTCAAACCGATGCTGCCGCCCTATGATTATTAAAAGAATTAGGAATCAAAATTTAACTTGATTATTTAGGCTAAATCGTTAATTTAGTGGTTTGGAAACCGGTTGCATAGATAATGTGAAATAATAAAACCGGATCCGATTAATGAAGAAAACTAGATAAATAATAATCCACTTATGAAAGTCCGTATATTACTTATGGCGGCAATGGCGACATTGCTCTGCCCACAACTTCAAGCCCAGCAATTGCCCTATAAGAATAGTACATTACCAATTGAAAAACGGGTAAGTGATCTATTGGGAAGAATGACTGTGGAAGAGAAAGTCGGGCAATTGAGCAAATTGCTGGGCTGGGAAATGTATAGCAAAAACGGAAAGCAGGTTACAATCAGCAATAAATTGCGAAAGGCAGTAAAAGAACAGCATATCGGATTGTTATGGGCAACCTTACGTGCAGATCCTTGGACACAGAAAACCTTACTGAATGGCCTGAGCCCTGTGGAAGCTGCGCGCGCTACAAATGCGATCCAACGTTATATGGTGGATAGTACTCGACTAGGGATTCCATTGTTGTTGTCTGAGGAGGCGCCACATGGACATATGGCGATTGGTGCAACAGTGTTCCCTACCGCGATCGGACAGGCGAGTACATGGAACCCACAGTTGATTCAGGATATGGCATCAACAATCGCCATGGAGACTTATGCTGTGGGTGGTAAAAACGGCTATGGTCCTGTATTAGATTTGGCACGAGATCCACGTTGGTCGCGCACTGAAGAGACCTATGGGGAGGATCCCTATCTGATCGGTCAGATGGGAACTGCAATGATCCGTGGTTTTCAGGGTGAGAAGCTAGGTGAGCGCGATAAAATAATAGGAACTTTAAAGCATTTTGTAGCCTATGCCGCTCCAGATGGCGGTCACAATGGTGAGTCCGTATCGGTTGGAGAACGAAGCCTGAGACAGTATTTTCTGCCGCCTTTTGAGCGTGCTGTAAAATCGGGAGCTGGGTCGGTAATGACAGCATATAATAGCATTGATGGTATTCCTTGTTCTGCCAACCCCTGGTTGCTAAAAGACATTCTACGTAAAGACTGGGGATTTACGGGGTTTGTTGTATCGGATCTACTGAGTATATCAGGGCTCAATGGAGGGCATGCAACAGCAGCGACTGCAGAAGAAGCGGCTTCACAAAGTATACATGCCGGATTGGATGTCGATCTAAGCGGGACTGGTTATGGTTCAAATCTGCTTAAGGCTGTCCAACAGGGGCTCGTTGAACCTGCTGTTCTTGATACAGCAGTAGCCCGTGTACTGCGAATGAAGTTCAATTTGGGGCTTTTTGATCATCCCTATGTGGATGAAAAGTTGGTAGCGCAAAAAGTCGCTACGGCACAAAATAAAACGGTAGCAAGACAGGTGGCCCGCGAGTCGATTGTTTTGCTTAAAAACGATCAGCATATCTTACCCTTAAGTAAATCGTTGAAACGAATAGCCGTTATAGGACCGAATGCCCACAATGCCTATAATCAGCTGGGCGATTATACTGCTCCACAAGCTGAGGGGAAAGTTCAGACCCTCTTGACCGGAATACGGGCGGCAGTTGGTAACAGTACCAAGGTTGATTATGTGAAAGGTTGTGCAATCCGTGATACAAGCAATTCCGATATCGCTGCCGCCGTCGCAGCTGCAAAGCAGGCCGATGCGGTGGTTTTAGTCCTGGGTGGTTCGAGTGCACGTGATTTTAAAACGTCGTATCAAGCAACTGGAGCAGCCAATGTGGATCCCAATACGGTAAGTGATATGGAGAGCGGAGAAGGATTTGATCGCGTTTCTTTGGATATGATGGGCGATCAGATCAAGTTGCTGAAAGCGATACAGGCGACGGGAAAACCAGTTGTACTTGTTACGATTATGGGGAGACCATTGAACTTAAATTGGGCAGCTGAACATGTGCCTGCGATCGTGAATGCCTGGTATCCGGGACAAGAAGGCGGCTTGGCTATTGCCGATGTATTGTTCGGTGACTATAATCCGGCTGGAAGATTACCGATTTCGGTACCTCGTTCGGTCGGCCAGCTTCCTGTACATTACAACCATACAAAACCTAAACATCACGATTATGTGGAAATGTCGGCCAAACCATTGTATGCTTTTGGTTATGGGTTGAGCTACAGTAGTTTTGATTACTCCAATTTACAGGTCTCGCTGAAGGAGAATGGCAATGATTTTGTATGTACAGTGTCGTTCGACGTGGTAAACCAGGGCAAATTGGCGGGCGATGAAGTCGCTCAGTTGTATGTTGTGGATGAAGTAAGTTCGGTGGTGACACCTGTTATGCAGTTGAAGCGGTTTGAGCGTAAAAACATTGCCGCAGGAAAGAAAGAACGTTATTCTTTTCAATTGACCAAGGAGGACCTCAAACTTTGGAATGCAGGTAACGAATGGAAGACGGAAAAAGGCAGGTTTAAACTTTTGGTCGGCGCATCTTCCGATGATATCCGGTTGAAGGGAGAATTGGAATTAACGAAGGATTATTAATTAATCCTTCGTTAATTTATAGATATAGCTATTATGTTGATGGGGAGCTTTTGTTAAAGTTAGATCGTTTCCATTCACTAAATAGGTGTAATTGTGGTTCAATATTAAAGCCCAATCGAAGTCGGCGGTCCATACATTTTTATCTTTGAAAATAATTTGGTCGCCATTAATCTCATATGTTCCTGAGCCACCTGCAGGAAATCTATTTTTGTTTGCTGTACAAAAGAAACTGTCCGCTTTAAACCGTACAGTTACGTCTCCAGTGAAAGTTTGGTCCTGATTTTTATAGCTGACTATAAATTTTCCTGAATAGGTTCCCTCGAGATAGAGGTTGTGATTAGCAGTTTCCTTTGAGCAACCTACGGATACGATATATGCTAATAATGTTAATAATTTTGATATTGATCTCATAACTTGGTTTTTAGCATACAACGAAGTTACTGCCATTTTTGTTACAACTATCATTCTTATTTGAGCACAATATGCTTGATACTTTTCCTATTCCAGGTATAGGTGATGTGGATAAGACCGTTTGTGTCCTGAATAATTGTCGGATAAGAATATTCATCGTTCTTTACCCCATCTTCAAGGGTTAGGACATCTTTCCACTGTAAGCCATCCTTTGATATGGCGACATGGAGTTTTGTGCGTCCTTCCCACCAGTCGTTGCCAGCGATGGCCGGATTGAAGACGATCATAAATAAACCATTATTTAAACGGATGGCGTCTGTGGCAGAATTGGGATTGAGCAGGTTTGTGGCTTGCCAGGGGCCCCAGGTAAGGCCTTCATCTGCTGAGAATGCTGCCATCACTTTATTTTCTTTACTTCGACAGAGCACCTGAATGCGTCCATCTGTATGTTGGATCACACTTGGCTGAATAACCTGGATACTGGTATCGGGGCGTATTGCGCTGACGGACCAGGAGCGGCCATGATCGCGGCTGATTTCCAGGTGTGCTTTCCAGATTTCTTCTTTGGACTCCGTGCTGGAAGGGGAGAGAAGCAGTCCGTTTGTCAAGGTGAGCGGTTTATTCTTGATAGGCCCCAAAATACCTTCAGGCAACTGCTGCGCTGCAGACCAGGTCGTTCCTTTATCCAGTGAATGTTTGACATAGCCTTTCCATTCTCTGGGATTGGGCCCTATTTTATAATACAAAGATAGGGTGTCACTGTGCGGGTATTGATAGAAGACAGGATTCCATGTTGGAAAGCGGTTGTCACCAAGGATACCGTCTGCAATCTGTACAGGACGCTGCCATTGTCCATGGCTATACAGTGAACTCCATATGACAACATCGGGGTTAGATTCATGTGTACCACCAAACCAGGCTGCCAATAAACTGTCTTTTCCGATGACTTGAATCGTGGAAGCATGGCATTGTTGGAATGGAACCTGGCCTGTTTTAAAAATTTGCTCTGATACCAGGATCTGAGGTTTATACGTTGCACATGAGGAGAGAAAAAGAAGGATAAATAGTGGAAATAGGTTGATTTTTTTCATTGGAATTTAAGGTTCTAAAAACCCCATAGTTTGTTGATGACTTATTTTCTTATTCCTGAGCAGAGGCTTTGGGAATATTGAGATGTTCAGGCGGTGATCGGTAAACAATGACCTTGTTAAATGATAAAATTCCGTTGGATTATATCCAACGGAATTTTATATTATTTGCTTTGCAATTGAATTGCAGTCGCATAACTAAATCGTGTACTAGGGCTTCTTAAGGTAATTTGGTTACCACGTTGAGACCAGTCTAATTTACCTTTATGACCCAAAATAGCGATTTTCTTTACGCTAAAATTATCAGGTACTTGAAAGACGTATTCGTTTGGCTGCTGGTAAGTATCACCTTCAGAAAGATGGAATACATTGACCACTTTACTGTCTTTGCTTCTAGTGTAGTAATAGTCACCTTGGTGATATGGAGCAATCGTACGTGTTGCAAACACTGCAGTTTGATTGATTTTCATCCAGGCTGCCAGTTCGTTCAAGCGATCGTATGCTGCCTGGTCATAATCTCCTGTTGGGCCAGGGGCGATGTTCAATAGGTAGTTTCCACCGCGGGAAATAATTTTTACCAATGTTTCAACAATCTTTTTGGTCGGTTTGTATTGGTCGTTGGGCACATAGCTGAACGAATTTCCCATGGTGATACAACTTTCCCATGGAATATCCAAGGGATGTTCAGGAATCGCTTGTTCAGGTGTGACATAATTTTCCCAGTTTCCAGGTACTGTACGGTCGACAACGATAATGCCGGGTTGATTTTTCCTTGCCATGCCCCCAATGCGGTCCATGTCAATATTCTGATCCATTTTGATTGTCTGTTGCCAGTCAACAGATTTGTCAACGGTTTCTAAGGGGCGCACCTGACCACCATCCAACCAAAGAATGTCGACTTTGCCATATGCTGAGGTCAGCTCGTTGATTTGATTGTAGGTAAAGTCTTTGAATTTTTGCCAACGATCCGGATATTTTTTAGGGTCATAATTTACATTTCTGTCTTTTGGCGGAAAGTATGACCACCAGTAGTAATCGGAGTGCCAGTCCGGTTTGGAGAAATAAGCCCCAATTTTAAAACCGTCATTGCGGAAGGTATTGAAGATTTCTTTGGTCACATTTGCCTTTGGGTTTGTGGAAAATGGCGTTTTGGAGGATGTAATTTTATAATCCGATTCTTTGGTATCGAACATGGCAAATCCATCGTGATGTTTTGTTGTAAAGACGACATATTTCATGCCGGCAGCTTTTGCGGCATCGGCCCATTTTTGTGGATTGAAATCCGTAGGATTAAAGGTGGTCTGTAGATTTTCGTAGTTCTTGAGGTATTCAAAATAAGTTTTACCATGTTCGGGTTTGCGTTGGGTCCAGCCTTCATCTTCAGGACAGATACTCCAGCTTTCAACGATTCCCCATTGACTATAGGTACCCCAGTGCATGAAAAGACCAAACTTCATATCTTGCCATTGTTCGAGATTTTCAATTACTAAGGGATCTGTCGGTTTTTGATAGCCATTAGATACGTTATGTGCCTGGCCAAACGCTAGTGTTGCGCTTGAAGCGATCAGCGCAGTGGATATAATGGTTTTTAATTTTTGCATGGATAAAGATAATGAAAATGATAAAAAGAAGGCCACCTAAGGTGGCCTTCTTATAGATAGATGTAGTGTATGCCTTAATTAACGTCCCAGAAAAGTTTGGTTGTTCTAGTATCTTTTGAACGAACAGCTTCGTAATTTTCGGAGTTAACGGAAATCTCTCCAGTAGGATATAAAAATCTTAATGGAAGCGTAGAATAATTTGCAGCTCCAGCTGTTAAGACCGTAATTTTTGGATAACCAGTTCTCCTATATTCAGACCAAGCATGTTGCGCCTGTAAGAATCCGTAATGAAGCCATTTTTGGGTCAAGATCAGTTCTAATTTTGCTGTTGAAGTTCCGGTATATTTCGCTGTTGAATTGTCAACAAAATCAGCGATTACAGCATCAGTAGGTTTTGTTTCTGTTTTCAGACCTGATGTATTTAAATTATTCAGGTAATAATAGAACGTAACGGACTGTTTAAGCGCTAGATCATAAGCTGCTTTTGCGTCTGTATCACTTCCCCATCTTAAGTAAGCTTCTGCTTTAGCAAAGTTAGTCTCAGATGCTGTTGCAACAATGCCCGGTAGTTTTGCATTATCAAAGAATGTTGCAGAATCCAACACCGCATATTTTTGATAATTTGTTAAAATGTCATTTTCAGTGAAGGTAATTGGCATCGCATTATACTCCTTATTTGGGGTAAATACACCATCTTTTGTAACACCAAATTTATCGTAAAATACAGGAATACGTGGGTCATTTGCGGGTTTCATTGTTTTATTTAACATGTAATCCGTTGCGTATTGATTATTTCCTTCTGTTAACGCTTGACGCAACGTACCTGTGTACGTTGTTAATGGTTGAAGCAAAATATCCGTAGTTCCCGGAAGGTAGTTTGCATTTGCAGAACCATCTACTAATGGGTATGTGCTGGGATTATTCAACATTTCTAAAACTTCTGTTTTAGCTTTACTTTCATCGACATTGGAGATGCGCATTAATAAACGTAAACGCAAAGAGTTGGCATAACGTCTCCATTTGTCAATACCACCGCTATTTAGAATGTCAAATTTTGAAAAATCACCTGTTGTAGCAGTTTCACTAAAATACGTATTGATTGCTTTTAGATCATCTATAAAAGAATAGTATAACTCTTTTTGGTCATCGAATTTCGCTTTTTTCGCAATGCTCGTTAACGGTAAACTCCCTGCTTCTGAAAAAGGAATATCACCATAATTGTCGATGAGTTTTGATGCTTCATCGTACATGACCACTTTACCAGCCTGAAGGAAAATTTCTTCTTTCGCTTGATTTTCTGGTGTTAATTCCGCGTAAGCAGCTTCCATTTTTCGGTAAACGCCAAGTACACCGGGAGCATAGAAATCTGTCCAATAGCCATAGGAATAACTATCATTCGGCTGGTACATTGTATTGTTTGGAATAAAAGAAGCAGTTTGCGTATATATCGCTTGATTTGATAGAATAAATGTTCTGTAATGCCAATACGATGGGCGAACCCGATCGTTATTTAACAAATCGGTGAAAAAGCCGGGAATACTTGCCTCAGTGGTTTGATCCGGATTGTTAAACGCATCTTCCAATTCAGATTTACATCCTGTAAATCCAAGGGTCGATAGCGTTAAAAATAATAATATATAAAATGATTTATTCATGATTAATTACGGTTAAAAATTAGCATTCAATGAAAATCCAAAACTTCTTGTTGCAGTATTAGAACCAACATCTACCCCTTGTGACCACCATTGGTTTCCAACTGGTGATTCTGGGTCAATATTTTTAAGAGTTCTGTAGAAGTAAAATAGATTTCGGCCCAATAAGGATACTCTTACATTATTTAATTTGAGCTTTTGTGTTACAGAAGATGGAATTCGGTAACTAACGGATAGTTCCCGCATTTTGACAAAAGAGTTATCATATACCGCGCCTTTCTCGGTCCATGAATCCGCTCCCCAAGCAAAGGTATTCATGTAATATTCTGCTGCGCTTAGGTGTACATTATTTTTAGCTCCGGTTTTCTCATTTACACCATCCAAGGTAACACCCGTTTCTCTGTATTCCAAAGTATTTTCATACGCACCAGTTCCCATGGCGTATTTTTGATTTTCAGACACCATTTTACCACCGAGACGATAATCTACCGTGAAATCCAATGAAAAGTTCTTATAGTTGAATGTATTGGTCATACCACCAATTGCTTTTGGTAATATATTTCCTACATATTTGTACTTTGTTTTATCAATGACATAATAACCTTCATCGGAAATTAAATTATTCCCCTGTTCATCTTTAGCTATATCATAGGCGTAAATATTCCCTAATTTCTTGCCGACTTCGGCCACGACTTTTAAGGAATTCTCATCCGCACTATAAAAAACTAACTCGTCTCCGCCAGTATTTAATTTATCCACCATTGTTCTATTGAATGAATAGTTTAGACGGGTATTCCAGCTAAAATTCTCATGTTGGATAGGTGTTGCTGTTAATGACACTTCGAGACCATTATTGGAGATACGACCCACATTTGTCCATTGGGAAGTTGCACCCGCAGATGCTTCAGTTGTTAGATTTAAAATTTGATCGTCAATGTAGTTGTCATAGTAGCTGATATCTAACCCTAATCTGTTTTTTAGGAATTTCAATTCTAAACCATATTCCCATTCATATTTCATTTCTGGCATTAGCTCTAAATTTCCATAGCTACCGCTGTAAGTCAAAGAAGGTACTGACCCATTGATTGTACCAATTGCATTTTGACTGTTCGCCACATTTGCGACATAAATTCCAGCATCATTTCCGACAATACCGTAAGAAACACGCAATTTGCCAAAGTTGAATTTTTCAGACTTTAGCCCCAAAGCATCACTAAAAATAAAACTTCCGCTAACTGAACCGTATTTGTAGTTGTTGTTGCCAGGAGGCATGGTTGAGGAATATTCCGAGCGATATGTACCATCTAAATAAGCAAATCCCTTATAACCAATATTGGCCATCCCGAAATAGGCATATTTTATTTTTTTCTTACGCTCATTTGTTGTGGTTGCTGGTGCATAGCTATTGCTGATACTAAACCAGTTCTCTTTTACGAGTCCGCTTTGTGTAGTAGACGATTGATCGTCATAGTTCTCTTCCCTAGATTGGAAACCAGCACTTACACTGTAATCCCAATCGCTATTTATTTTGTTGGCATAAGTTGCTAATACATCACCATACAATATAGAGTACAGTCCCTTTGATGTACTGAATCCTCCTGAGCTGTTGGTTGTGGAATTATAACGGGTTGCATACTCGTTATATTGTTTGTTTGTAATAGCAGCTGAAGTGAAATCATTACCGATACGGCCTCTCAATTTAAGGTGATTTACGACTTCCCAATTTAAGGTAGCACTCGTTAATAAACGGTTTTCTGTTTCGTCATAACTGTTTTTATATTGGGACCAGAAATAATCCAACAAATTGTATGGTCGAATGGTATATTTGAAATCTTCGTCGCGTCCCGTACCGAAGGCCGAATACTTGTACCCATCGGAAGTTTGATATTTTTCTTTTAATACAGACATATCTTCCGTACGGCTAAAGAAACCTCCATAGGATCCTAGGACTTGTCCGAGTAATGCCGAACGATTATGTGTTTTTGTGTTTGTATAGTTCGCTACGAGATCCAATGATAATTTCTCATGCATCTTCACCGTACTATTTAGGTTGAAGGTATTTCTGCTTTGTTTTGAACCTGGACTGGTACTTTTGTAATCCATGCGCGTACCGCTCAGACGATAGTTGACTTTGTCTGTTTGATTGGAAATCGCAAAGTTAATGTTCGAATTATAACCAGTATCGAAGATATCTTTAAAGTTGTTTTCGCGCGCTTCGTATTTCTTGGTCGTACCATCCCACCAGCTTACCTCTTCGCCAGTAAATTTTGGACCAAAGTTACCATATGAACGAAAGTATGGACGTCTTCCTGATGGTGAATTCGCATCAGCGATCCATCCCTCTTCGGTAGCACCATTCGCGAGATTGGTCGCTGCATCATAACCAGGTCCATAGATATTTTGGAATTTTGGTAAAAATGCGGCACGTTCGATAGAACCATTGTAATTAAAATCAATGCCTAATCCTCGGCCTTTAATCCCTTTTTTTGTTGTAATTACGATAACACCACTTGCCGCATCTGATCCGTACAACGCACTTGCTGCAGATCCTTTTAATACAGACATACTTTCAATATCCGCGGGATTAATATCTAACATACCATTACCACGGATACGTTGATCATCCCAATAGTTGTTGTTATTGGCTCCTTTAGTTCCGTATTGTTCATCATTACGGATGATGACACCATCTACAACATAGAGCGGTTGACGTTGATAATTTAGGGAGTTAATACCCCGGATTTGAACGTTTACGGCACTGGAAGCTCCACCTGGTGCAGTTGTAATTTTTAGACCGGCAACTTTACCATATAGCGCAGAACCAAAGTTGGTATTTCCTGCTTTGGTAAGTTCTTCCGCTTTGATCGTGCTTACTGCATATCCTAGTGCTTTGGAATCCCGTTTGATACCCATCGCTGTGACGACAACTTCATCCAGTGCAGAGGCATCAGAAGTTAAGGTTACATTAATCGTTTTAGTCGAGCCAACTGCGATATCTTGTGATTTGTATCCAATAATGGATATTCGTAATGTCTCTCCTTTAGAAGCTTGTAGTGTAAATGACCCGTTTGCTGCTGTTTGTGTGCCTCTAGTTGTCCCTTTTACGGTAACCGTAGCGCCAGAAATAGGTCCATTAGCATCTGAAACTGTTCCAGTAATGCTTTGCTGCGCGTAGAGTGATGTAGCACTAAATAGTGTACATAACGCTAATCCTGCAGTTTTTTTGTAAAATAGACTCATGTTTTAGGTATTTGTGTAAAACGTTAGTTAATAATGTTTGTGATGTATTTTTCTATGACTAATGCTGTTGTGCCGAGTTGCTGCGCTCTTTTGTGCAGGTCGGAGATCTCAATGCTTGTTTTCTTCGATATTTTAGGAATGCTGTATTCATTTACTGCAACTTGGATATGAGGCGCAAGGATATAACCGATTTCCGCTCCACGACCACTGATGATAATTTTGTTCGGATTGAGAATATGTATCAACGTTGATATTCCTTTACCTAATAAGTACCCAATTTTTCCGATATTATTGATGGCTATCTGATCACCAATGTGAACGGATTCAATAAGAGCTTCAGCTTTGTTGTCATATTCTTCTACAAGTTTTTCATATATAGAGTATTCGCCGTTCTTTATATCCTTTTCAATATTTCGGATGGCAGCGCTCACAGAAGCTTCCACTTCTAAGCACCCTCTCTTACCGCAAGAGCATAGTGTTAATTCGTCTGAAAGAGGGATGTGGCTGAACTCACCGGCAAAACCAGAAGTTCCTTTAAAGATGTCGTCATTAATAAGAATACCCAAACCTACTCCCCAATTAAGATTAATGACAAGGGAGTGCGAGGAATCTTGTGCATTTCCAAATTTTTTCTCAGCCCAGGCGACACAGCGTGAATCGTTGTCAATTACTGCAGGCACGTTAAACTTTTGTTCGATGAGTTCCTTTATATTATATAAGGGGGAATCACTGTTGTAGGATTCATTTAACCCTGTTTCTGAATTGACAAAGCCCGGCATGCTAATCCCTATGCCGATAACCTGTTTTAAATCAATATTATTTGTAGAAAAAAAGCGATCTACGGTTTTTAATAGTACGTTTGCTGCATCAGAATCTCGAAGATCAACCGGAAGATTTTCTAGCGATGAGATAATATCCCCTTTAAGGTTTGATAAGGTAATTGCTGTATAGAATTGATCGATAGATAGGCTGGCGATTGTATAGCTTAAATCTTCATTAATCATATACTGCATAGCCTTTCTTCCGCCTGTCGATGCAGCATAACCTTTCTCAACTACGATATTCTTTGAAAGAAGTTCGTTGATTTGTTTGGTGACAGAAGGTATACTTCGTGAAAGTGAGTTCGCGATGTCTGCAATCGGTTGCATAGGCCGATAATACAAATTCCTTAAAATCTCTAGGACCATTTCTACTTAAGCTTCATTAATGAGTAATCATTTGGTTTTTAATGTTTTCAATAATGATATTATACTTTTTTAATATCATTGGTAGTTGGTTTTTAGCTCAATTGCTCTACTTAATTTAGGTGTGCGGCAATTGAGTTTTTCTGTGTTTGTTTTTAGTTTATATATAAAGATATAGATACTTTATTTTAAGTTCCAAATTCTTTTTAAAAAATTTAAAAAGAATTTGATAGATTCTTTATTTTTAAGGGAATTGGATGCTTCTTTTGAATTAATAATAAGTGTAATTGTAACAAATATACTGATCAATATTGTGATAAACTAGAAAAGCCGGCTCAAGGCCGGCTTTTCTAGTGTTATAAAAAAATTATTTTTGTTTAGCCCACCATAGGGGTGTAAATACGCCATCTGATCCACCTAATAAGGATACCGCTTTATCATAATTTGCCTGATCAGCATTTCTAAATGATGAAGGATAGCTCGTTCTTTGTGGAAAGAAATCTACTTGGTTTTTTGTGTAATTTGCACTTGTCAATTGTGGCATTGTTGCGATGGCCGTTTCGACAGCAGGATTTTCAAAGAAAGGAAGGCCTAAACGACGTTGGTCATTCCATGCCTCAAGGCATAAGTATGGAAATGAGGCAATATATTTTTGCGTGATAATTTTTGTCAACTTATCGTTCTTGATTGCTCCATTTTTATAGATCGTATTTTCAGGATACTTGATTGCGGCAGTTCCTGTAGCATTAGTATAACCGTCTTTGTACTTGACAGTGAAGGTCGCAGCAGGCTCCGTTGTATGATCATATTTTACTGAAGTTCCCACACGGTTGTAGTTTTCTGATGCTAAGTATTGACCGAGGTAAGATGATACTTCCCAGTAGTTAAAGTTTTCTGAAATACCTTTTTCATAGGCAACTTTGTCAGATATAGGAGTGCTCCAACCTCTCAAAGCCGCTTCGGCAATCAAAAAATAACTTTCCCATGAAGCGAAGAATAAACGTTTTTGTGTGCTTGTTCTGAACTTTTTGATCATGCCTGGAATACGACCATTTTGTGCTCTAAGCACCATATTTGACGATTTAGCTCCCCATGTACCTGACGTAAACGCATTCCATGTGTATGAAGTTTTAAAATTCAATGTAGTGCCGTCTGGTTTTTTGATTTGGGCATCCTGATTGCTAGCATCGGTCCAATATTGTGGGTCGGATGTATGACCTGGAATAAAGAAAGCTTTGTATGCTCTTGGATCCATTTTATTTGGAATCCCATCTAAGTAATAACCTTGGCTTGGGTCATTTGACATAGTCGAGAAGTTATCCAGATAACGGATACCAAAATCGTCTTCGTTCTTGATTTTGCTTAAAACTTCGGTTTCTGTAAACTGATCAGCAGTTTTGATGCCACCCAATCCAATAAATATATTGTTTAATGTAGCAGATAGTAGTTGTGTATTCCATGAACGGCTCATTACACCCGTTAGTGGATCCCAACCGTCTTTTTCCTGTACGCCGAAGTTTTGTGCAGCTGTTTCAATGTATTTATTCGTTTTAACAGCATCCTCAAATTCGGTTTTTGCTTTCGTTGCATCAACCTCTGATAAGCGCATTGCCAAACGCATACGCATTGAGTTCGCATAGCGGATCCAATTGTCCCATTTGAAACCGTAAGCGGCATCATAGTTTTCAATACCCGAATTGCTGACAGCTGGATCGATTTTCGATTGAGCATCTTTTAATTCAGTCAACAGATAATAATAAACGTCTTTGACAGCATCAAATTCAGGATTGACTCCTTGAAATCCTTTGGTAGGTATTGGGCCAAAATTGTCACTTAACTCACTTAACAAGTATGCTCGCCATATTCTGGCAACCTGTATCATATTTTGGTTGTAAACAGCAGCCGTGCCATTTTGAGTTTTCTTCTCTGCAATTTCGATGGTTGCGTTAGCGTTATTCAACCAGCCTGAGATACTTGACCAGTACAAGGAATTATAGTCATCACTTTGCTGCCCGATATTGATAAAGTTAAAATATTGCTGGTGGGCAGCGGTTTTCCACGAATAAATAAATAAACGTTCGGCCAATCCGGGATCTTGCTGAGCTCCAATAATAGAGTTGTTTAAAAAATATTCTGGTTTAACTTGCTGGTCATTTGCAGCAGTTTGATCTATATTGATATCCTCTAGTTTTGTACAGGAGGTGGCTGTGCTTACTAATAATATTGCCAGCGCTATTTTTGATAGTGTATTTTTCATGATAATTCAGATTAGAAGCCAATAGATAGGTTTAAGAAATAAGAACGAGATGTCGGAAAAGATAGATTTTCAAATCCTACAGCATTTGAGCTCATTGCATAGGTAGATTCAGGATCTACACCATTTGCATAACTCTTTAGCATGGCTAAATTATTGACCGATACCCCTACTTTTGCATTTTTAACAATGGATGATTTCAAAACGCTTTTAGGGATAGAGTAATTTAATTGCAAATTTCTAATCCTAACATTGGTTGCATTGTATAAATTTTGTTCAGTAATACCTAAGTTGCCACTAGCTCCAGATACGGTTGTCCAGTAATCTTGTGGCGTAACTGCGACTGTACTTTTTTCGTATGCACCATTTTTTAGGATAACTCCATCAACAACAAAATTATCCCGACTTCCGTTAACAACTGTTTCGGCAGAAGAACCGCTAGCTTGTAGTGCGCGCTGTGTTCCTGAGAAGAATTTTCCGCCAAATCTGCCATCGATTTGAAAGCTTAATCCGAAGTTTTTAAAAGTGAAAGAGTTGGTGATACCAGCAAGGGCACGTGCAGTCTGATCACCCAGAAGCTCTGCTTCATTAGATTTCGCTTGTGGTAAACCTGTACCGCTTAGAATAAGTTGTCCATTATAAGGGCTGTTTGCATCTTCAACACGTAGGAATTTTGTTCCGAATATAGCGCCATATCTTTGATTTTCAGCTGCATATATTGCGAAATTGTCATAGCCGCCCAATGTCATTCGTTTGGATTCAGGGTGTAATTCAAGAATTTTATTGAAATTGCGAGAAACATTGGCATTTAGATTCCATCTAAAATTCTCTTTTCTTATTACATCGGCGTTTAATGTGATTTCAAATCCCTCGTTAAGAATATTACCTGCATTGGCTTTGAAAGCTCTGTATCCAGATAGATTGTTCATTGGGATATCAATCAATTGATTTGTTGAGTTGTTTTTATAATATGTTAAATCCAAACCAACTCGATTGTTGAAAAATTTAGTCTCTAAACCTACTTCAATTGATTTTTGAAGTTCATTAACTACGTTCTCATCATAAAGAACATCTCGTTTGGATGCAGTTGTATTATTATTAGGGTCATTACCAATGATATAAGTATTATATAATTGGTATGCGTCCATGTCGCGACCTGTTCTTGCATAAGATGCTCTCACCTTTGCAAAGTTGAACCAAGAAGGCATACTTCCAGATTTATTGATCAGGTCGGAGAGTACAAATGAGGTGCTTACAGAAGGGTAAAAATAACTGTTATGATTTGGGTGTAAAGTCGATGTCCAGTCATTTCTTCCTGTGAAACTAACATACCAAATATTATCATAATTGATGTCAATGTTACCATAAATCGAATTAATCTGTTTTCTATTGATACTTTCAGTAATACCAGGATTGCCAATATTGTTACCAATGGTAAATAGATTAGGTACCCTTAAATTGCCCGCACTAGCGCTTAAGGAAGTACGGCTACGGTCCATGATCTGTCCATAAATTGCGGCACTACCACCCCATTTACCGAATAGATTGTCTTTTCTTGCCTGTAAACTTGCGATATAATTGTTCTCATAAAACTTGTCTGTACCTGTACCATACGAATTGTTTATATGAGATCCGGTATATGTTTTATCTTCGTATTTTGTCGAATAGTTATCAGAACCCACACGTACATCAGCACTTAACCAGTCATTAAAATCATACTTTACAGTAGCGTTCATCAAATAACGATCACGGGTATCACGGCTTAATTTATTGTTGGCCGCCCAATATGGGTTAATTCCTGAATCTTCCAAATACCAACTTTGTTTCACACCCAATTCATCCATTCCAGGTTTAAATTGCGTAATGTCCAAACTTCTTGGGAAAGTTAACAACTGTGAATAATAATTACCACCATTCACACCACCAACTGCACGATTATAGGCCATATTGCGCATGTATTGTACCTTTACGTCGGTAGTCCACTGATTGCGCTGACCAAATTTGGCATTTACTCTATTAATTAAATTTAGGCGGTTTAGTTTTTGGCCGGGAGATTTGCTGTTATCATGCAAATAAGTCGCTGATGAATATACATTGACTTTATCGGAAACAGCCTGTTGAAAATTGATGTTTTGGGTTGTATTGAATCCTGTTTTAAAGAAATTACCGATATTATCGTAGGCCTTTAAATTTGTTTTCGTACCATTCCATAACTCAACTTCCTGCCCAGTTATTTTTTCTCCCCAAGATCCTGTGGCTAATTTACCGTAGACACCGCCATCCCCCTGAGAGAAGTCACTCTGTAATTTTGGCGTCATAAAGATATTTTCGATTCCCGTAATGGTTGAATAGGAAATTCCTACGCCATCTTTTGCTTTACCGCTTTTGGTTGTAATTAAAATAACCCCATTAGAGGCACGTGATCCATAAAGCGCAGAAGCAGCACCGCCTTTCAAGACAGACATGCTCTCGATATCTTCCGGATTTAAGTCTCCTAACCCACTTCCCATATCTGCTGACGGATTCCAAAAATCATTGTTTTTAGCGCCGGCAAAATTATCCATCGGCACCCCATCGACAACAATTAACGGTTGGTTGTCTCCGGTAATGGAATTGAATCCGCGAAGAATAATTTTCGAAGATGATGAAGGTCCGTTTGAACCTTTAACAACCTGAAGACTGGAAACCTTGCCCGCTAGTGCATTGGCTATGTTGTTTTCTCTGGCATCCGTCAATGCAGTACCTTGTATATCTTGAAATGAATAACCAAGACTTCTTTTTTCACGTTTAACTCCCATTGCTGTGACGACCACTTCTCCCAAAGTTGATTCATCGCTTGTTAAGGATACGTTAATCGTTTTAGTTGTTCCAACCACAATTTCCTGAGGTTTATAGCCTATTAGTGAAATACGTAATGTTTCGCCTTGTGCAGCTTGTATATTAAATGCCCCACTTGCAGTCGACTGGGTCGCTCTATTTGTTCCCTTTACGGAAATAGTAGCACCTGCAATTGGCCCCTTGGCATCTGAAACTGTTCCAGAAATGCCTTGCTGTGCAAATAGCGATGTTGCACTGAAAAGTGTGCACAAAGCTAATCCAGCTGTTTTTTTGTAGAATAGACTCATCTTTAAGTGTTTAATTTATAAATAATTATTTAGTTAGGATTCTGTTGATATGGTTTTCCACGACGATAGCTGCAGTACCCTTTATTTGAGCATGTTTGTTCAATTCTGACATTTGAATCTGTGTTGTTTTTGCAATTTCAGGGATGCAAAATTCATTAATGGCAATTTGTATTTGAGGATTCAGAATTCTCCCCAGTTCTGCACCTCTTCCGCTGACAATGATTTGTTTTGGATTAAGAATATGGATGAGCGTTGATATGCCTTTGCCGAGCATGTAACCTATTTTTCCGATATTGTTAATCGCAATTTGGTCTCCAACATGAGTCGCTTCGATCAGTGCATCGATTTTGTTTAGATTACTCTTTACAAACGTACTATAAATCGAATACTCATTGTTTTGAATATCGTTCTCCGTACTTCGAATGGCAGCATCCAATGATGCTTCAACTTCAAGGCATCCCCGTTTACCACAGGAGCATAAGGTGTTGTTGTCGGAAAGAGGGATGTGGCTAAATTCTCCAGCAAAACCTGATTCGCCCTTAAAAACAGTTCCATTAATGATAATTCCTAATCCAACTCCCCAGTTTAGATTAATAATAAGTGAGTGCTCAATGTATTTCGCAGCCCCAAATTCTTTCTCTGCAATGGCTATGCAGCGAGAATCATTCTCTATGATTGTTGTCAGTTTATATTTTTTTTCAATCCTGCTTTTTATTTCATACAAAGGATGCGTATTGATATAGGATTCATTGACGCCCAATTCTGAATTAACAAAACCAGGCATACTAATTCCAATACCTATAATCCGATCTAATGAAATCGTTGAAGATGCTAAAATTCGGTCAATTTCGGATAAAAGGAGCTCTGAAGACTCTTCGGAATTTAAGTCTAACGGTATATCCCTATGCTCTAATATTGTCTTTTGAGTTAAATCGGTAATTGTGCATGTCGAAAAATGCTGGTCACAAGAGATCGTTAATATATAAAAATCCAAGGACGGGTTGAGCGCAAATTGAATAGGTCGTCTTCCGCCAGTAGATTCGGCAAATCCACATTCAACAATGATCTTTTCTTCCAAAAGACGATTGATCACCTTGGTAATGGATGGCGTACTTTTCGAAAGCTTTTTTACCAACTCTGCTATGGACAGGGTTGAATCAAAATATAGGTTCTTCAGTATATCTTTTTCCATTGGTATTTGGTACAATTCATAAAGTTGGTTAAACTTTTGTTAAAGATATATTAAAAAAAAAGTAAGTTCAAAATACTTTTTAAAATTGTTTAAAAAGTATCCCTTTTCTGACTAATAAGCCCATGCAAACGTTTGTTATTGTAACAATCTTGTCGTCTGACCTTCCTGTTTATGCCATTAAATTGTGGACTGCGCATAAAAATGAAGGGCAAATACGTTATATTTACCTTTTAATTATACAATCTGATTATGAAACAACGCTATTACTCCTTGGATGTCTTTCGTGGGGCTACTGTGGCACTGATGATTATGGTTAATAATCCGGGGACATGGGCTCATATGTTTGCACCGCTAAAACATGCAGAATGGCATGGATGTTCACCTACAGACCTGGTTTTTCCTTTTTTTCTTTTCGCAGTAGGTAATGCCATGTCTTTTGTTATACCTCGTTTACAGGAGGCAGGACCTGCAGTATTTTGGCAAAAAGTAATTAAACGGACGATCTTGATTTTTGCGATTGGACTTTTCATCAATTGGTGGCCTTTTGTGAAATGGGATGGTGCGGAGCTGGTTTTTAAACAATGGGTGGACGGAACGGATCCGAGCCGGGGAATTCGGATTTTCGGTGTACTCCAACGCATCGCAGTTGCTTATTGTTTTGCTTCGATTTTAGCTTATTATTTTAAAGAAAAAACGATTATCTGGATCTCGGCAATCATACTGTTGTTATATTGGGCAATCTGTGCAATAGCCGGAGGAGCAGATCCCTATAGCTTGGAGGGCTGGTTCGGTACACAATATGATATTGCCATTTTAGGTTTACCGCATGTTTACAAAGGGGAGGGGGTGCCATTTGATCCTGAAGGGCTGATGAGTACCTTGCCGACAATTGTTCAGGTCGTCTTTGGCTATTTAGTTGGTGTATTTATTAAAAAGCAAGGTCAGGTAGATTGGTTGTGGTCCAAAGTGCCGGCCTCTAGTGAGCCTCATTTTAAATTGCTGGCGGGAATGTTTGTGACGGGATTTATTTTGGTCGTATTGGCTTGGATATGGGCCTTGGGTTTTCCGATCAATAAAAAAATATGGACGAGTTCCTATGTGCTCTATACAACAGGTTTGGCAACCATGACACTCGGTGGTATGATCTGGTTTATTGAGGTACAGGGTGTCAAAAATAAATTGACACAGTTTTTTGATGTTTTTGGTAAAAATCCGTTATTCATCTTTGTCTTGAGCGGTGTTCTACCACGCTTTTTGGGATTGTTCCGTATTCCTGATGGCGTAAAAGAGGATGGTACACAAAAATACCTCGATGCTTTTGCCTGGTTCTATAAATACGTTTGCGCGAAAGTGCCTGGGATACCGGAAGTTGGTTCTTTTGTTTATTCGCTCTGTTTCTTAACGTTGATGTGGGTAATCTGCTATTGGTTGGACAAGAAGAAAATCTACGTAAAGGTTTAGTAGTAGCTGAACCTTTGCTTATTAAATTATTTTGGCAACCGAAGATTTTTGCTATCTTTGCAGCCAATTAATAAAATTTTTAACGCTTTAATATTATTCAGGAAATGTATTTAAGTAAAGAGTACAAAGCTGATATCTTCGCAGAATTTGCTGGATCAGCTACAAACACAGGATCTACTGAAGGTCAAGTTGCTTTATTCACTAAGAGAATTGCTCACTTAACTGAGCACTTGAAAAAAAACAGAAAAGATTTCGGTACACAACGTGCCCTACAAATGTTAGTAGGTAAACGTCGTTCATTATTAGCTTATCTTTACAAAAAAGATATCAACCGTTACCGTGCGATCATTAAAGGTCTAGGTTTACGTGATATTATCAAATAAGCTTTAATACAAAGGTGTTAAGAAAGCCATCCAATTTTTGGATGGCTTTTTTTGTTGTGCTTATCGCGCCCGAATTGTTATTGGATTTTTTGCATCAGCAGGGTCGTTTTCTGTTCGTCATGGCTTTTGTCGTTGTTCAGGACTTCCTGAGGTTGGCGGACGAGATTGGTCTACTTGTTCTTTACTTCAGTTTCACTATTTAGTCGTTATTTAATCGTTTTTTCCTCGGAGCTTGCTCGCTGTTTATTCGCTTCCAACCGAAGAAGTACCGAACAAGCTCCGAACAAGTACCGAAGAAGCACCGAGGAATCTCCGAAAATGATAGCCATGTTTTATACTTGTCTTATATTGTTTTATACTACGCGATAGGCTAGATTCCTCGTTATAATTGATAAGCCTTTGGAAGCTTTTTTCGAGAAATAAGAGAACTTGAGAAGACTTCAATCGATTCATTGCTTGACAGATTAAGGCGGTTGCTGCCGTATTCCGATGGTTTGATGATTTAGCCTGCTGTTAATTGCACTAATCTTAATATTTTAATTTACCTTTGTGCTGAAATCTAATGTATTTAAAATATTGGCATGCTGCCAACAAGATGAAAAGCATGTCGCAAACAAGATTAAATGAATTACAACGAAATTAAAACGACCATCGATATGGGTAATGGCACCCAGATCGAATTGTCTACAGGGAAATTGGCAAAACAGGCTGATGGTGCTGTAGTATTAAAACAAGGTGATACGATGTTGCTTGCAACAGTCGTTTCAGCTAAAGAAGCTAAATCTGGCGTTGATTTTTTACCTCTTTCGGTAGATTATCAAGAAAAATATGCGGCAACAGGCCGTATTCCAGGAGGTTTCTTACGTCGTGAAGCTAGACTATCGGATTATGAGGTATTGATCTCGCGTTTGGTAGACCGCGCATTACGTCCTTTGTTCCCTGAAAACTATCACGCAGATACACAAGTGGCAATCAGCTTGATCTCTGCAGATAAAGATATTATGCCTGACGCTTTAGCAGGTTTGGCTGCTTCTGCAGCTATTGCTGTTTCTGATATTCCTTTCAATGGACCAATTTCTGAAGTTCGCGTAGCAAAGATTGATGGTCAACTGGTGATCAATCCAAAATTATCTGAACTTGAAAAAGCAACTTTAGAATTTATTGTTGCTGGTTCTGCACAAGATATCGGTATGGTTGAAGGTGAAGCGAAAGAAATTTCTGAAGCTGAGATGGTAGAAGCGATTGCTTTTGCTCATGAAGCTATCAAAAAACAAGTTGCTGCTCAAGTAGAATTGGCTAACTTAGTTGGTAAAACTGTGAAGCGTGAGTATAACCATGAGCCTGAAAACCTTGAATTGAGAGATGCTATTTTTGCAGCTACTTATGATAAGGTTTACGCTATTGCAAAATCTGCTTCTGCAAAACATGACCGTTCTGAGAACTTCGCAAAAATCGCAGAAGAGTACAGAGCAACAATGCCAGAGGAATTGGATGATGACACGGCATTCTTGTTTAAAAAATATTTCCACGATGTTCAGTATGATGCTGTCCGTAACCTAGTTTTGGATGAAGGTATGCGTTTAGATGGACGTGATGTACGTACTGTACGTCCGATCTGGTCTGAAGTGGATTACTTGCCTGCTGCACACGGTTCGGCTGTATTTACACGTGGTGAAACACAAGCATTGACTTCGGTTACTTTAGGTGCTAAAGACGATGAGCAAATGATCGATGGTGCTTTTATCAACGGTTATAACAAATTTATTCTTCACTACAACTTCCCTGCATTCTCTACAGGTGAGGTAAGACCTAATAGAGGTCCAGGCCGTCGTGAAGTTGGTCACGGTAACTTGGCTATGCGTTCATTGAAACAGGTACTTCCTGCAGACAGTGAAAATCCATATACGATCCGTGTTGTTTCTGATATCCTGGAATCAAATGGATCTTCTTCAATGGCTACGGTATGTGCTGGTACATTAGCACTTTTGGATGCCGGTGTGAAATTGAAAGCGCCAGTTTCAGGTATTGCCATGGGATTGATTTCTGACGAGAAAACAGGTAAATATGCGATCTTATCGGATATCTTAGGTGATGAAGATCATTTAGGTGATATGGACTTTAAAGTAACTGGTACAGAAAAAGGTATCGTTGCTTGTCAAATGGACTTAAAAATCAATGGTTTGAAATGGGAAGTGTTGACGCAAGCTTTGGATCAAGCAAAAGAAGCGCGTTTACACATCTTAGGTGAAATGAAGAAAACAATTTCTGCTCCACGTGAAGATTACAAACCACATGCACCTCGTATCGTTCAACTGTTGATCGATAAAGAATTTATTGGCGCTGTAATCGGACCAGGTGGTAAAATTATCCAAGAGATGCAACGTGAGACCGGTGCTACAATTTCGATCGAAGAAGTTGATAACAAGGGTGTTGTTCAAGTATTCGCAGATAATAAAGCGGCTATTGATGATGCAGTAGGTCGTATTAAAGCAATCGCTTCTAAACCAGAGATTGGTGAAACTTACGAAGGTAAAGTGAAATCAATTATGCCATTCGGTGCTTTCGTTGAAATCATGCCTGGTAAAGATGGTTTATTGCACATCTCTGAAATCGACTGGAAACGTCTTGAAACAATGGACGGTATCTTCAAAGAAGGTGATAAAGTAACGGTTAAATTGTTGGATATCGACAAACAAGGTAAAATGAAGCTTTCGCGTAAAGCGTTATTGCCTCGTCCTCCGAAAGAAGACAAACCAAAGCAGGATAAACCTGCCGGTGAAGCTCCTGTAGCTGGTGCTGGACAAGAATAGGTTTATTCCTTTCAAATGATATGAAAAGCTCGCTTTAAGCGGGCTTTTTTTATGGAAAATAAGGCTTACCTGCATCTTTATCCTATGAAAAGTATACTTCGTTTGTTTCTGTTTAAACCTGGTCAGATTTTGGTGTTTGTCCTCATGCATGTGACCGTGTATGGTCAGCGGTCTTATGGGGATAAATTCCAGGAGCTATCTGCCACTGTGCAGCATTATGCAACTAAAAATAATATGATCTTGGCCAAGGGGCGTTATGAGTTTTATAAACTGGATCGTGCCATTTTATGGTCCTATAAACAGGATTTATTTTGGCCTCTTAATAGGTTAATCTTAAAGGATAAAGCTATCAGAGATTCAATGACAGACGAGCTTTACATTAATTTTGATCGGGAATATAATCGCTTTGTGATGGATGTGTATGAAAGCCCTTATAAATATAACGAGGCGAGACCATTTGAAGCACTTTCCGTGCAAGGCTCATTCAGAGGTGGGATGGCACCGCTTGTGGAGCGTTTGTCCAAGTTTTTATTGGATTATCAAGGACGCTGGGGCCTCAATTTGTCTTCTTTTACCTTATATATGGATCGTGAGCTTAGTGCTGTGCCCTTAGCATACGATGGCGAGCCAGAAGTAGTGAAATTGCTTAAGGAATTTTTTGAGGAGGCCAAGATTCCCCATAAACCTGGTATTTACTATGGGAATCCAATGTATTGTTCGTATCGATTTGACTGGATGGCTAATAAAAATAAAGAGATTACGCTCGATTGCGCGGTATATAAAGACTATTTTAATATACTGTTTAGTGAAACGAAGTTATATGCGCTGGGAGGGACTTGGAATAGCATGGATGGACAAATGTCTTTTTTTTATGATCGAAAAAATAGCTGGAAACAGTTTGCTGCCCGACGGGACGTCAAACGCATTTTGGATTTTTTAAATGAGGAGGCTGCTGTTAATCTATTCAAGCTGCACTATGCTAGTAAAAGATTTAGCGGCGATTATTGGCTTGATGTCGTTATGCTGAAATAGGGAGGAGTTAAGCTAATATGTAAATCAGAAAACAAATCAGGCTGTCAATTCGACAGCCTGATTTGTTCTTTTATAACATGATAACACCTTTTATCTTCGCTACTTCTTTGTAGAAGTAGATCACCTGATCGGCGTCTTTTACGTTCAAGTTTACCGTAATTGAAGTATACTTACCTGTTTTGGAATCCTTGAAATCAAACTGAGCACCTGTGTCATCAAATACGCGCTGGATCTGATTGAAGTGGTCCTGATCTTTTGGTAAGATAAATTTATACGTGTAGTCCTTTGGAAATGTTTCTAAGTCTTCTAAGCGCTCTTTAAAAGTTTCATAGAAGTCTTTTGGATTATCACCTCCATCGGGGATATCTTGTATATTGATGTTTTTGTAATCTGCCATGTTTTGTTTCTCCTTAAATATGTTATTAAGGTATTAACAAATATTAATCCAGTAATGTTTTACTGACAATATTTCAGTTAATTATTGTCAATGCTTGAAGGCCAATCGGCTTTGTTTTTACCAAAGTTTTTGTTTGGCGTAGCACTCATCTCGATTTCCATCTGTCCACCTTCTAAAAGCTGTGCATGTGTAATGAACGACTTAGCATAAGGTTTACCATTCAATTTGATCGATTTAATGTATTGATTTGCTTTACCTTGATTTTTAACATCGATTGCTAACGTTTTGCCATTTGGTAAATTGATGTTCGCATGTTGCATCATCGGTGATCCGAAGACATAAACACCACTCATTGCATTCAGTGGATAAAAGCCCATTGCTGAGAACACATACCAGGCACTCATTTGTCCGACGTCATCATTGCCACATAGACCAGCTGGACTGTTTGTGTAAAACTCCGTCATCGCCTTACGGGCTAGAGCTGCACCTTTCCAAGGTTGTCCAGCATAAGCATATAAGTAAGGGATATGATGGTTTGGCTCGTTCCCTTGCGCATATTGGCCTATTAGTCCTGAAATATCTGGAGAGGCTTCACCACCAAGATCCGATGACATGGTCGTAAAATAATCCAGTTTTTTCAAAAATTTCTCCTCGCCACCGAAAAGATTGATCAGACCTTTGACATCTTGAGGTACTAACCAGGTATATTGCCATGCATTTCCTTCGCAATAATCATTCTCACGGTGTTTGGCCATCAATGGGTCGAAAGGTCTGCGGAACTCGCCATTGGCTTTTTTACCGACGAAATGACCTACTTCTTTGTCAAAATACTGCTCGTACAGTTTGTAGCGTTTTTTGAAATAGGCAGCGTCTTCTGTTTTACCTAGCTTTTCAGCAATTTTATACGCACCAAAGTCGGCAATCGCATACTCTAATGCCCATGCTACAGACTCATTCGGCATGCTGTCGATCGGAATGTAAGTCAGTTCACGTGCATATTTCAGGCCATGATCGTTGCCCATGGCTGTTGTCTTAACAGCTTCCCAAACCAAAGGATAATCTTTTTCGTCAATAATTCCTTTTAAGAAAGCGTCTGCAATCACTGGAATCGCAGGCAGGCCCACCATGGTATTGGTTTCATTGCCTTGTAAGTGCCACATTGGCAATTTACCTTGTTGTTGATAGATAGCCAACATCGTCTTGATAAAATCCTGGTTGATTTTACGGTCCTCCAAGATGGTCATCAAAGGGTGAAGCCCACGGTAGGTGTCCCAAAGCGAAAATACGGTATGGTTGACAAAATCCTGTTTCTCGTATACTTGTTTGTCAGTTCCTAAATAATCGCCATTTGCATCGTTAAAGATGGTAGGAGCGAAGTAGGTATGGTATAATGCAGTATAGAAGATGGTCTTCGTATCTTTGTCGGCTTCAAATTGAATCTTATTTAAGGTTTTGTTCCAACGTTGATCAGCTTCTTGCTTTACTTTTTCAAAATTCCAGCTTGGAATCTCTGCATTGATATTATTCAGGGCATTGGTCGAGCTTACGGGAGAGATACCGACTTTGAGTTCGATGGTTTTGTTTTTAACAGCATCAAAGAATAAAGCTGCTTTGATCGCCTGTCCTTTAAATGTTGTTTGGCCTAATTTTTCTTCTTTACCGTCGAAAAATCTTACTTTTTGTATCGGCTGGGAAGTTCTGATCGCAAAATACAATTTTTGGTCGGTTGCCCATCCTGTTGAAAAGCGGTAACCAACAAAGGTCGAGTCGTTAACCTGTTTGATGTAGGTGTCTGTCGGTTTATCCCAATTGATATGGTAACCTAAGTCGACTAAAATATGTGCATTATCTGTTTTTTCATAGCGATATTGATGATAGCCAACACGTTCGGTAGCTGTTAAGTTGGCCTGTACCTGATAGTCATCTAAATAAGCGCTATAGAATCCGGGCTTGGCAACCTCATTTTCCTTTTTGAAGGAAGAACCATAGCCTGTATTCATTTTATTGAATTCCGCTGGCGTTAATTGTAATTTTCCGTTGGCTGGAACAATCATGAGGTCGTTGAGGTCACCGATACCTGTTCCGCTCAGGTGGGTATGGGTAAAACCCAAAATTTCCTGGCTTTTGTAATTGTATCCACTGCACCAATCCCATCCGTTGAACTTGTCCCAAATCTGTGGAATTTGGGTAGGTCCCAATTGTACAGCACCTAAAGGTACATTTGCACCAACAAAGACGTGACCATGATCCGCTGACCCAATAAAGGGGTTGACATATTGCGTAAGATTTTGCTGGGCTTGCGCACAAAATGGCAAAATTATTGTGCCCAACACTGTTTTGAGTAGTTTATTTCCTGTCATAGGTTTTGTTCGGGTATTTGAAAACTGCTTAAAATTAGTAAATAAAACCTTTTAGCGCAATTTTATTATTATTTTAGTAAATTGTCGTTAAATTTTTTACTTTAGTAATCTTCGTAATAAAAAACTTAACAAACCTACTACTACTACATGAAGAAACGTATTCTGATCAGTGATATCGCAAAGGCGTTGGGGATTTCTGTAACTACTGTGTCCTTTATTTTGAATGATAAGGCAAAAGAAAAGCGTATTAGTGAGGCTTTGACTAAGCGGGTTTTGGACTATGTCAAAAAGGTCGGCTATAAGCCCAACGAATTGGCGAAAAGTCTCCGCACAGGGAAGACGAAGATTTTGGGTTTGATTATCGAAGATATTTCCAATCCTTTTTTTGGGAATATAGCACGTCTGATCGAAAGTAAGGTCTATGAGCAGGGCTATCGTATTATTTATTGTAGTACCAACAATGATGTGGAAAAAGCGAAGGAGTTAATCCAGATGTTTTACGATCGGCAGGTAGATGGTTTTATTATTACACCTTCCGATGGTTTGGAAGATACAGTAAAGCAGTTGCAACAGAATAATATTCCGGTTGTGCTCTTCGACCGTTATTTTCCGGATCTTGAAACAGACTATGTTGGTGCGGATAATTTTCAGGGGGCCTTTGATGCCAGTAACCATTTGTGTCAACAGGGCTATAGACGTATCGGATTTGTATCGCTCTATTCGGATCAGACTCAAATGAAGGAGCGTTCAGATGGCTATATGAAGGCTATGGATAATAATAAGCAGCAAAGTTTTATTCAAAAGATTCAGATGGATGCTTCGGATGAGGAAGCAATGGAATCTTTGCGGGAGTTTATCTGTGAAAATAGGCTGGATGCCGTTTTGTTCTCAACGAACTATCTGGCGATTTCGGGTTTGAAGGCTTCCAAAAAATTTAATTTTACGATGCCGGCGGTGATTGCTTTTGACGACCATACGGTTTTTAAGCTGGTCGAACCTTCTATTACGGTTGTTTCGCAGCCGATCAAGGATATTGCTGAGAATCTGATCAATATTTTGTTGCTGCGTCTTCAGGGTAAAATAAAAGCAACACGTAGAATGGTGTTGCCTTGTGAACTGAAAGTTCGTGAGTCGACTAAAGTGAAAGTTACTTCGTAGTATCGGCTACAAATTTCATTGAAATAGAATTAACGCAGTGACGCGTGTTTTTTGTCGTAAAGCCTTCTCCCAGGAATACATGGCCTAAATGCGCGCCACATTTACTACACAGGATTTCAGTGCGGCGACCATCGGCATCCGTGATCCTTGTAATTGCCCCGGGAATTTCATCATCAAAACTTGGCCAGCCACAGCCAGATTCAAATTTCGACTCCGAACGGTATAGTGGGCTGTCACAACGACGGCAGATATAAGTTCCTTTGAGCTTATTGTCCAAAAGTTCACCGGTAAAAGGGCGTTCAGTTCCCTTATGTATAATAATGTACTCCTCTTCTTTACTTAATGGGTTGTATTCTTTGTTTGTTTCCATGATTGTCGTGTGTTTAGTCTTGGCCCTTTAATTTTTGGTCCGGGACTCGATCCTGGACGGGGCTCCATTCATCTTGATAAAGTTCTCCATTCATCTTGATAAAGTTACGGAAATAAAGACGAAAAAAAATTTTTTGTGTCCATAGTGATAGTCGAATTTAGGTATTTTAAATTGTCATGGAATTGTCTTATATTTGAATAGCTATCCAAATGAAAAGTTGTAGCGATGGGACCACTTTAATAGTTTAATGTTGTTTTATCCTCGTTTAAACCCATTTGTTTAGAATGATTATAAATTGATATTAAAGGTCACAAAATTGTCAGCGATTTGTTAATAAATCATACTTTTGTGGCATTGTTAGGGGGGTAGTGGCTCCTTTAACCATGGGAGTTAATTTTTTACATTCACAAATAAATAGTATAAAGTGCTAAATATGAGAACTATCTCATCCGTTTTGGGAAGCCTTGCGAGGGTGGTGTCAACGAGTTTGATGCTATTATTTGCCGTTACGACGTTGCATGCGCAAGATGTCAAGGAAGGTGAAAAAATCTTCAAATCTAAGTGTACATCCTGTCACGCCATTGACAGAAAAGTGGTTGGTCCTGCTTTAAAGGGGATTCCAGAGACGAAAGACGAAGCTTGGTTAATCAAGTGGGTCAAGAACTCTCAGGCTTTAATTGCGTCTGGCGATGCTGATGCAGTTAAAATCTTCGAAGAGAACAACAAGCTTGTGATGACTTCTTTTACTGATTTATCTGACGATCAGATCAAGTCGGTATTAGCGTATATCACAGATGCTTCTAAGGAGAAACCGAAAACTGAAACTCCTGGTGGTGCTGGAGCTAAAGATGATAACGCGTCTATGTTCATGATTTTGGGCTTGATCGCAGTTGTTGTTTTGGCTGTAGTGGTTATCGTGGTGTTGAATCGTGTGATCCGTACCTTAGAAAATGTTATTGCTAAAAACCAAGAAGCTATTGCTGCGCAACAAGAGCCAGAAGATAGCCAACGTTTTGTGAAGTTTGCGAAAGCATTCGTTAAAAACAAGAAGTTGGTTGGCTTTACAGTCTTGATGTTGGTTGCATTATTAGCTGTAGGTGGTTGGAAAACCATGTGGAACGTTGGTGTTCACCAAGGCTATCAGCCGGTTCAACCAATTAAGTTCTCTCACCAAATCCACGCTGGTGTTAACAAAATTGAGTGTCAATACTGTCACGGTGGAGCATTTAAATCTAAAAATGCGTCTATTCCATCGGCCAACGTATGTATGAACTGTCACAATACAATCACTGCTTCAGAGCATTATGATGGTGAAATTTCTCCGGAAATTGCTAAAATCTATCGTGCATTGGATTGGAATCCTGATACGCGTACTTACGGTAACAATCCGAAACCAATTCAATGGGTTCGTATTCACAACTTACCTGACTTTGCTTACTTCAACCACTCACAACACGTTGTGGTAGCTGGTGTTGAGTGTCAAACTTGTCACGGTCCAATCCAAAATATGGAAGAAGTATACCAATACTCTCCATTGACGATGAAATGGTGTGTTGATTGTCACAAAAAGACAGATATCAAATCGGACAATAAATACTATGAAGATTTGATTAAAGCACACGAAAGAATTAAGAAAGGTGAGAAAATGACTGCAGCCATGATCGGTGGTCTTGAGTGTGGTAAGTGTCACTATTAATAATTATTTGAAATACGCAATCTTATATACAGCTTAAATGGATAGCAATAAAAAATATTGGAAAGGTTTGGAAGAGTTAAATCAAACTCCTGCTTTCGTTGAAGGAAGCAAGGGTGAGTTTGCCGAATCTATTCCTGTAGAAGATGTATTAAACGAAGCTGGCTTGAGTACTAAAACTCCTCGCCGTGACTTCTTGAAAGCATTAGGATTTGGTTTGGGTGCTGTTTCTTTAGCGGCTTGTAACCGTACTCCTGTGCATAAGGCAGTTCCTTATTTGATTAAACCTGAAGAGGTAACTCCAGGTATCCCTAACTATTATGCTTCGACGTTCAACGGTCAAAGTATCTTGGTTAAAACTCGTGAAGGTCGTCCGATCAATGTTGAGCCTAACCCGAATGCGATTGGTTTGAACCAAGGTTTGGATTCAACAACTGCTGCTTCTGTATTGGATTTATATGATGAGTCCAAATTGAAACAGGCACAATTGAAAGGTCAAGATGTTGAGTGGTCTAAATTGGATGGGGAAGTTGTTAAAGCTTTGAATGCAGCAGCATCTTCTGGTAAACAAATTACGATCGTTTCTAACACCGTAAACAGTCCTTCGACGTTGGCGGCTATCGCTGCTTTTGCAACGAAATTCCCAACAGTTAACCATGTACAATACGATGCTGTTTCTTACAGCGGTATTATTGAGGCGAATAAAGCTTCATTTGGTAAAGCTGTTGTACCTTCATATAATTTTGAAAAAGCAAATGTGATTGTTTCAGTTGCAGCTGATTTCTTAGGAACTTGGTTAGCAGGTGAGGAGCATACACAACAATACGCTAAAAACCGTGATTATAAATCGTTGAAAAACGGAAAAATGTCACGTCACGTGCAATTTGAGTCTGGTCTTTCCATGACGGGTACAAATGCGGATGCACGTATTGCAATCAAACCTTCGGAAGAAGGAGCTACATTGGTTGCTTTATATAATGCAATCACTGGTCAGTCTTTGGCTGGTGCTACTGCAAACAAAAAGGCACAAAAAGGTGTCGCTCTAGCGGCGAAAGAATTGGTAAACAACAAAGGCGCAGCAGTTGTTGTTGCTGGTTCTAACGATGTCAATGTACAGGTATTAGTTAATGCAATCAACGTTGCATTAGGTGCTTACGGTACAATCATCGATTTGGATAACTATTCTAAACAATACCAAGGTTCGGATTCTTCGTTCCAAGCTTTCTTAGCAGCAGCGAAATCAGGTCAAGTTGGTGTTGCATTCTTCTTGAATAGCAACCCGGTGTATGACTACTTCAAAGCAGATGATGTAAAAGCAGCGTTGAAACAAGTTCCTTTCACCTTATCATTTTCGCAACGTGCGGATGAAACAGCTTCTGAATTGACAGCGATTGCTCCAGCAAGTACGTTCTTGGAATCTTGGGGTGATGCGAATCCAAAAGAAGGTTTGTTCTCTATCGTTCAACCAACAATCAATCCTGTTTTCAAAACACGTCAAGTTGAACAAAGCTTGTTGACTTGGGCAGGAAATGATACCGATATGTACAACTTCGTTAAGAACTTGTGGTCTACACAAATCTTAGCGGGTTCTACGAAAAACTGGGATGCTATATTGCAAACTGGTTTTGAATATAAAGGTGCTAAAGCGGCAACAGCTCCTGCATTTACAGGAAATGCTGCAGCAGCGGCTTCGGCAATTGAAGCATCAAGCAAAGCAATTACCGGTGAGTTTGAGTTGAAACTTTACGAGCCTTCTGCACTTCGCGATGGTCGTTATGGAAACAATGCTTACTTGCAGGAATTGCCTGACCCGGTTTCTAAAGTAACTTGGGATAACTATGCTGCTCTTAACCCGAAAGATGCTGAGAAATTAGGTTTGGGTGAAGATGGTAAAGTAACTGTAAAAGCAAATGGTGTTGAATTGGAATTGCCAGTTGTACAACAACCAGGTCAAGCACAAGGAACAGTTTCAGTTGCTGTAGGTTACGGCCGTACAAAAGTTGGTAAAGCAGGTAATGAAGTTGGTAAAAACGCATTCCCTTTTGCTTCTATCATCAATGGTACAGTACAAGGTGTTGCTAAAGCAACTGTAGCGAAAGCGTCTGGTACTTACCAATTGGCACAGACACAAACACACCACACGATCGAGGGTCGTAACGTTATTCGTGAAACCACATTTGCGAATTATTTGAAAGATCCTAACTCTGAGGCAGGACGTTTTTCAGATAATCACAAAACATACGATTTGTGGAACAAATATGAGCAACCTGGTCACAAATGGGTGATGGCGATCGACTTGAACGCATGTACAGGTTGTGGTGCTTGTATCGTTGCTTGTAACGTTGAAAATAATATTCCTGTTGTAGGTCGTGATGAGGTTCGCCGTCGTCGTGAAATGCACTGGTTACGTATTGACCGTTACTATACGATCGAAGGAAAAGATCAAGATCTTACAAAAGAGAAAGAAATTGCGCGAGCTTCGGCTGATTTAGATTTCGAAGATATCACTGTTGTTCACCAACCGATGTTGTGTCAACATTGTGGTCACGCACCTTGTGAAACGGTTTGTCCAGTATTGGCAACAGTACACTCTTCAGAAGGTTTGAACCATATGGCATATAACCGTTGTTTTGGTACACGTTACTGTGCGAACAACTGTCCTTTCAAAGTTCGTCGTTTCAACTGGTTTGCATACTGGAATGATTCACGTTTTGACAACTACTTGAACAATGAGTTCACACAATTGGTATTGAATCCAGATGTTGTTACTCGTTCACGTGGGGTAATGGAGAAATGTTCAATGTGTATCCAACGTATTCAAGCAGGTAAATTGCAAGCTAAGATTCAAAATCGCAAAGTTAAAGATGGCGATATCCAAATGGCTTGTCAACAAGCATGTTCTGCAAATGCAATCATCTTTGGAGATGCAAATGATCCAGAATCAGAAGTATCTAAAGCATTACGCAACGAGCGTGTTTATTACGTACTTGAGGAAATCAATGTTCAACCGGGTATCGGTTATATGACAAAAGTTAGAAACACTTTTGAGGCGTAATCTTGTACAATATTTGAAATAAAAATACTATGTCATCGCATAACGAATCAATATTAAGAGAACCATTAATGACCGGTAAGGACATTACGTATGCAAAAATTACGGATGATATCTTACTACCGGTTGAAAATAAACCGAATAAAGCATGGTGGATTGGTTTTACCGTTGCTGTATTAGGTGCTTTATTATGGGTAGTTAGCGTTAGTTATACCTTTTGGACAGGTATCGGCGCTTGGGGTCTGAATAAAACTGTAGGCTGGGCTTGGGATATCACCGACTTCGTATGGTGGGTAGGTATCGGTCACGCGGGTACGTTGATTTCAGCTGTATTATTAATCTTCCGCCAGAACTGGCGTAATTCAATCAACCGTTCTGCAGAGGCGATGACGATCTTTGCGGTAATCTGTGCGGCTACATACGTTGTAGCTCACATGGGTCGTCCTTGGTTGGCTTATTGGATTTTCCCACTTCCAAATCAATTTGGATCACTTTGGGTAAACTTCAACTCTCCTTTGGTATGGGATGCGTTTGCGATCTCAACTTACTTTACAGTATCCTTGGTATTCTGGTACTGTGGTTTGTTGCCGGATATCGCGACAATTCGTGACCGTGCTACTGGATTAAAACAAAAAATCTATTCTGTATTATCATTCGGATGGAATGGTTCAGTTAAGACTTGGCAACGTTTTGAAATCGTGTCATTGATCTTGGCAGGTATTTCTACGCCGCTGGTACTTTCTGTACACACGATCGTATCCATGGACTTTGCAACTTCGGTTATTCCTGGATGGCATACGACGATCTTCCCTCCATATTTCGTGGCGGGTGCGATCTTCTCTGGTTTCGCGATGGTACAGACTTTATTGTTGATCTTACGTAAAGTAATGAACTTTGAGAACTACATCACGATGTTCCACATTGAGTCGATGAATATCATTATCATGACGACAGGTTCTATCGTGGGTGTAGCTTATTTGACTGAGTTGTTTATCGCAATGTACTCTCGTTCAGAATACGAAATGTATGCTTTCGAGAACCGTATGTTGGGTCCGTACGCTTGGGCTTACTGGTCAATGATGACTTGTAACGTAATTTCTCCACAGTTATTCTGGTTCAAAAAAATCCGTACAAGTATTCCAATCTCATGGATCTTATCGATTGTTGTAAACATCGGTATGTGGTTTGAGCGTTTTGTAATTATCGTGACTTCATTGCACCGTGATTACTTGCCTTCATCTTGGGCAATGTTCTACCCAACTTGGACAGACGTAGGTATCTTTGTAGGTTCAATTGGATTATTCTTTACGTTATTCTTATTGTTCTTACGTTTCTTACCGGGTATCGCTATCGCCGAAGTGAAATTGTTGTTGAAATCATCTTCATTACAACATAAAACTAAATTGGCTCAAGAAGGCGCATTCCCTGAGGAACAAGTTAAGTACTTCCAAGAGTCATTAGAGAAATATGATTCAGTGACAGAAGAAGAGATTAAAGAATTATCAGTTAGAAAATAATCAGCAATGAGCAATACAAAATATATAATAGGTAGTTTTGCGGATCCCGATGAAATGATGCATGGGATCGACAAATTGCAAGCAAATAATATAAGTATTTACGACTGCTTTACTCCGATGCCTATTCACGGCATCGAAGCGAAGTTAGGTGTGAAACCTTCTCGCTTGCCTATCGCAGCATTTTGCTTTGGAGCATTAGGAACGACATTGGGTTTTAGTTTGTTGTATTATACAATGGCATACGATTGGCCGATGAATATCGGTGGTAAACCATCATTTGGTATGCCAAACTTTGTTCCGGTTACATTTGAGGTTACGATCTTATTGTGTGCCTTGGGTATGGTTGCTACGTTTTTCTTCCGTAACCACTTATTTCCAGGACGTGCACCTCGTGTAATGGACTTGAGAGCAACAGATGATCGTTTCATCCTTGCAGTAGATGCCAATGAAAATACAGATCACGCTTTGATCGATAGCTTATTGAAAGAAGCTGGCGCTGTTGAAGTTAAGTACAATGATAGAAAATATGTTAGCTATGAATAAGAAGAATTTACTTGGAACGCTATGCGCAGCTGTGGCATTGACAGCACTTGTTTCTTCTTGTGGTGACAAAACAACTCGTAGTACAGGTTTAGAGTTTTCTCGTAACATGTACGATCCGCTTGCTTTCAATCCGGATCAACCTAATGCGAATTTTGCTGATGGAAAAACAGCACAGGCACCTCCTAAAGGTACAGATCCAATTGGTTTCACTCGTTTTGAGTACGCCAATACATTAGAGGATTATGAACGCGCAGGAAGAGAAGCAAAAAGTCCTTTGGTCGTAAATGCCGAGAATCTTGAAAAAGGTAAAGCTTTGTTCACAACTTATTGCTCTATATGCCATGGAGTAGAAGGTAAAGGTGATGGTCCTATCACGAAAGATCGTAGCGTGACTGATTCAAGAGGCACTCGTCAATTAGAGAACTTTCCTCCGCCACCATCTTATCATAGAACAGATGCGGCGAGCTCTTCAAGAGGTGGTTTGATGGCTGACTTGACTGATGGTAAAATTTACCATACAATTTATTACGGACACAACTCCATGGGATCACATGCATCTCAATTGTCTCCTGAGGAGAGATGGAAAGTTGTTATGTATGTTCACGAATTACAAAAGAAATAATCTAACATCAGATATATAAATGGGAACTCACAGTCATCATCACGATTATAATTTCAACGAGCGATACGAGTTTGCTGGCAAAGCTAAAATGTTCAGTATTGTCGCTGTTGTACTAGGCGTAGCTGCTGTAGCTTTCGGGTTGCTTTCGGGCGATCACGTTACTGTAGAGCGTACTTATGCCAACTTGTTATTGATGGGTTATTACTTTACATGTGTATGCGCAGCTGGAACATTCTTTGTTGCCTTGCAATATGTAACACAATCTGCATGGTCTGCAGGTTTGGTACGTATACCTCAGGCTATGGCGGGTGTTTTACCAATTGCATCATTGATTTTATTGGTTATCGTAGGTTTAGGTTTAACCACACATAACTTATATCATCACTGGAATGCAGACGGTATCACTGATCCGCATAGTACAAATTTTGACCCTATTATCGCAGGTAAATCTGCTTATTTAAATGTTCCATTCTTCTTGATCCGTCAGGTCGTATTTATGGGTACATATAGCATTTTTGCCGTTATTTTTGCGAAACTTTCTTATAAAGAAGATTTGGAAGGCGGATTGACTTCTTATAAAAAGTCATTCAAATTGTCGGCGATCTTCTTAGTTATCTTCGGTTTTACTACACCTATCTGGTCTTTCGATACAATAATGTCTTTAGAGGCACACTGGTTTTCGACAATGTTCGGTTGGTATAACTTTGCAGCAATGTGGGTAAGCGGTATTTCATGTATCACGATCATCGTTGTTGTATTGAAGAAAGCTGGTTATATGAACTGGGTAAACGAAAATCATTTACACGATTTGGGTAAATTGATGTTCGGTTTCTCCATCTTTTGGACTTACGTTTGGTTTGCACAATTCATGTTGATTTGGTATTCAAATATTCCAGAGGAAACAGTTTATTTCTACAAACGTTGGGAACCTGAATACAAACCTTGGTTTTGGTTGAGTATTATCATTAACTTTGTGGCACCATTGTTACTATTAGTGGATCGCGATGCAAAACGTAAACAAAACGTGATGTTGTTCGTAGCGATTCTATTATTGGCTGGTCACTGGCTAGATTATTATATCATGATCATGCCTGGTACTGTTGCTGAACATAGAGGATTTGGTATCATTGAAATCGGAACTGCACTTGGTTTCTTAGGTTTGTTCATCTTTTTAGTGATGAGTAAATTGAGCAAACAAGCATTGGTGCCTAAAAATCATCCTTTCTTGGATGAGAGTTTGCATCACCAGATATAGTTTCACTTTTAAAGGAAGGTTACGTAAAAACGTTATAAAAGAAATGAGCTTTAAATTAAATAATAGATTCAAATCCATCTCGGGTTTTGTGCTTGCACTAGGATTGCTTTTTGCGACTCCTATCCTTGCAAGTCAACAAGATACAGTAGCATCTGATTCTGCTAAAGCGGCGACTACAGCAGTAGCTGCCCCTGCAGCAACGGATTCGGTTGCAAAAGATACAACAGCGGCAGCAGGTACTGCTGCTGTTGCATCTGCTAGTTCTTCTACTGAAGCTAGTGCTGCTGCTCCTGCTGTTGAAGAAGTGAAGCAAATAGACCCTCAGGTTTATAAAAACTTCACATATTATGTCTTGTTATTCTTGGTTATATGTACAGTTGTTGCCGTTATCGGTAAAGTACTTTCGATCTATGAATTGACAAGAAAGATGAACGGTAAATACAATCCGTTTGCGAATAACACGTTTCAATCTGCATTGTTATTCATTTTCTTGGTTGTATTCCTTTACGGTGTATATTGGTCATATGTACACTGGGGAGCCGCTTATTGGAGATCGGCAGTAACTGAGCACGGTGAGCGTATTGATACAATGTTTATCATTACCACAGCAATTACAACATTTGTATTGGTTATCACACACATCTTGTTGATGACATTTACATTCTTGTACCGCATGCGTGCAAAACGCCAAGCTTATTATTACCCACATAATAATGCGATCGAGAAATTGTGGACAATCGTTCCTGCTGTTGTTTTGACAGTATTGGTATTGTTCGGTTTCTTTACATGGAGATCAATCACAAATATTCCTGAGGATCTTCAAAAATCAGCATTACAAATTGAAGTATTGGGCGAGCAGTTCCAATGGAATGTACGTTATGCTGGTTCGGACGGTATTATTGGTAAACGTAATTATAAAATGACTACGCCAACGAACCCGTACGGTATTGACTTTAATGATAAAAATTCTTGGGATGATATTCAAGGATCTGAAATCTGGTTGCCTGTAAATAAACCTGTACGTTTCCATATCGTTTCAAAAGATATTATTCACTCTTTCTTTATTCCAGATTTCCGTGTTCAAATCAATGCGGTACCGGGGATGACCAACTATTTCCAATTCACACCTACTGTAACAACAGAAGAGATGCGTGATCGTTTGGGTGATTATAATTATGACTTTGTGATGTTGTGTAACAAGATCTGTGGATCTGGTCACTACAATATGCAAAAGAAAGTGGTTGTCGTAACTGAGGAAAAATATAAAGAATGGTTAGCTAAACAAAACAAGTATTTTACTGAGGATTTGCAAAAAGAGTTCAGCGGTAAAACAGCTAACGTGAAAAAGGATAGCGTACAAGTTACAGCATCTTTGAACTAATTAAGAATTTTTGAATATAAAATCGAATATGTCAAGTACAGTAATATCGCATAGCGCTGAACATCACGATTCGCACGGCCATCATCACGAAGAGTCGTTCATCAGAAAGTATATCTTCTCGGGTGACCACAAGATGATTGCTAAGCAATTCTTGATCACTGGTATCATCATGGCAGTTTTTGCGATGCTTTTATCAGTATTATTCCGTATCCAATTAGCATGGCCGGATAAAGAGTTCCCTATATTAGAAGTATTCTTGGGTAAATGGGCTGAAGGTGGTCGTATAAAACCGGAGTTTTTCCTTTCCTTGGTAACCATTCACGGTACCGTTATGGTATTCTTCGTGTTAACGGCTGGTCTATCAGGTACTTTTAGTAACTTATTGATTCCATATCAAATCGGAGCACGCGATATGGCATCTCCTTTTATGAACATGTTGTCTTACTGGTTGTTCTTTGTAGCATCAGTGATTATGGTTGCATCGTTCTTTGTAGAAAGTGGACCTGCTTCTGCTGGTTGGACGATCTACCCGCCATTATCGGCTGTGCCTACAGCAATCGCAGGATCTGCAACAGGTATGACGTTGTGGTTGGTGAGTATGGTTCTATTTGTAGCTTCACAGTTGATCGGTGGTATTAACTATGTAAGTACAATTTTGAACATGCGTACAAAAGGAATGGACTTATGGAAAATGCCTTTGACAATCTGGGCGTTCTTCTTAACTGCTATCGTGGGTATGTTGTCATTCCCAGTATTGGTTTCGGCGGTTGTTCTTTTGATTTTTGACCGTGCTGCTGGTACGTCATTCTATTTGTCGGATCTTGTTGTTCAAGGACAAATTTTACCAAACGAAGGTGGTTCACCAATTTTGTTCCAACACTTGTTCTGGTTCTTAGGTCACCCTGAGGTATATATCGTTGTTATGCCTGCTTTAGGTTTAACTTCTGAGGTTATTGCAACCAACTCACGTAAACCAATCTTTGGTTACCATGCGATGGTTTATTCGTTAATCGGTATCACCGTATTATCTTTTATCGTATGGGGTCACCACATGTTTGTAACAGGTATGAACCCGTTCTTGGGTGGTGTATTTATGATTACAACATTGATTATCGCGGTTCCTTCTGCTGTAAAAGCGTTTAACTATCTTGCAACGTTGTGGAAAGGTAATATCCGTTTCACTCCAGCGATGATGTTTGCTATCGGTTTGGTATCGTTCTTTATCTCTGGTGGTTTGACAGGATTATTCTTAGGTAATGCGGCTTTAGATATCAACTTACACGATACCTATTTTGTTGTTGCCCACTTCCACTTGGTAATGGGATCGGCGTCAATCTTCGGTATGCTTTGTGGTGTTTACCACTGGTATCCTAAGATGTTCGGTCGTATGATGAACACAAAATTGGGTTATTTACATTTCTGGTTGACTTTCGTTGGTGCTTACATGGTATTCTTCCCAATGCACTTTATGGGTATCGATGGTGTGCCTCGCCGTTACTATGCATTTACTGAGTTTGCTTTCATGGCGAAATGGGTTTCTGTAAACAAATTGGTAACTTGGGCTGCAATCATCGCTGCTTTAGGTCAGATAGCTTTCTTGTGGAACTTCTTTACATCGATTTTCTTCGGTAAAAAAGCACCACAAAACCCTTGGCAGTCAAACACGTTGGAATGGACTACTCCGGTAGAGCATATCCATGGTAACTGGCCAGGAGAGATTCCAACTGTACACCGTTGGCCTTACGATTACAGTAAGCCAGGTCATGGTGAGGATTTTATTCCTCAAAGTGTTCCTTTCTCTGAAACAATGAGCTCTAATTTGCCTCATGATTTCGAAGGAGACGAGGAAGCTGAGCGTATCCAGGCAGAATGGAATGCTCAAAATGGTAGAAAAGACTAATAAAATCTTATAAAATAGAGTAGGAATTCCTACTCTATTTTATAGAAGTTTGTATTTTAAGAGGTAGGGGTAGTATTATGTTTCCAGCAGCTGAGAAGCGATTTATAAAGACCAATTTTATAACGATAATTGTATTGTTTTTGGTCATTATTGCTGGGGGAGTTGTTCGGAGTACAGGGTCAGGAATGGGATGTCCAGATTGGCCTAGATGTTTTAACCGTATTATTCCTCCAACAGATATCTCCCAATTACCTCAAGGATATGAACAGCATTATATTGAAGGAAGAGCAAAGAAGAACGAACGTTTCGCGAAAATTGTAGAATTTTTCGGGGATAAGGAAATGGCTTACAAGCTCCGTACCGATAAGAGTATTTTGCAGCATGAAGAGTTTAATGTTGCGAAAACTTGGACGGAATATATCAATCGGTTGGTAGGCGTTGTTTCCGGATTCTGTTTGTTATTTACAGCTATTTATTCTTTCACCTATTTAAAATCAAAAAGCTCGATCGTTGTTTGGTCAGTGATTAATCTTTTTGTTGTAGTACTTCAGGCTTGGCTGGGATCGATCGTTGTATCGACCAATTTGATGCCCTGGATTATTACAGTACATATGCTCTTAGCCATTGTAATTGTTTGTATTAGTATTTATACATATTTCAAAGCAGTTACTTTGCGAAACAAGACCTTACTGGTCAATCGTTCTTTGGGTATATTAAAAGGACTTGCTATTGCTTCAATTTTATTGATGCTAACACAGGTAATTGTCGGAACGGGAGTTCGTGAGGAGGTTGATTTATTAACCGGTTCAACGATAGCCCGGACTGATTTTATAACAACTATTGGTCAACAGTTTGAGTTACATCGCTGGTTGGCATATTGTTCTTTGATTTTAGTTATTGTATTATTCTTTTTGGTCCGCACGAGTTTTAATACGGGTTCTAAGCAATATAAATTTGCTTTAATCGCATTGATTCTAGTGGGTATCCAAATGCTATCAGGAATTATCTTAGCTCGATTTGCAATACCTGCATTTGCACAGACAACGCATTTGGTGGTAGCGACGCTTCTATTTGGGGCACAGTTCTACCTGTTGTTATTGTTAAACAAGCAAAGGCACTAATCTTGGAATTCGGGATGTTTATGTTTAAAAGTACGTGTTTAATTACACTGATAGTAGGAGGTCTCTTTTAGTTATGAAAGAATTTATTTCAGATTTCAAAAAGCTTGTTAAGTTGAGACTTACGTTGACGGTCGTATTTTCTGCGTCAATTGCTTTTCTGATAGGATCAAAACAACAGGGTGATATATTCTGGTTCAATTGGTTATTGTTGACTATAGGTGGTTTTCTGGTGACAGGTTCCGCTAATGGTTTTAATGAGATCATTGAAAAGGATTTGGATAAACTGATGAAACGTACGGAAGACAGACCGTTGCCATCAGGCCGCATGACAACAGGACAGGCTTTGGTATTGAGTGTCTTTATGGGCATCTTAGGAACCTTGGTGCTTGTTCGTTTAAATTTTGTCGCTGGTCTGCTGTCGGTTTTCTGTATCCTTCTTTACGCATTTATCTATACACCATTAAAAAGAAAATCACCAATAGCAGTGTTTGTCGGCGCGTTTCCGGGTGCATTTCCGCCATTAATTGGATATTATGCAGCCTTTTCGCAAGATGATTTGGCCTACTATAGTGGACATAACGAAGCGGCAATTATTATTATTCCCTTTGTGTTGTTTGCTATTCAGTTTTTATGGCAGTTTCCGCATTTCTGGGCAATTGCCTGGGTTGTGGATGACGACTATAAATTAGCGGGTTTTCGCTTATTGCCGACGACAAAACGTGATAAGATATCTGCGTTTATGGTATTCATTTCAGGTTTGTTTATGATACCTGCAGGTTTTATACCTTATCATTTTGGCTTTGGTGGGATTTGGTTTACGATTGTATCCGTGGTCGGTGGTATAATGTTTGGTTATTACGGTTATTTGCTGTTTAAGAATTGTGATATTCCTTCAGCGAAGAAAGTGATGTTTACCTCATTTATCTATTTGCCTGTGACACAACTCGTATTATTGCTTAACTTTATTCCGTTGAAATAATGTTAGATATACAAGCACAAACTGACGAGAAGTTAGTACAGAGAAAAGCCCAAAAGTTCAACCTGTGGTTGGGTATGTTGGGTATGTTCATGATGTTTGCTGCGTTATCCAGTGGTTTCATTGTATATACAGCGAGCGGCGTGGACAAAGGGATTAAGACCCTATTGCCAAATGCACTTTTATATAGTAACTTGGTGATTGTGGTAAGTAGTCTAACGATGTTTTTAGCACATAGAGCGGCTAAAAATGGCGAGTCTTCCAAACAGCGGTTGTTTTTGATAACAACTTTTATTTTGGGAGTTGTATTTTTTGCCTTGCAAGTTCATGCTTGGAATGTATTGATCGATAGGGGTGTTTATTTTGTGAATAACAATGCATCGCAATCTTTTATCTACGTTTTTATCTGGATGCACTTGGCGCATATTATTGCGGGGTTGATCGTTTTGATTGGCGCGATTATAGGAATTAACAAACTTCCTAAAGACGGCAATCTTTTCCGCATGGATCTTGCCAGTATTTTTTGGCATTTTCTCGATCTTTTATGGATTTATATATATGTTTTCTTACTTTTGAATCAATAATAGTAAACAATGAGTACAACAGTATCGCAATTGGATAAGGTAAAAACTGGTCCATGGAATGGTGGAAAATCACCTTGGAACTTAGAGTATGGAAAAATCATGATGTGGTTTTTCTTGGTAGGGGATGCCTTCACATTTTCTGCATTTTTGGTTTATTATGGCGCACAACGATTTTCACACGCTGTATGGCCGGATCCTGATAAGGTTTTTCAATCTATTCCAGGAATTACTGACGGGGGGCAACCCTTAGTATTTGTCGGTTTGATGACATTTATTTTGATTATGTCTTCAGTAACTATGGTGTTGGCGGTTGAAGCTGGACATCGTAATTCGAAGCATGAGGTTGTTAAATGGATGTTATGGACAATCTTAGGTGGTCTTTGTTTCGTTGGTTGTCAGGCATTAGAGTGGACGCATTTGCACCACGAAGGCTTTTGGTTCGGACGTAATCCTGCTACTGATATTGCTACACATATGGAAGGCGGAAATGTTGTTGAAAAATTGAGCCATTTCTTTACGGGAGATGTGTCGTATACATCAGCACTTCAGTTTGCAAACCTATTCTTTACAATTACTGGTTTCCACGGTTTCCACGTAACTGTTGGTATTATTTTGAACATCATTATTTTGTGCATGACTTTAAATAATACTTTTGAAAAAAGAGGGTCATATTTAATGATTGAAAAAGTAGGTCTATATTGGCACTTTGTGGATTTAGTGTGGGTATTCGTGTTTACACTTTTCTACCTTGTTTAGTAAAACAATTTAATTACAAAAGCTATGTCACAATATCAAGATAATATCGCTCACGGAGAGCACGCTCACGAAGGTGGGTTGGATAAAAAGGCTATATGGAGAGTGTTTGGAGTACTTTTGGCCCTTACTTGCCTAGAGTTCTTAATCGCATTAGGCTTCGTTCACCACTGGCAAATTCTGTCTAAAGGGGTATTGGTTAATTCAATTTACATTATACTTACTTTAGTTAAAGCTTATTATATCATTGCATTCTTTATGCACTTGAAATTCGAGAAATCGAGCTTCATTGTCACTGTAGGAATCGTCTTTATTTTTATTATTTATTTTATTGTTTTGATGCTAGTTGAAGGAGGCCATTTAGCTTCTGCATTCCAAGAACATCAAATATTTCCAAATAAATAGATAAAGTGAATGGATAATAATACTGGACAAAAGAAAGGTATTAAAACTATATTGATCCTGGCTGTAATTCTTTTACTGCCAGGATTTTTATATTTTATACTAAATAAAAGTGGCTCGAATAGCTACGCTTCTTTGCCAATTTTTGGGAAGAAAGAGGTTCCGGGAACCACTCATCGTAAATGGGGACGTGATATTCCCGACACCATCTACCATACTGTACCCCCGGTTGATTTTGTGAATTACGATGGTAATAAGGTACATCTATTGGACAATGATACAACACTTTCTGTCGTCCATCTGATGTATTCTAGAGATGCTTCATTATCGAGGACGATGATTAAGCGTTTAGATCAAATCGCTAATCGATTTATTCAGAATAAGAAGGTCCGCTTGTATTCAATTACGGTTGATACGGCATACGATACACCAGAAGTGTTAGCCAAATACGCAAAAGTTTACAAACCTTGGACCAAATCTTGGTTTTTTGTGACAGATCCTTCTGTTGATATCTTTAAATTTGCCCGAGAGAGTTTGTTACAGGATGCACTTGTCAACAATGAAGGCAGCAAACCATTTATTATTGGGTCTAGTTATCTTTTACTCGATACAAAAGGACGGATAAGAGGGATGTATGACATCAATGTCAAAACAGATGTTGACCGTCTTGAAGATGAAATTAAATTATTATTGGTCGAGGAAATCCGAAACCATCCAGCTACAATAGAACAAAAGAGGTAATTATATCATGGAAGAGAGTCTTAACAAGGAAAAAAAGTATAGTAAATGGATTTGGTTGCTATCGATTGTTATACCGATAGTGGTTGCTATCCTTTTTACGGTGAATTTACAAAAGCTTGGTTATGATGTAAAACCGCTAACATTTTTGCCTCCTATCTACGCGGCTATCAATGGGATTACGGCTGTATTGCTTTTTTGGGCCGTGGCTGCGATAAAAAGGGGCAATAAGGCTTTACACGAGCGTTTGATCAAATGGTGTATTGCTTGTTCCCTAGCTTTTCTGGCGATGTATGTCGCTTATCACATGACTTCAATCGAAACGAAATATGGTGGCGAGGGAATTTTGAGACCGATCTATTTCTTTATCCTGATCACGCATATCTTGCTTTCCATTATCATCATCCCTTTTGTACTCTTTACATTTGTTAGAGGTATATCGGGTTCTTATGAGCGTCATAAAAAGCTTGCCCGTATCACTTATCCCATGTGGCTTTATGTGGCTGTTACTGGGGTGATCGTTTATTTAATGATCTCTCCGTATTATATTGGTTAGTGATAAGAGTTGAGGGTCAGGGTATTGTGATCAAGTACAATGGCACGCCGGATTCGATTTGTTGAATCTGGTTTAATATTTAAATGAAATTGGATGCGATGGAGACCATATTCCATGTATCCGGGAGTATAAACAGTATAGGATTAATCAGTTGATTCGTATCGGCTAGATGGATCTGTAAAAAATCATTCACATATGAAGCGTATCTGGATTTATCAGGCAGATCGCCTGTTAACGGCGACAGAGGGACAGGAGATTGTTACTGACCTGGAAGCTTTTGCTGAACAGTGGAAAGTACATGGAAAACCACTTTCTGCTTCTGCAGAATTGCGGGATAATCTTTTTATTATTCTTAAAGTGGACGAGGAAGTTGCCGCTGCATCGGGATGTTCTATTGATAGTTCGGTTCGGTTTTTAAAAGGAGTCGAATCGAAGTACGGTATTCAACTATTTGATCGCATGCAATTTGCATATAAAGCGGATCAGGGAATAGGCGTGGTTAACCGCGACGGATTTGAGAAGCTATTGGCAGACGGTACTATCAATGATAATACCCTTGTATTTGATAATACCATCACCCATGAGCATCAAATGGAAGATGCTTGGGTAATACCCTTCCATCAAAGCTGGCATAAACGACTTTTTAGATAGGTTGTAAAACAAATTATATAAGAAAGGCCATATGTTAATATGGCCTTTCTTTTTGATCTATAGATCTGTATTGCTTCTCTTCTGATCGATCCGCCGAACAGCGATATTTTCGCTTATTCAGGAATAGTATAATGATGCATATATTTTGCTATCGCATTTGCACGTCTATTGACATAAGCAGAAGGGTTACGCGCATCCCATTCTCTTGGGTTTGGCAATATGGCTATGATCAATGCGGCTTGTTTTTTGGAAAGATTGCTGCCTGTTTTGCTAAAGTAATACGAAGCTGCCGCATCGGCACCATAAACTCCCTGTCCCATTTCAATCACATTGAGATAAACTTCAAGGATGCGTTTCTTGCTCCAGAATGTTTCGATAAGAATGGTAAAGTAAGTCTCGAAGCCTTTTCTTAACCAGGAGCGCCCTGGCCATAGAAAGACATTTTTGGCGACCTGCTGACTGATTGTACTTCCGCCGCGTAATTTCTTTCCCTGTGCATTTTTTTTAATGGCATTTTGAATCCCTTGCATGTCGAATCCCCAGTGTGTCATAAAGTGAGCATCTTCTCCTGCGATGGCTGCTAACTTTAGGTTGTCCGAAAGTTCATCGTAATCCAGCCAGTTTTTTTCCAGTTTAAATCCCTTGCCCTGTTCTTTTAGCTCAAACCCACGTTGAATCATCAACCAAGTGATGGGAGGATTAATAAATCGCAGGCTAATGACCCAAAAGAGTGAAATACCAATAAAATAGAGGACTACCCGTGTCGCAATGCGCAGGATAGGAGATTTTATGGACTTCAATGGGTTGAAGGATGTTTTTTTGAAGGTATTTTGTTGTTTGCTGGACGTATTTTGTTTACCAGATCTTTTGATGGCCATGACTAATTTTTTTCGGATACAAACTTAGCTTATATTCTTGTTTAATGGAAATGATTTTGTCGAGAAGTTGAGTGTATCGTTTGCCAAAGCGACGATATTATCCTATTTTTACGCTTCATAAAAATTGATTTTAAAAGTTGGCAAAAGAAAAGAAAGTGACCCCATTGATGCAACAGTACAATGCGATCAAGATTAAGTATCCTGGAGCGTTGTTGTTGTTCCGTGTTGGCGATTTTTACGAGACATTTGGTGAGGATGCGATCAAAGCTGCCCAGATTTTGGGCATCGTTTTGACAAAGCGTGGCAATGGCTCGGAATCGGAAACTGCATTGGCTGGTTTTCCCCATCATTCATTGGAAACCTATCTTCCGAAACTGGTGCGTGCTGGCCAACGGGTGGCGATCTGTGATCAGCTGGAGGATCCGAAGACGACAAAAACAATTGTTAAGCGCGGTGTGACCGAGCTAGTGACACCTGGAGTCTCCTACAGTGACAATATTGTTCAACAGAAATCGAATAATTATTTAGCATCAATTTTTATCGAAAAGGAGCGGATCGGTATTTCTTTCTTAGATATTTCAACAGGTGAATTTCTGGTTGCTCAAGGTAGTGTGGCCTATATAGATAAATTGCTTCAAGGTTTTAAACCGAGAGAAATTATTCTTTCAAAAAAACAGAGCAAGGAGTTTACAGAGCAGTTTGGATCACAATATTACACCTATTTTCTTGACGAGTGGCCTTATACGGGTGATTATGCCACTGAAACGCTATTGAAGCATTTTGAAGTCTCCTCGATGAAAGGATTTGGTGTGGACCGCATGACTGCAGGAGTTGTTGCTGCTGGTGTAGCATTGCATTACCTCAATGAAACCGAGCATCGTAATCTGCAACACATTTCTACGCTTTCCCGTATTGAAGAGGACCGTTTTATGTGGCTGGATCGTTTTACGATTCGCAATTTGGAATTAATCGGATCGTTGAATGAAAATGCGGTAACGCTATCCGATGTATTGGATCATACATCCAGTCCAATGGGAGCGCGTCTGCTCAAGCGCTGGATCGTGATGCCGCTCAAAGACAAAAAGAGTATTCAGGAGCGATTGAATGTGGTCGATTTCTTTTTCACTAACCGTGATTTGCGGGATGAGCTGATTGGTCAGATCAAGCAGGTGGGAGATCTGGAACGTTTAATTTCCAAGATCGGACTGCAAAAAGCGAATCCGCGGGAAATTGTGCAATTGAAGCGCGCATTATATGCTATTGAGAAATTGAAGGAACTTACGGATCGTAAAGATGCTGATGCTCTTCGGACAATCTCAGATCAGTTAGATGCTTGTGCTGTTATACGTGAAAAAATCGAGCAACAGGTTCAGGCGGAGCCTCCTGCCGCAATCAATAAGGGGAGTGTAATCGCGGAAGGGGTGGACCCTGAATTGGATCGATTGCGCAAGATCGCTTTTGGTGGCAAGGATTATCTGCTTGAGATCCAAAAAAGGGAAGCGGAACTCACAGGGATTCCTTCTTTAAAAATAGCGTTCAATAATGTTTTCGGTTATTATCTGGAGGTCACAAATACGCACAAAGATAAGGTTCCGACGACGTGGATCCGTAAACAGACACTGGTGAATGCTGAACGTTACATTACGGAGGAACTTAAAGAATATGAAGAACAGATTCTCGGTGCTGAGGAGAAGATACAAGCGCTTGAGAATAGATTATATGCTGAGCTATTGGTTGCCATTGCTGAATACATCAAACCTATTCAACTCAACGCCCAGCTCATAGCCAAGTTGGATGTACTGCTTAACTTTGCTGTTGTAGCGGAGAAAAACTATTATGTAAAACCCGAAGTCAGCGAGAGCAAGATTTTGGATATTAAAGGTGGAAGACACCCTGTCATTGAAAGAAACCTGCCGATAGGTGAGGATTATATTACCAATGATACTTTTTTAGATCCAAAAACACAGCAGATTATTATTATTACGGGCCCTAACATGGCGGGTAAATCTGCATTGCTCCGTCAGACTGGATTGATCGTGTTAATGGCGCAAATTGGTTGTTTTGTGCCAGCAAAAGAGGCTAAGATTGGCCTGGTTGACAAAATTTTCACCCGTGTAGGTGCTTCGGACAATCTTTCTTCGGGTGAATCTACGTTTATGGTGGAGATGAATGAAACCGCGAGCATCATGAATAATCTATCGGACCGCAGTCTTATTCTTTTGGATGAAATCGGTCGTGGTACAAGTACTTATGACGGTATTTCTATTGCCTGGGCTATTGCCGAGTTTTTACATAATCATCCTGCTGCTAAGGCCAAAACCTTGTTTGCCACGCATTACCATGAATTAAACGAGCTGACTACTTCGCTGGATCGTATAAAAAACTATAATGTAACGGTGAAGGAGGTTAATAACAAAGTTATTTTCTTGCGTAAACTTGTTCCAGGAGGCTCAGAGCATAGTTTCGGAATCCATGTGGCAAAGCTCGCTGGAATGCCGCAAAAGTTGCTTAGTCGGGCCAATCAAATTTTGAAAAGGCTGGAGCAGGAGCGCACAGGTGGTGAGCAGATTAAAGATAGCATGCGCAAAATCCAGAAACAGGCCTACCAATTGCAGATGTTTTCTATTGATGATCCTGTCTTGAATAAGATCAGGGATATGCTGAATAATCTGGATGTTAATTCGCTTACTCCGGTTGAAGCATTAATGAAATTGGATGAGATACAACGCCTTTTAAAGAATTAAATCTTCCTTTTGGCTTGGGAAATTGATCTCAAGCGGAATTTTTTTCGATTTATATACGCCAGATGATGTTTTTTAAGATAGACATCATCTGGCGTATTTTTTTCTGAAAGTGTCTGGTCTTATTGGCCAGAAAGAACCTTCAGCTCGCTTTCATTGCTGTTGGTGTCTGCGAAGTCATCAGGTTTTTGAGGGCTATTTGCCTAAAACCTGAAGAATAGCTCCAAGCTTCCATAATTTGCCTGTATCGGGATCAATACCTTGCTGCTTGCATCATAAGGCGTGTAATGATAGCCGAGTTCGAAACCAATGTACTTTTGGTTTTTCATGCGAAATAGGGATGCGAGACCAAGTCCTAAGTGCACATTATTGATGGTTACCATACGATCGGTGTATCCGCCATCATAATAATAACCATCCGGATCATAATAACCGGAGGAATAAGCACTTTCTGTGATGCCGGTATCTGTAATATCTATGCCAAGGATACCTTTTGGAATCAGTATAAATTTGTCGTTGTCAAAAACTTTGTAACCTACAGCACCGCCCATAAATGCGGTCGCTGAAGAATTGACCGAAACATTGGAGCCCTCGTAATTGTAATCAATATTGCGGTCGTTTGAGTTGATGCGCACCTTGAAGCCACCTTCGAAAATAAATTTTCTTTCCAGCGAGCTCATCAGCATAAATCCAAAGTTTATGTTGGTTCCGAAAATTTTGTTGGCTCCGCCAAGTGGGGTGACTACGCCGATTGAAGGAACATAGCCCAGTTTGGCTTTCTGTCTATCTCTGTACACTTTGGGGACTGGAAACCGCTGTTGATTATCTTGTTCGTTAGCTTGTTGGTCTTGTACGGCATTGGCAACTTCAGTATCTGAAAAAAGCTCTAAAATAGTTTTTTCCTGATCGGTTAACGTATAACTATCGGAAGCAAGCAGGGCTTTGGCTCTTACTTTTATCATGCCCTCCAGGGGATGTCTTAATGGCACGAAATTGTATTTTTCCTTATGCTGTTCGTATTGTGTTGTAAAATCGTCCTGGTCTGCCGCATCCAGTCTTTGTAGAAAATTTTTATCGAATTGATTGTCTATATAATTTTTGATCTCTGTTGTGGTATTCTTTTTTTCAATGATGTATATAAGAATACGTAAACGCTGTACAAACTCGTTGGTACCACAGCTAGCTTGTATACTATTGAGTAAAGGATCAATTTTGTCAAAGTCATTGTTGTTCAATGTTTTTGTCAATAAGGGAAGTATTTCAGTTGTATGCCGGTCACAATTCTCTTGTGCATGCAATAGTTTTGTAGGAAGCACACCGATGATGATCAATATCATAAAAGCAAGCTGACGGATATTCATGGCTTATATAGATTTGTTGCTGACTAAATTAGCAAATAAATTGCAGGATACACTGGTTTGTTTGTACCAAAGGTTCTAAAAGTTTTATCTTTGATGTATGGCGTCGATATTTCGGTTTAAACAGTTTGAGGTTGATCAGTCTGACTGTGCAATGAAAATTAACACAGATGGTGTACTGCTGGCTTCCTTGCTGGAAGTAGAACCTGTGGACCGGATACTGGACGTAGGTACAGGTACGGGAGTCATTGCATTGATGTTGGCTCAACGGCTCGTAGACAGTAGGGTAGAGGCTGTCGAAATTGACCCTTTGGCTGCTGCGATGGCTGACAGAAACTTCCGTAATTCCATTTTCCAGGAACGTTTAGTGCTGCATGCTTCCTCCTTTCAACAAATGGATGTACAAGGGCATTACGATCTGATCGTATCAAATCCACCCTTTTATACAGATTCCTTACATAACCCGGATGAACGCAAGAAGCTGGCGCGACATACCGATCTGGATTTTTTTGCTGAACTGCTGGATTTCGCCGCTTTACGTTTATCGGATCGGGGAAAATTAGTGTTGATCGTTCCAACGGCATTAGCGGAAACGTTGACTAAAATTTCGGCGGAAAGGGGATTATACTGTTCCAGTGAAGTACAAATAAGCTCCTTTGAAGGGGAGTCGGCCATTCGGAAAATCGTTACATTTGAACGCTTACGCGTCGAACTGCTCGCTCAACGTACGTTTGTTATTTATGCCGCCAAGGGTATTTATTCAGAAGCTTATCGAAATGCCTTGGCACCTTATTTTTTAGCTTTTTAAGTGATGACAAAGATCGGATTACTCTCGGATACACATTCTTTTTTAGATGAAGCTGTATTTACTCATTTTGCAGCCTGCGACGAGATATGGCATGTGGGCGATTTTGGTGATCCTGATGTTGCGGATCGGTTAGCCGCTTTTAAGCCACTGCGCGGAGTATACGGAAACATTGATGGTCAGGAAATTCGTTTACAATTTCCAGAAGATTTGAGGTTTAGGTGTGAGGAAGTGGACGTATTTATGACACATATTGGTGGTTATCCGGGGAAATATGCTGCACGCATAAAAGGGGAATTGATGAAAAATCCACCTAAATTATTTATTACTGGACATTCACATATCTTAAAGGTTATCTTCGACCCCAAGATCCATTGTCTCCATCTTAACCCTGGGGCGGCAGGTAAGCAGGGCTGGCACAAAGTAAGGACATTAATGCGGTTTGAGATCAATAAAGATAAAATTGAGAACCTGGAGGTTATTGAACTCAAAGACCGTTAAGTCACCTAGATTCTTCTTTAGTCTTTTTTATGAATAGACAGCCGGACGATACTTTGGGTAATGGCAAAGAGATCGTGCGGTACATTCGGCTCTAATGTCACTAACATGCCTTTCGTTAGACTGATTTTGCTTCCGTTAACGCCAAAATCAATATTGCCTTCGACAATTTCCACAATAATTGATGCAGCTGTTGTATGCTCCTTTAGATATTGCCCTTCTGCAAAAGCCAAGCGATATTCTTTGCTGCCATTTGTTTCTAGCAGGAGGTCCATTTTGGGTTTTTTGTCCTGAAATGTGACGTTTTGAAAAATAGATGCTGTCTGCATGGTCGTTGTACTATTATCTGTTGTTGCTGATATATTGTTGATAAAGGTCCTGTAAATAGGTCTGTAAGATCAGGGCGTGGGTATGCAAGGTGTCATGGGCGGCATATAATAACGTAATGATTTCTTGTTGCTTGTTGTGGTCAAGAAATTCCTTGCAATAGTTGTTATGCTTTAGTTCTGTTCGATATTTTTCCGAGAAGTCATCCCACAAAGCTGGATTGTGGTGATACCAGATCCGAAGTTCTTTTGAAGGGGCAAGATTCTTATTCCATTCAGACAAATGAGCCTTTTCCTTTGTTATTCCGCGAGGCCAAAGTCTATCGATGAGTACACGATACCCATCACTAGGGGAAGCTGCATCATATATTCTTTTTAGCACAATTTTCATGGCTATATATTATAAAATAACACTATTACTGATGTAAAATAAATATATGATTTTCAGCTGTAAAATGTGTCAGCTCGTTATCTTATTTCTTCTATAAATCGAAAGAATTTCCCTCTCGGATAGACGGGAAGAAGTTGGTGAAAACGATGGAAAGTTTCCTATTGCGGGAGTTTTAAAAGACGTTTCTCAGGTACTATAGTGAATCACGAACTTCAAGAAGAAAGTTCTTCAAGCGCTCCAATGAATCTACAACACGTTGATTTTCTTTTGCCTCAGATTTGTTGTCACGCAGGTAATCACGTGCACCCTGTAGGGTATAACCTTTATCTTTAACCAAATTGAAGATGATCTTTAAATTGGCAATATCTTCTTGCGTAAATAAGCGATTGCCTTTTTTATTTTTCTTAGGTTGTAGAATGTCAAATTCACGCTCATAAAAACGTATTTGGGACGCATTTACATCAAACATTTCTGTAACTTCTCCCATTGTATAATACAATTTATTTATTTCACGCTCTTTGTACGGCATATCTTCACGATTAATCTATAGCAAACTTAATAAAAATTCCAATTCAAAAAGAAATTTTTGCGATCTCTTATCTGATTAGGGACTGACCGAGAGGGATATCGTACAATTCATGAGAAGCCAATAATAATTGTGTATAAAGGGAAATTTTTCTAAGTTTGACTAGTTTGAAAACGGTCTAAACATCATATATGATTATAGTTAGCAAATTTTGGACGAATTTCTTCTCTTTTGGAAAAGCCAATGCAATTACTATTTATCCTTTTATCTTTCTGAAAAATACCTTTTTTAAACAGCAGGACGACTTGATTCGTCATGAGCGTATACATTTGCGACAGGCGCTTGAATTAGGTATTCTCTTTTTCTATGTATGGTATCTCATAGAATTTGTCGTTCATTTTATTCAATTTAGAGATTTTGATAAAGCCTACCGGCGTATTTCTTTTGAGCGGGAAGCGTATGACAGGGAGGGCGAAACAGATTATTTGTCCAAAAGAAAAATATGGGCTTTTTGGCGATATCTTTAAAAAGATGGCCTATTCAACCCTGCCATAAAAGCCTCATAAGGTCATAGGCACAACAATTATGAGCTGAATTGAAGATGCTTTCTAGCCGATAAAATAGACACTTTCAAAAAAGAAAGCGGTGCCAAGAATATTCTTGGCACCGCTTTCTTTTTTATTTTGAGGATGATTATCCCACTAATTTAAGATAAGTAGCTACTTTGTTTTTTAACTGTCTACGGTCGACAATGAAATCCAAAAATCCATGCTCAAGAACAAATTCTGAAGTCTGGAATCCTTTTGGAAGATCCTTTTTGATTGTTTCTTTAATGACACGTGGTCCTGCAAATCCGATTAATGCTCCCGGTTCTGCGATATTTACATCACCTAACATCGCGTAAGATGCTGTAACTCCTCCTGTCGTAGGGTCAGTCAATAAACAAACGTAAGGAAGTCCTGCCTTTGCCAATAACGCTAATTTAGCCGAAGTTTTAGCCATTTGCATCAATGAAAATGCGGCTTCCATCATACGTGCACCTCCTGATTTGGAGATTAGCATAAATGGAATTTTATGCTCAATACAGTAATCTATCGAACGCGCGATTTTTTCACCAACGACAGATCCCATTGATCCGCCGATGAAACTAAAGTCCATACAAGCAATAACGATGTCTTGACCATTCATTTTTCCATGGCCAGAACGTAAAGCATCTTTCAGGCCTGTTTTGGCTTGACTTTCCTTTAAACGTTCAGGGTATGGCTTTGAATCGAAAAATTCTAATGGATCACCAGAATTTAGATTAGGAAATAGTTCTGTAAATTCGTTATTGTCAAATAAAATTGAAAAATATTCTTTGGAGCCAATTCTTAAGTGGTGCCCACAATATTGACAAACATAGTCGTTTTCTACTTGTTCAAGATGCAACAATGGTTTTTTACATGTGGGACATTTGTTCCACATACCATCAGGTGCTTCTTTTTTATTAGCGGTAGCTGTGCTAATACCAGCTTTTTCTCTTTTAAACCAACTCATACGATAGTTCTTATTCGATTACAAACTTATATAAATTTGCTTTTATATACAATTATAATTGTGTTGAATGTACATGCCAAGCGATTAAAACTCCTTGTGTAACAGGGCTTCTATAAATAGGGGAAATGCGGGTAACAATTGGGATATATAAGGTATTTAGCTGATTATTAGGTTAGAATTGAATTTTGGACCGGAGGATTAGTCAAAAAAAATGGGCATAAAAAAAGGGTAAGCTACTCCTATCGCACCGCTCAACCAAATACCCTTGCTTTGTTCCCAACCTGGGGGAGTCAATGGGAGCTGGTCGTAGAAGACTTACCCGCCACAAAAGTAGAAAAAAAAACAGTTTTAGGAAAGAAAAAATGCTATTTTATCTTATGCTGCTGATTATCATTGCAATAAATTGTATTTAGTAGCTGCTCTTAGCTTTATTTTATGGTGGAAAATAGCTGGTATCTGTGTAAATCCGCTAACAATGGCGTAAAATAAGTGCTTGGCGAAGTCCACTGGCTGTAATTGTTCTTTTGGAAACGTCGGAAGTAGTATAATCTGGCGTATATGAGATCGACTTTGAATAGGCTTAATAGTCTAATTTCCCTTATTCAAAGTCGATCTCATTTTTTGGACTACATTTTTTCTTGATTGTATTCGCCCAATAGGGAATAATAGCCAAATAAGCCGAGTCCAATGGAGATTATGGGAGTTAAGATGCACAGGATAATGATGCCAAATACGAGATCTTCCTGATGTCCCGTTGAAATCTTTGGCAGGGCCAGTTCAAAAATGGAGAAATAAGCAGTAAACAATGCTAAAACGATCCAAAGTATGCCGAGGAATTTTTTGAGATTATTCATGTGTTGCGGGAGTTGATTTGTTGTTGATATAGATACTACCAATGATAAAACATACAATGGCAATGATAATAGGGTACCACAAACCTGCAAGATAGAATTGCGGGGTATTGGATGCTTCAGCATTTGTCGTTAAGTATGTCGATACCGCAGGAAGAAGCCCGCCGAATATTCCATTTCCAACATGATAGGGTAAGGACATGGATGTGTACCGGATCTTTACAGGGAATAGTTCAACAAGAAATGCCGCGATGGGCCCGTACACCATTGTAATATAAATCACTTGTATAAAGATCAGCAGGACGAGCAGCATATAGTTCTTGCCTGCAAGATGGACTGTGGTTTTGGTCATTGGCTGTCCTTTGAGTTTTCCTGACTGATGTATCATGCTGGCTCTAGTAACTTCCGTCTGGTCCTCATATTGAGTCTTGATGATCGAAATGATTTCTGTTGTTTGCGGTCCAAGGGGGACCTCCGTTGTTTCGTTCACCTTGACTTTCTGTTCTGTATTGGAAAGTTGATACATGGATTCGTAAATCGGGCGGTAAGTCAATACGGCAAGCAACATCCCACCGAGCATAATCCATTTTCGTCCAATTTTGTCACTTAGCCACCCAAATACAACAAAAAATGGAGTTCCCAAGAGTAATGCGATGCCGAGGATGGTATCGGCCTGGTCAGATTGAAGGTGCATGACCGTTTTCATGAAACTCATCGAGTAAAACTGTCCGGTGTACCAAACAACGCCCTGTCCCATGGCTGCACCAAAAAGTGCGAGCAGTACAAATTTGAGGTTGTAGCGGTTACCAAAGCTTTCTTTTAGCGGATTTGTACTTGTTTTTCCTTCTGCTTTGGCCTTGCTAAATTCGGGTGATTCCTTCATCTTCTTACGAATAAGATAGGAAACATATACCATGACTAAAGATAGGAGGAAAGGAACCCGCCATCCCCAAGAATCAAATTGTGATTCACTGAGAAAGCCTTTAGTAAGGAGGATGACAACGAGTGATATGAAAAGGCCAAAAGTAGCTGTTGTTTGTATCCATGATGTCCAATAGCCCCGCTGGCCCAATGGGGCATGTTCTGCGACGTAAGTTGCTGCACCGCCATATTCTCCTCCTAGGGCAAGACCTTGCAAGAGACGAAGGATCAACACGAGCAGCGGTGCCCAAAAACCAATACTTTCATAGCTGGGAATGCAACCTATGAGAAATGTTGCTCCGCCCATGAGCATTAAAGTAACCATAAACGTATATTTTCGACCGATAATATCACCTAGTCGCCCAAAAAATAGGGCGCCAAATGGTCGGACAACAAACCCTGCGGCAAATGTGGCTAGGGTTGAAAGAAAAGCTGCTGTTGGATTTTCAGCTGGAAAGAATTTGGTGGAAATTACAATGGATAGGCTGCCAAAAATGAAAAAGTCATACCATTCGATTAGTGTTCCCATGGAGGAGGCTCCGATGACTTTCCAGATACTTTTTGTATTGTTTTCGTTCATTAATTCTTGGTTTTTGGTTGGGTATAATTGTGAATTTTTATTACGCTCCGAATAGCATTTCGGCGCTGTTGCATGCTATGAAATGAGCTAATTTTTTTGAATTTCCGTCTGTCCGGCAGTTTTATACCGTTTTCCGGGTAGGGCGTGAATGAGTGACTGCATTTCAAGTTCCAATAGAATTAAGGCCAATTTACTTTGTGGCCATTTTGTGAGGTCAATCATGTGGTCTATTTCTAATTGTCCCTTTTGCTGAATGAGTGTAAAAAGGAGTTGTTGGTCTTTTGTCAGTGTCAAAGGAAGGCTAAGCTGTTGGTCAACGGCTTTTGTGCTGATTTCCCAATTCATGAGGTATTCGAGATCCTGAAGACCTCTAATCATATGAGCACGGTTGGTTTTGATGAGGTAGTTTGTGCCTTCAGAACTTTTTTCATAAACGGCTCCTGGAAAGGCGCATACATCGCGATTGTAGCTGTTGGCAATTTCAGCGGTAATTAATGCGCCCCCTTTAATTGCAGCTTCTACGACAATGGTGACATCTGCCATACCGGCTATGATGCGATTGCGCATAGGAAAGTTACTGCGCTCAGGTAATGTGTTGGATGTAAATTCTGTCAATAAACCGCCTTGGTCTAGCATTTTTGTGGCAAGTTCGCGATGAGATGCAGGGTAAATTCGATCGAGACCATGCCCTAATACAGCAACGGTTGGAATATTATTTTTTAGTGCGTTGCGATGTGCTAAAGCGTCAATACCATAAGCAAGACCACTAACAATTAAGGTGTCTTTGGTACAATTCATGGCTTCTAGCAAATCTTCGCATATTTTCTGGCCATAATAGGTCGCATGTCTAGTGCCAACGATACTAATAACTTTTGCGCTGTTGAGTGGTTGGTTCCCTTTATAATAGACAACAAGCGGAGCGTCTTCACATTGCCGCAGCCTTTTGGGGTAATTTTCGTCTTCCAGCCATAACGCTTGTATCTGATGTTTTTCGATAAAAGCGAGTTCTTTTTCACAGGCGGACATATAGCTTTTATTGTATATTGCTTCGGCGATTGGCTCACGTATCCCAAGAATTTGCATCAAATCTTTTTTTGAGTACGCAAATACGTCCGCTAAATCGTGACCTTGGTCAATGATGTGACGCGCTGTTCTAGGGCCAATCCCCTTAATTTTCGTCAAAGCTATGGGATAAATTAGTTTCATAATTGGGTTTATCTAAATATATGAAAAATATAACTAGCTGTTGTACTTTTTGTTAGAATTGCTCAGGCTTGTTGTATTTTTAGTGGAATTGCGAAGTTCTTAATCGGAGGAGATCACGTGCTTGCTGGAATACCCGCGGATTGCTATGGAATGAATGCAATTTTCCCGAGCTTATTTGAGATCGCGTGGGATGAAATATTGGTCAATTATGGAAAGAAAGAAGAGGAATTGGTAACTTTGAACGATTAATGATATTTTAACTATGGAAATGAAAGAACCTTTTGATATCGAATTGGGGGATATAGTTTATTCTGTTTTCCCTGAGGAAGAAGATACGTATGTTATTTTTAAGGATGGTGTGGAATACGTAAAGATTATTAAAGACAATGATACAAACTGGTTGAAACTGAATCCAGAAACGGAGCTTCCTATGTTCGGTATGGATGAAGAAGTCAATCTAATTGGCCTAGAAATTAAAAAGGAATTAGGTCTTTAGTTCCTTAAGTTAAAGATAGTTAAATACTTTTTAATTTTATTTATAGTTGGTTATTTTGGTTTATCAATTATAAATATGGTACGTATCGGATTTCTATCTTTATTGTTTTTCTGTGTCTACTTTTCATTTTATCGGCAGGGACTTTTTGTCTATCCAGCGGAATTTTATCATCAGGATACCATTGGGAAAAAAGGAAGTCAAAACGATACTTTGCGTTTGGATACTGTTTCGATCAAACGTAAATCAGCAGCGGATAAATGGGAAGAAAAAAAGGAGGAGTATAAGTCGATCTTTTTCTGGGGTGATACGAAAAATATGGTGACCTTGCCTCATCAGGGCGGAATTGCTGTCAATCTGAACAAGCTTTACAATAAATTCAGTCGAAAGGGACGAAATTCGAGGAAGCTTCAACGTCAGTTTGAAAAAGAATACCAACAGGATCTGATTCGCGAGGAATGGTATCCTTTGACAGGGGAATACAGCAAGCTGTCGGGAGATTCTTTGCGCAAATTTAGGATATACTATGAGCCTTCCTTAAAGTGGCTTCGTGAGAATGATCGTTATGAGAAGATCGCTTATATCCATAAGTGTTTAACGAACTACCTCGATTCTGTAGACATTATCCATAGGCGACTTCAGTTTCCTATGGGTAATGCCAAACTTTAACTACATAGGTACGTATACCAGATATTTTGTATCAAAGAAATCTTCTTTAAAGTAACCCGAAAGCGGGTGTAATTCTGCTTTGAGCTTAGATTCTTTGATCTCTTCGGTGAGATCTCCGCCTTTTAAGTAAAGAATTCCATTAGGAATACCGTTTTTATCTTTTTTTGCGAATTTATTCTGTATCCAAGGCGTAAATTCTCCAAGTCTTGTCACCGCACGTGATATGACAAAATCATATTTGTCGTCGAGTTGTTCTGCGCGAATATGATCTGCTTCAACATTTTGGAGACCGAGCCCAGCCGCAACTTCACGTACGACTTTAATTTTTTTGCCGATAGAATCGACCAAATGGAATTTGACTTCAGGAAACATAATGGCCATTGGGATACCTGGAAAGCCTCCTCCGGTCCCCACATCCAAAATTTGTGTTCCTGGCGTGAGCTCTTGGACAAATTTAGCGATACCTAGCGAGTGTAACACATGGTGCAGGTAGAGGCTATCAATGTCTTTACGTGAAATGACATTGATTTGGCTATTCCAAAATGTATAGAGGTCGGCAAGTTTTGCAAACTGTTCTTTTTGAATATCCGTTAATTTTGGGAAATAGTTATAGATGATATCAACTGTTGGATTCAAAGCTTCATGTTTTAAAAGTGAATTATTTCCAGCTTATTTTTTTCTTTTTTCTGCTGAAGATGCCATTGATGCAAATATAGAAATAGTAGATGAAGTCTACCAAAGGCAGCCACCAAATCAGTTCCTTTACTTCTAGTTTTTTATAGATGTTGGCAAATATTATCCATTGTGCAATCAGCCTTAGGAGGTAGGCTGTAACAGGAACATACCAATACATTGGAAAGGCAATTGCTGTTGCGATAAGTGCTATGTAAAAGAAGACTGCCGATACCAGCTGAGTGCCCAGCATGCGCTGATGTCGCTTTTTGTAAATGGTAGAGGCTCCTGAGTGTCTTGCTTTTTGCTTGTAATAGCTCCTCCAGGTCGCTTTGGGTTCCGAATAGACAATGGATTCGGTTGCCAGTGCAATGTTAACGTTGGTCGGATTTGCATTTTGGTTGACAAAAAGATCATCATCACCCGATTTAATATGCATATGGGCAGCAAATCCTTTGTTACGAAAGAAAAGGTCTTTTTTGTAAGCCATGTTACGCCCTACTCCCATATAGGCATCTCCCTTTAGTGCATAGGAGAAATAACTCATGGCGGTATGGCTGGTTTCAAATCGAATCAATAGATTTAGCAAGCTCTTTTTCTTAAAATAAGGAGAATAGCCTAGTACAATTTCTGTTTCTGGTCTGAAAGCTGCTGCAATCTCTTTGAGCCATTGATCGGATTGTGGCGCACAATCCGCATCGGTAAACACCAGTGTCTGGTGCTTTGATGCTTTGATACCCATACTAACGGCAAACTTTTTACCATGTTTCAAGCGAATATGCTCTTTGATATCCACAATTTTTAAATGGGGATATTTTGCTTCGAAATCATGCAATATCCAAGGCGTATTGTCTGTCGAGAAGTCATTGACAACAATTACTTCAAAATTGGGATAGTCTTGATTCAGTATACTCGGAAGGAATTCAGGAATATTATCCTGTTCATTGTGCGCACAAATAATAACGGATAGCGGTGGGAATTCAGTTCCTTCTTGTACAGGTTCAATTTGATAACTACTCAATTTACTATATACAAATAAGATGTAGTACAATTGTATCAATAGGAAAAGACCCAATACTCCGAAAGCAATATATGGAAGATTGGCCAAAAATACGTGAAGGTCAAGCATAGCTCACAAAGATAAGTGCTTTCCGCAACTTTTTTATAGGGGAAAAATGATAATTTATTTTTGAAACATCCTGTTTGCAAATCTTTTTATAGTATTTTTGCAACGTATTCTAGGGATGAATCCGAGCTTGGGTGGAAATTAGGAAAGCTATAACGACTTTTTAAGTTGCAACTAGTTGAAAATGAGTTTTTAATTTTTTTTACTCCAAATGCCGATATCGCCATGTCCATGGCAAATCATCCTTTAAAATAGAAATAGTCTCAGAGGAAAAATATTAATGAAATTTACGCTACAAGCACAAGATAAGTTGTCAAAAGCACGTGCAGGTGTTGTCGAAACTGCACATGGTCCCATTCAAACACCTATTTTTATGCCTGTTGGTACGGCAGGTACAGTGAAAGCAATTCATCAACATGAATTGAAGAACGATATTGAAGCGCAGATTATTCTGGGTAATACGTACCACCTCTATTTACGTCCAGGGTTGAATGTGTTGAATAAAGCCGGCGGATTGCATAAATTTAATGGTTGGGATCGACCTATTTTAACAGATTCTGGTGGTTATCAAGTGTATTCGTTGACAGAAGTACGTAAGATCAAAGAAGAAGGGGTTACCTTTCGTTCCCATATCGATGGATCAAAACATCTATTTACACCAGAAAATGTAATGGATACGCAACGTATTATCGGTGCGGATATCATTATGGCATTTGACGAGTGTACGCCTTATCCATGTGATTATGGGTATGCACGTCGTTCTTTGGATATGACCCATCGTTGGCTGAAACGCTGTGTAGATCGTTTTGATAGCACAGATCCGCTCTATGGGTATGATCAGACTTTGTTTCCGATCGTTCAAGGATCTGTTTACAAAGATTTAAGAATAAAATCTGCGGAGACTATTGCTTCGTTTAACCGCGAAGGAAATGCGATCGGTGGATTATCGGTAGGGGAACCTGCGGAAGAAATGTATGCTATGACCGAAGTTGTCTGTGATATCTTACCGCATGACAAACCACGTTATCTTATGGGGGTAGGAACACCGGTAAATATTCTTGAAAATATTGCTTTAGGGGTGGATATGTTCGATTGCGTTATGCCAACCCGTAATGCTAGAAATGGTATGCTTTTCACACAAAATGGTATTATCAATATCAAAAATGAAAAGTGGAAAGACGATTTTTCACCAATAGAAGCGGAGAGTGATCTGCATACAGATCAATTTTATTCGAAAGCCTATCTAAGGCATTTGATTAAATCGCAAGAAATTCTAGGGGCACAAATTGCTTCTTTACATAATTTACATTTTTACCTTTGGTTGGTTAATCAGGCTAGGGAGCGAATCATTGATGGAACTTTCTACGATTGGAAAAACAAAATGGTGAAAATATTGGATCAACGTTTGTAAAACTAAATAGCTCAAGTTAAAAAAATGCTGTCGTTAATCGATCGTTACATTATCAAAAAGTATTTAAGTACTTTTTTATTCACTATGGCGATATTTACTGTTGTCATGGTGGTTTTTGACGTGTCCGAACGATTGGATGATTTTTTAAAATATCATGCACCCCTCGATAAGATTATTTTTGAGTATTATGCGGGGTTTATTCCCTTTTACTTAAATTTTCTTTGTCCGCTGATCAACTTTATTGCGGTTATTTTCTTTACCTCCAAGATGGCGGACCAAACTGAAATTGTCCCGATTCTAAGCGCCGGGTATAGCTTCAACCGTTTGCTTCGTCCTTACATGATCGCTGCAACCCTAATCTTTGCCATTTCTTTGGTATTCAACATCTTTATTATTCCTAATACCAATAAGATGAAGGTTGATTTTGAAAATATCTACGTAAAGCCACCCAAGGATAACTCGAGGGTTTCTACTCACATGCAATTGGACAAAAACAGCTATGTTTATATAGACAATTTTGATAATACAACCAAAACAGGATACGGCTTTGTACTTGAAATTTTCAAAGGGGATACCCTCAAGGAAAAAATGATGGCTGACCGTATTACTTGGGACTCGGTGGCAACAAAATGGAAGATCGAAGGGTATACCAATCGTATTATTAATGGACTACATGAACGCATGGACAAAGGAGCCGTTAAAGACACAACCTTGGATATGAAACCTTCGGATTTTGAGGTACGTGATAATATGTTTACCGCCATGGATACACGCGAATTAAATATTCGTATCCATAAGGAGGAGATCAGGGGAACCGGAGTTATGAACGACTTATTACTTGAGAAATACAAGCGTTATGTATATCCATTTTCAGCTTTTGTACTGACCTTGATGGGCGTTGCACTGTCCTCCAAGAAAGTACGTGGGGGGATAGGATTGAGTCTTGGTATTGGTATCGCGTTAAGTTTTACGTATATCGTCTTTATACAGTTTGCAACTATGTTTTCTTTGAAAGGGGGACTGCCACCGTTGATAGCCGTGTTAATTCCGAATGTTACCTTCTTTTTGGTAGCACTATACCTGGCGATAAAAGCGCCAAAGTAATTTTTTGTTCAGTTTTCAATAACTTCAGTGAGCCTGCCTTATAAAGGGAAATAATAGGTATTGCTCATCATTTCTATACAAATGTATTCTAGAGAATATGACTAAAATTCAATTAAATCGGAATATTCTAATTCTGCATTTAACAATACTTATTTGGGGATTTACCGGAATTTTGGGTAGTCTGATTTCCGTATCTGCCCTTCATTTGGTGTGGTATCGTGTTGCAATAGCGTCTATCGCGCTGTTGATCTATTTCTTGGTAACCAAACAATCGATTGTAGTTTCGCGGAAACAGTTTCTCCAATTTTTTATGGTGGGGGCCGTTGTTGGGCTGCATTGGGTATTATTTTTTTATTCGATCAAAGTATCTACCGTATCGGTGACATTGGTTACGCTATCGTCGGTGACTTTATTTACGGCAATATTGGAGCCTATTGTGAATAAAAAGCGCATTGCACTGTTGGATATTGTAGTTGGTTTGGTAATTATCATCGGTATTTATACGATCTTTTCTTTTGAAACACATTACCTCGTTGGTCTATTGGCGGGGCTTGGTTGTGCGTTTTGCGCGAGTATATTTTCTATCGCCAATGCGCGTATGGTTAAAAAATCGAGCCCAACCCTGATTACGTTCTATGAGATGATGGGGGCATGCTTCTGGATCAGCATATTGATGTTGTTTACAGGAGATTTCAATGCTGAAATGAGACTGGGGCAGCAAGATTTAATTTATCTGCTGTTGTTAGGTGTGGTTTGTACGGCGGTGGCTTATGTTATGGGCGTTGCTGTTATGAAGGAATTATCTGCTTTTACTGTTGCGCTGACAACCAATCTGGAGCCTGTTTATGGTATTCTGTTGGCGATGTTGATATTTGGGCAAAAGGAGACCATGAGCGGCGGGTTTTATCTTGGAGCCTGTATCGTTTTAGGAGCAGTATTTACTTACCCTTATGTAAAAACCAAATTAGAGAATAGACAAAAGGATCTGGTTATTCGTAAATTGCATTAATTGAGACAGTGAAGTCAATTTATTGACTTCACTGTCTCTGGTAATCTACTGGAATGAAAATTCGCCAATCCCAATATTGCGCTCCTTATCGCGGTCAAGGTAGATCGTAACGATTTTTCGTTCTTGCTTTCCACTGCTATAGTAGGTATAAATTTCAGCCATGACAGCCGCTGGACCTGCTAGCGTCAGGGAACCATCGTTAAAGAAATCAACTTCAATTTTATATTTTCCTTTTAGTGCTTTTTTCAATAGAAATTGTTCAGGGCCATAGCCGCCAGTAAAGTCATTGCTGAGTCGACCCCCAATCGCTGTGGCGGGATTACTATAAAAGCATTTTTCTTGATTTGGATCAGTTACCCAAAGGTCTATATCGGTGTTTTGTGAGTTCCAATTGATGACAACACGAATGTCAACGGGCAGATCCGCAATCAATTTTTTGTTCACGGTAACTGTGGAGCTTGCAGCTTTGTTTGCTTTAATGATATTATTGATTTCCATAACCAATGTTTCTTCAATACCGTCATCGCGGTCGGCGGCTTCCGGGGAGTAGCTCTGGGTCAAAATTCCATATAATTGTTCTAGTGCTTCCTTGAACATACCTTTGTCTTGTAAGACAAGGGCATAATCGCGGTGGCTTTGTGGATCCATTGGACGCCATTTTAATACCTTAACTGTAATGAATAGTGCATTATCGTAATCGCCCCATTCCCGTAACTTATAAGAGATGGTTTTATAGAGATCTGCATTTTCAATTTGTAAGTCTGCGAGTGCACTTAAAATGAGTAACGCTTTGTCTCGATCCCCTCTTTTGAAAAAGAAGTTTGCGACATCAAAATAAAAAGTTGGCGTTCCCATATACTGATCCCGAAGTTGGAGATAGCTTTTGTAAGGATCTTTAGATTGAATAAGGTCCTGTAAATAGGCTTGGTCTTCTTTTATTTCGGGGATGCTGATTTTTCCACGTATGTTGTTAATGCCGCTTGGCGTTTGTAGGCCAGCTACACGTCCTTCTAAGGATTGAACAACAGCGAATTCCTGAAGAACGTCCTCAGATGCGGCCGCCCTCGCCAGTTCGCTGGTTGCTGCATGGGTAGTGCTTGAATTGCCAGTTGCCGAGATGCTTTTCGCTAAGGTTCCGTCAGATGAACGCGATTCTAAGGCTAGCGTGGGAGCTGCAGGACTAGCTGTGGGGCGCGACGGAATGGGTGGAACAATAACATTTGGAGCGAGTTCTTCTTCGATGGCCATATAATCTGCAGATTGAAGCGACTTATTCCGTTTTGGGTATTTCTTTTTTTGCTGAAAATCGGTATTCCACCAGGACTGAAGCTGTTTGGTAATGTCTTGAGCCTGATCCAACAAGTCTGCTACACGTTCTTCCTTTGCTATGCTTTCTTCTTTTATGAGCCGATTGAATTCGGAAAGCAATTCGGCAGGTGGAGTTATTGCATAACGTATGTAATCTTCTACAGTTTCCAGTACAATTAAGCTGGTATTTCGGGTAACAATACCGAACTGTTTACCAAGGGTTTCAATTTCTTCACGATTGTCTTCGTATTGAAGATCCAGCGCTTCAATTTTCTTTTGTGCCCAGATCTGCTGTAGGTCAATTTCACCATGGTCAGGCTGCAGAGCTATACTAATCTCTTGTGGTGCTTGTTGCCCATCTCCTACAAGTACTGTGAGCTGCTTCAATCCGGGGCGTTTCCCTAAGCCTGCGATAGAAAAATTGGCTTGTATTGCGGAGCCTTTTTGAGGATAAACTTCCTCAAAATCATTTTTTTCTTTTATCCCCAGGTAAATCAGGTTTATCGTATTTAGCTTATGATAAGCTTCAGTTATTGAGGTATTGGCTAAATTGATCATCTTTCCAATATGTTTTTGGGCAATTTGTTTTAGAACACCATAGTCCGATCCACTGGATGAAGTAATGCAATAGACTGGATTGTCAAGGCTCATTTTACTTTGACCAAATGTAGAAAGGCCGTCGCTAAACAGCAGGTAATTGCTGGCCTGTATTACACCTGCCTTTATTTGGCTATAGTCTGTACCGCCATCGTAATCAATTCCTTTGATGTAGTTTTTGAGATCATTCCAATTACCTTGTCTTACCTGAAACGTATGCCCTTTTACAAAGCGGATGTCCAATAAGCCCAGATCAACAGTCATATTGGGGTTTTCTTTAAAAAAGAGATCTAATAGTGCGAGTTCCTTTTCTATATCTCTATTTTTACTGCTGAGCGAACGGTCCCATATAATTCCAATGCTGTGCCCCCATTTTTTCTGAACAGGTTTTGTAGAGTTTACCGTTGCATTGGCAAGAAAGTAGAAGGTTTTATCGCCATTTGCTTGAAATAGGCCTGATGCTTCCCTGTTGTCTGTCGGCAGTTGAATGACTAAATTTCGTTGGGATTTAAACTGTTGTTTATGTAAAGAAGCAGTGTAATTGCTGTTATGTTGTGAGAATGCCAACGAACCATCTGGTTTCTCTGTGAAATCTGGCTTATGTGTGTCTTGAAAGACATGAATATCCAAGGCGAAATTTTCTATGGGGGACGTATAGTTTAAGGGTAAAAGGTAGTAACGAGCCTGATCGGATTCAGTTGTCAGATTTTCTGAATAGCTAATCTGAACGGTGCGCTTTCCATTCGCTGGTAATGGGTAAATTCGAGTTCGGAAATTATTTCCTTCGACTTTTTCCAATAGACCCGGATCGACCCGGCGTGTTTCTATACTTTCAAATATTTCGGTTCCTTTATTTTTATCGACTGGAACTGCTTGGCGTAATTTGCCGTTTATATCTAAGGCGTAGCCGCTCACGGAGACACCTTCGGGCATAGGGAATGTCAACTCGCCCTCGAGATCGCGATTGGTCTTATTGTCGAAGACCATTGTCATCGTCGTTTTGGCTATACTTCCGAAGATCACGACATCTACTTTTAGGTCTGCCAACATCACCTTGTTTTGCTGGCCATCGTCATTTTTAATTTTTAAGCTGGGTATTTCGCGTGTAGTTCTGATCTGAGATTTCGTATCCACATTGGAAAATACCAAAATTATGCAAAGGGCAACTATGATCTTTTTCATCTTTCTATGTTTAGTAGGTGAGGGCAGAGAATGTACCGTTGATTCGCTGCACAATTAGCTATTTATTTTTCTAGTGATGCAGGAAAATTCAAAATTCCATAACCGAGGGTATTTAATTTTTATAGGATGTTTTTTACGAGAGATGCAGTTTATTTAAACTTATGTTAATGATTGGCTAATATCTGGCAATTATGTTTGCATCAGTATTCGGACAGCCAACCAAGCATAGGTTTAAACTAACCGTACTGTTTTATCAGATATGCAAGGCGACAGGAATAAAATTTGGCTATTCGAATAAACCTGAACAGCAGTAAACATTATTTGAAAAATTTGTACAGATGAAAAAAATATACAGTGTACTGGGGATGGCCCTATTGTGTGCTTCATGTAGTAAAGATGATGTGTCGCAGATTACTGACCCGATAGAACTGACCTATCCGCAAAAGGCAATAGCAACAGACCCAAAAGTATTAAGTGATATTAATGGTGTAAAAGTGTATAATGGAGGCTATGGGTCTTCGATGGTCCAAGATCCTACTGATAAATCTATATTTTATCTTTTAACTGATAGGGGACCAAATATTGATGGGACAGAAAGTGATAGTAAAGTATTTGCTACTCCGGCATTTGCACCACAGATTGGTAAATTCAGATTAAAGGAAAATACGCTAACATTGGAATCTGTTATCGAATTGAAAAATAAAGATGGTGTGAAATTGAATGGCCTGCCAAATCCTGAAGGGAAGGGTGGTTCTGGAGAAAAAGCATTGGGGGTTGATGGTAAAGATCTAGGGAAAAGTGAGGATGGAATCGATTCAGAGGGACTAGCGAGAGCGGCGGATGGTTCTTGGTGGGTCAGTGACGAATACGGACCACATATCGTTCATTTTGACGCTTCGGGAAAAGAAATCGAACGGATTAACCCTTGGTCTACGGGTAAAAAGTTGCCTTTGGTATTTGCCAAACGTCGTCCTAATCGCGGAATGGAAGGATTGACGCTTACGCCTGACGGTAAAACACTGGTCGGAATCATGCAATTTCCGCTGTATAATCCATCTAAAGATGCGATTAAAAATTCGTTGGCAATCCGTATTGTTACGCTCGATATTGCGAGTGGCGCCACGAAACAGTATGTCTATATGATGGAGCGTACCGATTTGCAGGCTGTAAGTGAAATTGCTGCCGTGAGCAATTCAACATTTATTGTATTGGAACGTGATGGGGAATACGCGACAGAAGCAACTCGCTCTACTGTATTTAAGAAAATTTATAAAATTGATCTTTCTGGCGCAACAGATATCTCGGATGCAAATAATACCGCAACTGGGAAATTATTTGACGGTAAAACTGTCGAGGAACTCAAAGACGCAGCTACATTGGCAAAATATAATATTAAACCAGTCAATAAGACATTGGTTGCCGATTTAATGACTGACATCAAGGAATTGTATCCGCATGATAAAGCAGAGGGCTTGGCTGTCATTAATCCATTCATGATCGCGGTATGTAATGATGATGATTTTGGGGTGACTGGAAAAGGCTTCTATGAGTCGAAAATATTGCCTTACATAAAGACTGTAGACAAAAATAGTATTTATTTTGTTCAGCTTAAGGACCCATTGAAATAGGGACTAATTACTGACTATAAAAAGGGTCCGTTGAATTCTCAACGGACCCTTTTTATGATTTTATACGGTCCAAGCTTGTCTCCTTATTATTAAAGATTAAACGGTGGCTTGGCGTATCACTGGTACGACCTCTCTGTTGAGCGCGGCCTACTTTTATGCATTTATTGTCGCCAGGAAGTCTTTACTTTCAAGCTCTGAATACCCCATTAGGTATTCATCGACTTTTCGAGCACATTCGCGTCCTTCGGAGATGGCCCAAACAACAAGCGACTGGCCTTTGCGGCAGTCTCCGGCAGTGAAGATATTGTCAATTGTCGTTTGGTAGTCTTTGTCATTTGCAAGGATATTTCCTTTTTCATCTACACGAACACCTAACTGTTCTAAGAGCGTATGTTCAGTATGTTGATAACCAATAGCCAATAATACGAGGTCTGCCGGTATTTCACGGATCTCGGATTCTCCTAAGCGGGTTCTTTTTCCAAATTCATCAACTTCGTATTGAACCTCTTTGATTTTTATAGCTTTGATATGGCCATCTTCATCTTTAATAAATTCTTGAGTTTCTGTAGCCCAAAGTCTTTCACAGCCTTCTTCTTGGGAAGAGGAGGTTCCGAATGTGAGCTTGTCCATCGGCCAAGGATTGTTCTTTAGACGTTGTTTAGATGGTGTAGGTTTGCGGGCAATCTGTGTGATACTTTTTGCACGATGACGATTGGATGTACCAATACAGTCTGATCCGGTATCACCGTCACCGATGACAACAACATGTTTGTCTGTTGCCAAGATACGGTCTTGTTCGACTGCAATTCCACTTACTTCTTTATTCTGTTGGGTCAAAAAGTCCATGGCAAAATGTATGCCTTTAGCTTCATGTCCCGGTAATTGCATGTGCCAAGGAACGGTTGAGCCAGTGGCCAATATAACTGCATCATAAGCTTTTAATTCATAAAAGCTTATGTCTCTGCCAACTTCTGTATTAACCTTGAATTCTATTCCCGATTCTTTCATGAGATTGACACGGCGATCAATCACTGATTTTTCTAATTTAAAATCGGGAATACCATAGCGGAGTAAACCTCCAACCTGATCATCACGTTCGAAGACGATAACATCGTGACCGGCCTTATTGAGCTGAGCGGCAGCAGCTAATCCTGCTGGACCAGAGCCAACGACAGCGACGCGTTTGCCTGTCTTTAAATAGCTTTTATGTGCTTTGACATAACCCTTTTTAAAAGCAATCTCAATAATATGTTTTTCGATCTCCTCAATAGTGATCGGAGTACTGTGTATGCCAAGTACACAGGCTGATTCGCATGGTGCCGGACATATTCTACCTGTAAATTCGGGGAAGTTATTGGTGGAGGACAAAATCTGATAGGCCTCTTCCCATTTTCCATCGTATACGGCATCGTTAAACTCGGGGATGACATTGCCCAGTGGACAACCTGAATGACAAAATGGAATACCGCAGTCCATGCAGCGAGCGGCCTGCTTATTTAGCTCGTTCTCAGAATACCCTTTATTGAATTCCTTAAAGTGCTGTACGCGACCTTTCACAGCTTCTTTTGTCGGAAGCACGCGCTCAAATTCTTTAAAACCTGTAATTTTTCCCATGATCTGTGCTTCCTATATTATGCTTCAACTAATTTTTGACGAATGACATTTTTGTATTCTCTTGGGAATACCTTAATGAATTTATTTTTTTCTCTTGACCAATTTTGTAGAATGAAATCTGCTCTGCGGCTATTGGTGAGCAAGATATGACGTTTTAGTAAGGCGATAATTGCGGTTTCGTCTTCACTTTCCAATGGATCCAAGTCGACCATTTCCTGATTACAGTTTTCGCGGAAATCTTCGTTAATGTCGTAGATCCATGCGATACCACCGCTCATTCCGGCCGCAAAGTTACGACCCGTTGCCCCTAAGATCAGCGCACGGCCCCCAGTCATGTACTCGCAGCCATGGTCACCAACACCTTCAACTACAGCTGTTGCACCTGAGTTACGTACGGCAAAGCGTTCACCGGCCTGTCCGTTGACGAATAGATGTCCGGATGTTGCTCCAAATAGCGCAACGTTACCGATAATGATATTATCTTCCGGTACAAGGGCACTTTCTGCAACTGGATAGATTGCTAACTGAGCTCCTGATAGTCCTTTTCCAACATAATCATTGGCTTCACCTTGTAATTCAAATGAAAGACCCTTTGTTGAAAATGCACCGAAACTTTGTCCTGCCGAACCTTCAAATTTGAAATTGATGGTATTGTCAGGTAGACCTTCAGAACCATAGAGTTTTGAAATTTCATTGGACAACATTGTTCCGATCGTACGGTCTGTATTTTTGACCTTAAAGGTGCCAAATACAGGAGTTTTGCTGTCTAAAGCCAATTTTGACTGTTTTAGGAGGCCCCAATCCAAAATCATGGCCATACCGTGATCCTGCTCTTCGGTATTGTATAACGATTGTCCAGGCTCGTTGCGTTCCACATATAGAATGTCTGTGAAATCAATTTTCTTAGCTTTCCAATGGTTTATATTCTCGCGTTTTTTCAAGAATTGAGCTCTTCCCACCATTTCGTTGATGGTACGGAAGCCTAGATAAGCCATAGTTTCACGGACTTCCTCCGCGAGGAAGGTAAATAAGTTGACAATATCTTCTGGTTTTCCAGAGAATAATTTGCGCAGTTCTGGATCTTGGGTTGCAACACCTACAGGACATGTATTCAGGTGGCATTTACGCATCATGATACAGCCGCCGGCAACCAATGCTGCTGTAGATACGCCCCATTCCTCAGCGCCCAATAGTGTAGCGATGATGATGTCGCGACCTGTTTTTACCTGGCCGTCCGCTTGTAACACGACACGACTGCGCAATTTGTTTTTAACAAGTGTCTGATGCGCTTCTGCAAGGCCTAATTCCCAAGGTAGTCCAGCGTGTTTGATTGAACTGATTGGAGATGCACCTGTACCACCATCAAAACCTGCAATAAGAATGACGTCGGCATGGGCTTTTGCAACTCCGGCAGCAATGGTACCAACACCTGCTTTAGAGACCAATTTTACGTTGATTCTTGCTTGACGGTTAGCATTCTTTAGGTCAAAGATCAGCTGGGCTAAATCTTCGATGGAGTAAATATCGTGGTGGGGTGGTGGCGAAATCAGACCGACACCCGGTGTAGAGTGTCTGGTTTTTGCAATCCAGGCATCCACTTTGGGACCAGGTAATTGACCTCCTTCTCCCGGTTTGGCACCTTGGGCCATTTTGATTTGTAGTTCGTCCGCTTGTGTCAGATAATTGGACGTGACACCAAAACGAGCCGAGGCAACCTGTTTAATTGCCGAGCGCATCGAATCTCCATTTGGAAGCGGTTGATAACGCAATTCATCTTCTCCACCTTCACCAGTGTTCGATTTTGCACCGATGCGGTTCATGGCGATGGCAAGGGTACTATGCGCTTCGTGGGAAATTGATCCAAAGGACATCGCTCCGGTTGCGAAACGTTTTAGAATTTCACTAGCAGGTTCTACTTGCTCCAATGGAATAGAATTGCGATGTTTTGCAAAGTCCAACAATCCACGAAGAGTAAACATATGTTCCTTCTGCTCGTTGATTTTCTGTGCGTATTTTTTATAGGTTGCGTAGTCTCCTGTGCGACAAGCCTGTTGCAATAGGTGAATCGTGTCGGGATTCCAAAGGTGGCCTTCACCGCGGCGCTTCCATTGGTAAATACCGCCTTCTGGCAATAGATTTTGCGGTGTACGGCTTTTTTCAAATCCACGCCAGTGTTTTGAGAGGGCTTCTTTGGCAAGATCATCTAATGTCATGCCACCGATACGTGAGACTGCTCCGCAGAAAAATTTATCAACGACAGATTTGTCGATGCCGAGTACTTCGAAAATCTGCGCTCCGTGGTAGGATTGCAATGTGGAGATCCCCATTTTGGAGAAAATTTTCAACAAACCATTATTGACGGCCTTGACGTAGTTTTTGGATAATTCTGGCCAAGTGAGCTCTGTATCTAAGGTATTTTGTTCCTTCATCGTACGGATGCTCGCCAATGCCATATAAGGGTTGATCGCAGTGGCACCGAATGCCAATAGGCAGGCAAAATGGTGCACTTCCCAAGCATCACCGGCTTCGACCACGAGACCTACAGCACCACGGTTACCTGTTTTGATCAAGTGGTGATGGACCGCTGAAACAGCAAGTAATGAAGGTATAGCTGCATGTTTGGAGTCGATCGCACGATCTGAAAGAATTAAGACTTCAAAACCATCACGTACGGCATCATCCGCATAACGGCACAAGCGTTCCAGACCTGCTTCCAATGATCCAGGTTTACCATCTGAGCGGAAATAAGACTGAATGGTTTTTGCTTGGAACAATCCTGTATCAATCGAGCGCAATTTCTCCAGTTCTTTGGAGGTCAGGATCGGATGCGGCAAAGTCACACAGTGACAGAATTTTTTGTCTTCGATCAAGATATTGCCTGCATTACCGATGAATGTTGCTAAACTCATGACCAAGCGTTCACGAATCGGATCGATTGGTGGATTGGTTACTTGGGCAAAAAATTGCTTAAAATAACTTGAAATATGCTGTGGTTGATCGGAAAGAATGGCCAGCGGAACATCGGACCCCATTGAGCCTGTCGGTTCGTACCCTGTCAATGCCATTGGGGTCAGGATGGTTTCCAGATCCTCGCGGGAGAAGCCAAATGTCTTTTGATATTTGAAAACGGAATCTTTGGAAAGATAGGTGTAGGTTACACGGGGTTCTTCCAATTCTTCCAGTTTGATTTTGTAATTGTCCAACCAATCGCTGTAGGGCTGCTGGTTGATCAGTTGATCTTTTACTTCGTTATCGGTGAGGATACGCCCCTGTTCCATGTCGACAAGAAAAATCTTGCCTGCTTGTTGACGGCCTTTTTTGATGATGGTAGACTCTTCGATCGGAAGCGCTCCCGCTTCAGAAGCAACAACGACGCGGTCGTCTGAGGTTACGGCATAACGTAGTGGACGTAAGCCGTTGCGGTCTAATGTAGCGCCAATATGCTTACCATCGGTGAAGCAGAGTGCTGCAGGACCATCCCAAGGTTCCATCAACGTTGCGTGGTATTCGTAGAAAGCACGTTTTAAAGGGTCCATTTGCGTATTGCCATCCCAAGCTTCAGGGACCAACATCAACATGACATGGGTGAGACTACGGCCGCTGTGTAAAAGAAGTTCCGCTACATTGTCGAGGCAGGCCGAATCGGACTGACCACGGTCAACGATTGGAAGTAAGATTTCCATCTCTTCTTCCGTAAAATAGGGTGATGATAAAGCGCGCATACCTGCATAAAACCAATTCAGGTTACCTGTCAACGTATTGATCTCCCCATTGTGCGCCAGCATACGGAACGGCTGAGCGAGGGACCATGAAGGGAAGGTATTGGTGGAAAAGCGCGAGTGAACTAAGCCAAAAGCAGATACCACACGAGGATCGCGTAAGTCAAGATAATAAGTTCCGACCTGGTATGTTGTTAATTGACCTTTGTAAATAATTGTTTTGCAAGAAAGCGATGCAAAGTAAAGGGGGAGAGGGTATTCTTGTTGTTGTTTAACTTTTTGAATGATCAGGCGACGTAGTACAAAAAGTTTGCGTTCAAATTCTTCAGTGTTTGAAACGCCGTCCGGTCTGCTGACAAAAAATTGGACAATTTCAGGTTCTGCACTGAGCGCTGTTGGTCCAATACCTTCACGATTGACTGGTACTGGACGGTAGCCAAGGAATTTCATACCCCTTTCTGCTGCCGCTTCCTCAATCAAATCCCGACATATTTTGTTCATGTCTTCTTCTTTAGGAAGAAAGACCATACCTGTGCCATAATAACCTGGCTCTTCCAGTTGTATACCCAAGTTGATACATTCTTCCCATAAAAATTCATGGGGAAGCTGGATCATGATACCTGCTCCGTCACCACTTTCTGGGTCACAGCCACAAGCACCGCGGTGCTCCATATTTTCCAGCATGGTTAATGCATCTTTTACTTGTGCGTGTGATTTATTCCCTTTGATATGGGCGACAAAGCCTACCCCACAGGCGTCATGCTCAAAATTAGGGTCGTAGAGGCCCTCCGTTTTCGGTCTTTGTTGAATCATCTTTCCTTTTCAAATATTATACATTGCTAATATAGGAATAAAAAACGTAAATATTGTAAATATTCCAATGAAAATGTGTTTAATTTGATTTTATCATTCCTTTTGATGTGTTTTGTTGCTGATATTGTATTTAATATTCATTGCTATTAATACAGTTTGATGCGTAGCTGAATAATGCAACATTTGGCAATATTTTTTTGTCGGATATGGAAAAAGCATCCCAAGATTGCGAGAATATATATAAATTAGGCAAAGTATTGCATATCCTTTTATGCTGTATCGACATGGCTTAACTAAAGAGAATGAGATGAAAATAACGGAAATTGAAATTTATCGACTAAGCATTCCTATGGAACCTTTTGTCATTGCGACAGGGACAATGGACTATGCGCAAAATACTTTTATACGTATATATACCGATGCCAATATATATGGTGTGGGCGAATGTTCTGCCTTTCCGATGATCGTTGGAGAAACACAAGATACTTGCTTAGTTCTGGCAAGAGATTTTGCAAAGATCTGGAAGGGGCGCGATCCTTTGGCCATTGAAGAGCGTTTGGCTGAATTGGATTTGTATATTGCCAGTAACAAAACGATCAAATCGGCGTTTGATATGGCCTTGCATGATCTGGCTGCCAAACATGCTGGTCTGCCGCTTTATCAGTTTCTAAAGGGAACGAAACGAGAGATTACGACAGATATCACTTTAGGAATTGCATCTCCGGAAGAGATGGCGCTGAAGGCAAAGCGTTTACAGGACGAAGGTGCGGTCATGTTGAAAGTTAAACTGGGGAAGGAACCAAAAACGGATATTGCGCGTATTCGTGAAATACGTAAGGCTGTTGGATTTGAAATGCCTATTCGCGTGGATGCAAATCAAGGCTGGTCTTACGAGGGGGCAATAGAAGCATTGCAGGGGCTGGAGCCTTTTAAGATACAATTTTGTGAGCAACCAATGCGTACCTGGGATGACGAATATTTACCGCAATTGCGCACAGAAACTATTGTTCCCGTGATGGCGGATGAATCTGTTTATTCTCACCATGACGCAGAGCGCCTTTGTAAAGCTGATGCTTGCGACTATATCAATATTAAATTTTCGAAATCAGGAGGTATTCAAGAGGCCTTAAAAATTAATCATATTGCCGCTGAATACGGCATTACTTGTATGATCGGAGGGATGCTGGAATCTCGCTTGGCTTTGGCTGCTAAAGTACATTTCGCTTATGCTGCCCCGAATGTCAAGTTTTTTGATCTAGACACTTGTATGGTTGGCCATCTGGAGGATCCTGTTATCGGCGGTATTCAGTATGACGGATACAAAATACATATCTCAGACCACATTGGAATCGGCGCAGATATAGACCAAACTTTTTTAGATCAATGCGAGAAATGGATCATTTAAATTGGAAAAAAAATTATGAATAGTATGAACTGGGGAATAGGGACACAAGAGATTATTGTCCTGATTATTATTGTTATCTTTTTGGTGGCGGCCTATTTGTTTTTCTCTAAGTTGTTGAAAAAGTAGGTTTTAATAGCCTTTTTTTTGATTGAATATCTTCTGTAAACTTATTTTTCAGTTTTGTAACTTATTTTTAAGTTGTAAAACTGAAAAATAAGTTATAGCTTTATGTTAGTATAAACAACGTATCAAATTATGGAAGAATTAACAAAAAAAGAAGAGGAAGTCATGCAGGTTGTCTGGAAGCTCAAAGAGGTCTTTGTCAAAGATATTATTGAGTATCTGGATCCAAGTAGTTCCATACCCTATAATACAATCTCCTCGATTGTAAGAATATTGGAAAAGAAAGGGTATGTAGGTTATAGGGCCTTCGGAAAAACTTATCAATATTATCCTTTGATTTCGAAGATGCAATACCGAAAGTTATCATTCTCAAGAGTGCTCGATCATTATTTTGATGATTCGGTCGAGAATTTACTGTCTTTTATGGTAAAAGAAAAGAAGCTTTCGGCAGAGGATATTCAGAAAATAGAACAACTCATCAAAAAACACGAAGATCATGAATAGCTTACTTTATTATTTATTAGAAGTTAACTGCAGTCTGGTAATCGGGGCAGTTCTTTATTTTCTGGTATTCAGACAGCTTTCATTTTTTCAATGGAACCGTTATTTTATCCTGGGTTTATGTTTGTTGAGTCTGCTTCTGCCATTTGGAACTGTACGTTTGGGCGAACTATTTCTTTCGTCGTCAAGTTCAGTGCTCGCTTTTGAACAATCGAACACAGTTGCCCATTCGATAGGAACTTCGGGTGATCTCGTATCTGAAACAGAAATGGTCGATTCTTTCTGGCATTCCTTTTCGATTGGATATGGCATTGCTTATGGATATCTGTTTGTATCTTTTGTTTTGTTGTGCCGCTTTGTGTTACGCTATATCCACTTAGGCCGTCGTATTGGACAGCTGAGTCAGTATAAATTTGAAGGGTTTACGATGGTTGCTCCCTTTGGACATTATGCGAATTGTTCAGTTCAGCATGTAATTGTTATGGAAGAAGATCAGCTTGATTCGGCAGATGGAAAATTAATTTTTGAACATGAGAGCCAGCATATTTTTTTTAAACATCGCTGGGATAAATTGTTTATTGAAATTTTTCGTTGCCTTTTTTGGCTAAATCCATTTGTTTATTGGATGCGTAGACAGCTCTATTTGCTGCATGAGTATCAGGTTGACGAGGTGTTGGCCAATCGATATGGTAACAGCGGATATGCCCGTTTTCTACTGACTTTAACACAGCAGGCCTGTCCTGCTGGATTGCAGAGCAGTTTATTTAACAATAGGCATGAGCTGGTCGAACGGGTTCAGGCCATGATGGCAAAACCTTCCTCTAAAAAGAAAAGATGGCAATATGTATTGACCGTTCCTTTATTAGGCCTTTTACTGCTATTTTACTCTTTTATTAATCCCCCGAAGAGCGTTTGGTTTTCCGCATCTTTAAATGGGAAAAAGAATCCGTCTAAAACGATCATCCTTGACCCCGGACACGGAGGGAAAGACACGGGGGGGATTTCATCTTTCGGATTGGAAGAAAAATCATTGACCTGGGAAACCTGTTTACTTTTGAAACAGGAGCTGGAGCGCAAGGGGTACAACGTAGTGTTGTCAAGGGCTGCTGATGAATATAAATTACTCAGAGACCGATCGAACTTTGAAGGGGATTTATTGCTATCGATCCATTTCGACAATGTAAAGGACAAACAATCTCTTCCCATTCGAATATTATATCAGTCGGGGGTTAATCATACGATGCTAGAAGAGCTTAACCGCAAATTTGCGTTTAGTTTGGGACAAAGGCTGCAACAGAATGGACTGGCTGCGAGTGCTCCGGCGATAAATACAAAGCTAGCGATTTTACGTGGTGCTAAAATACCGGCGCTTCTCCTTGAGCTGGATAACATCAATGCTATTGATAAAAATGTGAAACCTGACTTTGTCAATAAACTAGCCCACGCTATAGATCAAAGTTTCGAATACTAAGCACTAATTTTCGTTTATATCATGAAGTTTAGGATACTCTTATGGTTATCCATGGCATTGCCATGTCTGTTATCGGCACAAATGGTTCCCAAAACTAAACAGCAATTAACTGACAGTACGATGCTGCGGAATAATGGATCCGATTCAAAACGGATAGATACAGTGCTTGTAGTGGGATCAAGGCCTCTCGAACAGCAGCTTTTGGACCGGGTCCGTATTCGACCAGGCAGCAACCCCGTTTTATTGAATGGAAATACTTTCGCTGTTTTAAATGCCATTCCGAGTATAGAGGTAGACGAATTAGGTAACTTGTCGTTACAGGGAAAAACGGGCGTATTGATTACCATCAATGGCAAGCAGACCTATCTAACCGGAACTTCCTTGGTCGGCTATTTAAAATCTATACCGGCAAGCTCTTTAGAGAGCATTGATCTCATGACTATACCACCTGCGAAATGGAGTGCGGAGGGGGCTGGTGGGGTAATTGATATTCGTTTAAAAAAGGATGTACTGAAAGGTCTAAAAGGAAATGTTTTTTTAGGTGCATCAAAGGGTAGGCTTTGGAAGTATAATAATGGCGTGAGCCTTCAGTATGGAATGAAGAGATGGTCCTTAAACTCCAGTTTTTCCGTTGCACGCTCTTCGAATTATTTTGATGTTGACCGCAAGCGTGAACTTGCGTATAGTGAAAATGTTCATTATGTGATCGGACAGCTGAATAAGGAAACGAATAACACACAGGAATTAAATGGTCGTTTGGGTATGAATTATCGGATCGACAAGCAGTCGTCTGTTGAACTGAGCTGGAATTATCTTCGTAATAATTATAAAGAGATAGGTGTCTATCAAAATGATTTTTCAGCTGATGGAACATTGAAGCAATCCACTGCTTCAACGAGTAACCTGAGAAATCCGCTGCATAGAAATAGTATAAATCTTCACTATGATTTTGCTGGGGAAAATAAGAATAAAGCGCTTCAGTTCGATTTTGATTATTTGCGTTACAGCAGTATTAGGAAACAGGACTTGAAGACAAAGACAGTACCTTTTTTTTCTGACCAGCAGGAGCAGCAGCAATTTTTGCGCTCAAATAACCCGTTCTCTGTTGATCTTTTTGGTATCAGGGGTGATTTTCAACGGAAACTTAGCGGGTCCTTTTCTATGGAAGCAGGCTTTCAGGCGAGTCGGTCCCAACGTCAATCGTATGGACATTATCAAAAAGGGGAAAAAGAGTATGTAATGGCCGACGATGATAGCCTAGAAAATACTTTTAAACAAACCGAATACCTGGAAGCGATTTATACGGATTTTCAACTAAAACTTGCGCAATGGGAGATTAAATTAGGTGTACGTGCTGAATACGCACAATTTCAGACGAAAATTGACTACATAGATAGAAACACGAATGGGAGGAAGCAAATGTTCAATCTATTCCCGACCGTGTTTGGTATTTATCGAATAGCTGAAAATAATGGTCAAGCGGTACAGGTCGCGTATGGGCGAAGAATATCACGACCTAATTATCAAGATCTGAACCCTTCCATTTTCTTTTTCGATCCAAGCACAACCTATCAGGGTAATGCGCAGCTTTCTGCTCAATTGTCAGATAATATGGATCTTAAATATGTTCATGGTCAAAAATGGAATATTGGACTTTCTTTGATCAATCATCGAAATTATATCTCCATGGTCCATCAGCTTAGTGAGCAAAATTATACGCAAACCTATCAGAATATTGCCGGTGTTAAGAGTGCTGCTATCTCGATGAATATGGGAAAAGCCATTGTTAAAAATTTGATGCTCTATGGTTTTGGTCAGATTCAATATATACATTATAAAAATATACCAACGGAGTTGAATGATCTTCTGATCAATCGGGGGATTTGGTCCTTTCAGAGTAATCTTATGATGCAGTTAAATTTACCTTATCAAATGACTGTAAATTGGACAAACTCATACCGGACTAATGTGCTTTATGCACAGACAGTTATAAAACCTTTATATGAAATGCATCTGGCGGTCAATAAGCAATTTTCGAATGCGTTAAGTCTTGCGTTGACAGTACGGGATCTGTTTCATAGCCGTGTTTTGAAACGAGAGATTTTGGGACAGGGATTCAACATTTATTCTAAAACAGTGGTCGATTCAAGAATTATTGGCCTAAATTTTAACTATACATTTGGCCTTTATAAAAAGCAAAAGGTCAAACAGACTTCAATTGAAGGAGAAGTGTCACGTTTATAATCGCAGCATTGGAATACCATTCTTTTTACATTTGTTAAAAAAATGTGGTCTATACGCGTTTTGAATCTCTATTGGGACGAAAATAGATTATATTCAGTACCTTTGCGGTACTTATTATTTTATAAAAGTTAGAAAATATCATGAGTACTCAAAAAGGACCTATTTCTCAATTTATTGAGCATAATTACCGTCACTTTAACGCAGCTGCATTAGTAGACGCTGCAAAAGGTTACGAGGAACATCTATTAGATGGTGGAAAAATGTTGATCTCTTTGGGAGGTGCAATGTCTACTGCTGAATTGGGTGTTTCTTTGGCAGAAATGATCCGTCAAGATAAAGTACACTTTATTTCTTGTACTGGTGCTAATTTGGAAGAGGACGTGATGAACCTAGTCGCACACTCACATTACAAAAGAATCCCGAATTATAGAGATTTGACAGCTGAGCAAGAAAGAGAGCTGTTGGATAATCACTATAATCGTGTTACAGATACTTGTATTCCGGAAGAGGAAGCTTTTCGTCGTTTGCAAAAACATCTTGAAGATGTTTGGCATGCTGCTGAGGCTAAAGGCGAGCGTTACTTACCACATGAATTTCTTTATCAGGTTGTTAATTCAGGCATATTAGAACAATATTATGAGATCGACCCGAAAGATTCTTGGATTGTTGCAGCAGCTGAGAAAAATTTGCCGATTGTATGTCCGGGATGGGAGGATTCAACGACAGGTAATATCTTCGCTTCCAATGTGATCAAAGGTAAATTGAAGGCAAGTACAGTAAAATCGGGTATCGAGTACATGATTTACTTGACAGAATGGTACCGTAACAACTCGGCAGGTAAAGGTGTTGGATTTTTCCAAATCGCAGGTGGTATCTCTGGCGACTTCCCAATCTGTGTAGTTCCGATGATGTATCAAGATCTTGAATGGGAAGAAGTACCTTTCTGGGCTTATTTCTGTCAAATTTCGGATTCAACAACTTCGTATGGTTCTTACTCTGGTGCTGTTCCAAACGAGAAAATCACTTGGGGCAAATTAGATATTGATACACCTAAATTTATCGTAGAATCTGACGCGACGATCGTTGCGCCATTAATCTTCTCGTATATCTTAGGTCATTAATCTTTTTGACATATAGAAAGGAGCGATTCTTCGCTCCTTTTTCTTTTCTCTTTTTCTTCTTTATCTTTACTGTCTAATATTTCTTTTCCCGATGAGCAATCTTACAACAGATAATCCCGTTGCACTTCAGACCTTAATGGATGAAACAATCTTTGGAAATGGTTTTGATTTTCAAGCCGATCTGTCTGCACATCCTTTACAGGAGGAGAATAGTGCTCATGCGCAAGCAGCTGTTGTACAAGCATCATCGACAACGAAGGATACCTCGTATGTGGCAGTGGGGGTAGGTGCGGAGCAGGCCGCTGTGGCTATTGAGACCGGCAGGGACGGCGATACTGTTAACCATCTGGAGGTATTGGGTGGTGAATTTATATATCAAGGAAATAAGGATCAGGGAGTACTTTTTATTTTACGCTACGAGCAATATCCCTACTTTTCTCCAGCCGCATTGGACGCTTTTGAAAAAACAATTGGTGCCTTGAAATTGACCAAAGAGACCGTTGCGGTACTCAATTTGGCAAATTCCCATAACCCGAATGATTTTAAGCGCATTATGCAGTTTTTCCAACCAACTAAGATTATATTGTTGGGTGTGGAACCCGCGTCTTTGAAACTTCCATTTATTGAACATAATTCCTACATGAAAGGCCGTATTGCAACGGTTTTTAATACGTTCAGTTTTGAAGAGATGTTTGTCGATGTGAATAAAAAGAAGCTGTTCTGGAACGAATTTAAGACCTTTATTGTTTCTTGATTTTTATCAGATACTTGTTACGAATAAAAATTGGGATTTAAGAGGGAATGTAAGCTCTTAAACCCCATCTATTATTTAATCTTCTTTGTTATTAATTTGGCAAGGGACTTTGCAGTTTTAGCGTAACCCTCAGCTATTCTGTCATTGGAATTGGGTATCCCGACGAAATCAAAATCTCCAGAAAGAGCTTTCATTTTTTGTGCAAATGAACTGCTTGGCGACACCATCGCTAAGGTAAGCAGTAAATGAACTGCTAAAGAAAACTCTTTCATTATTTTTTATTGGGTTAATAGCTGCCAAATATAAGTTTTATTACAGAATATATATATCGTAATGCTTATTTTTGGGGGTGTGACTTCATGGAAAGATCGTAGCCCGCTGCAAAGTGAGGAGCACTGTCGATAAAGCGAAAGAACAAACAAAAAACTAAATTTGAAGAAGATGCTAGAACTTGTATTTGCAACCAATAATGCCCATAAATTGGAGGAAGTCCAAGCGATCGTGGGGAGTGCTTTTATCATTAAAAGTTTAAATGATATTGACTGTAACGATGATATTCCAGAGACAGGAGTGACCTTTGAGGAAAATGCCCAGCAGAAAACGGACTATTTGGTGAACAAATATGGTCTTTATTGTTTTGGAGATGACTCAGGCTTGGAAATTGATGCATTAAATGGTGAACCTGGAGTTTACTCAGCACGTTATTCCGGATCGAGGGACATGGAAAAGAATATTGATCTTGTCCTTGAAAATTTAGGCGATAACCCCAATCGTACTGCGAGATTCAAAACAGTTATTTCATTATATTTGAATGAGCAGCAGCACTTTTTTGAAGGAAGTATCGAGGGGAAAATTATTGAAGAGCGTAAGGGTATTGATGGTTTTGGTTATGATCCCATTTTTATTCCGAATGGCTATGATAGAACGTTTGCCGAAATGACAGCTGCGGAAAAAAATAGCATTAGCCATCGAGCGATTGCTGTAGGTAAACTCGCTGAATACTTAAAAACAAAATAGGTTAATATTTCTTTCAATTAGATTAGAAGCAGGAGCTTCCGATTTACTCGGAGGGGATCGTAATTTGATAGGATCGGTTGAAGCCTTGAATTAAAAAAAGGAAGCGCAAAACAATCTGTTTTGCGCTTCCTTTTTTATTCAAGGCTTCTGCTATTATTTAGCTTTTACTTTTGTTTGGGTACTATCTTGAGCAGGTATTATCGCTGATTTATTAGTTGTTGAGTCGGACTTTGCAGCTACTTTGTCAGTTGCGGTCTTTACATTTGTTTTCGTAGCGTTAGCTTTATCCGTTGTTTCAGATGGCTTAGCTGTTTTGGTTACAGCGCTTGTTTTATTGTTTGTAGCGTCCACCTCTTTTTCTTTCTCGATCGTTTCGTTCGAATCAGCTTTCTTGGCGGCACCTTTTTGAGGGGTAGTTGTTTTATCGCCTTTCTTAATAGACTTCATTGTTCCAGATTCTTCACCTTCTGGTGCCGCCGGAACTGTAAATGACGCTTTTGAAAGATCCCTCTTTCGATTTAATAAATCATCTTTTGATTTAGGACGATCTTCGGGGCGCCAGGTGAAATTCGGAAGAAACTCCTTGTCGGCCGTGACTTCAGCAATAGGATAGACTTTGCCATCCACTTTCCGAATAGATACATATTCCTTCAACTTATTATCTTCCATTAAGATCTTGAAGCGGCTGCTTCGATCATGGATAAGTTCAGTGGTTACATTGGTCTTTTCATCAATATTGTAGAAGATATTTTCAGCGTTGCCATCAACAAACAGACGTTCCATACGGTTATTGGTGAAAAAGCTGGTAATCTTCCGACCTTTAATCTGATTGAATTTCAATGAGTCGCTTGTTGCGTTTACCATGAAAGCGTTACCGACAAGTAGCGAATTGTCCAATTTTTGATTCTTTACCTGTAAGAATATGGTATCTCCGGATATTTGTGAGTTCTCGGCCCACATCATTGGTTTTCCCATCAGTCTGAACATGGAATCTTGCATACCATAATACATAGAATCTGCTACAGCTTGCAAGTCCGATTTAAATAATCGAGCATTATAGTATGCCTTTATTATCCGTGTTTTGGCCGTATCCTGGGCGAGAGAATCCCGTTTACCCTGTTGGGCATTTTTTAAAGCTGCTCCCATCAGTTTATCGGATTCACCGCCTTTCGGGATGATCGCTTTTTTACGCAATACACTATCGGCCTTGAGGTTTTTTTCAATCTCTATCTTGTTTTGATCACCGATAATAGCTGGTGTTTTCTTTGCTGCAATCGGTTTCTTATTTGTAAGTGTATCTTGTACATTTTTAATGTTCTTTTCAAGAACCGGTTTGCCGCTGTCTTTTTTAGGCAAACTGTCTATCCCCTTGTGAAGGTTATCTTTTATGTTTTCTAATGTACCAGTGGAATCAACTGTTGTTGAGCTGGAATCCTGGTCACCATAGTCGACCTCATTGTCATCCTCAATAGCCCCACCTTCACGATTCAATTTAAAATCTTTTGCAATATAATCTCTACGAAATATCATCTGTGAGAAGAGAGTGTCGGCTGTCATAAAAACAGAATCTACTTGTGAATCAGCCTTAAGTGGTTTATTATTGCCGCTTTTGATATTTTTACCTGGATGTTCCTTTCCTTCTAGAACAACTTCCGATGTGGTTTTATTTGATTTGAGGTCATCTTTGTGTTGTTCTTTTTCAATCTTCTTCAATTCTTTAGCTTCATTTTTTAGCTCTTTCTCCGATTTTTGTTGGACAGGGGACAAAGAAGATACAGAATCTTTCTGTGTTGAATCTTTTTTGACGACCGAAATGATCAGGGGTTTGTCCGTCATTGTAATGGATTCGTTCCCTCCGTTGTACAAACCAAATCCACCATAGGCGTAAAATTTGTCCAAGGTATCAACAAAGACCACATTTTTTACGGCTTTACCGATTCCCACTTGTCTATCGTAGAATAGGCTGTCTCCCTTAAGAAACTTTGTTCCTTCTGTGTAGAGGTTGTTTTTAGAGAAATAAGCCTGGCCCGTTGCCATATGGTATCGGCCTTTTTCAGTATACAGGTTTTCCCCTTTATTTCCCTTGATATTGGTAGGCCCATAGAAATCAGTAATGCGTGTATTACCATTATATTTCATGGAGTCCGTGTAGACTTTTACATTGGTTGATCGGACGACAACTTTTTGATTGAAATAAGATTCCCCTGTATTTTCGAAATAAGTAGCTCGCTGGCTTGTAATTGTATCGCTTCCTGATAGAATACGCCCACCGCTGTAATAATTGCCAATTTTACTTCGCATATTATAGACAAGGTGATCGGTTGTCAGTATAGATCCACTGGTGCTGACCATTCGTACAGCGCCCGTAAGTGTAGCGAGCTGCATGGCCGCTTCATAGTGTAATTTATTGGAAAATATCTGCGTACCGTCGGGTTGAGTAATGATCACATTTCCAAAGGCTTCAAAAAATTGCCGGCCAATGTTGTCTTTATGTAAATAGCCACTATCTGATGATAGCGTTGAGCCCACATGTTCATAGACCGGACGGTAAAAGAGGATATTGCCATCTTTTCCAGTAATAATATGGGATGATGAAAGAAGCTTTAGCTCATCCTGTTTCTGTGCTTGGACCGACAAGCCAGTTAAAATAAATACAATAAGTGTATAAATGTATTGTTTCACAAGGGCAAAAATATGGATTTTAATTGCTACTTCACTGGATTTCACAAATTTTAAGACTTGAATTTATCATTCGGACAAAATATACCGTAACTTTGTTATATGAATGTGCTGGAAAGACTAATGGGCTATATTGAAAAGGAGCATTTGTTGATGCCTCATGATAAAATATTGCTTACGGTGAGTGGGGGAAAGGACTCGATGTTAATGGCACATTTATTTGCGAAAGCAGGGTATACGATTGCTATTGCACATTGTAATTTTCAATTAAGGGGGGCAGAATCTGACGAGGATGAAGCGTTAGTTCGAAAATTTGCAACGGAAAATAATGTTCCAATATACGTGAAGCACTTTGATACGAAAGCTTACGCAAAGGACCATCAGATTTCGATTCAAATGGCTGCACGAGAACTTCGTTATGCTTGGTTTGAGAAATTGCGACATGAGCTGCAGTTCGATCGAATTGCAGTAGCTCAGCATCTGAACGATCATATCGAAACGGTACTCCTGAACCTTTCACGTGGAACCGGTCTCCAAGGACTCCAGGGTATTTTTCCTATCAGAGAACGCATCATTCGGCCACTACTTTTTCTGAAGGCAAGCGAAATTGAACATTATGTTAATATGTATGGGATTGCTTATCGAGATGATCAATCCAACTTTTCAACAAAATATGCACGTAATAAGATAAGGATTGATATCATCCCACATTTTAAAAAACTTCAGCCAGATTTTGAAATGATCTTCGAGCAGAATATCAATCATTTTAAGGAATCTTACCAGCTGTTGCAGCAATTTGTGGAGCCCATTCGGAGAAAACTGTTTTATCCTATAGATGAGGGTTGGGGAGTTCGGAAAGAAGATCTGGAACCCTATATGGATAATCTGCCTTTGCTCTATGAGTTGTTTTCGGCTTTTAATTTCTCAAAGCCGGTATTAAGTGATCTTCAACAAGCTTGGTCAAGAGAGTCTGGGCGTATTTTTCAATCTGATGCCTACCATATGCTCTTGGATAGAAATGAACTTTTTATTCGTGAAAAGGAATTTATTTCTCCCGATGAGGCTTTAATCACCTCCGAAACCTCGACTGTGGAGTGGAAACACTATTGTTTTCATGCCGATGTTTCTGCAGATCTAGCTATTGTCAAAGCGAGTGAGGTTGCAAAGCTGGATTATGATGTTTTAGTTTTCCCGCTCACGATTCGATCCTGGAAAGTTGGTGATAGCTTTTATCCTTTAGGTATGGAAGGGCGCAAGAAGTTGAGTGATTTTTTTATCAATAAGAAGATCAGCTTATTTGAAAAGGAAAATATTCCGATCGTGGTAAATGGAAATGGAGATATCCTATGGGTAGCCAATTATCGCATGGACAATCGTTATAAAATTACCACCAATACAAAAAAAGTCCTTACTTTAGTTTGCAGAACTGATTAGCAAGAAAAATTGTTGCTGCTAAAAATGAAGGAAGGATCCTGGGTGATGCAAAATCTGTAAAAGCAAAAATGATACTATTGATGAGTTCAAATAGTAAGAAACAATGGTGCGAAGTCTCCAAATTAATAGCTAAATCTTAAGTAAATGAAAGAAGGTGTACTCTATTCGGAAAATCAATATTTAGGTCGTGACCGTGTTTGGATAAGCGTGCGTTTAGTGCTCGTACTTTTTTGCTTTACGGCATTTTATTTGAATTTAGACCATTTGATATCGAGCCAATTGTTCTTTATTGTAGGAGTAGGTATTATCATCACGTCTATTGTCATGATGTATATGGTATTATTCCGTACGGAAGTATTTCAAGACCATATACTTATTAGTGGACTATGGTCTACTCGGGTCGTCAAAATCGATCTCGCCTCTATTACAAAAATAGAAAAGGCGCCTTATAGCACATTCTTTTTCAATAATCCTGTTTATAATCTGCATACAAAAGGAAAGATTAAATTCTTCGCTGGAGGTAAAAATGCTGTTTTTTTAACAGATAAAGATGGTCTTACCTATGTGTTGGGAACACAGCGCCAGGAAGAGCTCTATCGAATTATTTTGGAAACAAAAGAGCGATTAGGAAAGTCTTAAAATTTGTTAATAAATTCTTATCTGACAATTTAAAGACAACAGTTTATCGAGTTATTGGTTAAATTTGAGAAAATAGCAACGAATTAACTATGGCATTTTTAAAATTTATACTTATTACATTCGCTGTTTACTTTGTAGTAAGATTCTTATTTAGATTATTTTTACCATTTGCAATGCGTAAAGCAGCTGAAAAGTTGATGAAAAAAGCGCAGCAGCAAGGTGGAGCATACGGTAGCCAAGGATCAGGCGGTACATTTTATTATGAATTTAATGGTCAAGGACAACAGGAAAGTAAAAGGTCTCAGCCCGAAGGGAAGGTACATGTCGATTACATTCCCCCGAAAGAAAGCCCTGAACGCAAAGGGACTGAAACCGCAGGTGAGTTTGTGGATTTTGAGGAAATAAAATAATTTTTAGCAATCCAAATAGCGTATCTTTGTGCTATGTGGCTGAAGCAACTTTCTGTTCTAAATTTCAAGAATTACTCGGAATCATCTTTAGAATTTCTCCCCGAGGTAAATGCGTTTACAGGGAATAATGGTGTTGGTAAAACCAATCTTTTGGATGCGATTCACTATTTATCACTCTGTAAAAGTTATTTCAATCCAATTGATTCGCAGCATATCAAATCAGGCAATGACTGGTTTATGGTACAGGGTGAATTTGATAAAGAATCAATTAGTGATTTCATTTCTTGTAGTCTTAAAAAAAATCAGAAAAAGCAATTTAAAAAAAATAAAAAGGATTATCCCCGACTGGCTGATCATATCGGCTTATTTCCTTTGGTCATGGTATCCCCAAATGATAGCATCATCGTCACAGATGGGAGTGAAGAGCGCAGAAAATTTGTGGATAATGTGATTTCCCAGACAGATAATAAATATTTAGATACCCTAATTATTTATAATAAGTTTTTAGCCCAACGTAACAGTCTCCTTAAACAAGCGCGTCAAACCAGTGTATTGGATCTTGGCCTAATCGAAATTCTCAATTTTCAACTAGAAGAAGTAGGAAATATTATTTTTCAGAAAAGAAGGTCTTTTATGGAGGAGTTTCAGCCGGAGTTTGACAGACACTATCAGTTTCTTACCGAAGACGCAGAGTCTGTTCAGCTACAATATGAATCGCCTTTAATGACAGATTCGTTTCTAAATATTTTAGAGAAGAATTTGGAACGTGACCGTATGCTGGAACGCACAACGCAAGGAATACATAAAGATGATCTGATCTTTACCATTCACGGTGGAATGCCCTTAAAGAAGTTTGGTTCTCAGGGCCAACAAAAATCTTTTCTAATTGCTCTGAAGCTTGCACAATATTCTTATCTCCAGCAGAAAAAAGGTTTTAAGCCCTTACTTCTTTTGGATGACATCTTTGATAAACTTGATGATCGCCGTACACATAAATTGATGCAGATGGTTTCAGAAGATGATTTTGGACAGATTTTCCTGACGGATACAGATTCCATGAGAATTCAGCGAATCTTTGACGAAATCAGCCGACCTGTTCGTATATTTGATATTGAAGGAGGACAAGTCAATGTATAAGAAGCAAACTAAAAAAAGCCTAGAATTCATTCGGTCAAGCGACGATATGACGATTAAGGAGGGGGTTGAGCGTCTTCTTGAAGCGTATAAACTACGAAGGAAATTTGATGAAACTTCGATCGCATCTGTTTGGCCTCAATTGATTGGTAAAGCTATTGCTAATCGCACGCAGCAGCTATATGTTCGTGATAAAAAACTGTTCGTACGTGTAGAGTCTGCTGTTATTAAGAATGAATTGGCGCTTATGCGAAGACAAATTCTAGGAAGGGTAAATGAATATGTAGGTCACGTCATTATTGAAGAAGTCGTGATTTTATAAATCCTCCTTTCATGTTAGATCAACTCTTTCGAGATTTTTTCCCTATTTCTGAGGCTAGTGCCTTAAAACTTTTCTCAAACTTCGAGCGTATTGAATTAAAACGAGGTGAATATCTGATCAAGGCGGGCGATTACTCTTCCAATCTGTTTGTGATAGAATCCGGATTAATCCGTCAATATGCTTGGTCAAAAAAAGGAGAGTTTACGCAATGGATAGGTACAAGGAATCATTTTGTGACAGATCTTGCTTCTTTCATTTTTGACAGGGCTTCCATATGGAATTTCCAATGCATTAGCGATTGTACGGTATACCGTTTGTCAAAGTCCGATTACCAGCGAATGGAATCGGAAATTGTGGAATGGAATAAATTTGAGAAGGCTTTTTTAGCAAAATGCTTTTGCACCATGGAACAGCGAATCTCGGATTTTATTTGCCTAACTGCTGAAGAAAGATATGTCCAATATTTTGAACAACATAAATTATTATTCCAACAAGTTCCCCTTCAATATATCGCCTCCGTATTGGGTATGAGTCCAGAAACCCTGAGTCGTATTCGAGCAAAAATAAGTTCTTGATAAAAGTCAAGAGCGAGCTGCCTGTCTTTTTCTAGTTTTGTCCTGTAGCTGTTAACGAACAGTTTGCTTAATGGAGCACGTAACCAAAAATTTATGTATTTATACATTTACACGGTTCATATTAAGCTTGGAGTAGTTTGTTTGCAGTTGTAATAATTGAAATTAAGACGAAACTAGAATAGCATCACATACGCTTTATCGTTATTTGAAGACAGGTGAAGGAGTTTGAGCTATTTTGTCGTTTCAACGATAAAAAGAAGACAAATGAAAAAGATTGAAACGAGTATTCTCATTGATGCAACAGCAGAAGAGGTTTGGCAGGTATTAAGTGAATTTAAGGCTTATTCCCAATGGAGCCCAACAATCAAACGGTTTGAAAAGCAACCGGTAGTAGGAAAACGCTGCAAAGTGCTTTTAGAACAACCAAACGGATTTAAGATCAAAATGAATCCAAAATTCCTTTCTATTGAACAGAATAACGAGCTGCGCTGGAAAGGAGATTTATTCTTTCCAGGTATTTTTGATGGTGAGCATTATTTTAGGTTAGAGCAAGTGGGCGCTACACAAGTTAGATTTGTCCAAGGTGAATTGTTTTCTGGATTGTTGGTTCCTTTTCTGGGAAAACTCCTTATAGAAACAAAGCGCGGATTTGACCTTTTCAACATGGCGATAAAAAGGCGGGTGGAGTATGGTTCTTAACTTTCCACAGGGATCTGTTAGTATAGTTTTTTTATAAACATGCTATTTAACGGATTTGTCGATGAATGCTATCTTATACACATTTTTATGTGCATAACCCCCTAGTTTTACACAATTTGTTATTTTTTTGAATCCTTTCGCTTTGTGTTATTAACAATATGGTGTTGATAAGTAGCTACTTATACACATTTTATGCTAATATACATATGTTAACAAGCCACTTATTAACATTTATTGTGTTAATAAGTGGCTTGTTTTGTTAATAAGTATGTTGGTGGGAAGTAATTTATGCACAAATTACCAACAATGCTGCTGGAGGGAATTTTGCAAATAGGTTAATATGGGGAATTTCTATTGAAAGTTGGTTTTATAGGAATTGCTCCAAATCACCTTTTCCTTCACGAATAACATCAAAAGTTCCTTCTGTAAGATCAACCACGGTAGATGCGACATTATCGCCATAACCGCCATCTATAACAGCATCAACTAGATCTTCGTATTTTTCGTGAATTAATTCGGGATCAGTAGAATATTCAATAATTTCATCTTCATCGTGAATGGAGGTTGTCACAATAGGGTTGCCTAATTGTTTAACAATTTCACGAACAATATTATTGTCTGGCACACGGATACCCACAGTTTTCTTTTTGGAACTTAGCAGCTTAGGGACTTTAGTTGTTGCGTTAAAAATAAAAGTAAAGGGTCCAGGCAGGGCTTTTTTTAATACACGGAATACAGAGGTATCGAAGGATTTTGTGTATTGCGAAATATCTGTTAAATCATAGCATATAAATGATAGATTGGCCTTTTCTGGTTTTAGACCTCTAATTTCACATACTCGTTCTATGGCTTTTTGTTGCGTTATATCACAGCCAATACCATATACAGTATCGGTAGGGTAAATAATTACACCACCACGGCGAAGAATATCAACCGCCTGTTCTATTGCCTTGGGGTTGGGATTGTCGTTATATATTTTAATGAGCATTTTCTATTTTTGTTAAGTACCTGAATTAGGTCTAATCTCAGGCCCTGTTGTAGGATGTCAATAGGGCAATGGTTATTATCTGCATTCAGATACGCTATATCTAAAAGAACAACAGCCAAAATATTTTGTTTTGGCTGTTGTTCTTTATCTTAAAATTCTGCGTTTTTCGGCGTACGTGGGAATGGAATGACGTCGCGGATATTGGTCATTCCCGTCGTGAATAAAACGAGGCGTTCGAAACCTACGCCAAATCCTGAATGTGGTACCGATCCAAATCGGCGCGTATCCAAGAACCACTCCATTTCTTCAGCAGGAATACCAACTTCAGCCATGCGATCGAGTAAGCGATCAAGATTTTCTTCACGCTGTGAACCACCGACCATCTCACCAATACCTGGGAAAAGAATATCCATGGCACGTACGGTGTTTCTTCCTTGCGCATCCGGCTCATTTTGCTTCATATAGAAGGACTTGATTTCGCGCGGATAGTCTGTTAAGATAACAGGTTTCTTGAAGTGTTTTTCAACCAAATAGCGTTCGTGTTCAGATTGTAAATCAGCGCCCCAATCATCAATTAAATATTTGAATTGTTTCTTTTGGTTTGGTTTGCTACGCTTTAATATTTCAACAGCATCTGTGTAGGTAACGCGTTCAAAATCGTTTGTTAATACGAAGTTTAATTTCTCAACAAGATTTAATTCTGAGCGTTCTGCAGCAGGCTTAGATTTCTCTTCTTCCAATAAACGATTGGTTAAGAACTCAATTTCTTCTGGACAGGTTTCCAAAGCGTATTTAATCACATATTTCAGCAAAGCTTCGGCCAAGTCCATATTGTCTTCTAATTCATAGAAAGCCATTTCAGGTTCGATCATCCAAAATTCGGCTAAGTGACGTGTTGTATTTGAGTTTTCCGCTCTAAATGTTGGACCGAACGTATAGATGTTTCCAAATGCCATGGCACCAAGTTCCCCTTCCAATTGGCCCGATACAGTAAGGTTCGTCGGTTTTCCAAAGAAGTCTTCTTTGAAATCGATATCTCCATTTTCTTTGCGTGGAGGATTCTTTAAATCCAGGGTTGTAACCTGAAACATTTCTCCGGCACCTTCCGCATCCGAACCTGTGATGATTGGCGTATGCATATAGACAAAGTCGTTTTCCTGAAAAAACTTGTGTACAGCAAATGCCAAAGCATTACGCACTTTGAATACCGCATTGAATGTTCCGGTACGGAAACGCAAATGCGCAATTTCACGTAAAAATTCTAAGCTATGCTTTTTGGGTTGTAATGGATATTTTTCGGGGTCAGAGTCGCCAATAATACTTACTTCAGTAGCTTTAACCTCAACTTTTTGTCCTTTACCCAGTGATTCTATCAACTGACCTTTTACGCGAACTGCTGCTCCAGTGGTGATACGTTTTAAGATATCCTCAGGTGTATTTTCAAAATCGACAACTGCTTGAATATTATTGATTGACGAACCGTCATTGATTGCTATAAACTGATTGTTGCGGAAAGTTCTTACCCAACCTTTAACAACGACCTCTTTGCCAAATTCTGTGGCATTCAATAGTTCCTTTATTCTTGTGTGTTCCATCTTAATTTTTGGAGATTGACTTGTAAAAGATGCTTTGTCAAAAAAGCAATACAAAAATAAGCTATTCTGTTGGTTTATTGGTTATAAATGTTGATTTAATTCACTTCATGATGGTTCATTATAGCGCATAAAGGAGATATATTTTGAAATAAAGACAGGTGAAAACTCAAAGATTGGGAAATGGCACACAGCTCGTTTTGCGATGAATATAGGTTTGCTAAGAAGAGAACTTTTTGTCTGTGTGGCGAACGATAGGAGGAGTAGAAACAAAAAGCGCAGATTATTTCTAATCCGCGCTTTTTGTTATGATGATTAAAGGAATTAACCTTTTAATACTTTCGTTACCAATTCAGCAGCTTCTTTCAATAAGATTGCAGAATAAACTTGTAAACCGGACTCATCAATTAATTTTTTCGCTTCTTCAGCATTCGTACCTTGAAGGCGAACGATGATTGGAACAGGGATGTTACCGATTTCGCTGTAAGCATCAATTACACCTTGAGCAACACGGTCACAACGAACAATACCACCGAAGATATTAATTAAGATCGCTTTTACGTTAGGGTCCTTTAAAATGATATTGAAACCAGCTTTTACAGTTTCAGCATTTGCAGTACCACCTACGTCCAAGAAATTTGCAGGTTCACCACCAGCTATTTTGATAATATCCATTGTAGCCATTGCTAAACCAGCACCATTTACCATACAACCTACGTTACCATCTAATTTAACATAGTTTAGGTTTGATTCACCAGCTTCAACTTCCGTTGGATCTTCCTCAGTTACATCACGCATAGCAGCGTAATCTGGGTGACGGTACAATGCGTTCTCATCAAGATTTACTTTCGCATCAACTGCTAAGATCTTGTCGTCTGAAGTTTTTAATACCGGATTGATCTCAAACATAGAAGAGTCTGTAGAATCGTATGCTTTGTAAAGAGCGGCAACAAATTTTACCATTTCTTTGTGTGCAGCACCAGAAAGACCAAGATTGAAAGCAATTTTACGTGCTTGGAATCCTTGTAAGCCTACTTTTGGATCGATTTCTTCTTTGAAAATCAAGTGTGGTGTTTTTTCTGCAACTTCTTCGATGTCCATACCACCTTCTGTAGAGTACATAACGATGTTACGTCCTTTAGCACGGTCTAATAATACAGACATGTAGAATTCTTTTGTTTCGCTCTCGCCTGGATAATAAACGTCTTGAGCTACCAAAACTTTGTTTACTTTTTTACCTTCAGGTCCAGTTTGAGGCGTTACTAATTGCATACCAATGATGTCAGTTGCTCTTTGTTTGACTTCATCTAAGTTCTTAGCTAACTTGACACCACCACCTTTACCACGGCCACCAGCGTGAATTTGAGCTTTAACAACAACCCAATCAGAATTGTAGTCTTCTTTCATTTTTTTGGCCGCTTCCACAGCTTGCTCTGGAGTATCTGCTACGATACCTTCCTGTACGCGCACACCAAAGCTCTTTAGTATTTGCTTTCCTTGATATTCGTGAATGTTCATTTGCAAAAATATTTGGCGTAAAAATATAATTTTTTGGGGGATAAGACAAGGGATAAGTTGCTCTTTTATCTATTTTTTGACATTTAGACAAAATAAAATGGCTGGAATAGAGAAATAACAGCTTATTTATTCAAACACGTGGTATCGTAAATTTATTTATCTTTGTCCTATGATGTTACATGCCAAAGGAATTCACAAAGCTTATGGGTCATTACCGATTTTGAAAGGTGTTGATATCGCTGTTGAAAAAGGGGAAATCGTCAGTATTGTTGGTGCCTCAGGAGCTGGTAAAAGTACACTGTTGCACATCATTGGTACCTTGGATAAGCCAGATCAGGGAACGGTTTCCATCAATGGTGTTGATGTTCAAAAATTGAATGCTAAAAAGCTCAGTGCTTTCCGAAATGAACATATTGGTTTTGTTTTTCAATTTCACCATTTGCTGCCTGAATTTACTGCCTTGGAAAACGTATGTATTCCAGCTTTTATTCAGGGAAAGGGGAGGTCCGAGGCGGAAGCTAAAGCAAAAGAATTGCTTGAATTATTGGGGGTTTCTCATCGCATTGACCACAAGCCTGCTGAAATGTCTGGCGGCGAACAACAACGTGTTTCTGTGGCTCGTGCTTTGATCAACGATCCTTCCATTATTTTGGCAGATGAACCTTCGGGTAATCTTGACTCAGAGAATGCAGCGGCTTTACATCAATTGTTTTTTGATCTTAGACATAAATTTCAGCAGACCTTTATTATCGTTACCCATAATGAGGAGCTTGCCCGAATTTCGGACCGAACGATTCATATGCGCGATGGGTTAGTTGTGTAACAGTAATCCAGATTATAATTATATTTTTAATGAAGAAAATACTCATAACTTTCGGAACCAGACCTTTGGCGATGCGTATCGCTAAAAGACTTGGGGCTGATTTCGAAATATTATATGCAAGTTCAGAAGATATTCCCGAATTGCTTTTAGCATCAGGGAAATATGCCAAAATTCCAAAAGGTCTTCTTCCTACTTTTGCACATGAGATACTCAAATTAAGTTTAGACCAAGAGGTTGATTATGTGCTGCCTTTAGGTGGTTTTGAGCTGGAACCATTGTCCACAGCCAAAGTTTTATTTGAGGAATATCAGATTTCAGTTCTTGTCCCCGATAAAGATCTGCTTGAAACTATTCCTGTTATGGAAAATCCGCCTGCTGATTTGCCTTATAGACTCCTGTCAAAGGGCAACAGTTTATTGGATTCGGCGACTTTCGAAAGATCATTGGATGGCTTGTTTGTTGCTTCGGATTCAGGCGAGGATTTAGCGTTAATCTGTGTATCCAAATAGAATCTTATTTTTGTGGCCAGTGTCATTAAGGTTTTAACAATGTCGACACAGCTCTTAATTTTAAGCTTTTACATATCATGATGTTCCCAGAAGAAAAAAAGGTATATGTTTTTGAATTAGATGATGTTGTTTTTCCTAAAAGGGATTACTTACTTCAAGTATATTATCTTTTTGCTAATTTTATAGAATTTACAGAGACTGTTCCGGCTCAAGCAGATTTGGTTCAATTTATGAAAAATCACCTTGAGCATCAGGGTGAGAATTTATTGTTCGAACATGCGCAGCAAACTTTTGGATTTGATCAAAAATATAAGGAGAATTTTGAGCGGCTTCATGTCAATGCAATTTTGCCGCTACGGTTACATTTGTTTGATCATATTAATACGCTGTTTAGGCAGTTAAAAGCCGCAGATAAACATGTTTGTATTTTGACGAAAGGAAATCCGCTAGAACAACTCAATAAAGTTAAATTTGTGGATTGGGGTGAATATGGGGATGAGATAAAAGTTTACTTTCTGGATGAACTCGTTTTTAGGGGAATTGAACCACTGGAGTTCTTTGCCCATGAGTTTACCGTAGAAACGACCGCAATTCAATTTGTAGACTAAGTTTACAGTAAGTATCTTTGTTTAATCTACCAACAATAATTGTCATTAAAATCGTCGTCAATATTGTTGAAAAAAAATTATGATTAGGGATATAAAAGCCCTATTTTTATATAAAGCCCTTGGATTTATGAATAAAGTGAACAAGCCTGCCACGATTAAAGAAATTGCCAAGAAGCTGAAAATCAGTCCTTCGACGGTTTCTAGAGCATTGAATGATCATCCTAGTATTGGATTGGTAACAACAATGCGCGTAAAAAAAATGGCCGAAGAATTGAATTATGAACCCAATCAAACGGCTATATTCTTCAAGCAGCGTAAAACATTTACGATTGCTGTTATTTTACCGAGTCTGTCTGAACCGTTTTTTTCTTTCGCCATTAGTGAAATTGAAAATGTTGCATCAGAACACCGATATACTGTGCTGATGGGACAATCACTGGATGACCCCGAGCGTGAAGAGCAGATCTTAAAAACATTTAAAAACCATCGTGTCGATGGGATTTTGATGTCTATAGGTAAAAAGACGACCAATTTAGAATTCATTGAGAAATTGGAAGCGTCTGGTATCCCGATTGTCTTCTTTGACTGTGTGCCTAGTTTACCCAATATCAATAAAGTACAAAGCGATCTTTCTACGGGTATGAACGAAGCTGTGGATGCTTTCGTAGCGCGTGGACATAAAGTTATTGCACTTGTAAATGGGCCGAAAACCTTGCCGGCTAGTGAAGATCGAAAAGTAGCTTATTTATCTGCTATGAAAAGGAATGGGATGGATATTCTAGAAAAGAATATCATCGAAACAGACCTGAGTACGGAAGGAAATGAAAGGGCTATGGATAGTATATTTGCGATGTCTGAGCGACCTTCTGCAATTATATCTTTTAATGACTTTGTTACACTTGATTTGATGAAAGCGGCCAGACAAAAGGGGCTTGTCTTAAATCAAGATATTTTCTTTATTAGTTATGCCAACTATCCGTTATGGCAATATATGGAAAATCCGCCAATGGGACGCATAGAGCAATTTCCGGGAATGCAAGCGCGTAAAGCGGCTGAAATTTTATTTGAACGCATTGACAACACCGAAATTGTCGATCAACAGATCGTCTTTAAGTCGCGATTGGTTATGTAATCGCTATTATCCATTCGGTCATAAAAGTAAAAAGGGGAAAATCGTTAGATTTTCCCCTTTTTACTTTTATTTGTTTTAATACTACAAGTGAATGACTTCACCGTAAGCATCAGCACAAGCTTCCATAATCGCTTCACTCATTGTTGGGTGAGGATGGATCGTTTTAATCATTTCATGACCTGTTGTTTCCAGTTTGCGGGCAACAACAACTTCTGCAATCATTTCTGTAACATTGGCTCCGATAAGGTGTGCGCCTAGAAACTCACCATATTTAGCGTCAAAGATAACTTTAACAAAGCCATCTTTCGCACCAGCAGCTGAAGCTTTTCCGGAAGCTGAGAATGGGAATTTACCAACTTTAATTTCATAGCCGGCTTCTTTCGCCGCTTTTTCGGTATAACCTACAGAAGCAATTTCTGGGGAGCAATATGTACAGCCAGGGATATTATTGTAGTCAATAGGTTCAACATGTAGACCTTTGATTTTTTCAACACAAGTGATCCCTTCTGCTGAGGCAACGTGAGCCAAGGCTTGGCCTTTAACGATGTCACCGATAGCATATACACCTTCGATGTTTGTTTTGTAGAAATCATCTACAACAACGCGGCCGCGATCAGTTTTTACACCAACCTCTTCCAAGCCGATATTTTCGATATTTGGAGCGATACCAACAGCCGATAATACAATCTCTGCTTCGATAACTTCAATGCCTTTTTCTGTTTTGATAGAAACTTTGCTCAACTCACCTGTTGTGTCAACGGATTGAACTTCAGACTTCGTTAAGATGGTGATACCTTGTTTCTTTAAGCTTTTCTCTAATTGTTTTGAAATTTCTTCATCTTCAACAGGAACGATTCTATCCATAAATTCTACGATAGTTACTTTTGTTCCGATTGCATTATAGAAATAAGCGAATTCAACACCGATAGCACCTGAGCCAACAACAACTAAAGATTTTGGTTGTTTAGGAAGTGTCATTGCTTGACGGTAGCCGATGATTTTTTTACCATCTTGAGGTAAATTAGGCAATTCACGTGAACGTGCACCAGTCGCTAGGATGGTATGTTTTGCCGAATATTCTTTAGTAGAACCGTCTGCTGCTTTCACATCGATTTTACCATCTTTTTTAATTTTTGCAGTTCCATTGATGACGTCGATTTTATTCTTTTTCATCAAGAACTGAATACCTTTACTCATTCCTTCAGCAACCCCGCGACTTCTTTTGACAATAGCGTCAAAATCAGCCTCACCACCTTGAACATTGATGCCGTAATCAGCGGCATGGTTTAAATATTCAAATACCTGAGCACTTTTCAATAATGCTTTTGTAGGGATACAGCCCCAGTTTAGACAGATTCCGCCTAATGATTCGCGTTCAATAATCGCTGTTTTGAACCCTAACTGAGCGGCTCTAATGGCAGCAACATACCCGCCTGGACCACTACCGATTACAATGATGTCGTAATTCATATAAATAAATATTCTGTAGTTGAGTGTTATAGCTTCAAATGACAAAATATGTGAAGCATATATTCATTCAAAAGTACGCATTTTTTCTGATGAATATGAACTATTTATTGTAAAATTGGCGGTTTCTGATAAAACACTGTCGCTGTTTCTAGGTCAATGTCACATCTTGGTAAAAGGGGGAAAAATAATAGATAAACCGTATTTAGAGTCTTATTTTTGAAATTCACAATACACAGTTTATCATTATGTTAAGAATATTCAGACAGATCGCCCTGTGGGAAGCAATCTCCACCATTTGCTTGTTTTTTATTGCTATGCCGTTGAAGTATTTTGCGGGAATCCCCGAAGCTGTCAAAATAGCCGGTTCCATTCATGGCTTCTTTGTCGTTATCTTCGTCGTCATGCTGATCATGTCAACTGTAGAATACAAGTGGTCTATATTAAAGGCCGTGAAATATTTCTTGGCTTCTTTGATCCCTATTTTTGGCTTTTGGGTGGAATTGGATCTTAAAAAAGAGATCGAGGGAAAAAGACAGAAATCATAGTTTGTTTAGAAAATACAAATGCATGAATTTTTTACAAAGGGGTAGGTAGGGCTGAGAAAAGGAAAAAATAGCGGTCTTGATTTTCTATAAAAATACAGATGCATAAATTTCCTGAAGGAATTAGGTAGAGGATAGATTAAAAGAATACCAGTATATAAGACGAATAAGTGTTTCCGTCGCTAATGAGTTGATATACTAAATTTATAAAGACAGGGGAGATGTTTAATCATCTCTACCTGTCTTCTCAATCCCCATATAAGCATAGGTAATGCTATCTTTTCCGTGAGGAGCGGAGTTACCATCCTCATCCAGGTTTACAAAGACCAATTTATCGATCGATAGAATTGTTTTCCTGGATATTTTATTGCGGACCTCGCAGCGCATCGTTAGCGATGTTGTTCCAAAATTAATCGCTTCAATACCCAGTTCGAGAATATCGCCTTGTTTAGCTGAGCTTACAAAGTTTATTTCTGAAATAAATTTCGTAACCACTTTGGGATTTCCTAATTGAACGATAGCATAAATGACCGCTTCTTCATCAATCCATCGCAGTAGTGTTCCTCCAAATAATGTTCCATTGGGATTTAGGTCTTCGGGTTTGACCCATTTTCTTGTATAAAAATTCATCGTATATAGGTATTTATGACAAGGGGGAAAAGTTTCCTTTTCCCCCTTGAATATTCGATATTTATCGCCTAAGCGTGTATTGCTCTGTTTGCTGTAGCTGCTAGCGCCGCCTCTTTGATTGCTTCAGTATAGGTTGGGTGTGCATGGCAAATACGTGCGATATCCTCTGCAGATGCACGGTATTCCATAGCTACGGTTGCCTCACCAATCATATCTGCTGCACGAGGACCAATCATATGTACACCTAATACTTCGTCAGTTGTCGCGTCTGCCAGTACTTTTACAAAACCATCGGTGTCACCAGATGCTTTTGCACGACCAGAAGCTTTGAAAGAGAATGATCCAGCTTTGTATTTTACACCTGCCTCTTTAAGTTGCTCTTCAGTCTTTCCAACAGAAGCAACTTCAGGCCAAGTATAGACAACACCTGGAATCAAATTATAATCAATATGTGGTTTTTGACCTGCAATATATTCTGCAACATATACACCTTCGTCCTCAGCTTTGTGTGCCAACATTGCTCCAGTGATCACATCACCAATTGCAAATACACCTTGTACAGCTGTTTCCAGATGGGCATTAACAGGGATTTTCTTGCCTCTTTCTTCTACTGTGATGCCGATATTTTCTAATCCTAAACCTTCAGAATATGCGGTACGACCAACGGCTACGATACAATAATCGCCTTCTAAAGTGACTTCTTGTCCTTTTGGATCTTCAGCAGTTACTTTTACAACTTTACCTTTCGCGGAAGCTCCAGTCACTTTATGACCTAAATAGAACTCCATACCCAATGATTTTTTCAAAACACGTTGTAGTTCTTTTCCTAAGCCACCATCCATTGTACCGATGATAGATTTTGCAAATTCAACAACAGAAACTTTTGAACCCAAACGAGCATAAACTGAACCTAGTTCCAAACCTATAACACCACCACCAATGACAATAAGGTGTTTTGGAATCTCTTTTAGGTTAAGTGCTTCGGTTGAAGTAATGATTCTTTTTTTATCTACAGGTAGGAAAGGCAATGAAGTCGGTTTCGATCCCGTTGCGATAATTACATTTTTACCAGTGATCTGCTCTGTAGAACCATCTGCTTTCGTTATTTTGATGGTGTTTTTGTCCACAAATGAACCCACACCCTGAAAACTGTCAATTTTATTCTTCTTGAATAAGAAGGTGATACCAGCAGTATTTTGGCCAATGACATCGTCTTTACGAGCAATCATTTTTGCCATGTCTACTTTCAGGTCTTTCAAGCTGATGCCGAATGCATCAAAATTGTGCGCAGCATTGTGGTAATGCTCCGAAGAATCTAAAAGCGCTTTTGAAGGAATACATCCAACGTTAAGACAAGTACCACCAAATGTGCTATATTTTTCAATAACAGCTGTTTTTAATCCTAATTGGGCACAACGGATAGCTCCTACATATCCGCCTGGACCACTTCCGATTACAATTACGTCGTATTGCATTGATTACGTTTTATTTTTTTGTACCACAAATTTAATGATTATTAATGGGATAGGAAATCAAAACTTAAGATTTGTGACCAAAGATCCTTACTTTACATTTTTTTGATAAAAGAATGTAAATTATGCACCTTGTGGAACAATGAATCGGTGCTAGTGGGGTATAAATCGAAAAAAGGATATTCATATTTTGAATATCCTTTTTTACTTATTTGTTATTCTGCAACAATTTTTCCTTGCATGACACCATAGTGACCAGGGAAGCTACAAATAAACGTATAAACTCCTTTTTCAAGTGTAAAAGTGATTTTATCAGTTTCTCCAGGTCCCAATAATTTTGTGTGGGAAACAATTGAAGATAAAGCTGATTTTGGAATATATTCGTCTGCAGCAGCTGCAGCAGCCTCAGCGCCAAAAGTTGGAAGGTCAACACCTGGTTTTAGGATAACTACGTTATGTCCCATGGACTCTTTTGGCATAGTACCTGCATTTTTGAAAGATAATTCTACTGGCTCACCCGCTTTTACACGGAATAAATCCTTATTATATTTCATTTGATCGTTACCTTCTAAAGATAAGCTGTTGGAAATAGCTACGTTTTCAATACCAGGCACTGTTTCTGTTGCTTGGCTTTCGGTTGAAGTTGTCGCTTCTGTACTAGTTGATTTTTCAGACTTGTCACTGTTTCCACCACAAGACGCAATTGATAAAGCAACTGCAACTGCTGGTATCATAAAAAGTTTTTTCATTTGAATGATTGTTTGTTTATCTTTTATTTATTGTAGGCATTTCCGCAGCCTTTAGCGGTTTAGTGATGAAGTTATGACGAACGTAATTCCTTTCTGGATGCGCGTTCATGAGAAATAACATCAAAACATCTTGTTTATGTTCTAAAATTAATGATTTCATTGATAAATTGAAACTATCATTTCAATTTTGACAATAAAGTATCAATTGTTTTATATAATTTGATAGGATCGAATGGCTTTCCGACAACTTCATTGGCTCCGGCATCGAGCGCTTCCTGTTGTTCGGCTTGGAGCACAGAGGCTGAAATGGAAATAATCGGCATGTTTGCGATTAACGGATTAGTGTTTCGACGTATTTCCTTGATCGCTTCAAAACCACTCATGAGTGGCATATGGGCATCCATAAACACCAGATCAATTTTTTTCTTATTGATTTCTTCTAATGCAATGAGGCCATTGGTCGCCAAAGTGATTTCGCAATTCCAGCTCTTCAGGATATTTGCCAGCATAAAACTGTTTAATTCATTGTCTTCAGCAATCAGGATCATCGGAAAGTTGAACTTGGGTAATTCTGTATAGAGTACCTGCGTTGCTTTCTCTACCGGTTTGTCTTTGATTTTGTCGAAAGTACATTCAAAGGAAAATATACTTCCTTTACCATATTCACTTGAAGCAAAAACCCGACCGTTGAGCAGTGCAGCAATACGTTTTACAATCGCAAGACCTAATCCTGTACCGCCAAATTTTTTGGTGATACTATCTTCTCCCTGTTCAAACGCAATAAATATTTTTTCCAAGGCGTCTTCTACAATGCCGATCCCTGTGTCTATAACCTGAAACCGTAAACAGATGTTATGGTTATCTTCTGTTAGGAGCTGAATTTTTAATACAACAGAACCTTCCGAGGTGAATTTAAAACTATTGGAAATAAAGTTGGTCAATATCTGTTTCAACCGTAATGGATCTGTCAGAAAATAACTTGTGATCCGATCGTCTACATCAATTGAAAAATTGAGCCCTTTGTAGTTGGCTTTATCAATAAAGAGATTGTTTAGATCATCTGTAATATCGTGCACTGATGTCGACTCCATATTAAGCTTCATCATGCCCGAATCAACTTTTGAGAGATCCAATATGTCGTTGATAATGGTCAGCAGATTTTGTGAGGCAGAATCCAGTTTATTGATCCAGTTTTCTTGTTCAAAAGTGAGCTGGGAGTTTTTTAGCATCTGTGTAATGCCCATAATGCCATTAATAGGCGTACGAATCTCATGGCTCATATTGGCTAAAAAGGTTTCTTTCGACTTTCTGGCAAGATCGGCCTCTTCTTTAGCTTTGAGAATGGCCTGTTTTGATTCTTCTAAAGCAATGTTTTTCTCTTTAATTTCCTGCTGTATCAATAATTGTTGGACAAAAGATTTTACTTTCGCGATGGTTGCTTCCGGGTTAAGCGGTTTATATAGATAATCCACAGCTCCGCTATTAAGTCCCTGAATGAGGTATTTGTCTTCTTTTGAAATCGCTGTTACCATAATGGGGATAATATGGTTTGTTTTTGGATTCTTCTTTAGGAAGGAAACAAATTCAAAACCATTGATTTCTGGCATCTGCACGTCAACGAGCGCTAAGTCAATATCCTCTTTCCAACAGATTTTTAAAGCTTCGTTGGGATCTGTGCTCGTCACTATATTTATATTTTCGATATCCTCCAGCAGTGCTGTAAGACTGATAATATTTTCAATTTTATCATCGACAATCAATATATTTATCTTCTTCATTATAGCAAATCTAAATACAATTTTAAGTCAATTGCTTGATGTAGTCTTTAATTTCTTGAATGCTCAAAATGCGTTCCTGTGCATCGAGTTGAATAGCTGCTTCAGGCATAATGGGAACTTCAGCCGTCGCAGGGTCTTGTACAAAAGTCGTCCCGCCATATCTTTTTATCATTAATAATCCCTGTGCACCATCCTGATTCGCTCCAGAGAATAAGATAGCCGTACAATTTTCTTTATATATTTCGGCCACGGATTCAAAAGTCACATCAATTGATGGTCTTGAGTATTGAACAGGTTCCGAGATATCCAAAGAAAAGCTATAGTCTGGTTCAACTAAAAGATGATAGCCAGCAGGGGCAAAATAAATAGTCCCATCTTCTATCGCTTCCTTATCATCTGCAGTTTTTATTTTTTGAACAAGCGCTTTGGAAAGCGTGTCCTCAATACTAGAAGCATATTTAGGGTTTCTATGTACAATGACAATAACGGGTATGCGGATTGGTCGTTCCAATGACTTTAATATATTTAGAATGACACTAAACCCACCTGCAGACCCCGCTAACAAAAGAATTTTTCTTTCCATCACCTACTACCCAATTTTTTGGTAAATATTCTGTTTTTTGTTTACGATCTTAAATTTAGCAGCGTCTTTATAGTTGATTAAAGATTCTTTCGCTCCCAAACATAAGAAGCCCAGATGGCAAAGAGAATGATAGAATAAATCCAGGACTTTATTTTGCAGTTCAGTATCAAAATAGATCAATACATTACGGCAGGTAATCAGTTGAAATTCATTAAAAACGCCATCGGACACCAAGCTATGCATGGAGAAAAGGACATTTTTTTTCAGACTATTATTAATGGTAGCGGCGTTGTACATCGCTGTATAATAATCCGACAATGAGTTTTTTGGTTCTGTTTTAATAAAATTTTCCGAGTATTCTTTAACTTTTGCAAGAGAATAGATACCGCGTTTTGCCTTTTCTAACACTTTGCTGTTAATGTCGGTACCATAAATAAACGCACGTTGGTAAAGATTTGCTTCTTCTAACAATATGGCCAGCGAATAAACTTCTTCGCCAGTAGAACAGCCTGCACTCCAGAGTTTTATATGTGGATAAGTTGCGAGATAGGGAAATACATCCGTTTTTACAGCTTTATAAAAATCGGGATCCCTAAACATTTCAGTCACATTGACTGTAATTTCCTGTAGGAAATAGGTGCTGAATCCGGGCTGATTGATCAAATTGGACTTTAGCTCCTGTAGATTGAGCTTGTTAAGTTCCATTATTCTAGTCACACGTCTTTTTAAAGAAGCTCTTGTATAGCCGGACACATCATAGCCGTGGAGATTTTTTACTATATCAATAACTTCTTCCAACTCTTCAAAACTTATCATTGCTACTATTTTATCGGTTAACTCAGCCATACGCGCATTAGGGATATTAATTTGTCAACATCAACCGGTTTACTAATATAATCGTTTGCTCCAACAGCAATTGTTTTTTCTCTATCACCTTTCATTGCTTTCGCTGTCACAGCAATAATAGGAAGGTTTGCAAATTTCTTGTTTGCCCTAATTTTTTCGATAGCCTCATAACCATCCATAACGGGCATCATGATATCCATTAAAACAAGGTCAATCTGTTTATTCCGTTCAAGAATATCTAAAGCTTCCTGACCATTGTTGGCAATTTCAATGTTCATATCATAGCTTTCAAACGCCGTGCTAAGGGCAAAAATATTCCGCATATCGTCATCTGCCAGTAATACTGTTTTGAAAGCTAAATTGTTTTCCGCAATTACAGAGGATCCTGAGTGATTGAACATCGTGTATTCGTGCTTATTGCCGCGAATTTTATTTAAGAATAAATTAACTTCATCAATCAGACGATTATTTGATTTAGCTGACTTAAGGACCATCGCTTGGCTGTGATGCAAAATTTCGGAAGTCTGCTCTGTCGTGAGTTCCATTGCCGTATTGATGATAATGGGTAAATCCTTAAATTGATTGTTCGATTTGATTTCATTCAGGAGTTCAATGCCTGATTTGTCAGGGAGATTCAGATCCATAATGATGCAGTCAAACAATTTCTCTTGATCTAATAAATCGAGTGCCTGTCTCGCATTGAAAGCCTGAAATATCTGAATATGCTGTTCTTCTAAAGATTGTTTGATAAAATCGCTTTGAATTTCCTGATCTTCCACCAGCAGAATTTTTTTCAATGGATGACTAGTCGATGCTTTTATTTTTAAGAATGTTTCAGCCAAAGATTCTTCTGACACAGGTTTAGCCATAAACCCGATGGCTCCTGCAGAAATAGGTTCATCATGTAAAAATGTTCCTGCCGACATCATGTGCACGGGGATCTCCTTGGTGCTATCAATTTTCTTGAGGTTACGAAGAACTTCCCAACCATCCATTTTAGGCAACATAATATCTAAGATAATTGCGGCAGGTCGTAAATTCTGTGCTTTTTGTAAACCATCTTGCCCATCATAGCTGATGTATACATCGTAGCCATTTTGTTCGGCGTAGTCTTTTAGAATATCTGCAAAAATAAAATCATCCTCAATAATGAGAAGTTTATTGTGTTTTCCATCGTTGTCGATCGACTTCGTTTTTTCGACTATAGGATTTTCCTTCGGAATTTGCGTTGGCGGATTACTTTCTTTTTCGATAGATGTTACTTTCGGGACTGAAATTTGAATCTCCTGTTCTAGCGGGATACTGAAGGTGAAGATACTACCTTCACCAACCTTACTGGATAAGGTTATTTTCCCTTTTAATAAGCTAGCAATTTCGCGGCATATCGATAGGCCGAGACCAGTGCCACCATATTTACGGCTAGTTGAACCATCTTCCTGTTTAAAAGCATCAAAGATTAGCTCTTGTTTTTCAGGAGCAATGCCAATACCGCTATCTTCAACAGTAAAAAGAAGATTTTCTGCTTCAGCTTTTATTGCTAAAGAGACCTCGCCCTTTTCACCCGTAAATTTAAACGCATTCGATAATAAATTCTTGAGGACTTGTTGTATACGATGTTCATCACCAATGAATTCCTGCGGTGCATTTACGTCGACATCGAGTAAGAAGTGAATATTTTTCGACACTGCGGTATCACTGAAAAAATCTTTAATATAATTGACAAGATAGTTCGTGTTGATACGTTCTTTTTGGACGTCGACTTTGCCCGATTCAATTTTTGCCAGATCCAACAATTCGTTAATTAAATGTAGTAGATCTGAGCCGGCACTATGAATAACAGAAGCATATTTTATTTGGTCCTCACTGAGGTTTTTCTTTTTGTTATCCTGAAGTAATTTGGCAAGAATGAGAATACTATTAAGTGGTGTCCGCAATTCATGGCTCATATTGGCCATAAATTCAGATTTATATTTGCTAGAAAGCTCTACTTCCTCTATTTTTTGGGCTATGGCCTGACGGGCTTTTTCCAGATCTTCATTTTGTGCAAAGAGCAATTTTGCCTTCTCGTCCAGCTCATTATTGGTTTGGATAAGTTCTTCCTGCTGTACTCGAAGCTCTTCCTCAGAAGCCTCCAACAAATGTGTCTTATGGATTAACTCTTCATTAGTTGTTCTCAATTCCTCCTGTTGAGTCTCTAATTCCTCCGTTTGTTGTTGAAGTTCCTCATAAAGATCGGCAAGCTTTCCATGAGTTTGGGCTACTTTGATGATAACGGCAATGTTATCTTTTGCTTTATCCAAGAAGTTAAATCGCAGTTGCTCGTCCTTCTCATTGATAATGGGGCAACAAATCTCCATAACACCGACACAATGGCTTTCATAAGAGAAGGGTACAATATAAATCTCAGCTTCTAAGTGATCAGATAATGAGGTCTCTAAGATAAGGTGCTTGTGGTCAATATCTTTTATTTTAACGACTTTATGATTGTTTGCGACTTCGCCCAAAATACCATCGTTTTCCTTAAACGTTCGTTTGATATACTGTGTGGAGGAAATGCCAATTTTGTGGCATAGCTGATATTCCTGATAGTTATCATCGAAAATATAAATAGTCCCACCTAATGCTTTTGTCGTGGAAGCAATAGCATGTAGGCTTATTTCAGCAATTTTCTTGTCTGTATAATCACCGCGTAATTGTTCGTCGATACCGTTAATAGCATTCAAAATCCAGTTATCACTGTTAGTCTGGTCTTGCAATAGTTGGAGGCGGTTATTGGATTCTTGTTGACTTTTCACTGTAGACCTCAGAAATCTAGAGATCGAGGAAATTTTAGCGAGAATATAGAAGAACCCACTTAAGCCAATGGCGATGAAAAGGTAAGTAATGTACTGGGCAAGTTGCAGTTCATTTCGAGACTGTTCTAACCTTTTTGCCCGTTGGTCTAATAGGTCTCTCGACATTAGATCGATCTGATTTAATATTGAGGCCTTTCGCTCGTGAATATTATGGGATATGGATTGAGTTTCCTTTGTATGATCGATATCCTGCTCAAAGTCATAAAATGCAACAATATCTTTACGGATGTTTTCAGTGCTATTTGGTTGAACATGGTAAAAATCATCTTTCAGACTTAAAGATCGTAACAGTTCATCCATTTTTTTTAATTCCATTTTATAAGGAATAAATAGCGAAGCGTCTTTCTTATTCAGGTAATCAAGTTTGATGTCATTTACCTCGTCTACACTTGATTTAATTTCATTAATGATATTGAATCTATTTTCGGCAACACGAACAATACTTCGCTCGTTATTTAAGTTATGATGCAGCGATATGAAAAAATATAGGGCTGAAAGGAAGATAAGCGAAAAAGAAATTATCACTCCTATGGTAATTTGCTTTCTATAATTTTTTCGATCCATGTTAGAATGAGTTTATCGTTTACTTTTCTGTAGGTATTGTGTTTCGATGGTACCTGGGGAAAAAGATATATGTAAAATAACAAAAAAACTTGCTATTCCTAAAATAATCAAAAGTCAGAATAGAAACAAACCTATAAACAGTCAAGGGGCATCCTAAAATAATCGATTACCGCGCAATAGCGATTTTTTGTTACGTAAGCGTAGCTCATAGCATTTTTTGTCTTTTAATTCTGAGTTGCAGCAAGTAGGGATCAAGCAGTGATCAAATTAGGCCTTTTAACAGTACTTGTTCAGTGTTTGTTCAGTGCTCGTTCAGTGATTGTTCAGTGATAACTCAGTGTAGACTGAATAATCAGTGACTGATCACTGTCTAAAAATTGATTGAAAATTGTTCTTAGCTATATGTTGGTAGGGAGATGGTTCGGTCAAGTCTATTAAATAGAAGAAGAAAAAATGCTTATAAAAACAAAACCCTGATGATGGGCACCAGGGTTCGTTACTAACCAATTATAAACCTAAATTATGAAAAGACTCTTTAAGGGCTCCTAAACTAAATTAGTTGCCGTGTTGTGCCGTGAAAACTAAAAATGATTGTTTTTTTAAATCTTATGCAAGCTTCAAGTAAATAACTCTTCTGACTGCTTGCTGTTAGTGTTTCATAGCGAGATAACCTTTAATTATCTTCTACAAAGATACGGTAAATATACAGTAGCATCCAAATATTTTTGAGAATAAGTTGCTAATACAACTATGTTGTGACACACAAATGATATTTTGGCTTAACTGAATAATTATCTGACGGCCCTGTCAATTAGATCAGTATCGCTACGCGAATTATTACTCGAAATGCCTTACTTTTACAAAAATAAATTTTTATGGTATTGACCGAATTTAAATCGATAAGAGCATTTGTATTGGATGTAGATGGTGTATTGACTGATGGTACTGTACAAGTTAATGAAGAAGGGCATCAGTTACGTACATTTAATATAAAAGATGGCTATGCTATGCAGTTGGCGATCAAGAAAGGCTATCCTATTTTTATTATCACAGGGGGAGGTTCGAAGGGGGTCGAGCAGCGGATGAAAGGTTTGGGAATCAAAGAAGTGTATTCAAAAGTTACTGACAAGCTGTCTAAAATGAAAGAACTTGCTTATGATTACAAGCTTGAATTAAATCAGTTGATGTACATCGGTGACGATATCCCTGATTTTAGCTGTATGAAGTCTGTTGGAGTAGCTGTTTCTCCGGCAGATGCAGTAGAAGAGATCAAGAAAATTTCACATTATGTGTCTGGTTTTTGTGGCGGAAAGGGAGTTGTGCGTGAATTGATCGAAAAGGTCATGAAAGTACAAGGCAATTGGTATGAGGATGAAACAGTAAAAAGTATATAAGGATGTTGAAAAATCTAAAAAATAGAACAATTATATTAGGGTCTCAATCTCCACGGAGAAAACAGCTGTTAGCAGGGCTTGGGCTAACATTTGAAGTCGACGTTCGGGAAACGGCAGAATACGTGGATCCGAATTTATCCGCTGCTGAGGTCGTTCGCCAAATCGCTATTTGTAAAGCTGAGGCATTTGGGGATAAAGACGATTGTTTGGTTATCTGTGCTGATACTATTGTCGTATCGGATAAGGGCGAAATTTTAGGTAAACCCAAAGATGAACAGGAAGCCAGAGCAACGCTAACAAACTTGTCTGGTAAGAAACATTTGGTGTTGACTGCTGTAGCGATCTCATGGGAGGGTAAGATTAGTACTTTCGTCGAAACGACAACTGTTTATTTTTACGAATTAGATGCGGATGAAATCGATCATTATGTTACTAAATTTTCACCATTAGATAAAGCGGGTTCTTATGGAATACAGGAATGGATCGGCTTAATCGCCGTAAAAAAAATAGAGGGAGAATATAATAATGTGGTCGGATTGCCAACGGCAAAGCTTTATCAAGAATTGAAAAAGTTAATGTAAAAAAAGCGGCAAAAGCCGCTTTTTTATTATTCCTTGATTTTTTTAGCTGAGCTGTTATTTGATGAAATAACGAACCCCAGTGTAGAACATGCGTCCTGTTAATGGTCCCCAAAGCATTGAAGTATCAAAATAGTTTCCAAAGGGTTGATCCGCTGCAAGTATTGGCATATTTTGGAAATAATTAGACAGATTTTCTCCGCCCACATATACAGTGAAGTTTTTCTCTTTCCCAAAAGTTTTGCTAATCTGCGCATTCATGGTCGCATAAGCTTTTGATGCTGTAGGCATTTGATATTCAACGGGGTTCTCTGCTGTTGACGGAATGCGTTTTTGTCCAACAACATTCAACGTATAGTCTACACTCCAGCCAGAATGGTGATTATAAGCTAGGTTCACAAAACCACGGTGTTTGGCCAATAGCGGTTTGGTCTTTCTGCCACTTTCAAAATCAGTTTGGACATCAAGTAAGCGATAGGCCAATCTCGTTTCAAAATGTGGTGCTGGCATAAAGCGAAATTCTGTTTGCAAGCTATTGGAGAAAGACTTCCCATTCAAATTGTAAAAATTGATCTCTCGGGGATTTTCGTAATCGACCACGACCTGATTAGAGAAGCTGTTGTGGAAAAATTCAACGGATGCCGAAGCCTCACGTCCAAAGATCCGCATACTTTGGTCTATCGCTATTCCGCTATTCCAGGAGACTTCAGGTTGTAGGCCATAAGCTTTATTGTATATATTAGGCGATTGAATAACCAATTTTCTACTGCTTGCCAAGACGGCCGTATTCTCTGCAAATATATTTGCTGTACGTTGACCTCTTCCTGAGCTAGCTCGAACCGTTGTTCCCGCAATCGGTGCATAACGTAAATGGATGCGTGGTGTTGTAAACCAACCATATAGGGAATTGTAGTCTTGGCGGAGACCAATAATGGCATCAAATTTTTCTGATGGACTATAGGTATATTCTGCAAATGCTCCCGAAACCACTTCTTTCCTTTTGAAGTTTTGATCTTTTAAATACCACTCATTGTAATTGTCATAATTAATGGAGGCACCAACGCGATACTTATGAGCGACTGTGCCGATAATATCTTGAAATAAGAGGTTAGCATACCCATTTTGTTGGTCCGAATTGTAGTTATTGAGCCCAAAATAGCTTTTTTGATTGTAATTTGACCCTGCAAGCTGGAGACCTATGCTGCGGTGCTTATTTTCGGGGAACACATAACCAATTTTAGCGAAACCTTCTACACGTTCAATATCAAACCCCAAACCATAGCGATTCGTTGTACCCTTATCTGTCTTTTCGTTAAAATCAATCTGCCCGCCTGTACGGTCGTCATTGAGATATTTTACCCCAAATTGTACCATAAGTCCTTTTCCATTTTCATAAAACCAACGGTTGACACCAGAGAATAGATTGCCAACAGGCACATCTCTAAACCCGTTGTGACTAAAGTTCATGGATTTATTGTACATGAAATTGTCGTGCAACAGAACAGCAGTGGACCAATGCTGACCAATTTTTTGTGAAAGATTTAAGTTGACATCTGTGCGTCCCATGTTGTTAGCATAGGCATTAAAAAACAATCTTTCTGAATTTTGAGGTTTTTTCAATTCGACGTTGATCTGTCCGGCCATGTTTTCGAAACCGTTGGCTACGGAACCGATACCTTTCGCGATTTGAATTGATTCAATCCATGTTCCTGCAATAGAATTTAACCCTAAAGGAGAAGCGAGCCCACGAGGTCCGGGTAAATTTTCAACGGTTAATTGGGTATAAATGCCACTAAGGCCCAGCATTTGAATCTGTTTGCTGCCTGTTACAGCATCAGCACTGACGACATCGACGGAGGCATTGGTTTCAAAGCTCTCGCTTAAATCACAGCAAGCCGCTTTGAATAACTCTTTTCCTGTAAGAACTTCCAGTCGTGCAGGTGTCATACGGTCGATGTAATTTGAGCGTCGTGTTCCTTTAACCTCGACTTCCATCAACACATTTCCCTTTGCTGTAATCATGATGACTTCATGAAGATCTTTGACCGTGATGGTGTCAGGTTTCATTCCTACATAACTTACAACTAATTTGTTGAACCCTTCTTTATGGTCCAATTTAAAAACACCATTTTCGTTTGTCCTTGTGTTTTTTGTTGGAAGGTTGGCCCAGTGTAAATTGGCACCAATAATGGGTTTAAGATCCCCCTTTTCGTTTTCTTCAACTACAACACCGGTAACTGTATGTGGATGGTCATGGTTATCGGTTGTTACAATTTTCTTTTCGGGTATTTTGCCATTTTCCAATCGCGGATACATACAACATTCATGGAGTTTAGCATAGGATTCATCAGTGGCAACCAAGTTGTCTACATCATGACCAACTTGAGCAATATTTTTCTTGATTGCCTCCAGTTGAACTTTTTTGGGGTTATATTTGATTTGCAATAAATTGTCTCCCGCATTCCAAACAGCCGTTTCTACGCCATGCATTTTTGCGGCAGTTTCAATACGTTTTTTACACATGGCACAATTCCCAGCCACGGTAAGAGTCCTCGTACTGTCGGTCTGTGCCTGTACAAATGCCAGAAAAAATAAGCATAGAATGGTTGTCGTATATATTTTTTTGAAAATTTGATTCATCATTTTAATTAAGAGTATTCGCTTCAACTAGCATTTAATTTTTACCTTCATGATACCGCGCAACCACATTCAAGGGGTACGGATTTATTTTTTCAGTTCTACTATTTTTGCTGAATGATTTAAAATCCACTGTTTTTTGTTCCGTGACAAGCTACGGAAAGATCAATGCTGGGAATAACGGTCTGCCGTTCTCACGAAATATAAAAACTATACTGGACTTCGGTCAATTCAAGAAAATGAACTGTGTTCGGTGAAAAGAGGTGATATTAAATTCTAAAATTTTGATTGAGAATAAAAACAGGCGGGTTCTGTCTATTGTCGCTCGCAAAATCGGTATACTTTAGTTTAGAAAAATCGTCCTCCTCCCCAGAGAAATGATAATAATTAAGTATCCAATGAAGCGTAACTATTGCGGGAGAAAAAGTGTTAAAATCAAGATTTTGTGTTACTCGGCTGAAGTGATCGACCTTTTGTGCTTCGATCTTAACATCTTTACAGCTTCCTGTTTCATGACAGTGGTTCTGCTGTTTTTTTGCAGACTTGGCACAAAGAGGGCAGGCCATATTATGGCTTTCCGATAATGATACACTTTTTGTTTCCCCTTGGCAAAAATGAAGATGCAGTGAGGCACCACTTGCTGCGAGCAAATAGAAAAATAAGCCAATAAATAGTGCAATTTTCTTCATCGAAGCAAAAATAAAGAAAATATGTAATTTTTTTTTGTAATATTTTGGATAAATGTTATAACTTGTAGTAACAAATGAAAAACCAAAAATTACCAGAGTTATGTATTTATTATTTATCAATCCGGTCAGCTCGTATTTGTTAGCTATCTTTTTAATTGTTGGGGCAATTCTATTGTACAAGGGATTCTATCATCTGGTTCGTCGTATACAGGAATAGTACAGTGTGTTCGATCTTTTTTCGGAGCACTTTATCGGATAACAGCATATGTAATTTAATTCCTGAAATTTACCTATTCCAGGAAGATGTTATAAGGAAGATGTTATAAGAATGGGAACATTTTTTAAATGCTCCCATTCGTTTTGTTTATCGGCTTAATAGAGGGTCACTTTTTCCCGCATTTCCAATCTCGATACGACCCGCATATTGTTCCTCAAAGTTTAGAAAACCAGCGCAGGTGAGGCGGAAATCATACCAAAAATTTTGCTTAGCCAAATCAAAATGTATCCTAATGGATTGTCCACCTTTAAGTTGCAGACTCTTTTTTTCTTTTCCATAACTGATATCCTCAAAAACAAGTTGCTGAGTTGTTTTCCCATTGTTTGTACATGAAAAAGATAAACGCCCAGTAAACGCTGATTCATTTTTACTTTTTTCATAGGTACAGCGGATCTTTAACTCTGGGTTGTTTGTGTCACCTTTAAACGCTCGATAAAATCCATTTGGGCCATAGATTTCGAGGTGGTACATTTTTTTGTCGAAGGCGTCTAGCGACCATTGGTCCGTTACACGATCTCCAGGAGAAATAGCATAATTTCTTGAGGTTCCAACTTCTCCTTTGTAGCTAGCAGCATGGTAGACTGTAAAAGGTGAGCCCGCAGCGTGTTTGCCAAAAATTTTATTTGAAGCTTCAAATGTGACCAAGTAATCCCCTTTGGATTGGTATTCGCCATGCACATAAAGTTCATAGGGAAGGATACATGAATCCCGGAGCCCTTTTTCTTGTTTTGGGAAATAGGGTGAACTGCTGGGGTCTTGCTCTATTTGTTTGATCTCCATTGCACTCAGCGCTTTGAAGCCCATGGGAAGGCCTTTGAACTTGGCTTGGTGAATCTCTTGGATAAAAGGCTCCCGTTCTAGTACAATAGGTTTGTTCATGGTTTCGCCATGGTAAGGCCTAAATGCCGAAGTTAAATCTCCACAAACTGTACGCCGCCAACTGCTGATGTTGGTTTCTTTTATATCTTTCTTGATTTTGTGGTTAATAAACTTCTCTAGGAATTGTAAACTGGAGGTATGGTCAAACACTTGCGAATTGACCCAACCGCCTCTGGTCCATGGTGAAGCAATGATCATCGGTACACGATAGCCAAGACCGATATTGCTTTCTCTTCCGCTTTCAGGATAATATTGCTCATCGCGGCGTACATATTCTAACCCAGGGTTGATTCCCGCTGATACTTTTCCGCTTTCCGTATCATCCGGATTTGGAGCAGTAAAGGGCGCAAAGTGGTCAAAATACCCATCATTCTCATCATATGTAAGTATAAAAATTGTTTTTTTCCAAACTTCTGGATTTTGGGTAAGAATGTCCATGATTTCGCTAACATACCATGCGCCAAACCAAGGGGAATCAGGATGGTCAGAAAAAAGCTGCGGTGGAGCCAGCCATGATACGGTTGGAAGTTTACCTTCCTCGACATCTTTTCGGAATTGATACAGGACATCTCCTTTAGGGATCTGTAACTCGCGCTGTTGCCCCCCTTCTTGATAATGCATTGTTTCTAATTCCATATAATCGGGTTGTGCACTGTTGTTGACAAAAGCACGGCGATGAATATCTTTTGTCCGCTCATCGAGCTTTTCAAAGTTCTCGGCTGTATATAGCTGTAATTCTTCTTGAATATGCTTGAGATTTTTCTTTAAATTTTCAAGTGCTTCGGCAGCTGTTGTTTCGCTAATTTTGCGCTCGAGATCTTCTTTTTTTAATGTCAGGAGCTGACGATAGCGTGGATGATATTTGACTTGATATTGGGGGAAGTACTCCATCGGATTACAACCAAAATTGGCGAGCCAGCTGTTTGCCTCACCACTATAGCCAGCGCTACTCGAAGAAATTTCATTTTGATAGATTTTCCAGTCTACGCCTAGTTCCGAAAGGCGTTCGGGGAAAGTTGTCCATGTTGCTTTCCCGCTAAACTCGGAGTCTCCATTCCAAACTAAGGCCTTTCCTGTAAGATTTTCCCGGATATTGGCTGTCCAAAAATAAAGCCTATTTGGATTTGTGCCGGTGATGCTCGAACAAAAGTGTTGGTCACAGATTGTGAAAGAGTCCGCGAGAGAATAGTAAAATGGAATATCTTCGCGACTATAATGTCCCATAGTCAGCGGTAGATTCGAAAATTCTTTAAATCCGGAATGTTTTACATCCAACCATTTGTTCATCTTGCCTTTATTGCGAGCATCTGTTTGATCGGTCCAGTTGTGCGGGAGACAACCCATCCAGGTGACTTTTGAATCTTTGATATCCAATCGGAAGGGAGCAAATGTTTCGCCGGATTTTTGTGTCTGAAACCAGACTTTATTCCGATTGGGTTGACGGATAGCTCTAGGATCATTGAAGCCTCTTACACCACGCAGTGTTCCAAAGGCATGATCAAATGAACGGTTTTCCTGCATTAATAAAACAACGTGTTCGGCATCATAAAACGTGCTGCCCAATGCTGGATTTATAGCCATCGCTTTCGCAATAGCGGATGGAATAACATGGGAGATAGAAGCTCCCCCAGCAAGCATAGCCGCTTTCTTTAAAAAATCTCTTCGAGTATCCATGGTTATATCAGTATTGATTTGATTGGCTGCCTATTGCTTGGTTGATCAAGGCCGCAAAGTTCTTTATCTTCGAAAAAACACATTTTCGAAAACTGTCTTAAAAATAAGAGTTCGATCCAAGAAAAAAGACTTTAGACCGAACTCTTATTAAAAAATTAACGCTTTGCTAATTTTTAGCCTGCATGTTAAGCTTTGATAGACGCGATAAATGCTGGAATCTGTGTAAGATAATCCGGTTCTTTTAGCAGTTTGACAAATGCTGTACCTATAATGGCACCCGCCGTATGCTTACTTGCTTTTTGAAAGGTAGGTTTATCAGAGATACCGAAACCAACGATCAATGGGTTTTTTAATTGAAGATCATGTATCCGCTTGAAGTAAGCAGCTGTATCGTCTCCAACATCAAGTGTTTTACCCGTCGTTGCATTGGAAGAAAGTAAATAAATAAAGCTCCTAGAAAGGCTGTCTATTTTTCTGATTCGTTCTTCAGAAGTCTGCGGAGTTACAATGAATATATTTGCAATCCCATTTTTCTCGAACGTCTCTTTGTAAAGTTCTTCGTATTCATCCATGGGTAGGTCAGGTATAATGACACCGTTCACGCCTACATTTTTACATTCTTCACAGAATCTTTCAACACCAAATTGGAGCACAGGGTTAAAGTAGCCCATCAAAAATACGGGAATGCTAACATGTTTACGGAGGTCAATCAATTGATCGAACAACTTTTTTACGGTCATGCCATTTGCCAAAGAGACTTCTGAACTGTGCTGAATGACAGGCCCATCTGCCACTGGGTCGGAATAAGGAAAACCGATTTCCAAAAAGTCCGCGCCAGCTTCTTCCAATTTCTTGGCAATACTTATTGTGCTGTCCAATGTTGGATACCCAGCTGTAAAATATATCGATAAAAGGGGAGTACCTTCTTTTTTTTCAATTGTATTCATGCCTTAAAAATCAAAGTATTTCATATAATTATCTAGATCCTTGTCACCACGTCCAGAAAGACAGACAACAACAGTCTCATCACCTTTAAAAGGTATTTTTCCCAAATAAGCGAGTGCATGAGAACTCTCAATAGCCGGTATGATACCTTCTAGTCGGGTAAGCTCAAGACCTGCATGCATCGCTTCGTCGTCAGTCACACTGACATAGTTCCCTCTACCGGATTTGAATAACCAAGCGTGTTGAGGGCCAATACCGGGGTAATCGAGTCCTGCGGATATGGAGTAAGGTTCTATGACCTGGCCATCCGCTGTTTGCATCAGTATAGATCGGCTTCCATGTAAAACGCCCTCTTTTCCTAATGCTGTTGTAGCAGCGGATTCGCCTGAATCAACACCGTGACCAGCTGCCTCTACTGCATATAATTGAACCGATTCTTCATCGAGGTAGTGATAGAACATACCTGCCGCATTGGAGCCTCCACCGACACAAGCCAATACTATATCTGGATTTTCTCTTCCTGTTTTTGTCAAGAGCTGTTTTTTCGTTTCTTCAGAAATAATAGACTGAAAGCGAGCAACCATATCGGGATAAGGGTGTGGTCCCACAACGGACCCAATGATATAATGGGTGTCGACAGGATTGTTGATCCAATCTCGCAAAGCTTCATTGGTAGCATCCTTTAGCGTTTTGGAGCCTGATGTTGCAGGAATAACTTCGGCACCCATCATTTTCATCCGTGCTACATTTGGAGCTTGACGTTGAATATCAACTTCGCCCATGTACACTGCACATTGTATACCTTTCAGCGCACAAACGGTAGCTGTGGCAACGCCATGCTGTCCTGCGCCTGTCTCCGCAATGATGCGCTTTTTACCTAAGCGTTCCGCTAATAGAATTTGGCCAATGGTATTGTTGATTTTATGCGCTCCGGTATGGTTAAGATCCTCCCGTTTTAAATAAATCGTAGTTCCATATTTTTCAGAAAGACGCTTGGCATGATATAATGGAGAAGGACGTCCGACATAATCGCTGAGCAGTTGGTTAAACTCCTCCTGAAAGCTCTCTTCTTCGATAATTTTGAGATATTCTTCACGTAGCTCTTTCACATTTGGATAGAGCATCTCAGGGATATAGGCTCCTCCAAAGGGACCATAATATCCTTTTTCATTGACTTGATATATACTCATTTTTTAATAGTATTTATACTGTGGCTTAATAGCTCAATATCTTTTAAGCCGGGTTCTACTTCAAATTTTGAATTTAAATCCAGTGCATATAGCCGTGGATCATTTCTTTCTAGCGCTGTTTTGATATTTTCGGGATCTAAACCGCCGCTGAGAAAATAGGGGGTAGTAAGTTTGTATTGGTCCAATAGGGACCAGTTAAATTGTACTCCTGTACCACCATAGGAACTACTTTTGGTATCAAATAAAAAGTAGTCCACAATTTTAGCGTAAGGATCCAGCTGTATCCAGTCAAAGTTTTGATCGATTCCGAAGGCTTTCACGAGGGTAATTGCTGATTTTTCTTTCAATTCAAGACAGAATTCTGCAGATTCATTTCCATGCAGTTGAATTGCATTTAGTTGGAATTCAGTTATTTTGTCTAGAATTTCTGAAAGGCTGGCATTGACGAAAACTCCGACCTTACTTAGGCTGTCAAGCTCCTTAATGTATGAGGAGGAACTTTGACCAACATAACGTTTGGATTGATCATAAAATATAAATCCCATATAATCGATGCCCAAGGAGGCTACAGCGGTTATATTGTCGGGATATTTCATGCCACAAACTTTTACTTTGATCGCCATTTTATTTTTTGATTAGTTTTTGGAAACTGCGCAAAGCTTTACCTCCCATTAATGAACTTTCAGCTTCATAAAAACAGTCGCCAAAAGATTTTTCGGGATTAAAGGTCTTAATTGCAAATGCGGCATTGGTCAAAACAACATTGTTCTGCACATCCGTACCCTGATTGTTCAATATAGATAAGAATGTCTGGGCGGCATCTGCTATCGTTTCACCTCCCGTCAACTCCTGAGCTGAGACTGGGGTAAAACCAAGCTCTTCCATGTTGTAGTAATTCTCTCCTTGGTTGTTGATTACCTTAAAATCACCGGTCATGGATATCTCATCGTACCCGTCCAAGGCATGAATAATGGAATATTGTTTGTTGGTATTTTGGTATAGGTAACCGTACAGTCTTGCTAATTCTAAACTAAATACACCAACAGACTGGAATCTAGGATTGGAAGGATTTGTCAATGGTCCCAGCATGTTAAAGAAAGTCTTAACACCCAATGCACGACGTATCGGAGCAACGGTTTTCATGGCAGGGTGAAACAATGGTGCATGTAGAAAACAGATATTGGCTTCATCTAGCTGGCGTTGTAGTTCAGACTTATCGTTGCTGAATTGATAGCCTAAATATTCCATGACATTGGATGAACCACAGCTCGAAGATACCCCGATATTACCGTGTTTTGCGACATGGTAACCAGCCCCAGCTGTGATAAAAGATGCTATTGTCGAGATATTGAAGGTATTTTTACCATCCCCACCTGTACCGCAAAGGTCAATTAAATCATAACCGTTAAAATCCAGCTTGAGGCATAAATCATACATCGCATCTCTAAACCCTCCAAGCTCTTCAACGCGAATACTGCGCATACCATAAGCCGTCATAAATGCCGCAATTTGGTGACTGTCATATTTGCCCATGGCAATGTTGGTTAGAATCTCGTAGGCCTCTTGCCGAGAAAATGTCTTGTATTCAAATAAATGCGCTAAAATTTCTTTCATGGTAATTTAAATAAAAAAAGGGCTTACCTTATTTAGGCAAGCCCATCATATCTTGACGTATCAATCAAATAATGCAATAGGAGTTTGCCACAACGTTATTCGTTGTGCCACCACCAAGCTTTATTTGATACAGTTGTTATCATTGTTATTTTTATTAATACAAATATGGTTGATAGAATTATAAAATGCAAGTGTTTTTATTGAAAAATTTTTAAGAAAGCATCATTGGCTTAATATTGCTCACAAATATACTGTAAAATAAAACCTGATGAGCGTGCATTTATGTAAGACTAAGCGTGATATTTAAGGATTCTAAGAGCCGGTGTCTGATAAAATAGGGGCGATGAAAACTAATAGAATACAAAATGGGCCTTATTATTACCTTTAGAGACTAATGTAAAAGAAGCAATTTTTCTATCACGAATGACTGCCGCAAATACAAAACGCTTGAGGTATTTGACAAAGTAGACTTGTTGTGGATCAATACCTTCGAGATCGATATCACTTGTTTCTTTTCTTCCTGCTTGAGCAAAGCTAAGATATTCCAGTTGGTTGATATCCTTGCTCTGTACATTTATCCTGATTTCATCGATGCTTGCCAATAGGTATTCCTGTAAATCTTCATCCAGTTTTTTTGATGTTATTAGATCTTGACTTAGCATAATATCAGTAGCTAGATTCGGATCATGTAAACGTTGAACAAACCTTTTTAAAACAACAATATATTCATTGGAAGTTTGTTGTTCCTGAGCAGACAGGCTTTGGCTGGCTATACAGCCAATAAACATAAACAACAATAGCTTTAATTTTATCTTCATATCTGTAAGACTTAGCTTCATCAAAATAGATTAAAACTAGGGAATAAAAACCTTCGGGAGCTAATCGGTGTAATCCGTATCGAGTTGTCTCCGAAAAGAGGGCGATGCCTTCAATAAAAAACGCCTTTATTCAAAGGCGTTTTTTATTTTTTAGTATTCATCTTCATTGAAGAAGAAATCGTCTTTTGTTGGATAGTCGGGCCAAATTTCTTCGATATTTTCATATGGCTCACCATCGTCCTCAAGAGATTGTAAGTTTTCAATCACCTCAACAGGTGCACCCGAACGAATAGCGTAATCGATTAATTCATCTTTTGTTGCTGGCCATGGTGCATCTTCTAGATGCGAAGCTAATTCTAATGTCCAATACATATAAAAACAATTTAAGTTCTCTATTTTCGCAAAACTATGATTTAATTTAACTTAAGCAAGTAAATCACGTGTTATTTTTGCTGTATTAATGTAAGTTATTGATTTTTAGAGCTATAATATTTTTAGATATTCTCAAAATCACTCCCCTTTTCGTTTAACGCATCAAGTCTTGGTGACACTGATTTGATTTCAGGGTTTGGATAATCATTTTCGATCAAGCCATCTCGCATGCGTACAATACGGTGTGCATGTAATGCGATATCCTCTTCATGTGTCACTAGAATAATGGTATTGCCCTTGGAGTGAATTTCTTCCAGTAGGCCCATAATTTCAATGGACGTTTTGGTGTCAAGGTTTCCTGTTGGCTCATCGGCAAGTATAATGGAAGGATCGTTGATCAATGCTCTTGCAACAGCAACGCGTTGCCGTTGTCCTCCCGAGAGTTCGTTAGGTCTATGATCCATACGATGCCCTAAGCCGACACTTTCCAACGCTGCAGTGGCTTTTTCCTCTCGTTTAACTTTATTATAGCCCGCGTAAATTAGGGGAAGTGCAACATTTTCAAGTGCTGTATTCTTTGGTAATAGGTTAAAAGTTTGAAAGACAAACCCAATTTCTTTGTTCCTTACTTCGGCGAGTTCATCGTCAGTCATGTCACTCACATTAATCCCATTGAGGATGTATTCTCCTCGGCTTGGTGTATCCAAGCAACCGAGAATGTTCATTAACGTGGATTTGCCTGATCCTGAAGGCCCCATTAAGGCAACAAATTCTCCTTTATGGATGTTGAGTGTAACGGAGCTTAAGGCATGAATTGTTTCCGCACCAATTTGGTATTCTCTAGCAATATCCTTGATTTCGATTAAGATCTTTCCTGACATATTTTTTGGAGGTTCTCTAGGTTATGAAAATACGATTTATTCTTCATAATCCAATAGGAATGCATTTTGTCATATACAACTTTTTCTAGTTCTGATGCATTATCATCGTTAAAATCTTTAGTCTCTATCGGGTTGAATACATGTATTTTAACTATTCCCGGCCGAGATCCTCTTTTCGAGCCGTCGTCGAAAAAGATATCCCAGGCATTTTCTATGATAATGGGTACTGTGGGAACGTCATTCTGTATAGCGATTCGAAAGGCTCCGGATTTAAATGCGTGAATCTGTGGAGGGAAACCATCATCGATTTTTCCTTCTGGAAAGATAACGACACTTCTGCCATTTCGGACGAGTTCATTGGCACGTTGGAAGGCCTTGAAAGAAGAGACTTTACTTCTTCTTGTGACCGGGATATCTATTGTTTTGAAAAAAATACGTGTAACCGGATTTTTAAGCAATGAAGCTTTTCCGATAAATGAAAAAGGAGCTGGGCACAAATAGGTGAGGGCTGTTATATCCAAGACCGAAGTATGATTGGGACACAATACCATGGAACGGTTCCAATCTATTTTTGATTCATAGCTCACCTTAAAAAATACACCAGCTAGGGCCGAACCACCAACTGATACCCAGCGTCGCATACGGGCGATTCTAGCATAGTTTTTTTCGGGACGCCGTGCTAAAAAATAGATATAAGGGAAAAACAGAAGAAAAACAAGTAGAACGCTGATAAAATACCAATACCGATGGAGTTTTTTGAGCAATAGGATCATACAAGTCAACTAATCTTGACCTAAAGTAAAGAAAGAAAATGGATAATTAATTATCCATTTTCTTTTTTAGTCTACTGTGAAACCATATTTCTTGTAAATATTCTTGGCTGTTGGCGAGTCCATGAATTTTAAAAAGTCATCTGCAGCCTGCGCATGGGGTGCGTTTTTAAGCTTTGCAGCAACGTAAGTTGCAGTTGTATTTTGCGCATCAGGAATGGTGATCCCTTCAACTGGATGGCCAATTAGTTTTTGGTAAACGACTTCAGAAGCCCAAACCGGAGCTGCGTCTGCCTGTCCATACAATATACGCATGGGGCTCTCCCTATGGTGGATCTTGGTCAGATAAGTGCTGCCATCTTTGACCTTATCATCCATGATTTTCTTGACGAGTTGTTCGCCCCCGGCTTTTTTATAAGATGCTTTGATCTGCTCGCCAATTCCTTCCCATTGGGGATTAGGCATGCTGATACGAACTTTGTCATTCCCCAGATCATTCAATGTTCTGATATTACCGGGATTTCCTTTTGGAATCATCAAACAGATATTGTTGTAGCAATAAACCTGTGTATGACTGAAGTAATCTGCCATCTCATTGATCGCTCGTTTGCTCGCTGTGTAAATATCGGGCTTATGCGTAATGCGTAGATTGCCTATCGTGATTGATCCGCCTTTAATCTGTTTAGCTAAAATGCCCGGCGGCAGGGTTTCAACAAAAATACGTTCGTATTGTGGGTATTCTTTTTTGAATGATGCAAGTAGATCATCGACAACCATAAATTGATTGCCCGCGAAAAAAACGGTAAGCTGCGGATTCTCGATATCACCATATAAATCTGGAATATTGTCTATCCCGGGTACCGTAAAATTTAGAGCCGATTCTGGTGGATTATTCCAGGGTGGGTCAAAACGATGTTCTTGTGCCTTAATTTCCTGGGCTCCCAATAATGCTATTGTTAGACCAAGCAGTAGAAAATTCTTCATTATACTTATGGTTTAACGATAACCCAACCTTCATTTGCTCTTAAGATTAATTCACCATTTCCGCTAGGAACATAGCCTATAAAATCAAATAGTTCTTCTTTGGCAATATGTTTCTCTTCCAACGTATTCAGGCATTGCGCTACGATAACGCCTTTCTCGACGAGGTCTTTCAAAGGTTTCTCGTATTGGCTGTTCTTTTTTAGGTAAGCTTCGGTACCACCGGAAAATGCAACCAACTCAACCTGTAAGTGTCCTTTTAACCGCGGGTCCTTCAAGACATTGTTAATATTACGGATTGCTTTTTCAATTGTTTTTGGATCATTGCTGTCCAGCTGATAGATGGCTTTATACGCTTTTTTCTTAGCAACGGCACCGCTGTATTGATGGTTATTGAGCAACAATTTATTGTCCTGTGCTTTCGCTTGAATAGTCGTTATCGCTACTAAAATGCAAGCGATTGTAAATTGTTTTTTCATATTTATTATTGATTTAATGGGGTATTTATGTTTAAAAATTAAAAGGTCCGAGTTTATGTTGTTCTATACTAACGTTATCGGCATAAGGTGGATAGGGGCTATCTTTGGGTTTTTTGCTTAGATTAGGATAGTCCAATTGCTTGTTTGTTTTTTGAGGTCTATCGAAAGAATTGATGTATGCTGCGACATCATAGGCCTCGTCGTCTTTCAATTGAGGTGCATCATAAGTTGCGCCCAAAGGCATATTAGCTTTGATAAAACGTGTGGCGGTCAGTAATCGTGCCATTCCAGCGCCGTCATTGTAGCTGTCTTTTCCCCATAAGGGTGGATATTGATATCCTTTTCCCGCTGTTTGTAGTAGCCCCTGACCATCCTTTCCATGACAACTTGTACATTTGTTCTCAAAGACCAATTGACCATGTTTCAAGTCCGCCGCACGGTTGGGAATATCCATTTTTATAAATCCTTGGCCTGCCAACCGACCTTTATTAACTGTATTTACGCTGATGTTTTTAATATAAGTGATAATGGCTCTCATTTCCTTGCTATTTTCAGGAATGGCTCGGCCGTTCATGCTTCTCTCAAAACAACCATTGATGCGCTCTTCAAGTGATTCAACCTTATTTTCTCGTCCAATATAGGTTGGAAAGACATTGGTGAGCCCGACATAAGGGGCAGCAAAAGCCTTTGTGCCTCCATTGAGATGGCAGCTGCTACAGGCAAGCTTGTTGCCGATTTTGACCTCCCCATCATAGAAATAATCGTATGTATTTTTGATTAGCTTTTCACCATAACTGGCCATTTCACCTTCGGGATTATCTTTGAATGAGATTTCCTTAAATTGCGAAACGTGCGTAATAAGCGAGTCGTTGCGCATTTCAAGAGAATCTGTTTGCTTTTTGTTTTCCTCATGTTTTAGTGGAAATACACATAAGGTCGTACATGTAATAACCAATGCTACAATGATCCAGCTGAGTGCCTTTAAATAATCTGTTAGTTTTTTATATTCCATTACGCTAATTCATTTGTACAAATCTAGCCGCCTCAAATCTGGAATTAAAACGAAGTTTGTTTATGAGATATAACATTTGGTTATAACTTGAAGTTTTGCCGCAGACAGAATTGCAAAAACTGGTTGGGCGTACCGGCAAGTCCTCCATATAAATGGGTAAAATAGAAATAACGTTCTATTGTCAATTGTGGAATATCAACAATGGTCAATAGATTATTTAAGACTTCTTTTTGCACCGTATGAATAGACAAAAAAGCAAAGCTGTTGCGACGTGCAAGGTAGCCTTTGATACTCTCTGTTGAAGGCAAGATCATTTCTATCTGTACTTCGGATAGATTAATGCTGTTATCTTTTAGTGCATTCTCAATAATTGTTCGTGTACCCGATCCCTGCTCACGTAGTACCAAAGGTAAGCGCGTGATATCGGATAGTATTGGATTTTTTAATTGAGCTAATAGTGGGTTTTGGCTATTTGTGACCAAAACTAACTCATCCTTCATAAAAGGAATGTATTTCAGCGCCCGGTTGTCGGTAGACCCCTCCGTGATACCTAAATCCAATGTTTTGTCGACAAGCTGCTCCTCAATACTGCGGCTATTGGATTGAAAAGACTGGATACGGTTGTTGGGATATTGGGATAGAAAATCGGCAAGCAGAGCAGGTAAAACATATTGGGAGATGGTTGTGCTGGCTCCTAAGACCAGATTTCCTTTTCGCCCTTCCTGCAATTCCTGTATTTCTTGGCCCGCCTGGTTATACAGATTGATAATCTGTTGGGCATATTTATAGAGAATCTGACCTGAATCAGTTAAATTAAGATTGTTGCCCTTTCTTTCGAAGAGTGGTACGCCAAGTTTCTTTTCTAGTTCTTGGATGTTTTTGCTTACGGCTGGTTGTGAGATGAAAAGGGCCGAGGCCGTTTTGGTGAAATTAAGGTGCTGAGCCGCAGTGTAAAATACAATTAAACGAAAATCAAAATCCATAAAACGATAAAGGGTTATTTCTAAAATTTAAAAATAACCCTTTATCTAATGAAAAACTAAATTATTTGCTTAGTTCCGCGTAATATTTATGAAATAAAGGAATTGTTGATATTCCCATGAGGTAATTCTCAATACCATACTTTTCATTTGGAGAGTGTAGGTTGTCACTGTCCAGACCGAAGCCTAGAAGTACAGTCTTTAAACCCAATACTTCTTCAAAAAGAGCGACGATTGGGATTGAACCACCACCACGCGTTGGGATAGGCTTAACACCAAAGGTGTCATGGAGGGCTTTTTCTGCTGCTTTGTAAGCAACACTGTCGGTCGGTGTGACGACAGGTTCACCACCATGATGAGGTTTAACTTCTACTTTCACATAATCTGGTGCAATAGATTCAAAATGTTTTTTGAAAAGCTCTGTAATACGGTGAGAGTTTTGGTTTGGTACAAGACGCATTGAAATTTTTGCATTCGCTTTTGAAGGTAATACCGTTTTGGCACCTTCACCGATATAACCACCCCATATACCATTTACTTCCAATGTTGGGCGAATACCGGTGCGTTCTAATGTCGTGAATCCTTTTTCTCCCCAGATATTCTGGATGCCCAGGTCTGTTTTGTATTCTTCAATATCAAAAGGTGCTTCATTTAATGCTTTACGTTCTTCAGCAGTCAATTCGACAACATCATCATAAAATCCAGGGATAGCGATATGATTGTTTTCGTCATGTAATGATGCAATCAGTTTTGCTAATATCGTCGCCGGATTGGCTACTGCTCCACCATATACGCCGGAGTGTAAATCTCTATTAGGCCCCGTAACTTCAACTTCAACATAAGAAAGTCCACGTAAGCCAGTTTCTAACGATGGTTGAGCCATGCTGATCATCGATGTGTCAGAAATAACAATAACATCAGCTTTCAGTCTTTCAGTATTTTCTTTAACAAATGTACCCAAATTGACTGAGCCCACTTCCTCTTCACCCTCAATCATAAATTTGATGTTGCATGCTAATGCATCATTTTTAATCATGTATTCGAAGGCTTTTACATGCATATAAAACTGACCTTTATCATCGGCAGAACCACGTGCATAAATTTTGCCATCACGGACCGTCGGTTCGAAAGGAGGGGTCTCCCACAATTCGTATGGATCAGCAGGTTGTACGTCGTAATGACCATATGTCAACACTGTAGGAAGTGCCGGATCGATAATTTTTTCTCCATAAACGATTGGATTACCAGCGGTAGGACAAACTTCTACATTGTCGGCTCCGGCTTCACGCAATTTCTGAGCAACAAATTCAGCAGTCTTTTCAACATCTCCTTTAAATTTAAGATCGGCACTTACTGATGGTAAACGCAATAAATCAAACAACTCATCCAAAAAACGTTGCTTGTTTGCTTCTACATATTCTTTAATGTTTTGCATATTGTTTGTGTTTGAAACAAATTTACACAAATCGAGACATTTAACTCAATTTGTTGTAACCTTTTCAGGAATGGCTGTGACTAATGTAAAAACTAATTCAAATAATTATGGAAAAGCAATCAGTAGGAGCCATTTTAGGAATCGGACTATTTACATGTATCACCTTGTGTGTTTATTTTATTATGCGGTATCGGAGTATGGCTGTACAGATTCCGGGTGAAAATAAGAAAAGAGAGTCACTAGATTGGCAAAAGCCTGGGATTTTGGTGCTTGGTATAGGAATAGGATTATTCATTGTGGGAATTTTGGACAACTACATGAATACTGATTTGCCAGATTCACTTGCCGTCTCAATTTTGATTATTTCTGCGGGTGTTGCAATGATAATTGCTAACCGATTGGATAAAAAAAGCGATATTTAACCCGCCAATGGATGAAATCTATATTCGAAAAGTTCTATCAGGCGATGTGGAATCCTATCGTTATTTTATAAAAACGTATAGGGATATGGCATTTTCTGTCGCTCTTTCTATTGTAAAGGAAGAGCATTTGGCAGAAGATGTCGTTCAGGATGCATTTATAAAATGCTATCAATCGCTGTCTTCCTTTAAAGGGAAATCGAAATTTAGTACCTGGTTTTACCGAATTGTTGTACATGTTGCTTTTAATGCCATTCGTCATAAGAAACTGGAGTTGGTCAATTTTGATCTATCCCACCATGACATGTCGCATGAAGATTCCGTATTGGATGAGATAATCGATCACGAAAGAAAAGAAATGATCAACGATGCACTCACTATTTTGCCCGCTCGCGAGTCTGTTGCATTACGGTTGTTCTATCTCGAAGAACAGTCGATGGATGAAATTAAAGAAATTATGGGCTGGACATTAGCGAATACAAAAGTGATCTTGCACCGGGCCCGTAAAAATATGCAGATCATTTTAAGTCAGTTAATTAAAAAAGCGGAGTATTATGGATAAGGAACAGGAAAAATTCAAAAAAGTTATGCAAATGAGTAAAATAGAAATGCCATTTGACGATTTTGAACAACGTATCATGAACGGTATCGCTGCGCTCGAGAAAGATAAAGAGAAAGCCCTGTCAAATAAAAAGTATGCGATTACATTTTTTCTTCTTGGGACTGTTTGTGGCATGATGTTCAATAATTATCTGATGGCCAAAATTCAAGTTGCAGACATAGCCCCGGATCTTAAAAATTATAGTGCGATTGGTGGCCAGTTATCTTTTGCTGTTTTGATATGCTTTTTCTGTCTTCAGTTGTGGCGTTTGATCAATATGCAACAGAAGAGGGACTATCAAGCATAGTGAAGATCTTTTGTATGAAAACATCGAATCTGAGCTTCTGTAAAAGGACCTCTTATTTTGCTCGAATGGGGAATTATGAACCAAAATCCGTTTTTTTAGAAATAAAATTAAATTTACTGTAACAAAACATTGGCTTTATCTACTAATGTTATATTGATATTAATTTACTATCCAACAATTTTATGAAAAGAGTTTTACAAATTCTCTTATTTTTCATTTTTGCTATTCCTGGTTTGGCTTCGGGGCAATCCAAGATTGCTGGAAAAATAAGTGATGTAAAGGACCAACTAAAGTTATCAGACGCAACAGTTATGCTGTTGACCGCTAAAGATTCCATATTAACAGGCTTTACGAGATCTGACGAAAATGGTCTGTTTTCCTTAGCCAAGCCCGATACAGGAGCTTACGTGCTGATTGTGAGTTATCCCAAGTATGGCGATTTTTATACGGAGATTCAATCTGGTGTGGATTACTCCAAATTGGCTATTGGTCTAACAAATACAGCCACATTATTACAAGAAGTCATCGTTACTGGACGCATCCCAATCACAATTAAAGGTGATACCACAGAATATGATGCCGGCAGTTTTAAAGTTGAGAAGAATGCCAAGGTTGAAGACCTGTTGAAAGCTTTGCCTGGCATCACGGTTGATGCATCTGGAAAGATTACTGCACAAGGTAAAACAGTCAAAAAAGTATTGGTAGACGGTGAGGAATTTTTCGGTGATGATCCGACACTGGTGACACGAAATATCCGATCGGATATGGTGGATAAAGTTCAGGTTTATGAGAAAAAATCTGAGCAGGCAGAGCGAACAGGAGTGGATGACGGTCAGCGTGAGCAAACGATCAATGTAAAGCTAAAAGAAGGCTCTAAAAATGGCATGTTCGGAAAAGCGCTTCTTGGCGGTGGAACCGACGACTACTATATGGGGCAATTGATGTTGAACAAGTTTAAGGGATCGCAGAAAATATCAGTTTATGGGCTTTTCGGTAATAATGGTACCACGAGTATGAACTGGCAGGATGCACAAAAGTATGGTGGTGATTCAGGTGTGTCCTATGGTGATGACGGATCGATGAGCTGGTCTAATTTTACAGATCCTTTTTCTGGGCAAGGGGTTATCGGTGTACCTAAGGCTATAAATTCGGGCGTTAACTTCTCGGATAAATTTGATAAGGATAAACATACAGTCAACATTAACTATAAATATGGAAGATTGAGCAGTGATGGAAATGATGAAACGATTACGAGCGGTTTGATCGATAACAAATCAGTGAAGAATGTAGATACTGAAAATGATCAGCATCGTGCCAATCTGAAATATGACCTGAAATTAGATTCGTTAAATCTCTTAACCATACGAGGTGGGGCATCAAGAAAAAATCTTTGGTCAGATAACAAACGTGAAGCTTACCAATTTGGCCAAAAATCAGATACAACCATTGCTGAGAATACACGCGAATTGGTGAAAAATAACATCAACGAGTTCAATTTTAGTACTTATTTTACGCATAAATTCAAGAAAAAGGGACGTTCTTTTACATTTGATGGTCAATGGAAAAGAAATGAGATGAAAGGTACTGGACATTTGAATTCCGACCTGCGAAATTATAGCTTAAAAACAGATTCAACTACAGATCAAAGTAAGGTACGTAACAATACAAGTGATGTGCTAAGCGCTTCAATTTCCTATACCGAACCCTTATCCAAAATTTGGAACCTTGTTGTGGGAACAGGAATTGAGCAGAGTAATAGTAGTTCCATTGTGGAGTCTTTCAATATTGATGGAGAGGGAAATTATACTCAATTGGATCGTCGTTTCAGTAATAACTATGATTTTGATAGAAGCAGCAATAGGTACAAATTGGCTATAGTTCATACAACTGAAAAATTTAAGTTCACTGTGGCTAATAATTTCAATAATGACAAATTGAAACAGTTCAATAACTATACAAGCGAGGGGATTACAAGAAGTTACTTTACGTATAATCCAAATGTAAGTGCAGGCTATTCCTTTACAAAAACTAAGGGGTTATGGATGAACTATACCGGCAAAAATCAATTGCCTTCTTTGAGCCAGATCCAACCGATCTTGGATAACTCAGACCAGATTAATCGCTATTTGGGAAATGAAAACTTAAAACCATCGTTTAGAAACTCATTAAATCTGAACTATAATTCGTTCCGTGTTTTGACCGGGAATTACGTTTATGTCGGCGGTAATATTTCTACCGAAAAGAACCCGATTACGCAGAATATTGATACCCTAAAAGGAATTAATACATATACTTGGAATAATGTTGATGGCAAGACAAATACTTCCCTGAACGTATGGTCTGGAGTTTATTTCAAGCTGAGCAAAAAACTTGGCCTTTCCAACTCGCCACAGTTTTATGTGAATATGAGTGATAATTATAATATGTTCAATCACCAGTTGAATAAAGTAAATACGACGAACTTTAATTTTACGTATAATTTCAAAAGAGATACCAAGACAGGTTTAAATTTTGACCTGAACTTTAGTCCACAATATCGTTTGATGAAATCAAGTTTGGAACGCAATACCAACAGTAATGGTTTTGTATTCGCTTCCAACGGAAGTGTGGAGTATTTTTTCAACAAAACATTTAAGGTTTATACCAATTATACCTACTCCTACGAGGCGGCCACCAAAGCTTTTGATGAGAAGTTTGAGCAGTTTTTGTTGCATCCGGGTGTAAGCAAGAAATTCCTGAAAAATGAATCGTTGGTGTTGGATTTTATGATCAACGATGTTCTTAACCAGAACAAGGGCTTTAGTCGTTCGGCATCGACTTCTGTCTTTACGCAACGTCGATATGATACGATACGCAGATATTATATGCTTAAACTATCATGGGATTTTACAAAAATGTTTTTATAAAATATTAAGCGAAATATAATGTTAAAATATATCTTTTTTATCTTCTTCTGTTGTTCAGCCTTAGGTCTTAAAGCACAGTATACGTTGTTTGGTCGATCGGGAACTATTTCCTACGATAAGACGATGTATATGAAGAATATCGTAAGTAAAAAATTCATCGCTAAGGCCGATGATAACTCAAAACAGTTTTTTGAGCGTATAATACCGAGATTACCAGAAAGTGCCGTGTTAAAGAAGTCAATGAAATTCAATACCACGGAGACTTTGTTCGAGTCGGTAAAAGACGAGAGCCTGGATGCAGAGATTAAGCAGTATATTATGATGCTTGCGCTAGATTTTGATGCAGCAACACTTTCAAATATGTCTAACCGATCTTTTTTGAGATACAATGATATTGTAGGTGAAAAAATTATCGTTCAGGATTCCATGAAACGTATCAAATGGAAAATCACAGATGAATACCGTGAGATCGCTGGCTACAATTGTAGGAGAGCCAATGGTATTACACCGGACTCCATTTATGTCATTGGATATTACTGCAATGAAATTCCTATTAGTGGCGGCCCAGAGTCCATCAATGGTCTTCCGGGAATGATTTTAGGCTTGGTCGTACCTAGTCAGCACGTTTCCTATTTTGCAACAAAAGTCGAACTCAGCAACACAGTTGTGATGGACAAAAAGAAATTTGAGAATACAAAGGTAAAACGAATGACAAGAAAGGCCATGACAGATCAAATTACAGGTGTGCTGTCTCAACACATGAATAAAGAAACTGTTCAATTTATTATGGAACTTGGCAATTTATAAAAATCACAGCGTGCTGTTCACACAATATGTTGTGTATTTCTAACTGTTTAGATAAAAAAGCTCTTCAAAAGAAGAGCTTTTTTTATGGTTTTTAATTTGTATTGTATTGTTAGCCAGTTGTTTGTTTTGTTTTTTAATGTCTTTTTATTACTTGTATTTTTTTTGAGATAAACTTAAATTAACTGAAACAAAATATTAGTTTTGTGCACGAATTTTATTATTTATATAATTATATACTATCCAAACCATATTATGAAAAGAGTGGGGCAACTACTTTTACTTATTTTATTCTGTTTCTGCGGAATAGTTCATGCTCAATCCCGGATTGAAGGAAAAATCAGTGATGTAAAAGATCAGCTTAAGCTGCATAATGCAACAATTATGTTGTTAACAGCCAAAGATTCCATTTTGACCAATTTTGCCCGTTCGGATGAAAATGGTAAGTTCTCTCTTGAGCGGCCTGATACTGGACAATATTTTATCATTGTAACCTATCCGAAGTACGGTGAATATTACGCGGAGATCTTGCCAGGGCAGCATTACAATAACATGTCTATTGGAATGACCAGCAGCACAACCTTGCTGGAGGAAGTCATTGTTATGGGACGGGTGCCTATTAGTATCAAGGGCGATACAACGGAATATGATGCCGAAAGTTTTAAAGTGGAAAAAAACGCCAAAGTTGAAGATTTGTTGAAAGTCTTACCTGGGATTACCGTCGATGCCTCTGGAAAAATTACTGCCCAAGGAAAAACAGTGAAGAAAATGCTTGTTGACGGGGAGGAGTTCTTTGGTGACGATCCCATTTTAGTAAGCCGGAATATTCGTTCTGATATGGTTGATAAAATTCAGGTCTATGAAAAGAAGTCTGATAAGGCTGAGAAAACAGGAATTGATGACGGTGAACGTACACAGACAATCAACGTGAAGCTAAAAGAGGAAGCGAGACGCGGAATATTCGGGAAAGTAGATGTCGGTGGAGGTAGTGATAAGTTCTACGCTGGACAGGGCTTTTTGAACTATTTTAATCAATCGTTTAAAGCTTCGGCTTATTTGATTGCAAGTAATACCGGCAAGAGCGGGCTCAGTTATGAGGAGGTATCGAGCATGGGGGGTGATTACGATAGAGGCGATAATTTTAATGGTGAAGGTATTCCTAAGTCCTTGAATACGGGATTTCTATATTCAGATAAAACCGCTAACAAAAAACATGCTTGGCGGATCGACTATAAGCATATCCGATCCGATGTTGATCTGGATCGCAACGTGTTCACGCGCAATGCGGCACGCGACACGATATTGACTAGCAATAGCAGCACATTGGCGTCAAATGAAAACAGAAAGCATAATATTGGTTTGAAATATGAATTTAAGGTCGATTCCATGTCGGATTTAACGGTTTGGGCAGGTGCAAATAAAAGACATGATAATAGTTCTTCAGAGACACAATCAACTACTGTAAATCAATTTGATCAAAAGATCAACGATAACATGCGAAAGTTTAAGAACGATTCTAGATCCGAACAGTATAATGCCTCTGCACTCTATGTAAGACGTTTTAAAAAGAAAGGCCGTTCGTTATCATTCAACTATTTTACATCGGGCAATAAACAGGATGGTGAGCAAGATTTGTTTTCTAAACTTAGATTTTACAAATTAGGGAATGTTGAAAGAGATTCGACTCTCGACCAGAAGAAATTTGTGAAAAATAGCTCTTTTTCCACGGGGGGTGAATTTGCTTATTCCGAACCGATTTCAAAAAAGATTATCCTATCTTTCGAATATGGATTGAATTTCAACAGAAATAACAACGCAGTTAGGTCTTTCGATAAAAATCAGAATACCGGTAGTTTTGATAGACTAGATAGTTTGTATAGCAATGATTTCTTATACAAAACGACAAAAAACACGTATAATCTTGCTATTAATTACAAGCCTCTGGAAAAGCTGGTGGTCAATGTCTCGAATAAGTTCGAGAACAGTAATCTGTCGCAATTAAACCGCATGGAGAATTCGAGACTCTCACGATCATTTTTTGTGTATAATCCGGTGGTTGATGTTAATTATGAAATACAGAAAAATAAATCGATCAATCTAGAATATCAGGGTACCAATGGTTTGCCCTCTTTAAATCAGATCCAGCCACTCCGGTCGAATTTGGACCCTTTGAATGAATATCTAGGTAACGAAAATTTGAAACCATCCTACACCAATAATTTGAATCTAAGCTTTAGAACGTATTCCGTATTGGAAGATAAGTTTATAGGTATCTTTTTAAGTGCATCACGTACAAACAATGCTTTGGTGCAAAATACAACGATTGATTCATTGGGTAAGACGACATTTGTTTGGGGAAATTTGAATCATAATAGCAATAATCAAATTAGCATCAGGCCAATGTATTACGGCAAATTATGGAAAAAAATTCAATTGAGACATGGTGGCGGTCCATCGGTATCTTTCAGCAACAATTATAACTATGTCAATACTGTTTTGGCGAATGCCAAAGTGCAGCGTTATGGGATGAATTATAGTCTACAGCGATCGACAACCAAAGGCTTGGACTTTGGTATTGAATTGTCTCCAGGCTATCTTATACAAGACAATTCCATTGGTGCAATGGAAGATAGTAAGGGATTTACGTTTTCATCTGAGGGAAACCTAAAGTACTTTCTTCCGGCTAAATTTATTGTGCGGGCAGATTTTAGTTACAATTATCAGGCTCCTACAGCGGTGTACAGTAAAAAATTTGAACGATTTGTGCTGAGTCCCGCATTATCAAAAAAATTCCGAAAAGATGAAAAGCTTGAATTGACCTTTATGGTTAATGACCTCCTCAAACAGAATGTGGGTTTTGACAGAAGTCAAAACGGGACACTACTGACCGAACGCCGATACAACACAATCAGCAGATATTATATGGTTAAGCTCACTTGGGAAATAAATAAAATGCTCGTAAAATCGAAATAAAATGAAAGATATCAAAAATTTACTCGTCCTATTGCTGTTCTTTTTCTGGGGAGCCACAGCTTTTGGACAATATGCTTATTTTCCTACGCAAGGAACAATTACCTATGACAAAACCGTGTTTCTTAAAAACCTGCTCAAACGCTATGCAACATATGCAAAAGACGAGGATACACGTAACTCCATCAAAGAAATGATCGGGCAGATTCCCGAAAACAAGGTGTTGAAAAAGAAACTGACATTTTCCAATGATGAGGTCCTCTATGAGCATATTGCTGAAGAGTATTCGGATGTTGTTAGCGGGCTGATGCGGTCTGGGATTTTTGAGTCAGGGATAAGTGGCTACCAAAATTTGAAGAGTAAAGCATTTAATTCTGTCTTTGAGTTAGGAGGGGAACGGGTTGTCGTGGCAGATTCGACATTAAAGATCAAGTGGAAAATCACGAATGAATACCGTGAAATCGCAGGTTACCCCTGCCGTAGGGCCAATGGACTTGTATTGGATTCCATCTATGCCGTTGCTTTTTATACGGATCAAATCCCTGTTTCGGGAGGTCCTTCGGCCTTTAATGGACTACCGGGGATGATTCTTGGTTTGGCGGTTCCAGAGCTGCATTACAATATGTTTGCAACGAAGGTGGAGTTGGGAGCCGTAAACCCTTCATCGGCTACCTTGTTAAAGAAGAAAGATAAACCCTTGACCAGGCAGCAGGTTTATGATAAACTGAAGGACTCTTTCGGTGATTACCTGGGTATTAAGATTTACAATTTGGTGATAGCCTGTACATTTCTGTAAAAACCAACAAAAAAGGCCTTTCATTTGAAAGGCCTTTTTTATGTTTAACTTCGAAAAAACTATTTTCCGTCGTTTTTCTTAGAAGTAACTTCGTTACGAAGTTCTTGTGCTAAGGTTTTGATTTCTTGTAATCCTTTACGTACACGTGTACCAGCTGCAGAATTACCATTGTTGAAGAACTTGTCTGCATCAGCTTCGATAGAAGCTACTAACTCTTTTAATTTTACGTAGTTTTCCATTTTTTTATAATTATAATTTTAGTTTTTATGGTTTTTCCTAAACACTCCTTAAATATACAAAAACGAATCAAATAGAAAATAAATTTCGTTTTTTTTTATCGAAAAAGCTTAAAAAAAACTATTCAACAATCTTAAGTTCGTCAATAATGTTGGTTGCTCCTGCAAATTTATCGATGATAAATAATACATATCGGATATCAACTGAAATTGTACGTTGTAGCTTGTGGTCGAAGATCACATCACCAGCCATAGCTTCAATATTACCATCAAAAGCTAGGCCAATTAATTCACCGTTGCCATTTATTACGGGTGAACCTGAGTTTCCGCCTGTTATGTCGTTGTCACTTAGGAAGTTCACTGGTAGATATCCTTTCTTGTCTGCATAACGACCATAGTCCTTATTATTGTACAGATCCATCAAACGTTGTGGTAAATCAAACTCTTCGTCGCCCTTTTTGTACTTCGCAATAGTACCTTTTAACGTTGTGTAAAAGTTTTTGTCTGCATCGTTACGGGGATCTTGTGGTAGGCCCTTGATCGAACCGTAACTTAAACGTAACGTACTGTTCGCATCTGGATAGAATTTGCCTTTTGGATTCGAAGCCAATACCCCAGCGACATATTTACGATAAGCACCTTCAAATTTGTCATCTTGTGTTTTCCAGCTAGGATCTACTTGACGGTATCTGTTAAGTAAGGCCGAAGAAAGTTTATACAATGGGTCATTGGCTAAAATTTCAGCGTTAGGGGTCTCCAGGTAATTGTTCAAACGTTCAGCAGAAGCGAAGATGCTGTTCTTCACAGATTCTTTGACATAAGCCGTAAAGTCACCGTTATTTTTAGCAGCCAATTCTGCAATATATGGCGCAATATTTCCTGCTTTTTTAGCATAAAGATTCAATTCGTCAATCAATACTTGCTCTTCAAGCGGCATGTACATTTTTTCATAACCTGCATCGATGGCAGATTTTAAACGAGGAAGAATAGCATTTCTTCTTGCTTCATCTCCAGCAGTATATACTTCTAAACCTGATCCAATTGTGTTCGGTAAAGCTGCAATTGCACTAGAACGCAACATACCCATTAAATAGTTGTCATGTCTAGCTTTCTCGTTTGTCGAAGCATAAAATTCGTTGATTGTTTTGATGACATCACCGTATTCTGCTTTGTTTGCAGCTTTATTTGCCCATTTGTCAAATTTAGCTTCGTCTTTTGCTTTAGATTCTGCAGTTTTATGTAATGTCAAAGCATCAATCATTCCTTGACGGTTTTTCCAGTAGTTAGCTACCTGAGAGTATTTTGAAGCGTAGTTCAATTTTACAGCTTGGTCTTGATCCATGAATTTTTTCATGGCATCCATACCTGTTTTAGAAGCTTCTACCCAAGCTGGATAAGCGAATTTAACATTCTGATTGATTCCTCCAGCAGGCATCCAACGATTGGTACGACCTGGATAGCCTAAGATCATCGCGAAATCTCCTTCTTGAACACCTTTTAAGCTGACAGGTAGGAAATGTTTAGGTTTCAAAGGGACATTTTCTTGTGCATACTCTGCTGGATTACCATTTTTATCAGCGTAAACTCGGAAAATTGAGAAATCTCCCGTATGACGTGGCCATTCCCAGTTATCCGTATCACCGCCAAATTTTCCAATGCTATTTGGGGGTGTTCCCACCAAACGGACATCATTGTAATCTTGGTATACAAAATAATAGTACTCATTGCCTTGGTAGAACGATTTTACTTCAACCACATATTTACCATTTTCGCTATTCTCTTTTTGAATTTTGGCAATTTCAGCAGCAATGATTTTTTTTCGTTCATCTTCAGCCATTTTGTTGTTGACCAAACCTAAGATTCGTTTTGAAACATCATCCATGCGCACAAAAAAGCGAACCGACAAAGATTTAGGTTTTAACTCTTCATTTTTGGATTTGGCCCAGAAACCATTTGTTAAATGATCATTTTCTGGTGTAGAAAGTTCAGCAATAGCACCATATCCACAGTGATGGTTGGTGAATACCAAGCCTTGATCAGAAACGATCTCAGCAGTACAGCCACCATTGAATTGTACGATTGCATCTTTTAAGCTAGAGTGGTTAATGCTGTAGATTTCTTCGGCACTTAAGCGAAGCCCTTTTTTCTGCATATCTGACTCATTCAGACGCTTTAGATACATTAAAAACCACATTCCCTCATCGGCAAATGCAGCAAAGCTTGTTGTGATGAACAACAAACACATCCATAATTTTTTCATATCAACCTGATAAAAAGTTTGTTTATACAGTACAAAAATGCTTTAATTCTCTTAAAAACCAAAATATTAGACTTTATAATATGCTTTTTACCAATTTTTATGTCAATTGAAAGTAAATGTGTACCGTATTGGTTGTCAAGGAAAGTCAAATGGACTCTTTTCCTTATCTTTGCAAGATGCAGCAATCATTTGAAAATTTTAAATTCAATAAACAGATCTTAAATGCGATAGCGGAGGCGGGGTATCAACAACCGACAGAGATCCAAGAAAAGGCAATTACTCCAATATTGGCCGGGCAGGATGTGATGGGAATCGCTCAGACGGGAACTGGAAAAACCGCGGCATTCGTGTTGCCCATGTTGATGAAGTTAAAGTATGCTCAGGGAAATGATGCGCGTGCGTTGATTTTGACACCAACGAGAGAATTGGCCATGCAGATCGAAGAAAATATTAAGCTGTTTTCTACTTACCTTGATTTGCGTTCAGTGGTACTTTATGGTGGATTAGGACCAAAAACTCAGATAGAAATACTTGAAAAAGGAGTGGATATTATCGTGGCAACTCCAGGTCGATTTTTAGACTTGTACCTCGAAGGGCACATTGTTGTCAAATCACTCAAATTTTTGGTCTTGGACGAGGCCGATAAGATGATGGATATGGGTTTTATTAGTAAGATCCATCGTGTACTTGAAATCGTACCACGCAAACGTCAGAACTTATTGTTCTCAGCAACAATGAGTGAGCTTGTTCGCAAAATTGCAGGTGATTTCTTAGCATTTCCGACCGTTATTGAGGTGTCGGAACAAGCTACACCAGCAAAAACGGTGAGTCAGGCTTTGTATGTTGTACCCAACCAAAAGACAAAATTGAATTTGCTTCAACATCTCTTGCAAGATGATGAAGCGTTTAGCCGATTGATTGTTTTCTGTAAGACAAAGCAGGTAGCAGACAATGTTTTCCACTTTTTGGAACGTAAATATGGTAAAGATGAGGTTCGTGTTATTCATGCCAACAAGGGGCAGAATACACGTATCAACTCCATCAATGCGTTTAAGGAAGGGAATATTCGTATTTTGGTCGCAACGGATGTGGCGGCGCGAGGACTTGACGTTTCTAATGTAAGCCATGTGATCAACTTTGAAGTACCTATTGTTATAGAAGATTATGTGCATCGTATTGGACGTACCGGGCGAGCTTTCAATGAGGGAGATGCTATCACGTTCTGTAATGATGCCGAGAAATATTATGTTCGCAAAATCGAAAAATTGATCAAGCAAAGTATCCCTGTCTACGCACTACCAGAGGATGTCTTTATAGAGAAAACACCCTATCATGAAAAACAGGATATTGCGCGCGAGATTGATAATCAAAAACGAAAAGATGATCCAGATTTCCAAGGTGCTTTTCACGAGAAAAAGTACGTTATCAAACAGAAAGAAGTGCGGGAGGCACAACGAGCTTCCGGATTTAAACCAAAAGCAAAAAGTAAAAGTAAGTCTGCAGGTGGAAAATCGGGAGGAACAAATCGCAATTTTAAAAAACGTTAATTTATTGTGCGCTTTACACCACTAAATATCGCTAGTGCATGCCTTGTTGCCTGGTTTGTTATAGAAAACCCCAATGATGAAAAGGCTTTATTTACTTGGGGCGCATTTATCCTATTGTTGTTGATATTGACCGTTATTGATATTGTATTTAGGGTCTTTGTAAAGCCAAATAAAAAAATGTGGTTATTACAATTGGCATTTTTGGTAGTCGTTTGTGTCACCAGTTTAATTGTCAAAGTAACCTTTGGGTAAGAGGTAAAATTAAAAATAAAGACGAGTTAGGTTGTGAATCGATGGCAAATATAGTTCCTGTTTCAAAAAACATAGCTCAATATAAATAGCTCAATAATATTAAAATGAAAAAAGCTGAAATAAAATTACAGGTAGAGTTAGATGAAAACAACGTGCCTGAAAATATCATGTGGTCTTCTACAGATGGAAATAATGCGGAGGAATTACCTGCAAAAGCGATGTTTTTAGCCCTATGGGATTCACATTATAAAAATTCAATGCGTATCGACCTTTGGACTAAAGATATGCCCTACGATGAAATGAAACGTTTTTTCTATGAAACGCTGCAAACATTGGGCGACTCTTTTATCCGTTCTTCAGGCGGTGATCCGATGGCGGAAAAAGTTATTGGCGACTTGCGTGATTACTGTGCGCATTTTGCAGATAAAATGGAAGTTTTAATGCCACAACAATAGTTTTTAACGCTTAACAGAAATTTGACCATGCAATACTTCTTAGTAAAATCTGAACCATTTAAATATAGCTGGGAACAATTTAATAAAGATGGCCGTACATTTTGGGATGGCGTTCGTAATTATCAAGCTAGGAATAATATCAAAGCTATGAAAGAAGGAGATCTTGTCCTGTTCTACCATAGCAATGAAGGAAAAGAAGTTGTGGGGGTGGCGAAAGTCGTCAAGGAATTTTATCAAGATCCGACAACAGATGATGAGCGTTGGGTCGTTGTGGATCTGGCACCTGTAGAGACGCTGAAGAAATCCGTTACGTTGGAAACCATTAAGGCTGATGAGCAGTTGCAGGATATCGCTTTGGTCAGACAAGGACGTTTGTCTGTAATGCCTTTGAAGCCAGAAGAATTTGATCGAATTTTAGCGCTTGGTAACGCGTAAGCTACCGCGAATAAATCAACCCAGTATATGGGGATATAACTCAAAAAGGGAAAACGATCGTTTTCCCTTTTTAAGTATTTACACGGTATGTAAGTCATGAACATTAAGCATTAGTTCTTTTGGCTAAAAAGACTGACCAGCGCTTTTAATTTTTTTGCATTTTCAGGCTTTAATTTCCCCGCGAGAATAAGGCGCAGTTCTCTTCGTTGTAATGCATCTTCGTAAGCTTTGTGTTCTATATCTGTTTCCGGAATTAATACAGGCACAGCTTTAGGATTGTTATCCGCATCAACAGCAACAAAGGTGTAATAAGCTTCGTTGGTTTTTACACGGGTGCCTTCCGGTAAATTAGACGCGAAAATTTCCATGCGTACTTCCAAAGAACTATTAAACGCACGCGTTACCTGAGCTTGTATCGTGACGACCTCACCAAGTTTAATGGAGCGCTTAAAAGATACATTGTCGACTGATACTGTTACGACGACATTGCTACAGTGTTTTTGAGCAGCAATAGCTGAACAGATATCCATCCAATACAATAAACGGCCGCCCATCAAATTCCCAAAAGTATTTGTGTCGTTGGGTAATACCAATTCGTTCATCTCAGTGTATGACTCTCGCGCAAATTTCTCTATCATATCATTATTTGTCATTATCGTCCAAACGTTTTGAATTGATTATCTATGATTGCCAAAGAATCCATAAATGACGTCGGCACATAACCCAATTCAGCGTTAGATCTAGTCAGATCAAAGCCTGTCTGCCGTGGCCTGTTCTCCGCCTGTCCAATGCTGGCAGCACTGATCTCCGAAATCAATCCTTTATCTAGTTGCCAGTAGTCTGCAATTTTGTAGACAGCCTCATTGATCGACATTAACTCTGCTCCTGAAATATGAAATATTCCCTGCGCTTTTCGGTCAATAGCGAGTTGGCAAGCATAAGCTAAATCATCTACAAAGGTAGGCATTCTCCATTGGTCATTGACTACTTTTATGGGTTCATTTTGCGACAACTTACTTTTAGCCCATAATACTAGATTCGAACGATTGGGGTCAGCATTGATCCCATAGACTAATATCGTGCGAAGGATAGCATAATTACAGCTGGACTGTACAAGCACTTGTTCGGAAGCATATTTACTCTTCCCATATTCACTTTGTGGATTGGGGAGATCTGTTTCATCATAAGGCGCATTTTTTTTGCCATCAAATACAAAGTCCGTAGATAAGTGGATCAGTTGGGTCTGATGTGCCGTACAATAGGAAGCCAGATAGGCTACGAGATCGACGTTAAGCGATTGACATGCTGCTTGATCTGCTTCACAAGCTTCCACACTTGTCATGGCTGCTGTATGTACAATTGCATCAAAAGTTTGTGCAGATAAAAAATCTGTCAGTTTTTCCCGATCCGATAGGTCTACTTGAAAGAAAGCATAATCCACTTGATTCGGGTTGCGATTTGGACCCTTTGAAATGGCAACAACATCATATTGGTCATTTTTAGCAAGTAAATCAACGACTTTTTGGCCAAGGAATCCATTGGACCCTGTCACTAGAATTTTTTTCATCAACAATAATTAAATGATATCCAAGCACCTGTTTATAAAGACTCGTTTGCAGGGTCTTAAGGGTGCTGTTTAGTTTATTCGTGTATGTCTACAAATTAATTTACTAATCTCTGTTATAGCATTTGAGCATATAAAAAGCTAGATTATCACATTTTGTTAGACACAAATCCGCCTTTTTTGTTTTAGTTGGTCCATATAAAATCCATTTTACTGGATTGTTTCATGATATTTTCAACTACTGTTTTTTCTAGATCTAAAATGGACTTTAAAGCGTTGTAATCAATTTTATCGGCATCATCGGTCGGCATATGATAGTCTGGGTGTCCACCAGTATGGAAAAACAACACCGGTATATTCTTTTTGTAGAATGAAGTTTGGTCAGATCCGCCGTTGCCATCCTTGCTAAGATTAAATTTTATAGGTGCCTGAACATCTTTGAATATAGCTGGCCATTGACTACTTGTTCCGTAGCCGATTACAGCAAGACCGTTGCTGGGATTATAACGGCCGATCATATCCATATTGAGCATGGCTGTGATTTTCTCCAATGGTAGGGTAGGGTGTTCCGTAAAATATTTGGAACCAACTAATCCCAATTCTTCCGCTCCGAAAGCAATAAACAACAAGTTGTAGGGTTCTTTTTCATTGTTGCTGCTAAAGTAACGTGCGAGCTCCAATAAACCAGCAGTACCAGAGGCATTATCGTCGGCTCCATTGTGGATTTTGCCTACTCCTAAGGAATCTTTTGAACTTCCTTGACGACCTGTTCCCAAGTGATCGTAATGTGCACCTATAACAACTGTTAAGTCTGCACCATTGTCAATAAATCCAATGATATTATCTGCATTGCGAATACTGTCTGCAACTTTTACTTTCCAGACTTTGGCTTTGAAGGATTGGCGGTATCCTTTTTCACCTTTAGGCTCAAGTTTGTATTTTTTGAATTCCTTTTCAATATAATCTGCAGCTTTAAATACTTCCTTACTGCCCGTTCCTCGTCCCTGCATTTTGTCGTCGGCGAGGTAATAGATATGTTTCTTTAAGTTAGAAACTTCGATCTGCTGTGCCTGCGCTATTTGGATTCCTAGTAGGCAGCAAAGTGTCAGAAGTAGGCTAATGTTTTTCATGCTAATAGTAGAGTTTAGATAGTTGTATTGGGTTGTATGTACAAAAAATAAAAGCCTTGGGATTAACAAGGCTTTTAGGGATATTTCGTTAATCTTCAACGATTTCACTGTGGATGCTGGATTTCTCTTCTTTTTCTGTTTTGAAATACCGTTTTTGAAATAACAGGATCAAAACCACCCCAACAGAAATTGCCGAGTCGGCAATGTTGAATACAGGTCGGAAGAAGAGGAACTCTTCACCGCCCCAAAAGGGCACCCAAGAAGGGAAGTTGCCTTGAATTAATGGGAAATAAAGCATATCGACTACTTTTCCGTGCAGGAAGGAAGAATAACCACCACCTGCTGGGAATAAACTCGCTTTATCATACCAGGTACTTTCACTAAAGATGACACCGTAAAAAGCAGAATCGATGATATTTCCTAAGGCACCCGCAAGAATTAGGGCAACATTTAAGATGAATCCACGGTTATACTTATTTTTGATCATGTAATGTAGGCCGTATCCAATACCAGCTACGGCTAAAATACGAAATACCGTCAAAAATAATTTTCCATAATCACCGCCAAATTCCATACCATAGGCCATTCCATTGTTTTCAATAAAATGAATCTGGAAAAATTTGCCCAATACATGGTGGCTTTGTCCAATTGTCATTGTGAGCTTAACCCATATTTTTGACAATTGATCTATTAAAAGTATCGCTACGATGAGCGCGATCGGTTTCGTATAACCCTTCATTGTGTTATAAAAATGGTCTTTGCCTAAGCAAAGACCATATATTTAATGCCTAAAATTAATATTGTTTGTTTTTCGCTTCGATGCTCAACGTTGTATGTGGAACAGCTTTCAAACGTTCTTTTTGAATCAGTTTTCCTGTTTCTCTACAGATACCATACGTTTTGTTCTCGATGCGCACCAACGCCGCTTCTAGGTTGTCGATAAATTTCTTTTGACGAGCAGCCAATTGATTTGTTTGCTCTTTTTCTAAAGTAGCTGAACCGTCTTCCAATGTCTTGTACGTTCCAGCAGTATCGTCGGTACCATTAGCATTACTGTTATTAAGCGTTGCGGTCAACGAGGAAAGCTCTTCTTTTGCTATTCTAAGCTTGTCCAAGATAATATCTTTGAATTCTTGTAATTCTGAATCGCTATAGCGTGTTTTCTCGTTGTTGTTTGCCATAATTTAATTTTTTTGGATTAATGCCTTAAGTTCTTTGCCATCGATCTCGATGGTCTCTCCTTCAGTTAGTGAATCTTCAAATACCAATGAATCGGCCAGAATTTCGGTGCAAATATACGATAAATTTTCGTTGGCAGCATTAACCACTTCTGAAGCAGCTGTTAACTTTACGTTAATTCTATCAGTGACTTCTAATCCTTTATCCTTCCTTAGATTTTGTAGGCGGTTGATCAGTTCTCTTGACAAACCTTCTTTTTTCAATTCTTCGGTGATATGTACATCTAATGCTACGGTCAATTTACCTAGATTCGCTACTTGCCATCCTTCAACGTCTTCTGCTATAATTTCTACATCGCTCAGTAAAATCGTATATGGCGTGCCTGCTAGGGCCAATTCGCCTGTTGATTCCAACGTGCTGATTTGATCTATAGTCAACGATTGGATAGACGAAGAAACTAACTTCATATCCTTACCAACTTTCGCGCCAAGAGCTTTGAAATTTGGTTTTATTTTTTTCTTAATAATACCAGTGGTATCTGTAATGAACTCGATATCTTTGATATTGGTCTCAGAAAGTATCAGATCTTTTACTTTCTCTACCTTTTCTTGGAAAGCACTATCCAGTACCGGAACCAAAATTTTATTTAATGGTTGACGTACATTGATGGAAGTTTTCTTCCGTAAAGAAAGTGTCAGCGATGAGATATCCTGCGCTAAAGCCATGCGTTCTTCCAGATCTTTATCGACTAGACTTTCATTATAAACCGGGAAATTCGCCAGGTGAACAGATTCAACTTGTTCCTTGTTCGTGGCTGAATTCAAATCCAGGAATAATCTATCCGAGAAGAAAGGTGATATTGGCGACATCAATTTCGCAATCGTATCAAGACATGTATAAAGTGTTTGATAGGCCGAAATTTTATCTTCTGTATAATCTCCTTTCCAGAAACGACGACGGCAAAGACGGACATACCAGTTGCTGAGATGTTCATCAACAAAGTTTTGAATAGCGCGCGCGGCTTTTGTAGGCTCGTAATCCGCCAAGTATTCGTCTACTTCCTTGGTCAACGAATTTAATAAGGAGATAATCCAACGGTCAATTTCAGGACGTTTTTCCAAAGCAATATCTGGTTCTGAATAGGAGAACTTATCGATATTGGCATACAATGCAAAAAAAGCGTAGGTATTATATAAAGTACCAAAGAATTTACGACGGACTTCATCCAACCCTTCCATATTGAATTTAAGGTTGTCCCATGGTGCGGCATTACTGATCATGTACCAGCGTGTTGCATCGGCACTGTATTGATCGATCGTCGAGAATGGATCAACACCATTGCCTAGGCGTTTGGACATCTTATTTCCATTTTTATCCAATACCAAGCCATTGGAAACCACGTTTTTGAAGGAAACCGATTTGTACATCATTGTAGAAATCGCATGTAAGGTGAAAAACCAACCCCGTGTTTGATCAACCCCTTCAGCGATAAAGTCTGCCGGGTATGCATGATCGAATCCAGCTTTAAAAGGAAACTCTTCGCCTTTGGCTAATTTTTCGTGATCCAATCCCCATTGTGCATAAGGCATTGCGCCCGAATCAAACCAAACATCGATCAGATCAGGTTCGCGGAATAACTTTTGTCCGGCATCAGAAACAAGAACGATATCGTCCACATATGGACGGTGAAGATCCAGTTGCTCGGTGTCGAATTTATCCAAGTAAGCTTTATTCTTCGCTTTTTCATCGTCAGACAAAACGTCTGAGGTCAAAGAAGCTTCCAATAAAGACTTTAATTCAGGTAAGGAGCCGATACAAACTTCTTCATTTTCGTCTTCTGAACGCCAGATAGGAAGTGGAGTTCCCCAGTAACGCGAACGCGAAAGGTTCCAGTCTACCAAGTTTTCTAGCCAGTTTCCAAAGCGGCCGGTACCGGTTGCTTCAGGTTTCCAGTTGATGGTTTTATTTAATGCAACCAAATCTTCCTTCACTGCTGTGGAGCGGATAAACCAGCTATCTAATGGATAGTATAGAACAGGTTTGTCTGTACGCCAACAATGTGGATAGGTATGCTCATATTTTTTGACATCGAAAGCTTTGTTGTCCTCTTTCAGTTTGATAGAGATCAACACGTCTGTAGGTTTGAAGTCTTCTTTTGAACGTTCCTCAGCGCTGTAATATTCCTCTTTGACAAATCTTCCGGCAAAATCTGTGATTTCACTTACAAAACGTCCAGTACGGTCAACAGTAGGTACCTCTTTTCCATTTTCATCTTTCACCAAGATGCCCGGTACACCATGTTCTTTTGCTACACGAAAGTCATCCGCACCATAAGTAGGAGCAGCGTGGACGATACCGGTACCGTCTTCGGTCGTAACAAAGTCGCCTGGAATAACGCGGAAAGCATTTTCTTGTAAGTCCGCGTTGGTGATATAGGGCAACAATTGCTCATAGCGCAAGCCAACAAGTTCTTCGCCTACAAATTCTGCTGCAAGCTCCCAGGGGATTACTTTGTCGCCCAATTTATAGTCTTGGAAGGATGCATTTTCTCCTTCCGCTTTAAAATGTTTGCTGATCAAATCTTTCGCTAACACGACAGATACAGGAGCACCGGTATATTTATTGAAAGTTCGGATCTTAACATAATTTATTTTCTTGCCTACAACCAAGGCTGTGTTGGACGGTAAAGTCCATGGCGTGGTCGTCCAGGCAATGAATGCTACATCCTCCGCATCGTCGTCAACTAATTTTTCTATAGCTGGATGAAGCTGACTTTTGATAAGTCTAAACTCTGCAACGATGGTGGTATCTTTAACATCTTTATAGGTGCCGGGCTGGTTAAGTTCATGCGAACTCAATCCTGTACCTGCTGCCGGAGAGTAAGGTTGTATCGTATAACCCTTGTACAAAAGACCTTTTTTATAAAGTTCTTTCAATAAATACCATAAGGTTTCGATGTATTCATTCTTGTAAGTAATATAAGGATGTTCAAGGTCAACCCAATAGCCCATTTTGGTGGTTAGGTCATTCCATACATCGGTATATTTCATTACCTCCTTGCGACAAGCGTCATTATATTGTTCTACGGTAATCTTTTTGCCGATATCCTCTTTTGTGATTCCAAGAGCTTTTTCGACAGCAAGTTCAATGGGCAGACCATGGGTATCCCAGCCGCCTTTTCGTTTCACTTGGTAACCTTTCAAAGTCTTGTAACGACAGAAAATATCCTTAATAGTACGTGCCATCACGTGGTGAATTCCAGGCATTCCATTTGCAGAAGGCGGACCTTCAAAAAATGTATAGGTCTTGCTTTCAGGACGATTATTGATACTTTTTTCGAATATTTTTTCCTGTTCCCAACGGGTCAAAATCTCTTTACCTATCTCGGGTAAATTTAACTGCTTATATTCTTTGTACATCAGACTGTTGTATGCTTCTTTTCTAAAGGTCGCTAATTTAGTGATTTATGATGGAAAATGAAAGAGGGCTTTGTTGTGCTTATATCATTAAATCGAGGTTGAACTTTTTGAAATCTTCACTCGATCAACTGGCGAAAATGATGGAAGCATCTGCTACGACAAAGGGACCACCTATGGCAGTCCCTTTGTTATTTCATTCGTGCTGAAATTCAGTTATGCTGAAAAACTGCTTCCACATCCACAGGTACTTGTTGCATTGGGATTATTGAATGTGAAGCCCCTTGCATCTAGTCCCGATTTGAAGTCGATTTCCATACCGGCAAGATATAGGCCATGTGCTTTGTTCATAAAGATGCGAATTCCTTGAATTTCGTATTCGTTATCGCCGTCCTTTTTCTGGTCAAAGCCCAAGATATAACTCATACCGGAACAACCGCCGCCTTCAACACCGACACGTAAACCAAAATCATCAGAGATTTCTTGTTGATCCTTTAATTTATTTAGTTCCTTGATTGCCCCTTCTGTTAAAGAAACAGGAGCAACTGCTGTATGTTCTGTACTCATTGTAATAGTGTTTTAGCCAATCCAATACAAAAATACATTTTTTTAATGGCAAATTGCTTGACCGGGATTTTTTGACATTTTCGAAACATTCAATTCTTCGTACGCTTATTCGGTCCGATAGCACCATAAAATGATCTTGACCTAATTAGTTAATTCGCATAAATAAGGCTAATTTTCTAAGAATATTTAATAAAATAGGACTTTTTGTCGATATTCTTTATGGAATATGCTATCTTTGAGGCATTAAAATAAACTACAAAATTTACTTTACAACATTTAAAAACAATGGAAAGAGATCAAGCCATTTTTAATTTAATAGCTGATGAGCTTAAACGCCAAGAAGAAGGTATTGAATTAATTGCTTCAGAAAACTTTGTTTCAAAACAAGTGATGGAAGCTGCTGGTTCAGTGTTGACAAATAAATATGCAGAAGGCCTCCCAGGAAAACGTTACTATGGAGGTTGTGAAGTTGTGGATGAGATTGAAACCATCGCAATTGATCGTGCAAAACAATTATTTGGCGCAGAATGGGTAAATGTTCAGCCTCACTCTGGTGCTCAAGCAAATGCGGCTGTTTTTTTGGCGACAATCAAACCCGGCGACAAAATCTTAGGTCTTGATTTATCTCACGGTGGTCACTTGACACACGGTTCACCAGCGAACTTATCTGGTAAGATCTATCAACCATTATTTTATGGTGTAAAAGAAGATACAGGTCTAATTGACTACGAGCAATTGGAAGAAACAGCGCTTCGTGAAAAACCAAAGATGATCATCTGTGGTGCTTCGGCTTATTCTCGCGATTGGGATTACGCGCGCATTCGTAAAGTTGCAGACGAAATTGGTGCTATCGTAATGGCTGATATTTCTCACCCAGCAGGTTTAATCGCTCGTGGTTTATTGAATGATCCACTTCCACATTGCCATATCGTTACGACAACGACACACAAAACGCTTCGTGGTCCACGTGGTGGTATGATTATGGTCGGTAAAGATTTTGAAAATCCATGGGGTATCAAAACACCTAAAGGTGAAATCCGTACAATCACGCAATTATTGGATTTAGCTGTATTCCCAGGTACACAAGGTGGTCCTTTGGAGCATACAATCGCAGCGAAAGCGATCGCTTACGGTGAGGCTTTATCCGATGAGTATATGGAATATATCGTTCAGGTAAAGAAAAATGCAGCTGCATTGGCACAATTCTTTGTAGAAAGAGATTACAAGATCATCTCTGGTGGTACAGACAATCACTTGATGTTGGTGGATCTTCGCAACAAAGATATTTCTGGTAAAGAAGCTGAAGCTGTATTAGGTAAAGCCGGTATCACAACAAATAAAAATATGGTTCCTTTCGATACACGTTCTCCTTTTGTGACTTCAGGTGTACGTTTTGGTACTGCAGCAATTACAACACGTGGTATTAAAGAGAATGAAATTATACAAATCGGCGAATTGATCGATGAGGCATTGAAAAATGCATCTAACGATGCTCAACTGGATTTGATCCATGGTAAAGTAAGAGCAATGATGGCTGAGTTCCCATTGTATAAATAAGAAATTCCCCTAGGAATAAAAAAAAGCGGAATCACCGATGCGGTGGTTCCGCTTTTTTTATTTTCTTACAGCTATTTTCAGCGTAACATGTATGGTATAAGTCCGTACCAATTTAATTTATCAAAGGAATTATATAATAACCTGAACCGTATTTTATACGGTTCAAATAGGGGCTTATCCGAATGAGGTCCCTATTAGGTCCCTATTAACTCCCTGTAAAGTTCGGATTAAATAATGCCGCATTGGCGTGTTGTCCTTCTCATGTACAACAGCTGGTTCTAGCTTGTTTCGGAGGGATTGAAAGAATTGCCTTAAGAGCTCGGTTTGGAAATGTGAGGCAGATAACTTATTTTTAAATGTTAAAAAACCTTAAAATAAATTGTAATAATTTGATTACTCATTTATTTTGCGGTAATTTGGTTTTAGATTAATTGATTGTTTTACAATAAGAAAGGATAGTTTATACGGCAAACATTTACATTTTAACACAGAACTGATAATTTATTTGCGAACTGCTAAAAAAGTAAGTGACGTATGAGACTTCTAAAAGGTAAAAGCGATCAAGAGTTGATCCAAATGTATGTCGGTGGCCAAGAGTCCGGTCTAGAGGCATTGTTGAATCGATATAAATCGAAAATATATACTTCTATATATATGAAAGTAAAAGATGAATATCTTGCTGAAGATATTTTCCAGGAGACTTTCATTAAAATCATCAACACATTAAAATCCGGTAAATATAATGAAGAGGGTAAATTTTTACCTTGGGCTATTCGTATAGCGCACAATATGATTGTTGACTTCTTTAGAAAAGCAAAACGTGCTCCAAATATTGTGAATGCGGATGGATTTGATATTTTTGAGGTGCTCGAATTTAGTGATGAAAGCGCAGAGTCAAAAATGCTCAAACAGCAGGTTGATGTTGATCTTAAGAAAATGATCCAAAAACTTCCGGACGATCAAAAAGAAGTGCTCATTATGCGACACTTTTGTGATATGAGCTTTAAAGATATTGCGGAAATAACCGAAGTAAGTATCAATACTGCTTTGGGGAGGATGCGCTACGCATTGAGCAATTTACGCAAGATGATTGAAGGTACTGATCTTACCCTACAAATGGGCTATTTATAATAAAGGGGGCATTGCAAAACGCCCCTTCTTATTTACATTCTAATTGGGATCACAGGGAGGTTTCGCTGCTTTTGTATTTTCCCATCCTTTGTTTATAATAAGGCAATGCTACAATCCTTTGCGCATCATGTCTTCAAAGCCATTTCCTTCAATAATCTGCTCCTGATTGAACTTAAAATAACTGCGCGCCTTCAGAAATGACCGATGAGTATACGTATTGAATTCTTGTTAATCAGCGTAAGTGTTTCGCTGCATCGAAGCTGAAAGCGGAGTTATTTGTCCAAATGATGTGGCAATTATGTCATGTGGAGATCAGAAGAATCTGTTCTTTTTGTCAGGTCAAAGACTTTTTTTATCTTAGAAATTTATGCATATACCTTTTTTCAACGATTGGAATAAGGTTTGATAGTCATATTATAACTATAAAACGATTGAATAGCTATGTACTTGATTTTATTTATTGGAATAATGGTGGTAAGCCTAATTGTCCAAACAAGATTCAAAAACAAATTTAAGAAATACTCCGAAATGCCTTTGAGCAACGGGATGTCTGGAGCTGAGATTGCGCAAAAAATGTTAAATGATAACGGTATATATGATGTAAAGGTATTGTCTATCCCAGATCGTTTGGGAGATCACTATAATCCGTCAGATAAAACCGTTAATTTAAGCCCCGAAGTTTACAGTGGTCGCAGTGTTGCAGCTGCAGCGGTAGCGGCGCACGAATGTGGTCATGCTGTGCAGCACGCCAAAGCCTATAAATGGTTAGGATTCCGTTCTGCAATGGTACCGATGGTCAATGCGGCTTCCAAAATGACATCATGGGTATTGATGTTGGGCGTTATGCTGTTTGCTTTTTCTAAAGGTGGTAATCCATGGCTTTTAGCTGTTGGAGTTGGGGCGCTGGCTATTACGACCTTATTTTCTTTTATCACCTTGCCCGTCGAGTTTGATGCGTCGAACCGCGCACTGGAATGGTTAAACCATGCTGGTGTAACCTATAATGGTGAAGAACATGACGGTGCAAAAGATGCTTTGAAATGGGCCGCGATGACGTATGTTGTAGCAGCGTTAAGTGCGTTGGTAACACTTTTATATTATGCATCGATTTTATTCGGTGGCCGTAGAAGTGATTAAATACGGGGATTGTAACTTTATCCTACAAAAATGCGATTATTTTTTATAGTCGCATTTTTTATGGTGTGTTAATGAGGTTACTATAGACAATTTTTTTAACTTTGCTGTTTATATAGAATAAGATTCAGATTTTATGTTTTCAAATCTTCAAGATAAGTTAGATAGGGCCTTTAAAGTATTAAAAGGACAAGGTAGTATTACCGAGATCAACGTTGCAGAAACGATGAAAGAAATTCGCAAAGCGTTGTTGGATGCCGATGTGAATTATAAAACTGCCAAAACTTTTACCGACGATGTTAAACAAAAAGCTTTAGGCGAAAATGTACTGACAAGTATTTCCCCGGGCCAATTGTTGACGAAGATCATGAATGATGAGTTGACAGCTTTGATGGGCGGATCTGTTACAGAGCTTGAGACTGGAAAAAATCCAACAGTCATTTTAATTGCGGGTTTGAATGGTGCTGGTAAAACAACGTTCTCAGGTAAGTTGGCCTTGTACCTTAAAGATAAAAAGAATAAAAAACCATTGTTGGTGGCTGGTGACGTTTACCGTCCTGCAGCGATTGATCAATTGGAAGTACTCGCGGAACAAGTGGGCGTACCAGTGTATGTGAATCGTGAATCTAACGATCCTATTGCAATTGCCAAGGCGGGTGTGGAAGAAGCAAAACGTAATGGAAATAATGTTGTAATCATCGATACAGCTGGTCGATTGGCGATCGATGAGCCTTTAATGGTTGAGATTACTGCAGTTAAAGAAGCGACAAAACCAGACGAAATCCTATTTGTTGTGGATTCAATGACTGGTCAAGATGCTGTGAATACAGCTAAAACGTTCAACGACCGTCTGGACTTTACAGGTGTAGTATTGACTAAGTTGGATGGTGATACACGCGGTGGTGCTGCATTATCGATTAAATCTGTCGTTAATAAACCCATTAAGTTTATTGGTACAGGTGAAAAGATGGATGCATTGGATGTATTCCACCCTGATCGTATGGCATCGCGTATTTTGGGTATGGGTGACGTCGTATCCTTAGTGGAACGTGCGCAGCAACAGTTTGACGAGAAGCAAGCTGCAGAGCTCCAAAAGAAAATCCGTAAGAATAAATTCGATTTCAACGATTTTAAATCCCAGATTCAACAAATCAAGAAAATGGGTAATATGAAAGACCTCATGGGAATGATCCCTGGTGTTGGTAAAGCAATGAAAGATATTGAAGTAGATGACAATGCTTTCAAACCCATTGAAGCGATTATCGATTCCATGACACCTTTTGAACGCGAAAACCCGGATGTCATTGATCAAAAACGTCGTTTACGTATTGCGAAAGGATCAGGTACTGATATTAATGAAGTGAATAAGTTATTGAAACAATTTGGTGATATGCGTAAAGTCATGAAGCAGATGTCTAATCCAGCGATGGCAGCTAAAATGATGCGTAATATGCCCAAAATGCCAGGAAAAATGTAATTTTTAGAGAATAGTTACATCATAAGAAGGGCATCGTTTTATACGATGCCCTATTTTTTTTCTGAAAGTGTCTGATCTTATTGGCCAGAAAGAACCTTCAGTCCGCTTTCATTGCTGTTGGTGTCTGCGAAGTCATGAAGGTTTTGATCATTGTATTGCCTTTTTGATTAATTTTTTCGTTTCTACTATGCGCTGTACAAGATGAATCTAGGTTACTTGCGGACAGGATACTGGTGGTTGATTCCGTAAAATTCGAACTGTTTTTAAAGAAATAATTCGTAATTTCAAGTTCCTCACCCGAGTGAACAAAATATTTGTTAAATTTGTAATTATTATGGATGACCCCGCGCAATTATCGGAATACGGCAAAATCCTTATCATTCTTCTGATAGGGGCGCTGTTAGTCTGTGCGACCATTTTTCTTGCACGTTTAATCTCTCCGAAAAAGAATAATCCCATCAAATCTGGTACCTACGAATGTGGTGAGGATCCCATTGGTTCTTCTTGGGTACAGTTTAATCCACGTTTTTATGTGATCGCCCTCGTATTTTTACTTTTTGATGTGGAGCTTATATTTATTTTTCCATGGGCCACTGTATTTGGACAGTCCGAATATATTGCGGCAGATGGAAGGTGGGGGTGGTTTACCATGATTGAAATGGCTATGTTCATTGGTATTTTAATTCTAGGATTGGTTTTTGTCTGGAAAAAGGGTGATTTGGAATGGGTTAAACCGAATGTGTCCTTACCTAAAGTTCCTGTACCTATTCCGGATAGCGCCTATGCAAGCCTGAATAGCAAGACTTATCAGGTGCGTGATTTTGCACTGGTTGTAGATGAAACTGTCGCGCACAAAACAACGATAGATGAACAGGGGGCGACGCCGAAACCAGCCTTTAAACCTCGATTTAAAAAACCTGAGTAAGCATGAGTTTAGATAGTCAATTGCAGAATAATGGTGTTATTGTTGCCAAATTAGATGATTTGCTGAATTGGGCAAGATTATCTTCAATGTGGCCTATGAGCTTTGGTATTGCTTGCTGTGCCATTGAAATGATGGGGGCAATGGCTTCAACTTACGATTTAGATCGGATGGGCGTATTCCCAAGGCCTTCTCCAAGGCAATCCGACGTGATCATTATTGCTGGAACGGTTACCTTTAAGATGGCCGATCGTATCAAGAAACTATATGAACAGATGCCAGATCCTAAATATGTTATTTCGATGGGCTCTTGCTCCAACTGTGGTGGTCCATATTGGCAGCATGGTTATCATGTGGTCAAGGGGGTAGATCGCGTTATCCCTGTGGATGTTTATGTCCAGGGATGTCCGCCACGTCCCGAGGCACTAATTGGTGCTTTTATCGAGTTGCAAAAAAAGATAGACAAAGAAAGCTTGTTAGGTGAGCAATTGTTCAGCGGAAAAGCTTAAAAGATAAATTTTATAAGATTTTAAATCAATTATGGCAAAAGATTTTTATGGTGAATTGCAATTGGGTATTCTTGGCGGTGGTCAACTGGGAAGAATGCTCATCCAGGAAGCCATTAATTACAATATAAATGTTCATGTATTGGACCCGGATAAGAATGCTCCTTGTCGCAAGTTGTGCAATAAATTTGAATGTGGTTCATTGGGCGATTTTGAAACGGTCTATAATTTCGGTAAGGATTTGGACATGATCACCATCGAGATCGAGAAGGTGAATGTAGATGCTTTGGAGAAACTGGAAGGCGAGGGAGTAATCGTGTACCCACAATCACGTATCATTCGTCTGATTCAAGATAAAGGTCTACAAAAGCAATTTTTTAAACAAAACGATATACCAACTTCGGCGTTTCAATTGATATCCAATAAGGATAATTTAGTAAATGCCTCGTTAAACTTACCGTATATCCAGAAATTGCGTAAGGATGGATATGATGGAAAAGGGGTGAAGAAGATTGTTACCCAACAGGATATACAAGAGGCGTTCGAAGAAGCTAGCTTAATTGAAGAATGGGTAGATTTTGAAAAGGAAATTGCGGTCATTGTTGCCCGGAATGATAAGGGGGAGGTGTCTACATTTCCAATGGTGGAGATGGAATTTAATCCTCAGGCTAACTTGGTGGAATTTTTGATTGCGCCGTCTTTGTATGGTGTAGAGATTCAACAACGCGCAGAGGCGATAGCAAAAAAGATTGCCGATGATTTGCAGGTCGTAGGTATATTGGCTGTAGAGATGTTCCTAACGAAAAATGGTGATATTTTGGTCAACGAATTGGCGCCGCGCCCTCATAATAGTGGTCACCAGACAATAGAAGGTAATTATGTGTCGCAATTTGCGCAGCATTTAAGGGCTATATTCAATCTACCGTTAGGTGATACCAGATGCAGAACGAATGCCGTTATGATTAACCTGTTAGGTGAACCTGGCTATGAAGGATTGGCTAAATATGAGGGAGTAGAAGAGGTGTTGGCAATGGAAGGCGTATATATCCATTTATATGGAAAGAAATATACGAAGCCATTCCGCAAGATGGGCCATGTTTGTATCATCAATGATGATCGGGAGAAAGCGATCTCCAATGCAAGAAAAGTACAAGAAATATTAAAAGTTAAAGCTTAAACAATACTATGTCAGTCAATAATAAGGCCCAGGTAGGCATTATCATGGGAAGCAAATCAGACCTTCCTGTTATGCAGGATGCTATAGATGTGCTCAAAGCCCTTGGGGTGGAATTTGAGGTAACGATCGTCTCAGCACATCGTACACCACAACGTATGTTTGATTACGCGAAAAATGCAGCTTTTCGTGGTTTGAAAGTTATTATTGCTGGAGCGGGTGGTGCGGCGCATTTGCCTGGAATGGTTGCTTCTATTACACATTTACCTGTGATAGGCGTGCCTGTAAAATCATCAAATTCCATTGATGGATGGGATTCGGTACTTTCCATTCTTCAGATGCCCAATGGTATTCCTGTAGCAACTGTCGCTTTAAATGCGGCGAAGAATGCAGGTATATTGGCTGCTCAGATTCTTGGTACACATGATGAAACAATCAGCAAGAATATCATCGAATTTAAAGAAGAGTTGGCGAGAAAAGTAATCGAGACCGCAGTAGAGGTAGAAGATACCGAATTTTAAGCTGACAATCTTACAAAATAAAAAAGGGAGCATTGCTCCCTTTTTTATTTTGTAAGATTTGCCTGTACATAGTCGTAGCTTTTTTTGAGACTTTCCATCTTATTTGGCATATAGATATTGTCTTGCTCAACAAAAGCATATTTAAGTCCGGCTTTATTCCTTTCTTTCACGATTTCAGGGAAGTTGATGCTTCCGGTCCCCACTTCGGTATACTTGATATCATTGAAGATTTGCTCAATCGGCAATTTCCCATCTTTGGGCCATTCAATAGGATTGGATTTTGTTTTATCCATATCCTTGACATGCCAAAGTTTAAAACGATTCGGAAACTTTTCGAAGAGTGCTATCGGATTTTTACCCGCTTTCTCCGCCCAGAAAAGATCTAATTCAAAATCGACCAGGTCGGGCTCAGTAAATGCAAGCATTACCTCTTCTCCAGTTGTATTATTTCCGAGATCCCTGAATTCCCAGAAATGGTTGTGATAAGCAACTTTTAAGCCCAGCTTTTTAGCCTGCTCACCAGCTTTATTTAATTGTTCCGCAGCATAGAGATAATCGTCTTTTTTCAATGCATTCAGATCAAACATCGGTGTTACAGGAGCAATTACATATTCTTGACCAAGCTCTTTTGCTGCATCAAAATAAACTGCAAGGTCTTCTTTGTCGGTGTGGGCTTTACTTAGGTATTTGGACATATCATAATGGCCTGAATGTGTTTTTAGACCGTTATCATCCAATATTTTCTTCAACTCTTTGTAGGGCAATTTCCAGAACTGCTTGGCTGTGGCGTCTATACCATAGAGCTCAACATGTTTATACCCAATTTTGGCAATTTGTTCCAAAGATCCTTTCGGATCTTTATCCATTAAATCGCGGATGGAATAAAGCTGTACGCCTATATTCTGTAATGGATTGTCGCTGATTGCACCGGCTTTATTTTGACAAGATATAAAGTTGGGCACCAGATAAGCTGCCGAAAGACCTATTCCAGCTTGCTTTAAAAATTGACGGCGAGAATTGTTCATCATATAATTGATTACTTGTTAGTGTACAATGTACAATTATTTGTTCAGAAATCAATGGTGCAACAAGGAATATTTTTGAAGAGTATGTTGATTTTATAATTATAAAATCTTCGGAGAGATTAGGTATTGTGGGGCGGTAGGAGTCCGTTTTAGGTGAGAAGTGGGGCGGTCTTCATACCAATAAAAAAGGTCTGAATATTTTTCAGACCTTTTTTCTATTCAAGTAGGAAAACTTAAACAGTCATGATATCTTTTTCTTTCAGTTCAGCTAATTTATCAACTTTTACAATGAATGCATCCGTTAACTTTTGAACCTCACCTTCGGCAGTTTTAATTTCATCTTCTGAAGCACCGTCATTTTTTAATTTTTTGATGGATTCGTTGACATCCTTACGAATATTACGAACACCAATACGGCCTTTTTCAGTTTCCTCTTTTACTTTTTTAACCAGGTCACGTCTTCTTTCTTCTGTCAAAGGAGGAACATTTAGACGAATAACGATACCGTCATTCTGCGGATTGATTCCTAGGTTGGCGTCTGTGATAGATTTTTCAATTGCGTTGATAAGCGATTTTTCCCAAGGCTGAATGACAATAGTCCGTGCATCAGTTGTATTGATGTTGGCCACTTGTGAAAGCGGAGTGGCGCTACCATAATAGTCTACTGAAATTCCATCTAACATAGATGGAGAAGCTTTACCGGCACGAATTTTAGTTAATTCGGATTCGGTGTGAGCAACTGCTTTGGACATCTTGTCTTTACAATCGTCCAATTCAATTGAAATTAGTTCGTTCATATAAGATTACGTTTTTTACAGATTTAAATTATTTAACCACAGTTCCGACATGTTCACCATTGGCAAGTTTTAATAAATTGCCAGGTTTGTTCATATCAAATACAATGATCGGTAATTTGTTTTCTTGACAAAGGGTAAAGGCAGTCATATCCATGACATTTAATCCTTTCTCATAAACCTCTGTGAATGATATTTCTTCAAATTTTGTTGCACTAGGATCTTTTTCAGGATCGGCAGTATAGATACCATCTACACGTGTTCCTTTCAATACAGCATCTGCATTGATTTCGATTGCACGCAAAGATGCAGCAGTATCTGTCGTGAAATATGGGTTTCCAGTACCAGCTCCGAAAATAACAATACGGCCTTTTTCCAAGTGGCGAACGGCTCTTCTACGAATAAATGGTTCGCAGATTTGCTCCATTTTGATCGCAGTAAGCAAACGTGTCTTTTTCCCAACCTTCTCAAGCGCATCTTGAAGAGCCATGCTGTTGATGACTGTGGCAAGCATGCCCATATAGTCTGCTTGAACACGGTCCATGCCTGATTTTTCAGCGCTTAGACCACGGTATATATTACCGCCACCGATAACAATTGCAATTTCTAAACCTTGATCGTGAATTTCTTTGATATCATTAGCGTATTGTGATACACGGTTAATATCGATACCATAGCTTTGGTCACCCATTAAGGATTCACCGCTAAGTTTTAATAAGATACGTTTGTATTTCATAATTGTTTTTTTGGAAATTTTCCAAAGGTCAAAGATAAAATATTTTTTTCATCCCTTAAGCCTTAAAGTGATATTTATTGTGCTTTTATTGTTTGGTTAATGACTTCTTGGTAATACTGCTCATACAAAGGCATAATATTAGACAATTGGAATCTTTTTGCATGATTTAATGCTGCTTCTTTAAATTTCTCTAAGCGTTCCCCATCTTCAAGGATATAAATTGCATTCTTCGCCATATCATCAACATCACCTACAGCACTGAGAAATCCAGTGATACCGTTTTCATTCAGTTCAGGTAAACCACCGGTGTTGGAAGAGATCACCGGAACTTGACAGGCCATGGCTTCTAGGGCCGCTAGACCGAAGCTTTCCGAGCTTGAAGGCATCAGGAAAAGGTCCGATACAGACAATATTTCTTCTACTGCATCCTGTTTCCCCAAGAAACGGACGTCTTTGCATACATCAAGTTCTCTGGATAGTTCCTCTGCATTTCGACGCTCTGGACCATCACCTACCATTAATAATTTGGAAGGGATTACATCATGTACTTTCTTAAAAATACGAATAACATCTTCTGTATTTTTAACTTTCCTAAAATTGGAGGTATGAACCAATATACGTTCATTGCCCGGTGCGATCGCTTTTTTGAAATGTGACCGATCTTTATTGCTGAACCTGTCCAGATCAATAAAGTTTGGAATCACTTTGATGTCTCGGGTAATGTCAAAGTATTGGAGCGTTTGATCTTTCAGATTCTGTGATACCGCAGTTACGCCATCGGATTGATTGATGGAGAATGTAACAACAGGACTAAAACTCTTGTCTTTACCAACCAGTGTAATATCTGTACCATGTAAGGTCGTTACTACAGGAATATTAATGCCATACGTAGTGAGTAAGATCTGTTTTGCCATAAATGCCGCCGATGCATGTGGAATGGCATAGTGGACGTGAATCAAATCCAACTTTTCAAAACGAACAACATCAACCAATTTGCTGGCTAATGCAGATTCATAGGGTAGAAAGTCAAAAAGTGGATACTGCGAAACAGCTACCTCATGGTAGTATAGGTTTTCAGAGAAGAAATCCAGACGTGCGGGTTGTCGGTAGGTGATAAAATGGATCTCATGTCCATTAGCGGCCAAGGCCTTTCCTAGTTCGGTTGCAACAACACCACTTCCACCAAAGGTGGGATAACAAACAATTCCTATTTTCATCTGCGTAATTATGTCTGAGCGTATATTTTTAACGGCATCCCGTTATACGCGCTGTTTAATTTGTGTTTAAAGGCTCCAAGGAACCTAATGTTAGTATTCTGCGTGTTGTCGTCCAAGACATGTGACGTCTATCACATATAAACTATTTTTATTCATGAGGCGCCGACCAAGTTATTTACCTTAACAATTGTCTTTTTAAATTATTTCATGCTAACATGAAAAATTGATAACGCTTATTCATGAATTTTGTGTTGCAAATTTCGACTATTTATGCGTAAAATAACAAAAACCAATTGCCATAGTTTTGTGAATTTTTTGATTGGTTAAAAAGCACTATCTTTAAATAGACATTAAATCGGTATATGGATAACTTTATAAGTGATATTTCAGGACAGCAATTTCCTTCAGAGCAACGTATTTTGGGGGCTTCAATCCGACAACCTATTTTCAAGCTGATAAAAAAGGAATATCCAAGTTTTAGTAAGGACAAGTATATCGCCGCAAGCGAGTTGACACGATTTAAGGAAACTTATATCTCCGAATTTTTGAAGGATGAGTCGGGGCAATTGAGTCAATTGGACCAACAGGTAATCAATAGCTTTAAGGAAAATAAAGTAATCAGCGCAAGTTTAGACGGAGATAATAAGGAGCCAGTCAGCGTAGGAGATCGGGTTGCAGATAAAGTGGCTGAGTTTGGCGGAAGCTGGACCTTTATTATTTCCTTTATCTTATTTTTGATTGTTTGGATTGCAGCCAATTTCTTTTGGTTAAATAATAAAGGCTTTGATCCTTATCCCTTTATTTTACTTAACTTGATTTTGTCCTGTGTAGCGGCCTTGCAAGCTCCAGTTATTATGATGAGTCAAAACAGACAGGAAGATAAGGACCGTGAACGCGCAAGAAATGACTATATGGTCAACTTAAAAGCTGAACTCGAAATCAGGGAATTGCATGAAAAAATAGATCATCTCATTATCCGCAAAGAACAAGAACTTGTCGAAGTACAACGGGATCAAGTGGAAAAATTGAGCTTTCTATTAAAAAAGATGGAAAAAATAGAAGAAGCATTTAAAAATAAATGAATTTAGAAGGAGTAATAGGAGAACTTACGTTTAAGTTTTCCAGGTCGGGTGGAGCAGGTGGACAACATGTAAATAAGGTGTCATCGAAAGTATTGCTGCAATGGGATGTTGCGCTATCGACAGCTGTTTCTGTTGAAGAAAAAGCAGCGGTGTTCACCGCGTTGGCAAATCGTATAAATAAAGAAGGAATACTGCAATTGGAATGCGATATCGATCGGTCGCAGGTCCGCAATAAAGAAATCGCAATCGATCGCTTTAAGCGTATATTGACGGCCGCACTTGTGCCAGCAAAACCTCGTAAGAAAACCAAAACTCCGTATTCGAGTGTTCTTAAAAGGCTGGATCGAAAGAAGCAACAATCTCAATTGAAAGCTTCAAGGAAAAAGAATTTCGATGAATAAATATGACAATATTACGTATTGATAAAAAAATAATAAATTGATTATCAGTTGATTGATTTTTAAACTAATTTATTAGTTGTTAAACTATGTTTTTAGTTATAACTTGTCTATTGATTTATTATTCAGGTATTTATTTTATTCTTGAGGAGTTATGGAGGATTTTAAAGAGTTAACGAAAGCTGAGGAGCAGATTATGCAAGAGCTCTGGGAGATGGGCCGTGGCTTTGTCAAAGAGATTATTGATCGACTTTCGGAACCGAAACCGGCTTACAATACGGTCTCGACCATCGTTCGTATTCTTGAAACGAAGGGCTTTGTAACGCATGAATCCTTTGGTAAAAGTCATCAATATTTACCAAAGATTTCGAAAGAGGAATATAAGAAAGGTATTACAGGTAAGTTATTAACCAATTATTTTGATAATTCGCCCAAAAGTATGCTCTCTTATTTTTTGGAAGAGAACAGGTTGGACATCAAAGAACTTGATGACATCTTGTCCATCATCGAACGTAATAAATAACAACCAATACTCTTTTATAAACTTTTGATTATGATTTACTTATTGATTGTCAATATTTCATTGATTATCAGTTTTGTGCTCTACAAACTGATTTTTAGAAAACTTACTTTTTTTCAATGGAATCGGATCTATCTGATTGGAATGGTTGCATTTTCTTTATTAGCTCCCGTGGGTATTTTTATTGAATTGCCCAAGACAGAGATGATTTCCAATCATATTCCACAGGTCGATTTAGGAACATATATGGATGTCGAAATCGGGAGCCCGATCGAAGAAAAACCTCTTTTTCTATTGGATATTCTTACCAAGATCTATTGGATAGGAGTGGGCGTCGCCTTTTTTTTCCTGGTGGTGCGCATCAGGCAACTTGTTCGGGTATTGCGCTCTTCTCCCGAATACCTGAGTTTTTCTTTTTTTAATAGGATCGTGATTGGAAAATCGATTAAAAACAAGGAGAATATTGCATGGCATGAGCAGGTCCATACTGCGCAGGGGCATTCCTACGATTTGGTGTTGATTGAGCTGCTGAAAATTTTTAATTGGTTCAATCCTGTTGTGTATTTCTTTCAAAAAGAAATCAGGTTTCAACACGAGTATATTGTAGATGAAATTTGCTCGACCGATAAAGTGGCTTATGCAGAAATGCTGGTTGCTCATGCATTACGTACAGATCAATTGGCTTTTTCACATGAGTTTTCCAATCATTCTTTTTTAAAGCAGCGCATCACGATGTTATTTAAAGTTAAATCTGTACAAAGACAACGCTTGTTATATGTGATTGTGTTGCCCATGCTATTGGTGGTAGCGGGGTCTACGTTGATCTTTAATACGAGTAGGGCCAAGGATATGGTAGCGGATGTTGAAGAAAGCGTCAATAGGTTAACTGTGACTGATGAGCAGACATTATCGAACCAACCTGAGGAGTTAAAAAACGAACAGGTAAATGAAGACAGGAAGGTTTACAAAGATCCGGAGGTATTGGCTATTCCAGTTGGAGGAATGAAAAAGTATGTCATGGGATTGGCAAGTAGAATACACGTGAGTGATGAAGCAATCAAGAATAATGTGATCGGGGTAATTGTCATCACAGCCATCGTGGAGAAAAACGGTGAGTTGAGCCATATAAAGGCTAAGAATGATTTGGGCTATGGCTTAGCATCAGCTGTGGAAAATGGTATAAAAGCAAGTGGGAAATGGAAACCTGCAATCGTCAATGGGAAAGTCGTTCGATCGCTGCTTTCGTTACCCGTTACCGTTGGCGGAAAAACAACTTATTATTGGGAGGAAACCGACACATTGGGCAGAAAGGTTCGGATGTCATCTCATTCATTCCCCGGCGCTGAATCTGGTGAAGAGACGGAAAAACAACTCAAGGAAGTAAAATCGATAAGGACAGAAGATGAACGCGACCGCTGGAATCTTTCGTTGGATTTTCAGTCCGATTTAGTAACTTTTGATAAAGTTGAGGTGCAGCCAACACCTATTGGGGGAATGCGATCTTTTATGATCTGGGTAGGCGATAATTTTGTTTTTCCTGAAGCAGCAATTAAACGGGAGGTTAATGGCATTGTTGAAGTGGCTTTTATTGTCGAAAAGGATGGTAGTTTATCCCATGTTGATGTAAAAAAAGATCTTGGTTATGGAACCAAAGAGGCAGCATTGGAGCTCCTAAAAGGTGCGAAAAAATGGAAACCGGGATTAGTTAACGGTAAACCGGTACGCGTGGCTTACACATTGCCGATTCGTTTAAATTTAAAGAAGTAAAGATTAGATCATAAATATGCAGAGCAGATTCATTCAAATTTTCTATTTTATTGTGGTTTTGGCCATGCTTTCTTCCTGTAAGTCCTATAAAGTGGTTCCCAACGGTTTTGCTGTACAAGGAGATGAGTATTTTGTTAATATTAACAAAGAGCTCACCGTATTCCTCGGGGATGATATTATGGAGGATAAAAATTGGCAAGGTAAGACTAATCCGATTAATGCAAAGCAGGTTGACAATCGATTTCGTCGTGTATTACGCCATTTACGCTATTCAGATACCGCGTATCAGGTTTTGTTTTCTGGACATCTGGAAGGAAAATATCAGTATGACATGCTTGCTGTAGTCAACAACTCGCCAAATGTAAAAGGGAAGAAAAATCACCTACTTGATTTAAGTTCTTTTCAACGGGAGCAAAATAAGGAGGGACGATATTTTTATACGACGACAACTTTTAAGGGACAAAAGCTGCTTCATTTTGTAATTCCTTTTAATGGGCGCCTTTGGCAAGAGAAAATGGTTTCACTGATCTTTCTCTTCCCTGAGGATTTTACCGATATCGCGTGGGCGAAGGATGTGGTCATGTCCAATGTTGCTATGTATCGCGACCGTTATAAATTTACCCCGAGCCGCACAGAGATTTTATGCCCCGATGATGGTAGTAGCCGTTCACATTTGGATTATAAAATCCCTGAAGAAAAGGTGAATAAAACAGGCTATATGTTAATGAAAGCTTATGGCGAAGTTGACGGAGAACGAAAGCTGGTTGTTTACCGTGTGATGAAGCCCGGAGATTTTTATGGGTCCTTTGTGACCTGTAAAGGGGATTATGAAATTCTGTATACCACATTGCAAGACAAGATTGTTTGGCAGACTAAGGTGAATACAGAGCGGGATGTGGAATTCTAAAGAATAAATTGAAAGCCTTGGATCAATAATCCAGGGCTTTCAATTTATTCTTTAAATGCAAAATTTCATTTTGGAGCTGCTCAACTTTTTCCAATAGATGGCTAGCAACCTGAATTCCTGCGGGGTTTACTTCAAGGTCATAATAGAGATTTGAAAAACGCTCCAATTTTTGGAGCTCCTCTTCATCAATATATTGTTCTTCTTGTTGAATGACAATATGTATGAGTCCGTATTCCTCCATGCTTTGCAGAAAGGTTGTTTCAACCTTTCTGGACTGGCAGAAGTCAATGACTTTAATGAGTGTCGTTTCCATAAGATTATTGTTTTAAATCCTTCAACTGTTGGAACAATGCCTTTTCTTCGGCAGACAGATTATTGGGCATTTGGATATTCAATGTGACATACAGGTCGCCAAATTCACCTTTCTTGCGGTATAAGGGGAATCCTTTTCCTTTAAGTCGCATTTTTGCGCCATTTTGACTTTCGGCTTTAATCTTCAGTTTAACTTTTCCGCCGAATGTATCTAAGGTCACTTCGCCGCCTAGAATAGCTGTATAAAGGTCTACATCAAGTGTAGTGTATAAGTCATTCCCCTGGCGTTTAAAACGGGCATCTGGTGTGATATTAATTGTGATATAGAGATCTCCCTTTGGCCCCCCGTTGATACCCTCACTGCCATATCCTTTCAGTTTGATTTTTTGACCATCCTCCACTCCAGCATGAATCGTGATGCGGATACTTTTTCCATTGATATTGAAGGTCTGTTGATGTGTGGTGTAAGCTTCTTGTAAGGTTAAGCTGAGTTCAGCATTAAAGTCCTGCCCACGAAATGTACTTTGGCGGCCTCCCCCGCGTCTGCTGCCAAACATCTGTTCGAAGAAATCCGAGAATTGCCCATCATCAAAGTTTCCAGTGTACTCGTGGGAACCGCCGCTACCAAATGGATTTCCCCCAGCTCCGAATGGATTTCCTCCGGTGGATTGGGACTGACGGTATTGTTGCTGCGCTTTTTCATACTCCTCTCCATGTTGCCAATGTTCACCGTATTGGTCATATTTTTTGCGCTTTTCGGGATCGGATAATACTTCATTTGCCTCATTAATCTCCTGAAATCGTTGTTTGGCCTCATTGTCATTGGGGTTGACATCAGGGTGGTATTTACGGGCTAGTTTTCGATATGCTTTTTTGATCTCATCAGCTGAAGCTGTTTTATCAATGCCAAGCACTTTATAGTAATCTACAAAAGCCATAAACTATACTTGTTTTTGTATTAAAGATAACAATAATTGTGAATAAAAGGTTTATGCTAAAGGTCATTTTAATACATAAAAAAAGCAAGTAAACAATCATTTACTTGCTTTTTTATACAGTATAAAGTAATCCTTATTACAGCCGATAATTTGACCTTACTCTTTATTATTGTCAACCACCAGGCGATTTTCCCGATTGGCTATTTGCCATGCGGTGTAAAATGCGAGCTTTTCACGTTTAACCATCAATGGAAAGTCGATCTTGTCATAGGTATCTGCAGGCGTGTGGTAGTCCGGATGCAAGCCCGAAAAGTAAAATACAGATGGTATACCTTTCTTGGCAAAGTTATAATGATCTGAGCGATAGTAGAGGCGCATAGGATCCTTTGGATTGTCATACATATAGTCAATCTCCAGTTTCGTATTTTTTTCATTCTCATTTTTATTGATCTGATATAACTCCGAGCTCAATTTATCTGAACCGATCGCATGGATATAATCGTGATTACCTTTGAGATGTTTGTCGTCAACACGGCCGATCATATCAATATTAATGCAGGCAACGGTGTTTTTCAATGGAAAGATGGGATTTTCTGTATAGAATTTGGAACCTAGTAAACCTTTTTCTTCTGCCGCATAGGTGATGAACAAAATACTGCGCCGTGGGCCATTTCCGGTTGATTTAGCTTTTGAAAAAGCGCGTGCCAACTCAAGGACAGCTGTTGTGCCCGAGGCATTGTCATCGGCGCCAAAGAAGATATTTCCTTTGGAATCCATTCCATCATGGTCGTAGTGTCCTCCAATCACGACGATTTCGTCTTTTTTATCTGTTCCTTCCAGGTAGCCAAGAATATTTGGATCGGCTAAAGGAGCCGCATTGGTGCCAAACTCAGCTTTAAAATTTGTTGAAATAACAAAGGAATTCGATTGTCCCGTACGATTAATCTTTGCAACCACAGTAGCAAGATTGGTTCTCGCTAGGTTTAGAATATAATTTGCTGCATGGTCTGTAATATTGACCACAGGGATCATGGGCGACTTTTCCGGCGCGGGTTGGTCCACGGCCAAATTATAACGGCCCTCAATAGCACGGTCTCCTGCATCCTCCAAAAGTTGAGACAGCTGACTATTGATGGCTAGTACCATTTTGGGACTGTGTTTAAGGATCTCTTTGACTTTTTTATTTCGGGTTGTTGCCCAGTCCGAAGCAGTCTTTTTGCTGGTAATCCATGAATTCCCTTTCTCATCTGTTGGCTCATTTTCATTGATCAACATAACAATCTTATTGTGGAGATCCATGCCTGAGATATCCGAATACTTGGGATCATCTATGCCATAGCCAATAAACACAATTTCATTGCTTTCGAAGAACTTGTTCTCATTGTTGCCAATGACAAAAATGTCCTTACCATGCTGGAATGGTCTATCGTTAATACTAAATTGCTTTACCTTAAAGCTGTTGCGAATTAGCTGCAGGGGTTGGAAATAGGATCCATTGACAGGCGCACTAAGGCCATATTTTTTAAATTCATTGGCAATATATTCTGCTGCCAGGCGCCCCCCTTTTTGGCCGGTCCCTCGGCCTTCAAAATCGACAGAAGCTAATGTGCGCAGATGCTTCTGTGTAGATTCTACTGTGATTTCATCCGCATATTTACTGTTTACGTCCTGTGCTTTTGCACAGCTCATCAGGGAGCATGCGATCCAAAGCAGGTTGTATATTTTTTTCATTGTTTATTTTTTACTAGTGCGACTTTCAACGCTTTATTTTTGTAATTCTAATTAACCGGATTAAGCGAGCATCAGCTGCTTAATTCGTATAACAGGTGTCAGTATCTGCACAATATATAAAAAAAAGCGGATGAAAAGTGTAGTTTACCTTTCATCCGCTTCTTAAAAAATGTTAATTTATTAACAGCTACAAGCTATTTTGTTTACACGGTTAGCGTGACGTCCACCCTCGAATTCCGTGTTCATAAATGTGTTGACGATCTTTTTAGCAAGGTCAAGGTCAATAAAACGTGCAGGTATACATACGACGTTCGCATCATTATGCTGACGGGCTAAGGCCGAAATTTCCTCCAACCAACAGATCGCAGCACGGATATTTTGGTGTTTATTCGCTGTGATAGCAACACCATTTGCACTTCCACAAATTAAGACTCCAGCATCAGCTTCTTTGTTTTCTACCGCTGATGCAACTGGGTGTGCGAAATCTGGATAATCAACTGAATCTGGAGAATTTGTTCCAAAGTCTGTTACTTCATACCCCAGTTCATTTAGAAAACTTACCAAAGCTGTTTTGTACTCAAAACCCGCGTGGTCACTTCCAATCGCAATTTTCTTTACGCTGCTCATTTTTATTGTTATTTTATTTTTCTTGTGCTATTTTTTTTCTTTTGACATCCGCAGAAACCATGATACTGATCTCATATAATAAGAACATTGGTGCTGCAACGGTCAACATGGTGATCACATCTGCAGAAGGTGTAATGATAGCGGCTATCACTAAAATAATTACAGTTGCATAACGACGGCTGGCCCGCATAAATTCAGGGGTCATAATGCCTATTTTCGAGAGGATAAATACCAGTATTGGAAGTAGGAAAACAATCCCACAGCCCAATGTTAACGTTGATATCGTAGAAAGGTAGTTATCAATAGTAATCTGGTTGACGATTTCATCACTTAGGGATACATTTGCTAAAAAGTTGATGGATAAGGGTACAACGATGTAGTATCCGAAGAGTGCACCTAAGATAAACAATAAAGAAGCGTAAAAGACAAAACCACGTGCAGACCGTCTTTCTACATCGGTCAATGCTGGTTTTACAAATAACCAGATTTCAAAAAGAAGGTAAGGGAAGCCCATCATCAAAGCCATCAATAAACAGGAGTTTATCTGAAGCATAAATTGACCTGCTAGTTCGGTATTGATGATATTAAAAGGAATTTTCTTGACACAGAAGTCCGCTAAATTGAAAGCATCTGCGGCTTTACACATCATGCGATAGGTCCAAAAATTTAGATTCTTTGGCCCCATGATGATATCGTTGAATACGAAATCGTAGAATGTAAAGGCAATACCTGCAAAGATACAGATCGCAATTGCTGAACGGACCAAATGCCATCTCAAAACCTCAAGGTGGTCAAAAAAAGACATTTCTGCTTCTATATTCTTCCCTTTATCTTTAATAGCTTGTATTAGATCTTTCGAATTAGGTGTACTCATAAAAATTGTTTGGAAACAAAAATACCATTCTTATTGTAAAGAATGGTATTTTTTATGTATGTAAAGATAATTTTATTTAATCTTCTGCTGGATATTCCGTTAGGTCGAAAGTTTCCATAAACTTTGTTGTGAAATTGCCGGCTCTAAAGTTAGGGTCACGCATCAATCTCAAATGCAAAGGAATGGTTGTTTTGATCCCTTCAATGACGAATTCGCTCAATGCACGCTCCATAGTACAGATGGCCTCTTCACGAGTTTGTGCCACAGTGATCAATTTAGCGATCATTGAGTCATAGTTCGGCGGAATTGAATAACCAGAGTAAACATGTGTATCTACACGTACACCATGTCCACCTGGTGAGTGGAAGTTGGTGATTTTACCTGGTGAAGGACGGAAATTGTTGAAAGGGTCCTCCGCATTGATACGACATTCAATCGCATGCATTCCTGGTTCATAGTTTTTACCAGAGATCGGAATTCCTGCGGCCACTTTTATCTGCTCTTTGATCAAATCAAAGTTGATTACTTCTTCCGTTACAGGGTGTTCGACCTGGATACGGGTATTCATTTCCATGAAATAGAAATTACGGTGTTTGTCAACCAAGAATTCGATTGTACCAGCACCTTCATAGTTTACAGCTTTAGCACCTTTGACTGCAGCTTCACCCATCTCAGCTCTCAACTCAGGAGTCATAAAAGGTGATGGAGATTCTTCGATCAATTTTTGGTGACGACGTTGTATCGAGCAGTCACGTTCAGATAGGTGACATACTGTACCGAACTGATCGCCCACAATTTGGAATTCGATGTGACGCGGTTCTTCTACATATTTTTCAAGGTAGATGCCATCGTTACCGAAAGCAGCAGCAGATTCAACACGCGCAGAATCCCAAGCTGGTTCGAACTCTTCGTCTTTCCAAATGATTCGCATACCACGACCACCACCTCCAGCAGTTGCTTTGATGATGACTGGGTAGCCAATTTCATTCGCTAATGTAATACCTTCTTTTACACCTGAAATCAAACCTTCAGATCCCGGAACTGTAGGAACTCCAGCTTTTTTCATGGTATCCTTAGCACGGGATTTATCACCCATTTTTTCGATCTGTTCTGCAGTAGCACCAATAAATTTGATACCATATTCTGCACAGATTGCTGAAAAGCGTGCGTTTTCCGATAAGAAGCCGTATCCTGGATGAATCGCATCTGCATTTGTCAATTCAGCTGCAGAAATAATATTTGGAATGTTTAAGTAAGAGTCTCTACTCGGTGGAGGACCAATACAAACTGCTTCATCCGCAAATCTTACGTGTAAGCTGTCTCTATCAGCAGTCGAATATACTGCAACACTTTTAATACCCATTTCACGACAGGTACGGATAATGCGCAGGGCAATCTCGCCTCTATTTGCAATTAATATTTTTTTGAACATTGTCTTGAATTATGAAGTTTGCAAAAAATGTAGCCCTTTGGAGGCTACATGTATTCATTTACGTAATTGTAAATTACTTAGGCTCAACTAAGAATAATGGTTGGTCGAACTCAACAGGTTGAGCGTCTTCTACCAAAATCTTAACGATTTTACCTGAAACTTCAGATTCAATTTCGTTGAATAATTTCATTGCTTCAATGATGCATAATACAGAACCGGTATTGATATCATCACCAATATTAGCGAAAGATGGTTTACCAGGTCCAGCCGAACGGTAAAATGTACCGATCATAGGTGATTTGACTGTAATCAAGTTTGCTTCAGCACTTGCAGCAGGTGCTGCAGGGCTAGCTACCGGAGCTGGCGCCGCTGCTTGTGCAACTTGAGGAGCAGCAATTGGAGCAACAGCAGGAACAGTAGCTGTTACGTACGTAGGCTCTTGATTTGTCTTTATTGTAATTTTAAAATCTTGCTCTTCAATTGAGACTTCATTCACACCTGATTTTGAAACGAATTTAATCAAGTCCTGAATTTGTTTGATATCCATACCCATAGTATTCTAGGTTTTGTTTGTTTCTAAAAAATTCTAACTGTCAAAAGTAATAAATTATACCATAAAATGGACAATTAATACGCCCATTTTAAATAGATGGATCCCCAAGTGAAACCACCGCCAAAAGCTGCAAGGATAAGATTATCTCCTTTTTTCAATTGAGATTCCCATTCCCATAGGCATAAAGGAATAGTACCACTGGTGGTATTTCCATATTTTTGAATGTTCACCATCACTTTTTCTTCTGGAAGACCCACACGTTCTGCAGTTGCATCAATAATACGTTTGTTGGCCTGATGAGGTACCAACCAAGCAATATCTTCTGACTTTAAGTTGTTTTTGACCATAACTTCATGAGCTACATCAGCCATATTGGTTACTGCAAATTTAAACACCGTACGACCTTCTTGGTAAGCATAATGTAATCCTGCATCTACAGTTGCATGCGACGCCGGATTTAGTGAACCCCCACCTTTGATATTCAAAAACTGTCCTCCGGAACCATCGGTTTTTAAAATAGCATCTTGTATACCCATTCCTTCTTCATTTGGCTCCAACAATACACAACCACAACCATCACCAAATAGGATACAGGTATTACGGTCCTGATAATTGATTACCGAAGACATTTTATCTGCACCGATAACAAGGACTTTTTTATGTGTACCAGCAGTGATAAATTGTGTTCCTGTATTCAGACCGAACAAGAAACCTGAACAAGCAGCCTGAAGATCAAATCCCCATGCATTTGTAGCTCCGATTTTATCGGCCAGAATATTTGCAGTCGCAGGGAACAGCATATCTGGTGTGCTTGTACAAAAGATAATAAGGTCAATATCTGTAGCAGCTATACCTCTTTTTTTCAATAAACCTTGAACCGCAGGTACAGCAAGATCTGAAGTAGCAAGCCCTTCACCTTTTAAGATGCGACGCTCTTTGATTCCCGTTCTGGAAACAATCCATTCGTCGTTGGTGTCGACCATTGTTTCCAATTCTTTGTTAGTAAGGATATAATCCGGAACGTAACCATTTACAGCCGTGATTGCGGCGTGAATCTTTGACATAAATATTCTAATTGAAAATAGATCTGATGCTGTCAATGAACTTAGACTCGATCATATCTCTTGAAAATAAAACCATATTTTTAATGGCCTCAGGTGTCGAAATACCATGGCCAATAATGACAGGAGCATTAACTCCCAAGATGGGGCTTCCGCCGTACTGCTCGTAGTTGAATCGGTCGAAGAAATCATCTTTAAAACCTTTTTTCAACGTCACTACATAAAATGATTCTGCGAGTTTCAAGACGACGTTGCCTGTAAATCCATCACAGACGTAAACGTCGGCATGGTCACTGAACAGGTCACGGCCTTCTGCATTTCCGATAAAGTTAATCTTGTCGTTGGCTTTAAGTAGGGGGTAGGTAGAGGTTGTTAGGATGTTTCCTTTTTCTTCTTCTTCTCCGATATTCAATAATCCCACTTTAGGGTTGGATACATTAAACACATGTTCGGCAAAGACACTTCCCAAGATTGCAAATTGGTTCAACATCTCTGGTTTACAGTCCGCATTAGCGCCGACGTCCAATAAGATTCCGAAGCCTGATTTTAATTTGGGAACAATGGATGCTATTGCAGGACGTAATACGCCTGGGATAGCTTTAACGCTGAACATTGAGCCCACAAGCATGGCGCCAGTATTACCAGCAGAAGCGAATGAGTCAATTTCTTTGTTTTTTAAATATTCAAATCCCTTCGCAATACTTGAGTTGGGTTTTTGAGTTATTGCTTTGGTTGGATGTTCACCCATTGCAATGACTTCTGGAGCCTCTACATATTCAAAGTCAGATGAATTTCCTCCGGCTTGATTGATTAATTGTTTAGTCTCTTCAGTTTTACCAAAAAGGACTATTTTTTGGTCTCCAGTAAGCTGCTTTTGTGCTTCGATAGCACCTGTTATCGTTGCTTTAGGAGCATAATCTCCTCCTAAAATATCTAAACCAATCTTCATCCGTTATTATTTAGTAAATCAATAATACGCAAAAAACATCCCAAAGTAAAGCAAATTTCTAAAATAGTGCTTGTCTGGGATGTTTTGGTGTTATGAAAGGTTTACCTTAGACAACAGCTGTATTTTCAATGATCAATTTACCGTTGTAGTACAAGTTTCCGTCTACAGTATACGCACGGTGAGGTAAATGAACTGCGCCAGTTTCTTTACATACTGTCAAGCTTGGAGCTTCAGCTTTATAATGTGTTCTTCTTTTGTCTCTTCTTGATTTAGAAGTTTTACGTTTTGGATGTGCCATCTCGTATTTTTGTTTTAGTTATTTTTAATATTTCTCAATGCTTCCCAACGTGGGTCGATAATTTCTTCTTCTTTTTGTTCTTCTGAATCAGGCTCGCTTGTAAATAACGCGAGCATCTCAGGATCACATTGTATGCCTTGTCCCTGCTCTTCACATTTAACGAAATAGGGAACAGCTAAATTAATGTATTCGTATAATAACTCAGCTATATCCAACTCATGGTCGCTTTTGGATAAGATCAACACCTCTTCGGTATTATCTGTCCAATCTTCATCCGTGAATTTGACTAATATTCGTTCTTGAATTGAAATCGGTGACATAAACTCTTTTAAGCAGGTATCACAAGTCAATTGAATTTCGCCTTGGATATCAAAATGCAAAATCAATAGATTTTCTTGTTTTTGCAATTCAACTTCTGCTTTCAGGTTGCCATCTTTTACAATCGAATGTTCGTAGCAGTCAAAGAACTTTTTATTAATGTCAAACTCAAAATTGTGCTTTCCAGCGTTGAGCCCCGAAAAGGGAATTCTGTATTGTTTTAGATGTTTCACAATCTTGCATTTGAGCCTGCAAAGGTATGTATAAAATCATTAGGATAGAAATATTTTTTTAAATATTCCGAAGCAAAGCTTTATATACACCAGTAACAGGGCTTATTCATAATAATTTTTGCCTAACTCTATCTTTTCGCGCCCATGTGCCATACGCCATTTGTTGGTGTCACGTAGCGAATAAGCACAGCCGCAATATTCCTGCATATAGAACTTCTCCTTTTTGGAGACTTCAAGCATACGGGCAGAACCACCTTTCTTGCGCCAGTTGAATGTCCAATACTCCATCCCTTCATGGCGGGAGGCAGCACGTAAACCACAGTCATTGATCTGCTCCATGTTTTTCCAACGGGAGATACCCAGCGAACTTGAAATCACATCAAAGCCATTCGCAGCTGCATACTCAGCCGTTTTTTCAAAACGCATATCAAAACACATGGTGCAGCGAATGCCTCTTTCAGGCTCTTGCTCCATCCCTTTGGCCAAATCAAACCAATGATCAACATCGTAGTCCGCATCAATAAAAGGGATATTATGTTTTTCCGCAAATCGGATGTTCTCGTCTTTGCGTAAATCATATTCTTTGCGGGGATGAATATTGGGATTGTAAAAATAGATTGTAAAATCGATATCCGAAGCAATGAGCGCTTCCATCACTTCTCCTGAACAAGGAGCACAGCAGGAGTGTAAAAGTAATTTTTTGCCCTCTCCCGGTAATGCCAACGTCTCCCTTACAAATTCCTTATTTTCCATAATCTTATGTGCTAACAAAAAACAAGGACAATTTTAATCAAAAAGTAGCGAATTGACAAATATTTCCGTTTTACTTATGCGAGTTTGTCCTTAAAAGAATTATATAAATTCGTTTATATGCTGCATATATTAGTAGATTTGTATGTTTAACGCAATACGCTATTTTTAATAAAAAATATATGAAATTTTCGTTTCAATCCTTTGTTATTCTATTCTTTGCCAGTACACTAGGTTTTACATCATGCAAGAAACTGGACGATGAACCTCAGCGAACAGAGGCTACTTTGATCTCCAGATTGTATGTTTCTTTCTTGGATTACGACCAGAACAATTCTGCGCTTAAAAACATGATGATTATCGATCCGGCTGATACGACCAACTTGGATAATATCTATCAATATCTTTCTCCGGCAAAGGGTGGTGGTCCAATTCTTTTTGATGCTGCTGCCCGGGCTATCTTTCAGGCGAGTGTTACGGCACAGGATACCTTTCTTCAAGTGATTCCATTTGCCAATGAGATCTATGGAATTCCTGGTAATGCAGGTGCTATTGGATACACCGGTTTTACCAATGTAAGGGGGTTGGGCTATTATACTTATGCCCAACAAAATGGTGCTTCTGGATCTGTTACAACACCATTTCTTTTGGCTGTTACAAATCGTGGAGCAGGTAACTCCATGTTATATGCTATAAGTACACCAAGTGGAAAAGTAGGTTCAAAAGGTGGAGCACCGATCATTGACAAACAGATTAACCTTGGGACCATTGTTCCGAGTTCACTGACCTTATTGAACAGCATAACGAGTGATAGTAATGAGAAATTGGTGCTGATTGGTTTTAATAATGAAGGAACAGAAAATAAAAGTGGTTTTGCGGTATATTCACAACTCAAACAAGAACTCATCGACCGTGCTCGCGATACCATTGTAGCTTCCACTAGATTTACGCCAATGATGAAAGTATATATCAATGGTAAAACGGGATTAGGCTCGGTGTCATATGCTCCCAAAAAGAACTTGTTGGCGGTAACTTCTGGTAGTGAAGTACTATTTTTTAAAGATCCAAAAACCTTATTTAGCGGCGCCACGGATAAAACGAACGTGGAGCCGGACTATGTTGTCGGTGGGGCTAATACAGGCTTAGTAAAACCTTGGGGTGTGGCCATTGATGACCGTACAGAACAAGGGAAATTCTTTTATGTTTCTGATCTAACGAATCGTACAATTTCGCGTTTTCCATTAGTTAGCTTAGGCGAAGGCAATGTAAAACCCGATATTGCGGCGAAAACCTATGGCTCCATGACACCTAATTATATCTTTTTAGATGCTCGTGAAGCTAATGTTTTCTAACATGCAGTTTAAGCAAGCAACTGGAAAAGCTCTTTGATTTCTTGTTGCTTGTTTGAACTTTCATGTTCCTCGTAGGCAGACATCAGGTTTCGTAAAGCTCGTTTAATGATTGTCACATTGTCGCAGGGATAGGTAAATTCTCTATCCGGATTGAGGTTCAGTTGCTTCAAAAATGAATTTACATCGCTTTTCTGCATAACCTGCCCACGATTAAAGGCATTGATGTAAAACAGCACATTTTCATTCCCTTCTTCATCCGAATCCATATACGCCAAAACAAAATGCTTTGGTAAATTAATACCGTAGATTGGAATGTCCAATTTTTGCGCAATGATACTATAAATGCAGGATAGGGTTAAGGGATTTCCCTGTTTGGTATCGAGCACTTGACCAATATAGGAATTCTGTGGGTGATGATAATCCTTTGTATTTCCTGCTAAGCCGAAGGAGCCAAAAAGAACATGATTCATCAGGTTCACTTTTTCCAGTGGGCTCATGTCGTAATGCAAACCGCGCCATACCTCAGTTTTGAGATCCTCTATCGCCAAAACAATCTTGTGGTCTTGATAAGAAGGATATTGATAATTATTGAGGATAATTAATCCTTCCAGTAGATTGAATGAGTTACTCAGGTTCCAGATCTGTAACTCGTTTTTGGTCTGATCAAATTGAATTTCATGAATGATATTCTCTAACCGCCCCTGTATTCTGGGATCGAAGCTTGATTCCCAAAATTTTTCCAAATAGGGTACAACCTCAGGACCTTGGCTTTTTAACTGGTGTTCCACTTCCTGAATAATCTGTTGGTCGGTGTCGTCCAACAGGGATATAAGCGATTTCAACTCTCTCTCATTCATCATAACGAAGTTAAAGAATTGATTCGAAATATGAGCTAAAAAAATCCCTACCGTAATTGATGTACTGCGTAGGGATTATCCAGGTTAAATTGGCATACAATTATTTGAGCTGACCATCCAGCATATTGACAACTCTTTTACCGTATTCGGCATTCTTTTCAGAGTGGGTTACTTGTATAATTGTAACACCATCATCGTTGAGCTGTTTGAATAGATCCATGATTTCTTCACCTTGTTTGGAATTTAAGTTACCCGTAGGCTCATCGGCCAGCAATAACTTGGGTGATCCCGCTAATGCACGCGCTATACCTACAATCTGTTGTTGGCCACCGGATAGCTGGGCTGGGAAGAGATCCTTCTTACCAACAATACCAAAGCGATCGAGCATATCGGCAACAATAGCTTTTCTTTCTTTGCTCGAAATGTCCTTATAGATCAAGGGTGTTTCAATATTCTCATATACGGTCAATTCATCCAGGAGATGGTAAGCTTGAAATACATAGCCGATGTGGGATTGGTATAGTTGCGTTCTTTTTTTCGCTTTCATTTCCAATACATTCTCGCCCATAAAGATATATTCACCTTCATCAGGTTCATCGAGCATACCGATAATATTTAATAAAGTCGATTTTCCAGACCCTGAAGGTCCCATGATGGAGATAAAATCACCTTCAGCGATATCGAGACTTACATCTTTAAGGACGAATGAGCGTGTACCACCTACGTTATACCACTTGAATAAATTTTTTAATTGTATCATTTTTTAGTATTGAGATCTTAGATATTCGTATTTATATTTTTACTAGTAACCATATTTATTGTTCGATTGTGGGGTAAGGCCCTCTCTGCTCATATTATCTTTTATTCATCGCGCAGGCTATCTATTGGATTTGTTTTTGCGACTTTGATAGATAGGGAACTGATGGAAACCAATATGAGTATAAATATGCAAAATATTGGGATCAAAAACGACCACCAGGACAGCTGAATGTGATAGGCGAAATTGGAAAGCCACCTATTCATGAGCAGATATGCTATTGGAAGGGCTATGCCGATCCCGATCAGAAAGAGCTTGAAAAATGGTTTGTTCAATTGAATAAAGAGCAATTGTACCGACGCTCCTAGTACTTTACGGATGCTCATTTCCTTTTTTCGTAATGCCGCCTGATATGCTGCCATACTGAACAGCCCTAAGGCCGCGATGATAACAGAAAGGCTGGTGAAACTATTAAAAGCAGTCTGCAATTCTTGCTGTTTTTTGTGCTGTAAAGCATATTGCTCATCCATAAAGGAATAATCAAGGGGCAGATCTTTTGTGGATGGATTTTTCTCCCACTCTGCTTTGACTGTTTGAATTGCCCGATCGACCATTCCTGGTTTTGTTTTGACCATGAGGGTTGTTTGCAAGCGCATGCTTCCGCACTCACTTTTAAATGAATAGATGGTCGGTTGAACTACATTTTCAAAGCCATAAGCTTTACTGTCTTTGATCAGACCGACAATTTCGAAGTTGACATCACAGCCTTTAATTTTAGCCCCCATAGGGTTTTCAAGTCCTAAATTTTTGGCTGCAGATTCGTTGATAATAGCATAGTTGGCCAAGGAATCGCGAAGCAGTTGATCTATTGAAATATGGGTGTTCCCCTGTATGCTGAGGATATTTAACGTCTTGAAGTATTTAGGATCAATGCCGACATGTGCGAATGAAACAGTTTTTTGTGCATAAGAAAAATCCATTTTAGGAGGCTGTTCGCCCTCTCCTGGGATATTTGTTGCCGATGCGGTAGCTGCAATACTCGGGTCATTTTCTAATCGACGTTTTAATTGATTGTAGGTGTCTTTATTGTAATACATACCTACACCTTTGAAATTGACAACTTGTGCAGGCTCAAACCCTTTATCCGCCTGCTGCATATAATTTAGCTGTGCTCTAATGACCAACATGCCCGAGATAAAGAGGATAGCCATACTGATCTGGAAAGTTAGCAAGGCATTTCGGAATGTTCCTTTCTTTAGTATTGAGGATAATCCGCCTTTGAGCAGATTGACGGATTTGAAGCCAGAGAGTACGATCGCTGGGTATATTGCCGATAGAATTGTTGTCAATAGTACGGCAATAGCAAGTTGGGCGATTGTCTCCGAACTCAAAATATACCCCTTAAGATCATCATTGAACCATTTTTGGAGGATATTTCCTGTGAGGGCCAAAGTAACGAAACTTAGGATTGCAGCACTGAAAGTCAGAATAAATACTTCCAGTACCAATTGCCTGACGATAGCCCAACGTGAGCTTCCCAATATTTTTTTTAGGGCAAGCTCTTTAAGTCGTTGATCCGCCTGTGCCATAATCATGTTGGCAAAATTGGCCGAAGCAAGTAAAAGAATCAAGACCGAAAGAATACCAATAATCCACGTAATGATATAAGCCGTGTTATTTCCCGTTTTTGGCCGAAGGTGAAGGTTGGCAAGTGGATCTAGATAGATTTTTCCCTTGGCATAACTGGATGAGCGTATTTTATCTTTTGGTGCAATTTCTTTCTGGTAAAGCGCATTGATGCGATTGGTCAACTTTGTGATATCCGTACCGGGCCGGACCTGAATATAAGTTTGATACAAAAAGGGATTATTATCGGCAAAGAGATCCTGCGGTTCACGGATAAAAAGGAGATCGTAATCAATCATGGACAGACCTTGCTTTTTGATGGTGCCGTAGATTGTTTCCTTCATTCCAATTTGTAGACTTAGAGCTGGAATCGACTGGGGACTGTCAAAATTTAAGTCTTCTTTTTTGAATAGTTGTTCGGCAATATGGCTTTTGACCATGGTCGCATCCTTTTGGTCCTTGTTTTTGTAGAGCGGTCCGGTCGCATTTTCGATTTGAAAGATTCGTGCGGCTGAGGAGTCAATCAGTGCAGCATTTTTAATAAGTACCGTCTTCTCTCCGAAAAGCGGATAACTTCCATAATTGTAAACTATTTTTCTACCTGCATATACAATATCAGGTAAATTCTGTTTTAGCAATGGAGCCAGAGAAGGTGAAGTTTCGTCCGTAAATGCACCTTCTGCTTCAAGGCCAATTTGGTAGATATCCTTAAAATGTGGATTCCATTTATCGTAACTCGTTTCCCGATTGATGTATTGATAGGAAAGGATAAAACCCGTAAAACCCAAGGTCAGACCAACAATATTTAAGAAAGTAAAACCTTTATTTTTTAGGAGTTTACGCCAAGCTAGTTTGAAATCATTTTTTGCCATTTTTTGGAGGATATTATGTTTAAACTAATGCGAACCAATTCACTCAATTAAAATTACAATCCCCTTGCCAGTGTCGTAATAGTTTTATTATAAATCACTTATCGTGTTTTTGTTTTGTTTTTGGATGTTCGATTTCGAACAGTTTACGTCCAGAATCGAACATCCATGCCCCTTGAGCCATTGGTTCATTGCCCACCACGCAACAGGCAAGGCAATTACCAAGGCAACAAACACCAATTTTTAAGATCTCCTGACTTTATTCATCCCTTAAACTATCGACTGGATTGGCACGGACGACTTTCCAGGTTTGATAACTAATGGTTCCAAATGCAACCAGGATTGCACTGAGACCCGCTAGAATAAAGTAGAACCAATTGATTTCTATTCGATAGTTGAAATCTCTCAACCATTGATTCATTGCCCACCACGCAACAGGTGTGGCAATGACCAAGGCTACAAACACCAATTTTATAAAGTCTCCCGAAAGTAGTCGGAGTAATCGGATGGAACTCGCGCCGAGAACCTTGCGGACACCGATTTCCTTGGTTCGTTGCTGGGTCACATAGGTTGCCAGTCCGAAAAGTCCCAGAGCTGCAACAAAGATGGCTACAAAAGCGAAGCAGCTGAAGATATTTTTCGTCCGTTGGACATCTTGATAAAGGGAAGCAAAGCCCTCATCCAAAAAGCTGTAATTGATTTTTTGATCAGGCGCAAATTTATTCCATACCATATTTATGTCATCCAAAGTTTTAGCCATATCGGTTGACTTGGTCTTGATCGAAAGTATGGAAGGACTATTGGCTAAGGTCATACAAACGGGATAGTAGCCCTCATCTTTCATCGATTCAAAGATAAAATCGTCGACGACGCCGATAATGGTCCACGTCATGCCATTAGTAATTTGTGCCCCAATCGGATTTCCCTTGATGGCTAGATCAGCAAGCATTCTTTTGTTAACAATAGCACCAGTACTATCCGAAGCGATATGTGGATCAAAGTTTCGGCCTGCTATAAGTTTTAGTCCAAATGTAGTGAGGTAGCTTTCGTCGATATTCCAGAATTGCCCGCCTTCTCCCAATTCAAGATCTTCTTTTCCTTTGGCCCAAAAAAGATTCCCATTTCTTTTTGCACCATCCAATTGAACCGGTAAGTAGTCGCCGATGGAGACATCACGAACTGTTGGAATGGCTTTCAATTCATTTTTTAATTCTTTTGCCTGAGAGGCAATACCCGTTACACCACGAAGTACAATGACCTGATCTTTATCAAAGCCAATGTCTTTATTAAGCATAAAACTGATTTGCTGATTTGCAATGAGTGCACTGATGATCAGTATAATAGATGTTGCAAACTGGAAAATAACCAGTCCATTACGTAGCAACGAAGATTTAGGATTAGCAACCGATTTACTTTTTAATGCGTTGATAGGTTGAAATCCTGATAAATAGAACGCTGGGTATAAGCCAGCAAGGATACCGATGAACAACATGCTCAAAATCAGCGAAGGAACAAAGTACCACACTGTCCACGGTATAAACAGCGCTTTGTTGGCTAGATTGTTAAATAGCGGTAATAACAGGAAGGCTAATAATAACCCTATAAGGAGTGAAATAAGACTGTAACATATCGCTTCGGTCATAAATTGGATAATCAGTGTCCGTCGATTTGATCCAATGGTTTTTCGAATCCCGATTTCTTTGGCTCGCGTTGCTGCATTCGCCGTTGATAGGTTGATGAAGTTTATACAGGCAATCAATAATATAAAAAATGCAATGCCCGCAAATATCCAGACCATCTTAATGTCGCCTTGATATTGTGTCGCCATTCCATATTCCGAAATATTCTTCGAGTGCAGGTGCATATCAAGCGCGTTTTGAATCAATACGGTTGATTGCATCATTTCGGGTGATATTTTCATTCCATTTTTTTTGTTGAGCAAAATATAATGGTCCTGAATATAGTTTTTTGAAATGCTACGCTGTGCGTTGGCAATATCTGTATTCTCCTTCAGTTTTACATAGGTAATGTAATTTGTCGCGCCCCAATTGTTTTGTTCACCTGGATAAAATGGTTCCCCTGCTAGGGATATAAAATAATCATAACCATAGAGACTGGAATTGTTTGGAACATCATCGATCACAGCCGTTATGTTGTATAAAACATTTTTATTATTGTTCAAATAGATGGTTTGTCCTACGGCATTTCCTTTGAAATATTTCTGAGCCCTACTTTTGGTAATGACTATCGCATTGGGTTTGTCCAGCGCATGTGATAACTGTCCTTGTACGACCGGAAGCGGAAATATTTCCAAAATGGACTGATCAATATAAACAAAACCTTTATCAAGGTAGTTCTCCGCACGGCCATTTACAGTAAACAAATTGCTTCCGGCACCAAATAAGGTATTGGGTAAAATGCGACCGGCTAACTCAACACTTGGGATTTCCTCTTGCAAGGTTTTAGCTGCTGGGGCAGGAAAGGAAAAGGTTTGCCTCACTTTATCTCCATCGGGTGCTGAAACGATAAGACGGAAAACACGGTCCATGTTGGGATACATTTTATCATAACTCGTTTCATGTCGAATGTACAGCATAATAAGAATGCAAATGGCAATGCTAAAAGCGAACCCGCCGATCTTGATGATCGAGTAAAGCTTATTGTTGACCATATTTCGCCAAGCGATCTTTAAATTATTTCCTATCATAATAAAAGTCTTTTACGGTTTTGTATTTATTCATCACGCAGGCTATCCACAGGATTGGCGCGAATGGCTTTCCATGTCTGATAGCTGATTGTGCCTAAAGCAATTAAAATGGCACTCATTCCCGCAAGAATGAAGTATAGCCAATTTATTTCGATTCGATAGTTAAAATCTGTAAGCCATTGGTTCATTGCCCACCAGGCAACTGGTGTGGCAATGACCAAGGCTACAAACACCAGTTTTATAAAATCTCCAGACAATAATCGGAGTAATCTAATCGCATTGGCTCCAAGTACCTTACGTACGCCAATTTCTTTGGTCCGTTGTTGTGTCACATAAGTTGCGAGACCGAAAAGCCCGAGTGCCGCAACAAAAATGGCAACAAGAGCAAAACAAGTGAATATATTCTTGGTCCGTTCCACGTCTTGATAAAGGGCCTCAAAACCTTCGTCCAAAAAGCTGTAGTTAATTTGTTGATTTGGGGCAAATTTGTCCCATACTCCTGTGATATCAGCGAGCGTCTCTTTGAGATGTTGCGGTTTTACCTTAATAGAGAGAAGGGAAGGATTGCCTTGTAATGTCATACAAAGCCCTGCGTACCCCTTATCCTTTAGCGACTCAAAAATAAAATCATCTACTACGCCAATGACCGTCCATGTATTGCCATTGGTGATTTTTGCTCCAATGGGATTCTTTAAGTGAAGTTCGTCGGCCAATTTTTGATTGATAATAGCCGAACTGCTATCGGTGGCTCTGGTAGGATCAAAATTTCGTCCTTTATTTAAATGAAGACCGAATGTGCTCAGGTAATCCTGATCGATTTCCCAAAATTGGCCCTGTGTAGCCATATCAAGATCTTTTCTGCCATCGACCCAGAACGGATTGCCATTTCGTTTGGCACCATCTATGGGGACTGGAAGAAAATCACCCATGGAAACTGAAGCAACATTGGGGAGGCTCTTTAGTTCATTTTTTAAACTTGGAAGCTGTTTCGATAATGTTCCAATGCCGCGAAGCACAACGACTTGTTCCTTGTCAAATCCCAGATCTTTGTCCAATATGTAGTTTATCTGTTTATTGGTCACCAATGCTCCAACGATAAGGATAATTGAGGTTGCGAATTGAAAGACAACCAAACTATTCCTAAACAGCGAAGATTTAGCGCCAATGACATTGTTTTTCAGTGCGGTGATTGGTTTAAATTTGGATAGGTACAGTGCTGGGTAGATTCCGGCAAGACCACCAATCACCAATATGGCCACCAAAAGAGAAGGAAAGAAGTACGCTGCTATCCAAGGAATGGTCAAGGATTTGTTGGCTAGATGGTTGAATACGGGTAGTAGTAACCAGCTTAGAAAGAGCCCAATAATCAGTGACAATACACTATAACAAATTGCTTCAACAAGGAACTGTCCAACAAGCAGCTTCCTGGAGGAGCCAATAGTCTTACGGATACCAATTTCTTTTGCTCTCGTTGCTGCATTTGCTGTCGATAAGTTGATGAAGTTAATACAGGCAATGAACAAAATAAATAAAGCTATTGTTGCGAAGGTCCAAACCATGCGAATATCCCCTCTGTTCAATGTACTAACTTTATCGTCGCTTATATCCGCAGATTTTAAATGCATGTCGAGTGCATTCTGTAAAGTTATTTTTGCCTGCTTGAAAAGCGGATTAAGTTTACGTCCTGATTTTAGATATTCAGGGAGATAATGTATCTCTAAGTAATTCTTTGAAATTTCTTTTTCTGCCAGTGCAACATTTACGTTGGGTTTTAATTTGACATAAACGGTGTAATTGTTATTGAGCCAAGCAGTCTGTTCGCCTTGATAAAAAGGTTCTCCAGCGAGTGACATAAAAAAACTATAACCGGCAAGGGTCGAATTGTTGGGCATATCTTCAATGACCCCGGTGATGGTATACGCCTTAGATTTATTGTTGTTGAGATAGATCGTTTGTCCAATTGGATCATTTTTAAAGTATTTTTCGGCTTTGCTTCTGGTGATAACCAATGTGTTGGGCTTGTCGAGTGCATGGGACAGCTGGCCCGAAACCATTGGCATAGGAAACATGTCGAGAATGGACTGGTCGACATAGACAAATCCATCATCGTAATGGCTATCAGGGCTGTTATTTAATGACAATTGGTTGCTGCCCGCACCGAATAACGGATTGGGTAGAATGCGCCCCGTTTGCTCAATGGACGGTATTTCTGCTTTTAGGGTTGGCGCTACTGGTGCAGAAAGTGAAACCCAGCGCTCGGTTTTATTCTCAATAGGTAACTGAACAACCAAGCGGTAAATTCTATCCATAGCCGGATAAAACTTATTGTAGCTCGTCTCATGTTTTATATATAAAACAATAAGAATACAGATCGCAATACTAAAGGCAAAGCCACCAATCTTGATGAATGAATATAGCTTGTTTTTTGCCATATTCCGCCAAGCTATTTTGAGATTATTTCCTATCATAGCAGAATTTTTTTAGCGCCTGAATGACTGGTAGTTATAATCAAAACAGACGTTTAAGCTGAAATCAATTGCGTTGCCATTTTGTTAATATGTTGATAACTAGTTTGTTGGTTTAAATTTGAAACGCCAGTCTGTACGATATCGAACAGTTTGGCGTTCAGTATCGCACAGACGTTCTAGGCGCTGGCGTTAAATAGAGAATTGCTTAATCTTCAATATCTTTCAGCTGGAGATGATCACATAGTTCGAACATCATTTTAGCTGGATCAGTATCAATAGCCAATGCGATCAGGTACATTTCATCCAAACGCAATTTAGCCGTTTCGGTCATCGTTAACTCATTGATTCTCGCCTTACTTAAACCTGTTTTGCGTGCAATTCGCGATTTATTAACGGATTTCTTCTCTAAAAATTCACCTAGTTTTGTCATAGTTATGATTTAGTATGCTCTTGTTTTGTATAGATAAATATACAAAATGTTATTTTTATTTATACATATGTTTTTATTTTTAGAATATTTTCTATTCTTTTGTATTGAAAATCTATATTATTTAAATGTGTTAATGATGAAAACAGCGAAAATTGAAAAAACAAAAGTATATAGGAGAAGATGCGAAGAGTTAGACATGCAAATATATTATCGTATGCTGCTACAACGTATTTCGCGGCACCTGTCACCCGAAGAAGTTTCTTTTTTAATAGGAAAGTCATTCGATTTTGTAAACAAAGTCGAGACATTCAAAAGGAAAAGAATTTTTGTTCATGATTTGGTTGTCATGCAGCTTGTACTAGAAATAAAGAGTATGAATGAATTGATGCCTTACGGAATTGATTTGTCGTCACAGAAGTATACATATGAATTACATGTGACTAAATTGGGTGACCGCGTTATTTATGAACTGTATAAAGTTGATGTAGAGCAAGATCAAAAAGTAATCGAATTTAAGTTAATCGATATTCGACATGATCTCGACCCGTATGAAATTTCGACAATAGAAGAAGTAAAAAAGATAAGTACTCTCTTGGATGAAAATATTGATATCGGATATTTTAATGTGGAAAAGAGACCTGACGAAATACACAACTTATGCTGTGCTAAACTAGAAAGGTATATACATCCTAAAAACCTGATTAAGGTGCTAGATGATTTCCTTAATCGGTCTGATGAACGCAAAATTATTCGGAAAGCATCTCAATACGGATTCGGTTATATTTTAGCTGCTCCCACGGAATCGACTGAAAAGAAATAAGCAATTTTTAGCTGTTCGCGTGTTGGACAGCTAAAAATTGCTTCAAAGATCCTAAGCCGTAGGGAAACCAATTATAAACTGATCTACACCCAAATTTGGTTAATAATTAATACACTTTTTAGCTTAGATAACCTACGGCTTATTTTTCTTATTCATCTCTTAAACTATTGACAGGGTTAATACGGGCTGTCTGGAATATGCGGGCGGCGATAATCGCTAAAGTTGTCAAACCAATACACAACCCTGTGAAAATAAATAGAACGATCGGTACATCTATATGATAGAAGAAATTTTCTAGCCATTTATGCGTAAACCACCATGCTATAGGGAAAGCTATTAGAATAGCTATCAGGAGGAGTAAGATAAAGGATTTGGAAATCATATATGTGATCGTATTTACGGAAGCCCCTAGTACTTTACGGATACCAATTTCTTTTACTCTTCGTTCTAGCGTATAAATAGCAATAGCTACGATCCCTAGGATGGCAATCAGCATACTGGAACCGGTAAAAAGTGCTAATTGCTGGTATTGTTTTTTTTCTTTGTTATATTGATTCTGTACTTGATCTTCCTGCCAGTTGATCTGCGCTATCCGGTTTGGGAAAAATTTGTTCCATGTCTTGTTTACCAGTGCTAAAGCTTCCTTTTTTTTGCCTTCCTCTACTCGAATGAGCATACAGCCACCTTCCCATTCAGTTTCTGCCTTAATTGCAAAGGGACCGATCGGAAACTTTAAACTTGCTCCATTAAATTCTTTAAATATACCCACTGGTGTATTTTTTAGGAGCTCTAAACTTTTATTGAGTTTAAAAGGGAGCCGTTGGGCTGTTCCTTCGGAAACGAGCATGTTTGTAAATACTGGTTGCCCATTGTGTACCGAATCCGTAAATGATCTGTCCAGTGCATAGTCTGCACTCAAAGGACGTCCGTCAAGGAGTTTTATACCCATTGTTTTGATGTAGTCATAATCTGCATAAACAAATACAATAGGCAGTTCTTTGTTCGGATCGTGAGGGTCTTTTACTATTTTAAAATCTGCGCTCCCGCTAAAGGGAGTCCAGCTTGTGAGGCTAACCGATGCGATGTATGAATTTTTTAATAGCTCCTGTTTGAAGGTCTGATCCTTTCCTTCCCAAGAGGTATAGTTGATGGCTAAAAGATTTTTAGGTTCGTAGCCAAGATCTTTGCTATACAAATAATGCAGTTGTGCCCGCATTGACATCATGCAGATCGCTACGACGATGGAAATAGCAAATTGGAAGACAACCAGTATTTTGGTAAATGCCATATTTAGGGGAAGTCTGAAGAAAGAAAGTTGCTTCCGAAGTTCAAGCGATGGCTGTGTTTTCGATAGAGACAACGCAGTCGGTAAACTGCACAGCCAGCCCAGAATTATCCAGGTGGTTAGTAGTCCAAAAAACATGAATAAAGAATGCTGGTAGCTCATTGTCAAGGGATGCTCTAAATAGTTTTCAAATGCAGGATTGACAAGGATATAACCGAAAAATGCGATCAGAAAAGAGCTGGCGAAGAGTATCGTACTCTCTATGCCCATTTGTAAGATTAGATTTTTTCGGCTTGCTCCCAATACTTTACGGATACCTATCTGTTGTGTGCGTTTTAAGGCATGCGCAAAGCTTAGGTTAATGTAGTTAATACTGACCAATATAAGAATAAGTGTCGCTATTCCCACCAGTAGATAAATATCTTGCATGGGATTCTCCCATCCTGTAATACTTTGTAGGTGTATATCTTTGATAGGTTCAATAAAAAGATTAAAACTTTTCGCCCAGTCATTCAGTTTTTGTCCATTGTACCATTTGTTTATTTTGGTTGAAAAGTGGTTAATATCAGTTGTGCTTTTGAGCAATAGAATTTGTGTTTGCAATGAGCTAGCCTCTGTCGGATTAAATTCAATTACCTTAGGCATCAGTACGAGAGCTTCTGCCTGAAAGGACGAATTATGAGAAATATCCTCAATAATAGCATTGACATAATAAGTCTCTGGTTCCCCTTCTTGCGGCTTATTGTAGAATGTGCTGCCAAGTACATCTTTTCCGCTGAAGTATTTTTGTACAGCAGAGGCTGTCAATGTAATGTTTTTTGCACCTGCAATAACTTGTTTTGGATTACCTGCAATTATTTTTGTATCAAAAAGATTGAAAAAACCGCTGTCAATTTCTAAGGTGCTGATTTCAGCTAGTTGTTCTGACAGCCCGTCGATTGTTAATTTCCGTGAACTACTGTTGATCGTGGTATAACCTAAGATTTCAGGAAAATTAGTTTTCATGACCCTTGAGAGACCTTCAGGAGCTCCTGAAATATTGGTTTTGACACCTCCCTGTGTTTCTTTGGGTACCACCCTCATTCGGTAAAGTTCATTGGAGTTGCCCCATTGTCTGTCGTAGGAAAGCTCATCAATGACAAGTGAACTAATTAACATAAATACCAGTAACGCGATGGTTAAACCGATGAGATTTGATAGCGAATAGATCCGATTGTGCATCAATGTTCGCCAAGCGGTTTTAAGATGATTCTTTATCATACTGTTTATGTGGATTGATTTCTTAGATTATTCATCTCTTAATTTTTCAACTGGATTAAACCGAGTTGATCGAAATACAATAATACCAACCAATAAACTCAGCAAACCAATCAAAGTCCCCAATGGTAACAAGTAGGTAAATGCATTGATTTCTACTCGGATAATGTAATTTTGCAGCCAGTATTGCATCAATAGATAGCTCAGTGGAACTGTCGTAAATGCAGCAAATAGGAAGATTCCGTAGTACTCCTTTGAAAAGAGCAACATCAAATGTGCTAGTGAAGCCCCAAGTACTTTACGAATGCCAACTTCTTTATTGCGCAGATGGATGGAAAGCGATATTAATCCGGTAAGTCCCAACGCCACGATCAGTAGTGAAACAACCGTAGCAATCTGGGAAGCGCGATGCAGCTGCAACTCAGTTTCATATAAACTTTTGATACGTTCATCCATAAACTGATACTCGAACGGTGCATCAGGCAGCAACGTTTTCCACTTTTTTTCTAGTTGTTGTACTGCATTGGAAAGAGAGCCTTTTTGTAAGCGAATACTGAGGTATCGGTATTGAAGGCTCTCATGTACATCTATCCAGATAATAGGCGGGGATGCCTGATGAAGTGTGTTGGCTACAAAATTTTCAGCAACGCCCACAATAGTCATTTTGTAACTAGGATCATTGATTGCTATTTGCTGACCAATCGCCTGCTCGGCATTTTTAAAGCCAAAATCATCCATAGCCTTCCTGTTGATGACAACTGGTCTATTATCCGCATGAGTAGCATAGTTTTTAGGGAGAAAAGTTCCCGCAATTAGCGGTATCTCATAGGTTCCCAAAAAGTGACTATCACTTGTAATCCGTTGTACCTGGATTTCTTTGTTTTCAACCGTACCGAATGCAGATTGCATATTGAATCCCAGTAATCCAGGTGTTTCATAAGATAAGCTCACAGATTTTACTTCTGGTTGCTGGCTGAGTTCATGTTGTAAAGTCTCCATTTTGCGAACACCATTTTCGGACCAATCTCTAGGTACTTGAACGGTTAATAAGTAGTCCTTGTTGTAACCTAGATTGCTATGGAGAAATAGGTCCACTTGTTTGGAAATAATTAGTGTGCATGCCAGCAGGAGCAAGGCTACCCCAAATTGAAAAAACAAAAGAATTTTTCGTACCAGCTGTTTGCCTCCCAACGTCGAAAACTGATTTTTGACTGCAGGAAGTACCGCTATATTGGAAAGCTTAATTGCTGGATATAGACCCGCCAGTAAACCAATTAATAACGTCATTATACCCAATAGACCAAAAAAATAAATCGGCAATTCCATCAACGTAGGCAGCTTGCGCATCAAGATATGTTCGAAGATTGGACTTGTGACGATATAGATTGGCAGACTGATTAATGTTGCTATGGCCACGATCAGGATATATTCGGTCATCAGTTGTCTAATAAGCTGCACTCGAGATGATCCCATCATCTTGCGAACACCGATTTCCTTTAATCGGGTAATGTGCTGAGCGATACTAAAATTGATGAAATTGATGATAGCCATGATCAAGATAAAAATGGCAGTCCAAATCAACGTCTGTATCATTTTACGGACAGCCCCTTGATTGTCATCCAAATAATAAGTTTTCAATGGTTTTAGATTGGGGCTATATTGACTGGAAAATTCCTTATCGGTATTTTTTCTTACTAGCATTTCGATGGCGGCATCTACTCGTTCCAAGCTTACACCTGGTTTCAATTCAATATAACCCGCAATATAAGGGTTATTCCAATTGTCTATAGATCGGCCAAAGAATTGCTCGTTGATGATCGGTAAAAATATGTCTGCATGCATATTTTTTGTGAGATCCATAATGGCATTTTGGACATCGGATTTGATGATTGCTGTAATTTCAAAATCGTGTTTTTCACCCTTGAAATTTTTTATTTGTAGCGATTTTCCAAGTACATCCACATGGCCGAAATATTTTATGGCGGCTTTGTCACTGATGACAACTGAAAAGGGATTATTCAAAGCCGTATTGGCATTGCCCGCTAAAATATGGAATCCAAACATTGTCAATAGACTAGGATCTCCGAGAGACATCCCTTCCTCATGGATTGTCGCACCGTTTGCTACGATACCTGTTAATCCATCAATCCGATAATAATTAGAGACCAGATTGGGATACTCCTCATGTAAGGCTTTGGGGAGCGCCCCTAGTGTGGTTAAGTTAATACCAAATCCTTCTTTTTTATACTTGCTTTGCAACAAAAATTGCCGATCAATATTTTTGATATTGCTATTCACTTGATGTACATCCCATACATAGGCGCCTACAAGTAGTAGAAAAGTAATACCGCAGGTCAATCCAATTAGATTGATCAGATTTTGCACTTTTTTCTTTCCGATATTTCGCCAAGCAATTTTGAAGTTTGTAAAGTTCATTGTCTTATACTAAGAATTTATTCCGGTCGTAGAGCTGCTGATAGCTTGTTTGCTCCATTTAGTAAATTAAAAATACAAATGTTTAGCCAAGTAATTATCCTGTTGATCATTAACGTATTGCCTTCCTGATTCTTTTACTTGCTGTTCGATATCGGACAGTGCTTTGTCCACAGCTGAACAGACAAGTTTATTTTATTCATCACGTAGACTGTCAACAGGCTTTGTTAGGGCCGCTCGTATCGCTTGTGAACTTACAGTAATTAAAGCAATAAAAACGGCTAGCGCTCCTGCTAGTACAAACATCCACCATTGCATCTCAATACGGTACGCAAAATTATCTAACCATTTGTGCATCATCCACCAAGCTAGGGGAGAAGAAATGATAATGGCAATTATAACGAGTTTGACGAACTCAGTGGAAAGCATGCGTGTGATGTCGGGAACTGTAGCTCCAACAACTTTCCGGATCCCTATTTCTTTTCTGCGTTGATTGGCGGTGAAAATAGCCAAGCCGAATAAACCAAGGCAGGCCACAAAAATAGTCAGTCCCGCAAAGATGCTCAGTAATCTACCCGTTTTCACTTCTGCTTGGTAGGTTTGCGCGTATCGGTCATCCAGAAAGGAATAGCTGAATGGAATGTCTGTTGGAAAGGATCGATAGAGAGACGCTAATTTTTGAATGAGCTTCTCCATATCGGCTGTTTGGGTTTTGAGAATCAAACTCCCGGCTTGATCGCTAAGAACCATCACAAGCGGAGAGATCTGCTCATGTAAAGAGCGAAAATGGAAATCCTTAACGACACCAATAACACGATAGCTTTTGTTGTCTTTATTGGTCAATATTTTGCCAAGGCTATGATCGTTCCAACCTAGATCTTTTGCTGCAGTTTCATTGATGATGACAGAAAGGCTGTCATTACCAAATGTTTTTGCGAAATTTCGTCCTTCTTTAAGCTGCATACCCATAACCGGAATATATTCTTCATCTATATCGTAACGAATCGTTTTGACCCATTGATCAGTATTGCCATCTGGATAGATGAAAAAATTGTTGTTGTTACTTTCTCCTGCAGGGAGATAGGACGAATGAGAGACATGCTTGATTCTGCTATCTTGCATCAATAAATTATAATATGTCTTTTCGTTTTTTCCCAAAGGCCAGCTCGGTATAATAAGGACATTATCCTTGTTATATCCAAGTTTAATATGACGCATATAATCCAGCTGCTGAACAACCACCACGGTTCCAAAGATAAGTCCGACGGAAATGATGAATTGAAATACAACAAGCCCACTGCGTAAATTAAGGCCTTTAGTCGAACGACTTATTTTCCCTTTTAATACACGGAGCGGATTAAATGAGGATAGATATAACGCGGGATAGCTGCTGGAAAATAGACCGACGACTAAACCAAAAGTCAGCAGGAAGGGGATAATTTTAAAAGCGTCAAGTTTTTGAATTTCAATCTCTTTGCCTGAAATCTGATTAAATAGAGGAAGGGCAAGTAAAACAATTCCCAAAGCTATTCCCAAGGAAATATAAGTCAGGAGGACGCCCTCCAGCATAAATTGTCGCATCAGGTTTTGTTTGTCGGCACCCAATACTTTTCGTACTCCTACTTCTTTACATCGTCTAAACCCACTGGCTGTAGATAGATTCATGAAATTAATTGTAGCAATCAATAGCATAAAGAGTGCAATAGCACTAAAAATATAAACGTAACGTATATCCCCCGGAGCGCTGAGGTCGTAGTTGAAATTCGAATATAGATGGATATCTGTGAGCGGCTGTAGGTAAAGACCGATCTTATTTCCCGTTTTCTTGTATTCTTGGTAACTCATGCCAAAACCTGCCATAAATTGTGTAGCAACATGTTTGTCGAATAGTGTGGCTAAGTTTTTTTCGAGCTTTTCACGTGAAGCATTCTTCGAAAGCAATGCATAAGTATAATATTCGGAAGTCATCCACGAATCTGATCGTGAATCTTCCAGTGCATCCAAAGAGGTAAATACATCAAAATGAAAATGGGAGTTTTGAGGGATATCTTTGATTACTCCAGTGATTTTGAGGATATTTGGACTGTCTTTGATGATGAGGTCTCGACCGACAACATCGTTTGTGCCGAAGTATTTTAAGGCAGTGGATTCGGAAATCACTGCAGAATTTGGGGAAGAAATAGCTGTAGACAAATTCCCTTTAATAAAAGGGAGTGTGAAAATTTTGAAGAAAGAAGCATCCACGAAAGCCATTTTTTCTTCGTGAAACACTTTATTATTGACGACAAATAGAGGCGATCCACCGATTCTTAGTCGTGCAGTTTCTTCAACTTCGGGCAGCTCTGACTTCATAGTCGAAGCTACAGGTGGCATCACATGTGCCTCATTGATCGTTCCACCCTTGACAGTTCCTCTGAAAACAACACGTACAATACGGTCCGCATGCTCGTTGTAACGATCAAAACTAAATTCATCGGTCACATATAAGCTGATCAGAAGGCAGGTTGCAATTCCCATGGCCAACCCAACGATGTTGATAAACGAAGTGGAGAAATTGCGGGTTAAATTTCTCCATGCTATTTTTAAATTATTCTTGATCATATTGAGGCCCCTTTTATTACTATAAATGAATATTTACTCGTTTCGTAAGCTATCTACTGGATTGTTTAGTGCGGCACGTATTGTTTGGAAATTGACAGTAATGATGCTGATTAAAAAGATAGCGAGCGCGGCAAGGATAAAGAACCACCATTGTATGCCCACATTGTACGCATAATCTTCGAGCCATTTTTTTGAAAAATACCCCGCTATTGGACTGGCAATAAAAATAGCCAAGGTGGATAAGATGAGATAATCTTTTGAAAAGAGACGTGATATGTCGAGCACTGTTGCGCCTAGGACTTTGCGTATGCCAATTTCTTTGGTGCGCTGTTCGAGATTTTGCATAATCAATCCTGTGATTCCTAAGGCAGAGATCAACAATGTCAATGCACTGAATAGGATAAATAATTGCACTTGCTTGCTCTCTTTTTCATATTGTTTTGCAATCAAATCATCTATCCAATGGAAGGAAACGTGTTTATCAGGATAGGTATTTTGTATAATTTGAGATACCGATCGAAAGATTTGTTGTTCTTGTCCTTTCCCTACTTTTATCAGAATATTGCCGCTTCCGTTAAAATCTTTTGCCAAAATCACTGTTGGTACTATTTTGCTACGAAAAGACTCACTATGGAAATCTTTAATGATTCCGACGGGGATAATTTGAAGGTCTTTATACAGGATACCGAGTTTTTCTATCCCAAGCTTTTTTGCCGTACTTTCGGTCACAAGGGCATTATTGATACCTTCGTCTTCTCCCAGATCCATTTCAACATGCGTATAATCTTCAGCAGTCAATAATCGACCTTTAACCAACTGGATTCCCAAAGTCTTGGACAAATCGACATCGCCACCGATGAAACTGACTTGGATATTTTTCCCTGGATCGTCCTTGTCAACGATTGTCTTGGCGAGGTAGCCTGACCCGATTGTCGGCGTCCAGGCAGCGACGCTGACCGATTCAACCCCGGTAAGTTGACCAATTCGATCTTTTATATTTGTATTCTGTGTACCCTTGTTGAAATAATCGATGTTAAGCACATTTTTGACTTCCATTCCCAAGGGAGCTGCTTGCATATAGCTGAGTTGGGACTTGATTGTTATAAGGCCAATGATGACGATAATGGCAATGCTAAACTGTGTTGTGATAAGCATTTTTTTGATAAAGACTTCTGCATTGGGAATTTTTGATAGCTTATTTTTTAAGGCATCGGAACTCTTAATACCGGAGATCAGCCATGCTGGATAAAAACCAATTAGCAGGCCGAGGGCAATTGCAGTCGTGATAAATGCCAATAGCAACGGGAGCTGCATGGATTTAATATAAGCGAGATCATAGCCTATAAAGTGTTCCAGTTGGGACAATCCAAGTCTAAAAAGTACCAAACTACATAATGCAGAAATAAAAAACAGTAGGATTGTTTCTAACAGCATTCGTTTGATCATCTGGGCTCGGCTGGCCCCCAATACCTTATGTATATGAAGTGCTCTTAATTTTTTAACTGTTCTTACGGCGTAAATATTAATAAAATTGATACAGGAAATAATAAATACCAAAATGGCAACTCCTACGAATATGGTTGTTGTTTTTTGGTTGCCGCTGATATCTGCACTGCCTAATGGCTCCATATATATATCCTGAATAGGCTGCAGGCGAAAGGAAGTCAGCTGTTTTGTGTTAGGACTGAGGTATCCTTTATACCAATGATTTAGTTTCTGCTCAAGATCTATTCTTGGTGTTCCGGGTTTTAGCTGTACAAATTGTTCGGTGTAGTAGCCTAAGCCATCTTTGCTTAATTCCATCGATATTTTGGGCACTAAAGCAATGGCGGAAGCTCTGAGCGTTGAATTATAAGGAAGATTATCCATAACACCCGTAATGATATAATCGGATGGCTGATCGGTATAGGGGTCGGCACTTTGGATGACTTTGCCGATGACATTTTCGTTCTTAAAGTACTTTTCTTTGAATTCTTTGCCGATGAGCAAGTTTGTTTTTCCTTGGACCAGCTGTTTGGGATTGCCTTCGAGAACCTTGATGCTCAACATATCCAAGATATTTATTTCCGACTCCAAAACCTGTATGCCTATGGGCTGTGCTGAGCTTGCATGCGGTTTTAAAAAATATTTTCTGGATTCTATCCGAGCCTCATTTTGAATCTCCGGAAATACTTGTTTGAGTTCCGTACTTAAATTAACGAATGTTCTGGACATTTGGCGTTCAAGGCCAGCCGTTGAATCTATAGTGACAATCCGAAAGAGATGATCCGCATTTTTCCAGCTTTTGTCATATGAATTTTCTTCAATGACAAGAGCGAATACGAGAAGACACAAGGAAAAACCAATACTTAACCCCAAGATATTGATCCAGGTATATTGTCGGTTGCTAATGAGGCTGCGAAAAGTAAGTTTGAATGAATTCATGCCTTTCTTTATGGTCTAAAACTATAGGAAACAATGTTGTTAAACTTTGGGCTACTCATCGCGTAAACTGTTAACAGGATTACCTAATGCAGCTTTAATTGCTTGATAGCTTATCGTGGCCATACTAATCAGAATAGCTAATAGTCCAGCAATGACAAAATAATACCACTGTATCTCAATTCGATAACTGTAATCTTGTAACCATTTATCCATGGCCCACCAAGCGATAGGTGTGGCGATAAAAATTGCGACCACAACAAGCTTAATAAAATCGATTGATAGTAAAGAGGTTACTTGGGTGACACTTGCTCCAAGAACTTTGCGGACAGCAATTTCTTTCATGCGCGTTTCGGCCATATAGGCGATTAATGCCAGTAAACCCAGACAGGAAATAAAGATCGTCAATCCTGCAAAGATCATGGCCAGTGTACCTATAGCTTTTGTCTCTTTAAATTTTTCTTCGTAGGTCTTGTCAATGAATTGATATTCAAAAGGATAGTCTGGGTTGAACTTTTTAAAGATTGACTCAATCGTTTTTAAGTTGTCTGCGATATTATTGTTTGGATTTAAACGATAATGGATTGTTGTAAACCAAGCCTGTGGCCCTAATATCACCATGGGCTTTTTGTCTCCAAAAGGCGATCCAATAATGAAATCTTTGACCACTCCAACTACGGTCCATTTTGTTCCATCGCCATCCACAATGCTGTTTATAGGGCTCTTTAGATGGAGACTTTTAACGGCAGACTCATTTAAAATTACGGCTGTACTGTCCGTTGCAAATTTATAGATATCGATGTCGCGGCCTTGGATCAATGTCAAACCAAGGTTCTTTACAGCATCGGCATCGGTACTAAAACGGTTATAGGAAATGCGTTTGTCCTGTTCCGTTGGTGTCCCGGAGGTAAATCCCCAGCCATTGCTATAGAAATCAGTTACCGGCGACATGTTTTTCGAAACAGAAACAACTGCGTTGCTGGCTAACAATTCATTTCTAAGAATTTTGTAATTCTTCTCAAGATCACCTTGGATACTGCTATAAAGTAGCCCATTTTCATTATAACCTCGGTCGCGCTGCTTGGTATATTGGATTTGTTTCGCGACAATGACTGTTGCGATAATCAATATAATAGCGAGACTAAACTGAATGACGACTAAGAGCGAGCGAATACTAAGGCCTCTTGTTTTAGAAACAAATTTCCCTTTCAAGGTCTTGATAGGCTGAAATGAAGAAAGGAAAAAGGCCGGGTAGGTACCCGCTAACACACCCGTAAATAAGGCAAAACCAATTAAAAAAAGCCAGGTTGGTAAGTTTAATAACGATAAGCTAAGCTGTTTTCCGACAAGCTCGTTAAAAAATGGCAGGACAATAAAAACAAGTATAGTCGCTAGTACCATGCCGATCAGGCTAATCAATATGCTTTCAACCAGAAACTGCGCCATTAGGCTCGTCTTATTAGCTCCAATTACTTTGCGGACACCGACTTCTTTTGCGCGGCGTTCGGAACGTGCCGTACTCAAATTCATAAAATTGATGCTTGCCACCAATAAAATAAATACACCAATCCAAGCAAATAGCTTGACGATATCGATACGTCCGGAAGTATAATTTCCTCCTTTTCCGCTATTGTAAAGGAAAGAATCTGGAAAGGGGAAGGCAAAAATCTCACCCGTATTTCTTGCAGAAGTATAACCGGCAGCTTTATTACTCGTATTGATATGATCTCTCAGATAGGTTCTGATTTTGTCGTTAAATGCGTTGACTGAAGCACCTTCTTTTAACAGGATATAGGTAGTTATTGAATTATTGCTCCAGTTATCGTCTACATAACCAATTATTTTTGCATATTCAAATGGGAGGAGGATGTCAAATTTGAAACTTGAATTACTCGGAAGATCTTTAAGTATAGCTTGTACGGTGACTTGATTAACCGAGTCTATCCGAACTGATTTTCCAATTGGATCTTCATTTCCAAACAGCGCTTTTGCGTAACTTTCCGTGAGAACAAGACCTTTGGGATGATCAAATCTCACATTCTGTTCTCCTTTCACAAAAGGCAAAGAAAACATTTTGAAAAAACCAGGATCGATGAAAACAGTATTTGCTATCAGTTTCTTTTCATTGAAAGTTGTTAAAAATTGAGACCCCTCATTATATCTGGTAAAAGCTTCGATATCTGGAAAATCTGCAGCCAATGAGGGCGCTAATATTTTAGGCGTATAGGCCCAGGCTGATTTTTCGCCTTGAAATTCGTCACGATTACTCAATACATGCAGGCGATCACCCTTCTCATGAAAGCGGTCCATGGTTAACATGTTCTGCAACCAAAGTGCTATAAGTAATGCTCCGGCCATACCGATCGCCAATCCGATGATGTTAATCAAGGAGAAGGATTTGTTTTTCATCAGGTTGCGCCACGCGATTTTGATGTAATTTTTAAGCATATTTGTGGTATTTTTATCGATAAATAGAAAAAACTTGAATTTTAAAGGTCCAGCTTGTTATTTATCAGGTGTCTTTATTTTTAATAGCTACTAAAACAATTACTCGTCTCTTAAACTATCAACCGGGTTCAGAATCGCAGCTTTTATGGTTTGAAAACTAATGGTGATAAATGATACCAATAATGCACTTATCGCCGCCACAATAAATACCCACCAGTCTAGCGTGATGTGGTAAGCAAAATTTTCTACCCAGCGGTGCATGGCATACCAGCCTAAGGGTAAACTGATCAATACGGCGCATAGGACTAAGGCCATAAAGTCAACACTCAATATGTTGACAATCTTGATCGTTGAAGCACCTAATACTTTACGAATACCGATCTCTTTGAAGCGTTGTTGCACGGCATAAGCTGATAATGCAAATAGTCCCATACAGGCGATAGCAATTGTAATGATGGAAAATAACTGCATTACCCGTGTTGTTTGCTGATCTTTGAGATATAACTTGTTATAATCATCATTGAGAAAGTGATATTCAAAACTGTTTTTTGAATCAATATCTTTTATAACAGCTTTTATCTGCGCAAGAACATCTTTTACCGGCGATGTCGGATTGAGTCGAATGAAAATATTGCCGAAATAATCATATTCAGGAAAAAGTACAATTGGTTTGACTTCGTTGTGTAATGATGCAAAGTTAAAACTAGCAACAACTTGTTTGATGCTGCCCTTACGTCCGTTCAAGTTGATTTTCTTTCCAATAGCCTGTTCGGGAGTAAAACCCATGGCGGATGCAGCAAGTGTATTCACTACAAAACCATATTCTGGTGAAATAGTGTCTTGCGCGCGCAAAATGTCCGCGTCTGACAGCGGTGCGCCGGCAACGGATGGAATATGAAAAACGGATACGAAATCTTTTTCAATCGGAATTGCAGTGACATCCATATCAAAATCATTGGGTTGGCCTTCTACTTCACTGACGCTGTAGCCACCTTGGATATTGACGGGATTGTCATACGAAGCGGTAACGCCCTGGACACTATTGAGCTGCATTAACTTTTCTTTTAATAGCTGCCTTTCTTTATTTTGCCATCCTCGGCCATCAATGACCAACATATCAGAGCGATCCAATCCTGTGTTTTTAGACTGGATAAAATCCATCTGTCTACTCGCAAATAAGGTGCAGATAATAAAAAATATAGAGATACTGAATTGAAAAGTAACGAGTACTTTGCTCAAAGATATACCACTTTGTCTTTCAGTCAATTTTCGCTTAAAAATTGAAATAGGTTTTGAGCTAGCGATTGAATAGGCAGGCCAGCCACCTGACAGCAGCGTCAACAAGGCTATGAAAACAAGTAAAAGCGTATAAAACCGAGGGTCTGTCCATACGGTTAATCTCATTTCGGTACCCATAAATGAACTGAATACGGGTAACAAGAGTACCGTAGTCAGAAGGCTAAAACCAACAGCTAGAAAAACCATGAGGCTACATTCAAAAAAGAACTGAAAGAATATCGTTTTCTTTGCTGCACCCAAAACTTTCTTGACACCGATTTCTTTCTTGCGTTCAAGCGCATGTGCTAATACCAAATTTGTAAAATTGATGCAGGTTAAAATAATAAGCGCAGCACCTAACGCCATTAAAATATAGATATAAGTAATGTTTCCTGTGCCTGCTGCTTTGGAGTGGAGATGGATATCGGTCAGCTTTTCTAGGACAAATCGAAATTGATAGCCTTGTTTTGTTGCTTCGGCGAATTTTGATTTTGTCATTTGGTCCAATTTCTGTTGGATTGAACCGAACTGATCTTTGTTTTTTAGGAGCGCTATGGTTATATCATTTGCAGATGACCAAGCCATTTCTTTGTAGCGTTCTAATCCTTTGTTGGAAAGGAGTGCAGAGAAGTTCAATTGTGTATTTGTGGGCAAGTCTGCGATGATACCTGTGATTTTCCAGTTGACTTTGTCAATGGATAGTGTCTGACCGATGGCCGACTGATTGGGGAAATATTTCGCTGCGAGTTTTTTTGTTAAGACAATCTGATTTGGTTCCGCCAAGGCTGATCGTGAATCACCTTCGAGAAAGGTAAAACCTAAAGTTTTAAAAACATTTTGGTCAACATAAAGTAGGCCTTTTTCAGTTATTAGTGCCTCTTTGGATTCTATTTTACCGCCTTTGGAATAGCTGTAGAATCTGGTTGCCTGTTCTACATCCGGAAATTCAGCTTGTAAAGCAGGAGCTAAGCCTGTTGGTGTTACTGCAGAATTTACTTCTTCCGTGCTATTGGGTGCTTTATAGGTGAGGCTAATATAAGCTAGACGGTCCGCATTGGGAAGGAAACGCTCATAACTGGATTCATGATATATGTACGCTGCCAACAATAGAAAACATGTTATTCCGATACTGAGGCCAAACATGTTTAAAAGAGAAAATCCTTTGTTTTTTCTGATATTCCGCCAAGCAATTTTAAAATAGTTCTTTAACATGGTTATGAGCATTTAGACTGTTAATTAGGCTATATTCTTGTCACTTAGCTCGCTTTAGTAGAAGGCTCCGTTATTCGAAAAATAGCAAATACAAGTAGTTCAATTCGTTTGCCATAAATATAATGTATTGATTTTTAGGTTTTTGGTGTCTTTTTATGGCGGCTTTAAATGTTCGGAAACGGACAGTATAGTGTCCGTCCCCGAACAAATTGGTATTATTCGCTTCTTAAGGTTTTTACAGGATTTGCTAATGTTGCTTTAATCGCTTGGTAACTAACTGTTAATAAGGTGATGAATAGCGCAGTTAAGCCTGTGATAGCAAAGACCGTCCATGTAATTGATATGCGGTAGACATAGTCTTCCAGCCATGATTCCATGAGGAGATAGGCTAAAGGGGCTGCGAGTAAAAAGCCAATGCCTGTGAGCCAAATGTATTCTGTGGAAAGTAGTCGCCACAAGCCAAGTTCTGATGCACCCAATACTTTACGAATGCCGATTTCTTTTTCTCGTTGCTCCGTAAGAAAGGAAACCAGTGCGTAGAGACCGAGACATGAAATGAGTATGGCCAACCCTGTAAATAAACTGGTTAAGCTCTTGATCATTTCCATCTGTTGAAACTCTTTGGCATATTCCTGATCCGTAAATGTATAATCAAAAATGAGATCAGGGTCTATGCGATTGAACGCTGTGGAAATCGCTTTTAGGTTTTGTTTGAGATCTTGATTTTCATCCAGTTGAAGCGTTATCTTATTCTTTGGTAAAAATTTTAGAAAATAAGCCGTCGGTGTAATGGATTTGAAAGGAGATTCGGAAAGCGTATTTTGAATAATACCCAAGATGTGGTAATTGATACCGGCACGTGAAAGCTGTTTGCTGTTTAGGTCGGTAACTCCCATAAATTTGGCCGCCGCTTCGTTCAGAATAACAGCAGTTGAATCTGTTTTGAAATCTTTTGAAAAATTGCGTCCTTTTATAAAATTCCACTGTACAGTATTAGCAAAGTTTTCATCTACGGTGAAGATCCCCATGATCGCACCGTCTTTGGAATCATTACCTTGCCAATTAAAACCACCACCTGTTAAGGATAGGTGGTTCACAAAGTTGGAAGAAAGGGCGGCATCAGCGACAAGGCGCTGACCGATCAACTCTTTTCGAAGTACATCAAAGTTTTTGACGATAGTTGAATTGGATGAAGTAATGTTTATCAAATTTGAACTTTTATAACCTATTGGACGATCCTTTGTGAAATGCAGTTGCTGAATCACCAGATAAGTAGATATCATTAGGAAAATAGAAATAGCAAATTGCACGATGACCATTGCCTTTCTACTTCTTGATCCGCCTTTTCGGCTGTTAATTTTACCTTTAAGTGCAAGAATAGGATTAAAAGCCGATAGAAATAACGCGGGGTACATACCTGCTAAAAGACCTATAACGCCTATTCCTACTAGGGAGTAGCCATAGAAACGAATATCGGCAAAAGGGATATGCAGTGTCGTATGTGTAATCGTTTTGACCCAAGGCAAAAGCAATGTAGCGAATAGAACAGCTAACAAAAATGCGCAGGCTACAGCGAGGATTGACTCAACAAGAAAGCCTGCAATAAGCTGCCGGCGGTTGACGCCAACAGATTTTAAAACCCCGATTTCTTTTCCTCTTTTTAAGCTTCTAGCCGTACTCAGGTTAATAAAATTGATACTGGCCAATAAAATGATGAATACGCTTATCCAAACAAACATCCATACATATTGAATCTGTCCGCCTACGTTCTTTCCATTCTTGAACGAATCATATAAATGCCATTTGGACATCGGATGTAACAGGATTTCAGGTTTTATATCCGTCAGTTTTTTGTTGATGATATTTGTTAGTTTATTTTCCAAAGCGGGAACAAAGGCATCATTGTCGATCTTGGCGAAAGTGCTGAAATAGCAGCTGGACCAGCTTTCTTCAATACCTTGGTCTTTAGCAAGATAATCGACAAACGGCAATACATAATCTAAGCCATAAAAAGTGTTGTTTTCAGGAATATCTTTATAAACACCTTGAACAGTATACTGTTCTTTACCATTCAATTGAAGTGTTTTCCCGATGATATCTACCTTATCAAACAGTCGTTTTGCTAAGGATTCTGAAATTATGATGGTCGATGGATTGCTCGGTGTGGTACTATTTCCTTGTACAGATTCGAGAGAAAATAATTCGGAAAATTTTCCCATAGCATAAAACCCTGGTGCATTAAGTTTCTTATCACCTACCTTAAGATTATTGCTCTCCATATTCGTGATCAGTGCTGCATCTTGCATTTCATTTTTGAAATCAGATGCGATCGTTTTGACCAAGGGAATAGGGGTGGAGCGATCAGTAGATTTCTCATCATTGAAAGTTCCAGTCATCATGACCTGATAAATATGTTGATAATTGCTGTAATGCTTATCAAAAGAAAATTGTTTCAGTACCCATAATGTACTTATCAGGGCAACAGTAAACCCCAGTGCTAATCCCAAAATATTTATTGTTGTGTTTAAGGGACTGCGCTTCAAATTTCTCAGCGCTGTTTTTAGGAATAATCGAATCATTTTATGCTGTTGTTTTGGTTCTCAAATATAAACTATTCTTCGTGCAAACTTTTTACAGGATTGGCGTATGCCGCTTTGATGGACTGGAAACTCACCGTAAATAATGCAATAGCAATGGTTATCCCCGCCGCATATAGAAATATGGTAAATGGGAGAGTCGTTCTGAAGGCAAAACCATCGAGCCAATTTATGCTGAAATATACAGCGATTGGTACTGCGATGAAATTGGCTAAAATGACTAAGAGTAAAAATTCCCTGTTTAGTAATTGTATAATGTTAAATACAGTTGCGCCAAGAACTTTTCTGATTCCAATTTCTTTGGTTTTAACCTGTGCGGTGTAAGTACATAATCCCAAAAGTCCAAGGCAGGATATCAGGATAGCGACCAGTGCGAAAAAATTGAATAGCGCACCCTGTTTCTGTTCATTCATATATTGGTTCTGGTAACTTTCATCAAGGAAACTAGAGTTCATCGGCATATCATCATAATAGCTTTTCCAGATCTGTTGCAGTGAGTTCAGCGCGGAACCAGCCCCGGAAGTCGTTGTTTTGATATAAAGCTGCCAGCAATCTTTGGGGCTATATTGGAATACCATGGGTTCAATTTTTTGCCTCACGCTTGCATAATTAAAATCTTTTACAACCCCAATAATAGTTCCCGGAACTGTTCGAATACGTAAGCGTGTGCCAATGGGATCTTTTAGCCCCATTTCCCGTACGGCCGTTTCATTGATAATGAAATGGGTTGAATCTGCTGTTGATCCCGTAAAATTACGACCTTGTGTAAGTTTTATCTTGAAAAAATTGAGTGCAGATTGATCGGAATACGTGATGTTAAACCAGAGGTTTGATTTACTGGGTTTTCCGTCCCAGTCGTTATCTCCAGTAGAACCACCGCCATAGACCATATCTCTACCGAGGCGAATAACGGCATCAATATCCTTATTTTTTAGAAGTTCACTCTTTACTGCATCAAAATGTTTGGACATTTTCGGTGCCATGGCAACGGAAATAATGTGATCTTTTTCGTAGCCTAAATTTTGATGTTTTATATAATCTAATTGACGACCGATAACAATTGTTAAAGTGATAAGGATTATAGAAACAGTGAACTGCAGGACAACCAGTATTTTTCGTGCACTGGAATTTTTTAATGCAAACCGACCCTTCAATACCTTAATTGGATCAAACTTCGATAAAAGCAGAGCGGGATATATACTGGTGAGTAACAACGTACCCAGGAGCATGGCCAATACACTTGACCATAGCATAGGGTTGGAGAGTTGCAGAGAAATATGTTTTCCGGAGAAGTTATTAAACAAAGGGAGACAGCTGAAAACGATGGCTAATGCTAGGGTTGAAGCAATGGTAAAGAGCATGGTTGTTTCCAATATAAATTGGAAAAAAAGTTCCTTTTTACCTGCGCCGATAACTTTACGTATACCCACTTCTTTGGCGCGTGACAACGAGCGTGCAGTAGAAAGATTGATATAATTAATACTTGCAATTACAAGAATCATAATCGCCACACCTGTGAAAATTCGAACATTTCCAATACCGCCGTCACTACCATCCATTTGGTATAGATGGACCTTCGCCAGCGCTTGAGCAACGTAGGGTACAGGGGCATCCTCGGGTTTATTTCGCTCGTGTATGGATTGTAGTATTTGTGCGACTGCCGTCGGGTTAGCATCAGGTCTCAATTGTAGGTAGGTCTCAAAAGAAAAACTAGACCAATCCTCATCCATGGACGACAGAAAAGTTTTATTGTCGTAGGTAGTTTTATTTTTGATATAGGCTTGTTCATTAAATCTAGAAAGGGGCATCAGCACCTGATATTGAAAGGTGGAATTTTCAGGGTAATCGGCAATAACGCCGGAGACGACACATAGATCTTCTATTCCTAATACGACGGTTTTTCCAATTGGATTTTCATCGCCAAAATAACGGCGTGCTGTACGCTGGGTGATTACAATTGAATTGTTATCAGGGAAAGGTCGCTTTGGGTCACCTTGCAATATGGAAAAGTCAAAAACACTAAAATAGCTGGGATCCACAAACGCAAAGTTCTTTTCATTAAACCTTTTATCTTTATACTTGATGGCGGCATCACCGATTTTAAATATGCGTACAGCATCCTGAACTTCGGGAATCTCCTTCTTGGCAGAACTTCCAACCGGAGCAATGATGGATCCAAAGATTCGTTTTGATATCCCCGTTCCCCCCTCTATTCCAATTTTGTAAATGGAGCGCTGATGTTTATGGAATCGGTCAAAGGACAGCTCATCTTGTATCCAGAGCAATAGGAATATCCCCACAACCATTCCTGCTGTTAATCCTAAAATATTAATGGCACTGTAGAATTTATTAGAAAAAATACTTCGCCACGCGGTTTTGATGAAGTTCTTTATCATTGTTATGGGTTTTTAAGTTCTTAATACATGTTATGAATACACATAAGCCTATCTCTTTTACTCGCTTATTTACTCATCCCTTAGACTATTAATCGGGTTTGCTTTTGCTGCAAAGACACTTTTGGTTGATAGTACAAGACTTGCAAATGCAATCAACCCCAGTGCAGACAGTCCAAAAATCCAGGGACTTATCGTAGTTCGGTAAACAAAGTCGTTCAGCCAGCTATGCATAAAATAATAAGCAATTGGAAAAGCTACTAGACAGGCTATTGCAACCAGTGATAGTAAATTTCGAAGCAGTAAAAATGTGATCTGGAAAACAGATGCCCCCAGCACTTTACGGATTCCAATTTCTTTTGTGCGTTGATTTGCCGTAAATATGGCTAATCCAAATAAACCCAGTCCGGCGATGAGCATAGAGAGCCCTACTGCCCAGGATAAGAGTTTAGACAGCTGCTTCTCCTGTGTATAGAAGTTTTGGATGACCTCATCCACAAACCGCAGGTCTAATTCATCATCAGGAAAAACCGATTTGTAGCTTGACGTTATTTTATCAATGGCATTTTTCCAGTTTTCGGGATGTGATTGATCCAAAGCGATATGGAGTACGTATCCTTCTTTGCTACCGGTATAAAGAACCGGTTTAACCCCTTGTCGAGCAGAAGCCAAATCAAAATCCTCCATTACACCAACGATGATATTTTGTCCATTTTCGAAGGTTTTGCCAATGGCATCCTGCGGGTTTTTGATATGTAATAGCTCAAGGCCTTTTCTATTAATCAGCATTTCACTGGTTGAATCCAATAGACGGATATTTCTTCCTGCTAAAAGTGGAATCTGATAAACATCTAAATAGTTTTCATCACCAGAGCGGCTATCAAAAGTCAAGGATTCCTTGTCCGGCGATTGATCGTAAGAGATTGCGGTAGTCATCCAGCCGTTCATCGCGGGTGCAATGTTCCCGAAACTGATTGCTTTAATATCTGTTAGCTTTTTGAGCTCATTTTTAAGGACTACACCTTTTGCCGAATTTTGAAAAGCTCCCGGAATATAGACATTAACAATAGCGTCCTTTTGAAATCCCATGTCTCGATGGGAGACGTAATTGATTTGCCGGACAACAACGAGCACACAAATCAAAAAAGCCTGAGCTAATACAAATTGGAAAATAGTCAGTGCTTTGCGTATCCATGCGCTTCGGGAAAGATTCGTGTTCTTTCCAAGCTGATTTTTGAGCGCTAGCACCGGAGCATATCCTGTCAGTACCCAGGCAGGGTAAAATCCGGCTAGTAAGGTTACTAAGATCAATTGTCCAAATAGAAAGAAAACAATAACGGTTTTGTCCAGGCCGTCTACGCTTAGGTTTTTCGGAATAAATCCTTCAAAGACATGTAAGAACAATGGCAATAATAAGACTGCAAGTAGTGTTGCTGTCAAAGTTATCAGAAAAGTTTCGATCAAAAACTGTTTGATCAATGTAGTTTTAGAACTACCCAACGTCTTACGAATGCCCACTTCTTTGGCTCTTTCAATAGACTGAGCCGTGGATAGATTGATAAAATTTACGGCCCCCAGGGCTAAGAGGAAGACTGCAAGTAAAATAAGGTTGCGTAGTGCTTCCGGATGGGTAGCGTCATAATTAAATCTTGTATCAAAATGTACATCTGCCAATGCTTGTAATTCAAGCTTATCGTTTATTTTCTCTCCTTCTTTGTATTTATATTTTTTAAGGAGATTAGCAATATTCCGTTCCAGTAGATGCGGATTGCTTTGTGCTTTAGTTTTGATAAGTACTTGATGGGAGTCCGATATGCTGTTCCAAGCTTCCCACGTATACATATTTTTTAGATTGTTATCCTGAGGGATCGTCTGCTCAGCGATGAAGCTTTCAAAATTGAAATCCGAATTATGCTGCGGATTTTCTATTACACCAGCGACCTGAAGTGGGATACTATCTGCATATATGATGGTTTTGCCAATCACATTTGCAGGCAGTTCTTTTCCATAAAACTTTTCTAATGTTTTCTCTGTAAGGATAATATTTCCGGATGAATTCAAAGCCTTAGCACTACCAGCCAACCATTTTGAAGGGAAAATATCGAAATATTGGCTGTTAGTGAATACCATCTTCTGTTCTTTCGGGAAAGTCTGGAATTTGTCTGTTGCCAGAGAAACTTTTAGCTTTTGGACATGGCTTCGATAAATCGGGGCTACGGCCTCCAAGTTGGGTAACTCTGCTTGCATGATGCGTACCAACGGTACGTAGACGCCGGCATTTTTGAACTCTCCGTTATTGACAACACGATAGACCTGTTGTTGGTTGGGAACATGTTTATCAAAACTGTAGTCGTATTGAATCATCAAGAAAATAACCAGCGTTGCTGTAATACCGATCGCAAGACTCGTGATATTGATAAACGTGATCAACTTATGTTTTTTTAAAAAACGATAGGCTGTTTTAAGTGAATTTACAATCATTGTTATTTCGTTTTTTGTTAACCCTCCAATTTGATATACTCGTGTTGCTATTCGTCCCGTAGGCTATTGACAGGATTTTGGATAGCCGCCTTGATCGATTGAAAACTAATGGTCAGTACTGCCGCAAATAGTGCTAGCCCAGCGCCTAATATAAAAGGTGTTGCCGTAAGGTCGATGCGGTAGTAAAAATCTTCCAGCCACTTGCTACACGTCCACCAGGTCAATGGTGCGGCAATTAGGATACTGATTAAAATGAGCTGTACGAAGTTCTTTGCCAATAAATGAAAGATACTTGGAATACTTGCACCCAAAACTTTGCGTATACCGATCTCTTTGCTGCGTTGGAAAGCCGCAAGGGTAATCAGCCCAAAGAGACCCAAACAACCGATTAAAACAGCAACAATTGTACTTACGTTAATTAATTTGGCTAGATTTTGCTCTTTTTGATAAAGAGAGGCAATCGTTTCATCGTAAAATTTTACTTCAATCGGGTATTCCGGGAAAAACCGCGCATATATTTTATTGATCGCTTCGATACTGCCTTTCCATTCCTTGCTGTTTCCCGATAGTTTCATGTTAAAGGTATAAGCGCCGCCACTAAAACTGCGCAAAGCCAAAGGTGTGATCTCTTTATAGAATTCCTGAGCATGAAAATCTTTAATAACGCCAACGATCGGGAAGGTACTGTCTTCTTGACCAATTGACTTCCCGATAGCATCTTGAGGCGAATTGAAACCGAATGCCTTGACAGCAGATTCATTGATAATATAGGCATTGACAGTATCGGATTGTGGTAGGTTATTTCCCGCGATTAGCTTCATGTCATATACAGCTATATAATTCGGATCCGCATTTTTAAAGAAAATATCGGATGAAATTTTTTCTTTTAGTGTAGGGTCTTGTCGATGAAACCAAGATGATGAATAATTATTTGATAAGGGCTTGCTGCCGATTGAAGCTGCAGAAACACCTTTTATTTTTTGGATCTCATGTAGAAGAGTTTGTTTCTTACTTTGATCCAGTTTTTCTTCATAAAATTTGTTGATGAGTTTGGAAGGTAGGTCGAAGGTAACAACAGCATCTTTGTCGAATCCCATATCTTTGTTGAGGGTATAGGAGAGTTGTTGCCCGATAATGAGGGCCGAAACCGTAAAAAATTGAGCAATAAAGAATTGGAATACAATTAACGTTTTTCTAAAGTTTATTTGTGTTTTTCCAATTTGAAACTGCTTGCCTGCCCGAAATAAATTGACAGGCTGTACCTTTTTAATTAACCAAGATGGATATGCCGAGGAAATTAAGGTCGTTGCGGCTAGTAAAATTGCGATAAACAGCATTGATGTCGTCGAACTGGTAAAATCTTTTACTTTCTCCGGAATCATTTCCTGAAAATAGATAAAGGCAAGTTTCGTCAGAAAGACCGAACAAACAAGTGCAATGGCAATGGTAAAAAGCGATTCAAAAATAATTTGGCTAACCAATTTTCCCTGACTACTTCCCAATGTTTTACGGACACCGATATCTTTACTCCGTGCTGGGATTTGTGCCGTACTAAGATTGATGTAGTTGATACAGGCCAAAAGCATCAGAAAAGCAGCTACGGCAATCAACCCATAAATAACGGTTTTGCTTGTTCTTTCGGCGTACCATTCTTTTATGTGGACTGCAAAATGGGAATCTTTTAGGGGCATGACCACGACCTTACGGTTGTAGTCAAACTTAGGTTTTTTTTCCTGGCTGAATTCCTGCCATTTTTTTTGTCCGATTTTATTGATAGCTGCCTGGATTGGAAGGTCTTTTACCCCATCTTTTAATTGGATATAAAGCCTGTCGGTACCATTGGTATTCGTCCAGACATTCAGTGGGTAGACTTCTTCTTTAAGCAATACGAATTCTGTGCCATTGAACTCCGTGTTGAAGGCAAGGTCATCAACAATGCCAGTTACCGTTTTGGGTATGCTGTCGTTATAAAAGATGGTTTTGCCGATTAAGCCCTGGACAGCCTGGTTTGGGAAATAAATGGCAGCCCTTTTTTTTGTCAGTACAATGTCGTTGGCAGTTGAAAATGCTTTCTCAGGTGAACCTGCTAACCATTTGTAGCCAACGAGCTTGAAGTAGTCGCTGGTGGTCTCCGTCACATTACCTTCCGCCTCATCAAAGTCCTCGACAAGTTTTTGATTTTTTTGTCCCTTGTTGATTGTGACAGATTCCATTTGATAATTTCTGAATGCTGGAGCGACCAGTTCCACGCCTGGAATTTCTTTTCGGATGGCCTGATAAAACGGCTTGGCCAATCCCCCATTGTAATTATCCTTTCCATCATTTTTAAACTGAGAAATGATCCGATAGGTTCGATCAAGCTGAGGAACTCCAGCTTCAAAACTATACTCATAATTGACAATCTTAAATATGACCCAACATGACGTAATGCCGATGGCTAGTCCAATAATATTTAATAGGGAGAATAGTTTATTCTTCCAAAGTTGTCGAATGGCCGATTTTAATAGGAGGTTGTTCATAGCTGGAGTATCGTGATGGGATTAAATTATATTGTTATTCGTCTCTTAAACTATCTACAGGATTTGCCTTGGCAGCCTTGAGTGTTTGAAAACTCACCGTTACTAATGCGATAATGATTGTAGCAAAACCAGCAAAGACAAACATCCACCATTGTGGTTCAATGTGATAAGCAAAGTTGTCAAGCCATTTTTTCATCGCCATCCAAGATAGCGGTGTCGCGATGAGGAGAGCTACAGCCAATAACTTGATGAAGTCGGAAGAGAGCAGGAGGATTAAATTATAGATGGATGCACCGAGAACTTTCCGTACGCCGATTTCTTTGGTACGCTGTTGGGCTGTATACGTAACAAGTCCCAATAAACCTAAACAGGCAATAAAAAGTGCCAGTCCGGAGAAGGCTGTAAAAAGTCTTCTAAAATTAAAATCCGCTTCATATTGTCGATTGAAATTGTCGTCGAGAAAGCTATATAAAAATGGACGGTTTGGTACAAGTTCATTCCACAGCTTGCCGATTCTGGCAACGGTCTCAGGCTGGTTTACATGTTGGATATTCAAGGTTAAATACCGGCTGCTGCTTGGTTCAAGTCGCAAAGCTAAAGGCTCAATCTTACGGTGCAAAGAAAGGTAGTTGAAATCTTTCACCACACCGATAACCGTTCCTTCTCTTCCCCATTGACGAAATTGTTTGCCAATAATATCTTGTGGATTTGAATAGCCCCATTGTTTTGCAGCAGATTCATTGATAACAATTGAATGGGCCGTATCCGCTGGGAAATCTCTGGAATAGGCACGTCCTGCGGCCATTTGCAGACCAATATTAGGAATAAAGTCAACATCGACTTCATATAAGAAAGGAGCAAATTGACTCATTGTTCCATTTGCTGACATGATTTCTGTCCCTGCATTTGGAAAAAATGTTCCCGGTACCGTACGTGATGCGGTGACAGACAATACATCTTTATCTTTTGCAAGTGTAGATTTTATCGCTTCAAGGTTATTGTTTACTTTATCATCAAAATTATAATCAATGACCAGTCGTTGATCTTTTTGAAATCCAAGATCTCGGTGCTGTAATTGATCTAGTTGAGAAAAGACGACGACTGTACCTGCAATGAGCGCAATAGAAAGGCAAAATTGGAAAACGACTAATACGCGACGTAATAATGTACCCCCTTTGCTGTTGCTATAACTTCCTTTAAGTACTGTAATGGGGTTGAAATTAGCTAGAATCAACGCGGGATAACTGGCAGCAAGAAGTCCTGTAAAAATGGTAGTGAATAGGAATATTGCCCAGGTCGTTCCATCTTTCAGGGACGAATAATTGAGGTGTTTGCCCGAGAATGTTTCCAAAAAGGGAAGAAAGGCCATAACGAGCAGTATAGCCAAAATACTACTGACGAATACAAGAACCAATGATTCAGACATAAACTGAAAGATCAGATTGCTTTTGCTTGCTCCTATGGTTTTTCGTACGCCTACTTCCTTTGCTCTTTCCATTGACCTTGATGTAGCCAGATTCATAAAGTTCACACAGGCAATCAGTAATATGAATCCGCCAATAATGCTGAATATGTATAAATTCTGATAGCTTCCATTGGTACCGGGTTGACGATCCGCAGACGAGTGCATGTAAGCCTGCAGAAGTGGCTCGATATGGAAATTGTATTTTGCGTTTGGGTTTTCATTTGTTGGGAGATTCCGTTTGAGAAACTCCGGTATTTTTTGGTCGAACTTTACAGGATCAAAGTCTTTTGAAGCGAGAAAGTAGGTGTAAAAATCGACATAATCCCAGCCCTCTTTATTAAAAACATCGGGTCTTGCGTTTCGGAATGTACTCATCGAGAGCAGTGCATCGAACGTAAAGTGTGAATTGGCAGGTACATCAGCCATTACAGCTGTTACAGTATATAGACCTGCGTCAGCCCGGCCCGCAGCTAAACCTCCCTCAAGCGTCTTGCCAATGGGATTTTGATCTCCGAAATATTTCTTAGCGGTACTTTCTGTTAATACGACAGAATAGGCGTTCTTTAAGGCTGTATGAGGGTCGCCGGCCAAAACCTTCCAACTGAAGACATCAAATGCAGTAGAGTCCATGAAAAATACATTTTCCTCCTGGAATCTTTTATCGCCTTGTTTGAGCAGGATAGACGTTTGTCCTGAAAATTGAACGACCTTCTCGATTTCAGGGAAATCTGCTTTGATGGCTTCACCGATTGGACCATTGCCCCAGATTTGATGCTGCTCTGTGCTGCTTATATCTTTATAGTCATGGACGATGCGGTAAATTCGATCTTTATTCACATGATATTTGTCGTAAGACAATTCATTTTGTACATAAATTGCTATCAATAGGCAACAGGCTAATCCTATTGCCAAGCCAATTATGTTTATGGTTGAATACCCTTTATTTTTAGAGATATTGCGCCAGGCTATTTTTATATAGTTCTTGATCATTGTTTTATTCTTTAGTTTTAGTGTATCAATATGTTTAATCCACTTTTACTGTATTTTTCTTTTTATTCGTCTCGTAAACTATCTACGGGATTGGATAAAGCTGCCCGAACAGCCTGGTAGCTGACGGTGAAAATGGCGATCAGCAAGGCCAGGATACCACCGAAGACAAATGTTAGCACGTCGAGATCTGTTTTATAGGCAAAATTGCTTAACCATTGTTTCATTAGGTAAACTGCAATAGGGCAGGCAATCAGAATGGAAATGGAGACGAGTATCACGAAATTTTTCCCCAATAGCCGGACGACTCCAAAGGTGCTAGCTCCAAGAACTTTACGGATGCCGATTTCCTTTACACGCATTTGCGCTTCGTGAGTTGCCAACGCAAACAGACCTAAAGCAGATATAAAAATGGCGATGCCAGCGAAAATATTGAACAACAAACCTGTGCGCTGCTCGGATTTATATAGATTATCAAATTGCTGATCAATAAAGGTGTAGTTAAAAGGAGCATCTGACGGATATCGGTTATAGATCTTTTCTAAAGCTTTAATGGCCTCAGGGGCTTTTGTCGTACTCGTTTTAACATAAAGTGTGCCTGATCCCCAGCGCGTCCAGAAGACCATTGGCCCTATTTTATCTTTGATGGATTTGAAGTGAAAGTCTTTCACAACACCGATAATTTGCCCAGGGAAATCGTGGAAACTCATATTGGATCCTACGTACGGCGGTTTTAATCCCATTTGTTTCGCCAAGGTCTCGTTGATTATATAGCCGGACGAATCAACCGGCATGCCGCTAAAGTTTTTTCCTTCGAGGAATTGCATGTTCATCAAGGGAATAAAATCCTTATCGATGGTCGCTTGAGCAACAATGAGTTTGTTGTCTTTGGACTTGCCGGGCCAATCGATATCGCCCGTGGCATTTCCGAAATCTGTCATGTTGTAAACACCGGATAGAGAGACCGCCTGTATGGCATTGTTGCTTTTGAGTTCGGCACGTATCGCGTCCATATGTTTGTAGGCTTCCTCTGGAAGGCCTAGGGTTAGCACATGGTCTCTGTCATAGCCGAGGTTGATCTTCTGGATAAAAGCCAATTGGTTTCGGATCACCAATGTACATACAATAAGGGTCACGGAGAGCGTAAACTGGAAAACCACCAATATTTTACGCATGGTATTAGAGGAAATACCTTTTACTGATTTTCCTTTTAACGAATGAATGGGATTGAATGAGGAAAGCTGTATCGCAGGATATATACTGGACAGTCCCAATGTGCCTATAATTGCAGCCCCAATATACAGCCATATCGTCGTATTATGGAAAGATAGGCTGATTGATTTTTGTGCGATCTGATTATATCCGGTATGAAGAATCACTATAAGGATGAAAGCGATCAGTAATGAACAAAGAAATACAACAACAGTTTCTGTGATAAATTGTAGGAATAAATGGAGACGGTTAGCGCCGATTATTTTACGGATACCGACATCTTTCGCCCGATCCAACGCTCTTGCAGTACTCAGATTGACATAATTTACCGCACCGATCACCAGAAGTAATATTGCAATGATCCCAAAAATCTGAACCATGCGAAGCGTCGATTTATTTCCGTCAGGAGCGATTAAATGCATGGTTTTGAGTGGATCTAAAACAAATATAGTCGAGTTTTCACCGTCGCGGGCTTTGGTATAAGTGTCTGTGACCGATTTTCCAATAAGTGCGGCAGAAGCATGAGGTTTGACTTTAATATAAGTTGAAAAACTATAGTTACCCATATCTTCATCTATAGTTTTCCATTTACCGTTACCGCCCCAGTTTGTAAACCGCTGTGCATGATAACCCAGTGGAATAACTACATCGAATTGCATCGAGGAGTTTTGTGGAATATCGTTTAGGATACCCGCTACAGTGAAGAGATCTTTTTGGTAACGGAAAGTTTTTCCAATGGCTTTTTGCGTACTAAAAAGTTTCTCGGCTGTTGAAGCAGTGATCAGTGCCTGCTTATAATTTTCCTGAAAACCTGAGAGAGAGCCCTCTTGCAATGGAAAATGAAACATCTTGAAAAAATTACCATCTACATAATAGATGTTCATATCAGTTACCGGACGTTTCAGTTTGTCATTGACCAATGTGGTACTGTAATCCTGTGAAACTCGCGTTGCGTAATCTACCTCCGGTACATTTTGTGCATAGTTTCCTATCGGCCCGGGAGATGTCCCCCATATCGAACCGTTGTGCTCGGGATCCAAATGAGAATTGACTTTGTAGATCTGTTCAAAATCTGGATGGAATTTATCAAAGCTCTTTTCGTCCTGTACCCAGAAAATAATTAATATCGCTGCCGTAAGACTGACCGACAGACCTAATATATTGATAGCAGTATAGAATTTCCGTTTCCTTAATTCTCTAATGGCAGTTATTAAATAATTCTTTATCATGGTGATAGGCTTTTTTTGATTAATTCTATTGTTTAGTCATTCTTTGCAGCGCATTATTCAAAACAAGGATTATGCTGGGATCATCGCTGATTCCCATCATTCTCCTTGATCACTATTGAGCTTCTTGACTATTTTATTCATCTCTTAAGCTATTTACGGGATTTGCACGTGCCGCTTTTATGGATTGGTAGCTCATTGTAAAAAATGCAATAAGTAGGGTTGCGGCAGCTGGAATGATAAACATCCACCAGGATAGTTCTATCTTATAAGCAAAATCATCTAGCCATTTGTGCATCGCCCACCAGGCAATTGGGGTAGCGATCAAAATAGAAATGAGTATAAGTTTGATATAATCTTTTGATAATAATCCAATAATCCCCAGTACCGTGCTTCCCAACACTTTTCGAATACCAATTTCTTTTGTGCGTTGTACTGTAGTGATGGTAACCAGGCCGATCAAGCCCAAGCAGCTGATGAGAATCGTCGTTGATGTAAATAGATTGATGATCTTCGAGAATTTTAGATCACTGCTATAGAGTTCTTTGATTTGCTGATCATAGAAATCATATTTGAATGGGGCTTTTGGATAATATTTTTTCCATTCTTTCTCAATCTGTTTTAAAGTTTCCGGCCAGGTAGTTGAATTATTGTTGAGTTTGACACTTAGTCTGTTTAATTCCCATTTTTTAATGGAACTCAGCATGACAACAGGTTGAATGGCTGCATGGAGATTTTTTGTGTGAAAATTGTCAGTTACGCCCACAATCTGCCGCTGTTTGTCTGTATACGTAACAAAGCTCCCTACAGCATTTTCAGCAGATTTAAAACCTAATTTTTGAACGCTGGCTAAGTTTAACACGATGCCTGTGCTCGTATCGGCCAATTGCAGCGGGCGGCCAGCAAGCATTTTAAAATTATAGAGCTTAAAGTTATCTTGGTCGACAAATTTCATTTGTACATCGGCTTGTACCTGTCCCGTATCACTTTTCGCAAACAAGGCATTTCCCCAATGGTCGTTACTCATGGGCAGATGCCCCAAGGAAGCCTGCTCTACACCTGTGATGTGCTTAATCGCTTGTTTGAAAACAAAAGGATCAACATTACTGTCCTGATAACTTTTACTCGGGAAACGTAGGGTAATGATCGCATCCTTATCGAAGCCGGAGTTATTCTGTAGTGCGTGTTTCAACTGCAGACCAATGATGCAAGTTGAAATAACAAATAGCTGGGCAATCAAAAATTGAAAAACAATGAGCATTTTTCGAAAAGAAAGATTGCCAAATTTAAGACTTTGCGCATTCGAGATTTTAATGACTTCAACAATCTTGACTTTGTTTGTCAATAAGATCGGATAACCAGCGGAAATTAAGGTAATCGTAATTGTAAGTGTTGCTAAAAATAGCGATACGCCCCAGGGATCTGGATACAACTTGAGCTGATCGGGAATATATGCTGCTAAAACTGTTTGAATGAGAATAAGTAAAGGCCAAGATAAAAGCACCGAAAAAGCCGTAATGCAAAATGTTTCTAGCAGAAAGGACTTTGTAATTCTTTTCTGGCTTTCTCCCAATGTCTTTCTGATACCAATTTCCTTGGCGCGTTGTGGGATTTGGGCTGTAGCGAGATTGATGTAATTGACACAGGCGAGTAAGAGCAAAAATATACCTATGCCGATAAGACCGTACATTATTTTCTGATCAACATTATTTTGCGCGTAAGAAGTAAAATGTAAGTTTTTTAAAGGAACTGTATTTACATGCATTTTAAATCCAAACTTGTCAAATTCAGCATGTGTCATCTCATACGCCTTTTTGTCGGCTGTCTTTATGAGGTTAGGAAGGGAAGCCGATGATTTTACCTTAATAAAGAGCTGCCAATTGGAATTTGAATTGTTCCAGTTTGTGCTATTCCATTCCTGTTCTGGAATCCGGATAAATTCTTTACCCAAAAAGCTGCTTGGATGAGCTAGATCTTTTACAATACCGGCGACATTGTACAATGTACTATCATAGGATAAGGTCTGTCCTATGATTTGGTCTATTGACGTGTTTGGGAAATACAATTTAGCCCGCGATTCTGTCAGGATGACTTCATGGCTATTTTTTAGTATATTCCTTTGGTCGCCAGCTAACCAAACATAAGGTGTCATTTTGAAATAGTCTCCCGTGGTACCGATGATTTCGGGCTGATCTTCAAACTCTATTTTCTGCGCGCCGCCATTATTACTGACACGCTCGAAGTATTGTTTAAAGATGGGTACTGTCAGTTCAACATTGACAAAGTTATCCTTGATATATGCCGGTAATGGTGCGGGAACACCATCGAAATGATCTAATTTATCCTTTTCCTCATAGGAGGTATGGACCTTGTAAATCTGCTCACTTTCTGGATGATGCTGGTCAAAACTAAATTCATAATTGACGATACGGAAAATTAGCCAACAGGCACTTATTCCGATGGCAAGCCCAAATACATTTAAAAATGTGAAAAGACGGTTGCGCCATAGTTGTCTGAAAATTAATTTAATCGTGCTCATCATCTATAGGTTATTAGGAGTAATATCTTGGTTATATATGAGTTGTCTTATACCGAAGTTGTTTCCATAATCACTTGTCCGTCTAGCATGCGGATTACACGGTCAGAGAATTTTGCATCGTGCTCACTGTGTGTTACCATGACGATGGTTGTGCCGGCTTCGTTCAATTCAGTCAGGAGTTGCATAACTTCGTTACCGTTATTGGAATCGAGGTTACCCGTAGGCTCATCGGCAAGGATCAGTTTGGGATTATTGACAACCGCACGAGCGACAGCCACACGTTGCTGTTGACCTCCGGACAGCTGTTGTGGAAAGTGATTGCGACGGTGCATGATCTGCACTTTTTCCAAAACCTCTTCTACACGTTTTTTGCGTTCTGCTGCTGGAACATTGGTATAAACCAGTGGAAGTTCCACGTTTTCAAATACGGTCAGTTCATCGATCAAATTGAAGCTCTGAAATACAAAACCAATGTTATGTTTGCGAAGATCTGAGCGACCGCGTTCTTTGAATTTGGCAACTTCAATCTCGTTGAACAGATAGCTTCCTTCATCCAAATCATCCAATAGACCAATGATATTGAGTAAAGTCGATTTCCCACAGCCCGAAGGCCCCATTACAGCAACAAACTCTCCCTCTTTGACATGGATATTGAGGTTGTTTAATGCGACGGTTTCAACTTCTTCTGTGCGGTAATACTTTTGAAGATTTGTGATTTTGATCATATTTTTTGTGCTCATGGTTTTTATGTTTTGTATCCTTGGCGAAATTGCTTTGGACAGTTACTGTTTCTGTTATTAAATTCTTTTTTATTGTTTATTGATCTCTTAAAGTCTTTGTCGGATTGGCTATCGCTGCTTTAAATGCCTGTGAACTGATTGTCAATAGGGCAATGATAATAGCTGTCAGACCACTGATGATAAAAATGGTCCAGGAAATATCGATATGATGTGCATAATTAGTTAGCCATTTGCTCATGATCATCCACGCAATAGGAAAAGCAATGATACATGAGATCGCTACAAGAATGACAAATTCACGGTTGAGCATTTGGATAAGTCCCGAAACAGAGGCGCCCAAGACTTTACGGATGCTGATCTCTTTTGCGCGTTGCTCAGTTGCAAAGGCGGCTAAACCAAATAGACCTAAGCAGGAGATAATGATGGACATCAGTGCAAATACACTGGATAGTTGCTGTACGAAAAGCTCGGCTTTAAATTTATTGTTGAAGCTATCATCCAAAAATTTGTAATCAAAAGGGAAGCCAGGGTTATTTTTGACGATGACCTTCTCGATTTGTTGAATGGCATCTGGTAAATCTACTCCAGCCTTTGTCTTGATGGTCATGATCCCATTATCTCTATTCATTGGTAGAAACAGCATCGGCTCAGGATCGGCATACACATTGTTATAAACGAAGTTCTTGACGACACCGGCGATGGTGAATTTTTCCTCACCGTAACTGATGATGTTACCGGCAACAAGGCCATCTTTTTTGATCAGTTTTGCAAATGCTTCGTTGATGACAACCGAGGTGCTATCACCCGCAAAATTTTGATGGAAGTTTCTACCGTCAAAAAGTTTTAAATCCAAAGCTGGAATAAGACCCTCATCAGAACGTAACATACCAATCAAAATACTGGCATTTGGATCTTTTCCATCCCAGCTAAAACCGGACGTATTGGAGTTGATATTGAGGATACTCATGTCACTGACACCGACTTCTTGAACAACTCCTGTTGCCAATAATTGATTTTTAATGAGCGGCAGATGTTTGGCCATATCGCCTTGTAGCGCTGTAGTCAACACCTGGCTCTTATCAAATCCGAGATCCCTGTTCTTGTTGTGCTGAATCTGTTGGTAGATAATAATGGTACAAATAATTAATACAACTGAGGCTGTATATTGCAGGATGACCAACCCTTTACGGACGAGACTTCCACTACCGGCCTTCTGTTTCGCCCCTTTGATCGTTGAAAGCGGCTTGAATGCAGAAAGGAAAAATGCGGGATAGCTACCTGCAAATAATCCACATGCTAATGTTATTGTCGTTAAAAATAGCAGGTGTGAGGGGGCCAAAAGATTAACCTGAAGATCCTGGCCTATCATGGTGTTGAACGGCCTGATGAAGATATAGATTAGTAATATGGCAACAAGAGAGGAGATAATTGCCAACACAAGGGATTCTCCCAAGAATTGCATAATGAGCGATTTGCGACTTGCACCAACCACTTTGCGCATCCCAACTTCTTTTGCTCTTTTTTCAGATCTTGCAGTTGCAAGATTCATGAAATTGATACAGGCGATCAGTAAGACAACCCATGCAATGAAGGTAAATAGACGAATATTTTTAATGCCACCTTCTTTTTCAATACCACTGTTATCAAACTGATTGTAGGTAATCCAACGTTCCATTGGATAGAGAAAATTCTGTGAGAAAGTGACTTCACCATTGGTCTTGTGTTTGACGAAATCCATCATCTGCTTGTTAATCTGATCGACGTTGGCATTATCTTCGACCTGAACTAGCGTTTGAACACTATTGTTCCCCCAATTTTTTAGAAAATCCTGACCAGCTTCAAATTTTTTGAAAGGGATGAGCCATTGAAAATCATAGCTGCTATTTTTGGGTAGGTCCTTGATTACCCCTGCAACAATAAATGGTTCACTATTGTTTGTTTTGACAGTTTTTCCCAATGCAGGACGGTTGCCAAATAATTTCTTCGCTGCAGTTTCTGATAATACAATGTTATTGACTTGATCAAATGCAGTCTTTCGATCTCCTTCAAGAAATGCTAGGGATAGCACATCGGCGATGCTTCCATCGGCATATACACCATTTTGAAATATATTATTGTCTCCGACGGAAAACAGCATTGGCGAATTCCAGCTAATGCGAACGGCATGCTTGATGCCGGGAATTTCTTTTTCTACGCTCTGGGCAAATGGTCCAGGTGTTGATTCGAAAACATAGGTGGCACCATCGTATGTCTGTTTTGATTTGACAATGTAGATATCCTTTTTGTTGGCGAAATTATCGTTGAAGCTCAACTGATTTTCAACCCATAAAAAAATCAACGATGCCGCAGCAATCCCGACCGCCAGTCCAAAAATATTGAGAAAGCTGTACCCTTTGGTTTTCCAAAGGTTACGAAGTGCGGTTTTAATAAAGTTTTTAATCATCGTATATCTTGTATTATTTATTTTATTACTCTATTCGTCTCTTAAAATTTTTGTAGGGTTGACCATTGCCGCTTTGAGCGAAACTGAACCGGCTGTAAGAACAACCAATAAAATAGTTGTTATCGCCGCTAATAAGAAAACCCAAGGATCTATTGATGTGCGGTAAACATAATTGTCAAGCCACTTGGAAATAATCAGCCAGGAAATTGGAAAAGCAATAAGGAAGGATACGATCACTGGGATCATATAATCTCTACCGATCATCATAACAATATCCCGTTTCGATGCACCTAGGGTTTTACGGATTCCAATTTCTTTCAGTTTAGATTCTGTGCTGAACAATACGAGCCCGGATAATCCGATACATGAAAGTAAAATGGTTATAGCGGCAAATAACTGAACAAGCTTTCCATGGATTATATCCTTTTTATACATTTTATCAAAAGATTCATCCATAAAGGAATAATTGAAGGTTGATTGGGGGTTGTATTTGTTCCATAGCTTTTGGACGGCAGCAAGTGCCTGTTCTTCATGTCCTGGACTGGTCTTGATATACATTCCACCAAGTGCATAGCCCATACCGGAAAAAAAGATGCAAGGTTTTATAGCTGTTTTTAGGTCATTAAAATTAAAATCCCTCATGACACCCACAATGGTCAGTGTTTTTCCCTGAAAAGTAATGGTTTTACCAATGGGATTTTTTAAGCCCATTTGTTTAATTGCAGTTTCATTCAGTAGCGCATGACTGCTATCGGAAGGATTTTTTGTAAAACCGGCTCCTTCGGCTAATTTGATGTCTAAAACAGAAGTGAAGTTTGGATCAATAGCAACGCGTCTAATGAAAAAATTAGACTGCAGTTGGTCTTTTCCATCCCAATTAATGTCGGCGGTTTCAGATCCGATGTTACTGATGTCGTTGCTGGCGGCGGTAACTCCTAAAATACCCTGTTGATGCTGTAGTTCGTTTCGGATTGCTTCATAATGTGGCAAAAAGTTTTTCTGTTCAAATAGAAAGACATTTTCTTTATTGTATCCTAAATCCTTGTGACGCATATAACGCAGTTGTTTCTCAAAAATAAAAGTGGTGATAATGAGTATAACTGTGCAGCAGAATTGTAGGACAACAAGTCCTTTTCGTAGATTATTTTTGTTGCCAAATAGTGTGCTGTTATTTTTTAGCTGGCTCAACACCTTGTTGCTTGAGAAAAGTACAGCAGGGTAGATTCCTGCAATTAGTACAGTTGTTATAAAGGTGAGTAGAAAGATAAACCACAGTTCGGACGAAAGAAGGCTGAATTGAATGTTTTTTTCAGCGATCACATTAAAAAATGGGATCGCTAGATAAGCGAGTAGGGTAGCAATACCTAATGAAATCAAAAACAGCACCGCAGACTCGGTCAGATATTGAAGAAAAAGATGACTTCTCTTAGCGCCAATAATTTTACGAATACTGATTTCCTTTATTCTTTTTGTAACTCGGGCCGTAACCAAATTGACATAATTGATACAGGCAACTAGTAAGATAACAAAGGCAATGACTGCAAATATATAAACGGACTGCATACCGCTGTCACCACCTTTAGGAGTATATAGATTTGTTTGTGTTATTTTCTGTAGGAAGAATGCAAATTTAGTATACAGCGGATTTCCTTGAAAATTGTCTTTTTGGATGGCGGTAAGCTGCTGTGCCACCTGATCCGGATTGGCCCCTGGCTTTAGCAAAAAATAAATGTAATATTGAAAATTGCCCCATTTTTCATCCAGAGGCTCTTTGGATAGACTGGCCAGTAGTTCAAATGGTAATAGATAATCAGCCTTAATGGAACTATTGCTAGGGAAGTCTTTGATGACTGCTGTAATTAGAAAAGGCTGTTTACCAGTTTTCAGAATAGGGTCGACTTCTAAATAGAGCGTTTGTCCTAATGGATTTTCATTTTTAAAATATTTATTGGCAATCTTTTCTGTAATAACGATTGACTGTTTTCCTTGGAATAACTTTTCGGGAGTCAATGATTCTGTACTAGCATCGAATACCTTGTTAAAGGTACTGTCAACATACACCCCATGTTCGCTGGCCATCAGTTCATCTTTATTGAACTGTATGTCCTGCCCAGCACTTATGCGACACGCCTCTTGTATTGCGGGAATTTTTAATTTTCCATATAGCGCAATTGGCGGTGGTGCAGCATGAACGAATTGGTCATTTTCCTTATCGAAGTTTGTCGACAGTTCATAGACTCGATTCGCATTATTGAAGACCTTATTAAAGGACAATTCATCCGTGATCCAAAGTGCAATGACAATAACCACTGTTAGACTAATACTTAGTCCGGCAATATTCAGAAGTGTAAACTTCTTGTTTGTAAGCAAGGAACGAATTCCAGTTTTGATCGCGTTCTTTATCATTGTTCTTTGAATAGGATCATAGCGGTTATCAAAAAGATTTGATGCACTTAATCAAGTCTCTTCGATAACCGCTATATGATGTTACTTTTTAATATTCAACTCTTGAACCTTATCGTAGGTCTCATAGCTCGATACGATAACTTTATCCCCCGGTTGTAGACCTTTGATAACCTCATAATATTCCGGATTCTGTCGCCCTAATTGGATATCGACACGATATGCTGTGCTTCCATTTTTATCCAATTTGAAGATCCAGTTACCACCGGTCTGTTGATAGAATCCTCCTTTTGCCAGTAATAATGCTTTTGTCTCGTCACTTAACGCTAAACGTATCTGTAAAGTTTGTCCACGACGGATCCCTTTTGGAACATCATTGATAAATTCCATGTCAACCTGGAATCGACCATTGGTGACCTGTGTATAGACTTTCTTGATACGGAGTTTGTAGGTTTTTTCACCGATAGAAAATTCACCTTGCAGATCTGGGAAAATACGGTTGATATAATGTTCGTCAATATCAGCACGCACTTTGAATCCTGTCAAGACGTCGATTTGTCCCAACCGTTCCCCGGCGTTTTTGTTTTGTCCGATTTCTGCATCGAAGGCTGTCAATTGTCCGTCAACAGGTGCTCTAACGATCAGATCACCAATTTTTCTTTTCATCAGTTCCAATGCGCTCTGTGTACGTTGATAAGTTTGCTTATCCTGATTAGTTTTTTGCGCATTAGAGATTTCGTCCTGTTTTAGGATCTGTTTGGTCAAGTTGACCCGTTCTTTTTGATAGTTATAATCGTTCTTTGATTTTTCGAACTCTTGTGTACCAATGGCTTTTTCAGCGAGTAATTTTCTATTTAAGGTATAGATACGTTCAGCTTCTCGGTAGGCTTGTTCTACATCAGCCATTTGGTTGCGGTTGTTAATCGATGCTTGTTGTGCATTGGTCTGCGCTATTTGGGACTGTGTCAATAGATTCAGCACTTGCGTTTCTTGTTGTACCAAGGTAAGCTCCTGATCGGTATTGGAAAGACGCATGATTGCATCCCCTTTTTTTAAGATAGTGCCATCTTCTACAAACTTTTCTTCTACGCGTCCACCAACAGAAGCATCGAGGTATATGCTGCTAATAGGAAGCACAGTGCCATTTATAGGGATAAATTCCTGAAAGTTTCCATTTTTTATTTCGACGATAGAGATGCGGTCAGCTTCAACATTCAGTTTGCTTTTGCCGGAGGTAAAATAGAAACTGGCGCTGATCAATCCAACTAAGCCAGCAACCCCCACAATAGTCATGATACGTTTGCTATTCCACTTCTTCTTTTCTAAAGGTCTGTCCATAATTTAATATCAATTTTGTATATAACTATGAAAGCTGTGCCAAGAATGTAATTTATTGATTGATAGATTCTTATTTTGTTTAGTTTGAAGCTTGGTGTTCGATAGCGGACACTTCTTGTACGAAGGCGTACAACTGGAAGTTTTTTGCTGTTTAGGGCGTCAACTGAAGCGCTTTTAACAAATATAATCTGGCTGCCGTGAAGCACATTAGTTCCGGTGGGGCAAAGGCTACTCTGTTGGGGCAAATTAGGTAAGTAGCTATATTGACCGATCGGTCCAAAAGGTTGGTAAAAGTGGTCTGTTAAAATTTTGTCCATTCCTGAAAAAGGTTTACAAAAACCGAATATTAAAATCTTAAATTTAATATTATGAAAAAGCGTATGACAAAACGTAAATCAGGGGGACAGCAAGTTTACAGCGATAGCTTCAAAATCCTCGTTTCCAGAGAATACCTTGCGGGCAAGCTGAGTTATTCGCAACTTGCCCAGAAGTACAATCTTCCGGGGGAAGCCACTCCGCGGTATTTTATGAAATGGTACCAGCAGTGGGAAAGCAATCTGGAGCTGGAAGTTCCCCAGGCTGTGGAGTCAGAAGATACCGGGTTGAAAAATGAGCAGGATCTCAGGGATGAACTCTTCCAGGCGAACCTCAAAATTACTGCCCTGGAGATGCTGATCAAAAAAGCGGAGGAGCTCCATGGGGCTGATTTTGTAAAAAAGTCTGGGGCCAAATCGTCCAAGAAATGAAGTCGTGTTACCAGAATGTTTCGGTCTCCAAACTTTGTGGACTATTTGGCAGAACAAGGCAATCCTACTATAAATATATGGGCAGAGAGCAGGAATATTCCGTTCGCAGTGGTCTTGTGTTGGCGCGGGTACGTGAAATTCGGAAGGACTCCCATCGTATGGGTACCCTTAAACTCCGCAGCATATTGGCCAAAGAAATGGGCAGCGCGATGACCGGACTGGGAAGGGACGCTTTTTTCAGGCTGTTACGTGAGAATGACCTTTTGGTCAAATGCAAACGCAGGTATGCCATCACCACCCAATCCGACCACCGTTTCAAAAAGTGGCCCGACCTTGTGCAGCGCAGGCAGGCCCTGCGTCCCGAGCAGATATGGGTAAGTGACATCACCTACATCCGCATCCGGGACAAATGGATCTACCTGTGCCTGGTCACAGACGCCTATTCCCGAAAGATCGTGGGCTACAAACTTACCCACAGACCAACAGCCCAGGCCTGTATATCAGCGCTCAGGATGGCCATATCACATCGAATCTACCCGCAGAGCAGTCTGACCCACCACTCGGATCGGGGCATCCAATATTGCAGCACAAATTATGTCACTATATTGCAGGAAAATGGGATCGCAATAAGCATGACGCAATCCGGGAGCCCATATGACAATGCCGTGGCAGAAAGGTTAAATGGCATCCTAAAAAACGAATATCGAATGGCCGAAACTTTCCCGGACTATAAAACGGCACTTGCACAGCTGGTCAAAGCAGTCAATATATACAATCATTTTAGACCACATATGTCCTGCAATATGATGTCTCCCCAACAGGCACATCTGGAATGGCAGAACCAAAAAACTCCCAAAGTGTTTCAAAGACGTAACGCTGAGTCAAAAAAGTTCCGCAGTAAAACCAGGGAAACTGTGGTCAGGGAACGGACAACTGATAATAGTAAGAAAACAGACAATGACAACTATATCCAGTAGAAAAAAATAGAATGTAAAATCTATATAGTAATCTGTTCGGTATATGTAAACCTATTTCAGTATAAGACATTTAGGATTTAACTATATTACTTTCGTTGTTTACTCGGTGCTTGTTCGGTACTTAGTCGGAACTTCTTCGGAGCTTCTTCGGTTGTAACCGAAAAAAATCCGAACAAGCTCCGACTTATATCCATTGAATAGAAGAATAAATGTCGAATTTGATTTGAATTATTCTTCTATTTATACAGTTTGTCTTTGCTATTGTCCAACTACGCACACCGACTGTTCATTAATGAACATTTTTGAAAATATGTTTTTTGTATCTATTTGATAGTTAGTGTTTTTGTTGTTTGGCATGGCGATGGTCAGCAACAAAATAAAAAATGGATATGAAGAGAGTCTATATATATAGTACATTATGCTTTTTATTGAGTTATGCCAAGGCAGGGGCGCAACAGACGGAGCAGCGACTAACAGAAAGAGTAACGGGGACAGCAACAATTGCAGCGGTAGACGATAAACAAATTGCCAAGCGGAGCTTAGCTGAGTGTATTCAGTTGGCAATAAAGGCCAATCCAACCTTATTGCAGAATGAACTCGATGTGAGGCGTGCGGAAGTGAATTTAGCACAGGCTAAAGCGAATAGACTTCCCGATGTTGACGCAAGCTTACAGCATAGCCTAACATCAGGAAGATCTCAGGATAATTCGACCCTTCAATATATTTCATCAAACAACTCAACAGGGAATTTTTCTTTGGGCGCAAGCCTTCCAATATTTAGAGGGTTCCGTTTATTTCACGATATCCGGATGCGTGCTGATGCAAAGACTGCCGGTAAATTGACTTTTGATACACAGATTAATGCTTTAAAACTGGACGTTATTACCGCTTATATCCAAAGTTTGACTGCTCAGGACATATTGCGGCAATCAGAAATGCAGACTGAGGTTACCCGAGAACAGGTCAGACGTGCGGAGAGCATGCATAAGGAAGGCGCAATTAATCCTGGGGATTACTTTGATTTGAAAGGACAACTGGCAAATGATGTTAACACGATTGAAAATAATCGTCAGTTACTATACAGTAGCCGGGTGAAACTTGCTGCCTTATTAAATATGGATGAAAATCAATTGGGCGAATTGGATAACCTTGGAATAAAAGAGAGCGGGCAGCGACTGGATGCGAAACAGCTCTATGAAATGGCTGTTGATCAATTGCCGGATATACAGGCGCTGGATTATCGGATCAAAGTGGCGGAGCGGGATATTAAGATTGCGAAATCATACTATTATCCGTCCTTGAGCCTGAGCGCTGGTTTAGGATCAAATTATTCTAAATTGGGGATTCAAGGAACGTATTGGTCACAAATGCGTAATAACGTAGGAAAGTATATTTCTCTCAATCTTTCTGTTCCGATTTTTAATCATTTGCAGGTTTATAACAACGTCCGCTTGGCAAAACTAGATTTGCAGACGGCTAGATTTCAAAAAGAGATCCAACAAAATGTTTTACGGTCGGCGACGTCCAATGCGGTTTTTAACTTGCAGAACGCAAGCAATATGATTACACAATTGCGTAGTCAGAATGAAAATTATGCGGAATCTTTTCGTATTGCCAAAGTAGTATTCGAATTGGGAAATAGTAATTCAGTGATATTTTTGACCGCAAAAACGAAATTCGACAATAGCCAGATTCAATTGGTCGTCAAACAGTATGAATGGCTGCTGCAAAAATATATCAATGATTATTACGCAGGCTCGTTGAATTTATAGTTATCTTAGTATCTTCAATGAAGTCAGGAAGTATGAAAAAAGCATCTATTTTAGTCGTTGATGATGACCAGGATTTATTAACTGCGGCAAGAATCTTGCTTAAACCTAAAGTTAGTCATATTCAAGTTGAACCCAATCCGGAGAACCTAATAGCACATCTGGAGAAGACACCTTACGATCTGGTGCTTTTAGATATGAATTTTAAAAGTACGATTAATACCGGTAATGAAGGATTATATTGGTTGTCTCGGATCAAAGAAAAGTTTCCACAGGTACACGTCATTATGATTACGGCTTATGGAGCTGTTGATCTCGCTGTAAAATCGCTGAAACAGGGAGCATCAGATTTTGTCGTGAAACCTTGGGAAAATGAGCAATTATTGGCAACGATCGAAAGCGCTCTTGCTGAATCAAAAAATAAAGAAAAGAAAAGCAAAAGTTCCTTGCTCAGTAGTGCGAATAGTCCTGATTTGATTGGTAATTCCATTGTTATGGACGAACTGCAATATAAATTGGAGAAAATTGCACCTACAGATGCCAATATATTAATATTAGGTGAAAATGGGACCGGGAAAGACCTGATTGCTCAAGCCATTCAGCGAAGATCCTTACGTTCAGACCGGACCTATGTTAAGGTTGATGTCGGGGCGTTGACAGAAACATTATTTGAAAGCGAGCTTTTCGGTTATAAGAAGGGCGCATTTACAGATGCCCGTGAAGACCGCCAAGGTCGATTCGAAGCTGCAAACGGGGGGACATTGTTCCTCGATGAAATTGGCAATATCTCTTTGCAGCAACAGGCTAAATTGTTAACCGTACTGCAGAATAGACAAGTGACACCGTTGGGTTCCTATCAACCAATCTCGGTGGATATACGCTTAATCTCAGCAACTAATGTTCCGTTGAAACAGCTCGCAGATGAAAGTCGTTTTCGAAAAGACTTAATTTATCGGATCAATACCGTGGAAATTCAGGTGCCGCCTTTGCGTGAGCGAGGAGAGGATATCAAGCTATTGGCTGATCATTTTCTCGATATCTATTCGAAGAAATACAATAAGCGGATTGAAGGCTTTGAACCGGATGCGGTTAAAAAAATGTGTGCATATCATTTCCCGGGCAACGTCCGAGAACTCCAATACAGCATCGAACGTGCCGTAATTATGGCTGATCAGCTCAGTATTGCCGGAAATGATCTCTTTTTCTCGCCAATAGAACAGCAAATGGATAACAGCGTTGTCGAATCCAGTCCCAGCAGTCAAAATCTGGAAGAATTGGAACGTAAAGCAATCAAATCGGCGATTGAGCGGTATAACGGAAATATCAGTAAAGCAGCAAAAGAATTAGGGCTTACCAGGGCGGCGCTTTATAGACGTTTGGAGAAATATGATATTTAGTCGATGAGGCACGGAAAAATCTTAAATGCAATCAAGGTTATATTACTGCTGGTAGCGGCACTTGCGAGCGCTTATTTGCTGCTTAAAAGGGAATATGTACAGGCGGCTTTGATCTTTTGTATGATGCTATACCTGGGTTTTAACCTATATGCACAGTATAATTTTTTGGCCAGGCAACTGATTGAATTTTCCGAAGCGGTCAAATACCGCGACTTTACCAGACGTTTCTTGGTGAAAAATACAAAGTCAGTAGAGGGGCAGCTTTTTCTGGCCTTTAATCAGATCAACGAAACATATAAGGAGATCAGCATTAAGCAGGAGATTCAGCACCAATACCTGGATCGTGTGATCAATATGCTGAATTCGGCGATTATCTTTTATGAGATGGATAGTGGTAAGGTCATGTGGGTGAATGAGGCTTTCAAACAGCTGTTTCATTTGCCACACCTTGGAAACATCACGGGACTGAAGAAAAAAAACAATGATCTTTATGAAAAAACCATGTTACTTGAAAACGGACAGCAACAGATGGAGTCCATTCAATCAAGTAAAGGAAAAATAAAATTATTGATTCAGAGCTCAAGCTTTGAGACACAGGACGCCTTGTTTCGCATTGTGGTGTACCAAAATATCAACGAAGCAATTGATGAGACTGAGACGAAGGCATGGCACAAGTTATTACGTGTACTAACGCATGAAATCATGAATTCCATTGCCCCGATCAGCTCACTTGCTGAAACCTTAAACGGTCGTTTGGACCATTTTAAAGGAGCTGAAGATATTGATGATCTAAAAACAGGTATTTCCACCATCAAACGCCGTAGCGAAGGACTTTTACATTTTGCGAAGAGTTATCGTATGATCAATAAAGTCGATCAGCCTCAGTTAGCGCCGATCCAAATTTCGCAGTTATTTGAACATATCTATCAGCTGCTTGAACCAACCTTGATCCAGAAAAATATTGATGTCGATATTATTCTGAAAAATACACGGCTAATCTTATCTGCCGATGTCAATTTGATCGAGCAGGTTATTATTAACTTAATGTTGAATGCAATAGATGCGGTTAAAAATAGGGAAGAAGCCTATATTAGTTTATCTGCTCTTGAAGTAGACGGAAAGGTGCAGATTCGGATTGAAGATAACGGGGCAGGAATTCCTGCCGATCTTCAGGAACAGATCTTTACGCCATTTTTTACAACAAAGAAAACGGGTACAGGGGTCGGCTTGACCCTAAGCAAACAGATCATGCTTTTGCACAAGGGAACTATTTTCCTCAATAGTACGGAAGGAGAAGGGAGTGTTTTTGTTCTCCAGTTTTAAGGGGGCATTCCTGCAAACTAAAACCCGATGTTCCATGTGGAAAATCATAAAATTTAGCGATGTTTGCAGCGAAATGAACTACATGCTTAAGTATTGGCGGCATTATTTTGTATCCCATAGTCGCCATGGGACCCATTCTCCTTTTGTTTATAAATTGGTAGACGAAGTGATCTATCAAAAGACATCCAAAGCGAGCATTTCAGAATTACCGCAAACTATTCAAAATGAGAGCAAGGTAGAACAGAAAAAGTACGCATTAATCGATCGATTATTAAGGACATTTGCTTACGACAATTTTAGCTATTGGGCCGATCGTCCGCTTGAAAGTTATAAGAAACTTTTACAGGACCAATGCGGAAGCTATGCGTATCGACATATTTATTATATTGATCTGGATGATCTCGACCTGAATTTTTTGGAAAATGTTGGCGATCGAGATTTATTAATTATAAACGAGCCCCATTTATCAGCGAAAAGGGAAGCCTATTGGAATAAGCTGAAGGAGGATGATCATAGTGTAGTTACGATAGATCTATACCGAATTGGGTTGGTTTACTTTAGAAAAGAACAGCGAAAAGAGAATTTTCTGATTCGATTTTAGGCTTCTGTTCCGATTTAGGCTGCTGTTCCGACCTCTTTTTGACTGTCGATGGTCAGTCATCTACCGCGTTCCGTTGGGCATCAAGTATTTTATCTGAAGTTGAGGGAATTGGAGAGGAGGGGAAAAAGGAAAAGGTGGATGCCATTAGACAAGAATAAACAAGAGCATCCATAAATATATGGATGCTCTTGTTTATTAAAAAGCTTCACTTAAGGATAGATAGAAACCCGACTGTCTTTTTTCTCCGGGTCTTTGTTCACCAAAAGAATAATCAAAGCGTATGCTGCTATTGTGTTCGAGACTAAAGAAGTAGCGTAAACCACCACCATAACTTGCGACATATCGGCTGCTATTTTCCTTGGAAAAGGTCGACCCGAGCCCTGAGAAACCAACAATACCAAAGCGTGGATGAAAGCGATAACGTAGTTCAGCCTGCGAGGCAAGGTAATTCTTGTCACGATATCGCCCGAGGTAATAACCGCGCATCATCATGTCTCCACCGAGTTCACGGTAGTTGTAAAATGGGACTGTTTTTCCAAATGTGGAACGAAAGATTCCTTGCAGGGCCAGCGTGACTTGGTTGTGCAGAGGAATAAAGCCACGGAGATCCACATCGAGGTTTGCCCCCGTAAAATCAGTACTTGTCCATAACTTTGGAGCATAGGCCAGCCGCAATTTAGCATAATACCCCTTTGTTGTATAAGAAACGTTGTCCCTATTGTCAAACAATTGCGAAAGACCTACGAGTAGCTGTTGTCCGCCATGCTTTCCAATAAGATCGGAATGATTAAAAATGCGATCTGCACTATCGCTACGAATCGTGAAGTTATCGTATTGAATGTTGATACCCGAATACAGGTTGTTGCTGATTTTTTTCTCGGCTTCGAGTTTGACGCGAAATAATTTTTGATCAATGCGTTCTTCATCGGCTTTCCAAGTGTCCATACCGACACCATAATAGTTAAAGGGCCAATTACGGTAGCGTATTTCACTAATCAGATGGTAGTCGTTGTTTTTAGTCCAAAGATCGGTCTGCAGTTTGAAGTTGGACTGACTATTGGATGTAAAGGTTCCCATGACCATGACAGTGGAGGTGCGGATTTTGGGATCAGATTTGTCCAGATAAAAATTATAAGCGCTTGCCAGGCCATATTCGACGCCTGTTTCCTGCGCATAACCAACGGCCGGTAAAACCATAAAACTACCGGAACGTGTAGAATCTCTTTCAGAGGAAAGAAATTTTTTACTCAATTTTTGAATAATATTTTGAGCTTTCAATTCGGCCGATCCCATTAAAAGTACCGTAAATAGTACGGAGTATCGGGTAAGTTTTGAAAGTGATTGCGGTAAAATTTGCATGCCCAAAGATAGTATATTAGCCAAATAACCAAAACAGGTAAATATGCAATGAAAAATTATTGTGCTGCATATCAGTATAATTGCCAAAAACTGTCTTTTTTTTTTGACAAATATTTTTGTAAAGTGAGTTTTGTGTCTATCTTTGCATCAGCAAACAAGGGAACAACGGTTCAAAACAACGAAAGTTTGCTTAGTTCTTTAAATGAAAAAAAATAAAAAATAAACTTGCAGAAATCAAAAGTAAATTCGATATTTGCACTCGCTGAAAAGGTAGAAATACTTAGTCAGACGTTGATAGAATGTAAGTTTAAATAAAGATATTAGAAGCCTCTTTAGCTCAGCTGGTAGAGCAACTGACTTGTAATCAGTAGGTCATTGGTTCGATTCCGATAAGAGGCTCTAAATGTAACGAAAGTTACAGGTCTGGAGGGGTTCCAGAGCGGTCAAATGGGACGGACTGTAAATCCGTTGCTTCGGCTTCGAAGGTTCGAATCCTTCTCCCTCCACACTTTATTTTAATTAGAGTATTAGGTTTATTCTGGTTTCTAATTATTAAGCGGAAGTAGCTCAGTTGGTAGAGCGATAGCCTTCCAAGCTATAGGTCGCGAGTTCGAACCTCGTCTTCCGCTCAAATTTTTCAAGTATTAAATTTAGTCTCTATCTTCTTTGATAATAATGTATCTAAAGGTGGGGGCATTAATACGTAAATAAGGTTTTTTAGTAAGCCGAAGTAGCTCAGGGGTAGAGCACTTCCTTGGTAAGGAAGAGGTCGTGGGTTCAAATCCCATCTTTGGCTCGTACTTGTGTAAAAGTTAAGCAAGAGTATATAACAAATAGAAATAATTTATAATTACTAATTCGCATAAACATGGCAAAAGAGAAATTTGACCGTAGTAAACCACACTTAAACATTGGTACTATCGGTCACGTTGACCACGGTAAAACTACAACTACAGCTGCTATCACTAAAGTATTGGCTGATAAAGGTTTGTCAGAAGCTCGTTCATTTGATTCAATTGACTCTGCTCCTGAAGAAAAAGAGCGTGGTATCACAATCAATACTGCACACGTAGAATATTCTACAGCTAACCGTCACTATGCACACGTTGACTGTCCAGGTCACGCTGACTACGTTAAGAACATGGTAACTGGTGCTGCTCAAATGGACGGTGCTATCATCGTAGTTGCTGCGACTGATGGTCCTATGCCTCAAACTCGTGAGCACATCTTGTTGGCTCGCCAAGTAGGTGTTCCTGCGTTAGTAGTATTCATGAACAAAACTGACTTAGTTGACGACGCTGAGTTGTTAGACTTAGTTGAAATGGAAGTTCGTGAGTTATTATCATTCTACGAATTCCCAGGTGATGATATCCCTGTAATCAAAGGTTCTGCTTTAGGTGCATTGAACGGTGAGCCTGAGTGGGTTGAGAAAATCATGGAATTAATGGATGCTGTAGATAACTACATTCCAATTCCTCCACGTTTGACTGAATTACCTTTCTTGATGCCAGTAGAAGATGTATTCTCGATCACAGGTCGTGGTACAGTTGCTACAGGTCGTATCGAAAGAGGTGTAATCAACTCTGGTGATCCAGTTGAGATCTTAGGTATGGGTGCTGAGAACTTGAAATCTACAGTAACAGGTGTTGAGATGTTCCGTAAAATCTTAGATTACGGTGAGGCTGGTGATAACGTAGGTTTATTGTTACGTGGTATTGAGAAAACTGATATCAAACGTGGTATGGTTATCTGTAAACCAGGTTCAGTAACTCCTCACGATCATTTCAAAGCTGAGGTTTACGTATTGTCAAAAGCTGAAGGTGGTCGTCACACTCCATTCTTCAACAAATACCGTCCTCAATTCTATTTCCGTACAACTGACGTAACTGGAGAAATCTCTTTACCAGAAGGTACTGAAATGGTTATGCCAGGTGATAACGTTACAATCAGCGTGAAATTAATTTCTGCTATTGCAATGGAAAAAGGTTTACGTTTCGCTATCCGTGAGGGTGGTCGTACAGTAGGTGCTGGTCAGGTAACTGAAATTATCTAGTCTTTAATAAAGATTTAGAATCACATAGAATAAGCTAATCGACTGAGGTTGATTAGCTTATTTTTTCGATAAGCGATTTATCGGATTAAAATAAAAAAAAGTGAAAAAATATTTGCAGAAAGTGGTTTAAAACACTATATTTGCATCACAAAATAAGAAATACACGGGCATAGTTTAAAGGTAGAACGAAGGTCTCCAAAACCTTTGGTCTGGGTTCGAGTCCTGGTGCCCGTGCTTATAAAAACAGATAAACTAAAATGGCAAAAGTACTTGATTTTTTTAAAGACTCTTATGTAGAGATCACTGAGAAAGTGACTTGGCCTACATGGTCTCAGTTACAAAGTTCAGCTGTTATTGTGCTTGTTGCGTCTCTTCTTATTGCATTGGTTGTCTTTGTAATGGATAAAGCTTCAAGCGTAGGGTTAGAATTCTTGTACGGTATTGCTTCTTAATTTTTCAATCGTATTTATTTATGGCAGATCAAGGTTTAAAGTGGTACGTAGTTCGTGCTGTAAGTGGTAAAGAAAAGAAAGTAAAGCAATATATTGATGCCGAAGTTAGCCGTTTAGGTATTGAGCACTTGATTCCTCAGGTGTTGATTCCAATGGAAAAATACTACTTGATGCGTGATGGAAAGAAAGTTGCTAAAGAACGTAACTACTATCCTGGTTATGTTTTGTTAGAAGCAGCTCTTGACGGTGAGTTAGAGCATATCATCAAAAATATCAATAGTGTAATTGGTTTCTTGGGAGATAAAGCTGGTAACGCTGTTCCTTTACGCCAAGCAGAAGTAAATCGTATCCTAGGTAAAGTGGATGAAATGGCCGAACAAGGTGAAACCATTAACGTTCCTTACTATGTGGGTGAAACAGTGAAAGTAAACGATGGTCCTTTCAACGGATTTACCGGAGAGATCGAAGAAGTCCACGAAGATAAAAAGAAATTAATCGTGATGGTGAAAGTCTTCGGTCGTAAGACTCCACTTGAACTAAACTACATGCAAGTAGAAAAAGAGTAAGATTAGTAATTAACGATAGAGAAAAGCTTTTCATGAAAATTGGAAGGCTTTTTTTTTGTATCTTACTACAAATGAAAAGGCCAACTATTTATCTATTTGTATTGGTGTATTTGCTGACATTGCTGAGCTGTGCAAATGTTGAGAAGTACAATCGATTTATTGAAACTCCCCTGGCAGTGGAAGCTATGCAGCAAGATATCAACTATGTTGAGCATAACTTATGGAAAATGCATCCAGACTTGTTTCTGTATGTGGGGGAGGATCAGTTAAAGGTTAAGTTCGACAGCCTTCGTATAGCGATCCACCAGCCATTACTGCCCAATCAGTTTCAGCTGGCATTAGCTTCTGTACTGGCCCAAGTTCGGCAGGGACATATGACCCTGAATCCTCTTATTTCCAAATTTGATCCGAAAGGTAAAGATAAGGTCCGCTATCAAAAAAGCAAGGGGCCCTTTTCGCAATTGGGCTTTCATTGGCAAGAAAATACACTCTATCTCTCAAAAAATGGGACGTTAGATTCAAGTTTGGTAGCAGGCTCTAAAATTCTTGCCATTGAGGGGATACAACCGCAAAATCTGTACACAAAATATCGTCCAACCTTTACGTCGGACGGCTATAATACAACATTTATAGATCAGGCTTTCGAGCGTTTATTACCACGGTATTACCAATTGGAACTGGGGTATAAAGATTCTATCTCGGTTTTGTTTTCTCGTGCCGATAGTACATATGAGCGGACTGTTGTTAGAAGGTTTGAAGCCGCTGAACAGAAGGGAAAGGTGGGAACCAGCCATGCTGCGACAGAAAAAACGAATAAGAAGCCTTCCGAAAAGAAGTCCGACACGAAAAAGCAGCGCAAAATATTCGGTTATAATGCCAATCTAAAAAGAATGAGTAAACAGCTCTCTTTCCCTGTCAAAGGCGATAGTAGTGTTGCTTTATTGAAAGTGGTTGACTTTTCGTATGGGCGTCCAAAAGAAGCCTATAGAAGAATTTTTGATCGGCTTGAGCTTAATTCAGTACAATACCTGATCTTGGATCTTCGTGGCAATTTGGGCGGACGTTTGTCCGATGTCCGTGAACTATACAGTTACTTAGTGGAAGAGGATAAATTCCAATTTGTTCAGCCGGCAGTGATCACCTCAAAATTCAGCTTGCCTTTTTATCAGGTAAAAGGATTGCCGGGCTGGTCTTATCCCATTTTATCACCATTTATTATACCAAGTGCTGTAGTATCCTGGACAAAAAGCTTTTCCAAAGATGGGATAAATTATACCCACCTTATAGGGAGTAAAGTCGAAAAATCCAAAGGTAGTCGCTATCGTGGTAATTTATTTGTACTGATTGATGGCGGGACTTTTTCTGCAGCGAGTTTAATTGCTACAAATCTAAAAGTTGGGAAGCGGGCTGTTTTTGTGGGGGAGGAAACTGGTGGAGCTGCCAATGGAACAGTTGCAGGATCTCTTCCTGTGCTGAAACTTCCGAACTCCCATCTACGTTGGCGTTTTGGCCTAATGGATGTCAAACCTTATTATCAAGTATCAGAAGAGGGGCGGGGTGTCATGCCGGATATTCCTGTCGTGCGGAGTGTTGATGATGTTATCAAGGGGAAAGATCCGGTATTGGATAAGGTGTTGAAGTCTATTAAAGGACAGTAGAGCTGATGTGAATTTGCTAAAACCGATAATTCTAGCGTTAATATTTAGAAAAGTGTCAAGATTTTTTTTGTAGAAGGATGGGTAATCTGGGCAAGGATGTAAAAAAACATAAATTCCTGAAAAATTAAAAGTTAGATACTTGCAGGATTCAAATCTTCTTATTAACTTTGCACCTCGGTTGGGGTGTTACGTCCTGGCCGATGAATGTTACGTTATTTGCTTCCAACTTACTAACAGACATTTAACAAAATTAAATTCAAAACAAAATGGCAAAAGAAGTCAGTGCGTTAGTAAAATTACAAGTTAAGGGCGGAGCTGCGAATCCTTCACCTCCAGTAGGACCTGCATTAGGTGCTAAAGGTGTGAATATCATGGATTTCTGTAAGCAGTTTAACGCTCGTACGCAAGACAAACCAGGTCAAGTATTACCTGTTGTCATTACAGTTTACGCTGATAAATCATTTGATTTTATCATCAAGACTCCACCGGTAGCAGTTCAGTTGAAAGACGCTGCTAAATTAAAAAGTGGATCTGGCGAGCCTAACCGTAAAAAAGTTGCGGCTATCACTTGGGAACAAGTTGAGACAATCGCTAAAGATAAAATGCCTGATTTAAATGCATTTACTGTAGAGGCTGCTATGAGAATGGTAGCTGGTACAGCACGTAGTATGGGTATTACTGTATCAGGTAATGCTCCTTGGAACAATTAATTAAGAAATCAATTTAAGAAAAGTGGCTAGATTAACAAAAAATCAAAAAGCGGCACTATCCAAAATTGAAGCTGGTAAAGCATACTCTTTAAAAGAAGCTTCGGCTTTAGTTAAAGAAATCTCATTGACCAAATTTGATGCTTCTGTGGATATCGACGTTCGTTTGGGCGTAGATCCTCGTAAAGCAAATCAAATGGTTCGTGGTATTGCAACATTACCTCACGGTACTGGTAAAACTGTTCGTGTTTTAGTTTTATGTACTCCTGATAAGGAAGAAGAAGCTAAAGCGGCAGGTGCAGACTACGTAGGTTTAGATGATTACATCAGCAAAATTGAAGGTGGTTGGACTGACGTTGATATCATTATTACTATGCCTAGTGTTATGGCTAAAGTTGGTAAATTGGGTCGTATTTTAGGTCCGAGAAACTTGATGCCTAACCCTAAAACTGGTACAGTTACAACAGAAGTTGGTAAAGCTGTAACAGATGTAAAAGGTGGTAAGATCGATTTCAAAGTTGACAAAACCGGTATCATCCATACTTCTATTGGTAAAGCGTCGTTCGATGCAGATAAGATATATGATAACGCACTAGAGGTATTACAAACTCTAGCTCGTTTGAAACCATCTGCAGCTAAAGGAACTTACTTTAAAAGTATTCACATTTCCTCAACTATGAGTCCTGGTATTCATATTGAGACTAAATCAGTAGCAGGTATTTAATCATGAGAAAAGAAGAAAAACAAGAAATTGTTCTAGCTTTGGCCGAACAGATTAAATCTTACGGTAACTTCTATATTACCGATACTGCTGAGTTGTCCGTTGAAAAAGTGAATAACATTCGTCGTAAATGTTTTGAACAAGGCATCGAGATTAAAGCTGTAAAAAACACTTTAATCAAGAAAGCATTAATCGAAGCTGGTGTTGATGAAGAAGAAATCTTTGGAACGCTTAAAGGAGCGTCTACAATGATGTTTTCAGAAGTCGCTAACGCACCTGCGAAATTAATCAAAGAATTGCGTAAATCAGGTGAAAAACCGTTGTTAAAAGCGGCTTTCATTGAAGCAACTGCATTCGTTGGAGATAATCAATTAACTGCATTAGTTAATCTTAAATCTAAAAACGAACTTATTGCGGACGTTATCGCAGCCTTGGAATCTCCTGCGAAAAATGTTATTTCAGCTCTTCAATCAGGAGGAAATACTGTTGCAGGTTTAGTAAAAGCTTTAGAAGAAAGAGGTTAACGAATCCTCTAGAACAGAAACATTCGTTACAATTTAATTAACAATTTTTATAAAGTACATTCAAAAATTCAAAATAAAATGGCAGATTTAAAACAACTTGCTGAACAGTTAGTTAACTTAACAGTAAAAGAAGTTAAAGAATTAGCTGATATCTTAAAAGACGAGTATGGCATCGAGCCTGCTGCTGCTGCTGTTGCTGTAGCTGCTGCTCCAGCTGAAGGTGGTGCTGCTGCTGCTGAAGAGAAAACTTCATTTGACGTTATCTTGAAAGAAGCTGGTGGTCAAAAATTAGCTGTAGTTAAATTGGTTAAAGATTTAGCTGGATTAGGCTTGAAAGAAGCTAAAGATTTAGTTGACGGAGCACCTAAAGAATTAAAAACTGGTGTATCTAAAGACGAAGCAGAAGCTTTGAAAAAACAATTAGAAGAAGCTGGTGCTGTTGTTGAGATTAAATAATCTCAACTAATTAGCCCGAAAAGGTTTAGACTCTGACGATTTTTCGTCAGAGTCTATTCCTATTTATATCAATACGCCACTATGCTGTGTATATGCTGGGCACAGTGGAAAGGTGGTTTACAGCATAAGTGTAAGCGCAGTTTTTTTAAAACTAAAATTCATATTCCCTTGGCAAACAATAATATTCAACAAGAAAGAATAAACTTTGCGACAAGTAAGAAAGTATTGGAATATCCAGATTTCTTAGATGTGCAATTGGAATCTTTCAAGGAGTTTTTTCAATTAGAAACTACTTCTGACAACCGCCATCAGGAAGGGCTGTTCAAGGTATTCTCGGAAAACTTCCCTATTTCTGATTCAAGAAACATTTTTGTGCTAGAGTTTTTGGATTATTTCATTGATCCACCACGTTATGATATCCAAGAGTGTATCGAGCGCGGCTTGACTTATAGCGTTCCTTTAAAGGCTAAGTTAAAGTTATCTTGTAATGATGAAGAACACGAAGATTTCGAAACTATTGTTCAGGATGTATATTTAGGGACTATCCCTTATATGACTCCTAAAGGTACTTTCGTGGTAAATGGTGCAGAGCGTGTCATCGTATCGCAATTACACCGTTCACCAGGCGTTTTCTTTGGTCAAAGTAGACACACAAATGGTACTAAACTTTATTCTGCAAGGGTAATTCCTTTCAAAGGATCTTGGATCGAATTTGCAACTGACGTAAACAACGTCATGTATGCTTATATCGACCGTAAAAAGAAATTTCCAGTTACGACCTTATTGCGTGCTATTGGTTACGATTCGGATAAAGATATCTTAGAATTGTTCGATTTAGCGGATGAAGTAAAAGTTAGTAAATCTGGTCTTAAAAAATATGTTGGTCGTCGTCTTGCGGCTAGGGTATTGAAAAAATGGGTAGAAGATTTCGTGGATGAAGATACAGGTGAAGTAGTATCTATCGACCGTAACGAAATTATCCTTGAGCGTGAAACTGTTCTAGAAGAAGATCACATTGATTTGATTATCGAAGCTGGCGTTAAGTCTATTATCTTAGCAAAAGATGATGAGTCAAACAATGCGGACTATTCTATTATATATAACACTTTACAAAAAGATACGTCCAACTCAGAAAAAGAAGCGGTGGAGCATATCTATCGTCAATTGCGTAACGCTGAACCACCAGATGAGGAAACTGCTCGTGGTATCATCGATCGTTTATTCTTCTCTGACAAACGTTACGATTTAGGTGATGTAGGTCGTTACCGTATCAATCGTAAGTTGAAGTTGGGAACTCCGGATGAGACGAAAGTATTAACCCGTGAGGATATCATTGCGATTGTGAAGTATTTGATCAATTTGATCAACTCTAAAGCTGAAGTAGATGATATTGACCACTTGTCAAACCGTCGTGTACGTACTGTAGGTGAACAATTATATGCTCAATTTGGTGTAGGTCTATCTCGTATGGCTCGTACAATCCGTGAGCGTATGAACATTCGTGATAATGAGGTGTTTACACCTACCGATTTGATTAACGCACGTACACTTTCGTCGGTAATCAATTCGTTCTTCGGTACAAACCAGTTGTCTCAGTTCATGGACCAGACTAACCCTCTTGCTGAAATTACGCACAAGCGTCGTTTGTCAGCTTTAGGTCCAGGTGGTCTTTCCCGTGAGCGTGCAGGTTTCGAGGTTCGTGACGTTCACTATACACACTACGGTCGTCTTTGTACAATTGAAACTCCTGAGGGTCCAAACATCGGTTTGATCTCCTCATTGGCTGTACATGCGAAAATTAACCACTTAGGATTTATCGAGACTCCTTACCGTAAGGTAAAAGATGGGATTGTTGTGGTTGACGAGCCAGTAGTATATTTATCTGCTGAGGATGAAGATGGTAAAACAATCGCACAAGCGAATGCTTTGTATGATGACAAAGGTAATTTCGAAGATGCGAAAGTGAAAGCCAGATATGAGGGTGACTTCCCAATTATCGAGCCTAATATGCTTGATTATATGGACGTTGCTCCAAACCAAATTACATCTATTGCGGCTTCATTAATTCCTTTCTTGGAACACGATGATGCCAACCGTGCATTGATGGGATCGAACATGCAACGTCAGGCCGTGCCTGTATTGCGTCCACAAGCTCCTATTGTAGGTACTGGTCTTGAAGGTCGTGTTGCGAAAGATTCACGTACATTGATCAATGCGGAAGGTCATGGTGTAGTAGAATATGTAGATGCTGATGAAATCAAGATCCGTTATGACAGAAACGACGATGATCGTCTTGTATCATTCGATGATGATGTCAAAACATATAAATTGATCAAATTCAAGAAAACCAACCAAAATACATGTATGAACTTGAAACCTATCGTTAAGAAAGGTCAGCGAGTTGAACCAGGACAGGTATTATGTGAAGGTTATGCGACTGAAAATGGTGAATTGGCATTAGGTCGTAACTTGAAAGTAGCGTTCATGCCTTGGCAAGGATATAACTTTGAGGATGCGATCGTAATTTCCGAACGTGTAGCGAAAGAAGACTGGTTTACTTCTCTTCACATTGAAGAATTCGAACTTGAAGTTCGTGATACAAAACGTGGTGAAGAAGAGTTAACAGCTGATATTCCTAACGTATCTGAAGAAGCGACAAAAGACTTAGACGAAAACGGTATTATCCGTATCGGTGCTGAAGTTGGTGGTGGTGATATCTTAATTGGTAAAATCACACCTAAAGGTGAGTCTGATCCTTCTCCAGAAGAGAAATTATTACGTGCAATCTTTGGTGACAAAGCTGGCGACGTGAAAGATGCTTCATTGAAAACTCCACCATCATTAAAAGGTGTTGTTATCGATACGAAGTTATTCTCGCGTGCGAAGAAAATGTCTAAAGAGGTTGAGCGTAAAACTTTAGAGAAACTAGAGGTTGCTCACGATAGAGCTGTTAAATCATTGAAAGATCGTTTGGTTGAAAAATTATTCACTGTAGTGAATGGTAAAACAAGCCAAGGTGTTTACAATGTATATAAAGAGTTGTTGGTTGCTAAGGGTGCTAAGTTTACACAAAAAATCTTAGCTGAATTAGATTACAACAACATCAACCCAATGGGATGGACAACTGACGAAGATAAAAACGAGTTGATCAAAATGGCCCTTCATAATTACAACATCAAAATTAATGAAGAGCTAGGTTCATTCAAACGTGATAAATTCGCAGTATCTGTCGGTGATGAACTTCCATCAGGAATTGTGCAGATGGCTAAAGTTTACGTTGCTAAAAAACGTAAGTTGAAAGTAGGGGATAAGATGGCGGGTCGTCACGGTAACAAAGGTATCGTTGCACGTATCGTACGTGATGAGGATATGCCGTTCTTAGAAGATGGAACACCAGTTGATATCGTGTTGAACCCACTAGGGGTACCTTCACGGATGAACTTGGGACAGATCTACGAAACCGTATTGGGTTGGGCAGGTCAAAAATTGGGTGTGAAATTTGCTACACCTATCTTTGATGGTGCTGAAATGGATCAGGTACAAGATTGGGTTGCGAAAGCTGGCCTACCAAAATCTGGACGTACATATTTGTACAACGGATTGACAGGTGACCGTTTCGATCAACCGACGACAGTGGGTGTAATCTACATGTTGAAATTAGGTCACATGGTTGATGATAAAATGCACGCACGTTCAATCGGTCCGTACTCATTGATCACGCAACAACCTCTGGGTGGTAAAGCGCAATTCGGTGGTCAACGTTTCGGTGAGATGGAGGTTTGGGCATTGGAAGCATTCGGTGCGTCTAACATCCTTCAAGAAATCTTGACTGTGAAATCGGATGACGTGGTTGGTCGTGCCAAAACTTACGAGGCAATCGTAAAAGGTAACAATCTTCCGACACCATCGGTACCAGAATCGTTCAACGTATTGGTACACGAGTTACGTGGATTGGGTCTAGATATCACATTGGATTAATTAAGCAAATAGGGCTTTGAAGGGCTCAGTCCTTCAAAGCTTCTTTATAAAGCTTTAACTTTTGAATAAGTATGTCTTACAAAAAAGATAATAAAATTAAAAGCAACTTCACTTCGATTACGATCAGCTTGGCTTCTCCAGAAACTATTTTGGAACGCTCAAGTGGTGAAGTTACAAAACCGGAAACGATTAACTATCGTACCTACAAACCAGAACGTGACGGTTTATTCTGTGAGCGCATTTTTGGTCCTGTAAAGGATTACGAATGTCACTGTGGTAAATACAAACGTATCCGTTATAAAGGTATTGTATGTGACCGTTGTGGTGTTGAAGTAACAGAGAAAAAGGTACGTCGTGAGCGTATGGGACATATCAACTTGGTGGTTCCTGTTGCGCACATTTGGTATTTCCGTTCTCTTCCTAATAAAATTGGTTATTTATTGGGACTTCCTACCAAGAAATTGGATATGATCATTTACTACGAACGTTATGTAGTTATCCAAGCTGGTATTAAGGAAGAAGATGGTATCAACTTCATGGACTTTTTGACTGAAGAAGAATATTTAGATATTTTAGATACCTTACCAAAAGAAAATCAATATTTAGACGATAACGATCCTCAAAAATTCGTTGCTAAGATGGGTGCTGAGGCGTTAGAAGATTTGTTGAAACGTATTGATTTGGATCAATTGTCGTACGACTTACGTCACCAAGCTGCTAATGAGACTTCTCAACAACGTAAAAATGAAGCATTAAAACGTCTTCATGTCGTTGAGGCTTTCCGTAGTTCACGTGAAAATATCGAGAATCGTCCAGAATGGATGATTGTGAAAATCGTTCCAATCATTCCACCTGAATTGCGTCCTTTAGTGCCTTTGGATGGTGGTCGTTTTGCGACTTCGGATTTGAATGACTTATACCGTCGTGTGATTATCCGTAACAACCGTCTAAAACGTTTGATCGAAATCAAGGCTCCTGAAGTAATCTTACGTAACGAAAAACGTATGCTTCAAGAAGCTGTAGACTCTTTGTTTGACAACTCACGTAAAGTGAACGCTGTTAAGACAGAAGGTAACCGTGCATTGAAGTCTTTATCTGATATTTTGAAAGGTAAACAAGGTCGTTTCCGTCAAAACTTGTTAGGTAAGCGTGTGGATTATTCAGCTCGTTCGGTAATTGTTGTAGGTCCTCACTTGAAATTACACGAGTGTGGTCTTCCTAAAGATATGGCTGCTGAACTTTACAAACCGTTTATCATCCGTAAGATGATCGAACGTGGTATTGTAAAAACAGTAAAATCGGCTAAGAAAATCGTTGATCGTAAAGATCCTGTGGTATGGGATATCCTTGAGAATGTATTGAAAGGTCACCCTGTATTGCTAAACCGTGCACCTACGCTTCACCGTTTGGGTATTCAGGCTTTCCAACCTACATTAGTAGAGGGTAAAGCTATTCAATTACACCCATTAGTGTGTACAGCGTTCAACGCCGATTTTGACGGTGACCAGATGGCAGTCCACTTACCTCTTGGTAATGCTGCAGTTTTGGAAGCCCAAATCTTAATGTTAGGTGCGCACAATATCTTAAACCCTGCGAATGGTTCTCCAATCACAGTACCATCTCAAGACATGGTATTGGGTCTTTACTATATTACTAAAGGCCGTAAAACTGCTGGTGATCAAATCGTAAGAGGTCAAGATATGATTTTCTATTCGGCTGAAGAGGTTATCATCGCTTTAAATGAGAAGCAAATTGATCTTCACGCTTGGATTAAAGTAAAAACAAAAGTTAGACAAAAAGATGGTAGCATTGTTGATACCTTGTTAGAAACAACTGTAGGTCGTGTGATCTTCAATCAAGTTGTTCCTGAGGAAATGGGTTTTGTCAATGAATTGCTTACGAAAAAATCTTTGCGTAATATCATCGGTGAAATTGTGAAGACTACGGGTATGGCTCGTGCAGCACAATTCTTGGATGATATGAAAGAATTGGGATATCAAACAGCCTTCAAAGGTGGTCTTTCGTTCAACTTGGAAGATTTGAACATTCCTGCTGCGAAAGCTGAATTGATTCAACAAGCAACTAACGAGGTTGAAGAAGTAATGAATAACTATAACATGGGTTTCATTACAAACAACGAACGTTATAACCAAATCATCGATATCTGGACGCGTATCAACAACAGATTGACTGCACACGTTATGGATATTCTTTCGAATGATAACCAAGGTTTCAACTCAGTTTACATGATGTTGGATTCTGGAGCGCGTGGTTCGAAAGAGCAGATCCGTCAGTTATGTGGTATGCGTGGTTTGATGGCGAAACCTCAAAAATCAGGTACTTCTGGTGGTGAGATTATCGAAAACCCGATCTTGTCAAACTTTAAAGAAGGTTTGTCCGTATTGGAGTACTTTATCTCTACCCACGGTGCGCGTAAAGGTCTTGCCGATACGGCATTGAAAACAGCGGATGCGGGTTACTTGACTCGTCGTTTACATGACGTAGCGCAAGATATGATCGTTGTGGAACAAGATTGTGGTGGTTTACGTGGTATTTATACAACAGCATTGAAAGATAATGATGATGTTGTTGAGCCATTGTTCGATCGTATTTTGGGTCGTACACCATTGCATGACGTTCTTCATCCGGATACTGACGAGTTGATCGTTTCTGCAAATGAAGATATCACTGAGGAAATTGCTGAAACTATCGAAAAAGCAGGTATCGAAGGAATTGAGATTCGTACGGTGTTAACTTGTGAGTCTAAGCGTGGTGTTTGTGCTTGTTGTTACGGACGTAACTTGGCGTCAGGTAAGCGTGTTCAGTTAGGTGAAGCTGTGGGTGTTATTGCCGCTCAATCAATTGGTGAGCCAGGTACACAGTTGACACTTCGTACATTCCACGTGGGTGGTACGGCATCGAACATTGCTGCTGATTCAAGTATCATTTCTAAATACGATGGTAAAATCGAATTTGAAAACGTACGTACTGTTTCGCAAACAAACGATAATGGCACACATCAGGTAGTCTTAGGACGTTCTGGTGAGGTTAAGATCATTGATGCACATAATAAAATAGTATTCCAACAAAATATTCCTTATGGTTCACAGTTGTTCGTTGAGGATGGCGGTACAGTAGCTAAAGGTGATAAATTGGTCGAATGGGATCCATATAATGCAGTAATTATTTCGGAATTTGCCGGTAAAGTTGAATTTGATGCAATCATCGAAGGTGTTACCTTCCGTGAAGAGTCAGATGAGCAAACTGGCCACAAAGAGAAAGTAATTATTGAAACACGCGATAAAACGAAAAACCCATCCATCAAGATTCTTGATAAATCGGGAGAAGTTATTCGTACCTACAATATCCCAGTAGGCGCCCACGTTGCAGTTGCTAATGGTGTAACAGTGAAAGAAGGTGGTATCCTTGTTAAAATCCCTCGTTCTACAGGTAAAACGCGAGATATCACAGGTGGTCTACCACGTGTAACGGAGTTATTCGAAGCACGTAACCCTTCTAACCCTGCTGTTGTAACAGAAATCGACGGTGTGGTAACATTGGGTGGTGTGAAACGCGGTAACCGTGAGATGTCTATCGAATCTCGTGATGGTCAAATCAAGAAATACTTGGTACCTCTTTCTAAACATATCCTTGTTCAGGATAATGACTTCGTGAAAGCTGGTATGCCATTATCAGATGGTTCGATCTCTCCTGCGGATATCTTGTCGATCAAAGGTCCATCAGCTGTGCAACATTACATTGTGAATGGTATTCAAGAGGTATACCGTCTGCAAGGTGTGAAGATCAACGATAAACACTTCGAGACGATCGTTCACCAAATGATGCAAAAAGTTAACATCGAAGATCCAGGAGATACTCGTTTCTTAGAAAAAGAAGCAGTTAACAAATGGGATTTCATGGAAGAAAATGATTCCTTGTTTGACAAGAAAGTTGTTGTTGATGCAGGAGACTCCAATAATTTACGTCCGGGACAAATTGTTTCTTTACGCAAGTTGAGAGAAGAAAACTCTAGTCTGAAACGTCGTGACTTAAAACTTGTTGAAGTTCGTGAAGCAATTCCGGCGACTTCAAGTCCATTGTTGCAAGGTATTACCAGAGCTTCATTGGGTACGAAATCGTTCATCTCTGCAGCCTCTTTCCAAGAGACTACAAAAGTGTTGAACGAGGCTGCTATCGCAGGTAAACGTGATAACTTATTAGGTTTGAAAGAAAACGTAATCGTTGGTCACTTGATCCCTTCAGGTACAGGTATCCGTCAATACAGCAACTTAATTGTCGGTTCTCGCGAAGAGTACGATCAATTGTTGGCTTCGAAAGAAGAAGATTAATCTATCATAGATTATTTTATATAGAAAGGTCCAGACATTCGTCTGGACCTTTTTTGTTTCTATAGCGACCTTATATGATATAGAAGAACGTAGTAAAATGTATTTAAACTTGCCCTTGTAGTTGTGAAATTGCTTGTTAAGGGAGCTGTGCGAACTGAAATTTATAGCAAGCAGCTTGGCCGTTTAATTGGTTAATTTTACCTGATTGGACGGCTTAATGCATATCTATCTTAAATGAATCGTTCAATGTTACAGTTAGTTAACCTTAATATTAAAAAATAATAAACAAAAGGCTTGGAAGTGATTGTTAAAACTCCCTATCTTTGCACCACTCCGCAAGGGAGGAACGGTTGCCTCGAAAGAAGGAACCATGAAAAAAAGAAGGGTTTAAGAGAAGCCTGACAGGATTTAAAATCCCGCTCAGTTTATTTTAAACGCGGAAATCGAAAAACGGGAAAAGAAAAAAAACTTGAAAAAGTTTTTGGAAGTTCAAAAAAGATTTCTACCTTTGCAGTCCCAACGGAAACGAAGGGAAAAACAAAACGATAAAGAGGGGCGCAATGCCCATCGGAATATAGCGGATACGGAAGTTGAAGCGAGAAAAGTTCTTTAAGAAAACACAATCATGTAAGCGTGACGAGTAGACAAACGAAAGTCATGAACAAATTCAAGAATTAGTTCAATTCGATCCAAGATCAGAGATATAAAAAAAGAATTCTGATTATGTAAATAGTTGGAATCAAAAACTTCATTTTACAATGGAGAGTTTGATCCTGGCTCAGGATGAACGCTAGCGGCAGGCCTAATACATGCAAGTCGGA
>NZ_LZZP01000011.1:0-157937 GCF_014170215.1 Sphingobacterium sp. UME9 | reverse complement strand
GCTCCAGATTGCTTTCCCACTGCTGGTACCATTTCATAAAATACCGCGGAGTGGCTTCCCCCGGAAGATTGTACTTCTGGGCAAGTTGCGAATAACTCAGCTTGCCCGCAAGGTATTCTCTGGAAACGAGGATTTTGAAGCTATCGCTGTAAACTTGCTGTCCCCCTGATTTACGTTTTGTCATACGCTTTTTCATAATATTAAATTTAAGATTTTAATATTCGGTTTTTGTAAACCTTTTTCAGGAATGGACAATATAAAACAAGTTTTTCTGTTAACGGAAAGCGGATGAAAGCAAGCATATTGGAATGATCATTTACACGATTTGATCACTAGATCGCTTTTCTTATCGGGAGATAAAAAAAACATGGCCCGCTGATTTAAAACAAAGAGGACAAAAAGAAAATTTGCTATTCTGGATAGATAATTGCTTTATTTGTATCCAACAATTATTACATTCGAACAGCAAAGGGAATCTTGATATGTCGCAATTAACAATAGTAGATCTGGCCAAAAAGCTCGGCTTGTCAAAATCGACCGTTTCCCGTGCATTTCGGGATAACGTGGACATTAATCCAGCGACAAAAGCTCGGATTCTGGCTATGGCCGAAGAAATCGGTTTTTCGCCGAATGTTTATGCAAGTAGTCTAAAGGCAAATAAAAGTCTGACCATTGCGATTATTATTCCCGAATTTGGCAATAAATTTTTCTCGCAAGCCATCAAAGGAATTGAAGCTGTGGCGCGTTCCAAGGGCTATCATACCTTAATTTATGTGACGGATCATCTGGTGCAAAATGAAGCCTCAATCGTACGTTCACTTTCTAATGGGCGGGTGGATGGCGTTATCATTTCGGCTTCGGGTGAGGGTAAAGACCATTCGCATTTACAACTTTTGGCAGAGCGGGGCATTCCGGTCATGTTTTTTGACCGTGCATACGACGATTGGAAGGGGGGGTATATTACGGGTAATGACTTTGATTCGGCTTACCTGGCAACCAAACACCTGATCGATAATGCCTGTAAACGGATCGCTTACCTCGCGATTAATCCGAATGTCTCCATCGGTAAGGTACGTAAAGATGGCTACGAAAAGGCCTTGCAGGAAGTGGCGATTCCGATCAGACCGGAGCTTATTTTGGATACGGTCAATGATGCTGATCAGAATATGAAAGATATCGCCGACTTGATCGAACAGGAGAAACCCGATGCCATATTTGCCTCGGTAGAACGTCTTGCTATTTCGAGTATACGAGTCGCCAAGCAGCTCGCAATTCGTATTCCTGAAGATCTTAAAATTATTTGTTTTTCTTGTTTGGATATCGCCGATCTGATTGACCCGGCACTGAGCGTAGTGAAACAACCAGCCTATGAAATGGGGCAATTAGTAACAAAATACCTATTGGATAAGATGGAAGACCCCGAAAATAGTAAGTTTGCTAATTCGGTTTACCTTGATTCCCAGCTTATTTTTCAAAAATCTAGCCTGAAATAAGAAAAAAAATATTTGTTTTTTGTAATCCCATTATTTAGCTTTGATTACTTTCGGGAACATTCCCGAAAGTATTTAAATAATCAATTTTTATAAAATATTGGATAGGGAAATCCAGCAAATCGCCACAAGCGATTTCTTTTTACCTTGATTTCGGGAACGTTCCCAATTTCAGATTCCAAGTAAAGCTAATTATCGATGGGGAAGCATATCTCTCGTTTAATAGGGTATCTCTGGGTGATTGTCCTATTATCATCATGTGCAAATAAGAAAGATATCGTGGATGTCGAGCAACCTCCTGTTATTGAACAGCAGGGATCTGGTTTGCTCAATCTTTCCGCCCCATTTATCTATTGGGATCAGGAAATTACGTTGCAATTTGATCTTTCGAAAGGAAATGCGGCTTTAAAAGGTAGTACTACCGACCTTTACCTACACGCCGGATTGATTCCTGTGAATGGGGGCAGCTGGCAACATGTAGCAACAGATTGGTCAAAGAATGACAATGCTTATAAACTTAAATTTGTTTCTGCTGGTTTATATTCATTCACATTTATCCCCTCCAAATTTTTTAACCTGACTAATGGCGGAGAATTTGGTCAGATGGCACTTTTAGTCCGCAATGGTGACGGGTCGCTGGTCCAACGAAACAAAAATAATTCAGATCTATTTCTTCCTCTTGTAACGAGCAATACACAGGCCATTCGTTTTGTTTCGCCTACGCTGCAACCCACAGATCCAATTACCCTGGAGCAGATGTACACCGTTGGAGATAATCTGAAGCTAAAAGTACAGGCAACGCAGTCCGGAAAAATCAGTATCTGGGACAATGGTTTATTGCTTGTTGAATCTTCTGCTGGGCTGTCATTAGAAAAATCGCTCAGCCTACAGAGCAATGGCCTGCACGAGCTTGAAGCACGTCTTGAGGCTGGGGGCAAAATATATTTCAGTAAAGCACAGTTATTTGTGCAATCAAAACCTGCCATCGCTGCACTCCCGATAGGCATCAATGCAAACGGAACAACCATAAACAGGGAAAAAGGAGAGGTCAGTTTTGCGCTCACAGCGCCATTAAAAACGAGTGTGTATGTCTTGGGCGATTTTAATAACTATAAAGCATTACCAGCCTATGCGATGAGCCAGACACCGGATGGCAAAACCTGGTGGGTTACCGTATCGAATCTGGATTTCTCTAAAAAACAGACTTATCAGTTTTTGGTGGACGGTCAGCTGAATATCGCCGACCCCTATGCTGAGCTGATTCTTGATCCGCAAAACGACGCGGCACTCGGACTGACCGCGGCGGCTGTACCCGCTTATCCCGCTGCTGCGCAGGGAGTAGTTGGCGTATTGGATCTCCCAGCCAAGTCTTACTCATGGAAAACCACGCTATTTAATAAGCCAGCTCAAGGTGATTTAGTTATTTACGAACTCTTGGTCCGTGATTTTGTCAAACAACATCAATATACCACATTGAAAGACTCTTTGCCTTATTTAAAAAGGCTGGGTGTAAATGCGGTAGAGCTTATGCCTGTACAGGAATCGGAAGGGAATTCGACCTGGGGGTATAATCCTTCTTTCCACCGCGCTTTGGATAAATATTACGGCTTAAAAAACGACTTGAAAGCATACGTAGATGCTTGTCATGAAAATGGTATTGCCGTGATTTTGGATGTTGTTTTTAATCATGCTTTTGGTCAATCCCCGCTAGTACAGCTTTATTTTGAGCAGGGCAACGTCGCTGGCAATAGCCCTTGGTTCAATACGGTTGCCAAGCATCCGTTCAATGTTGGCTTCGACTTTAACCATGAAAGTAGTTATACACAGACTTTTGTCAAGGATGTTTTGACCTATTGGATGCAGGAGTACAAGATTGATGGGTTCCGATTTGACTTGTCTAAAGGGTTTACACAGAAAAATTCGGGTACCTCAGAAAGTGATTTAAGTGCATGGAATGCTTACGATGCGTCACGTGTGGCTATCTTGAAGCAATACCAGCAGCATATTCGCAGCATCGATCCCTCGTGTTATATTATTCTCGAACATCTTGGCGGAGATCAGGAAGAGGCCGAACTTGCGCAATCGGGGATGTTGCTATGGAACAACATGAATGCGGTCTTCAATGAGGCCGCAATGGGCTGGAATGCCAACAACGGCTCGGATTTAGGCAGATTATTCCCTTCGAGCCACGGCATGACACAACCCTCGTTTGTGTCTTATATGGAAAGCCATGACGAACAGCGGTTGCTGTTCAAATGCCTGAATTACGGCAATTCATCAGGTACCTATAACATCAAGGACCTCAGCACCGCATTAAAACGTATGGAACAGGCCGCCGTGTTTTTATTGGCTTCGCCCGGACCTAAGATGATCTGGCAGTTTGGTGAATACGGCTATGATGTGTCTATCGATGAAAATGGGCGCACAGGCGAAAAACCATTGTTGTGGAGTTATCTACAACAAGATGATCGCAAAAAGCTCTTTGAGACCTATGCCAAACTCACACGTTTCAAAACCAAAAATAGCATTTTCCAAAACGGGACGATTATCACATCGGCTATGAAAGATGCCGTTAAATATTTTGTTCTCGAAAAGGAGGGACAACAAGTAGGGGTACTTGGCAATTTTGGGGTAGAAAGTGTGGACTTTGCCTTGCCGGCAGCTTTGCAGGGGCAGTGGGTCGATAATTTTACGGGAAAAGAGCTCAATTGGTCAGGCCAGTCAAAATTGAGTCTCCTACCTGGGCAGTACCAATTGATAAGCAAAACAAAACTAAATAAATAAACAGTTATTTTATGAACAAACAGCTATCACGTCCATTTTGGGCTCTGAGCATGCTACTCGGTGTAAGTGCTTCGGCATTCGCGCAACAGGCAACGCTAAAAGGGCGAGTAATGGACCAGAAGGGGAGTTCCTTGGTCGGTGCTACACTGCGCTTCGAGGAGATTAAAAAATCACTGTCTACCAATGCGAATGGGGATTTTAGCTTGGATAGACTACAAATAGGGAAATTACGTCTGAAAGTAAGTATGGTCGGATACGCGACCCTGGATACCTTGATCCAGGTCAACGATGGACAGCATCCGTTAAACCTTTACCTTAAATCCAATACCAGTGCACTGGAAGAGGTTGTGGTGATTGGTTATGGTACACAAAAGAAAAGTGAACTGACGGGTTCAATCAGTACAGTATCTGCAAAAGATTTTCAAAAAGGACAGATCTCCTCGCCGGAGCAACTCATTATGGGCAAAGTTCCAGGCGTACAGATTACAACAAGTGGGGGGCAGCCGGGCGCAGGAAGCACCATCCGTATCCGTACCGGAGCTTCATTGAACGCCAGTAACGATCCGTTAATTGTCGTAGATGGAATTCCATTGGCAGGTGGTTCTGTATCTGGGGTAGCTAACCCATTAAGTTTGATTAACCCAAATGATATCGAGACATTTACAATCTTGAAAGATGCCAATGCAACAGCCATCTATGGTTCGCGGGCGTCGAATGGGGTTATTTTGATCACGACAAAAAAAGGCAGTCGCTCAGGAACACAGATCAACTTCTCTACACAGAATTCATTGGCTACCGTAGCCAATAAAGTAAAGTTGCTCAACGCCGATCAAATCCGCGATTATGTCAATACAAATGGTAGTGACGCCATGAAAAAGTTGTTGGGAACAGCAAATACCGACTGGCAGGATGTGATTTATGGCAATGCATTTACAACGGATAATAACGTTAACATTGCTTCCAAAGCGGGCAATATGCCTTACCGTATCGCTGCGGGCTATATGAACCAGGATGGGGTATTGAAAAATGATAACTTAAAACGAACTACTGCTGCATTGGCATTAACGCCAAAATTTCTGGATAACCATCTTTCATTGGATGTAAATGTTCGTGGTACCTGGTCAAAATCGAAATTTGCGACGCAAGACGCAATCGGAGCTGCCATTCAGTTCGACCCGACCCAACCTGTCTATGTGGATGATAAAAATAGTTTTGGTGGGTATTATGAGTGGATTCAGGGGGGGAAACCTAATCCCAATGCACCACGAAATCCTTTAGCCTTGTTGGATTTACGCAAAGATAATGGCGATGTGTTTAGAAGTATCGGAAATGCAAAGGTGGATTATAGTTTTCATTTCCTGCCGGAGTTGCATGCCAACTTAAACGTTGGATACGATCTGGCGCGTTCGAAAGGGAACACATTTACACCTGCGATAGCTGCACGTAATTTTAATGAAGGGGGTGAAAGAACTCAGTATAAAACCGATATCAACAATAAAACGCTGGAGTTTTATTTAAAGTATGATAAGGAATTACCTACAATCAAAAGTACGATAGACGCGACATTGGGCTATGGCTACTATAAAAATAGCAGTAAGGTTTATAATTTTAACCGTACAAATGCGGAAGGTGATAAGATCCTAAATGAACCAACGCGACCTTTTGATAAACCCGAAAACCTGTTGATCTCTTATTATGGGCGTCTGATTTATACCTATGACAATCGGTATGTTCTGTCGGGAACCTTGCGGTCGGATGGTTCTTCCCGTTTTAGTCCTGATAACCGTTGGGGATATTTTCCTTCTGTCGGATTTACCTGGCGCACCAAAAATGAAGGCTTTTTAAAAGATATAGCTGCAGTATCCGAACTGAAGCTCCGTCTAAGTTATGGAAAAACCGGGCAGCAAGATGGCATCGCTAACTATTCTTATTTGCCTAATTATACCATCAGCGGCAACGAGTCGATGTATCGCTTTGGTGATGAATACTACTATTTAAATTCACCTGTGGCCTACGATAAAGACATTCGTTGGGAAAATACAACAACCTATAATGCCGGCGTTGATTTTGGCTTTAGCAACAATCGGGTCTATGGTAGCGTGGATTATTATTCGAAAAAAACCAAAGACCTGCTCAGCACGATTCCCGTTCCTGTAGGCTCTAACTTTAGCAATTTCCTGTTGACCAACGTGGGTAACATGGAAAACCAGGGGCTGGAGTTTAATGTACACTTCGTCCCGCTAAAAACGGATAATTCGACTTTGGACATCGGTTTTAACCTAACTTATAATAAGAGTAAAGTAACCAATCTGACACAGAGTGATGATCCAAACTTTATTGTAGAGACAGGTGGTATCCGTGGTGGTACAGGCGGAAATATCCAGGCGCATAAGGTTAATTTCATGCCAAACAGTTTCAATGTTTTCCAACAGGTATATGATGAACAAGGGCATCCTGTCGAAGGTGTCTATGTTGACCGTAATGGAGATGGCGTTATCAGCGATAACGATCGCTATCTGTATAAATCACCGTTACCGAAATATCTTTTGGGTTTTACGGCGGCATACAGCTACAAAAAATGGTCGGCAACAACGGTATTACGCGCAAATCTGGATAATTATGTCTACGACAATGTTTCCTCTAATTTGGGAAGCGGGGCAAATATCAACGATCAGGCTGTTTTGGTGATCAATAATGCACCTGTGGATTTTTTTAATACCAATTTTCTGCTCAAACAGCTAAGAAGTGATTACTACATCAAGAACGCTTCGTTTTTGAAAATGGATAATGTCAACCTGAGTTATAACCTTGGAAAATTTATCCGGAATAGTAACGCTTCAATGTCGATTTCTGCAACTGTACAAAATGTATTTACGATCACCAATTATAAAGGTGTTGACCCAGAGATATCTAACGGTATAGACGATCGCTTTTATCCGAGGCCAAGGACTTATGTATTGGGTGTAAATGTGAGTTTTTAAACGATATAACAATGAAAAAATTAAATAAATATATAGGTGTATGCTTGCTGGCTATAGCACTGAGCAGCTGCCATAAGGATTTGGATCTAAAACCGACCAACGACGTAACTGCAGATGTGGCCTACAAAGATTTTAATGGCTATACCTCATCTTTCGCAAGATTATATGGATCATTGACCTTAACGAGTACATCGGGGCCGAATAACTCTGATCTGGGAGGATTGGATGCCGGTACATCGGATTTTTTACGCCTCTTTTGGAACGCACAGGAACTTACGACTGATGAGGCCGCCTGTGCCTGGCTCAATGATTCGGGGATTAGCGGACTGGATTACCTCGATTTTGACGATAGCAATCCCATGCTCCGCGGTCTTTATACCCGCTGTGTCTATAGTGCCACACTTGTCAATGAATTTTTAAGAGAAAGTACAGATGCTAAGTTGGCTGAACGCGGTATTTCAGATGCCGATAAAAAAGAAATCGCTTATTATCGTGCCGAAGCAAGATTCTTACGTGCTTATAATTATTGGGTGCTGCTTGATTTGTTTGGAAATCCACCATTTGTAACCGAAGAAACTCCTGTCGGAAAAGTATCGCCGCCTCAGATCAAACGACCTGAACTTTTTGCTTATGTAGAGAAAGAGCTGTTGGAAGTTGCAGGCCAGCTAAAAGGTGCCAAACAAAATGTATATGGTCGTGTAGATCAAGTTGCGGCATGGGGGCTGTTGGCTCGTTTATACCTCAACGCAGAAGTTTACCTGGGTGCTGGTAATAAGAAATATACCGAAGCGATTACATACGCAGAAAAAGTACTGAACTCGGGCTATAGTTTGGGAACAAATTATCGGGAGCTCTTCTACGCAGATAATGATGTGAACAACCCCGAATTTATTTTCTATCTGCCTTATGATGGAACCAAAACACAGAGTAAGGGTGGTACAACTTATCTGATCAATGCAGCTATTGACGCAACCATGGATCCCACTTCTTTCGGTGTACCCGGCGGCGGTTGGGCCGGAAATCGGACACGTGACAATATCGCAACGATTTTCGGTGACTACACTGGAGCAACGGACAAGAGGGCAATGTTTCACTTAAATACAAGCGTGAAAATTGAGGATATCGCTGTCTATAAGCAAGGGCTGGCGGTTACCAAATTCCGCAATGTGAACAAGGACGGAAAAACTGCTCCTCCGGCAGCTGAAGGTTTCGTTGCTTCGGTGGATTTCCCGTTGATTCGTTTGGCAGAGATGAACTTGATCTATGCTGAGGCTACCCTGCGTGGCGGCTCTGGCGGCAGCTTGGCCAAAGCACTGGACTATGTCAATAAACTGCGTGTACGTGCCTATGGAAACAACAGTGGGAACTTAACGAATCTTTCTTTGGATGATATTCTCAATGAGCGTGTGAAAGAATTATACTGGGAAGGATTTAGACGTTCGGATTTAATCCGCTATGGCAAATTTACGGGTGATAATTACCTCTGGCCTTTTAAAGGTGGTGTGCTTGCAGGTCAGGCAGTTGCCGGGTATAGGACGCTGTTCCCACTTCCTGCTTCGGATATTATTGCGAACTCCAATCTTGTACAGAATCCAGGCTATAATTAATCAGCATCAGACAGGAAGAACGGCGAGTCTCTTCCGGTCAATGTTGCCTTACCTGTAATAAGACAATTGTTGACAGATGAAACCGGGCAATATCTATTGTTCGACGCATTGGCGAATGGTCAGTTACCTGGGCTTTCATCAGCTATTGAAAACAAAAATTAAACAGATGAAAATTAGACACTATATCGGAATCATGCTGCTATTTATAGTGGCGTTCCAAAGTTGTAAAAAAGACGAGACGCGCGCTATATTGGCTAGCGGGGAGACCATAAAGCCTGCAACTTTAAGCCTCGATAAAACGAATGTAACCTTGTCAAAAGATAACGCAAAGGATACAGTACTGCACCTCAATATGATTCAGCCTGACTTTGGTTTTCAGGCCGCAGTAACCAACGTCCTGCAGTTTGGACTTAAAGGAGACAATTTTAAAACAGTAAAAGAAGTTGTCATTCCCAACGGCCGGACAAGCCTTGGATTTACAGGCTATGAATTGAACAGCTATTTACTTTCTCTTGGTGTTCCGACGGGAACGGCTTCGGACTTTGATGTACGCCTCAAGTCGAGTATCAATACTAAAATTACGGTGGTGTTTTCTGCGTTAGCTAGTCTTAAAGCAATCCCTTTTGCTTCGACCAGCTATTTGTACGTTCCGGGAGCTTATCAGGGATGGGATCCGGCTACTGCTGAATCGATAGTCTCCCCAACAAGCAACGGCATCTATACGGGCATTATCTCCTTTCCGGAAGCGAATTCGGAATTTAAGATAACGACAGAGCGCAACTGGGCGAATTCCTATGGACAGACTGCAGATGGTAAACTCGCTTTTAATGGCGGTGGAAATATAAAAGCTCCTCGTGCAGGAAATCTGGAAATAGAAGTCAATACGACGGCAAATACCATTTCATTTAAAGATCACAATTGGGGCATTATTGGTAGTGCCACGCCTAAGGGCTGGGATGCCGATACGGATATGAAATTCGACAATGCCAATCAGGTATGGAAGCTCACAGTGAGTTTGACTGCAGGCGATATCAAATTCCGTAAAAACCACGATTGGGGGACGAATTTCGGCGGAGCTAACGGCAGTTTGATTGCCGGCGGGGCCAATATCGCGGTTGCCAATGCCGGTACGTATGATATCGTCGTGGATTTCAATGCAAATACATATACGTTGACGAAGAAATAAAAAACGATGTTTAAACGAAATAAAAAGATTACCACAGTATTCGTGGCACTAACGGTGTTTGGATGGAGCCCCCTAATGGGGCAATCCATCCAACGCGTAGAACCTTTAAACTGGTGGGTAGGAATGGAAAATCCGACCTTGCAGCTTGTTGTGTATGGACCTCAGATAGGGAAAAGCGAGGTACAGGTGGAGGATAAAGGGATAGAACTTGTCAAAGTCAATCGCGTAGAAAATCCCAACTACCTGTTTTTGGATGTCAAGGTGGCTGCTTCGGCCAAAACAGGATGGTCAACTTTTACCTTTAGCCAAGGAAAGAAAAAACTAACCTATCGTTATGAGTTGAAGCAAAGGGATCAAAAAGTAAAAGCACAGGGTGTGAACAATGCTGATTTGATCTACCTGATTATGCCCGATCGTTTTGCCAATGGAAATAAAGAAAATGATCAGGTGAAAGGCATGTTGGATATGAGTTTAAACCGAGACTCGATGTATCTGCGTCATGGCGGTGATCTGGAAGGTATTATCGGAAAGCTGGATTACCTACAAGATCTTGGGGTGACATCATTGTGGTTGACTCCTGTGTTGACCAATGACATGCCCCAGGCTTCATATCATGGTTATGCCAACACCGAAACCTATCATATTGATCCCCGTTTTGGTAGCAACGATACCTATGTCCAATTGGGTGAACAGCTGCATAAACGTCAGATGAAACTGATTTTTGATGTGGTGCCCAATCATATCGGAAGTTATCATTGGACGGTAAAAGACAAGCCGATGGCCGACTGGCTCAATGAATGGCCTAACTATACGCAGACATCTTACAAAGACCAGACAGTTTTTGATCCTTATGCCTCGGCAGATGACAAAAAGAAAATGGTCAAAGGCTGGTTTGTTCCCACAATGCCCGATATGAACGAACAAAACCCATACGTTCAACATTATCTGACCCAAAGCCATATCTGGTGGATAGAGACTGCGGCAATAGATGGATTCCGAATTGATACCTATCCGTACAATGATCTTGATTTTATGGCAAAATGGACAGATCGCATTCTGCAGGAGTATCCAAAATTCACCTTTTTTGGTGAAACATGGGTACATGGTGTGGGGAACCAGGCCTATTTTCTGGGTGGAAAACGAGTTGGTCAGGAGGTCGATTCCAAGCTGATGGGTGTGACGGATTTTCAGCTTAATTATGCCATAGGTGATGCACTCAACCAAAAGACAGAATGGACCGCCGGAGCCAATAAATTGTATTCAACCCTCGCTTCAGACTTTCTGTACCCACATCCCGAGCAAAATGTGCTTTTTTTGGATAACCACGATAAAGATCGTTTTTTCTCCGTTGTCGGTGAAAATGTGCAGAAATATAAATCGGCAATGGCTTGGCTTATGACAACAAGGGGCATCCCACAATTGTACTATGGGGCTGAAATTCTGATGAAGAATTTCTCCAATCCAGATGGCTTGCTACGGGAAGACTTTCAGGGTGGTTTCGCGGGTGACAAACTGAACAAGTTTACCGCAGACGGAAGGACTAAAGCAGAGCAGGATATGTGGACTTTTGTTCAAACGCTAGCCAATTATCGTAAACAACATGCTGTATTACAAACTGGTAAAACGATGCAGTATGTGCCCGAAGATGGTGTGTATGTGTATTTCCGCTACAACGAGCAACAGACGGTTATGGTCGTGATGAATTGCAATGATTCGATGAAAGAGATCAAACTGGATCGTTTTAAGGAAAGAAACAGCAGGGTCAGATCCTATGTTGATATTATCCAAAAACAGGAAACCGCTCCAGCTGACAATACCTTGAAACTGGAAGCTTATGAGACTAAAGTGTTGGAGCTTAAGTTTTAATACAATTTAAAATTCTATAGAATTCATTTTTCAATGATTAATTATACTACTGTAAAAGCCGTAATATTTGATTTGGACGGTGTGTTGGTGGATACGGCAATCTACCATTTTCAAGCTTGGCATAGATTGGCCGAAGACTTGGGCTATTCGTTTTCCATTGTTGACAATGAGCAGCTGAAAGGTGTCAGCCGGATCGAATCCCTGGAGCTTATTTTAAAATGGGCCGGGGTGGAAAAGTCCGAAGCTGAAAAAGCGGATTTACTGGTGCTTAAAAACCAATGGTACTTGGAGTTGATTGAACAGCTGAGTCCTGACCACGTGCTTTCCGGTAGTTTGGAACTTTTAAAAAAGCTACAGGAAAAGGGAATTAAGATTGGACTTGGTTCGGCCAGCAAGAATGCAATGGGGATCCTTGAAAAAACCGGAATTATACCCTATTTCGATGCGCTGATCGATGGGAATGTAGTGCAGCTTTCTAAACCTAACCCGGAAGTTTTCCTTAAGGGGGCCGAGGTTCTGGAGATTGCGCCGGCCCACTGCCTGGTGCTGGAAGATGCGCAGGCTGGAATAGATGCAGCACGGGCAGCCGGTATGCAGGTAATAGGTATAGGCCTGGAAGAACATCTCAGGGGAGCGGATTTGGTCGTAGCAGATTTAGGGACCTTAGTCGATAAATTTTAAAATTTAGGAGAAATTCAATAGCGGAAAGCATGCTGTAGATGGTATCGGTAAATAGGGCAATCATTTATTTGCCTTCGATTCCGAGCATGCAGTGAAAAAAATAAAAAGATGAAAACATATATCAAACATAACCCTTGGCAAATTATCGAAGATACATTTCGCCCCGAACATAATGAATTTTCGGAAAGTATCTTCGCTATTGGTAATGGTCGGATGGGGCAGAGGGCTAATTTTGAAGAAGAATTCAGCGGGAAATCCTTGCAAGGGTCGTATTTGGCCGGTATTTATTATCCGGACAAAACACGTGTAGGCTGGTGGAAAAATGGGTATCCGGAATATTTCGCCAAGGTCATCAATTCCGTCGATTGGATAGGCCTGTATATTTTGGTCAATGGGCAGGTGCTGGATCTGAACAAAGTTACGGTCAAATCTTTTGAGCGCCGACTGGATATGCAGCATGGCGTTTTGTACCGCAGTTTTATCGTGGAAATGCCAGACGGAGCACAGCTTAAGGTAGAAGCAAGCCGGATGTATCATCTGTTTGCTTCCGAAACAGCTTCATTGCAGTACAACATCCAGACGCTTTCTGGTTCAATTACATTGGAGATCAGGTCGCAGTTAAATGCTGAAGTCGTTAACCGTGATAGTAACTATGACGAGCAATTTTGGGAAAGTACAGCGCAGGGTAGGGATGGTGAAAATACCTTTGTGGTAGCGCGCACTAAGAAAACGGGGTTTGAAGTCTATGCCATGCTTACAACGAGCGTAACTGGTCCAACAGCGGTCGTGGAAGTGCAAGATACCGTCGCAAGCCCGGGCTGTATGACGGAGATCTATCAGACAGATCTTGCCGAATCTCAAATTTGTCGTGTTGAGAAGCGCGTTGCCATTGTCACCTCGCAGAATCACCTGCCGGCTCAGCTAAAAGAGGCTGCTTCGGTTAATCTACACCAATTGAATGGGCTGATTTATGAGCAGTTAAAGGCTCAACAGGCAGCAGCCTGGCAAGCGATCTGGGCAGAAAGTGATATTGAAATTAGTGGTGATGTCGCAGCGCAGCAGGCAATACGCTATAATATTTTCCAGCTTAACCAGACTTATACCGGCGAAGATGAGCGCCTCAATATTGGTCCGAAAGGTTTTACAGGTGAAAAATATGGTGGTGTTACGTATTGGGATACCGAAGCATATTGTATTCCATTTTATCTCGCAACACAGTCACCAAAGATTGCCCGTAATTTGTTGATTTATCGTCATCAGCAATTGGAAAAGGCAATCGAAAATGCCGCTAAACTCGGCTTTAATCGGGGCGCTGCACTCTATCCCATGGTTACGATTAATGGTGAGGAATGCCATAATGAATGGGAGATTACATTTGAGGAAATTCATCGCAATGGAGCCATAGCATTTGCGATCTATAATTATGTCCGTTACACCGGAGATCAGGATTATATCTGGTCACATGGATTGGAGGTTTTGGTTGCGATAAGCCGTTTCTGGGCACAGCGTGTCAATTGGAGTGCCGATCGCCAGCAATATGTTATGTTGGGCGTGACGGGACCAAACGAGTATGAAAACAACGTAAACAATAACTGGTACACCAATCGTATTGCTTCATGGTGTCTGCAATATACACTGGACTGTTTAAAAAAGCTGGCTCAGCTGAGCGACGGGAATGCTGACGTACTGAAAGCGAAGTTGGCCGTAGCATCGGAAGAACAACAAAAATGGCAGCACATTGTCGATAACATGTATTATCCTTTTGATGTGCAACGGAATGTGTATTTGCAGCAAGATGGCTTTTTGGACAAAGAGCTGATTCCTGTGGCAGAACTTGATCCATCGCATCGCCCTATTAACCAGCATTGGAGTTGGGATAGGATTCTGCGTTCCTGTTATATCAAACAGGCCGATGTATTGCAAGGTTTTTACTTCCTTGAGGATCAATTTGACCTGGAGACCCTAGGTCGACATTATGAATTCTATGAGCCTTTTACGGTGCATGAAAGTTCGCTATCTCCCTGCGTACATGCGATATTGGCCGCTAAATTGAACAAGCCCGAAAAAGCGTATGAATTCTATCTGCGCACCTCACGTTTGGATCTGGACGATTACAATAACGATACCGAAGACGGTTTACATATTACGTCGATGGCGGGTACCTGGATGACAATCGTAGAGGGCTTTGCAGGAATGCGGATTAAGGACGGACAATTGTATTTAAATCCGATGTTGCCCAAAGAATGGGAAGGATATAAATTCCGTGTGTTATTTCGTGGAGCGACTTTACTGATTGCAGTAGATGCCGATGGCTATACGATCGAAAATGTCAGTGATACTGCAGTCCATATCCAGACGGCAACCGAAGCTTTCGTGCTGCCTGGGAAAAGCAAAAAACAGGTGCTTCAGCTGAGATAAACCTCAGTTTTCAGCAGTGAAAGAACCTATCTTATGCTGCTGAAAATAGGGGTTAAATGGTAATTAAATTGTATTTTGTCTTAAATTTTGATAGCCTATTATGGGAAATAAACCTGAATTAAGCATTAGCCAGGTCATCAATATGAGTTTTGGATTTCTGGGGATACAAATGGGTTTTGCTCTGCAAAATGGCAACGCCTCCCGTATTCTCCAAACATTTGGTGCTGATGTGGAGCATCTTTCACTTTTTTGGCTTGCAGCTCCGATTACAGGGATGATTGTACAGCCAATTATAGGCCATTATAGCGATCGAACCTGGAATAGATTGGGCCGGCGGCGACCTTATATTTTGGTGGGGGCACTGTTGACTACCCTGACTTTATTTTTAATGCCCAATGCGGCATTATTGACAACATTATTGGCGCCACTTTGGATCGGTGCAGGCTTATTGATGTTTATGGATGCTTCCATCAATGTGACGATGGAGCCTTTTCGGGCGCTGATCGGTGATAATCTGCCGAGCAGTCAGCGGAGTCTGGGCTTCTCGGTACAGACCTTTTTAATCGGGATTGGCGCTGTCCTTGGCTCGCTACTTCCCTTTATGTTGACGAAGTATTTTCATGTAGCAGGGACTTCTGAAGCCGGGCAGGTACCGAGTAATGTTATCTACTCCTTTTATGTAGGCGGTTTTGTCCTGCTTCTAACGGTGTTATGGTCTGTGTTCAAAACAAAAGAGTACTCACCAACAGCGCTTCAGACTTTTTCGGATACGGTTGCTATTGAACAGGATGCGGCACCAAAGTTTGGTTTGCGTTCTATCTTTAGTGATATCGGTAAGATGCCATTGATCATGCGCAAGTTGGGCTGGGTCCAGTTTTTCTCCTGGTTTGCCCTTTTTATGATGTGGGTGTATACAACTCCTGCTATTGCTGATTCGGTTTTTTACCTGCGGGAAGGAAATCGGCAGGATCTCTATATGGAGGCTGCCAATTGGGTAGGTGTGCTTTTTGGTATTTACAATGGAGTCTCGGCCTTGTATGCCTTGTTTATTCCGCGGATAGCTAAACATTTTGGGCGTGGAAAAACACATGCTCTTGGGCTTTCCATTGGTGGGCTTTCGTTAATTTCATTATTTCTGATCAAAGATGCCAATCTACTGATTCTTCCTATGATCGGTATTGGTATCGCTTGGGGAAGCATTTTGGCAATGCCTTATGCAATTTTGAGCGATCATTTGCCTACGGGTAAAATGGGAGTTTATATGGGGCTATTTAATTTTTTCATTACCCTACCTCAGATTGTGTGTGGATTTTTTGGCGGAATGATCATCAAATATTTTTTTCATAGCCAATCCATTTATGGCTTGTTGTTGGCCGGCATATTTATGTTACTGGCGGCATTCTTTGTTCCAAAGAGTAAGAATTAAGTTCATGCCATTATCGTAGACGTAGGCTAAACCCGCTACGTCTACGTTTTTTTTCTTCGCTAGCGTCTTTCAATAAGATTTTCTAACTTCTTGTGTTTTTCCCCGATTCTTTCTTTACCTAGGGACGATTTCTTTCTTTATCATTGCCGATATTCTTTCGGCATCTCGGCAACAGTTTTTACGCCATTGGAATAATCTTCTTCCTGGTACTAGAACTGGTGTTCATCACTTGCTGTTTTCAAGAATATAGCTGCTTGGCGACATGCCATAGTGCTTATGAAAGTCCCTTGAAAAATTGGATTGTACAGTATAACCGACCATCGTTGATACCTGGGTGATGTTATATTCTTTTTGGGTGAGTAGTTCTGCCGCCTTTTTCAATCGTGAAATATTGATCAATTCATTGGGCGTTAGGTCGGATAGTCCTTTGATTTTACGATAAAGGGTTGGACGGCTCATATGCATCAATTTGGCCAGTTCATCCACATTGAGATCTATCGTTGAAATATTCTCATAAATAACCGTATTCAGCTGACTGATAAAATCTTTGTCGGGTGCTGAAACGTTAATATCCATTAAGTTGGAGCTGGAAGAATTGGTTAGGTAATTCTTGATAATTTTACGGTTTTTGAGGATGTTGCGTATCTGTACCATGAGGAATTCAAGCGAAAAGGGTTTTTCGATATAGGCATCGGCACCATTTTTTAATCCCTGAATTTTTGAATCCAGCGCATTTTTTGCCGTTAGAAAAATAACGGGAATATGGCTATACAGAATATCTGTTTTGATGCGTTTGCATAGCGCCAGACCATCCATAATGGGCATCATAATATCTGTTAGTACAAGTTGTACATTCTCTTGATCTAATATTTCGAGGGCCTCGGCACCATTCCCTGCCCGTAGAATAGTGTAGCTGGTTTTCAATTCTTTATTGAGGTAGGCCAATATTTCTTTATTATCCTCGACGAGCAGAATCACCGGCTTTTCTTCCTCCTGTTCATCGGATCTATCATTCAATACATGATCGTCGTTATCTTCCTGAAAAGATTTGATGTCGAGCGACTGTTCCTGAAAAATTGGGATCGATAGCAGGAATATATTGCGGTTTTCCTCCAGATGTACAAGGGATAAGTTTCCTTGGTGTAATTCGACCAAGGAGCGAGATAAAGGAAGGCCAATGCCCGTCCCCGTATCTTTATCGGATTCATTTAAGCGATAAAATGGTTCAAATATTTTCTCTCTTTTCTCAAAGGGAATGAGCTCACCATCATTCTTAAACTCGATATTGAACATAATATCATCGCTATTAAAAGGGAGGAGTTTGACATAGACTTCTTGATCCGCATATTTGATAGCGTTGTGAATCAGGTTGGTAAAGATTTTTCGAAGGGCTTCCTCATCCACATAAGCCGTGAGACTGATACGCGGGAGACTGAGGTCATAGTGCAGCTGTTTATCTTTTGCGAGATAATTTAAATCGTGAAATACTTCGGATAGGAGGGCATTAATATCCGTTTTAGTAAAAATAAGGCTCATATTGTTGGTTTCTGCTTTTCTAAAATCCAGTAATTGGTTGGTGAGGCGAATTAATCGCGCCGTGTTTTTTTCAATCAGAGCAAGGTCTTTGGCTGTGTCGCGATCGGTAAATTTATGGTTATTGATTATTTTCTCAAGGGGCATTTTGATCAGCGTGAGTGGCGTACGAATTTCGTGGGCCAGATTGGTGAAGAATTCCAGCTTGAGGTTATATATTTCCTGTTCTTTTTTTCGTTCATAACTATCCATCTTTTGGGCATTGTTGGCCTTTATAAGGAGAAAGTAATACCGTAATACGAGCAGTGCAATGGTGCCGAAGCTCAAAAAATAAAGTAAGTATGCCCAACCTGACTGCCACCAGGGGGGCGAAACGATGATGAGCAGTTTTTTTTCATCCGGATTCCAGACGCTGTTGTTATTTGCACCTCTAAACTTAAACGTATAAGTGCCCGGAGGAAGTTTATTGTAATAGATTTTTTGATTGCCTGTAATATCGGTCCAGTCTTTATCGTAACCTTCCATGATATAACGATAAGGATTGCTCTTTGGGGAAACAAAGCTCAAGGCGGCGATATTGAAGCTAATATTGGAATTGTCGTAGGTCAGTTGGATCTCTTCTGATAGGGAGATGGATTCTTTCAGTATGCCATTTTCACGAACCGGTACGCTCACATTGTTAATCTGAATGCCGCTGATGAATATAGGTGGAATAAAGCTGTTCTTAATGGATTTTGTGGGGTTGAAGCTAACCATTCCTTTAATCGTCCCGAAATATAAAGTCCCGTCGCTATCTTTGTAAGCCGAATTATAATTAAACTGATCTGCAGGAAGCCCGTCTCTCGATGTATAGATGACCCTACGCGGAACACCTTCGTCCAGTCTGACCAGTCCACCACCGGTAGATATCCAGATGCTCCTGTTGTCGTCTTCCAGGACCTTGAATACCTGATTGGAAGGTAAGCCGGATTCGGTCAGATAATTGGTGAAGCGCCCATCACGACGGTATTTTGAGAGGCCGCTTTCGGTGCAAAACCACAAGTTATTTTTGCTGTCTTCAAATAGACCGTTGACGTAATTATTGACAAGTGTATTTTGTTTACCTTGTTCGGATAACAGATGCTGAATTTCTCCCGAACTGCGGTTATATTGGTAGACCCCACTACCGTAGGTGTTGATCCAAAGTATACCATATTCATCTTCATAAATGCCTTGTATCCATGCGGTAATTGGAAGGAGGTCAAAGCTATCGCTATTTTTGTTGTAGCGGTATAGTGCGCGGTCTGTCCCGACAAACATGCTGTTGTCTTTAGATTTATAGAGGCATACGGCAAAGCTGCTTTGTAAGGGGCCTTTGCCGATACGATCATAGTGTTTTTTCAGTTTTCCGGTTTTTACGTTGAGAATGTCTAGTCCATGTGTTGTGGAGCCTACCCAAAGATCGTCGCCGATTGTTGCCAGGCCATGAACATTGTTATGCGCTATACTTCCCTTTTTTCCATTGGCAAGGAAATGCTGAATCTGTTGTGTTTGAGCATCTATTTTGTTCAGGCCGCCATCTTCTGTTCCTATCCAGAAATTTCCATAGCGATCTTTTTTGATATCGTGTACAATATTGCCTGATAGGGCCGATTTTCCGAATCCGGATAGATACTTTTTGAAATTGTCGAATTGGTTGCTGTATTGGTTAAAGCCGCCGAAAAATGTTCCAAACCAGATATTATCTTCACGGTCCCGATAGAAATTCAGGACAGCATTGTCAGATATGGCAAATGGATTGAGCAGATCTTTTTTGATGTGCTGGCTCTGACCCGTGTGAATATCATAGGTATATATTCCAGTTTCTGTTCCGATCCAGTATACTGACTCCGTTTGTTGAATAATACAGTTTGCCTGGATGACTTTATTGGGGTAATGACTTGCAAATAGATTTTTTAACCGGCCATTTTTGAAATCAAACAAATAAGCCGAATTGATTGTCCCGACCATCAATAGGGAATCATTGATGGCGTAAACGGTTTTTGTATTTGCCAATGCTTTCCGATCGATCTTTTTAAGGTCAACTTCGACAAATTTGCTCGTATTTACCTGATACCGTTGTATGGTACTGTTATTGTCCGTTGTCCACAACCCGCCTTTTTTGCTGCTGGTAATCGCTACAATGGTATTTTTGTTCTGATCAAATGGAATTATTTCTGTTGTATAAGAATTATAGCGATAAAGTTTTCCGTTCGAAAGCAGCCAGATAAAACCGGCGTATTCGTGTATGGCATTTACTTCACCGATTGGTACACCCCTGAATGGTGTAAAATTTTCTTTAATAGGATCGTAACAATAGGTACCGCGTGTGGTTCCCACCCATAGCACTCCTTTACTGTCTGTGAGAATACTTAAAATGGACGAACTTCCGATACTTGTAGAGTCTGAAGCATTGTGTCTAAATATCTTAAATTGATTGCCATCAAAGCGATTGAGACCATTCCTTGTCCCTAACCATAGAAAACCCTGAACATCCTGTGTAATACATTTGACCGTGCTATTGGAGAGACCGTCGTGGGTTTGATAATTTTTAAAATAGATCGATTGTGCCTGCACGTTAATACATGCTAGCAAGATATATAAAAGGAGTATGGTGGTTATTCTTTTCAAAACTGATTACGTTGAACTAAAAATAGTCAATTAAAAGATAAAAAAGAGTTTTACTGATACGCTTTGATATAAAATTGAGACGCTCTGATTGGACTAGCTACAAGGATTTACGCATTTTTATAAAACAATAATAACCAAATATAAACGTATGTTTCGCCCTAGAATTATGACAGGTAAGTCCTGTGTCCTTGTTTTTCAGTTTGTTAGGTTTTTGTTTTTACATGTGAGACATTATGTTCACGATGCTTTGGTTTTGAATTTTGGCTTTAAAGGCCTTGATACCGAACGCTACGTCTTTGCCATTATTGGAAAAGGCTATACGCATTTCAAAAGGGCTTTGGAGCCTAAAAAATACCATTAAAAATCACTTAGTATCATTTGTGTATCCTAGATGCACGATATAAAAATCAATTAAACCACCAATCAAAAAGCGTATGAAAAATAAACTACTTGCACAATGCGTAATGACGCTTACATTTTTGCTTGTATCTTTTATTGTAGTTGCCCAGACGAAAGTCTTGAAGGGAAAGGTTGTAGATGAGACTCAAGGTCCATTGGCAGGAGCTACAATTAAGGTAAAAGGGGGAACCGCGGCTACAACAACAGACACGGAAGGTTCCTTTACATTTACTGTTCCCAGTGAAGCGAAAACGCTGGAAGTATCCTTTATTGGATACACTTTAAAAGAAGTACCCATTGTGGGAAACGATATCACCGTAGCGCTGGAACCTAGTGCCGGTCAGGGCCTAGATGAGGTCGTTGTGATCGGTTATGGTACCGCCCGTAAAAAAGATCTAACGGGGTCGATGGTCACTATTGGAGCGAAAAACTTCAATAAGGGGATCATGACGAGTCCCGATCAATTAATACAAGGAAAGACACCAGGGGTTATGGTGATTAATAATACGGGGCAACCTGGCGGATCAACCACAGTACGTATCCGTGGAAACTCATCGATCCGGGCCAGTAACAACCCGTTATTTGTGCTGGATGGTGTGCCTATGTCGGGTAATTCGCCTCTGCCCGAAGGAAGAGGAGGCTTTTCTTCCGACAGAGGAAATCCTTTGACTTACTTGAATCCGGGTGATATTGCTAGTATGGACATCCTTAAAGATGCATCGGCTACGGCAATTTATGGTTCACGTGGGGCAAATGGCGTTGTCATTATTTCGACGAAAAGAGGTAAAGTAGGGCAGCCCGAGGTTTCTGTAGGAGCCTCAGCAGGAGTTTCTACCATGCGGGAATATCCTGATGTGTTAGATGCTGCTCGATTTAGAGAAGCGTTGAAATATTATACACCATCTGAAGTCGCAAATGCTGATTTTGGTGGCAATGAGGATGCCTTTAAAGCGATCACAAGAAAAGCGATCACGCAAAATTACTATGCTGATGTAGCTGGCGGAACCGAGTATGGTAAGTATCGCCTTTCAGGTGGATATTTAAACCAAAACGGTATTATTCGTGGATCACAGCTGAAGAAATACACAGCCAATTTTAACGGGAATTTCCGTTTTCTGGAAAACAAACGATTGGGATTGGATTTTGCAGTCTTTTTGACGCAAATGGATAATAAATACGCACCGATCAATGCGATGGTAGGTTCGGAAGGAAATGTGATTTCCCAAGCCTTACAATGGAATCCGACACGACCATTACGGGACGATCAAGGCAATTTAACCTTTGTCAGTTCAACTACGCGAAACCCATTGACAAGTATTGACGCCTTTAAAGATTTGGCGACAACAAATACCATGGTAATCAACTTGGCGCCATACTATAAAATTACAGACGATTTGGAATATCGCTTTATCTATAGTGCAATGCGACAAACTGGAAACCGTGAAGGTATGTACCGCGCAGGACTTATTGATCCTTCAGCTGTGAACAATGAGCAGGCCTTTATTTCCAATAACGGAGAAACCAACTTGCAAATGACGCATATGCTCTCTTACAATAAACAAATCAATTCAGATTGGAGTGTCAATGCGGTAGCAGGTTACGAGTATTTGGATTATAACTACAACAACAACATTTCCTTTGGCGGTGGATTTCGTTATATGGGACTAGATTATTTTGACTATCTACAATATACACCTGTTTCCACGCGTGAAATATCGTCGTATAGAAGTCCAACCAACCAATTGCAATCACTTTTCTTGCGTGGCGGATTCAATTACTTGGATCGCTACTTATTGACTGCAACAGTAAGAAGGGATGGCTCAACGAAATTTGGTTCAAACAACAAATACGCCATGTTCCCTTCATTGGCCGTAGCCTGGAATGTGAATCAGGAAGAGTTTTTGAAATCTACCGGTATTTTTGATCAGTTGAAAGTAAGGGTAGGCTGGGGAAAAACAGGTAACCAAGAATTCCCATCTGGGGCATCGTTAAATAGATTGGTTTTTGGTAACCAAAGTGTAAGCCAGGCAAACTATGGTAATCCTGATTTGAAATGGGAGACTTCGACCACGATCAATGCAGGTATTGATTTTGGAATTTGGGGTAACCGTCTGTATGGATCCATTGATTATTTTAATAAGAAGACCACAGATGCACTATTTGAGCAAACTCTTGCACAGCCAGCTCCAGCAGGGCGTATCTGGGTGAATTTGGATGGCGAGATTGTCAATAAAGGGGTAGAGGTCGCGTTGACCGGTACAATTATTAAAAATGACAATTGGACTTGGGATTTGACAGGTAATGCAACTTTCCTGAAAAACAGTGTAAGTGGTCTAGTGGGCTATTACGAAACAGGGGCATTGCGTGGACAAGGTTTTTCAGGTGTATTGGGACAACGTATGACCAATGGACAACCATTGAATGTATGGTACTTAGCCGATTACCAAGGTATTGATCCGCAGACAGGCATGAGCATGTATCGCGGACAGGATGGTAGTATCAGTACGGCCAACGACCCTGCAATTAATAAATTCTATATGCACAGTCCAAATCCGACGACTTTATTGGGTATTTCTACCAACGTAAATTACAAACAGTTTTCTTTGGCTGCCAATATGAATGGTGCTTTTGGACATTATCTATTCAATAATACGGCAGCGACGACTTTGGGATTGAGTAATCTGTCATCACGTAATATCGGTTCAGCATTCTTTAATACGGCTGTAAAAGAGTCTACTTCCAATTCAGCAGCGCCTTCGACGCGATTCCTTGAAAAAGGTGATTATCTAAAAATGGCCAATCTTACTTTAAGCTATCGTGTTGGAAATGTAGGTAGAACACTTAAGAATTTAAATGTATCCCTTACTGGACAGAATCTTTTCATCATCACGAAGTATACAGGATTTGATCCTGAGGTGAATACAGATGGTGCAACAAATGGTATTCCTTCGTTGGGTATCGAATATTTACCCTATCCACCGGCAAGAAATATCCTATTGGGGGTTAACTTCTCACTTTAAGCGTATACTGTAGATCATTAGATAATAAAAAGAGGAGAGCGTCAAGATGGATTTAAACGTATTAGTGAATGAATAAAAATGAATAAATCTGATCGCCCCATTACGAATGAAACACCAAAGGCAGTATGAATGCCTTACAGTCAAAATGGATGAATAAATAATCAAATTTAGACGGATGAAAAAGATGAAATTAAGAACTTTATTATATATCGGAATAATTGGCTCCATTGTAACAAGTACATTTTCTTGTACTAAACTAAAGGAGGAATTTAAAGGAGAATTAGAGGAGGGGACATCCAATGTGGATCCTGGAAGCTTGTTGATCACAGCTTATAATTCATTGAATACCCCTTATCAGCAGGAACAGCGCTGGGTGATGCAGGAAATATCAACGGACGCAGCCATGGCCCCTACACGGGGTGGCGACTGGGATGATAATGGTATGCATCGTGCGATCCATTTACATACCTGGAATGCAGATAATGGCTACATGAACAATACTTTTGTCAGTTTGGGTACAGCCATCTATAATGCAGGCAATGTGTTGCGGTACAATCCGAGTGCGCAACAAGGCGCTGAAGCGAAGTTTATTCGTGCGTTGGTCATGTTTGATATGTTGGATCTCTATGGCGTAGTACCCGTCCGGGAAGGAGCCTCTTTTGAAGATTTTAGAATCGCACCAGAGGTGTTACAGCCACAGGCGGCTATTGACTATATGGTGAAGGATCTCAACGAAATTATAGCGAGTTTGCCTGCAAACGGGCCGAGAGCGGCATATGTAGCCAATAAAAATGCGGCGAAAGCATTATTGATGAAGATTTATTTGAATAAGGGAACATTTCTAAATAGACAAGCTCCTTCTTTTGCTGCCGAGGATATGAATAAGGTAGTGACCTTAGCCAAAGAAATTACCGCTTCGGGATCCTATACTATTTCTGCGAAGGGCAAATACTTTGATAATTTTGCGCCGGATAACGACGAGAAGTCTACCGAAAATATTTTCACTTTATACAATAAAAATGGAGATAGAGGTGGAAATGTGGACCGTACCTGGAATACCGTTGCTCACTATAATATGAATCCAGGGGGTTGGAATGGCTGGTGTACCTTATCAGATTATTACGATAAATTTTCGGATACCGATGAAAGAAGGGGAATTTATTATAATTATCCAGCTGATACGACTTCTAACAGAACAAAAGAATTCAAACGTCAAAATGTTGGTTTTTTTGCTGGACAGCAATACAATTGGAGTACAAACAAACCTTTAATGGCGCGGAACCCAGCGAATGCGCCTTTGGTCTTTACGCGTGAAGTGACCATCCGTACCTCGGGTGCAACCCTGGAAACAGCTGGTATCCGTCCAATGAAGTATGCTTTTGATTATGCCGTCACTGGTCAACGAAACAACGACTGGGTTGTATTTCGTTATGCCGACGTATTGCTGATGCAAGCAGAGGCTATTCTGAGAGGTGGAACAGGGACAGCAACAGAGGCACTCGGTTTGGTCAATACTATTCGGACGAACCGTGGTGTTAATAACTTGACGGCATTGACGCTCGATAATTTATTGGATGAGCGTGCTCGCGAGTTATATTGGGAAGGCTGGAGAAGACAGGATTTGATTCGTTTTGGTAAATTTTTATTGGCCTGGCAAGAAAAGGCTGCGGATGCCGATCCCAAAACATTGGTTTATCCAATCCCGAGCCAACAGATTGCCGTCAATCCAAATTTGAAGCAAAATACGGGTTATTAATTTGCTATATAAGCATCAGTAAAACAAGCAACTTCACGAAGTTCGTTTTATTTTGAAAGGTATTTAGCTGATAGGAACTTATTCTTATCAGCTAAATACCTTCTTTTTTTGAAACAGATCGTTTCTTACAATTCGTTTCTTTTGACCAGAAAGAACCAGCAGTTTACTTTCATGACAGTTGGTTCTTGTGAAACTAAAAAGCTTTTAGGAAAAAAGGTGCTTAAAATGGGGATTGAAGCAATTGCTCTATTGAAAATATTATCTTGTTTTTTTGATAAAAAATAATCACTTTAGAGGTGGATAACTAGCCAAAAAGCATGGGTCATTTTGACGGATCAAATTGAAATTCTGTCAGATACCAATTTCGATATTCTTTGTAAAGAGGATAACAGCATTGAAACAAGACTATCTAAATGTAGATTATGATTAATAAAATCCTACAGCGGGCACCTACTAACGAAAAAGAGTTTTTTTTAGCTTATCGTTATTGGTACAGGAAATTATACTATTTTCTGTATCAGAAGACCCAATGTTCGAATCTTGCTGAAGATGTCGTCCAACAGACTTTTTTAATTGTTTGGGAACGCAAAAATAATGCGAATCAGCAAATCCAATTCAGTACCCAGCTCTTCCAGATTGCGCGCACAAAATTGATTGATGAATTGCGCCGGCGTGCATTGAATAGAAAATATGTAGCGTTTGAGAAACCATTTGTACTGACCCAATATGAAGATCTTGAACGACAAATTGCCTATAAAGGAGAGTTAGAATACGTAAAAGAGCTGATTACACAAATGCCTTTTATGCGGCAACAGGTGTTTTATCTTCATAAAATTGAAGAATTGAGTTATAAAGAAATTGCCGTCAAATTGTCTATCTCCCCGAAGACTGTAGAAAATCACGTTAGCATTGGCCTGAAATTTATTAAAAAATTTTTTAAGTTGTCTTAGGGGACAAGCCCATCACTATTCGTATAACAGTTATATACCTATCCCGCTAAAAGGATAGAAACTGTTATGAATCGCAAATCCTTATTAAATAAATTCCTGGCGAATGAATGTTCTGCTGAGGAAGCGAAACTTGTGTTCACCTGGCTGAATGACGATCCGACATTATTGGACGATCTCATTTCGGAAGATGATTGGGTATCCTATATCAATCAGGAAAATAAGTCAAAACGTGGTGGCGATAGCCTGTTGAGAATTATTACTGTATTCGTCCTGTTTGGTTTCCTGTTCGTTTTATTCAATCTTTTGAGCACATCAACCGATAAACCTATACAAACAGCAAGCTTCATTCATGAAATTTACTACAACCCTTCTGCTCAGCCTAAAGAAATTATTGCAGCAGACAATTCGATTTTAACCTTGGAACCCGGTGCACTGATTCAGCTAGGTATAAAACCGGATCTTGATTTTCGGCGGGTTAAACTATTCAGTGGAAGAGTCAATTTTAAAGTAGCAAAGGATCCTTCAAAACCTTTCATCGTCGAAAGCGGCACGTTGATGACCACAGCGCTGGGAACAGAATTCATCGTGGATTATAATGCGGCAGTTGAACATGTTCTGATCCGATTATTTGAGGGGAAAGTTCGCGTTGAATCTATAGAACCGTCCGTAGTAGAGACAAGCATTTTGAAACCTGGCCAACAGATTTATTTTGGCGGGGCGAACAAGATGCTTGTTTCAAATTTTAAAGGTACGCCAAAAATGAGCGCCAGGGAAAGTCTACCAGCCCAGCTTATGCTTTCCGCAACGGAAAAACCGTACCGCAATCCGGCAACAATTCACCAGAGCGCCAATTGGCTCCAATTGGAAGAAACCGCTGTATCCGATATTATTCGATATATCAATCATGAACTTGATGTACCTATATCCTATGATTCATTAATCGTTAAAAACTATCGGATAAAGGGGCGGTTTAGCAAGAATCCAACAATGGACCTGAAAGACAAAATGGATCTTGCGGCGTCTATTCTGCAGTTGATTGTTGAGGTGAATCCGTTTATTCTTGAAAAACAACATAATACATATATACTCAAACCTAAAAAATAGAATCATGGTAAATTTCAACTTAACCAAGAAACCATTTTTTGTTTTTCTTGTCTTGACACTGTTATCTTTTCGATGTCTAGCGGGAACAATAAATGGTGTAATCAAAAACTCGTCGGGGCAACGGCTGGCAGGGGTAAGTATAATTTTGAAAAATCCCGGCAGCAGTTTTTCAACAGCAGCTTCGAGTGCGAGTGATGGGAGTTTTCGTTTTGCTGATGTACCGAATGGAAAGGGGTATGAACTGACTTTTTCATACATCGGGTATCAAAGCTATGTGGAACGAAATGTGCAGGTTTCCGCTGATGGAGCCACCACTCTTTCCATTATTTTGGAGGATCAGGTGAATCAGCTAGAAGATGTTGTCGTGATCGGATACGGTAAACAAAAGAAAAGCGATCTGACAGGTGCCATTGCATCGCTTTCCAGCAACGAACTAACGAAAGGAGGAGCAGTGAGCAATGTAGGTCAGGCTCTACAAGGTAAAGCTTCCGGTGTCGTTGTAACCCAGAATTCAAAGGCGCCGGGTGGTAGCACGTCTATTCGGATTCGCGGAACCAATTCGATTAGTGGAAGTAATGATCCACTCTATGTGATCGATGGATTTCCAACAAATAATGGAATCAACATCAATCCTGATGATATTGCTTCCATGGATATCTTAAAGGATGCTTCGGCAACGGCTATCTACGGTTCCAGAGGTGCCAATGGTGTTATTATCATTACCACAAAACGTGGTCTTACGGATAAAAACAACATTACCTATAGTGGCTATGTGGGAACACAGAAACCGATTATACCGTTCACCTTTCTCGACGGTAAGCAATATATGAATCTTGCCAATGCACTTTATAAGGAGATTCAGGGGCAAGAAAATCAGGAATATGCAGTCTACACCAAATCACAGCTCGAGTCTGATGTCAATACGGATTGGGTAAAGGAGACCATGCGGAACGGCATTTTGCAAAACCATAATTTACAGTTTTCCGGAGGTGGTGAGAAAACCAAAGTGTTGACGAGCATAGGTTATTTTGATCAAAAGGGTGTTTTGAAGACGACAGACTTTAATCGAATTTCGGGACGTATCAACGTGGATCAAAAGGTAAACGATTATATCCGCACTGGGGCGAGCCTATCCGCGCAACGGGAAAAATCGAATATGCAGGTGTATGACGGAAATATCCTCAATTCAAATGTTTTGTATAGCATATTGACCTATGATCCGACGGTACCTGTTTACAATGCAGACGGTAGTTTTGGAAGACCTCCAGGAGGGCAGGGGGACAATCCCTTGGCCAACCTGATGTCACGGATCAATGATGTGCAAAGGGACAAGTTGAATGGAAATATTTTTCTTGAGGTAAATCCGATCAAGGAACTGACCTTACGCATGGATGCAGGAACGGAAATAACACATGATCAATTGGGCAGTTATCTGACTAGAGACTCTTATCAGGGTGGGATAGATGATGGTGTGGCAAGTCAGGCCGATTATAATGAAACCCATAACCTGATTGATTTTTATGCTACCTATGCAAAGGTGTTTAATGAGAAGCACAATTTGAGTGTGATGGGGGGCTATTCGTATGAGAAATACGTGCGCAACAATAAGGGGATCAATGTGAAAGGTTTTTCAACGGATCTGCTGGAATACAATAATTTAGGAATGGCCTCTAGTATTACGGGAGTAAATTCTGCTAAAGCAGAGAACTTGGTCATCTCTTTTTTCGGGCGGGTAAATTACGCCTATGCTGATAAGTACCTGTTGACTGCAACCTTACGTCGTGATGGATCATCGCGCTTTAGTCCCAACCATCGTTGGGGAACCTTTCCTTCAGCAGCTTTTGCATGGAAGGTCAACAATGAGGATTTCATGAAAGAGCAGCAGTTATTTTCGGATCTAAAATTTAGGTTGGGTTATGGACAGACGGGTAATGATCGCGTTGCGGATTATGCTTCTTATGGATTGATGGATAATGGGCACTATACGTTTGATGGTGTGACCAATTCGGGTGGCGTTAAACAAAACCCCACTTATCCTGAAAACGATAAATTAAAATGGGAATCCACGACGCAATATAACGTCGGACTTGATTTTTCATTTTTTAAGAATCGATTAGCCTTTACCGTAGATGCCTATTATAAGAAAACCAATGATCTTTTGATTAAGAGTATATTGCCTTATTACACAGGATATACCTCCGGACAGCGCAATCTAGGTACGATGAATAACAAAGGGTTGGAGTTTTCGGTAACCAGTAAGAATATGACCGGAGCGTTTACCTGGGAGACAAAATTGAATTTAACGATGAACCGCAATAAGGTGTCAAGCTTGGGTGGAGAGCCTGAACAATTGTTGACTTCGTCAAAACCAATGGGTAATGTTTCTGAAGAAGCTTATTCGGTTATTCGTGTTGGGGAATCGTTGGGCTCTTTATTTGGCTATAGATACCTGGGGGTTATTCAACAAGGAGAAAACTATGCGCCACAGCCAAATTCGAAACCCGGCGATCCAAAGTTCGCGGATGTGAACGGCGATGGTACAATCAATTCAGCGGACCGGACGATCATCGGTCGTGGTTATCCGAAGTTCAATTTTGGTATGACCAATACATTCGCTTATAAAAACTTTGATCTGACGGCCTTCATTTATGGAAATGTCGGAAACGATCTCCTTAATATGACACGCATGAATCTGGAGTGGAAACGTACCACAGAAGCTTTAAATCGATGGACACCGACAAACACCAATACGGATATTCCAAGAAACGGATTCTACTACATGAACTATGGTGGCTATATCAATGACCATTTTATTGAGAATGCTTCTTTTTTGCGGTTGCGTAATCTGACACTCGGTTATACCATTCCATTGAAAACAAAAGCGGTTCAATCGATACGGGTATATGGTATGGCGGAAAACTTATTTACGATTAGCAATTATTCTGGATGGGATCCTGAGGTGGATACCAAGGGATATGAAAATGATGCGCTGGTTAAAAATAGAGCTGGAAATAATCAGAGTGCCAATGCAGGGGTAGGTCTGGATTTTAATTCATATCCTTCGATGCGCTCGTTTACTTTTGGTGTAAGTGCAACATTTTAATAGCTAATATCTAAATCAGAAATGACATGAAGACGTTTAAAAATAATATAAAATATATCTTGGGTATGGCGGGTTTGGCCGCTGTATTGGGCCTCAGCTTGAATAGCTGTACCAAGCTTGACCCTAAATTATACAGTGATCTGACGACAAAAAATGCCTACTCAACCGAGAGCGATATCAATGCTGCCTTGACGGGTGTCTATACGAGTTTATCGCCTTATCCGGGGGATGCTTATTTATACTATGCGGGTTATTTGGTGATGATCACCGATTACGCAACGGATATAGGCTTTTCTACAGCGGCAGGTGATCCTACACGGATGAGTAACTTTACATATGATGATAATAACAGGTATTTTAAATTTAATTATCAGAATATGTACCAGGTGATTAGCAATGCCAATATGTTGATTGATCGTATTGAGAGTGTAACTATTCCCGACGATCGCAAGAAGAAAATTATCGCACAGGCCAGGTTCTTGCGGTCATTATCTTATATGGATCTTACAGATGCCTGGGGACCGGTACCACTGATAACGACAGTCAAGAATCCGACGGAAAGCTACAATGAACCCTTGGTTGCTGTAGAGAAAATTGATGCACAGATTGCTGAAGATTGTCAGTATGCAATCGATAACTTGCCGGAGAAATGGTCGGACGAACTGGGCATTGGCCGTGCTACAAAAGGCGCCGCGTTGACCTTAATGGGAAAGATGTATATGCGTTCGCACAATTATGAAAAAGCAAAAACGTATATCGATCAGGTTTTAGCGTTACGTGATAAAGGTGTATACACGCTGAATCCGGATTTTAAGAAGGAGTGGTCCGACAATAATAAAATGGATATGGGGCTGATATTTGGCATCTTGCATGAGCCTACATTAAATGGAGGCGAGATTACCAATCACTTTGGTCCGACCGACAACCCTGAAGTACCGGATAGATGGCAGTACTATGGTGTTTCCCTTGATTTTTGGCGAAAATATAGTGATCTCGATCCGCGTAAAAAGTTTTTCTATTATAATTACACCGGAAAGGCTGCACGGGACAAAAATACAAAGTATGGATTTTTTTACATGTTGCCTGCTAAAGGACAGACTACTCCGCCAAGTGATACCGTAAAATTCCTGCAAAATGTTGCGACGAAAAAGTATTCTTATGATATGGTTAATAACTCCTATCTGGATGGGCGCACGATTCAGGTTCTCCGTTTGGCGGATGTTATTTTGTGCAAGGCTGAGATTGAAAATGCACTGAACGGACCCGCTGCAGCATTGCCTTATATCAATGAAGTCCGGAAGAGAGCTGGAGCACCTGAATATGGTAAGCATCCTGATTTTCCTAGTCCTGCAAGTAAGGAGGCTATGATCGATGCGCTTGTTGACGAACGTGGTTTTGAGCTTGTCTTTGAATACAAAAGACGTCAGGATCTGATCCGCCTGGGCCGCTATGAAAAAGTAAGCAACGCTTATTTGAAAGGCCGCGGACTGAAAGAAAATGTCACTGAAGCCATGCGCTATTTCCCTTATCCATTGGAAGAAGCACGTTTGCATCAAGAAATGACGACGGCCAATCCATCGCGATTGCCTAAATAACCCAAACTAAAGCGCATTATATTCGGTAATGCGCTTTGTTTGATAGACCAGTGGAATTGAAATTATTTACAGATGAAACCAATTAAAGCAATTATTGCACTGATTGTGGTAGCTATAGCGGTATTTGCTGCTTACTATTATTATGCACATCAGGTTGACATTGAAAATATTGAGGTGAGCTCACCCAATAATTTGCCGCTCAACGCTGCTATTCAGGTGAAACTAAATAAGGCAGAAGCCGTGTATGTGGAGTATTGGAAAGAGGGGGATAAACAGTCTTATAAAACAACTGTTTCAAATGCTGCTGTTCAGCATAAAATTCCGTTAATGACGCTTGAACCAAATACAAGTTATAAATTTAGGGTTATCATAGACCGGATTATTCCCATAAAATCGAGCGAACAATCTTTTAAAACAAGAGCGCAATCGCCATGGATGGTGCACGACTGGATCAAGGCCGACCATCCTCATGATGAAAAGGCCCTAGGTAATGGTATGGTATTATTATGTTATCGCGGATTTCCGGGCTACATGGCCATGGTGGACGGTAAGGGGACGATTCGTTGGTATTGGCAGGACGAAAAGCTGGGCGTGCGTCTTGCTTCTTTGACACCAAGGGGTACTATCCTTGCCTTATTGGCTCCAGCGAGTAAAGATGAATTCAACAAACCCAATCAGCCAAGCAAGAAATCGACCAATGCAAGTTATTATTTAAGAAGCGGCCGTATCGGATTTGTCGGTGGGACGGTACTTGTTGAAATTGATCTTACGGGTAAAGAAATAGCACGTATCGATTTGGATAAAAAAGGGATCATCATGCACCATGACGTGCAGATGGATCACAACAATAATATTGTCGGTATCGTGCGGGATTTTAGGATCGACGATCGGCCCAACCATCCAAAAGATACCCTCTGGGGTGATGCTATTTTGACGATGGATATAAAAGGTAATATCTTGAAGAAATGGTCTCCCTGGGAAAAATGGGATATTCAGCAGGATAAAAAATTAGACAGCCTGAAGCATGACCGATTTCATTTAAATACGATCTCCTTCGATCGTGATAACAATTATTTGACTTCTTCGCCAATTGAAAATCAGGTCTGGAAAATTGATGCCAAAACTGGTGATATTCTCTGGAAATTGGGAAAGGGTGGCGATTATAAATTAAAGGACCAGGAACTATTTTATTTCCAGCATGCACCGCATATCACAAAAACTGGTGAGCTGTTGCTTTTTGACAATGGTGATTTTTCTCCGCGTGACAGTACAACAGCCAATAAGCAATCACGGGCGATCGCTTTTAGGCTTGATCAAAAGAATAAAACGGCAACAGTAGCTTATGCGGCTCCAATTCCTAAAAAGCAGTTTACAGCAAGAATGGGCAGTGCCTATGAACTGGATAATGGTAATTTACTGCAGACTAGCTCGAAAACAGGTAGTGTACTGGTGACGGATAAAAGGGGGAAAGTTCTTTGGGAATTAAACGCTTATTTTATTCCGTATCGCGCTATTTATGTGCCTGAGGAAACCTGGCATAAATACAGACAAAACTAAGTTAAGATGTTAGGAATAAAACTTAATTTTAGTCCTCTTATTGACCAATAAAAGTAGCTGCACTACGGACTCATATTGGGGAAGCAGTGCAGCTTGTAAATCGTATCAGGCTTATGGAAAAGCTTGGTAAAGACAAAAATATTTTGAATAAATACTATTCGCATGAAAAAAAGAACAGCCTCTTATAAGCTAGCAATTATCCTTGCCGTATCCTTATGCGCAAACTCGGCCCGGGCGCAATTGACCTATCCTCCGGAAACACAAAAGTGGGATGCGGACCAGCTGGGTAATCATCGAGCAGTGCTGCAGGTAAACACGGATCAAAAGGAGGTGCAGGTTACTATTCCGTGGCGAAATCGCTGGGTTGAGGCAAATCAGCAAGTTATTATCGTCGACAGTGCCAGCAATAAGCAAATCGCACCCAGCTCTTATCTTTGGATGAATACGGAATCTGGTGGACTACGGTTTAAGCCGATTTCCGGAAAGGGCGTTTACTATGTCTATTATTTACCGTATCAGATGGGTGGCCGCAGCCGCAATTATCCGGATGCAATTTATCTTAAAAATGCCGTTTCAGCACCAGCGAAAGTTGCACAGCATGCGGCAGGAAACTCAAAAGGAGTTACTGTTGCACGCTTTGATGCCGTAGATAAATACAATAGTAATGATCCGATGGAACTGATCGCGAGTGCCGAAGAAGTGCGAGGCTTTGTGAACAGAAATGCGAATGCCGCTTATTATCTTTTTCCTGAATTGCGAGAGTTTCCGATTAAAATGGAAAGCAATCTTCCGCAACGCTGGCTTATGAAAGGTAAAGCCATGAATAAGTTGCAGGGCACAGGGCAGAAAGGTGAATTTTATGCATTTCAACTCGGGGTATGGTCTCCAAAGCAGGACCTCCATGAAATTCAAATTTCTTTCTCGGATTTTAAAGCAAGTGATGGGGCTATTATTCCCGCGAATAGCCTGAATTGTATCAATACCCAAGGTACGGATTATACCGGAAAAGCAATGGCACTCCAGGTTGATATACCAAAAGATAAGGTTCAGGCTCTGTGGTGTGGTATACAGATTCCGGAGGTCACTGCAAGCGGAACTTACCATGGCGTGGTTACCGTAAAGCCAAAAAATGCAGTAGCGAAACAGGTCAATGTGGAAATAAGGGTTTCAGATGCTTCAGGTGATATATCCGGTGTTGATCAACCATGGAAAATGACGCGACTACCATGGCTCAATTCGACATTGGCTCAAAAAAATACAGTGGTTGCGCCTTATACAGCTATTGAATTAAAAGCGGACTCTACCTTACATATTTTAGGCCGCGAGGTGAAACTCCATGCGAGTGGTTTTCCAAAACAGATCAGCACGTTTTTTACGCCCGAATTGACTGAAATATCGTCCAAGGCGAATAACCTCTTATTCGAACCGCTTCATTTTCATTTTTATAGTGCTTCAGACGGAAAGGAAATTCAACTTAAACCAAGCGGGATCCGATTTGAAACCAAAAGTGACGGTGAATATAGTTGGACGGCCAAAAATGAGTCTTCCGATCTGACAATGGAAGTAGAGGGTAAATTGGAATTTGATGGTTATATGCATTATGTGGTCAAGCTGACGGCGCTAAAGGACCTGTCATTAAAAGATGCCACGATGCATATCCCGATGATGCCCGATAAGACGGATTATTTTATGGGACTCGGGCAAAAGGGAGGAAAGAGGCCCGAACAGCTTACCTGGAAATGGGATGTAGCCCATAAAAATCAGGATGGTGGTTGGATAGGTGCTGTAGATGCCGGACTCCAGTTTTCACTCCGTGACGAGCATTATTCTCGGCCACTCAATACGAATTTTTATCTTCAAAAGCCGCTTGTGCTGCCACAGTCCTGGGGTAATGAAAATAAAGGGGGAATTGATATTGGCCTGAAAGGAAAATCGGTTTTGGTCAATAGTTACAGCGGAGCCCGTGAACTCAAAAAAGGCGATGTGCTTTATTACAATTTTAACCTGCTAATTACCCCTTTTCACCCGATCAATACGGAAGCGCAATGGAATGAACGGTATTACCATGCCTATAAACCCGTTGATTCTGTTGTTGCAAGTGGATCTAATGTCATCAATATCCATCATGGAAATGAAATAAATCCATATATCAATTATCCGTTTATTGCGACAAAAGAAATGAAGCAATATATCGATCAGGCACATGATAAGGGGTTAAAGGTCAAGATCTACAATACCGTTCGTGAGGTTTCAAATCGGGTTTATGAGCTCTATCCATTGCGTAGCCTGGGCACTGAGGTGTTTTCACCTGGAAAAGGAGGCGGATATTCCTGGTTGCAGGAGCATGTGGGTAAAAATTATATCGCTGCATGGTATGTTCCCCAATTTAAAGACGCGGCTATTATCAATAGCGGAATGAATAGATGGCACAATTATTACGTCGAAGGCATGAATTGGCTGGTAGATCATATCGGTATCGATGGGATTTATTTGGATGATGTTGCCTTTGATCGGGTAACCATGAAAAGAATAAAACGTGTACTGACAAAAAATGGCAAACCTGGTCTGATCGATTTGCATTCGGCAAATCAATATAATAAAAGTGATGGATTCAATAATAGCGCGAATCTGTATCTGGAGCATTTTCCGTACATCAATAGATTATGGTTTGGTGAATACTTTGACTACGAGAATAACCAACCTGATTTTTTCCTTACCGAGGTGAGCGGCATTCCGTTTGGTTTAATGGGTGAAATGCTACAGGATGGTGGAAATCCTTGGCGGGGTATGCTCTATGGCATGACTAATAGGATGCCTTACCAAAAATTGACACCTGCTGATCTATGGAGAGCGTGGGATCAATTTGGTATCAAAGGGAGTAAAATGATAGGTTATTGGTCGCCAAATATTCCTGTTAAAACCGATCATGATAAGGTTCTTACAACTGTTTATAGCCGTGCGGGCAAGGCGATGGTAGCTATCGCTAGCTGGGCGGATGGTGATGTGGATGTAAAATTGGCCATTGACTGGGAAAAATTGGGGATTGATTCTGGAAAGGCAAAATTATCCGCACCATTAATCCCTAATTTTCAAAAGGGAGCGCAGTATAAATTGGGCGATGCGATTCCGGTAGAAAAGAATAAAGGACTTTTGTTGATTATTGAATAGCAGTACGATAGCACTACAAGGTGCAATTTATCATAGGCTTTTTGTTGATGTAAAGATGCAAATAACCTATGATAGATTAATTTATTTTGAAATTCGGTGAAGTAATGGCTTACATGACGGATTTAATCACATCGGACAAATCAACGATTTGGGGAATGCCATTAAAATTGTGAAATTTTTAAATTAAAACGCCAATGAAAAAGTGGATTATGTTATGGGCAATGGGCAGCTGTGTGCTAGGAGTTTTTGCACAGCATCCGGCAAAGGTTTCTGAGGTTAAGAAACGTTATGTAACCTATCCCTTTACGGATCCGGATCCCATAGCTTCAGCTCAAAAGTTGTATCCTTATTTCCGCTTTGACGGTTTTACAAATACGGCTATTGAAAAGGACTGGAAAACCGTTATCCTGGAAAACGATTATATTCGGGTACAGGTGATGCCAGAGATCGGTGGGAAAATTTGGTCGGCCTATGATAAGGTCAATAAGCGGGACTATATTTACAACAATGGCGTTGTGAAATTTAGGGATATTGCCATGCGGGGACCATGGACGAGTGGTGGTATCGAAGCTAATTATGGTATTATTGGACACACGCCCAATACTTCTACACCGGTGGATTACCTTACGCAGGAAAATGCGGATGGAAGCGTAAGTTGCTTTATCCACGCTTATGATATGCTGAGCCGTAGTAACTGGACCTTGGAGATCCGATTAGAAAAAGACAAAGGTTATTTTTCTACACGCTCCTTTTGGTATAATGCCAATGCGGTTGAACAACCTTATTATACCTGGATGAATCTGGGTGTTGCTGCGGGACAAGATCTGAAGTTTTTGTATCCCGGAAATCAATATATCGGTCATGATGGCGATGCGCATGCCTGGCCTATCGATAGCCAGGGACGGGATCTTTCTAACTATAGCGAGAATGCTTTTGGTAGTTCTAAATCATATCATGTATTGGGCGCGCATAGCAATGCTTTCGGGGTTTACTATACAGATCATAATTATGGAATGGCCCGTTATGCCCTCCGTGAAGATAAATTAGGGAAAAAGATATTTCTTTGGTCGCAGGCTGGAGATGGCAAGATCTGGGAAAATTTACTGACTGATCAGAGTGGGCAATATGTGGAAATCCAAAGTGGACGTCTGTTCAATCAAAATGTTCCTTCCAGCAGCCAGACCCCCTTTAAACAGCTTGGTTTTGCGCCTTATCAAAGTGACAGTTGGACGGAATACTGGATGCCATTTTCAGGGATAGGAAAACCGAAGGAGATACAACTGTCAGCAGCAATTCAGATAAAACGTGAGAACAATACGCTATTATTGGATCTTGATCCAAAGCGACCTTTAAAAGATAGTATATATGTGCTTGATAGCATAGGTACTGTATTAAATCGAAGTTTTATTGAAGCCCAATTGGGCGAACCTACCAGATTATCCTTGGTTGTAGCAACCGACTCAAGACCTCGCTATCTGAAATTGGGACAGGATTATTTTAATCTCAGAACGGATACATCTTGGTCAAAACTGAATAGACCCACTGTAATTTCAGCGGAAGTAAGCTTAGATACGGGGCAGACCAAATTATTGGAGATACGTGATCTCATTCGTTTTAGGCAATATACGCTTGCGGAAGTAAAATTAAAGGAACTGATCCAGCATGGCGCTACTTCGCAGACCTACCTTGAAATGGCCAAACTGGCCTGGTTTAAAATGGAATATGAGCAATGTTATGCCTATGCCCGGCAAGCATTGTCTATGGATACTTATGATGCACAGGCAAATTATTACTATGGTTTGGCAGCAATTAAGCTAAAAAAAGATAACGATGCTTTAGATGGTTTTGAAGTCGCTTCATTAAATCCAACTTGGCGAAGTGCTTCCTTTGTGCAAATGGCCAAATATTACTATCGGATTAAACAATATGAACGTGCAGGAGATTATATCGCAAAAGCTGTGGTTGCCAATCCGCTAAATATAGATGCCTTGCAGATGGACGTGTTGGTTCAGCACAAAAAAGGAGCTGTAACAGATCGTCTTTCCCATCAGACAATTCTCCAATATGATCCGTTTAATGCTTTTCTCCAATTTGAGGAAAAGAAGACATTTTCATCCAGGCAAGAGTTTGCCGCTGAAAAGCTGATGGAACTGGCGATATGGTATGCTGATCTTGGAGAATCTGAATCTGCCACCGATCTACTCCGCTCGGGACAGAAGAATACGGAAGCTTTAATTTGGCTAGCTTGGCTGACGCGATCGAATAAGTCGATCAGTCAGGAATGGTTAAATCGGGCAACGCAAAGTAAGCCCGCTTTTGTCTTCCCATTTCGAGAAGAAAGTAATCAGGTATTCCAATGGGCAAAAGAGAACAGTAAAAGTTGGACTATCGATTATCTGACTGCACTATTGTATCGTTTCAGGAATCAACCCCAAAAAGCAAGAGAGATTTTGTCGGCAGTAGCGCAGGAGCCAACAGATTTTGCGGCCTATTATGCACTGAAATCAAGTTTGCAAGATACGAGCCGCATAGATTTGGCGGTACAGATGATGCAGCAGGCAACCTTGATGGAACCACAAGAATGGCGATATGGGCTACATTTGGTGGAGCTCCTAAACAATAGTCAGTCTTATAAAGAAGCGCTTAAGGTGAGTACAGCATATCATCGCAAATTTCCGAAGAATTATATACTAACCTTGACACAGGTACGTACATTGTTATTGGGGAAAGAATACATGCGGGCTGAGAAAGAATTGGAAGAGGTGACGATACTTCCATTTGAAGGCGCAACTGAAGGCCATCGGTATTATGTACAGACCAAATTAATGTTGGCCTACCAATTTATCCTTGAAAAGAAATATAAAGAGGCAAAATTGAAAATTGCGGAATCGAGATTATGGCCTATGAATTTGGGCGTTGGTGAGCCTTATGCCGATGAAAAAAATGAAATATTGGCCGACTGGCTTGAACTGCATTTGCAGCAAGGGAATAATCAGGGAAATCCAGATCTTTTGAAAAAAATTGCCCAGAGTAAACCTTCAAAAAACAGGTATGAACTGATGCTTCGTGAACTTGCAGAAGAACAATTAAAGCTGTCGAAAGGGGAAGGATCTGCCGCGAAGAAGGATGATTTAAAAGGAATTATTCCTTCGGATCATGATCTTCTCAAGCAGATTAAAGAAGGAACCCTTGCAAGTTATTGGCCGGTATTGATCCGAAAAATCTATTTTGAACAGGATCAACGTTTATTCTGATGACAGAAGGGAGAATGAAACAGACGTTAATCATAAAGGAAAAAAGTCGGGATGGCCGGATTTGAACCGACGACCTCCAGCACCCCATGCTGGCGCGATACCGGGCTACGCTACATCCCGTTTATTCCAATTTGATCGAAAGTCGTATTTAAATAGGACGATTAGCTGGAATAATTTTTTGGTAGGGCTAAAATAATAATTATTGACAAAAAATAAAATGTAAATACGAAAAAACGCCATTTGATTTAGAATGGCGTTTTTCTTCGCTAATAGATGCTGATTAGAACTTATAACCGACCATAATGCCGATAGTTTTATTTTTTGCATCTAAGGTTTTGTCGATACTCGTAAAACCATGGCTGTAATAAGCATCTAATGTAAGGTGACTGATATCTACACCGATCCCCACTCTGCCATCGAATGAAAATTTCTTATAATCGGTATTTGCGCTGGACTTCACTGTTTTTACATCATAGTTTAACTGCGGCCCCAATAGCCCACGGAGGTTGAAGTCGCCATTTTCCAAAAATTTATAGCCGACCTGTAATGGTAGATTTATTTGATAGAATTTAGGTGTTTTCTGCACATTTTCGAAGGTATATTCTTTACGCAACAGACTGGCACCGATTCCAGGCTGGAAGAAAACGCGATCTCCTATACGGGCAAATCCTGCTACAGATACGCCGACTTTGCCATTATTATCTTTGACAGACTTGTTACCAAAGGAACTCATATGATAGTTGCTTCCGACCTGTAAACCATAAGTGATATCTTGCGCTTGTGTAGTACCTGCAATTCCTAATAATGTCAATCCCAACAGGGCTACTTTGAATGTTGTTTTCATTGTCAAATTATTTTTTGTGATCAATTGTATGTTGTTCTTTCCTTTATGACAATGGAAAATCCGTATACCCTTAGAAAAAAAAATATTTTATAAAATAGATGGCTTACCTTTAGTCGTCACAGACGCCTTTTTATAAAGTTTCTTGGGTAAATATCATTTGACAGATGGGAGGATGTACCGTACTCACCATAGCATCTATATGAAAAGAAATACGAATAGGGATAAATAAGGGATTTGAAATCATATGGTGCATGTATTGAAGTTGAAATTAAAAAAAGTGAAAAATTTGTAAGGGTAATAGTCTATTGGGGTGTCTTACTAATAGAGCGGATTATTTAAACAATAGAATTGATCAATGTCGGAAAATAAAGAGAAGAATTTTGAGCAGCTATTTCGGGCGCACTACAAAGAGTTACATCGTTATGCCTACCGGTATCTAGGCGATAGTGATGTGGCGGAAGAGGTTGTGCAACAGGTGTTTTTGCGGCTTTGGGAACGCGATTGGGAGGAGCAGATACATACTTCATTAAAAGCGTATTTATATCGGGCTATTTATAATGAAAGTATGAATGTGCTGAAAAAAGAGCAACGCAAGCTAAAATATCAATCCCACGAACAGCATAGACAGGATTTTGTACCTGCGGTTGATGAAAGTACGCGGGATTTGGACGAAAAGCTACAGGTGGCATTGGCGGAATTACCTGAAAAAAGCCGGACGGTCTTTGAGTTAAGCCGTTTTCAGGAAATGAAATATAAGGATATCGCAGTAACCCTGGATCTGTCGATAAAAACTGTTGAGGGACATATGAGCAAGGCACTGAAGCATTTGCGTGTCGAACTTATGGATTATTTAACATTGATTATTTGCTTTCTTATCTATACGCTATGAATAAGGAACTGTTAGAAAGATATATCATTGGTGAGACCAATGAAGTAGAGAATATCATGATACAAGGTTGGTTAGAAGAAGACGCTAACAATAAGGAGGAGTACATAAAAATGAAAAAAATGTGGGATAGTTTGCCCAAACCCCTGGATGTTCCTGATGTGAACGTGGATAAGGCTTGGGCTGACTTCAAAATTGTGCGAGATAAAAGAGCGGCAGAAGCTGCGGTAATCCCCCTAAAAAAGACTTCTGTAATTCAATGGAGCTGGTGGTTAGCAGCCAGTATCTTGGTCTTTTGTGCAGTAGGATTCTATGTGTTTGATCAATCTCATCGTGAGGAAATGTTTGTTTCGAGTATGGAGCAAGTACGACAAGATTCCCTACCTGACGGTTCGGTAGTTACCTTAAATAAAAATACGGAACTGGCTTATTCAAGCAGATGGACCAATAAAAATAGAAATGTGGCATTGAAGAGAGGGGAAGTGTTTTTCCAGGTTCACAAGGATAAAAAACATCCCTTTGTCATTGAGACAGGTAAAACCAAAATTACGGTATTGGGCACCAGTTTTAATGTGCGCCGAACATCAGATGCGACGGAAGTTATTGTTGCTACAGGATTGGTTAAAGTCGGTTATGCAAATAAGGAAGTCTTTTTGCGACCACAACAAATGATTACAATCCGGGATAGTGATACAATAAAAGTAGGAAAGGAACCTGTCAAGGATCAATTTTATAAATATTACGTGGATCGTGTGTTTGATTTTGAGAATACCCCATTACAGCGTGTTGTTGAGTTGCTAAATCAAGCTTATGCATATAAGATTATTATTGACCATCCTGCTGATCAGAAATTATTATTGACAGCAAAATTCGAACAAAATAGTTTAACTGAAATTTTGAAAGTCATTTCTAGCACATTTGGATTAAAAGTAAATGTGAAAGACAGAGAGATTCATCTGACGAGGTGAGCCAACAGATAGATATATTTTCAGAACAAAATTGTATAGAAAACAACATGATACTATTTTTTATAAAGAGGGTAGAGCTTTATCTCTTAATTTTAATGCTGTGTTCGTTCCATTTGGGAAGGGCACAGCAAAAGCTCGCTGCAGCGATTCAAATACCAGCCTTTCCAGAGACTACTGTAGGCGAAGTTTTTCGCTTGTTGAAGGAGCAGCAGGATGTATTGTTCTCCTTTAATGGAAATATCCTACAGACAGACAGTGTGATTCATACTAAGGCCTTCAAAGGGAATTTGTATGATTATCTGGATCGGATTTTGGGAAAGGAATATAGTTTTAAAGAACTTGGAAGGCATATTATTATTCAATATACACCTCAGCGGATGTCCGTGGAGTTTGAAGTGAAGACACCTAATAAAAACAAAGTTGTTATAGCGGGGTATATCAAAAATATTCGGACTAATAATCCGATTTCCAATGCCAGTATCTTTGATCGAAGTGCTTTATTGTCTACGTTGACGGACCAAAATGGCTACTTTGAGTTGGACGTAAAGAAAAAAAGTAATCTCATTGCAGTGAACGTTAGTAAGGAGGCTTTTCGGGACACCAGTGTTATGGTGATTTTTCCGATAGAAGCGCAAATTGGCGATAAGAAGAAGCGTGAATACGGCTATTTTGAAGGGTATGAAGAAGATCATGGTCTTTATCGATCTTTTTGGGGACGGGTATTTCTGTCTCCTGCCCAAAAGATCCAAAGCATGAATTTAGGCGGGATGTTTTTGTATAGCCCATACCAAATTTCGATGACACCGGGATTAAGTACACATGGTTTTATACAATCGCAAATTGTGAATAAATTTTCCATAAACATTATTGGTGGATCTACTGCGGGGGTAAAAGGTATTGAGCTTGGTGGCGTATTTAATATTAATCAATATGATATGCAAGGCTTGCAAATGGGCGGTGTTTTCAATGCCGTTGGGGGAAGTGTGCGTGGCGTACAACTTGCCGGTGTAGGAAACCGTGTGTTCGGAGAAATGAAAGGTTTGCAAATGGCAGGCGTCTTCAATGGTGTGGGAGGAAATGTAAGTGGGGTACAGATCGCCGGTGTGGGAAACCATGTTTCCGGGGAAGTGAAAGGTCAGCAAGTAGCGGGTGTTTTTAACAAAGCGGATACGGTTAGAGGTGTTCAAATCGCTGGTGTTGTAAATTTAGCCAATGAGGCTCCAGGAACGACACAGCTTGCTAGCATACTTAACAATAGCGAATCGACTGTTGGAAGTCAAGTAGCAGGCATCGCCAATAAAGCAAAAAAAGTAAAAGGATTTCAATTGGCAGGTATCGTTAATATTGCTGATAGTAGTGATTATCCCATTGGTCTGCTTAATTTTATTAAAAATGGTGAGAAGAGTCTTTCAGTAGCGGTCAATGAGGATAGCTATCTCGGACTACAATTTCGTTCAGGTGGTCGGGTACTCTATAGTATATTATCGATCAATAGGGCACTCGATGGCAACAGACCGGATAAATATGCCTTTGAAGCAGGTTTAGGTGCAGTATTGATCAATAGGACCAAGTTTAGTCTGCGTACGGAAATAGCTACACGTAATTATCTGACAGAGAAATTTAAAAGCCTGGATAATCATCAGTCGTCGCTGCGGGTAATTCCGGCGTTTAAACTAAGTGAGCGCATGTCTATATTTGTTGCTCCCAGCCTGAACTATGCGGAGAGGGATGAAAATACAATTTCTGGTGGTAGCACGGTATGGCGAGCTTGGCGGAGAGACCGTACACGAAATACATTTTATGGAGGTGGAATGGCAGGTCTTATGTTAAAATTATAAAACTAAAAACTATTTGGCAATAGCGTTGTTCTATAGATAGCTTTTAAACATTTAACATTTTACGTAAACGCCCTATATCAATCTGATAGAGGGCGTTTATCTTTGTATAGCGGATGAAAGAACAGTGTTTAAGCGACTGTTGCAGTCTTTAATACATTACGGTAAGGATAAGAATGGAAGATGTGTCTGCGAGCAAATCGACCTAAAGAATCTGCGTTTACAAATTTAATATAGTCATTCCGCTGAACACCAAAATATTCATATTGACTGCCGTCGTGAAAAGTGACTGTCAATATTTGTCCTTTCCAGTCAATATCCTGAATACCAGAATTGGTAATTGTCTCCGTGTAGATCGGTAACTGTTGCTCTAATGTTTCCGGACAGATGCTTACCAGGAAATGGTAGGCTTCAATCATTTCCACACTTTTTTGCTCTGCAGCCAAACGACCTTCTTCATCATTGACAAATTTATCTGGATGACATTCTTTCATGATTGTCCGGTAGGTAGATTTTAGGGTTTTAAGATCCACAGATTTCTCTACGTTAAGTAACTTCCGGTAGTCGGCAATTTTTTTCATGGCGGCAAAGATATGCTTAATAATCAGATTATTCGTTATGAAATATGAAAAAAACTTATTTCTTCAACAAGGTTTTTACATAGAGCTGTTCAACCTTCTCTCTAGCCCAAGGTGTTTTCCTTAAGAAAGTTAGGGAAGATTTGACACTCGGATTGTCATTGAAGCATCGGATGGATATGCGTTGTCCCAACTCTTCCCAACCATAATACTCCACTAAATATTCAATGATGGTGTCGAGCCTTTTTCCGTGTAATGGATTATTAATTTGTTCTTGCATGTCGTAAAGATAATAATCTTCAAATTATGGATTGCGCTAATTTTTATGGTTTGGATGAAAATGGAGCAGAACTTAATGGGTATTAATATTCATTAAGTTGTGTTGCCAGCTTTTCTAGTTCTAAATTGAGCTGTTCGTCCCAAATTGCTCCCGTAGCATCCAGCTTTCCTTTGACTCCTTGTATGAGCAGATTTCTTTTTTCGTCAATTTGAGCTCCTAGTCCCTGCAGGATACGTTGTAGTTCAACATGTGCTGTTTCGCCTTGCGCTGCTGCGGTAATGATACTAACGGGCTTATCGGTGAAAACCGTAGTTGCTGCGCACCACTCGAGTAGATTTTTTAATCCACTGGGCACACTGAAAATATATTCGGGGCTGCTTATCAATACGATGTCAGCATCATGAATTACCTGACGGAGTGCAATAATTTCAATAGGTGGATGGGACTGGCTCTCTTCAGGATCAAAATGAGGCAGTTCTTTAAGGCGGTCAAATAGGGTGAAATGGATATCGGCATTAATCTCCTGTTGGAGGTGACTTACAATATGATGATTGGATGAATGTGCACGGGCACTACCTACAATGGCAAAAATAGTTTTCATGTGAGTTTAAATCTAGTCAACGGCTGTATACTGCTGCTTTGTTTTTACTTTTTATATTCTTAATGAAGGAACTAAATTACAATATTCAATTCAAACGATTTACTTTGTTCTTCGCTTCAATGTAATTTTTCGTTTCTTTCTCCTTTTACCGATTAAGTTTATACTTTTGGAACTGAGGACTTATATTAGCTTTTTTCGGATTATATGCTTTATTATGAGAAATAAAATGGGGTACCGCTTATTGTGGGAGCGTATTCGTACTGGAGACGAGACGGCTTTCTTTGATCTATATGCGGCGCTCTATCAAGAGCTTGTTAATTTTGGAATACGCACCTGTGGCGACAGTGACTTGGCAAGTGAAGCAACCGATCAGGTATTTGTTAAAATTTGGGAGAAAAGAGAACAGCTAGATCGGGTAGAAAATGTACAGTCCTATCTCATTACTTTTTTAAAAAGACGTATTCTACGTCTACTGGAGAAACAACATAAAATAAATACCGCCCTTCAAAATGTAAAAGCGGAAGATGATTGGGTTGAGATGCCTTATGAGGAGTTTGTTATCAAAGTACAGACGAATGAAATTATACAGATCCGTTTAAAGGAAGCGTTGGAGAAGTTGTCTTTTCGTCAGAAACAGCTGGTGAATCTGAAGTTTTTTGAGGGCTATTCCTATGAAAAAATAGCTGAAACTACGCAGATGTCCGTGAAAACTGCCTACAATACGCTTTATGACGCTTTAAAGATTCTGAGGGAGGAATTGAAAGATATTTAAGTTTAATTTGTTGTTCTCCCTTTGAAGATTCAATAATCGCATAGAAATGCGCTTAAATCTATTGTAAAATGCCATCCTTGTATTTTCTTTAAAAAAATAATAATCTGAATTTCAGGTTTTTGTGAAATATTTTAAATTTTCTTTAGGCAAAATAACTCCTTTCGGGCACTATAGAGTAAATACCCAAAAGAATGAGCCAAAAAGATTATAAACAGTTAGAAGATTTTTTGATTGACGATACCTTTCAAAAGTATTGTTCGGGAGAAGATAAGAACTGTATTCTCTACTGGCAACAATATAGCCTGAACCATCCAGAACAAGCGGAGACGATTCTGAAAGCCAAACGCCTATTTCAACTCTTGGTTGGCAACCGTAGACCTGTGAATGAGCAATTGGAAAAATTGAAGACAGATCTGCAGAATGCTCCAGTAGAACATCGCTTGCCCTATCGGTTTAACTGGCCTAAATGGGCAGCCATTGCTGCTGTGTTTGTCGCTTTGGTATCGGGTGGTGTTTGGTATTATGCTCAACCGGGCAAAGTTGATACGACATTACCAATAAGCGCAATTGGCCAGGTGTATCAAACAAAAAATGGTGAAAAAAAGACCTTCGAATTAAGTGACGGAAGTACTGTTACGTTAAACTCTGCGAGTAAACTGGAGTTATCGGCAGATTTCAATCAGGAATTGCGTGTGGTGCGGCTTGCGGGTGAAGGTTATTTTCAGGTGGCCAAGAATAAGGATAAACCTTTTGTGGTACAAGCATCTGATTTTGATATCAAGGTCCTGGGAACAACATTTAATGTGAAGAGTTATTCCGATGAACCTACAGCAGAAGCACTGCTTGTAGAAGGTTCGATTGAAATGACGAGCAAAGGACAGCGTGAAAATTCTGTTGTCATCAAGCCGAATCAAAAAATCACGATCTTTAAGAATCAAGCTGAAATAGCAGTCGCTCGTAAAACCAATAAACCAACAGCGAGCAAATTACCGATTAAGGAGATTGCCATAGAGAACATCCCTACAGTAGAATCCAATACAGCTGAAATACCAGATATTGCATGGCGTGAAAATAGATTAGAAATCGTGGACCAAGATTTTGAATCGCTTCGCCGGACATTGGAACGCTGGTATGATGTGGATATCCAAATCCAAAATGATCAATTAAAACAATACCGTTTTACGGCAACTTTTAGTAGGGAGAATATTACTCAGGTACTGAGTGCTTTACAGAGCGTTGAACCTTTTAAATTTAATGTATATGGGAGAAAAATAACTATATCAGAAAAGTAAAAAGGATGGTGGACCAACACCATCCTTCATTGAAAAAATGATTAACCAAAAGCAGCAACATTGGGGCGTGCTGCTTAATATTAATTTTAACCAACACTAAAATATGATTAAAAATTGCTTATTGCAAATGCGCAATGGATATATTGTGCATTTTAGATTCATTATCCGGATGAAACTAGCCTTAATTATGACTACGTGTGCTGTTATGAATGTTTCGGCAAATGTATTTTCCCAACAAAAAGTATCCTTGGATGTCCAAAAAACAAAACTGAGCAAGGTACTTAAAATGATCGAAGAGCAAAGTGATTACTACTTTGTCTATAATTCGACGAATGAAAATTTAAATAAAGAGGTGTCAGTCAATGCAAATAATACCAAGGTATTGGATGTGTTGGCTAAGCTTTTTAATAAAAGTGGATTGGTTTATTCCGTTTCTAAGGAGGGGCTTGTGGTTGTCAGTCAACAGCAGCAGGTGGCTGTCGCAGGTGTCGTCACTGACGATAAAGGCAATCCCTTAGCTGGTGCTACGGTACGTGTTAAGGGAACCGCGGTGGGACGTGCAACAGATATCAATGGACGCTTTATGATCGATGCGGCAACAGGAAACACCTTAATTATTTCTTTTGCGGGTTACACTTCGCAAGAAGTGGCCGTAACCAAAGAGGGTGATCTGAAAATTGTTTTATTGGAAGATAATCGGATGCTCAATGAGGTTGTTGTGACGGCATTGGGTATGAAGAAAGAGAAGCGCTCATTGGGGTATTCTGTTACGCAGGTTGCCGGTGAATCGCTAACCACAGCCCGTGAAAATAATGTGATGAATTCACTCGTAGGAAAGGTGGCCGGGTTGGATATCAGTTCTACTTCTGGCGGTGCCGGAGCTGCGTCCAATGTGACCATCCGCGGGGTATCGAGTTTGAACCAGACAAATCAACCATTATACGTAATTAATGGTATTCCTATGGAAAGTAAGCCGGTAGGTATCGGAAATGCCAATTCCAAAGGAAACTCAGGGAGCCAATGGGATAATGCACCCGATCTTGGCGATGCAATCGGCAATATCAACCCAGACGATATTGAAAGTATTTCAGTACTGAAAGGTGCTGCCGCATCTGCATTATATGGTTCAAGAGCCAAGGCAGGGGTTATCCTTATTACAACAAAATCAGGAAAAGGCAATTCGATCGATTTTAATAGTAACCTTGTTGCCGAGCAAATTATAGACAACACGAATTGGCAAACAGTCTATGGTCAGGGGGCAAACGGTGAGAAGCCAACGACCCAAGCAGGCGCAGCCCAAGTGGGAGGTTCAAGCTGGGGAGCTAAATTAGATGGAACGCCAGTCGTACAATTTGATGGAGCTTCAAGACCTTATTCATTACAAAAGGGAAATTTAGATCGGTTTTACCGCACTGGTTCGACATGGACTAATACATTAGCGTTAAATAAATCATTTGATGGTGGCTCTATTCGTCTGTCAGGAACAGATGTCAATAACAGGTCAGTTGTTCCAAATTCGGGACTGAAAAGACAGTCGTTCAATTTGGTCGGACTTTTTGAGCCACTTAAAGGATTGACGATCGATGCACGCTATAATATGATTCTGGAGCAGGTCAAAAATCGTCCAATGGTTTCTGACGGTGCTGGAAATGCCAATTACAACGTCATGTTTTTGCCAACGAGCATCAATATAAACGATTTGAAGCCATGGAAAGATGACAATGGAAAAGAGATCCTCTATAATTCGGGTAATGTGTATGCAACCAACCCCTGGTTTGCAGCAAATGAGTTTATCAATAATACGAACCGGGATCGTTCGATCGCTTCCGTAACAGCAAAGTATACCATGGGTAATGGTTTGTTTGTTCAGGGTAGGGCAGGAAGAGATGGTTATACCGATCATTATAAGAATGTTGTTCCATCTGGAACCGGCTATTATGAGAATGGTAAAATTGCAGAGCAGGAAACTAAATTTGCAGATATTAATGCCGATGTTTTGGTCGGTAAGTCATTCACTTTCGGAGATTATAGCCTTACACCTAATCTTGGTGCGAGTTACCGAAATACTAAAATCAGACAGACGACCAATTTAGGTGCCGACTTCGCGATATTTGGTGTGTATAATATTTTGAACGCAAAAAATAAGTCGGTAGCGTATCTCGAAAGTGAATCGGAGACACAGTCTACTTATGGTACCTTAGAATTTGCTTATAAAGATATAGCCTATTTGACTGGTAGTTTACGCTCTGATTGGTTTTCTACCTTAGCTACACCTGGAGTAGATAATAAATTAAACTCTGTTTATCCCGCAATTTCAGGTTCATTTATCTTTTCAGAATATCTAAAACCATCATGGTTGAGCTTTGGAAAGTTGAGAGCAGGTTTTGCTCAGGTAGGACAGGCAACAGATCCTTATCAAACCTTGTTAACCTATAATTTTAGAAGTGAAGTACTCAACGGACAACCTTTAGGGGTTATTAACAATGTGAATATTCCGAACTCTTCCTTAAAAGCTTCTACAGCAACAGAGTTGGAAATCGGAACGGAGTTGCGTCTTTTTAATGATCGTGTAAATTTGGATCTAACATGGTATAACAAAAAGTCGAAAGATGAGATTTCCTTTATCACAACGCCTTCTGCTAGCGGTTATGCCGGTGCCGTACTTAATGCCGGTAAAATGCAAAATAAGGGATTTGAAGCATTGATTTCAGCCACAGTTGTCAAAACGGAAGATTTTAAATGGGTATCCTCATTGAATGGTTCTTACAACGACAATAAAGTGATTTCATTGGCTGAGGGAATGGACGAACAGACGGTAGCGACTTCGCGTTCGGGTGTAGGTTACTTAATGAATAAAGTTGGTATGCCTGCTTTCCAGATCATGGCTTTCGATTATAAATACGATAGTAATGGTGAGATCGTAAAATTGGCCGATGGTTCTCCTGACCGGGGTGAGTTAAAGTCCTATGGTTCGGCAATGAATAAATGGTTTGCTGGCTGGAATAATGAGTTTAGCTACAAAAGGTTCAATTTTTCTTTCTTGGTTGATGGAAAATGGGGTGGAAAGCTTTTCTCGGGAACAGATTACTACGGTTATATTTTTGGATTACATCAGGAAACTGTGGCTGATCGTGAAAGCTTGGGCAGAACAGCTTCTACCTATTATACCAATACGGCAAATAATGTATCTAAGATATTTGTAAACAGCGCTGATTTTGTAAAATTGAGACAGGTCGTTATGGGCTATACTTTCCCATCCAATCTATTTAATAACAAAGTTAAGTCGATTACAGTAAGTGCTGTAGCGCGCAATCTCTGGACGATCATGAAGAAAACAAATAACATAGATCCAGAGTCGAGCTATAATGCAACTTTCCCGGGCCTGGAGCTTGGAGGTGTACCAGCAGTACGTACTTACGGTGTTAATTTAAGTGTTAAATTCTAATTGCAAACAATCATGAAAAGATATATTAAACCGGTAGTTATTAGTTTAATGGCAGCGACATTATTTATGGAAAGTAGCTGTACAAAAGATTTTGATAAGATAAATACAGATCCAGTTGCTTATGGTAAAGAAAATTGGGATCCAAATTATACATTGAGCTCTGCACAATTATTTTATACAGGAAGTTTTGATTTTGCATACGATACATGGCGTGGAAATCTAATTTACTCGTCGACAATGATGCAGGGTTTATCGACTGTAGTTAGTTATTGGGCCGGCGATAAATATATGCTGAATGAAAGCTATACCGCGGCGTATTGGGGTACGGGTACAGTTGGGGCCTATATTGAGCAGGTTCGTAATATTGTGGATGTGGTTGAGTTTACAAAAGACAAACCAAAATATGCAAATCTGTACAATGTCGCACGTATTTGGAAAGCTTTAATTTTTGCTCGCTTAACTGATTTGTATGGTGATGTTCCCTATTCGGAGGCGGGACTGGGTTTTTATACCAAAGTTTATAAACCGAAGTATGATAAGCAGCAGGACATCTATAACGATTTGCTAAAGGAACTTGAAACGGCTACTGCAGCATTAAAGGACGATGGTGATAAAGTCACTGGTGATGTTATTTATAAAGGTGATATTGCGAAATGGCGTAAATTTGGCAATTCTCTGCTCTTACGAACAGCGATGCGTTTGGTTAAAGTAGACGAATCTAAAGCGAAGGAATATGTGCAGAAGGCTGTGGGTAAGACAATGGACAGTAATGCCGACAATGCATTTATTTTACATGATGAATCAGGATCTAGGGTTACTCAGAATAGAAATAGCCAGGTTTTATTGGGCGATGGTGGCCAAGAGAATTATTATGTAAAATGGTCTAAAACATTTATTGACTATCTAAAAAGCAATAATGATCCGAGGTTGCAAAAGGTTGCTGTTACAAAGCTATATTTATCAGAAAAGGACAAAACACAGAACGGGAGTTTTATCACAGATCCAACCAAGCAAAAGGGGATGCCGAATGGAAAAGATTTGGGATCAAATGCACAGTATAACATTAGTAGCGACCCAAGTTATACGACCTTTGCAGAATATTCTTCGCCCAATCCTAATATGATCAAGCGGACCGGTGCGACATTTATTTTGACCTATGGCGAATCCGAGTTGCTTTTGGCTGAGGCAGCCCAACGTTGGGGAATAGCTGGTAGTGCAAGCGATCATTATAAAAAAGGTGTGAAGGCAAGCATTACCTATCTGAATCAGTATGATGGTTCCTTGGCAATAAGTGATGCTGATGCTGAGACTTATTTGGCTGCGAATCCATATAATGCTGTTGATGCCCTAAAGCAGATCAATACCCAATACTGGGCACATACGATAACGATGATGGATTTTTATGAAACTTGGAGCAACTGGCGTAGAAGCGGCTATCCGGCGTTAACTCCGGTGAATTATCCAGGAAATGCTACTTCGGGGACTATTCCTAGAAGATTCCCTTATCCTTCTACTGAAGCGGCTATCAATGGCGAAAACTACAGAGCAGCTTCAGCCGCAGTACCTGGCGGAGATAAGTTGTCTGGTCGAGTTTGGTGGGATAAATAATTACAATGGTTTGTTTTTGATTGAGGCTGAACTTTCGTAGTTTGGCCTCTTTAAACCTTTTATAAAATATGATAAACCTAAAAAATCAATTGCTATTTGCGATTGCGATTTCCTGTCTTGTTTTTTCATGTAAAAATACTACCGAAAAGAAAGATGCGGATGCCGTAAAAGCCAAGTCCTTGACCGGTACCTATAAGCTTATTGAAAGCAAAACAATCAAAGGGAAAGATACGGTAACTGCTTTTACGGACACGAGCAAAACCGAAATGTTTAAAATGTTCAATGATGACCATTTTTCCTTTTTTAACCACGATAAGGAAAAAGGTAAAGGTAAAGAACCGCTGTTTGTCGCAGGCGGGGGCACCTATTCTTTTGATGGTGTCAACTATCAAGAAAGATTGCAATATTGTTCAATGCGCGATTGGGAAAGTAATAAGTTTGATTTTCAACTTACTTTAAAAGGAGATACATTGGTTCAGACCGGTGAGGAAAACTTACCTGAATTGGGAGTTAAACATACCATTGTGGAGACCTATCTAAAAGTTAAATAATCGATAATCTTATACCTGGAGTTTTAAAATCCTTATTAAGTTTATTTTATTAATGCAGACACTCAAGTTCATCCTTGAGTGTTTTTTGTTGAAAGGGGGCCCTTTAATGGGCTTTTGTGCATTTTTAGGATTATTTTAGAAAAAAAATAAAATTATATTGCAACATTTTCAGCAGAGCCCCGACTACATAGTAGAAACATAAGAATTAACAGTATTAATTTTAGAACGTGCAAAATCAGCTTAGCGATAAAGATTTATTAGCGATGTGCCAAACGGGCAATGAGTCTGGGTTTGCACAGCTCTATCATCGGTATGCAAAAAAGATTTTTAATTCTATTTATCGGATTTTGTCCAATCAGGAAGAAAGTGAAGATATTTTACAGGAAACCTTTGTTGACTTTTTTTCAAGATCAGATAAATGGCATTTAGTTCTCAGTGTGGAAGCCTGGTTGAGAAGGATGGGGGTGAATAAGGCAATCTCACTGTTACGGAAGAATAAGCAATATTTTACGCCGGTGGATGATTTGGAAATTAAGGATGATGGCGAAGACGAATTGCTGGAAAAAGAATGGCGTGAATGTCGTTTGACAGATTTAGAGCATGTGATCGATCAATTGACAGGCGTGCCTAAGATGGTTGTTAATCTCTACTTGTTTGAAAACATGAGCCATGATGAGGTTGCGGAAACATTGGGGATGACAGCGGTTGCTGTACGTAGTCAATATCACCGTGCTAAAAAGAAAATTTACGAAGAATTGAAGGAAAGGTATAATTATGCGGGATAATTTAAAAGATTTTGTAAACGCTAATCGGGAGGCATTTGATCAGAGAGAACCTTCGGCTGACTTATGGAATAAAATAAGACCACAAGTAGTTCCCCCTGTTCAGGAAAGAAAGATTAAGCCTTTATGGAAGTGGGCTAGTATTGCGGCAGCAGCATTGTTAGTTGGGACAGCAACTTTTATTGCTTTTAACCAACAACGAGAAATAGAAGTAGAAAAGCCTGTAGCTGCGGTACATTCTATTACTGTTCCGGAAAAAGAAGACAATGCAAAAGCAGTTGATGCTGAGGTGATGGGAATTGATACTGGAGGCCAAGAGACTTTAGCTCCTGTTAAGGCAATCGCCGGTATCGAAAGCAAAGGAAAACAATTGGCAAAAGTAAGCGTATTGGAAGCTGCTCATCGTGAAATGGAAGAGAAAATGGATTACGTTCAGATGCTTCAGGATTCGAGTTCCGCAAGCATGCGTTTAAGTGCTGTCTTGGCGATGAAAGATGGGGGTAAGTTAGATCGCAATAGTGTGGGAGCTTTGGAAAAGACAGCTGTGTCAGATCAAAGTAGTAATGTCCGCATGGCTGCAATCGAAACCATATTAAGTGGACTTAGCCCAGAAGAACGTCAGCAGAAAGTTCAGGACTTATTTGTGGAGCAAAATGATCCCACTTTACAAATGGAACTGATGCAAATGATGGCCCAACAGGAGGATCCGACGATGAAAGCAACAACAAAAGAAAAGTTAAATGAAATTGTGGAAGATCCATTTACCCTGAAATTTGTGAAGGAGCAAGCATATGCGGTATTATTAAATCAATAATAGGAAAATTAAGGTAGAAGTCAGATTGTGTAGGTTAATCTATGAAAAAGCTTAAAATGCATTATTTGACAAATAATGAAGACAAACTAAAACGAAATGAAAAAGATAAGGATAATGATGATTGGGGTCGCACTGATCTTTGCAAGCGCATTGCAGGCCCAGGTAAATGAAACTGTAGAAAGTGTGGCTGCACCAAAACCTCCTAATCCTCCTAAAAAGGCTAGAGCGGTTTCAGGGGTTGTTGTTAGTAATAGTAATAATTTTACATACAGTTCTGCCGGATTCGGCCGTGAAAAGGGACCAAAAAACTGGAAAGAAATTAAAGTGCCCAACTTGGGAAACAAGCTTTTACTAAAATTGGATAATGTTTATATTGAAGGTTATAAAGGGAAAGATGTGCTGATTACAGCCAAGGTGGAGGAAAGTGAAGAAAATGACCGCGCAAAAGGCCTACGTGTGATCAATGGCTCGGGATTATCGGATAATTCAGGACTTGGTATGAACATCAAAACAGAAGGTGGAGTGACTGAAATAAGTATGGTAGGGATGCCCCTAGAGGATTCTATTCGTATCAAGATACCAATGGATTTACCTGTGACGATCAAAGGAGGACGTGGGGCGATGTTTAATGCTGGCGTAATCGAATTGAAAGATATCCGGGCTGAGGTTGAAGTTGCTAGTACGATCGGTGACGTAAATTTATTGAATGTTACCGGGCCGATCAATGTAAAGGTTTCACAGGGAGATGTTACAGCCAAATTTGTTCAACCTGTCAAAGGACCGATTTCTTTAGTCGCTGCCATGGGCGCCGTAGATGTTGCCTTCCCAAAGAATTTCGGAGCTAATGTGGATGTAAAATCTGCTATGGGGAATATCTATGCCGCGGAGGAATTTCAATTCGAAAAACCTGCCGAGGAAGCCAAATCAACTCCTATGGGTAACGCCGTGAAAGGCAAAATGAATGGTGGTGGACAGGATGTTATTTTAAAAACATCCATGGGAGATATCTATATAAGAACACAGAAATAATAGATATAAGAACATAGAAATAATATATATTAGAACATAGAAATAATAAAAAAAATAGCCTGTTATAAACAACAGGCTATTTTTTTACTTCCATGCGAACGAGGTATTGATCATTCTCATCTTCATACAAAATTTGGACAACCCAACCCAGTTCGTGTGAAATTTTGATCAATAAATCCTGGTCTAAATAGAGCCATTTGAAAAGATTTCCTCGAGTCCCTTTGTACTCATACTGGTATTGAATTTCCCCAAAATAATGCGCTGGTTTTTTGATGTTGTAATCTTTGTACAAATAACTGATGTCTGAAGAGTCAAAAATCAGTTGGCCATTTTTAGTCAGTAACTCTTTACTATGCTGTAATAGTTTTCGAAAACCATCTACGTCACCGGCAAGACCTATTCCGTTCATTAAAAGCAATAGCGTATCATATTTTTGGCCTTCGAATTTAAAGAAATCTTCGCAGATAATATGTTGTACCCCGCGTTGTTGCATAATATGACAAGCGGTTTGCGAGAGTTCCAGTGCATCTACTTCAAAACCTTTTTCTTGTAGATACAGGCTATGGCTGCCAACTCCGGCTCCAACATCCAGTACACGTCCATCACATAAGGATAGGCCAATAAATTCCAGTTCAGGAAAATCATCGGGTTCCCGAAAGAAAATCTCGACGGGCATTTCATCTTGGTCGCCATAACTTGTATGGAGTATTAAAGGGAACTTTTCTTCTTGATGTACAAAGTAATCATCTAAGGCCTCACCGTATACATCTCTATGCATTGTCATCATCAATCATTAATACTTTTTTTGCAATATATATGGAGTCTTCATCTCCTGTATGTTTCATTGGTTCGTCAGATAGCTTAATGACTGGGGTCCATTGGTCATCTTCTGGTAACGCGTCAGTCATCTTAATGACGATATTCATGGGTTTGAGTCCCACATCATTGGTGAAATTGGTACCAACGCCAAAGGAATGCAAGATTTTCCCCTCACAGTAGCTCGCGATTCTTTCGACCTTCTCATAGTCTAGGCCATCCGAGAATATGATTGTCTTTGAGAGGGGATTGATTCCATTTTTCTTATAGTGTGCAATAACCTTATCTGTAAATTCAAGTGGGTCGCCGCTATCGTGACGGACTCCATCAAATAATTTGGTTAACTTTTTATCAAATTGCTGAAAGAAAACTTCTGTAGTATAGGTGTCCGACAGTGCTATTCCGAGGTCACCCCGGTAGACATCAGACCAATGTTCAAGGCCAAGTAGATTGGCCATTTTATAACCGTATTTGGCGGCGTGAAACATAAACCATTCATGGGCGTGTGTGCCAATTGGTTTCGTCTCATATTTCATTGCTAAATGTACATTGCTGGTCCCTATAAATGTTTTTTCGCCATATTGCTTCAGTGTGCGAACGACCATATCATGGACTTCATAAGAATGACGTCTGCGGGTGCCAAAATCAGCAATTGTGATATTGAGTTTTTTATATTTTTCGATTTTATCTTTGGCCGTGGCGATTACTTCTGCATCCGAGTCACGTTGTAAACCTTGGGATTCATAAAAAAGTTCACAGATGAGCGACATCAACGGAACCTCCCAAAGAATAGTACGGTACCAGTACCCTTCGATAATGACTTCAAGGTCGGGGCCATCCTGGAATATTTTGATCTCTTCGGGATCGTAGCGATAACCTTGAAGAAAGTCAAAATAGGTTGGGTCTATATAAGGACAAGTTCTGGCAAAAAAAGACTTTTCTGCTTTTGTTAACTTCAAATTAGCCATTTCATTGACGGCCTCCTTCAGGAGTACGTCAAAACCATCGGGAAATTTATGATGTCCCCGGTTAATAAAATGATAACGTGCCTTGGCCTTTGGAAACAACTTGACCACAGCATGCTGCATGGTGAATTTGTAAAAGTCATTATCTAATATAGAGGTAAATGAAGCCATCTTTATTGATCTGTTTTTTTGTTTGAAGCGGTAAATTTACTAATTAACGTGAAAATGTATGGATTGTTCATGATAAATATAAAAAGACATGTATATAAAAGGCGGGTAAAATTTTTTATTTTACCCGCCTCATTTGAATTATTATTTTATTCGGCTGTCATTATCTTGTTCTAGATCTTTCTGATCCTTGTGAAGAACGTCCAGAGCTACGTTCACCTGAGCTTTCTGAAGACCTTGATCTAGATACGGACGATGAATTGTCTGTATTTGATCTACTTCTTGTGTTTTCGTAGCTCCGATTTTGAGTTGGTTGTGCTACAGGTTGCGATACCGGTTGGCTCGAGCGGGTCCTGCTGCCAGCATCGTTATTTCCATTTTGGACAGGCTGCGATACTGGTTGGCTAGAACGTGTTCTGCTGCCATCATAATTTCCATTTCGTTGCGGTGTCGTTGTCGGTTGAACTACTCGTGGAGGCACAGTCTGATCATTGCTGTTCGCATTTGACCGCGAACGAGAATTATAATCTGTGTTTCTATTGTAGTCTGTACTTCTGCCGTTTACAACACCATTATTATCAACGGAGCCATTTTGTCTATCTCTACTGGTAGATGTAGGGTTGTTATTGTTTGAAGCATCCGATTGGCGACCTGATCGCGTTCTAAAATCATAGTTATTCGAATTAGGTTGTGTACCGTTCGTATTTCTATTTACAGTTCCATTGTCGCTGGTTCTCGTATTATTATTTGAACTACGGCTCGAGCCACCGCTGTTGGCATCATTACTAGACCTTACAGAAGCATTTCCACTGTTATCAATATATAACTCACGACTTCCTGATCTTGAGTCGATGTTGTCTCGATTGCCGATTACACGATTGGTTCGATCTGAAATCTCACTATTGTTATTTCGTGTTCGGGTAGAAGCATCTACGACATTTGTAGGACGTGCAGAAGATCTTGTATTACGGTCTACATTTGGACGGTACATACTGATTTCATTACTACGATTGCTGCTACTGCGGGCAGATCCAGGTCTATCGACATTTGCTATTCTATTAACCGTTACGCTTCTTCCTGTCGAACGTTCGATGTCAGATCTTCGCGGTCCACCAACATAATAGTTGTTGTTTATTATCGTTGTATTGTTGATAATGGTGGTTCTGTTATAGATATTATTGTAATTTCTTCGATTAACGTAATACCTATCCATGTCCCTATTCATAAAGTGATTGACTCCCACAAATGTCCAGAAGTTCATCGGAATATTAACGGATACATTGATACTCATGCCCGGACCCATTGGTGCCCAACCGTAGTAGTCGTTACTTTGACGCCAATTTACCCATGCTGGTCCCCATTCATAGTCAGGAACCCATCCCCAACCATAACGGTCATTGTAGTTCCAACGACCATAGTGAAATGGAGCCCAACCCCAGTCATAGTTGGATACCCAGGTATTACCATAGTCGGTCATTGTCCAATAACCATTGGTGGCATAAGGCTGGAAGTTCGGGCCAACGTCCGGAATCCAAACATAGCCATAATTGGGGTCATTAACCCATTGTCCGTAAGGGGAGAGTTGATCATAGAACATCTGGAACGAAACTCCAGCATTGTTATAATTGTTATAACCATTATATCCACCCCGTTGGGCCATTGAAGTCGCGCAACTTGAAAAAGAAGCGATACCTATAAAACCAAGTACCCAATATTTTATGTTGCCTAAATTTTTCATGACTGTAATATTTAAAAGTGTGACAAAACTCTATTGTATTGTCTTTGTTATTATGACAGCATAACGTATAAAATGGTTTAATCGGTACACTGGAAATCTGATTTTTTTTATATAAAAGTCAAATTGATGATCTTTTTACATAAACGACAATTTTAGATACATATTTTTTATTTACCTTTACCGCTCGAATTGCTACGTGTTTGTTCAGCATAAGACGTGTTTTATGACACATTAATTTGAAATAGACATCATTTAAATGGCTAAAAAACTTCAGACTTTTTTTCTAGAATTCGCAAACATTCACCGTTTTTTGCTACGGTTTTGGCGCGAATTGGTAACTCCACCATATGAATTTAAAGAAATTGTCCGCCAGTGCTATGAAATAGGCTACAAATCTTTGCCTTTGATCAGTTTAACGGGGTTTATTGTTGGATTTGTTTTTACAAAACAATCGCGTCCTTCTTTGGAAGAATTCGGGGCGACTTCGATGTTGCCTTCGCTTATTTCGATTGCTATTGTTCGTGCTCTTGCACCGCTGGTAACAGCTTTAATTGCTTCGGGTAAAGTGGGCTCGCAAATTGGTGCGGAACTAAGTTCGATGAATGTCACGGAGCAAATCGATGCCATGGAAGTTTCGGGAACTAATCCATATAAGTATCTTATTGTAAGTAGAATATTAGCTACAACTATTGGGATTCCTGTACTATGTTTTTATGTAGCGGGTATAGGTCTTTTAGGCGGTTACCTAAGTATGATGAGTAAAGACGACTTAAGCTTTTTGAGTTTTTTTACGCAGGTATTTGAGACGATAGCATTTAAGGATTTAGGAGCTATGGTTTTGCGTGCGGTTATATTTGGTTTTACTATTGGAGCTGTAAGTTGTTATTGCGGTTATTTTTCTTCAAAGGGGACTGAAGGTGTCGGTAAGGCAGCCAATGCCGCCGTTGTCGCTTCGATGTTCCTTGTATTTATTGAGGAAATAATTATTGTTCAAGTTTTATCGTTCTTTGGATAGTGAGCTATGGAAAAGATTAAATCAACCATCGACCATTCGAAGCCGGTCATTGAAATTAGGGATGTTAGCAAATCTTTCGGTGATAATCACGTTCTACGTGGTGTCAACTTGGATTTATATAAAGAAGAAAATCTCGTTGTGCTTGGGCGTTCTGGAACAGGGAAATCAGTGTTGATCAAATTGATTTCGGGCTTATTAAGACCTGATGAGGGGACGATCAATGTTTTGGGAGAGTCAGTTCTTGAATTAAATGATCGCGAACTGCGTGAATTACGCTTGAAAATAGGGTTTTCTTTTCAGAATAGTGCACTTTATGACAGTATGACTGTGCGCGAAAATTTGGAATTTCCATTGGTTCGAAATAAACGGAACTTAACACGTTCGGAGATCAACCAAGCTGTAGAAGAGGTTTTGGATGGAGTAGGGCTTTCGCAAGCTATCAATCAGATGCCATCGGAGTTGTCGGGTGGACAACGTAAGCGAATTGGTATTGCGCGCACACTGATTCTTAGACCTGAAATCATGATGTACGATGAACCAACAGCAGGACTAGATCCGATCACTTGTTTGGAGATTAATGGATTGATTAATGAGGTTCAGGAGAGGTATAAAACAGCATCAATTATTATTACGCATGATTTAGCTTGTGCGAAAGAAGTGGGAGACCGTATTGTGATGTTGTTGGATGGCAAGTTTGAAAGACAGGGGTCTTTTGAAGAGATTTTTGATACAGATGACGCACGTGTAAGAGCGTTTTATAATTATAATTTTATTCTATAATATACATGAGTAAGGCAGAAAATAAAAGAGCAATCATTGTCGGTATTTTTGTTTTTTTAGGCGTATTGATTCTTTTAGCGGGTATTTTTGTTTTGGGTAGCCAGCAAAAGAAATTTACTAGAAATATCGAAATTACGACTTCATTTCCCGATGTCGCTGGATTGAAAGTGGGAAGTAATGTGTGGTTTTCTGGGGTTAAGGTAGGGATCATTAAGAATATACATTTTAAAAGCGTGCAGGATGTTGAGGTGGTATTGACAATCGAGGAGAAATCTGCTGAATATATTCGTAAAGATGCTGTAACAAAATTGGGCTCGGACGGTTTGATTGGTAACAAGATTGTAGTGATTTCTGGGGGGTCGCAAAATGCGCCAACAGTGGAGACAGGTGATTTCTTGCGTTCGGCGAAGACTGCGGACATGGAAGCAATGATGGAAACATTGCAGGTAAATAATGAAAACTTAGCAAAGATTACTACTGACTTTGTAGAAATATCACGTGGATTGGCGGACGGAAAAGGAATGGTTGGAGCGATGTTGACCGATACTTCTATGGTTAATACATTGCGTGCTACGTTGTTGTCAATCAGTGCTGCAATGAATAATGCGAACAAAGCATCTGCTAATTTGGTTACCTTGACAAACTCTTTAAATAGCAATAAGGGCTTGATCCATGATTTAACGACTGATACTGCTATATTCTCTAACCTGCGTCAGTCTGCAGCGCAGTTGCAAGGAGTTTCTCAGACAGCAAATGCATTGATAAACAATTTGAATAATGCTTCAAGTCGATTGAATGATAAAGATAATGCGGTGGGTGTGTTATTGAATGACCCGGCATCGGCAAATCAAATTAAATCGGCAATCAATAATTTAAATTCGAGCACATCCAAACTGGACGAGAATATGGAAGCGCTACAACATAATTTCTTGTTGCGTGGTTTCTTTAAAAAGAAGATGAAGGAAGATGCGAAAAAAGCTGAGTTGCTTAAAGCGGACACTGCAAAATAAGTTGTGTTAAAAAAGAACATAAGGAAAGGCTGTACGCTTGCGTAGGGCCTTTTTTAATAAATAATAGCGTCATTATGGGATCCAACTCAACAGGTCTTAGCACTGTATAGCATTTGGATAACCCTTTTAGATTTGAAAGAAATGAATCACAGCGAAATAACCGATAAAGACGTCATTTACGAAGACAATCATCTCATAGCTATAAATAAGAAAGCCGGGGATATTGTGCAGGTGGATGAAACAGGAGACCTATCTTTAGAAGATATGGTGAAAGTATATTTGAAAAAGAAATATGATAAGCCAAATGAAGCATTTGTTGGTGTTATTCATCGATTAGATAGACCTGTTAGTGGTATGATTTTGTTCGCCAAAACAAGCAAGGCGCTAGAGCGAATGAATAAATTTTTTCAGGATAGACATGTGAAAAAGACCTATTTGGCAATAGTCAGACAGCGTCCGCGAAAAACTGAGGGGAAACTTATCAATTGGTTGGTTCGGAATAGACAAACAAGGGTAACAAAGGCCTTTCCACGCGAGGTGAAAGGCGGAAGTTATGCCGAGTTGGATTATACATTGGTGGGTGAGTTGAATGGATTCTATTTGCTGCGCGTAGAGCCTTTAACAGGTCGTACACATCAGATTCGTGCGCAACTTGCAGCGATGGGATGTCCTATTGTTGGTGATAATAAGTATGGATATCCAAGAGGTAGTTCTTTGGGCAGTATTTGTTTACATTCTCGTTCATTGGCCTTTACGCATCCAATAAAAAAGGATAAGATGGAATTGACCGCTTCTTTGCCGAAAGATGGCTTCTGGGATAAATTTGAATCTTTGGCACGCTAATCGTTAAAATTTCAGTACCTTTGTGTTATGAAATGGTTTAAATATTTACTCCTAATATTTACCTTAAGCTGCTCGGCTGTGTCTGTTTCGTACGGACAGTGTGCGATGTGTACATTGACCGCTGAGAATTCTACGAAGGAAGGAAATATGCAAGGAAGAGGTCTGAATGACGGTATTTTGTTTCTATTGGTAATACCTTATCTAGCTGCGGCGGGCCTTGGTTATTTATGGTATAAAAAATACCGTAAGAAGAACCCTGTAACAAAGAAATTTTTAAACGAAATAAAATAGATTCTTCATGCCCACATCCAAATTCCATGCAATGATACATTCCAAATGTCCGAAGTGTCATATTGGTAATGTATTTGTAGGAAAGGTATACAGTTTACACAAGCAGCATATGAATGATACTTGCCCTTATTGTGGTGTCAAGTACGAGGTTGAGCCGGGGTATTTCTATGCTGCCATGTATGTGAGTTATGCTTTGTCTGTCGCTGAGATTGTTACTGTATCTGTTGCGATCGCAATTTTGACCGGAAGCGAGTCTCCTTGGTCTTATCTGATTGGTCTAGCTGTAACTATTTTGGTCTTCGCACCTTTTAATTTTAGATATGCCCGTTTGATTTTACTTCATTTTTTAACGCCAAAAATCAGTTATGATCCGCGCTATAAATTGGCGGCAGAGATAGGTGAAAAGAATAATAAGAACCTTGAAGAAGATAGCAACGGTAGTAATGATCTAAAAAAATAAAAGAGCTCTTTGGAGCTCTTTTATTTTTTTAGATACTTCATGGTACTGTCGAAAAGGAACACCTTGTCTTTATATACTTCCGAAATGAGTTGTTGTAATGGGATTAGATGTACTTGCTGAAAATCTGCTATATGGTCTTCTGAAGGGAGTACAACCTGAATGCAGTAGGTCATACCTTCATGTGGAGACTGGAGCATTTCCAGAAAATGCACTTGAAATTTTTGGGATTGCACGATATGATCCTGAATCCATGAAACGACCTCTTGATGGATTGTTTCTTCTGCTATAACGGAGACATTGTATAAAAACATATGCAAAAATACGCTATTTTTTTGCTATAAAAAAGATTCTAAAGGACAGAACCGAGATAAGTTTGAATATTACATTTAATTACTATATCTTGTAAAAATAAGGTTGCATTTCATGCAATTCCGTATTTAATTGCAATATTTGGAATAAATGATAAGGATGTATTTGGGATTATGAGGATGAAATTTTGGATAGGTTTGTTTTTTTCTGCCATGATCATGTTGGGGTGTCGACGACATAGTGTTGATCTTATTCCAATAAATCAATTTTTTTCTACACCTGAAAAATCAAATTTTAAGATTTCTCCAAATGGTCGATTTATAGCTTACATTGGCTTGGATAATCATTGTAAAAATATCTATTTAATAGATTTGATCAATAAGGATAGTTCCAAACAGCTTACTTATCAAAATGATATTAATGTAAAATCCTTCGCTTGGAACAATGATTCAAAAATTTCCTTTTTGACGGAACAATCTTCGCAGGATAGTTTACGTTTATATGCTGTGGACATCAACACAGAGAAGATTTGGCCATTGATTAAACCGGTACGAGGTCGGTTTCGATGGATTCATGCTATGGCGACCGGAGGTGATAGTTTTATAGCGGGAATCAATGACCGAGATTCCTCATTTTTTGACCTTTATCGTATCTATTTAGACGGGAGGCCACGGGAATTGGTTTTACAGAATCCCGGAAATATGAGTTCCTGGGTTGTTTCCAATGATGGGCAGGTACGATTGGCTGTGGCCAACGATTCTGTACAGCAATCTGTGCTCTATAGAAGCTCAGAAAAAGAACCATTTAAAGAGATTATACGATGTGATGTGGAAAGTAGTTTTACTCCACTGGGTTATAAGGATAGTTCAAATGCCATCATTTATGCTTTATCTAATATAGACCGGGATAAACTAGCCTTGGTAAGTTATGATTTAGTAAATCAAAAAGAGCTGGGCGAGCTATATAGTCATAAAGATGTTGACGTGAGCCCTGGGGGGTATTTCACTGAACAGAATAAGCTGTTATTTGTCAATTATAGCACATCAAGACAGAACAGACATTTTTTTGATGAGGCTACCAAAAAGAAATATGATCAATTGTCGAAGCAGATTGATGGCTTTGAGTTTCAGGTATTGAACACTGATATTTCGGGGAATAAGGTCATTATTAAAACCTATACGGACGTAAATCCGGGCGGGATTTATTTTTATGATTTTTCGACACAAAAATTAACGAAGCTAACAGATAATAATTCCGATCTAAAGGACAAAGAACTTTCGCCAAATGAGTATATCACTTATACCGCGAGAGATGGTATTCAGATTTCGGGTTATTTAACTTATCCCATTCATTCCAATCGCAAAAATCTGCCTATGGTTGTATTGCCCCACGATGGACCTAACGGACGGGAGGTTTGGGGATTTGATAATGAAGCGCAGTTTTTGGCAAACAGGGGCTATTTGGTTTTTCAGATGAACTATAGAGGATCGACTGGTTTTGGTAAGAAGTTTTGGACTGCTGGATTTAAAGAGTGGGGAGGGAAGATTCAGGATGATATTACCGATGGAGTGAAATGGTTGATTAAAGAAGGAATTGCTGATCGGGAACGTGTCGCTATTGTAGGGAAAGGTTTCGGGGGCTATTCGGCGCTACACGCTGCTTGTTTTAATTCTGATCTTTATAAATGTGCCGTGTCTTATTCCGGTTATACCAATCTGTTCACTTACTTTAGAGATATACCACCATATTTTAAATCGTATGTACAGAAAATGTATCAAGTAGTTGGGAATCCGATTCGGGAGGCTGAGCTATTTAAAAATATTTCACCTGTATTTCATTCGGATAAAGTAAAGATACCGGTGTTATTGGTACAGGGAGGAAAGGATAGGTTTAGTTCGGTAACAGATGCAAATCAATTTGTACAGAAATTAAAGAATAATAATATTCCCGTACAATACATCCTAAAAGAGGACGAGGATAGAACTTTTAAACGGGACGAGAATGTCTTTGGTTACTATAATGAGTTGGAGCGGTTTTTGGCGAAATATCTTGTAGACTAAGGGCGGGAGATTATGAAAGCAGAGAAATATAGCTATCGAAAAAACTACGGATTATTGTTGATGTTTTTCATCGTGATTAGTGGTCTGTATATATTTGCCCTTTTTCTTTCGCGTAATTATACAGAATCGCATATTAAGAACGAATTTACCAATCGAAAATCGGAGATATTTGATCAAACCTTAGTCCCTTTCAATGATTTTTTTCAAAATAGAATTCCTGAAGTATCTTTTTATCAAGGTTTTTTGGATTCAGTCCAGGCGGGAAAATATGCCTATAGTATATTAAGTTCCTACCCATTCGTTAGAGAAATTGGTTTTTTTGATTTACAATTTAATAATGATCATAACTTGAACTATGGTTTTATTGTTAATAACCTTAGAATTCAACCGAAAACCATTACTTTTTTTACCGTTTCCAGGTCTGGCCTGAACAAAAATACGATTCGGGATCGTGGGCAGATGGGCTTGCATTCCGAAGAGATTAATAATATTGGTGTGAAGCTGGCAACTTATATCGATAAATTGCAACCGAATGCCAAGCTTTCTGATAAGGATATACTGAAGGTTTTTTATACCATAAGACCTGGACAGATTACCTATCTGAATATTCCAAGGGTCAACGACTTAATAGTCTATAAGTCCATTATGGAAGGTAATTTGGATCATACTGTCGGATATGAACAGGATATGTTCAATTTTCAGATTGATCCAATGTATCTGGAAGTAAAAAATAGTTATTCAAATCTTTATGAGAAAGTAGAAATAGTCCCACTGGTTGGTGCTCCGATCACGCCGGAAAATGACGAGATTTCAACGGAGATGCCGTTACCTGGAGCCTTAGCTGACTACAAACTTCTTTTTAGGTCGAGTAAGAGTTTTCTGTCAAAAGAGATAAATCGCAGTTTTTGGCCGGTATTGGGAGGGGTATCCCTGATTTATATTATTTTGATTGCAATATTATATTTAATTTATAGAAATTTAGAAATTAACGGAAGACTTTTTAAATTGCAGTACGATTTCATCAATAATCTTACCCACGAGTTTAAGACGCCTGTGAGTGTTATTAAAATTGCTGGAAATAATATTAAGAGTGCGCAGGTACTCTCTGATGAAGAACGGAAAATGTATGGAAATATATTAGATCAGGAGGCAGACCGATTAAATAACTTGATGAATAAGCTATTGTCTTTTAGTCAGATCGAAAATAAAACCATAAAATTAAATAAAGAAGAAGTTGATTTGGAGGAATTTACCGAAAATCTAGTAGCTTCGTCAAGAATAAAATATGCGGATTTCAAGATTAGCACAAAAATTGATGTAAGGACATCAATGCTTGCAGATCCGGTACTGTTAAGTAGTGTGTTTCAAAATATGATCGATAATGCCTATAAATATTCGAAAGCGGGGCATAAAATCTTAGATATTGCGATACAACAAAACAAGAAGAATTTTGTTATCACTTTTAAGGATGAAGGAATAGGTATTGAGAAGGCAGAGTTTAACAACATCTTCAAAAAGTTTTATAGAATAAAAAGTCAATATAATCAGCAAGGAAGTATCGGTTTGGGCTTGGCTTTCTGTAAAGAGATTACTGAATTTATAGGCGGTGATATTACAGTAAAAAGTCAATTGGGACATGGGACCACCTTTACCTTGGTATTTCCGGTTTAAAAAATAAATTTAAATATGAATAAAGACATCACTGTTGCTGTTATTGAAGATGATGAGAACTTACGGTTCTTGGTAAAACATCGATTGGAATCCGAAGGCTATCAGGTCATTCAAAGTGGAAATGGGAATGAAGCGGAAAGTTTGATCTTGGAAAAGAGACCCGATGTGGTTTTGTTGGATTGGATGCTTCCAGGAAAAGAAGGCAACGAAATCTGTGAAGATGTCCGTAAAGCCGGGTTTGAGAATATCATTATCATGATGACAGCGAAGTCTCAAGATGTGGACAAAATTGAAGCCTATAGCTTTGGTGTGACTGATTACATTAGCAAGCCATTCAATATGGATGTGCTTATTGCTATGATCGATAATAAGGTGAAATTTTTCTTGCCTAAGAACAGTCCCGAAGTATATAAATTTGGTCAGACGGAACATCATCCAAATATTCATTCCTTAATACGTGACGGAAGGAAAGTTGAGTTGACCATTTTGGAAAACCGAATTTTGCTTCATTTTTTACAAAACTTAGGCCGGGAGATTACACGCGAGGAGTTAATGGAGGTTGTCTGGGGTTATAGCTCAAATGTCAACACACGTACTTTGGATATGCATGTGGTTCGTTTAAGGAAAAAGATCGAAACAAATCCAGATAAGCCACATTATCTACAAACAGTTCGGGGGCTGGGGTATAAATTTGTTGATGAGGAAGAGATTTAATTTTATTTAACGGGTAAGAATTTGTTTTGTTGAAAACAATTATTATCTTCGTATAGATTCAAAGCAAGACCATGTTTCCTGACGAGGGAAATATGGTCTTGTTTCTTTTTTAAAAAGTAGAAAATAAGAAAAAAGATAAAATTATGGCAGAAGTAACTTATTTTACGGAAGAAGGATTGCGTAAGCTTAAAGAAGAATTGGCTTATCTGAAGACGGAAGGAAGGTCTAAAATTGCCAATGCTATTGCAGAGGCTAGAGACAAAGGAGATTTGTCAGAAAATGCAGAGTATGATGCTGCTAAAGAAGCTCAGGGGCTTCACGAAGCTAAAATTGCCAATTTGGAGAATACATTGGCGACAGCACGTTTAATTGATGAGTCCAAATTAGATACATCTAAAGTTTTGGCCTTATCGATTGTTAAGATCAAGAACAAAAAGAATGGTGCTGAAATGACTTATCAATTGGTGGCGGAGTCAGAAGCAGATTTAAAGTCGGGCAAGATTTCAGTTAAGTCTCCTATTGCCCAGGGTTTGTTGGGGAAATCGAAAGGTGATACAGCTGTTATTGAAGTTCCTGCTGGTAAAATTGAATTCGAGATTGTGGAGATTTCAAGATAATATATGTCGGTTATGTGCGGTACGCCATAACCGCACATCCACAAATTAACTTTATATTAAGAAGGTCGTGATATAGTAATCGCGACCTTTTTTGTTTATATTTGTTGGCAGTAGAAAAACAGGGTGTGATAAAATTTGCAGTTAAATTTTTAATTGCTAACATACCGAAGGCTTTGCATTTTAAAGTCTGTTGTTTGCTGATTATTGTTTAAAAGATTTATTCCAAGATTAGAATAATATGTCGACAATTTTTTCAAAAATCGTTGCTGGGGAGATCCCAGCTTACAAAGTTGCAGAAAGTAATGATTTTCTAGCTTTTTTGGATATCAGTCCATTGGCTAAGGGGCACGTTCTGGTGATCCCTAAGAAAGAAACAGATTACATTTTTGATATAGAGGATGATGAATATATGGCACTTTGGGTCTTTGCTAAGATTGTTGCTCAAGGTATTAAAAAGGTGATTCCTTGTGTAAAAGTCGGTGTAGCAGTAGTTGGCTTGGAGGTGGCTCATGCACATATACATCTGGTACCTATTAATAAAATTAGTGATTTAAATTTTGCTGGACCTAAATTGAGCTTGGCAGAGGACGAACTTCATGAAATTGCGACTACTATTCGCGAGTCTATCGTCGGCATAACTGCTCAAAATCAATAATTAGAAAAGATTATATTACACTTGATTTACGTTCGATTTTTAGAAGAATGCTATATTTGTACTTTGTTGTTTCAAATTTGTACAAGAATAAGCGTAGGATTTGTTCTAAAAAAGGAACGCAACATTGATTTTTACTAAAGGTTATGCATGAACTTTTGTTGTCATTTCAACAATTATTAAACCCTGAGGAGCTATTGAGCTCAGGAGGGTTTTATCTGGTTATCTTAATTGTATTTGCTGAGACGGGTCTATTTTTTGGATTTTTTCTACCTGGTGATTATTTATTATTTCTTGCAGGATTATTTTGTGCGCTAAATAAAATTGACGTTAATATTTACACGCTTTGTTTGGGGTTGTTTGTTGCTGGAGTATTAGGGAATTTTACAGGCTATTGGTTTGGTTATCGAGCGGGGCCGATGCTGTTTAAGCGAAAAGATAGTTTCATCTTTAAGCGAAAATATGTGGTCATGGCCGAAGAATTTTACCATAAATATGGTGGAACAGCTTTAATTATAGGAAGATTTGTGCCAATAGTTCGTACTTTTGCACCTATCTTCGCAGGTGTTGTAAAATTAGATTTTAAGAAGTTCGTTCTGTATAATGTCGCTGGGGCTGCCATTTGGGTACTTGTGTTGACCCTGTCTGGATATTTCCTTGGTATTGAGTTCCCTTGGATTATACATTATGTAGAATATGTTGTCGTTGGTATGATTGTTATTGCATTTTTACCAATTGCAATAACGTTGTTAAAAAAGCGTATAAAAGATAAAAGAAACAAACAAAATATACAGTAAATTAAAAAATGAGTAAACAAAACCCTTGGCACATGGTTTCTCCAGGTGAGAATGTTCCAAATGCCGTAAATGCTATCATTGAGATTACAAACGGATCCAAAGGAAAGTATGAATTAGACAAAGAAACTGGTTTGTTGCTTTTGGACAGAGTAATGAGTTCATCTGTCGTTTATCCTGCCAATTATGGTTTTATCCCACAGACTTATTGCGATGACAAAGATCCTTTGGATATTTTAGTCATTTGTTCAGTGGATATTTTACCATTAACATTGGTTGAAGCACAGGTTATTGGTGTAATGAATATGGTTGATGGTGGAGAACAAGATGATAAAATTATTGCGGTAGCTAAAAACGATCCGGTTTTTAATTACATTAAAGATATTGATCAGTTACCTCCGCATACAATGAAAGAGATTGTACAATTCTTTGAGAGTTACAAAGCACTTGAAAAGAAACATGTCATTGTTGAAGGTGTAAAGGGACGTGAAGAAGCACAAAGAATCTTGATCGAGGCTATCGAGTTGTACAAAAAAGAATTTGTTAACAAATAACCCCAAGCATGGCGCTCGATATATTTTGGACATTGTTTTTAGTATTGGCCAACGGCTTTTTTGTCGCGGCAGAATTTGCTATTGTAAAGGTCCGAGTCTCCCAAATTGAAGTTCAGGCAAAAACAGGTAGCAAAGTTGCTACAATAGCCAAAAGTATAACGGAGCATTTGGATGGTTATTTGGCCGCTACACAATTGGGTATTACACTTTCTTCACTTGCCTTAGGTTGGGTAGGAGAGGCTGTGATGACCCAAATTGTGCAGGGGGTACTAGGTTTTTTCGGTGTTGAATTGACAGGTACTATCGCGACCAATGCAGGACATGTATTGGCTTTTACGATTATTACTGTGTTACACATTGTGTTCGGAGAGCTCGCTCCTAAATCAATTGCGATTCAAAAACCTGTTGCAACAACAATGAAAATTGCGGTTCCACTGCAATTTTTCTACTTTATCTTTAGACCATTTATTTGGATTTTAAATGGTTTCGCTAATTTTCTGTTAAAGATTTTGGGATTTGAAGTTACCAAAGGGGAATCTGCTCACTCTTCTGAGGAGTTGCAATATCTTTTGGATAAAGGTAAAGAGTCTGGTGCTCTGGATATTTCTGAGCACGAGTTAATCAAAAATGTATTTGATTTTAACGAACGTATCGTTAAGAATATTATGGTACCCCGTACCAAAATTGTGGCTGTTGAGGTCACGGCTGATGCCTCTGAGCTGATAGAAACCATGACGGAAGAGGGGTACTCTCGTCTGCCGATTTATGAGGATAATATCGATCAAATCGTTGGTATTGTCCATACGAAAGATATTTTACCCCTATTAGCAAAAGGAAAAGAGGTTGTCATGAGAAATATCATGCGCAAGCCTTATTTCATTCCTGAAACGAAGAAGATCAATGATCTAATGGCTGAGTTCCAGCAAAAACGTCTACAGTTAGCGATTGTATTGGATGAATTTGGTGGGACTGCGGGTATGGTTACTCTTGAAGATATTGTTGAGGAACTTGTTGGTGAGATTCAAGATGAATACGATGAGGAAACTCCAGTTGTCGAACGTATCTCTGAAACGGAATATATGGTCGATGCAGGAGCTAGTATTCATGATGTGAATGAATTTCTCCCGATAGAATTACCAGAGAGTCAGGATTACGATACGATGTCGGGTCTGGTGAGCGAAATCTTTGATAAGATTCCTGAAGTCGGTGAGCGTAAAGAAGAATATGGCTACGTATTCACTATTATCCGGAAGGCTCAGCAGAACATAGAGTTTGTCAAATTGGAATTGGTCGAATCGGCCGATGATGATACAGAAGAATAAAACAATAACGAAAGCAAATGCAGTTATTTTTTACACCGGATTTAAATCCTTCATTAGAAAATTTTATCCTTAGTGAGGAAGAAAGTAAACATGCTATTCGTGTGCTTCGTATGGATACTGGCGATCGTTTACATCTCATAGACGGTCGCGGTGGTTTGTACGAAGCTCAAATTATTGATCCGCACCCCAAACGTACTGTTCTCACTATTTTAAATGTTGCGGAAGACTTTCAGCGGCCGAAATATCATTTGCATATTGCTATTGGTCCAACGAAGAATATTGATCGCATCGAATGGTTTTTGGAAAAGGCGACTGAGGTTGGAATTCAAGAAATAACTCCAGTTATCTGTGAGCATTCTGAGCGAAAAGAGGTGAAATTAGATCGTCTAAATAAGGTGGTTGTTGCAGCGATGAAACAATCGTTGAAAGCCTATCTTCCCAAGCTAAATCCAGCCGTATCGTTTAAACAGTTTTTGAGAGAAATCCCAAAAGAAGGTGTTCAAAAAGCAATTGCACACTGTGTTGACGCTGAAAAGAAGTATTTAAACCAGGTTTTGGAGCCTGCTCAGCATTATATTATCCTCATTGGTCCGGAAGGAGATTTCTCTGAAGAGGAAATTGATTTGGCACTACAGATGGGGTTTCATCCGATTTCGTTGGGAGAAGCGCGCTTAAGGACCGAAACAGCTGCGTTAGCGACCTGTATGGAAGTTTCCCTGCTGAATAGATAATAGGGAATAAAAGTCGACTCTGGCCCATTAAATAGGCTGTGAGAGATCTGCAAAGCCCATTTAATGGTTTAATAATAGACGCTAGTTTATTTTATTGGTTCTGCATCTACAATCTGAATTTCAGCATTTCCTTTAAGCGGATCTTTGGTAAAGATCATTTTCCCTTTTAATTTAATAGGATCCTCAGAGAATTTTATTGCATTGCCCTTTAATGTTACTTCAACCATTGGTGGTATTCCGTTGGATCCACAGAATTGACATTGCATCACGGGTAATACAGACATCATAAAGTTTTTATGATTACGGCCACTATGAAGAGGAACCATGTAACCAGGTAATTCAACAATTTTATTTTCAAGCGCTTTAAGTTCTTTTGGATAGAAAGGAGTATATACTTTCTTTGCCCCATTATAAGTTACTTTATAAGCCATCTTATCAATTGCTTCCCAAGTTTTGTTCATCATAGGTGTATGATCGGGAACATCCGGATTACCGCCTATTTGGGCTTGGGACTGTATGGTACAGAATAATATAAATAAGAATACTGTCAGTGTTTTTTTCATGTGTTATGCTATTGTTATGTATCGAGAAGCTGTTCGTCTGTATTTTCCATTTTCCTGTCTAATGGATAAGCGACTCTTCTTATTGCGATCTTTTGTCGTTGTGTGATCTTAGTTAAACTTATTTATTTGATAGTGTTCCAGAAATACTTGTCCTGTAGGCCTTGATCGCCGGAATAAGTGCTGCGAAGATACCTATTAAACAAGCAACAAACAAGAAAATCAGTTCTTTCGGATGAAGTGTAAAGGCCTCTATAAAATCGGCGCTTTGACTTGTCTGACTACTGATATAGTAAAGCGCTAGATGTGCCATTATAAGTCCAATTAACCCACCAAGGATCGTAATGGTTAGTCCTTCAAGAAGCACAATGGCAAAGAGTTTTCCTTTGGAGGCTCCAAGCGTACGCATGATGGCAAGGTCGTATTTACGTTGCTTTAATGCGTTATATAAATTAATAAAGACGCTTAAACCTGCAATAAACATAATTACATAAGCGAGTATCGATAAAGAATCTATCCCTACGCCTAATAGCGAGAATAGACGAGTGCTTTCCATGGCGGGAGATGCGGCCTGCATGTCTGTTTGCTGATCAATCAATTTTGGCAAAATTCCTATTGCTGCAGGGGATTGATATTTTAGTAGAATGGCGGTTATTTCCAGTCCATTCTGCTTTACCATGTCGGCACCTATTGACTTCACAAACATGCCTTCCTCTGCGTGCTCATGATGGTCTTCCTGCTCGTGATGTCCTTTTTCGTTCGTTTTGGCTGGAGCAGATGAATTTTCTGCTATATCTTCACCATGATGGTGAAGATGCGCTTTGAGGGTTTCTTCTCGGTCTTCTTGACGTTCGCGTAATTCTTTCTCTACTGCTGTTTCTTGATGCTCATGTTTATGTGCAATGCCATGTACATCCCAAACACTTTCTAAGTTAGTTAGAATTAAGTTATCGGTAACGTTATTGTTATGTTTTAGAATGCCAACAATGGTAAACGGATGCTCGTCATGATGATGTCCATCTTTGCTCAAGCCATGTGAACTATGGATCTGATCGCCAATTTTGAGCTGTTGTTTTTTTGCAACTTGATCACCAATGACTACTTCAAAATTACTTTGCCAGATACGACCTTCAGCTACAGATGTTTCGTAAATAGACAAGAAAGATGAATCGGTTCCAACGATGCGATGGCCTTTGAAATTGTCACCTAAAGATAGGGGCACTGCAAGCTGAACAAGGGGATTTTGACGTAATGGTTCCAGTTCGTCCAGTGGGATATTGCCGGTTGGATTGTCAATATGATAAATACTTGATAAGATCAATTGAAGGGGGCTTCCCTTAGCTCCAACAACCAAATCAATATTTTTACTGTTATTGTCAAGCTGCTTTTCAAAAGTTTCGCCGGTAATTGAAAGCACGGCAAGGATGGAAATTCCAAACGCCGTTAACAGAATGCTTAGAAAGACCGAGCCAAACTGTCTACTTAAATTTTTCCAAACCAATTGTATCGTGTTCATAACAAATTTTAAAAAGTAAAGGGTGACGTGTAAATAAAGTAAAACAATTATTTTAAAAGGTACATTTTGGAGAACTGATCTTTTATTCTCTTGTCGTGTGTTGTTATCAGTAAAGTCGATCCTGCAGTGTCAGCTATCGATAACAGTAGTTCTAATACTCTGTAGGTATTGTTGTCGTCTAGAGCGGCAGTCGGTTCGTCAGCAATAAGTAGGGCTGGTTTATTGATGATGCTGCGTGCAATAGCAGCACGTTGTAATTGGCCGCGACTCAATTCGTTCGGGTAGGCATCACTTTTTTGATCTAATTGCAGTTGCGTCAATATGAAATGTATTGCATTAAGGTCTATTCTTTTTCCTGCTAAAGATTGTGCCAACCTGATGTTTTCCAAAAGTGTTAAATTTCTTAGGAGGTGAGCCTCTTGGAATATAAATCCGATATATTGCGCACGAAACTGATCCAATTTGCTGTTTGATAATAAGGATAGGTCTTGGTTATTTATTTTGACCAGACCTGTCTCTGGTCGTGACAAGCCTCCTAATATATTAAGTAGCGTTGTTTTTCCAGAACCTGAATCCCCCAATAACAGCGTATGCTGACCTTTCTCGATGTGAATATCTGGAAATTCAATTGGCGTTGAATTAGGATACTGAAATGATAACTGTGTTGTCGATACGATTGGAGTGCTCATGAGGATCAGAAATTGAAAATATATTCAAACTTAGATAAATTGCTTTTTATATGCAATATAATTGCAATTATATTGCATATAAAAAGCAATTTACTGCAGTGGGTTAACAGTTGGCAATGGAAGATGATCGGTCTCTCTCAACTAGCAGTACCACTTATCTATATAAAACCGTTACACGGTCTTCATTAAGGTATAAATTAGAAAAATAATCTTATTGTGTTAATAAATTAAGCGCTTAATAATTTTATTACACTTCTTTAATATGCTGTCCCATTAAGGGGGGCAAATATTTGTATAAATTGTATAAACAGCCATTTTTTGCTGAAAATCAAGAAAAATAGGAGGTGAGTAACATTAAATTAACAACTGATTGATGTAATGGTAATTTGTTGTTAATGTTAATCTAATATTCTGCTAATAGATTTGCAGAAACAAAAAACAAATAAATTGAAACCACAATTACAACTTAAAGGAATCGCTGCTGCCATGACACTTGTAGTAGCTGCATCAACAACAGTTTATGCACAAAGTAGTGGGAAGTTAATGGGGACTATTACTAATAGTAAGACTGGTGAAACAATCACCGGAGTAACTGTTCGTATTTTAGGAACATCAAGAGGTGGAAGCTCTGATGTATCCGGAAAGTACAGTATTCCAGCTTTACCGGCAGGTAAATATACTGTAGAATATATTTATATTGGTTACTCGACAAAGCAAGTTACCGAGGTTGAGATTAAAGCGAATGATTTGACCAATTTAGATATCGTTCTTGATAATTCAGAAGGACAGGTGTTAGATCAAGTTGTGGTTACGGGATCTTTTAAGAAAGAATCTATTGGTGCATTATATTCGCAACAAAAAAATAGTGCATTGATTTCTGATGGTATTTCAAGTGAGCAGATTAGAAGATCGCCAGATAAAAATACATCCGAAGCATTACGTCGGGTCAGTGGTACGACAATTCAAGATAATAAGTTTGTCATCGTTCGCGGTTTGAGTGATCGTTATAACGTTGCTATGATGGACGGCTCGGTACTACCAAGTACAGAAGCCAATCGTCGTGCATTTTCATTTGATATTATTCCTTCAAATCTTATTGATAAAATAACGATCTCAAAAACAGCTACTCCAGATTTACCAGCAGATTTTGCAGGGGGAGCTGTACAGATAACAACAAAAGATATTCCTGATCAAAATTTCATTTCTTTTGGTTTAGGCTATGGTTATAACACTGCCTCAACTTTTAAAGACTTTTTGCAAACAAAAAAGAATTTTCAAAACTACTTAGGTTTTGATGATGGTTCAAGTCAGTTGGCTAAAAATTATCCTTCGCGAGAGGCATTCGCGGCTGGTTTATCGCAAAAGTGGCAACGTTTAACTATGAAATCGTTGTCGAATGATTTTTCAGTTGAAAATAAGAAGGCTCTTCCCTCTCAAGCTTATCAATTTTCTTTGGGTCGAGTAAAGCAATATGATAATAATAATAAGTTTGGTGCATTATTTTCCGTGAATTACAGGAATTCCCAAAACATCTTGTCAAATATTGAGCGGAAGTGGTATCAGTATGATTACAAAGATAATCAATATAAGTTTACAACGAATTTGGGGGCAATGGCTAATTTCGGTTATTCTTTTGGAAAGAATAAAATCTCTTGGAAGAACTTGTACAATAGAAATTATGATAACTTATATACTGAGCGAACAGGAACACATCTTGGAACGACATCAGTAAATAAATTCTATGCTTTTGATATTTTGCAAAAATCATTGTTCAAGTCAACCTTGGAAGGAGATCATGTACTTTCGGATCTAAATGATAGAATTAAATGGACAGCATCCTATAGCAACATTAAAAACAACCAACCGAATCAGATGAAAATCAATTATGCAAAAGCGATTGATAAAGAAAATGATTCTACAGTTCCTTATTTGGCCAACATTACAAGTCCTAGTAAAGAGAATACGCGTTTGTTTTCAGATCTTAATGAAAATGTTTTCTCTGGTGAGTTAAACTATGCTAGACCAATGAATTTTCTATCGGCTCCAGCTACATTGAAAGTTGGTGCTGGAGCGAATTATCGTCATCGTGATTTTGATGCGCGTTTTGTTGGCCTTGTCTTAGATGTGATTAAGATGGATTCAAAATTAGCTGATCAAATACGTGAACTTTCTCCAGATAAAATATTTGCTCCAGATTTGATCGATAAAAACTATTTTAAATACGATGAAATCCAAATGCCTGGTGACTTCTATACGGCAAAATCAATGACAGGATTTGGGTACGCTATGATGGACCAAAAGTTAATGGATAAGTTTCGTGTAGTCTATGGTTTGCGTGTTGAAAATTATAACGTTCAAATTGACACGGACAAAAAGGACGTTGATGATACAAAACTAGACTTTTTGCCGTCAATTAATATGACTTATAGTTTAAATAGCAAAACAAATCTTAGAGCTTCCTATTATAGAACAATTGCTCGTCCAGAGTTACGAGAATTAGCACCATTTAGTTTTTATGATTACGAGCAATTTGGAACTATTTCAGGGAATACAAAATTAAAAAGAAGCGCAATCAATAATGCGGATTTGAGATTTGAAATATATCCTAAGGCTGGCGAAATCTTTTCAATCTCTGCATTCTATAAACAGTTTACAGATGCTATTGAAGCATCTCGCTATGATGTGAATTCGACAGTTGATGTTTCCTATTTTAATACACCAAAAGCAACGTTATATGGAGCTGAGTTAGAGGCAAGAAAGAAATTGGATTTTATCAATGAAAATCAATTGTTTTCTAACACAACTGCATATGTAAACCTTTCTTATGTGCATTCGAAGGTGACAAATCCGACTGATCAAGATTATAAAGAGAAAACTAGACCTATGGTTGGACAATCGCCCTATACAATCAATGCAGGATTGCAACATAGTGCACTGGATAATAAATTAAATGTCAATGTCCTTTTTAACCGCATTGGTAAGCGGATAGCGCAAGCAGGAGGAATTACCTTTGCCAGTGCTTACGAAGCACCTCGTAATGTATTAGATGCGCAAGTTGGCTACAAATTGATGAAGAATAAAGCGGAGGTAAAGGTTAATTTGGGTGATATCTTGAATAATCCTGTAAACGTATATTTTGATAATGAAGCTAAGGAAATTCTATATCGCTATAAGGCCGGCGGAAATTATTCATTATCATTTAATTATACATTTTAATAGTAATATAAACTTAATATTACATTAAATATAAAGACATAATTAATGTATTTTTTTGTATCAAGATTTTAAAGCTTAAAAAATGAAAAAAAGATTTTTATTCTTCTCACTAGCAGCGTTATTATTTGCTGGAGCATGTAAGGAAACAACAATTACGGATGAAGGTGGCGGTACTGAAACTCCAACAAATCCTGAAAATCAAAATGTCGTAGAGATCTCAGGTGAGATAACAACTAATACAACTTGGACATCAGATAAAATCTATGTTTTAAAAGGTTTCGTATATGTAAGTAATGGCGCCACTTTAACAATTGAACCTGGAACTATTATTAAAGGTGATAAAGCTTCAAAAGCTACATTAACAATTACAAGGGGGGCTAAAATTAATGCAATAGGAACAGCAGACAAACCAATTGTATTTACATCTAATTTGGCGGCTGGAGCTCGTTCCCAAGGAGATTGGGGCGGAGTAATTCTTTTAGGCAAGGCTCCTGTTAACCAAGGTACAGATGTTAAGATCGAAGGTGGTCTTGCCGCACCAATAGGCAAGGAAGAAAAAAATTATATTTATTATGGAGGAACTGATGCTGCAGACAACTCAGGAACTTTAAAATATGTTCGTATTGAGTTTGCTGGTATCGCGTATTCTGTAGACAATGAAATTAATGGATTGACAATGGGAGGTGTAGGAAATGGTACAACATTGGAATATATCCAAGTCTACCGTTCAGGTGATGATGCCTTTGAATGGTTCGGTGGTACAGTAAATGCAAAACATCTTTTGGCCGTAGGTACTTGGGATGATGATTTTGATACAGATTTTGGGTATTCTGGTAATGTCCAATTTGCATTAGCACAACGTGTGCCTACAGTTGCAGATCAGTCGGGTTCGAATGGATATGAATCTGATAATAATGCTACAGGAACAGTTCAAACGCCCAAAACATCAGCAGTATTTTCTAATGTAACTGTTCTTGGCCCTATTCAAAAAGCTGGTGGATCTTTTAATGCAAATTATCAACATGGTGCACAAATTCGTAGAAATTCCTCTATTAGCATCTTAAATTCTGTTATATCAGGTTTCCCGTTAGCAGGTCTGTATATTGATGATACAAAGGTTGCTGTAGCTAATTCAACTTCAAATAACTTCCTAACTGGCTCTGCTGTGTTTGAAAATAACTTGGTATACGGTTCTAAAGATGCAGATTTGAAAGTTAGTTCAACGGACAACGCTGCTGCTATATCAACACTTATAAGGGCGAAGAATGTTTTCGATAATAGTAAATATGCTTCTGAGTTGTTTGTAGCACCATATAATTTCGGTTCTGATTTTTCAAATACAAGTGCTACTCCAGATTTTAAAGTTTTATCAGGATCTGCAGCTGCTAGTGGTGCGATTTTTACCAACGCTAAGGTTTCGGGAAGTTTCTTCGAGAAAGTGGCTTATAAAGGTGCTTTTGGTACGACAGATTGGACAAGTGGTTGGGCTCATTATGATCCACAGAACTTGGCATATACAACTCCTGGACAAGTAAAATAATTATAGTTTAGTTAAATAAATAGAAAATCCTGCCTCGTGCAGGATTTTTTTTGTAGCATGTATGTTAAATAATTCGTTATTGAAAATAATAAACTAAACTTTAAAATATGAAAAGAACGATCTATCTATTGGTACTAAGTGTTACTTTACTATTTGTTGCCTGTAAAAAATCAGATGATAAAACTGATTCAGAAACTAAAGGTCTTCATGTAAAAATAAAGGGAATTTCTGGCTGGGGTGAATTTGTAAATATCAGTGTGGATCAAAATAAGACAGAAGTAAAATATGCTGCGGGAACTACTGGTAATCCTCAAACTGTAAAAGATAAAAGTTATAAAACAAGTGAAGACACCTTTAGAAAGTTATCCTCTTATGTCGAAACCTATAACTTAATGGAGGCTAAAATTCAGGAATGCGCACGTTGTGCAGATGGAACAGATTATGTGATCACAATCAAATCTAGTGGGAAAGAAAATACGGTAACAATTGCAGCATACCGAACCGATGGTAAATACGCCGATGTGCTTGATTTTATAAACAAGCTTTAGATCAAACAAAAGCGCTGTGGAGGATTAATTATTCTTCTGCAAAATGACGATTTTCACCTAGATTCTGTGATATAAAGCGAATGTGAAACCTCGGTATAATGTGATATTATCTCGGCTCGTAATGATAAACAATCTGATAAGACTGATTTTTAAGCTCCTCAGACAATTGACCTATATCTAGTGTTTGCGCTTGTGGAGTAGGCTCACAGACAGAATAATATTTTCCATTGTACAAAATAGCATCACCGATAGGATGTTCAAATTGAACGGCCATCGTTACATGCGTGGGATAGAGCAAGGTGATCATAGGTAGATTGTAGATTTCCTTTACCAGATAAAAAAACAGGGCAACACGGTCATCACAGTCACTGTATTTATTCAATAGTGTTTGTTCTGCAGAAAGGCGCTTTTCGGATCCGAAATTATCTTCGTCATTTTCGTATAAGAATGCATATCGCGTAAATCGCATTAAATAATCGACACCTTCCTGCTGATTTTTTCCTTTTAAATTTTCCTTGAGGGCAGGAATCAGGGATTGATAAGTCTCTTTGCTGAGTGGAATATTGAAATAAGTTTCGAAATCTACACCCGGATAGTTTTTAAAAAGATCACTGATATCTTCATTCAACTTGACATTAAAATGGTAGGCTTTATGTCCATAATTGAACTCAATTTGCTTCTCCTTATAATTTGCTGGTACAAAATCAGGTAATTTTGTGATTTTATAACTAAAATCTTCAATGGCTTCTGGTACTTTAATCTTAACAGGAATATAGGTGTCTGCACGTTTAAAGAGCTTTCCATAGTCATGGAAGTTTAAACAGGTGTATTTCTTACCATCGATTTCAAAAAAGGGAATATCAGAGATATCTTCTTTGTTCTGAATGAAAAATATGATCTGATTATTACCCACAGCCAAACGGGCATCATAACCGGATTTACACATTAAAAACCATTTATATAAAGTATAGCGTGTATAATTTTCGGCTTTCGGGGCAATCTGTTGTGCGGTGCGGCGAATCAGCTGATAATATACCCAATCATTTAAATGATGTTCATCTTTGTATTCGAGAAGGCTATTTATAAGCTGTATGTAATCCGTCTGATCAGCTATTTGATAGAATTTTTGTATGTGGGCTATTGTTAAGCTGTCTTTGAATGGAATATTAAAGGAGGGGGGGACATCAATAGATACTTTGCCATCGTAAAAATCGAAATCGTGATGCTGCGCCTGTAGCTGTTGTGAAGCACAGGTTAGCCAAATTAAAATGGTCAAAAACAGCCTATGGATTTCCCTTAATTTCAATTGTTAACAATTTAATAACATTGCATTAATATAAAATTAACGATAAAATTTGCTTTTTTTGTACATTGAAGGAATTATTATTAAAAAATTACAATCTATTTTTAGGTTTTAGATTCTCCTTTTTCATTTTTAAAATCCGTATCTTCGTGCAATGGATAATTTTATTGTTTCTGCACGTAAATACCGCCCGATTACCTTTGATTCGGTTGTAGGTCAGCAACACATCACTGGTACCTTAAAGAATGCAATTCACAACAACCAGTTGGCGCAAGCATTTTTGTTTTGTGGTCCCCGCGGTGTGGGGAAAACTACCTGTGCACGGATTTTAGCTAAAACAATAAATTGTGAAAACATCTTGGCAGGTACCGAACCCTGTGGCGCATGTGATAGCTGTAAGTCTTTCCAAAATGGAAATTCTTTCAGTATTCATGAACTGGATGCGGCATCCAATAATTCCGTAGACGATATCCGTAACCTGATTGATCAAGTACGTATACCACCTCAGGCTGGAAAATATAAAATCTATATCATAGATGAGGTGCATATGCTTTCTCAAGCGGCTTTCAATGCTTTTTTGAAGACTTTAGAGGAGCCACCTTCCTATGCTATCTTTATTCTGGCGACCACAGAAAAACATAAGATTTTACCTACTATTCTTTCGCGCTGTCAGATTTTCGATTTTAATCGGATCAAAGTGGAAGATATGGCAAGTCATTTGGCCCGTATCGCTGACAGAGAAGGTATTGCTTATGATCAGGACGGATTACATATCATTGCCCAAAAGGCCGATGGTGGCCTTCGGGATGCCTTGTCGATGTTCGATCAGATCGTCAGTTTTTCCAATAAAAATGTCACCTATCAAGCTGTAATCGATAATTTGAATATCTTGGATTACGATTATTATTTTAAGCTAACAGATGCTATTTTAACTGAGGATGCGGCACAAACCTTATTGATTTTCAATGAGATTTTAAATCACGGATTTGACGGCAGTCATTTCATAGCAGGTCTGTCAGTGCATTTCAGAAATTTGTTGGTTGCTAAGGAGCCAACTACGCTAAAATTATTGGAAGTCAGTGATAGTATTCGTCAAAAGTATCTGCAGCAGTCCCAAAAAGCTTCTCCAGGATTTTTGTTATCTGCATTGAATATTTCCAATCAATGTGAGATCAACTATAAGACAAGTAAAAATCAACGCCTGCAAGTTGAACTTTCACTCCTCAAGACATGTCATATCGCAAGTGCGATTAAATTGAGCCAGCTTGGATCGGTACAGATTCCTTCGGCAACCGAGGGCGTAAAAAAAAAACTTCCTGAGCCAGTAGTTGGACAAGCGCAACAAACTTCGGTAGTCTCCACTCCGCAAGCAACTTCTCCTGCGAATGCTCCTGTCGTTGAAAACCATGTGGCACCGCGTTCGCAAGCTAACCCCGTAAATTATCAGGCTTCCGAGACTAAGGAAGAGGTGAAAAAAGATCCTATTTCCAACGTGCCCCCTAAAGTAAAAAAAGGCGGGTGGGGAGCATCTACTGCAGCAATTATTCCGTCTTTGCCGGATTTGAATACCATATACGATAACAATGCGGTTGCCAAAGAAGGGGATGAACCAGAATTAATACGTGGGAACGAACAGCGTGATGTTTCATTCGGCCAATTTATTACTGTTTGGAACAGTTATGCTGAACAGCTTAAAACAGAAAACAAGATCAACCTGTACACCATGATGACGGCTATGCAACCCCGATTAAATGGTGTATTGATTGAAATTGATGTTGAAAATGGTGTTCAGATGGATGTATTGCAAAGCGCAAAGGTTGATGTACTGAACTACCTACGTGTGAAACTCCAGAATTTTTCGTTGGATCTGCAGGGGGTGATGATGGAACATACTATTTCACGCAAACCCTATACTTCCCAGGAGAAGTATCAAGCCATGGTCAATAAAAACCCGCTTTTAGATACTTTGCGGAAAGAGTTTAACTTGGGGCTAAGCTAATTCAAACACGCTAGTTGTTTTTTATTTTTGTACATTTGCAAACTCTTCCATGAAGAGGGAAATATTTAGTATTTATTATGCAAGGAAATTTTCAGAGACGTGATCGCGACCACGGGGAAAGACGTGAAGTGAATCAGATGGTATTTGGTATTCGTGCTGTCATCGAAGCAATCGATAGTGGTAAAGAGATCGAGTCATTATTTATACAACGCGGTTTGAGCGGCAGTTTGATTCTAGAATTGAAAGCCTTGTTAAAGGAACATAATATCGCTTCTCAACAGGTGCCAATTGAAAAATTAAACCGGATAACACGTAAAAATCATCAAGGTGTAATTGCGGTTATTTCTCCAATTACCTATCATGATATAGAAGAACTTCTCCCTCAGATTTATGAAAAAGGTGAAACTCCTTTACTTCTGATGTTGGATGGAGTGACAGATGTGCGCAATTTGGGTGCTATTGCACGTACAGCAGAATGTTCTGGGGTCCATGCCATCATTGTCCCTAAAAAGGGCTCGGCTGAGGTTAACCCTGATGCGATTAAAACATCTGCTGGAGCACTCTATAAAATCCCTGTCTGTCGCCATGATAGCTTGTCCAAAGTTGGTAAATTTTTGATTGATTCAGGTGTACAGTTAGTTGCCAGTACAGAAAAGACAACGTCGAGCATTTACGATGTGGATTATACAGCTCCAACCTGTGTGATTATGGGTGCGGAGGATGTTGGTGTTTCCAATGACCTAATCCGCATTGCCGACCACCTGGCCAAGATACCAATGTACGGTGAAATAGGTTCGTTAAATGTATCTGTATCGGCCGCAGTAGTGATCTATGAAGCGATTCGCCAACGGATTGTTAAAAAATAAAGAATATAATTTAGTTGATTACAAAAAAAGCCTTTGTTTTGACAAAGGCTTTTTTTGTAGACTAGTTTTGATAAATATCTTCAATCTCTTGTCCGTATTTTTGCAAGATAACTTTTCTTTTCATTTTTAACGTCGGTGTCAATTCACCGGTTTCAACGGTCATTTCGTCGGGGACTATGATGAACTTCTTGATCTGCTCCCAGCTGCCAAAATTTTGATTAATTCGGTTGAGTTCCGATCCCATTTTCTGTTTCAGTTCTAGGCTATTTAGAAAATCTAGTCTAGAAAGATTGGCAAGGGCGGGAAATGCACTTCTTGACCATTCTAGAAGATTATTATAGTTGGGAACAATCAACGCCGCAGGAAATTTGCGGCCTTCTCCAAGTACCATAGCCTGTTCGATAAATGAAGATTCGACCAGTTTAGATTCGATCTGCTGCGGAACGATATATTTTCCTCCAGAAGTCTTGAACATCTCTTTCTTTCGGTCTATAATTTTGAGAAATTTACCGTCTACCCATTCACCAATATCTCCTGTGTACAACCAGCCATCTTTGATCGCTTCTGCTGTTGCCTCTGGATTTTTATAATAGCCAATCATATTATTCTCGCCTTTAGTCAATATTTCTCCATCGTCAGCAAGCTTTATTTCGATATTAATTAACGGTAAGCCTACAGTACCAATTTTCATACCTCGTTTATAGCAGTTTACAGCGATACATGGTCCCGCCTCAGTGAGGCCATAACCTTCATATATTGGAATTCCTGCTGCCATATACAGACGGATTAATCTTTCCTGTAAAGCAGCACTCCCGGAGGCAATTCCTTTGATGTCACCACCTAATGCTTCGCGCCATTTTGAAAAAACTAATTTACGGGCAATGTTCAGTTGAAAGTCATACCACCATGTACGTCCCTCCAGTTTGTATTGTTCACCAACGCTCAAGGACCAGAAGAATAGCTTACGCTTGACTCCTGTTAATTGCTCTCCTGTAGCCATAATCTTCTCATAAACTTTCTCCAATACACGAGGTACAGCGGAAAAAATATGCGGTTTAACGGATTTAAAATCTTCACCTATCGTATCCATCGATTGAGCAAAGAAGATTGTCAAACCTTTGTACATATATACATATTGGAATACGCGTTCATAGGCATGACAAACTGGAAGAAAGGAGAGGGCACGATCACCTCGTTCGACAGGAAAGGAATATTCACTACTCAACGTATCTGCCAATAAATTTTTATGAGACAACATAACACCTTTGGGATTTCCTGTTGTGCCAGAGGTGTAAATGATGGACGCCAATGTATTGGTTTTTATACCATCACGTAGTTGGTTTAGCGTTTCATCTGTAATGATTTCGCCCTTGGAGACGAAGTCATGCCAATGGTGTAGACCATCCTCTTTGTCTAGACTGTAAATAGCATTTAGTTGCGGACAATCATCTTGTATCGTTAATATCTTTGTGTATAGTGTCTTTGAACTAACAATACACTTCCTGATTTCGGCATGATTGAAGATATACGTGTAATCTAAGGTCGAAATATTAGGGTAAATAGCGACTACTACAGCTCCAATTTGTTGAATGGCAAAATCAAGGATATTCCACTCGATGCGGTTCTCACTAATTAATGCTACTTTCTCTCCCGGCTGAACACCTAGGGCGATCAAACCTTTTGATGTCTTATTGACCCGTTCAATAAATTCGGTATTACTTACTTTTATCCACTCGTTGTCTTTTTTGAAAGAAAACATAGGGAAATCTGGTGCAATAGCATATTGCAAGCTTGCTAAATCAAATAATCTTGTTGCTGTTGGCATGTTGGAAATCCAGTTCATGTAATACAGCTAATTTACGTTTTTTTATAGATACTATTGTATTGGCGGGCGAGATTAGTACCTGTACTGCTAGAAGGGATATAAAAGAAAAGACTCTAGCATCTCAAGCTGATCGCTTTTATGCCAGAGTCTTTCACTCTTATGCTAAGTACTAATGATTAGTATTTGCTTTTTGATTCTTTACGTTTTCCAGAGAAATCACGGAAGCCACCGCCATTGCTGCTACGCTCACCACGATCACGACGCTCACCACTGAATCCGCCTTCACGTCTTCCGCTGCGTTCGCCGCCACCATATCCACCTTCACGTCTTCCACCGCGATCACCACCACGGTATCCACCTTCACGTCTTCCGCCACGATCACCACCACGGCTTCTTCCGCCACGGTCGCTACGACCTTCACCTCTTGCTTCACCAGATACTTCGATACGTACTTGACGACCGTTGTAATCTACACCTTGGAATCCTTGGAATACTTTTTCTACTTCTGCATCTTGAACTTCGAAGAATGTGAACACGCCTTTCAAATCAATTTTACCGATTGATTTTCCTGAAATATTCGCATTGTTACAGATGAAGCCCAACATATCTCCACGAGAGAATTCATCTACAGAACCTAAGTTCATAAATAAACGCGTGTAGCCTTTTGAACCTTCACGTGAACGACCATCACGTCTATCACCGCGGTCTTCACGACCACCGTCACGCGCTTCGATATTTAAATCAGGTGCATTTTTGTAATAATCCAAGAAACGGTTGAACTCAAGAGAAGCGAATCTTTTGATGATATCTTCTTTTGAAAGTGACTCCAAATTTTCCATAATTGCAGGCAAGAATGGGCTGATTTGTTCGTCGTTTACTTCAACATTTTCAATCTTTTTAACGATAGAAAATAATTGTTTTTCGCAAACTTCAGCACCTTGAGGTACTTGTTTTTTCTCAAAAGGCTTACCGATGATCTTTTCAAGATGACGGATTTTGCTTAGTTCTTTTACGTTTACCAAAGAAAGTGAAATACCAGTTTTACCTGCACGGGCTGTACGGCCTGAACGGTGTGTATAGTTTTCTGTTTCATCAGGTAAAGAGAAGTTAATAACGTGAGTTACATCACTTACATCAATACCACGAGCGGCTACGTCTGTTGCGATCAACAATTGTAAACTACGGTCACGGTAACGTTTCATTACTTTATCACGTTGTTGTTGGGACAAATCACCATGCAGTGAATCCGCATTGTAACCATCTTTGATCAACGCTTCAGCGATATCCTGTGTTTCGATTTTTGTACGACAAAATACGATACCAAAGATATCAGGGTTTGAATCCACAATACGTTTGAACGCAGCGTATTTATCTTTTGCTTTGATCAAATAATAGTGGTGTTCAATGTTGGCGTTACCGGTGTTTTTTGTTCCTACAGTAAGCTCAACTGGATCGGTCATATAATTCTTTGCGATACGACGTACCTCAGAAGGCATTGTCGCCGAAAATAACCAAGTTTTTTTCTCGTCAGGAGTTTCTGACAAAATGTTGTTGATGTCTTCTTTGAAGCCCATATTGAGCATCTCATCCGCTTCATCCAATACAACATATTTTACATTTGAAAAATCAATCGCATTTCTGCCGATGATATCCAACATACGACCTGGGGTCGCTACTACAATTTGCACTCCACGTCTAATTTGACGTAGCTGGTCTGAGATATTTGCACCTCCATATACAGCAACAACATGTACGTTGTCAACGTATTTAGCAAATTTTTCTAAATCTTTTGAGATTTGTAAACATAATTCCCGAGTAGGGCAAAGAATTAATGCCTGTGGGTGTTTTTGAGAAAAGTCTAATTGCTCTAATAATGGAAGACCAAATGCCGCGGTCTTTCCTGTGCCAGTTTGGGCTAATCCGACAAAATCGTCGTTACCAGTCAATAAAACAGGAATGGCTTTTTCCTGAATTTCAGAAGGTTTTTCGAAACCTAATTCTGAGATGGCATTAACAACTTCCTCACGGATTCCCAGTTCTAAAAATGGGTTCATGAAATATTTTATACAATAGGCACTATTGCCTAAGGCGTTGCAAAGGTAAGAATAATATTGGAATAAACAAATAATTTAAATAATTGATTTTTAAGGTGATCTGATTCTTTTATACCAGGTGATAATAAATTGAGCGCTGTTATATAGATTTAGCTCACTTTGAAAAGTATTATTTCGAATGTGAAACTATTTTATATACCTACAGTTTCTTTATTCATTTATTAATAGAAACTTAATATTTCAACCTTAATTTTGGTATTAGCATGAATCAAGGACCAGTTGTACATCAGCGTTGGCTACAAGCTATTAAAGAGTTTAACGATACTTCCGCTTATGAGGAATTGTATCGCTATTGCTGGAAAGATCTTTATCAGCACGCTGCCCGTCGGATCCTAGACCGACAGGATGTGGAGGATATTCTACAGGAGCTGTTTGTCCAGTTTTGGGAAAGGCGGCATACAATCGACATCCAAATGAATCTCCCAGCATATTTGAAAGGAATGCTCAAATATAAAATTATAGACTTTTTTAATTCCACCAAAGCTAAAGATAAATTGTTGGATCATTGGAGCAAGCATATTTTTGATTATGTACAGGAACATCCAGAGGATCTCAAAACATATCTAGCGTTAGAGAAATTGTTGGAGGAAGAACTCGAGGTTATGCCCCATAATATGAGACAGGCACTTTTATTGAAGTGGGAACATTTATCCATTCGAGAGATTGCTACACGTATGGGGCTGTCTGAGCAAACGGTCAAAAATAACCTTACGGAAGCATCCAAACGACTACGGAAAGCTATTTTGGGCTATCAACATGTTCAAAACGGTAGTTTTAGCCTTCTTTTGGTCTTTATGATAGACGAGCTCGCTAAGTAGCTTACCCACCTTGCCACATTCCTATTTTCTGAACTTTGATCCTTTAACAATTCTTTCATACAACATTAACTATTTCTTGAAGTACTTTGGGGCTTTTTTGCGGACTTGTATATAAACAGCAGGCATAAAAAGTGAAAAGAAGAATTTTTGAATCCTTAATCTATAGATACCAGCATAATAATGCGAACAAGGCTGAGAGGTCCCTGATTGATTGCTGGTATGATACGCTTGATCGGGAAGAACTTTCTGCAGGGGAGGTAGATGAGGTTCGATTATGGAATAATATACAGCAACGTATTGGAAGTACTGCGTCTAAAAGATCAGTGGGTCGGAGCATAATCTACTGGAGCGGAGCGGTTGCGGCAAGTCTACTGTTATGTGTTGGCGTTTTATTTTGGACAAAGCAGCATGATCTGAATTTCTCCCAAAGAGAAGCGAATTTAAAACCCGGTTACCGGATTTTTGAAACAGGGGCCTCACAACGTAAGCGGATATTTTTGGCCGACGGATCAACCGTTGTAATGAACGCATATTCCAAAATTAAATTGGATACCGTGTCTTACAATAGGCGTGATCGAGTTGTGGAGCTTATGGCTGGAGAGGCCTATTTTGAGGTCAAGAAAGATTCCACAAAAGCTTTTGTGGTGAACGCCCGACAAATACAGATAAGGGTGCTGGGGACCTCTTTTACCATGAAAAACTATGCGGAATTGGATGATATATCGGTGTCTGTATTTACAGGTAAAGTGCAGGTTACTGCCGATAGCAATCCGCTGGGTGTGCTGACCCGCGGCGAACAGATCCGTTATACCAAAAATAACCACAATAGCCATCAGGAGACTTTTGATCTGACGACACGTAATAGCTGGATTGAGGGAAGAGTCTATCTTAAGCAAAGCAGTTTTGAAGAATTGGCACTGGCGGTCAAAAATATCTATGATGTGGATATTAAAACTGACGATCAGCGGATTGCCCAACAACGGTATAGTATGCCGATATCAAAGCAGCTGTCCTGGACGGCAACCCTGGAAAGTATCAAAGCAATTCATCACAACAAATCAAGGAAGGAGGGCAGGATAGTGCATATTTACTAATTCGGGGATAAAAAAAGAGAGCTGACGACGGCCATCGTCAACTCTGCATCATGTACCATTTGGAGATGGTATAAATAATATATACAACAACTTAAGAGATATTATATACGCATACAAATTTATGAAATTTAAGCAATACGTTACGCAAAACGATATTAAGTTTATGATAAGGACATCGTTGGTAGGTCTATTTCTTTCGATCGTGTCGGCCGAAATGCTCTTAGCTTCGGGCGCATACGGGCAGTTACTCGATAAAAAGATTACAGTTTCTTTTAGTGAATCTAATATTCCGGCGGCTTTCGAACGTTTGGAATCCCAAAATATACATATCGCTTTCGATGCAGCGAAATATAATCTGGCAGAGAAAAAGGTAAATGCCAAAATTTTTAAAAGTAATAGTGTCCGCGATGTCATGCGTTATCTGCTCAGGGAGACTGACCTGATGGCTCATGACAACAGTGTCTATATTACATTAGTCGAAAAACCGGTACAGCAGAATGGGTATATTTCAGGTAAAGTTATTGATGATCGCGGTCAGCCTTTGGCTAATGCCAGCATCAAACTGATCGGTACCAATAAATCAACACAGAGCGGTATCGATGGGAGCTATCTTTTGAATGCTGAACCGGGAACCTACATATTGGAAGTCAGTTACCTATCTTACCAGACCCAACGTATTGAAGGGGTCAAAATACAGTCCGGACAACGGACAGGGCTAAACATTGCCATGAAGACGCAGGTAAATGCGCTAGAGACGGCAGTTGTCAATGTATCGTTTAAAAAAGCTTCCGTAGCCGGTCTGTATGCGGCGCAAAAAAACGCAGCGTCGGTGACGGACGGAATATCCGCCGAACAGATCGCACGTACACCGGACAATGATATGGGGCAGGTTTTAAAACGTGTTACCGGATTGACCACTGTTAATAACCGGAACGTCATTGTGCGGGGGATGTCCGACCGCTACAATCAGGCCATGTTGGACGGTGTGGTGATTCCGAGTACTTCGCAGAATAGACGGGATTTTTCCTTTGATATTATACCGACAGAAATGGTGAGCTCGGTGGTGGTCAATAAAACGGCAACACCGGATGTATCCGCTGAATTTTCGGGCGGACAGGTTTCGGTGAATACGATTGATATTCCCGATAAGGATTTTATGACAATACAATATGGGATAGGTGGTAATTCCCGTACAACAGGCAAAGACTTTTATCGGCTGGGGGAACGGCATACGAGTGAATATTTCGGTTTCTTTGACAAATCGTCTAAAATGCCCGATGGAATAAAAACTTGGCAGTGGAATAGTCGGGCGATACAATTGGATGCGCCTCCCGGTTATATTTTGACTGATCCTGAATTGAACAATACCCCTTTAAATCCAACGGAGTTTGGCGATGTCGTGAAGTATAACGATTTGGATGCTATCGCACAGTCCAAGCGTTTTAATAATGATGCGTTGCGGCAATATAAGTATAAAGCATACCCCAATCAGAATATGCGTTTTTCGCTTGGACGGGTTTATGAATTAAATAATGAACAGCGATTGGGGTTTGTGGCATCCGCAAATTTTAGAAACGAACAAAACATCATTGCATTTAATAATGTACGTAATTCGATAAGTATTAATAATTATATCGATAGTGTAGGTGTCGGTGACAATGGAGCAGGAACATCCTATCGCTTCAATAGCAGTGGCGGATTAATGGCCAATATAGGCTGGCAGGGGCAAGCTTTTAAAGTTTCCTTAAAGAACATGTATGCACGTACGTACAGTGATATCTATAATGAATCTATTCAAAAACCCTATAGTGATTCTAATCCTGAAGTAAGCAAACTGATTTATCAATTGCCTGAAGCAATGTCTTTGCAACAACACCAATTGGTTGGAGAGTATCAATTGCCGTGGGAAATAAAAGCTGAAGGAATGATTACTGTTAACAAAATCAAACAGCAAATTTTAGATGAACGAAAGCTTTCCTATAGGGTAACTACTACGATAGATAATATTCCTTATTTTCAAACCCCTGGGTTATTAACTCATCGTAGTTCATCTGTGGCGGGGATTTTCAGGGACTCGCGAAGATGGACAAATATTGATGAAACAGATTATAATTGGAGTGCTGCATTTTCGCGAAAATTCGGCGAAAATATAGCTGTTCCAACGTTGGTGAAATTCGGCTATCAGGCTTGGTCGAAGAAGAGAGCATTGGATTTATTCAATTTCGTCCCTTGGACGAGAGCATGGACAGAAGGTACTACGAATCAATTGCCTCCAGCGATAGAAATTCCTTATGATCAGGTATTCAGCGCTGCTAATATAGGCAATGGAAACGGACAGGCCTATTACTACGCAGATGCATTGGGCGGTCGATATTATGATGGTAAAATGTCTTCACAGGCAGTGTATCTGATGGCAGATCAGATGCTATGGCATAAATTGCGTTTGGTATATGGTGTGCGTGCGGAATATTTTAATTTAAACTCTAAGCAGGAAGAATTATATAGGAGAACTTATCAGGATGAGCCAGATCCCAATGACGTCCAGAGGCATCGTTTCGGTGTAAAAGAAAATAATTGGCGGTTTTTACCCTCTATTAATGTAACCTATAAGGTAACATCCGATTTCAATATTCGAAGTAGTTACTCAAGGACGGTAGTTAGGCCAGATTTTAGAGAAGTTGGCATGTTTGCCATGTATGATTATGAGTTAGACGGTTACGTCTATGGAGAACAAGTTAAATCCACGTTGATCGATAATGTAGATCTTCGATTTGAATGGTATCCATCTCCGGGTGAAATAATTTCAATAACAGGATACTATAAATACTTGGATAAACCCATAGAACTTGTTCATAGTGGGGGGAACACGTATACTTTTGCTAATATGGAAAATGCGAAAAATCTTGGACTTGAAATGGAGATTAGGAAAAATTTGACATTTCTATCGGACAAGGACTGGTTAAAAGACCTATTTATATATGCCAACGGAACACTGCTCAAATCGAAGGTTAATGTCTTAAGTCATTGGCAATGGATTAATAACCCCGAAACTCAAGTTGCTGAGCGTGTTCAACAACGCTACCCCAATCAAGATAGACCACTTATGGGGCAGTCACCTTGGTTATTGAATTTAGGTGTAGGATACTGGGGTGAAGTTTTCGGGGTAACAGCAAGTTATAATCATCGGGGGTATCGTACAAATTTAGCTAATGTTAATATGAACAATGTCGAATATGAGTTGGCTCCAAAACAATTGGATGCACAACTTTATACACGTTTTCTAAAGGGCAAGATGGAAGTGAAATTCAATATGGCCAACCTATTGGATGAATGGACGCGATATTATATGAATATTCAAGATTATGACCAAGATGATACAAAATTTTATGTGTTGAAAAAAGGTAGATCTATAAAATATAATAAAGAAGAAGGAGATATTATTACCTATCGAAGAAGAGAGGGGCAAAGGTTTAATCTTTCTGTTAGCTACAGTTTTTAACGCTCAAGTACTAAAATCAATTAAAAAAATGAAAAGATTACTGTTATTACTTGTTCTTTTTGCGATTACATTGGCTTCATGTAATAAGGATTCTGTAAAGTTCCAATCAGATTTGAGTGCTGGTTTGCCCAACAAGCCCCAGGCAACGATTCCGACAGATGCTGCTGGTATCATTACTAAAACAACGTTATCCGCGGATACTGTTTGGAAAATCGATGGTGTTGCTTTTGTAAGACCAGGTGTTACATTGACTATTGAAGCGGGGACTTACATTACTTCTGGTGTAGATAAAGCATATTATGATGAAGTTACAGGATTGATACATAATATAAAAGGCGTTTTGGTTGTCCCGAAAAAAGCTAAATTAATTGCTAATGGAACTGCTGCAGCACCGATCGTATTTACTTCTCCAAAGGCAGCAGGATCTCGTAATCCCGGGGACTTTGGTGGTGTTGTATTATTGGGTCGCGCAATCACGAATCAACCAAGAACAAGAAGAATTGATGGAATTCCTCGGCCTGTCGGTGTAGATGTGACTTATGGCGATATAAATTCTGAAGATAATTCAGGTTCACTAAAATATGTGCGTATTGAATTTGCAGGTTATCTTTTGAATGATGAAAGTCTAACTAATGGATTGACTTTAGCTGGTGTTGGTAGTGGTACTACCTTGGAAAATATTCAGGTATCCTGCAGTAGATCTGACGGCTTCGGTTTTTATGGCGGTAAAGTAAATGCAAAATATTTAGTCGCACTTTCCAATGCAGATGATGATTTTGATTTTACTCATGGTTATAGCGGATCAATTCAATACGCTTTATCATTAAAGGATCCAAATCAGATAAATAGTACCTCTAGTGGTAGGTCGGATTCAAATGGTCTGGAGTCTGATAACGAAGGTACCGCGCCATATTCGGCTACGCCTAAGACGCGTCCGGTATTGAGGAACTTTACATTTTTGGGTATCAAGGATACAACTATAGCCGCTGTTAAACTGAAATTTGGTAACTGTTGGCGAAGATTGTCAGAATATGATATCCAAAATTCAATTATCGCAGGTTATGCAACAGGTGTCTCATTCCAACATGGTGCAACAGGTACTTTCACAGGTAATGTTGTACATGCTTATAGGGTTGCCTTTAGTGGAGCTATTCCTGCCGGAAACCAAACTGATGTTTCAGCGGATGCGACAACGTATTTGAAATTAGCGGGTGGTGCTAATATCTTTTATTCAACAATCCCATATCATCCAGCTGCTTTGAGACCGATGCCAACTTCACCTGCGTACGGTGACGGTAGTACTACATACAAAGGTGCATTTCATCCTTCAACACCTCCGTGGACTGTTGGTTGGACTCAATTCGCACCAAAAACTTATTAAAAGAATTTAAAAGTAAAAAAAATACCTGCGCGAGGCAGTTTCATATCACTCCTAAATAATGTAAAAGAGTTCCGGGTTTGTCCAAGTCGCACAACAGGGAAATAAAATAGAAAAATACAGAAAACGGGTGATTGAAAACAACTATGCAACCTTATGAAATGCTATCCCATAGGGATGCATAGTCTAAAAAATGATCTTGTGATGGCAAAACTAGTAATTATTTAACACAAAATGAAAAAAATCTTAACAGTAGCAAGCGTATGCGCAATCGCATTGGCTTCTTGTAACAAAGACAACGTAGGACCTAATTCAGATTTGAATGCTGGTTTGCCAAACAAACCTCAGGCAACGATTCCAACAGATGCTGCCGGTATTATTACTAAAACTACGCTTTCTGCAGATACCGTTTGGAAAATTGATGGAGTTGCTTTCGTAAAACCGGGTGCGACATTGACGATTCAAGCGGGTACTTACATTACTTCTGGTGTAACTAAAGCATACGATGACCAAATCACCGGAATAACGCAAAATATCAAAGGCGTTTTGGTTGTACCTAAAACAGCGAAATTAATCGCTAACGGTACTGCTTCCGCACCAATCGTATTCACTTCTCCAAATGCAGCAGGATCTCGTAACCCTGGTGATTTCGGAGGTGTCGTATTGTTGGGTAGCGCAACTACCAATCAAGCTGCCACACGGAGAATCGAAGGGATTCCTCAACCTGTGGGTGTAGATGTTACTTATGGTGGTACAAACGCTGCAGATAATTCAGGCTCATTGAAATATGTGCGTATTGAATTTGCGGGTTACAACTTAACTGCTGACAATGAGATCAACGGACTAACTTTAGGTGGTGTTGGTACTGGTACTACCTTGGAAAATATTCAGGTATCTTGGGGTAAAGATGATGGTTTTGAGTTCTTTGGCGGTACTGTAAATGCGAAATACCTGGTAGCCTTATCGAATGACGATGATGACTTTGATTTCGATCATGGATACACCGGAACAATTCAGTATGCCTTATCATTAAAGGATCCTAATTCAACAAATAGCACATCAAGTGGTAGCTCGGATTCAAACGGTTTGGAATCGGATAACGAAGGTACAGCGCCATATGCAGCGACACCTAAGACTCGCCCAGTACTGAAAAATTTTACATTCTTGGGAATTAAGGATGCTACTGTAGCTGGTACAAAACTGAAATTTGGTAACCGTTGGAGAAGAGCTTCACAGTATGATATTCAAAATTCGATTATCGCTGGTTATGCAACAGGTGCAGCATTTCAGGATGGTGCAACAGGTACTTTTACAGGTAATGTTGTACATGCTTATACTGCGGCATTCAGTGGTGCTACACCAACAGGAAACCAAACAAATGTGTCAACAGATGCAACGACATATTTGAATTTAGCAGGAGCTGGAAATATTTTTTATCCAACAACATCTACATTTAATCCTGCTTTTTTAAGACCATTGTCAACTTCACCTGCATATGGTGATGGAAGTACAACTTATAAAGGTGCATTCCATCCGACAACTGCTCCTTGGACTGCAAACTGGACTCAATTTGCTCCAAAAACTTATTAATATTGATTATTTAATTGAGTGAGCCATACAATGGCTCACTTCTTTATCCTTTATAGATGATTAAAAATTTATTTCTCTGTTTTATAGCCCTTTGGGTTGGGGCGCTATTGTCTTCCTGTCAAAAAGGTGAACCTATTGTAGAAACTGAAGAACTAGCCCGGATTGCTTTTAGATCCTATAGCACTGCGTCGGTGGATGTAAAAAGAGTAACGATAGATGGAAAAGTTGCTAATCCAAGCGATGCTAATTTTATTTTTCTACGAAATAAAGATGCCGATTCTTCATCGGTCGTTGCATATAATAGTAATGATCAGGTCGTCCTAGAGCAACGGCTTCCGCTCAAATCAGGATTAAATACCTTTGGTGTACATAGTAAAAGTCCCATTGATCCGTCACTCGTTGTTGGGCCAAATCCCTTAGGAGATAATGTCGAATCGATTCCGGGTGTGAGGCAAGTAAAGATCTTAAATTATAATAAAACAATTTCACCTAATGGTGAGCCAATTCGATTGGCAGTTTATCAAGGTAAGCCTGTCTATGATGAAAGTTGGGGAATGGATATGGTCAAGTATGACGAAAATCCAATCCTGATTACCGACTTGATATCAGATAAAATTCCCGAAGAATTTATCAAAATACCGATTGACGCTACTTTTGTGCCAAAGGCGCAAGTATTAGATAAGGATTTAAAACCGATCCTTATAAATGGACAAAAAGTCTTTTTGTTTTTTAATTTTTCGGTAGATATCGGTATTGTATATCTCCCTCAAAAAGAATCCGATGCATCTTTTGATGTTGATGCATTCTCAGAAATTGGAGGGATAGGCTATGGTTTAGATAATATCTGGCTACAGAAATAAAACTCATTACAAAACAAACACAGATACCTGTCAACACTTACATCAATGGTAAGCCATTAATTCAAAAAAATAGTCACTATGAAAGGCATCAATGCTATAAAACATCGCAATTTATTTGCTATCTCCCTGAAAATTCAGGGAGATGTAGATCAGTCCGTTGATGCGGCTGCGCTGCTAGCCTTACGGAATGAAATGGCGGAGCTGAATGAACTTTATCGGCAATATTTGGAACTGTTGCAGCAGCTGGAAGACATCGTGCAGGACTATGAATCGAAGGAACGAACCATTCGTTCGAAAATTTTGTCTCCTTCTCTTCGCAAATTAGCCAAAAATGGACAGACTGGAGCCGATCTACGTATGATCATCACCTCATTAAATTCTTGTGCACACTGATAAAATTATTTTTCGGTCTTATCCTGTGGACTCACTTCGATAGGTATTACCTGATAAGTACTTCCTCTATATTTGGGGGATAAAATGTTCGTCTTTTCTGTTGTATTGACAGTACCCTTGACTCTGGTGTTGTTTTTATCGCTAATTGTTCGTAACACTTCCCGGATCAATGGATCTCTGATGTCACCTATTGGGGCCAAAGGTAAAAAGGCAAACTCGTCGATCTTGGTAGAAGGAGTAATTCCGTTGCTATAATCTCCTTGTCCCATTTTATTGTATATTTTATAGATCATGGGAATCAAATGCCAAGCACGTTCAGTGCCATGAATTTCCTCAGGTGTAGATAGCGTGGTCGATGCCATATCTTTTCCATAGGTTTTATCGCCAACCTGTACAACCTGTACATAGGGATGTAATCCATTAATTAACATTTCGGACGCGGATGCCGTGTTTGGCCCTGTGAGCATATAAATTCTTTTTAAATGTAAACCTTGTTTTAGAACATCTTTTGCTGAAAATGAATAGCCATCGGGCTGACCTTGCAGTGCTGCTGCGAAGCTGTCTTCTCTATTTTTGATATTTTTGTTGCCTTGGTATTTGGCAAAAATGTCGTTTTCCTTGATGTCTGCCAATAAGAGTGCGCAAAATGAGGCGAAAGCAACCTGTCCACCGGGGTTATAACGTAAATCGACAATAAGTTCTTGTACCTGTTGGGACTTGAAATTTTGGACCTCTTCCAATAATGAATATGCCCCACTAAAGTCAAATTGACTTAAAAACATATAGCCTACCCTGGGGGAGGAGGAGATGAGTTTAGCGGTATAGAGGACGGGCTGCGAAATATAGGAAGAAGGCAGATGAAATATTTTGCCATCGTTTCGCGTCAAATGCATTGCCGGTAAAAGCAAGGATTTGCTTAGTAGCGATTTCAGGTTGCTGTGGCCGATGGGCTCGTTGTTGATGTGGCTTATGCTGTCTCCTCGTTTGAGTCCCATTAAATCTCCTTCGCTGAAGGGAACAATCTGGGTGATCAGTTGGATGGTTTTACCGGTTGTTTGGAGTTGTACCATATCGAACCCAAAAGTGTTCGTCAGGGTATTGCCATAGGTGTCGCTGTTAAGTGTCTGTAATATGCTGGAATAATGGTCATCTGGAAATAAGATGCTTTTGAAAAATAGGTCTGGAGATTGTTGGTAATCATTTGTTTGTGTGATTTGATCGTTCCAGTAATAATAGTGCCGCATTTGTGCCATTGTCCATTCATTGATCGCTTCATTTGATCCTGGTTCCTTCAATGGTGGATCTTTTTCACAAGAGGAAAAGATTAACGAAAAGAAAGCCAACACAAGAGCATGGGGTCTACGCATTTTTTAAATTTTGCTTTATTAAAAATACGTATTATGTTGTTTGTTTGGAAGTTATCTTTTTGTTGCTCAAATGTTTATTTACTTTAAATAGGGGGAGCTTTTTACGTTTACATTACCAAAGAATAAGATTTCGATAAGAAAAGGAGTAATAAAAAAGGCATCACCGTAAAGTGATGCCTTTGGCTTGTATAAATCAAAGAATATCGATTAATAAAGAGTGAACTCTACGCGACGGTTTTGTTGACGACCATCGGCGGTTTTGTTCGATGCGATCGGTTGGTCAGGGCCATAACCTATCGCTTCAATACGTGATGCATTAGCACCTTGAGATACTAAATAGGCTTTTACCGATTCAGCGCGTTCTTTTGATAAACGCATGTTCAATTCACGTGAACCTGTATTGTCCGTATGACCTGCTAATTTTAAGCTGAAGTTTTTCTCGATCAATAATTCCGCTACTTTATTCAATGTAGCATATGAAGTTGGACGGATGGTTGCTTTTCCTAAATCGAACTCTAAATTTTTGATTGCGTCAGCAACAACTTTTCGGTCAGCTTCTGTTACAACAACCTTTTCAACCACTCTAGTTTCGTTTTTCACAACGATTGGACAACCTGCACCGTCTACTTGTACACCTGAAGGTGTGCCAGGACATTTGTCATACTTATTAGCTACACCATCACCATCATCATCTTTCAGGTCACTGTTTAGTCCGTCTAATTGATTTTGTAGCGCTTGGTTTTTAGCATTTAAAGCATCATTTTGCGCCTTAAGATCATCATATTTTACCGTGTAGTCATTCACTAAAGTAGCGACTGGATTTGAATTGTTCAAAGCTGGTTTGCTACTGCTACCCAATGCAAATTCTAAACCACCATGGATGTAAGTAAACAAGTCATTCTTATATTGACCACCTTGAATACCGTCAAAGTTTTGGTTAACCCAATTTAACTGATAACCCAACTCGAAGTTGATCCCTTTCGCAACAGCAAATTTGAAACCCATGTCCAATGGTACATATATTTTAGAAATACCATCGGCTTCTTGAGAAGTAGAACCTGTTGTCAACGTTGTTTTGCTGTTCATCACACCAACACCAATTGACGCATAAGGTTTGATGAAACTGTTAAAGAATCTCCAGTTGGTATTGGCCGCTTGGAACTCTCCTGACAATGCAGCAGACCAAGGTGTTTTCGCTTCAAAAGATTGTGTTCCATCTTTAAATGCTCCACCTGTTTTACCACCGAAGTAGCTCGCTTTAATGCCAAAAGAAGGAGATATTTGTTTCTTGATATAAGCACTATATCCCAAGTTCCATGCTAAGTCATCGTATCCTTCGCGATTAAAACCAGCAATGTTAGTTTGGTTTGTCACTCCGGCACCGACACCAATAGACCATGTTCTGTATTGTGTAGCTGGTCCAAATGGAGTTGTTCCCTCAATGGATGATACCTTCGCATTTTGAGCAATTGCATTATTGGCAAATAAGCCCGCTGATGCTAGAGCAAGTACTAATTGTAATTTTAGTTTCATATAATTTGTGTTTGTATAAACCGATGCAAAAGTAATAAGTTAAAAATTAAATTCACTATAGGTTTGTAGTTGAAATATGACATTTGGTAAATAAAAAGGTGTTCCTGTTTAAAAACACCTTTTTACTAGTGTAATTTGTTAGTTATTAATAAAGTGTAAATTCAACACGGCGATTCTGTTGACGACCCGCTGCATTTTTATTAGATGCAATTGGTTGGTCTGGACCATATCCAGTTGCTTCGATACGCGACGCATTAGCACCCTGAGATACTAAATATGCTTTTACAGACTCAGCACGCTCTTTTGATAAACGCATATTTAATTCACGTGAACCTGTATTGTCGGTGTGACCTGCGAGTTTTAAACTAAAATTCTTCTCGATCAATAATGCAGCAACTTTATTCAATGTTGCATACGAAGTGGAGCGAATAGTTGCTTTACCTAAATCGAATTCTAAGTTCTTGATAGCTTCAGCAACAACTTTTCGATCTGCCTCAGTAACCACTACTTTTTCAACAACTTTAGTTTCGTTTTTCACAACAATTGGACAACCCGATCCGTCAACCTGAACACCTGAAGGTGTACCCGGACATTTATCATATTTGTTGGCAACACCGTCACCGTCGTCATCTTTTAGATCATTGTTTAGACCATCTAATTGACCTTGCAAAGCTTGGTTTTTAGCATTCAATGCATCATTTTGAGCTTTCAGATCATCGTATTTTACTGTATAGTCATTCACAAGGGTTGCGACAGGATTTGAATTATTCAATGCAGGCTTGCTGCTGCTGCCTAAGGCGAATTCTAAGCCGGCATGTGCGTAAGTAAATAAGTCATTTTTGTATTGTTGCGGCGGAGTTGTGTTGTAGCGGTTGTCAAATCGTTGGTTTGCCCAATTCAATTGATAGCCCAATTCAAAGTTAATGCCTTTGGCAACAGCGAATTTTAAACCGAAATCTGCCGGTACAAAGATTTTGGAATAAGAATCTCCATATTCGCCTTTGTTACCGCCAGCGATTGCAGCAGTTTCAGCATTCATTACCCCAACACCAATCGATGCATAAGGTTTGATAAAGCTGTTGAAAAATCTCCAATTCGTGTTGGCTGCTAAAAACTCACCAGATAAGGCAACCGACCAAGGTGTTTTGGTTTCGAATCCAGTTTGCTTATCACTGTTATCATAGCCAGCTGTCTTTCCGCCAAAATAAGTTGCTTTCAATCCGAATGATGGTGAGATTTGTTTCTTGATATAAGCACTATATCCTAAATTCCAGTCTAATTTGTCATAACCACCATTGTTAAACTTGGCGATATTCTGCAAGCTTGTTACACCGGCCCCTACACCGATAGACCAGGTTCTATATTGTGTTGCCGAGCCTAATGGAGTTGTGCCTTCGATTGATGCTTCTTTTGTGCTTTGCGCAAAGGATGCGGTGGATAAAATTCCTGCCGCAACAAGTAATCCTGATTTTTTAAGGCTAATTTTCATAATGCGTGTTTGTAAAATTATCTACTATAATACTGTTGTTAAATTAACTCACTGAACACTCTTGCAATAAATTTGCCAAAAATTATTTGGTTACTCTACACGCCCAAAAAAGTTTGGCACCTCAATTTCAAAAGCCAGATGCTTAACAATATTTTCTGTAAAAATGTTTTGGAAAAAAGTTTTTCTGCTTTTTGTGATCAAAATAACATCGACATCTTCATCCCGGATAATGGTATGGATACCGTTAGCAATATTCTCTCGTGAACCTGCAAAATAACTTGGCGATTTGATGATATAGGAAATATCCTCGATACCAGTTTCAGCGATGATTTGTTCAATCCAATTTTCAAGCTTTTCTCCTAATATATTGATTTCTAGTTCGTTTTTATTGATATGGATAAGTTGTAAATGGAAATTTTTCCCATACAATGGTATCGCTTGTTTAAGCACTTCAAGTTCACCGGGTTTGAAATTTGTCAATAAAGCAATGTTGTCATTTTTGAATTTTATCGCGTTTTTTGGGATAGCTAGAACAGGGATCTTCGACTCTTTAATGACATCATATGTATTGCTTCCAATCAATACAGATTCAAGTCCGGTCACTCCTTTTGTACCCATAATCACCGTTTGATAGATCTCTTTTATCTCTTGTTTATCCAGTGTTTCAGCTAAAATACCGTTAGCAAATAAGGTAGAAATTTTAAGCGAAGGATATTCCTGTAGAAGTTCAGCTACAAGTTTTTCCATCTGATAGCGAGCTTCTCCCTCGGTGGGGTCTACTAAATGCTTCGCATTTGCAAATTTGTTGATATGTGAAGTGAACGAATGAAATAGTGTGATTTCATTATTAGATATCGCAGCAATCTGAGCGGCATAAAATGCGGCAACTCGTGCGTTTTCAGAATAATCTACTGGTATTAATAGTTTAGACATGGCAATAAGGTTATGCTTTAGTAAAAAATATTGGAACTAAGGGATGACTAAATAATGCTTTTGCAACGGAACGCGTAAATACACGTTCAAAGAACGATTTTCTCGATCGTGTCACCAATAATATGTTGATCTTTTCCTCATGGATCATCTCATTAATGACTTCCGGAACTGTATCTAAGTCCTCAATGTCGCCTTGTATTGAATCCACTTCTATAGCAATATTGGTCACACCAATATATTTTTTGATCTTATATTTCCATACTTCAAGCTTGTCTTCGATTCTGCTTTCTGATGAATGATCGTAGTGAACATGCATTAGTTTTAGTTCAAAGTCTTTGCCGATAATGTTGACAAAATCCTGCACGGTCTGTACCTCTTCTTCTTTAAAATTAGACAATAAGCCAACTTTGTCGATAGGTGTAAAGGACGCTTCAGTTGGAATGGCCAAGACAGGTATTTTGGCTTTTTTGCTAATGACATAGGTCGTGCTGCCAATAAGTTGGCTATCGTCATTGGTGATGCCTTTAGTCCCCATGATGACAAAATCAAATCGACTAGGAATGGCGAGCTCCGGTAGCGTTTCTGTAATCATACCGCGCTCACATTGTGTTGTTATTTCAAGCGTAGGATGCTTTAATTTTATTGATTCTGCCAGATTTTTGATAAGGATATCAGCTTTGAATGTTGGAGAATTAGTCTCATTACGGCTGTTTTCTTCCTCAAATACTGCAGAAGCTGAAGTATAATTGTGGTAAAGATGGAGAGAATACCCCTTTTCAAGAGCAAGGTCCACTGCGTAATTTACAGCATTATTAGAATGAGCCGAAAAATCTACCGGTAGTAGAATGTTTTTTTTCATTAGAAGGAATTTAATCAACAAAATCTAATCTTATTTATTTTGCATTTAGGGAATGTGCGTGAAAGTGTACTTGATTCCCTATTTTACTATCAAATGTAATAAAACAAATGTAATTGTGAATGACCTTAAGTCAAATAGTTTTTGTTGTTTTACGTGTTGAATTTGACGAGCTTTAGACAAATATGAATAACGAATAACACTTTTAAAATGTTGTATTTAATATCAGTTTGTGATTTCTGTCACATCTAAAATAAGTGTACCCTAATTGTCTGTATGTTATCTCCTGATTTTTTTGTTTGAAAAGTCAATATTGAAGTTTTGGTCGTTTAGAGAAAACAGTCGTTTCAAGGTCAATATATGGAATTCTACATTGCATAACCTACCAATTTTGAGTAAGTTTGCACATATTTTTAGATAATTAAATGACAAGTAGAGAAATTCGTCAAGCCTTTCTGGACTTTTTTAAAAGTAAAGGGCATCAGATAGTACCTTCAGCACCAGTAGTTGTAAAAAATGACCCGACATTAATGTTTACCAATGCGGGGATGAATCAATTCAAAGATTTGTTTCTTGGTGAAGCACCCATCAAATTTCCGCGTGTTGCCGATACGCAACGTTGTTTGCGTGTTTCTGGCAAGCACAATGATTTGGAAGAAGTCGGGATTGATACCTACCACCATACATTGTTTGAGATGTTAGGAAATTGGAGCTTTGGTGATTACTTTAAGAAAGAAGCTATTGCTTGGGCTTGGGAGCTGTTGACAGAAGTATATAAATTAGACAAAGATCGTTTATACGTCACTATTTTTGAGGGGGATGCAAAAGAAGGCCTAGAACGTGATATGGAAGCTTTCGATTTCTGGAAAGAATGGATTGGTGAAGATAGAATTCTCCTTGGTAACAAAAAAGATAATTTCTGGGAAATGGGCGAGACAGGACCTTGTGGACCTTGTTCCGAAATCCATTTCGATATGCGTAGTACGGAAGAGCGCGTACAGACTTCAGGGCAGAGTTTGGTCAACGCAGACCACCCTCAAGTAATTGAGATCTGGAACCTTGTCTTCATGCAATTTAATCGATTGAAAGATGGTTCACTTCAGTCGCTACCAGCTAAACATGTGGATACGGGAATGGGCTTTGAACGTTTGGTGCGATGTATACAGGGTAAGACCTCCAATTATGATACAGATGTATTTACGCCTACCATTGATTTTATTGCTGAGAAATCAGGTATAAAATACGGTATAGATGAAAAGTCTGATATTGCCATGCGGGTAGTGTCTGATCATATTCGTGCGGTCAGTTTTGCAATTTCCGATGGTCAACTGCCATCCAATAATAAAGCCGGCTACGTGATCCGTCGTATTTTACGTCGCGCAGTACGTTATGGGTATACCTTTTTAGGCTTTAAGACTCCTTTTATCAATGAACTTGTGCCTGTATTGGCCGCTCAGTTCGCCGGAGTATTTGACGAATTGGTTCAACAGCAGGATTTTGTGCAGAAAGTAATCTTAGAAGAGGAAGTTTCATTCTTAAGAACGTTGTCTACGGGCGTCCAACGTTTTGAAAATTATGTGGAGGACCATACCATAATCAATGGGGATTTTGCTTTCGAATTATACGATACTTATGGATTCCCGATCGATTTGACGGAATTGCTAGCGCGCGAAAAAGGTTTAACAGTTGATATGGAAGGTTTCAACCAAGCACTTCAAATTCAGAAAGATCGTTCTCGTGCGGCCACTGCTATAGATACGAGTGATTGGGTTGTGGTAAATGATGAAGAGGGATTTGAATTTGTAGGCTATGATGCATTGACTGCTGTTACTGAAGTTATTAAATACCGTAAAGTTGTTGCGAAAAATAAAGAGCAATTCCAATTGGTGCTTTCTGTTAGTCCTTTTTATGCTGAAGGTGGTGGCCAGGTAGGCGACTCTGGAGAATTGGTCTCCGAAGAAACTGGAGAAAAGATTTATATCACAGATACGAAAAAGGAAAACGGTCTATTTGTACATTTTACAAACAAATTGCCGCTGGAATTGAAAGGAACATTTGTTGCACAGGTCGATAAAGCCAAAAGAATCGATACCGAAAATAATCACTCCGCAACCCATTTGTTGCACGCTGCCTTAAAGCAGGTGTTGGGAAGTCACGTGAATCAAAAGGGATCGTTGGTCAACGCTGATATTTTGCGCTTTGATATCTCTCATTTTGCAAAAATGGCAGAAGAAGAGATCAAACAGGTGGAAGATATTGTCAATGCCAAAATTCGTGAAAATATTCCATTGAAGGAGGAACGAAATGTACCTTATCAACAAGCATTGGATTCGGGCGTAACAGCACTATTTGGTGAGAAGTATGGTGATTTTGTTCGTGTAATCACCTTCGAAGATCAATATTCTAAAGAATTGTGTGGTGGTACACATGTCAGTGCAACTGGTCAAATAGGGTTTTTCAAAATCGTTTCGGAATCTGCTGTAGCAGCTGGTGTACGTCGTATAGAAGCAATTACTGGAACTCGTTCTGCAGCTGTTATCCGTGAACATTTCGAATTGGTTCACCACCTGAAAGAGCTCATGAATAATCCGAAGGATTTTGTTTCTGCACTGGGTAAAATCATCGATGAGAATGGCGCTTTGAAAAAAGAGGTAGAGAAAAGTATTACAGAAAAATCCTTAGCGTTAAAGTCAGATCTGGAAGCAAAGATCCAGCAGGTCGGCGAGATTAATTTCTTGTCCACAATTGTCGATCTACCGAGTGCAGAGGCGGTGAAAACCTTGGCTTATGCCGTGAAGGGTGCCGTTAATAACTTGTTCCTGGTGATCGGTGCTGAATTTGATGGTAAGCCAAGTTTGACTGTTGTCATATCAGACGAATTGGCCAAAGAAAAAGGGTTGAACGCAAGTAATATTGTGCGTGATTTGGCTAAGGATATCCAAGGTGGTGGCGGTGGTCAGCCGTTCTTCGCAACAGCTGGAGGTAAGAACCCAGCCGGATTAAAAGGTGCAATTGAGCGAGCAATAGATTTCTTGAAATAAATTTTAGGGGTAGTTGAACAGGCTACTTAGCTAAACTAGGATGTAAATAGATGATTTTATTTCCTAAATATACAATACGAAGCCATCAGATTTATTCGACTTCTTCCTTGGAAGATCCGAATAAATCTGATAGTTTTCACGATTCTTTAAGCTGCGACATGTAGCGTGAATCAAACAGAGCAAAGCCATTTGCGTAATTGGGAATAGGTACTTAACAAATAAAAATAAACGGATGAAAAAGGCAGTTTTTTTAGCAGTAGGGATCGTTGGTTTGATGATGGGTTGCCAAAATAAAGAACAGTTTACCATCGCTGGAAATGTCGAAAATCCTGGCAATATCAAAGTTATTTCATTGTATGAAGGCGATACCAAGCTGGATTCTATGTTTTTTGGCGATAATAACAAATTTCAGTTTGTACGACCTGCTAGCCAATCCAGATTGTTGTCCTTGCGTGTCGGTAAAAATCGGTACGATTTAATTGCTTCTCCGGGAGAAACGATTACATTTAAGACAGATTTGCATAAAGATGTAAATGATTACCAGGTTGATGGTTCTGAATTGTCAAAGACTATACAGCCTTTTGCCAAAGAGCGAAATTATCGCGATTATCTACAGGACTCATTGCAGACGGTGTTTTCAAAGCTAACGGCCAATTCCACAGCAGCTGAGATCGAAAAGATTCGTGCTGAATATAAATCAAAGTTTGCAGAAGAATTGCGTGCATATACAAAAAAAGCAGTCGATTTCTCGAATAAACATAATGATCTTGCAGGTTTTTATGCAATCTCGACCTTAGATCCTGAAGTAGCCGAAAATGAAATCATTACCTATGCGGATAGAATAAAAAATGAATTCACGGAGAACAGATACGTGACACAGTTTAAAGAGGAGACCCAAAAACTGAAAAAAATGGCAATTGGGCAACCTGCTCCTGAGTTGACTTCTTTTACACCATCAAACAAAGAAGTTAAATTATCGAGTTTTAAAGGGAAATATACCTTGGTGGATTTTTGGGCTTCATGGTGTATGCCCTGTCGCCAGGAAAACCCTAATCTCGTTAGATTGTACAATACCTATCATGGTAAAGGCTTTGATATACTCTCCGTTTCATTTGATGATAATCCTGGTTCCTGGATGCGTGCTATTGAAGATGACAAATTAACTTGGACACATGTGTCAGATTTGAAGGCTTGGAGCTCACCGGTTGTCATTGATTACCGTGTGAAAGCCCTACCTACCTCGTATATTCTTGACCCGAACGGTATTATTATTGCCAAGAACCTCCGTGGAGAAGAGTTAGAGGCATTTTTGAAGAAAACAATTAAGTAATCAATGTGTTATTGTTAAATATTATATTACTTAATAATTTGGTAACATTAGATTAACTGATTGTTATCATTTTGTTTATAATTTAGCAAAAAAAATAAGACAAATGAGTTCTTCGAAACAAAAGATTTTAATTGTTGATGACGAAAAGGATATCTTGGATTTAATTGCATTCAACTTAAATCGTGAAGGTTATCAGGTCTCTACAGCGCAAAATGGGGAAGAGGCAATCAACGTTGCCAAACAAGTAAATCCTGATCTTATCATCTTGGATGTGATGATGCCAAAGATGGATGGAATTGAAGCTTGTCGTATCATGCGCGCAATGCCTGAATTCAAAAGTACGTTCATGGTATTTTTGACTGCTAGAAGCGAAGAGTATTCGGAGATCGCAGGATTTCATGTCGGTGCAGACGATTATATTGCAAAGCCAATTAAGCCGCGTGCTTTAATGAGCCGCATCAATGCTATCTTAAGAAGAAATGCTTCCGAAGAGTCAGATTCCTCTGTTCAGGATAAAATTGAAATTGCCGACTTGGTCATTGATCGAGATTCTTTCTTGGTGTACAAAGGAGAACAAAAGATCGTTCTAGCAAAGAAAGAGTTTGAGCTATTGTATTTATTGGCATCAAAACCGAACAAGGTGTTTACACGCGAACAGATCTTAAAGAGTATTTGGGAAGATTCTGTTGTGGTAACCAATCGTACAATTGACGTCCATATCCGCAAGCTGCGCGAAAAGATAGGTGACGATTATGTAACCACTGTAAAAGGAGTAGGATACAAATTCGATAAAGAATAAAAAAAGAGGCTTTAGCCTCTTTTTTTATGCGATTAACTTTCCGGAGTTTAGATTCAATGCGATTCGTTTTGCGCCAAATCTGGACAAATACGAGTAGGATATTTCAAATTTGACATAAGAGGAAGGCGAGAATTTAAGGAAGAAATTGTCGTCGTTATAGGGAACTCTTTATCGAGATAACTTGATATCACCACAACAAATCTTTACTTTTGACCTAAAGCAAAGTAAAAATTTCAACATGTCATCTATTCTTATAAAATCTGCGCAACTTGTCAATGAAGGTAAAGTTGAGGTTGCTGACGTATATATCAGCAATGGTCGAATCGAAATGATTGCTCAGGAAATTAATCATCCTGCTGATCAGGAAATAAATGCTGAGGGGCTACACTTGCTACCTGGACTTATTGATGACCAGGTTCACTTTAGAGAACCCGGTTTAACTTATAAAGCGGATATATGGCATGAGAGTCGCGCCGCAGTTGCCGGTGGGACAACTTCTTTCATGGAAATGCCTAATACTGTTCCTAATACGTTGACCCAGCAATTGCTTCAAGATAAATATGATATTGCGGCAAAAAATGCGCTGGCCAATTATTCATTCTTTATGGGGGCAGCTAATGATAATCTTGAGGAGGTGCTTAAAACGAATCCAAGAAATGTCTGTGGTATAAAAGTTTTTATGGGCTCCTCTACTGGCAATATGCTGGTTGATAATGAAAAAGCGTTGGAAGGTATCTTTGCGAATGCTCCGACTTTGGTGGCTACGCATTGTGAAGATGAGGCGACGATAAAGGCGAATCTGGCCCTATTTAAGGAAAAATATGGTGAGGATGGATTAAAAATTGAGATGCATCCCTTAATTCGTTCTGAGGAAGCTTGCTATTTGTCCTCGTCAAAAGCTGTCGCACTGGCAAAAAAGCACAATACACGCCTGCATATACTTCATATATCAACCGCCAAAGAAATTGCATTATTTAATAATGATATTCCACTAAAGGATAAAAAAATAACGGCTGAAGCCTGTATTCATCACCTTTGGTTTTCTGATCAGGATTATGCCTCAAAAGGTAACTTTATCAAATGGAATCCAGCTGTAAAAACAACCAATGACCGCGATCAGATTTTAAAAGCTGTACTGGATGGGCATATCGATGTGATTGCGACAGATCACGCTCCACATACAATTGAAGAAAAATCTCAGCCCTATGCTTCAGCACCAAGCGGAGGACCTCTCGTACAGCATGCGTTGCAAGCTTTGTTAGATATGGTCAAAGCAGGAAAAATGACCCTGGAACAATTGGTGCAAAAATCTGCACACAATACAGCTACATTGTTCCAAATCGAAGATAGAGGGTACATTCGTGAGGGATATTGGGCAGACCTTGTATTGGTCGATCTGAACAAACCTTATACGGTATCGAAAGCGAATATTCTATCAAAGTGTGGCTGGTCGCCTTTTGAAGGACACACATTTAGTTCAACGATTGAACATACTTTCGTATCGGGTAAACTTGCTTTCTCCAATGGACAACTTATTGAGAAAGGTGCCGGTGAACGTCTGTTGTTCAACCGATAGTATTTAGCAATGGAAAAAAGAGCCTTTCTAAAATCGATTGCTTTAAGCGTGTTGTCTATTCCTGTACTGGGAATGGGGAAGCCAACCAGAGATAAAGCCGAATTGTACGGTCAAGCTGCTTTGCTTGCAACGAGGTTAAAACCGGGTGATATCATAGGTTTAATAACGCCTGCAGGTGTATTGGATGATGAAGAATCAATTAGTATTGCACGTGAGATATTTGAGACCTTAGGTTTTAAAGTAAAAGAAGGTAAACATATACGCAGCCGCTACGGTAATTTGGCCGGTACAGATCAGGAGCGTATAGCAGACATTCACGATATGTTTGCAGACAAGACCGTCAAAGCGATTGTTTGCATCAGAGGAGGTTCGGGTACATCACGTCTTTTAGATCGATTAGATTACAGGCTGATCGCCAATAACCCCAAAATTTTATTGGGATATTCAGATATAACAGCATTAATTTTGGCATTATATGCCAAGACAGGACTTATAACGTTTCATGGTGCAGTGGGTATCAGTACCTGGACTAAGAAGCTTGCAGAGGCTTTCAATGCCCAGTTTGTAGCCAATCAGCCAGCAATATTTGAAAACCCCAAGTCTAAAGGTGATAGCATTGTACAGACCAAAGACCGAATTGCCACAATTCATCCTGGTATAGTAGATGGGGTATTGCTGGGAGGAAATATGACCGTGTTGACCGGCTTATGTGGTTCACCTTATCTGCCAGATTTTAAAGATAAAATTCTTTTTCTTGAAGAGGTCGACGAAGATATGGAACGTGTTGACCGTATGTTCTGTCAATTGAAAAATGCCGGTGTATTAGCTGTGATTAAGGGCTTTATTTTTGGCAAGTGCACCAATTGTAAACCATCTGGTGGATATGGATCCGTAACACTTGACCAACTGTTCAATGATTATATCAAACCGTTAAAAATACCCGCTTATACAGGGGCTGTTGTTGGGCATATTGCCGAACAATTTATTTTACCAGTAGGAGCAAAAGTCCGTGTAGATGCTTCGCAAGGAACGATTGCTTTAATGGAGCCTGCATTAAAAGATTAATATGAAATTAGTAAAAATTGATTTCATCAAAGCCTTTTCTTTATATGAAGAAAAGGCTTTGATGTATAGAAGATTTAAACATGCTGATATTTTGCCGTTATTAGAAAATATCAGAAGCTCTGGACGTTTTGCTGTAGCGGAAATTGGCAAGTCTACCGAAGATCGTTCGATCTTTCGACTACAATACGGACAAGGGCCAATCAAGATACTTTTATGGTCACAAATGCATGGTGATGAACCTACGGCGACAATGGCCTTGTTTGATCTATTTAATTTTTTCAACGGAAAAGATGATGGTCTAGATGCCTTTAGAGATGACATAGCATCAAAAATGACCTTATATTTTATTCCGATGCTAAATCCTGATGGAACCGAACGGTTTCAGCGTAGGACAGCCATGGATGTGGATATGAACAGAGATGCAAGGGCAACAGCAACAGTGGAAGGAGCCTTATTGAAGGCGCAAGCCATGTTGCTAAAACCTGATTTTGCCTTTAACCTGCATAACCAAAACAATTACTACAATATTCCCGGAACAAATACGCCAGTAACAATTTCCTTATTGGCACCTGCCTATGACTATGCACGGAGTATCAATGAAACTCGGGGAGATGCGATGCGGGTGATTGTTGGAATAAACAAAATCCTTCAGGAATTTGTTCCAAGGGCAGTTGCAAAGTATGACGATGAGCATACACCGCGCGGTTTCGGTGATAATTTTCAAAAATGGGGCGCCAGGACGATTTTAATTGAATCAGGAGCTTATGTTGGTGATACCGAAAAAATGCTGGTCCGAAAATGTAATTTCGTGGCTTTGTTAAAAGCATTTGAGGAAATTGCTGACCAATCCTTTAAACAGCATTCGATTACCGATTACGATGCAATTCCCTTCAATGATGAAAAGCTCCATGATGTGTTGCTGAGAAATTTGACCATTGAGCGGAGTGGAAAACCATTACTTGTCGATGTTGCCATCCGGCAAAATGAAAAGACAATAGGATCAGACTATTACGTAGAGGGTATTGTTGAAGATATTGGCGATTTGCAAGATTTTTATGGATATGTAGATATTGATGTTGCAGGAACGGAGTTTGCCCCAGCCAAGATGTATATGGAGCCATTTGCTTCGTTGGCAGATTTAGATGATACCATCGTGATGGGATTACTTGAAAAAGGCTATGCCGCTGTTATTATTGAAAATGTGATCCCGGGAGAATTTTTGCATAACCTTCCAATTCGTGTATTAACTAAAAAAGCTATAGAATTTTCACAACAATTAGCTTTGGGAAATCAGGCTGATTTCTTTCTTCGGAAAGAGGGAAAGATTATTTGCGCTATAATTAATGGCTATATGATCGATTTGACAAAACCAAGGCAACAGCAGTATAAAGATCAGATATGTTAGGAATGCGCAATATAGCTCAAAAAAGAAAAAAGGTCACAGCATAGGCTGTGACCTTTTTTCTTTTTTGAGACTACTAGTAGCCGGTATTCTGTTGATTTGCTATAGCTGGGTTTGCATTCATCTCATCTAGTGAAATAGGAAGAATGGTTTTAAAGAAGGTTCTATCGATCGTTTTTTGCCTATTTGTTGTGCTTATATTTCCTAAATCATCATCAAAAGTTATCGATTTGTTCCAGCGCATCATATCAAAGAAGCGATGACCTTCTCCAAGGAGCTCTTTGCTTCTCTCATCGGCAATCATTTCTAAAGTAATCGTGCCTGAGGTTGCGACATCTAATTTTGGAGAACGCTGGCGTATTGCATTCAGGTAATTTGCTGCAAGGGCCTTGTCAGGAGATGATTTTAATAGAGCAGCTTCAGCAGCGATAAGATATACTTCGGACAAACGGATGACCTTAATATTGACAGCGGTACTATTTGCTGTTGAATTTTTATCACCAGCAAGCGTGGTGCTACCACTATATTTATAGACCGCTCCTAAATGGGTGGTGCCGACTTCATCGTACGCCATAACACCCCATCTGACATCTGTCTCGTCTTTCTTAAGTTTGGCCAAGAATGGATCTGCAGCTATAAAGTTTCCCAATATGGCTGTACTGCCATGTCCTTTTCTGCGGAACATCGCACCCAGTGAACTAGTCCCTGCATCAGCTTCATTCGGATAGACACCCAATTCTAGAATAGATTCAGTTCCAAACATACCTGTCCAAGATCTTACCCAGTTTTCATTGCTATACAATGTGTAGACTTTGGAGTCTATGACCTCTTGTGCTGATTTTAAGGAGTTATCATAATCATTCATATAGAGATACACACGAGCTTGCAGTGCTTTATTGGCGAAAAAATTGAAATATCCATCCGATTTGGATTTTGGCAATAAGCTTTCTGCATCCTTTAGATCCTGTACTATTTGTTTGTAGTTTTCCTCAACGGAGATACGTTTTTCCTGCGCGCTATATTCGAGTACTTTCGTCACATTAGGGATACCAAGGGCAGATTTTTCCATGTTGTAGGGTTTTCCGTACAACCTGACAAGATCAAAATTGATGAGGGCTCTTGCGGTCAATGCTTGTCCTTTATACGTATTAAAATTTTCTGTCGAACCGGCAGCGATTAGTTTATCGATATTTGTCAAAAGATTATTGATCTGCACGAGTGTATGAAACCCTTGTGTCCAGATGCCTGAATAGGGATTAGAAGAGGCCGAATGATTAAATACATAAAGATAGTCATAACCGCGGCCCTGGGATGCAATCGTAAAGTCACCCCCTTTGGCATCAGCATAGAGCGGGAAATTTCGTCCATAGTAGGCGACATTTGCCATTTTACTCATTAATCCATTCATAATAACCTTTGCGTCAGCAGCAGTTTGGATGGAGGTATTGGAGTCCCCCATATTGGTCGGTGTGACATCCAAAAAATTGCTACAAGAGCTGATTGCTAATGATATTGTTATGCACGAGGCAATAAAAAGCTTTTTCATAATACTGTTTTTTTTCGTTAAAAACTAAATTCAACACCGAAAGTGTACGTTTTTGCCAATGGTGTTTCCCAGCCCCGCGTACCAAATTGGTTAACTTCTGGATCCATATACTTGTATTTCGAAACAGTCAATAAATTGCTTCCATTGAAAAATACCCTTGCATTGGAGATGCCAGCTCGTTTTAAAAATTCATTTGGTAATCTATAGCTCAACGAAATGTTCTTTAATCTAAGATATGACGCATCAAATAGTTGTCTACTGCTGATCTGGTTCACATCTTCCAGATCTCTTCCGGTAACCATTGGGTAAGTTCCATCCGTATTTGAAGGTGACCAGCTATTTTCTGTAAAATAAGCGGCATGAATTCGTTCCCAATAATAGCCGTCATCGGCAACATCTTTGGATGTCGCATCATAAAGTTTGCCGCCAATTTTATAAGCAAAGTTCAATCCCAATGAAAAGTTTTTATAATCGATGTCAGAATTTATACCGCCATATAGTTTAGGATTAGCATTTCCGATGATGGTTTGTTTAGCTTTTTTGTAATCATAACTTGCAGCTTTTCCGTTGAACAAAAAATCGCCATCAGTACCATCGTTAGTATACCAGACATTTTTGCCGTTGGTTTGATCGGTACCAGCCCATTCCAACCCAAAGAAAGATAAAGACGATTCTCCTTCACGATAAATAAATCGAGCTCTATCGTCTCCACCTGTGGGATCATACCAGACGATATCTCGTCCACCATATAGTTTTGTAATCTTGGATTTGATAATTGCGGTATTTGCACTTAATGTCCATTTCCAATTTTCATTTTTAACAATATCTGAGCCCAGTTCAATCTCTATACCTTTATTGTTCATTTCGCCAACATTTCGCAATATGGAGCCGAAACCAGTAATTGTGGAGATCGGAACATTCTGTAAAAGATCCTTCGAGTCTCTGTTAAAATATTCAATTGTACCGAATAGTTTATTGTGGAACAGACCAAATTCCAATGCGATGTTTGTGGAGTAATTTTTCTCCCAAGCGACGTCCGGATTGCCTAAATTATTAAGCCCACCACCTGGCTGCGTCATATATTTGTTGGAATAACTTGTTAAATTGCGCCAGGCAAAAAGATCCGTAGGTAATGTTCCATTTACCCCATAGGAACCTCTAATTCTTAGGTTATTGATATCCTCAATCTCTTTAATAAAAGATTCCTTGGCCAAATTCCAGGAAGCAGCTAAAGACCAAAAGTTGCCCCAACGAGGACCTGGTGCCAAGCGGGATGAACCGTCCCTTCTAAAAGATGCCGAGGCAAAATAACGTTCATCGTAGTTATATTCCGCACGCGATAGTACAGACATCATATTATTGCCCCAAGAATAGGCCGACGCATCCAATATACCTGCAGTGGCGACTGTATGAAGTGATGAGGATGGTAAATCTTTACCTGTAGCACGGATAAAATCAGTCGTGTTTTTTTCAGCTTCGAAACCAGCTAATAACCCGATATTATGCAAGCCAAAACTCTTGTTGTAATTGGCGGTTGTGGATGATACCAATTTTTCAATGGACGTAGACACCTCTGTGACCCGGCCATTGTCTGCCATACCGTTATAATGTTTAGCACTGTAATAGATATGATCTTTGACTTCGGTTCTGTCATAGGAGAAAATAGTCTTCAATGTAAGTTCAGGCAACAGCTTTAATGATAAAGATTCTATAGCTGATAATTTGCTTGTTTTCGAAGAGTTTTCCCATTCCTTGTTGTAATACAATGGATTATAAGCGAGACTGCCATAACGAGCTGTATATTCGTTACCTGTTTTATAATCAGTTGGCCAATACATCTGCCATAATAAATTACTCGCTTGATACAGGTAATTTGTTCCTGTATTCCTGGTGTCATTCATCCCGATAAGCTTGTTTTTAGCGTAGTTGACGTTTGAACCAAATTCGAGATATTTCCCAATCTTTTGCGTTAAATTAATCCGACCATTGATTCTGTCGAAGTTATTCTCAATAATCCTGCTTTTGTCTTGCGTGTATCCTAAAGACGTATAGTAATTGGTTTTTTCTGTTGCTCCGCTTACCGAGATATCGTTGCTGTTGAATATCCCGGTTCTAAACAATGCTTTGTTCCAGTCATAATACTTACCATCTCGATTCTCTACACCATCTGTTTTTCCTGAGATATGTACATTTTCCCATTGTGAGGTTCCATCCGTGCTGAATTGATAGCCATGAATACCAAAACCATAAGAAGAAGTTGGTTTACCGTAATTTGCCGAATTTGGATTCCAGTCCAAAGAATTTAAGCGGAATAAGGTGTTTTTATTCGCCTGTTCAGCTGTTTGACCTGCTGCTATTCTAGAATCATATAATACACTATAAAGCATATTGATTTGATCCTGTACCGAAGCGGGTTCATTATTTTTTGTCGCCCATGAGGGACTAATGCCAATAGAGGACTTAACATTGATCTTCGGATCTCCGTTTTTTCCCTTTTTTGTGGTGATGATGATGACACCATTTGCCGCGCGGGACCCATAAAGGGATGAGGCAGCGGCATCTTTTAACACAGAAATAGATTCGATATCGCTCGGATTTAATGTGCTCATTACATTATTTGTATTGACAATATAATCGCCCATTTGTCCAACACTACCTGAAATCACCGGGACTCCGTCAATGACATAGAGCGGTTCATTCGACGCGTTCATGGAGCCTATGCCTCGAATGCGTATAGCTGAAGTTGCACCTGCCTGACCAGATCCATTTGACACTTGCAGACCTGCAACACGGCCAGTAAGTGCTTTTTCAAAAGAAGTGACAGGTTGTTTATCAATGGCATCTGATTTTACTTGTGCCGCCGAACCTGTATAGGTGCTCTTTTTAGCCGTTCCGTAAGCAATGACAATGACTTCGTCCAGTGCCTGTTCATCACTGTTGAGTGAAATACTAATGGTTTTTCGGCCATTGACCTGAATTTCTTGCCGGCTATAGCCGACGGCAGATATAGTTAATGTCGCATTGGCGTTTGTGTTTAAGGTAAACAGGCCATTTTCGTTTGTTGAGGTCCCTTGGCTAGCGCCTTTTACATTTATTGTAACTCCGCTAATTGGTTTTCCATTGCTGTCTGTGATTTTACCAGCAATTTGGATCTGTTGTGCATATAAAGACTGCATCGAACTACAGGCTATGAGACACAACGTTGTGAGCACATGTTGTTTCATAAAAGTGTGAATTGATTAATTTAGTTTGTTAATATTTTGGTGCCGTCGATGTTGGTCAAACTTGCGATAGCAATTCAGTGCAATCTTTTCTTTAAGAAAAAAACATTGCACTGAATATAGGGTTATTTTCTTACAATTCCAATCCCCGGACGGTCGGGGAGAAGGCAACTGCCATTTACCACGGTCATGCCGTCGTATATATCATTTCCGATCAATAAAGCACCATCTAAATCAGCCCAGTCTGTTAATGGTGCAAGTTGTGCAGCTGCACTGATTGCGCAGGAAGTTTCGGTCATGCAGCCGATCATAACTTTCATTTCCAAAGAACGAGCAAGTTCTGCCATTTGTTTAGCTTCACGCATGCCCGTGCATTTCATCAATTTGATGTTGATTCCCGAGTATACACCCTTTAATGCAGGAACATCCACAAGGCGTTGGCATCCTTCATCGGCAATAGTAGGGATAGGACTATGCTCAGTAAGCCAGGCGTTGTCGTCTATCTGCTCCTTGGGCATCGGCTGTTCCAAGAAAGAAACATTTCTTTCTGCAAGCCAGTGTGCCATTTCCAAAGCCTCTTCACGTGTTTTCCAACCTTGATTGACGTCGGCACACAAAGGACGATCGGTAACCTGACGGATGGTGTCTATGATCATTTTATCCGTATCAAGACCCAGTTTCACCTTTAAAATTTTAAACTGATCAGCTTCGGCGACTTTTTGGCGGATCATTTCTTCTGTATCGATTCCGATGGTGTAGGACGTCGGTGGGATAAGGTTAGGATTCAATCCCCATATCTTATAATAGGGCTGATTCATAATTTTACCAAGGATATCATGTAGGGCAATATCAATGGACGCTTTTGCAGCCGTGTTTTTCAAAGCAAGCTGATCAATATAATGCAGGAGCTCTTCGGTTTGAAAAGGAGAGTTGAAGCCTGTCAGATCAATCTGATTGAGGAATGATAGGACACTTTCCTGAGATTCGCCTAGATAGGGTGGCATACTCGCTTCACCATAACCGATAATGCCATCATACTCTAGTTCGGTCAATACAACCGGTGTTGTGCTTCGGCTAAAGGAAGCTACTGTAAAGACATGGCGCAAAGTTAAAGTGTAAGGTCTAAACCTTAATTTAAAGGCCCCAAAATCTTTACTGATCCATTCAGATTGATTGCTCATCGTTATGTTTATTTATTGTTGTAATAATTGCTTTCAACGACTTTCTGTATTGCGCTATCGTGGGTCCCGAGGTAACGGCGTGCAGCAACCACAGTTCGGGTTTGGAAATCATCGTAGTTTGCAGCGTCCTTAAGCATACTGTTGATCCGGACTAATCCGGCAGCATGAATAAAGGTTCCATTGCCGATATAGAGTGCAACATGTGTTACACGTGCATTAGGATTGCTGTTTTTGCCTGCCGCAAAGAACAATAAGTCTGCCGGTTTTAGATTTTTGAGTGCTTTCTCAGGGTCGAAATGTCCTTCTTGATCTAAAATGTCGATTTTTTCACCTGCAAGTACTTGTTGCGATGCATCTCTCGGAATCACGAAGCCGTTCATAAAAAAGCTTGTTTTGGTAAAACCGCTACAGTCTACACCTTTCACCGATGTTCCCCCCCATAAATAGGGCAGGCCCAACATTGTTTTTGCACTGGCGATAATATTTTCCGCCGTAGGCTGGCGCGTTTCAAACCAATTTTTTAAGGTTAGACTTTCTGATTTTTTAATATAACCTAAACGTCCATCCGGATATGCTATTTCATAAAAGTTGCTTTTCTGTCCTTTTAACTGAAGAATGTCACCATATACGAGATCAGACACTCTTTGGCTTTTTTCATTGGGTTCAGAATATGATTTTCCAAACTCCGCTGTATAGATAACTTTTTCTGCTTGCCGCCAATTTGCCAGCATGGTTTTGTCCATCGCTTCAATGGACGAACTTGGTACCCATGCAATATAGCCATCCGGCGTGCGGACACGGTAGTCACCGCTCTTTTTTTGCAGAAGATCCACTTGCGTTCCCAATAAAACCTGGCTGGTTAGCTCCGCAGCATTATCTGGAAATGTGCGCATATTTGCAACGGAGAGCCTGATGACTCCAGAAGTTTTTTCGCCTACACTTGCATCAGGCAAGAGCTGTACTTGAATATTGGCTGATATATCTTTTGCCTTTTGCTCCAAAACGAACTTAGCATCTTTTTCAGTTGTTTCAAGCACATATTGGTTCTGTGCTATATCCGCTTTTTGGATTGCTACGATCTTGGTTCTTTTATCGGGAGCGAATTCACGTTTTACGTTTTCTTGCAACTCTTTGATCTTGAAATAAGTCGTGGAATCTAGCTGCTGCGCCTGACTGCTTTCAACACCTATAAGGCTTGCATAAGCTAAAATAGCGAATTTAAGAGTGTTTTTCATGCGAATTAGTTTGTTTCTAAAGATAGGATTAATTCATAATATAAGTCAATTTTTATTGTCGATTTTTAAGTGATTTTGATGTTATGTTGCTAAAAAACGAATGTTTGGGTTTAATTTTAATTAAATTATCTAATTGCTAAAACCATTTTGTAATATTGCTTATTGATTGTGAAGTCAATATCCTTCTTCAGTTTAACACGAAGCTGTAAAAATGTAGAACAGCATTTTTCAGCGTATATCGATGAAGTAGATTGGGGGCAGATGTGATGTAAGGTCGTGCAATACGCTAGAAAAGAAAGCGATGCTTTTGTGCAGTCAATGATGAAAATTTTTTGTATTCGGTAGACTGAAGGCAATTTTAATGATTGTTTTTGCCGGATTAATCAATAGCGATAGTTTTATAAAATATTAATAAGGAAATGAGTTCAAGACGTGATTTTATTAGGCAAGGTTTGATTGCTGCGACGGCAATGGGGACATTGACAGCCTTTGATGCGAAAGGATTGACGATTGCAGCAAGAGGTAGTGTTAAAAAATATCCTATTGTAATTTCAACTTGGGACTTTGGGATCGCAGCAAATAAAGCCGCTTGGGAAATATTGTCCAAAGGAGGCAAGGCATTGGATGCGGTAGAACAAGGTGTGCGTGTGCCCGAGGCCGATCTCAAAAATATGACAGTTGGTAAAGGTGGTTATCCAGATCGCGATGGTCATGTCACACTTGATGCTTGTATCATGGATGCGGATGGTAACTGCGGCGCTGTTGCTGGAATGGAAAAAATTGGACATCCAATATCAGTAGCACGGATGGTCATGGAAAAAACACCCCACGTGATGCTTGTGGGCGAAGGCGCATTGCAATTTGCGTTAGAAAATGGTTTTAAGGAAGAAAATCTACTGACCCCAGAAGGTGAAAAAGCGTGGAAGGAATGGTTGAAGGAAAAAAAATACAAACCTGTAGCCAATATTGAAAACCAATCTTTTGCAGCAGAACGTTTGCCAGGAAACCAATATAACCACGATACGATCGGTATGTTGGCATTGGATGCCAATGGCAATATTTCTGGGGCTTGTACAACCAGTGGTATGGCTTTCAAGATGCATGGTCGGGTAGGAGATAGCCCAATTATTGGAGCCGGACTTTATGTCGATAATGAAGTAGGCGGAGCTACATCTACCGGAGTTGGCGAAGAAGTCATACGGAATGTAGGTAGTTTCTTGGTTGTCGAATTGATGCGTCAGGGTTATTCTCCGGAAGATGCCTGTAAGGAAGCTGTTATGCGTATCGTGAAGAAGAAACCTGCAATTGCGAAGGAAATTCAAGTTGGATTCTTAGCAATAAATAAGAAAGGTGAATATGGTGCCTATGCGCTGCAACAAGGTTTTTCCTATGCAGTTTGTGACAGTAAACAACAAGATTTATTGATTAAAGGAAAACACTACTATTAATATTAAAATAGGGGTATATCAGTACGAGGGGTTAATTCTCAAGTGGTAAATGAAACGTAAACTGCCATTTTTCGCAATGATAGCAGGGTATATCATTGCCGATTAATAATTATATTTGTCTAAATATTTTGCGCTGTAGCTACTAAATCGGCTATAGTGTTTGAAAAAGTAAGATTAAAAATACGCAAGATTATAAAAGTATGAAAGCAACATTTGGAGGAGGATGTTTTTGGTGTACAGAAGTTATTTTCCAAAACACTGAAGGGGTAACATCGGTATTGCCTGGTTATATGGGAGGGCATGTAGATAAGCCAACTTATGAGCAGGTCTGTACGGGTACAACTGATCATGTTGAGGTTGTCGAGCTAGAATATGACGAAGAGCTGGTGAACTATGAAGACCTATTGAAAATCTTTTTTAAGACACATAACCCGACGACATTAAACCGTCAAGGTAACGATGTGGGTACGCAGTATAGATCAGTTGTTTTTTATCATAATGAAGAACAGGAGATCTTAGCGCAGAATTTTATCGACGAATTAGAAAATGAGGATGTTTATGAGGACACTATTGTCACAACGGTAGAACCAGCCGTGACATTTTGGTTAGCGGAAGATTATCATCATAATTATTTTAATGATCATCCTGAAAATCCATTTTGTTCAGTAGTCATTGCTCCAAAACTTCAAAAATTCCTAAAAGAATTTAAAGCTTAAAGGACAATAATTAAGGTGTTGTATACCACACAAAAAAAGGCTCGAATATTTATTCGAGCCTTTTTTTGTGTATTGAATGCGGCGAGTTAGAACATTTCCATCTGTCCTTTATCGTCGATTTGGATGTCATTTGGATTAGTGATTTCAAGTTTGATATCGTCATTTTTATCGGTTGACTCTACCTCCTTCTCCTTCACGGAACTGTCCACCGCTGTTGTGGTACTATCAACCGTTGTTTCTGTGCTATCAGTACTTGTTTCGGCTGCTCTTTCTTTACCTTTTTGACTTAAATCTTCATCCGCTGTTGTTAGCGCAACCGATTTTACCGTATGGAAAGACAGGCGGTTTCCTTGTGCTTTTATTCCTTTGACGTCAATAATTTCGGTCAAAGGTTGATCAAGAGTTTCTTCCGTTTGGGATTTGCCTTTTAAAATCTCCAATTTAACCATCGGTTCAGCCGCATTACTCATCAAGATCAGTTTAGATCCCGCATCTTCATTAATAAAGGAAATGTGTTTTCCAATAGGTTGATCGTCAAATTTAAAACGTTTGACAAAGTACGTTCCGCTCTTGCCGTCCTGATGCACAACTGTATAGATATGGTCTGGGTGGTATTTTTCGATCCGGATCATTTTCTCGTCGAAGTGGTTGCTCAGATCAAAGTTTGACAATTCGTAGCTGCCATCCGAAAGAACCACTAATATCTTGTCGTCGCCGTCAAACTCGCCAAGGTATTGGCCACGTTCATCTGCATTTAGACGTTTCATGATGGTATCGTACCATATTTTTCGTCCTGCCAGTGTGGAGACACCAGAGCTTTTAAAGCTGATTTTTTTGACGGGATATTTTGATACAATGTTTCCTTGTGAAGCACGGCCCTTGATTGCAATCTCGGCAAAGTCCATGTCAAAATTCAACTTGCGCAATTTTGTGTGCGGTTTAAGCTGTATATTAACGATCTCTGCTTCACCGTTTGGATTGGCTGTGAAATATAGGATTTTAGACCCTTTGGATCCTTTGGATACATCATATTCCTTATCCCGAGTGACACCTACCACAGAGAAACGTTTAATGTAACTGGTACCAGTTTCACCTTCTTTATAGATGGCGTTATAGATTGTACGTTCATCACCTTTTTTGAAAACAGCAACGTGGATAATTCCTTTTCCAACGAATACTTTATCCTGGATTTTACTGACAACATACTTGCCATCCTCGCGGAATACAATAATATCGTCGATATCCGAGCAGTCGCATACAAACTCATCTTTCTTCATGCCTGAGCCAATAAATCCTTCCTCACGATTGACATATAGCTTGGCATTTGCTAGGGCAACTTGGGTCGCTTCTACTTTATCGAATATACGCAGTTCGGTTTTACGCTCGCGGTCTTTACTATATTTTTCACGCAATTTCTCAAACCATGCAATGGCATATTCTGTCAATTGACGTAGATGACGCTTGACTTCCTTGATCTCATTTTCGAGTGTTTTCGTCATTTCGTCCGCTTTTTTAACGTCGAAACGTGTAATACTACTCATTGGTTTATCGATCAATTTTTTGTAATCTTCTGGACGTATCTCGCGATAAAACTGATCGAAGAAAGGTTCAAACAAGCGATTCAGAACCTGCACCACGACCTCAAAGTCACCGGCATTTTCATAATCCGGATGTTTGTACATCCCCTCTTGAATAAATATTTTTAATAAACTACTGAAGAAGATTTTTTCTTGAAGATCGTTTAAACGAATCTCCAATTCTCGTTTCAATAAATTTTTGGTGTTTATTGTGTTTTCCGTTAGAATGTCATTGACACTCATAAAGTGAGGTTTCTCATCCTTGATAACACAAGTGTTAGGTGAGATAGAGACTTCACAGGCTGTAAAGGCATATAAGGCATCAATCGTTACATCAGGAGAAATCCCCGGAGCCAAATGCACGATGATCTCTACATTTCCCGCTGTATTGTCCTCGATTTTTTTGATCTTAATTTTTCCCTTATCATTTGCTGTAACCACACTTTCAATCAGACCGCCGGTTGTCGTTCCAAATGGAATTTCCGTAATTGCGAGCGTCTTTTTGTCGCGTTCTTCGATTTTCGCACGTACACGGATTTTACCGCCACGTTGACCCTCATTATAATTTGAAACGTCGGCCATACCACCCGTAGGGAAATCTGGGAAGATATTCGGACGTTCACCGTGTAATACCTGAATTGATCCGTCAATTAGCTCAATGAAATTGTGCGGCATAATCTTGGTCGCTAGACCAACAGCAATCCCTTCGGCACCTTGAGCCAATAATAATGGGAATTTTACCGGAAGTGTGACAGGTTCGCGATTCCGTCCATCGTAACTTAATTGCCACTCAGTCGTTTCGGGATTGAAGACAACGTCATTTGCAAATTTGGATAACCTTCCCTCAATGTACCGTGGAGCAGCAGCAGAGTCACCCGTAACTGGGAAACCCCAGTTACCCTGACAGTCAATCAGGAGATCCTTTTGTCCCAATTGTACCATGGCATCACCGATAGAAGCATCACCATGTGGGTGATATTTCATCGTGTTACCAATGACGTTGGCAGCTTTATTATATCTTCCATCATCCATTTCCTTCAAGGAATGGAGGATACGACGTTGTACGGGTTTCAAACCGTCATTGATATGTGGTACGGCTCTGTCCAAGATAACATAGGATGCATAGTCCAAAAACCAGTTTTCGTATAGTCCTGATAAAGGTATCGTCTGACTTCCGTTTTCTGTTTTTCCTGATCCCAGTTCTTCTTGATTATCTTCCGTTGGGAAGTTCGTTTCGTCACTCATTTACTCAGCAATAGATTAAATTGTACAATACAGAAATGTTCGAAATAGTATTTTATTCGAACGTGTAAAAATACAAAACCATTTTGTTTTATCCCAGTGAAACTATGAAAAGTTAAAAAAATTAGTTTTTAAAACTAATATAATTAGTTTGTTGGTCGGTCAATGGCCAGATCATACCAATAACAGGGAATATTCCATAGGTCGAAATGAAATTCTTCAGTTACCTGAAATCCTGCCTTTTCCAAGACATGCCTTGACCCCAGGTTTCCCGTATGTGTGATGGCATGTACTTCAAAATGGGTCAGCTGTTCTCTGTAATATTGCATGCAGGCTAGTGCGGCTTCTGTCGCATAGCCTTTTCCCCAAGATTCCGTTCTGAAACGATAACCAAGGTCTAAAAATCCAATACGTCCGTTCTCCAGTTCGTCAATATATTTAAATCCTGTCCAGCCTATCCATTGATTGCTTGATTTCTCAATGACCCCTAGACGGCCTATACCGTATTTTTCATATTGTTGCTGAATATGCGCGATGGCCTTTTTCATTTCTTCAATGGATTGAATAGGTTCGTTATTCAGAAAGGTATGAACCTCCGGCTGTGAATCCATTGCGAAAAAATAAGCTGCATCATCCATCTGTATTGGGCGGATAATTAAACGATCAGTTTCCAGTATAGGCAAATGTTTTTCCATATTGTTTATCTCAAGTGTTACGGCATGCTAAAGCCACAATTTGTCGATATCTTTTTGTAGTATTTTTTCTTTCATTTCCTCCTCAAAGTCGCCGAACTGCTCTTTTTTTACAGATTTACTAATTCTGCCAGTTTCGAGTACCAAAATTTCATCGCAGGTATCTTTTAGCGTGGAAAAGATATGTGACGAAATTAGGATCGTTTTACCCATCGCTTTTAAGCGAAGAATAATCTCCGTAAGAATAATGCTGCTTTGTAGATCGATGCCATTAAAAGGTTCGTCAAGGATATAATAATTATTGTCCTGAAGTAAAGTAGCTGTCAGGGCTAGTTTCTTTTTCATTCCCGTGGAATAGGTGCTCGCATACTCCTTTAAGGGCAACTCGAAAATATTCCTTTCACTGAGGTTTTTGATCTGTTTACCCCGTGCATCTGCCAGCAAATAAATATACTCTTCCCCGGTGAGTTTTGAAAGGAAATACGGATCCGAGGTGAGGTAACCTAAATTGTTTTTCAGTGGTTCTAAATCAGATTTTAAACTTCCCGAGGCGGTTTCTAGTCCAGCAATACAACGAAACAGCGTTGTTTTTCCAGCGCCATTTTCACCGACGATACCATATACTTTTCCGCTATCAAAGAGGTAAGTAACCTCGTGGAGTACTTGATGCTGTCCAAAGGACTTATTGATATTCGTAAGCTCGATCATAAGTGATTTTTTAGATTGTTGATTGCTTTGATATAATAAAAAGGCAAGAGCGCTAGAATCAAAGGGTAAAAGCTAAAACAAAGTGCCAAAGCAAAACCTTCGGGGAAATTGATCTCCCGTGGGTAAGCGACGTATTTCAATGTGATTGCAAAAGGAAGTAAAAGTAATATTCCGCCCAATACAATACAGGCATTAAATAAATCCAATGGAAAGATGACAACATACAGAAAAAGAAGGGGCAGTACCAAAAGCAGACACTGTAAAATTCCCCTTTTAAACTTTTGCATCAGAAAGACTGTTGGTGTATGATGGTGATTCCAGAGGTAAAAAATAGGCTCCGGCAATTGATAATAGAAAACGCAGGTGAGCGCAATGCAAACGACGCAAAATAAAACAAGATTGGAATTGGCTACATAAAAACCGATTCCAGCCAATAGATACAATACAAGTAAAAGCAAGTAGCTCCGTCGGAATCCGATGATAAATTCAAAAGGTTTTTTTGCGAAAGGTGTCGGAATAGATTTTCCGAAAGCCCTAAACGTCAAAAATGCAAAAACAACTGCCAAAGTAACCAATAACAATGCATAGGGCCATTGACTGTGGAGTATAAGAATGACGAAGGACGGCAGCGTTAATAGCCCATTCTCAACTATTCTGATCTTATGAAAATCTCGTTTACTGTATGTGTTTTTGAGAAAATCATTTCTGTTTTTTTCTGTGAGCAGAAACAGCGCTTGAAAATTGCAAAGCAGTAGTGCATAACAACCAAAAAGCGGATATTGAACCAAAGCATAATAAGCAAAATAACATAATCCAAACAACAGGAGAAAGGCGAGCCAAACAGGCATTCCTGTAGCCCGAATATGCCGAGACAGTAAAGTATACTGAAGCTTTAAATAATTGCTTACCATGATAAATCAAACTTAGATAAATTACCTTTTATATGCAATATATCGCATACTATTTCTAAAACCTGTTACTTGGGTGCCTGTTCAGGCAGATCGTTGGTGGATTTTATTCCGATAAGCGTGTAGGGTTAATATTTTGAAGAAAGGGAGGCCACAAAGAAGCGATGATTTTTAGACGCAACAAAGGGATATTAAATGGAGTCCAGATTCTCCATTTAGACAATGCTTGTTCAGTGATTGTTCAGTGCTTGCTCAGTGTAGACTGAATCAGCACTGATTGATTACTGTTTAAACATTAAATAAAAATTGATTTTAGCTCCTTTTTTGTATACGTATGTGTCCGTTTTAATATTTATCTTGATTATCCCAGCAATAAGGCTATCGGGAAATCAACGATGCAATTCAACCCCAAAATCAAATAGCTATATTTTAAATCGAACTCAAACTAGTGGGCTTTGTGCCTTCTCTGCCAGCTCAGCATATAGGTCAGAGCAAGTAGCAAAACTATTGCATTGGCATACATAATGACTGGAATCCGGAGGATAACATCACTATAGTATAATCCAGCGAGCAGTGCGCCAAGCCCTATTCCAGCTTCAAGTGAGATATACATGGTTGCTACTGCCTTGCCTCGATGTTCAGGTAGGCTAAGGTCTATCGTCCAGGCATTGACGGCAGGGGAGAGTATACCTGTGCCCACACCGTAGATGCTTGCGCCGATCATCATTCCAATGAAACTATTGCCCATACCGATAGCAACGAGCGCAATAGCAATAATGACTATTCCGACAACAATGACTTTTGGTCTCCCGTAACGGTCCGAAACTTTGCCGGATACGAACCGTATCAATACCGATGCTATGGTGAAGGCCAGGAAAAATAGCCCTTTATTTTTAAGTCCCAGGTATTCACTCCAATCGGGAATTAAAGTTAGAATGACTCCATAAGCGGTATAAGATAAAAACGTGACGATTCCTGCTGGAAGGGCACGCCATTCAATAATATCCTTGCGGTTTATTTTGAGCATGGAAAGATTGAATTTTTCTTTTTTCGCCAGTGTTTCCTTCATGTTAATGACGATAAGAATGGAGAGAAGTGCCATGAAAGAAGAGCAATAAAACATAACATTGATACCAAAGGCCTCGAAAATGGCACTTCCAATCGCTGGACCCACAGCAGTTCCAACACTAAAAGCGAGTCCATGCATGCCAAGAGCCTCCCCCCATCTTTTTTGTGGAACTAGATCCGCGACATATGCAGAAGTTGAGGTGGGTTTAAAACCAGTGGAAAAACCATGTATCAATCGTAAGAATAGGAAGCCAGCGACTGATGTTAAAATGGGATAAAGAAAACCACAGACGAAACAGACGATGGATCCAATTGCCATGACCGGTACACGTCCCCACCGATCGGTCAATTTACCACTAAAAGGCCGCGAAATTCCAGCAGTCAAAGTAAACAACGCTATGATTAACCCTTTGTATTCTGCTCCGCCCAAACTGCTCAAATAATTGGGCAGTTCCGGAATAATCATATTGAAACTAGAAGAAAATAGGAGCGAGCTTAAGCAAAGTAAAATAAATTGAAACGTATAGATGGATTTCTGTTCAGCGGGCATGGTATAATTTTATCGTGTGTGAATATTCAAAAAAGAACATGGATAGCGGTATGGATCCGTCTTTCGATTGAACTGTTCAAATGTACAGTTTTTGGAGCGATTAAGCTTTTTCTTTTGACAAAAATTAATCGAATCTTTTGAACGAATAGAAAAATGACGCGACGGGGCTTTTTCTCTATTAAAATTGATATTTTTGATGAAGATCAGTGCTTAAATATGGAAGGGTATAGAAATCCAGGAATTTGAAATTCCTGTAACGGATATGGAAAGAGCTGTTCGGTTTTACAGCCAAACATTTAACTTTTCCTTTGAACGGGAAAAGTTTGATGGAAATCATTTATTTCCATGTAGAAAATGTGATCGATACAATCGGGAAAGCGCTAGCGCTTGGGGGAAAAGAGTTATATCCAGCCACCTTTCATACCGACTTGGGCTTTGCCGTCGCAGAGATTGAAGATTTGGAAGGAAACAGGATCGGATTACATCAAAAGCTCTAAGTATCAAATAGAATCTGTTTTAGGTCAGTTTTTGTCTGGAAATCTCACTACAGAAGATCGTTGTTGCTACGGCTACATTCAATGATTCGGCTTGCCCTAGGCGTGGTATAGTGACAGCTTGATCGATCAAAGGTATTATTTCGTCGCTGATGCCATTTCCTTCGTTACCCATAACAATTAGCCCCTCTTTAGCCCACACAGTCTGATAAATGGATTGACCATCAAGTAGGGCGCCATATACTTTCAATCCAGTAGCCGGAATAAAATCAGTTAAATCAGTATAGTGGATCTGCAGTCTTGCCAATGAGCCCATAGTTGCTTGCACTACTTTAGGATTGTAAGCGTCTACAGTGCCAATGGAACAGATAATATGTTCGATTCCAAACCACTCCGCCGTACGGATAATTGTCCCCAGATTGCCTGGATCCTGCACATCATCGAGTACGAGGCTAAACTTATTTTTTAAATCACTTGGTACAATTTTTTGCTGTAAAGGAAGTTTGACCAAAGCGAGTATACCTTGTGGCGATTTCAGTGCGCTAATCTTTTGGAATTCAGTTTCCGTTAGTTCATGGGATTTTATATTATGCGAGATTTTACCCACTTTTGTGTTGGCGTCGTCCGTGTAGAAAATAGACTCAACCTCATAACTTGATGAAATAAATTCCATCACGGATTTTATACCCTCAACGATAAACAGGCCGTGTTGTTTTCTATACTTTTTATTTTGTAGAGACGTTATTAGACTGATTTGCGCTTTTGACAACATTTTTATTGATGATTAAGTATACTCGTTTTATCGGATTTGCAAGTATAACGCTTTTAGTGTTATTTTTTGCATCATGCCGGTCTTCAAAATATCTTGACGATGACCAAGCTCTGGTTACAAAAGTACAGATTTCTGGTGTCACCCCTGCATTGAAAGAATCATCCGAAACGTATATTTCCAATCAAATAAGACCTAATTCAAGGGTAAATCTATTTATTTACAATACGTTCAATACTAAAAACGGACGCTATAAAACCAAGAAAATTAGGAATGTCGGCGAACCACCTCACTTGCTGGATTCGGCAATGGTAGATTTGTCTGCCAATCAAATCCGGCGTTTTCTATTTTCAAAAGGTTACTTTAAAGCTAAGGTCGAACCTACGATTTCAGTTTCCAAAAAGCGAGCACATATCGATTTTAAAGTAGATGAAGGTGTTCCTTATCAAGTTAGAAATATAGATCGAAAATTTGAGGATGAAGATATAAAGGCAATATTTGAACGGGAGGTACTTCCTAAAACTTCCGTAAAATCCAATACCCAGTACGATGCCGCAAAGTTGCTTGATGAGCGGGAGAAACTTTATGTTTCGATGCGTAACAATGGGTATTACGATTATGTAAGGCAATATATGCGTGCTGGGGTCGATTCAACTATCGATGGACCTTTGATCGACTTGAAAATTAATGTCGAAAATCCATCTGACTCTACGATACATAAAAAGTATCAAATAGACAGTGTTTATATGACGATAAGGAATTATGGAACAATGTCGAAGAAGGAGCCACGTCGTATCCTAGATTCTGCAAAACGCCTTTTATTTGTTGATGAAACGAATAGTTTCAGATGGAAACCTTTGGAACGTTATATGTATTTACGCTCAGGTCAGTACTATTCCTTGCGGGAGGAAAATAAATCCTATGACCGATTGTACGAGATGAATGGTTTTCGTTCTGTCAAAATGCAGTTTGTCAAAAAAGATTCCAATAAACTAGATGTGCACTATGATTTCGTTCCAAGACCTCGTATGGGAAACCAGATAGAGGGGGAGTATACTTTTAGTTCAGGTATGAGCGGATTTAATATTGGAAATACATTCTCACAACGTAATATCTTTGGTGGTTCGGAGCAATTGGAAGTGAAATTACGTTATGGCGTATTGTTTGATCCGCGTTTAGCAGGAGGGCTTTCCAGCAAAATATTCAATAACGATTTTCAAGCGGGCGTAAATTTAGTTATTCCTCGTCTGATGGTGCCCTTTCATATTAATCCAGGGGGGAAGTTTGGTTTGCCCAAAACGACCTACTCGATGACATTGCAGTTGTTCGATCAAGATAAAACCTATTCAAACCGCTATTTTATCACATCGCTGAATTACTCTTGGTATGAAACAGAAAATAAGTACCATAGTTTTACGCCTATCGTTTTGGAGTATCGGGATGGACGCTTGGATTCCAATTTTCGGAACAAGCTTGTACAGGAAGGCTACCAGCTGTATGTACGTAGCAACGATCGTCAGTATTTTGGTTTAGGAACACAATATACCTTTATCCTGAATGGCAAGAAATTGAATAGCAAGGAGGATTTTCAATATTTCAGAGGAACATTGGACGTGAGTGGAAACGTGCTGGACCTTATTAGCTCCTTGGCAAAATTGCCCAAGAATGCTGATGGTGAGAAAAAAATATTTGGTGTGCCCTTTCTTCAATACGCCAAGACAGAATTCGATTATCGTTTATACCGAAATCTTGGTGGAAATAGGCAGTTTGTCTTCCGTTTTAATCCAGGGATAGCGATTCCTTATGGTAATAACTCTAAACTGTTGATTTTTGAAAAGAGCTTTTATAGTGGGGGGATGAATGGTATACGCGCTTGGCAGGCGCGTACCCTCGGACCAGGTGCCTATAACCGGCAGAGTCTTAGTGAGGATTTGCGTTTAAACCTGCGTAATTTGGATCAGTTGGGGGAGATTAAGCTGGAAGCGAATGCGGAGTATCGATTCAGATTACTTAATAACTTTCTGGGCGCAAAGATGAATGGAGCGACATTTGTGGATATGGGAAATGTTTGGCGATTGAAGAAGGATGAAGAACTAAATCCGGGTGGAGAGTTTAAATTCAATAAATTCCTTGGGCAAGTCGCCATCGGTACCGGTTTCGGACTTCGTTTCGATTCGGACTATTTTGTGATTCGCTTAGATGCCGGGCTTAAACTAAAAGATCCACAATTCTCAGGTGCTGATCAATGGGTTATCAAGCACTTCTTTGATTCCAAGGAATTTAAGGCACAATATTATGAAACCCATAGACCCGACAGATACAATTTTATTCAATACAATTTTGGAATCGGTATGCCGTTCTAATGTACAATCGTTTTGTTATGATTTACTTTGATCACATCAATTGATGTGATTTCCCGAGATCGTGTTGTTAACCGATGAGATTTTTGAGACTTGAAAATATAGATTCAAAAATTTTACTCAAGTCTAAACCTTGTGAATGGTTGAATAAAAAGAAAACTATAGCCAGTGCGATCGCTGTCATAATCACTTTTTTAAACATGTAAGCTATTCCCAATACAATGGCCGGGATAATCAAAAACATTAATCCGCTAATGGCAAAAGGAGAGAGTCCGCTATCGCTCTTATAGATATAAAATAAGCGACCTTTGGAAGTTTGTTGATTCTTATGACTAAAGAATACAAATGTTGATGACTCAATTTTCTGATTAGGGACAGCGACACCCTCATGAAATTGTAGTGTTTGCGAGAAACCGTTGATTGTAAATAGGTAATTGCCATGGATGTTTTCATTGGTGTTTCCAAGTGAATCCAATGCAACTACAGCCAATTTTCCATTTTTGGAAAGGTTTTCTTTTACGATAAAGTTTTGGATATTTTGCTCTTGAGCAGCCGCCCAAAAAGGTATCAGTAATAGAAAAAATATAATCTTTTTCATCGTTTTATTTTTATTCAATTCGCTATTTCCCTTTTTAGGGCCTATTTCCGTAGCGTCAATATCGTTTGGAAGATCAATAGCATTAATATGCTGAATCCGATTTCCTTGAAATGAGACTGCAATTTTAGGGATTTTAATTTTCTTTTGAAAATCTTTAACTATACGAATGTTGAAACCTTTGTAAATAGGCTCGAGGGTTTTTCATTATTCCTCAGAAGAAGGTACTATCTCCTGCTTCAGTTAACCATCCTTTTATTTTCTTCTATGGGTAAATTGTAAGTGTTATCCTCGTTGGGCAAAGCATGCGAATTGATTATGTTGTCCGATCAAATTTTAGTATCCGATATAAAGGCAATTATTGTGCAGTCCAAAGAAAATGCTGTGCGTGCTGTCGATCATCAGCGAACGTTGATGTACTGGTATATTGGCAAGCGTATTTTCGAGCAGGAGCAGGAAGGCAAGGATCGAGCTGATTATGGAAAATACATCATTAAATATCTTTCAGCAGAGTTACAGCCTGAGTTTGGAAGTGGTTTTTCATCTAGACAGTTAAATTGGTACCGTCAGTTTTATCGCACATTTCCAATTGTGTCTACACTGTGGACGCAATTGAGCTGGAGCCAATACAAGCTACTTTTAAGTCTTAGGAGCGAAGAACAACGTGAGTTTTATATCGCCGAGACCATTAAGAATAACTGGACAGTCCGGCAGCTTGAGCGGCAGATCAATACGAATCTATACGAACGCCTGTTGCTTAGCAACGATAAAGAAAGTGTGTTGGCTGTAGCGAAAAAGGAAAAGATGCCTTCCGATGCGAAGGAGATTATCAAAGATCCGATGGTGCTGGAATTTTTGGGTTTGAAACGGGAAAGCGCTTACTATGAGAAAGATCTTGAGGGCGCCATTATTGCCCATCTTCAAGAGTTCTTATTAGAATTAGGGAATGGATTTTCATTTGTCGCTAGACAAAAACGTATTCATATCGAAGGCGATGAGTTTTTTGTTGATCTGGTCTTTTACAATCGTTTATTGCAAAGTTTTGTGATCATTGAAATTAAAACCCATAAATTAACGCATCAGGACATTGGTCAATTGCAGATGTATGTCAATTACTATGACCGTATTGAAAAGCTTCCGCATGAACATCCGACGGTTGGCATCTTGCTATGTGCGAGTAAAAATGACGCGGTCGTCAAATTTACGCTTCCTGAAGACCAAAAACAGATTGTTGCAAGTCAATACGACCTTTATCTACCGACAGAGCAACAGTTGCTGGATGAGGTGAATAAAGAGTTGAATAGTTTTGTAGGTAATAGTGACGCTGAGTAGAACTTTCAAGTGTTGATATGGCGCCATTTAAGGGAATTTTAAACGTGCTAAACCGAGTTAATTTATAAGTATTGGGGGATGAAAGCCCTGTGTTTCCGCTTTTTTCATTTTTATTTTTCTAACATAGATTATTTTGTACATTTGTATCGAATAAAATCGAAATTGAAATGGCAGAAACTGTACAACCAAGAGGTCCAAAGACAACTGATAATAATGCGAACCAAACTCATTACTACAAAACATTGGTAGTAGCGATCGCTTTAGGTTTAATAGGTACATTTATCCGTTTTGTACCGGATGTATGTGCGGCAATGGGTCAACAAACTTTTTTGTTTTCCGCGATAGCTAACATCTCCATGATCGTAGGTGCACTTATCGCATTCAAAACCGTTTTCGGAATTTTGGGATTTGGAAAAAACCGTGACTAATTAAAAGTCAACTAAGATATTTGAAAGCCCCAGTTTACTGGGGCTTTTTTATTTTAATCCTTTTTTCGAACTCAGTTCATCGTTGACGACCCCGTCCCGTTATGCTTCCATGATCTGCAAGGTACAAAAAAGGCCTCACGATCGTGAGGCCTTCTTTTGTATGATTATCGCCAACTACGCGAAAAGTGACCAAGTAGACCAAGGAATACGAGCAAGAATTAAAATCAAACCGATGATATAGAAAATAACAACCGTTTGGTTTGCTTTTTTTGCATTTTCAATCTTTTTAGCTTTAGAGTAACCAATTGTGATCAATACAATAGCAATGATCATGGTTAATGGGTGTTCGATGATTTTAAAACGTAATGTCGGATCTTTCATTACGGCGCCAGAGATCATCGATGGATACTTTAAATAAAAGAATAAGATCAATCCCACCAATAATTGAATATGCGATGCGATAAAACCCAATAAAGCAATTTTACGGTTGTACGGTTTGTTGCCTAAATAGTTTGATAGGGTGATCACGATCGATATCACCAGGGCTAGCAATAATACAATTGCTATAGTCGAGTGTAAGTGTAACATAAAAGCTCTCTTTAATTGTTTCCTAAGTTAGCAAAGATAAAAATATAATGAATGTATTTGTCAAAAATCATTGTTCTAGCAGAAATACCTCCGCTATTGGATTGAATAGGTATATGCGTTTGCTGTTCAATTCCATGCACTTATAGCGTTTTCTTATCTTTTCAATGCGTTGAAATGAACGACCATTTTTTAGTTTAAAGAAATGGCCATCCTCCAAAGCTTCCACCGTAAGGGCATTGGTTTTGATGGTATCGTATGATTTTAAGGTGCGAAACAGGTGAAGGTCCGTGCAGCTTGAAGCAGCGGGGTTTTCCATGTAGCGATGAATGGCACTGCTAATATCGATTGGAAAAATATTCAATTTAAGGAAGGGCTCCATCAGTTCCTTGAAATTATTTTTCCACTCGGTACCATGTGGCTTGACACGATGCTGGTGTTTATTCCAGGTTTGTAAATGGGCAAATTCATGGATCGTCGTAATCAGAAATGAATAGGAATTTAAGTCATGGTTGACTGAGATGCGATGCGGGCTTCCTCTAAACGGTGCACGGTAATCTCCTAGCTTGGTACTCCTTGAACGAGAGATCTTAAATAAGCAGCGGGTATGATTAATCCAGTTGGATATAATCGGAGCAGCTTCTTCGGGCATGTATTTTTTGAGCGTAGCACTATAATCTTGCATGCCATAAAAATAGGGATTTATTCATGTCAATAGTGCTAAATGAGAACATTCTTTTGTCAAAAATAAAATCGATTTACTAAAAATAGTAGTTTTTAATTTGGAAAAATGATATTATTTTTAGTATTTAGTACCTGAGAATATTAAAAGTGGGCATGTTATTAAAGCAGAGTAGCTGTTTTTTTAAATAAAATATATTGAAATCGCCTGAGTTTTAGGTAAATTACCTACAGAAAGGTTCATGAAACATAGGATCCGATTGAGGAACGGTATTTCCTCTAAACTGTAATTAGACCTTCAAGAATATGCTAGATACCTTACATATTAGAAATTATGCGCTCATCAACGAATTGGAAATCCAATTTGATAAAGGTTTGAATATGATTACCGGCGAAACCGGTGCCGGTAAATCTATTATCATGGGAGCATTATCGTTGATCTTAGGAAATAGGGCAGAGGGCAAGCATTTTTTCGACCCAACCAAGAAATGTGTGATTGAAGGGGAATTTAAAATTGGTTCTTACCAGTTACTTCGTTTTTTTGAGGAAAATGATCTCGATTACGCGGACCACACGATTATTCGAAGAGAAATAGCTCCCGATGGTAAATCCCGGGCATTTATTAACGATTCTCCTGTCACACTGTCTATCCTTAAAGCTTTAGGCGAGCAGTTGATTGATGTGCATTCTCAACATGCAACATTGCAGATTAATACAGAAGATTTTCAGTTTTTGGTAGTGGATAGTGTCGCAGGCTCTTTCGGATTGAAGCAAAGCTATCGAGAAAGCTTCTTCGCTTATAAGAAAGCCAAAAAAGAACTCGAAGAATTTAAAGATCTGGTAAAAAAAGCTGCAATAGAACAGGATTATTTTCAGTTTCAATTTGATGAACTTGACGCCGCCCGATTGGTAGCAGATGAACAGGGACAACTCGAACTACAACAGCGGCAGTTGGAAAATGCAGAAGATATCAAGCGTGCACTAACTGGGGCATCGCAGCTGTTGGAAAATGAAGATACGGCAGTTTTAAGCCGTCTAAAAGAGACGATGAGTCAGGTGGAAGGCATAGCTTCATTTCTGCCTGAGGCTGCAGATTTGGCTATACGATTAAAGAGCACATGGATTGAGCTGAAGGATGTCGCAGCAGAGCTGAGCTCTCTCGAGGAGGATACCCAAATCGACGAAGGTACTTTATTGGAAATCAATGAGCGCTTGAGCTTATTGTATTCCTTACAGAAAAAACATCATGTGGACTCCGTTGAGGAGCTGATCAAATTACGCGATGATCTTGAATCCAAACTGTTTGCTATAAATTCTTCGGATGAGCAATTGGAGCGACTGGAAAAAGAGGTTGTGGCTAAATTAGCCATTGCCCAGAAAAATGCAAAGGAACTATCAGCAGCCAGGAGAAAGGTACTGGAAATGATCGGAAAGGATGTGCAAGCTACTTTGTCAAATGTGGGTATGCCAAATGCATTGCTGCAAATTAGTCTTGATCCATTGAAGGAAGGGGATATGCGGGAATCGGGGATGGATTCAATACAGTTTTTATTTTCGGCCAATAAAGGACAGGTATTGCAATCCATTCATAAGGTTGCATCCGGAGGAGAGCTTTCTCGTGTTATGTTGGCCATTAAATCCTTAGTTGCTAAAACTTCTGCATTACCTACTATTATTTTTGATGAGATCGATACAGGAATCTCTGGAGAGGTTGCGCTACGCGTAGGAGAGGTGATGGAAAGTCTTGCTGAGAATATGCAGGTTATTGCTATTTCCCATTTGCCCCAAATTGCAGCTAAAGGTGCTGCGCATTATAAGGTATATAAGGAAGACAAAGCCAACCGAACCATATCTAACATTGTTCGTTTAGATCAAGAGGGGAGAGTCAAGGAAATCGCTCAGATGCTCAGTGGTACCAATCCCACAGATGCGGCACTGGAACATGCTGAGTTGTTGCTGAAAGGATAGTTATTAAATAAAAGGTCTTAGAGATTTTCTAAGACCTTTTTTCTATTAGTTCCCACCGTTATCGGCATCCGTTAATGTTACTTTTACTAACATATTGGTCGGACGGACTGGTTTATTGTCGCTACCCACATAATCAGCATAGAGATATACTTTACCAATTTTATACTCCACACGATAATTATAAGGGCCAATAGCTGAAGGAATGTTAATGAAATAATTTGGATCATTATCAAATGATACAGCTACTCCCACATGTCCGTAGTCGAAATATTTTGCATCTAGTTCGGGAAAGTCCAATTCATTTGAGAAAGAATATCCAGTTTTGTCAACTCCCCAAGAAGAAGACACCACCTTCGTATTAAAAGTTACTCCCGGTAAATAGTTTGTAACGTATTCTTTCTTACAAGAAGAAAATGAAACCAGGGCTGCGGTTCCAATTAATGCTGCTAATAAAAGTCTTTTCATATTGTTCGTGTTATTTGTGATATTTTTTTATTATAAGACGATAAAATAGTGCGAAAGTTTAACGCCAACTTTCTTTACAACAAAAAATGCACCATAAAGGTGCATTTTATTGAAATTATTTTTAAAGATAGCTGAAGCTTACTTCTCAGCTGTATCTTTTGAAGACTTAGAATCTGAGCTAGAAACCTCAATATCTTTGGTTTCAGGATTAATGCTCACGGTCAAAACTGAACCAGTTTGCACATTTCCTTTGAGGATCTCTTCTGCAATCGGATCTTCAAGATATTTTTGGATTGCTCGTTTTAATGGACGTGCACCAAAATTACTGTCATAACCTTTGTCTGCGATGAAATCTTTTGCCTCATCCGTTAAATTGATGGTATAACCCAAATCAGCGATACGTTTGAACAATGACCTTAACTCAATATCAATGATTTTGAAGATATTCTCTTTTGTCAATGAGTTGAACACAATCACATCATCAATACGGTTCAAAAATTCAGGAGCGAAAGCTCTTTTCAAAGCGGTTTCAATAACTCCACGTGAATGTGCATCGGATTGTTGTGATTTTGCTGCAGTGGTGAAACCAACACCCTGACCAAATTCCTTCAATTGGCGTGCACCAATATTTGAAGTCATAATGATTATGGTATTTCTGAAATCTACTTTACGGCCCAAACTATCTGTCAATTGGCCTTCGTCCAATACCTGTAACATGAGATTAAATACATCCGGGTGAGCTTTCTCAATCTCATCCAGTAAGATAACCGCATAAGGTTTACGACGTACTTTTTCAGTCAATTGACCACCTTCTTCATAACCAACATATCCTGGAGGCGCTCCAACAAGGCGAGATACCGCAAATTTCTCCATATACTCACTCATGTCAATTTGGATCAGTGCATCTTCTGTATCAAACATAAATCGCGCTAATTCTTTAGCCAGCTCTGTTTTACCGACCCCAGTAGGACCTAAGAAGATAAATGACCCGATTGGTTTTTTAGGATCCTTCAAGCCCGCACGTGTACGTTGAATAGCTTTCACCAATTTACCTACGGCGTCATCTTGACCAATGATTCTTCCCTTCATCAACTCGGCCATATTCAACAGTTTTTGACTGTCTGTTTGACTTACACGTTGTACAGGGATACCTGTCATCATGGCCACTACCTCAGCAACATTTTCTTCTGAAACAGTATAGCGTTTAGACTTCGTCTCTTCTTCCCAAGCGATTTTCTCTTTCTCGAGCTCTTCGATCAATTTTTTCTCCGTATCACGCAATTTGGCAGCCTCTTCGTATTTTTGACTACGAACGACTTTGTTCTTTTCCAATTTGACCTCTTCAATTTTATTCTCAATGTCAATAATGGACTGCGGTACATGAATATTGTTTAAGTGCACGCGAGAGCCTGCCTCATCCAAAGCATCAATAGCCTTATCTGGTAAGAATCTGTCTGTAATATAACGTGTTGTTAACGATACACAGGCTTCGATCGCTTCGGGAGTGTAGGTCACATTGTGGTGATCCTCATATTTCTCCTTGATACGATTCAATATCTCAACCGTTTCATCATGTGTTGCCGGCTCAATCGTTACACGTTGGAAACGACGGTCCAAAGCACCATCTTTTTCAATGTATTGACGATATTCGTCCAATGTCGTTGCACCAATACATTGGATTTCTCCTCTTGCCAAGGCTGGTTTGAACATATTGGAAGCATCTAATGATCCTGAAGCACCACCTGCACCAACGATGGTGTGAATCTCATCGATAAATAAGATGACATCTGGTGATTTCTCCAATTCATTCATGACTGCTTTCATACGTTCTTCAAATTGACCGCGATATTTCGTTCCGGCAACCAATGAAGCCAGATCCAATGTGACTACACGCTTATTGAATAGCACACGTGATACCTTGCGTTGGACAATACGAAGAGCAAGTCCCTCCGCAATAGCTGATTTACCAACTCCCGGTTCACCAATCAACAAAGGATTGTTCTTCTTGCGTCGGGATAAAATTTGAGATACACGCTCAATTTCTTTTTCGCGACCCACAATAGGATCCAATTTACCCTCTTCAGCAGCTTTGGTCAAATCACGGCCAAAGTTGTCCAATACCGGAGTTTTGGATTTGATATCCGAAACTTTTTTAGGTTGGATATATTGATCATCCTCAGCAAAATCATCGTCGCCGGTAGGAGAGCCCGGAGCCTCATCCTTGATGGTCGTTCTATTTTGCTCAACTTCAGATTTGAAGATGTCGTAAGTCACATTGTATTGTTGTAAAATCTGAGAAGCAATATTATCTTCATCTCGTAAGATAGCCAATAATAGATGCTCCGTTCCGATGATGTCCGATTTGAATATTTTAGCTTCCAAATAAGTGATCTTCAAAACTTTTTCAGCCTGTTTTGTTAATGGCATGTTGCCAATAGGAGCGCGTGAAACCGATGCCCCCTTCACTGCGTCCTCCACAGATTGACGTAGTGCTGTCGTGTCAATGCCTATGTTTTTAAGGATCTTTATTGCCATACCATCGCCTTCACGAATCAATCCGAGCAATAAATGCTCCGTTCCTATATAATCGTGACGCAATCTCAAAGCTTCCTCTCTACTGTACGATATGACATCCTTTACGCGCGGTGAAAATTTTGCTTCCATTGAATACCTTTCTGTTTTATATTAAGGATATATAAATGTAGTAAATTCTGCATTTCAAACCTTAAAATTATTTTAAATAATGTCATCAACAATTAAGCCATGACCGTTATACGTCCAAAATGTCAGTATAAAAGATTACATTTGTATGTTAATATAACAAGAGTTTTCGAATTTTTTTAAATTTTATGTCAGACGAGAAGATCATTTTTTCGATGGCGGGTGTCAACAAAATCTATCCGCCTCAAAAACAAGTTTTAAAAAATATCTATTTATCTTTTTTCTATGGTGCGAAGATCGGTGTGATCGGTTTAAACGGATCAGGTAAATCTTCCCTATTAAAAATTATCGCTGGATTGGATAAGTCTTACCAAGGCGAGGTGGTGTTCTCCCCAGGTTACTCTGTGGGTTATTTAGCACAAGAGCCTCAATTGGATCTTGAAAAGACTGTTCTTGAAGTCGTTCAGGAAGGTGTTGCTGAAATTACAGCCATCTTACAGGAATACGAAGAAATCAACGAAAAATTTGGCCTGCCGGAGGTTTATGAAAATGCCGATGAAATGGACAAATTGTTGGCAAGACAAGGAGAACTTCAAGATGTCATTGATGCCACTAACGCTTGGGAAATCGATTCGAAATTGGAAAGAGCAATGGATGCTTTACGTTGCCCCGAGCCAGATGCAAAGATTGTCAATTTGTCAGGTGGTGAGCGCAGACGTGTAGCATTATGTCGCTTATTGTTGCAGGAACCTGATGTATTGCTCTTAGATGAACCGACGAACCACTTGGATGCCGAGTCGATCGATTGGTTAGAACAACACTTAAAACAATATAAGGGAACCGTTATTGCCGTTACCCACGACCGTTATTTCTTGGATAATGTAGCTGGATGGATTCTTGAATTGGATCGCGGTGAGGGTATTCCTTGGAAGGGAAATTATTCTTCTTGGTTAGATCAAAAAGCAAAACGCTTGGCACAGGAAGAAAAACAGGAAACCAAACGTCAAAAAACCCTGGAACGCGAGCTGGAATGGGTGCGTATGGCGCCGAAAGCACGCCACGCCAAATCGAAAGCACGTTTGCATAACTATGATAAATTAGCTTCTGAGGAAACAAAAGAACGCGAAGAAAAATTGGAATTGTTTATTCCGCCGGGACCACGTTTAGGTAATTCGGTCATTGAGGCAACTAACATTTCCAAAGCATATGGCGATCGTATCTTGTTTGAAAATTTGAGTTTCATGTTGCCGCCTGCGGGTATCGTAGGGATTATTGGACCCAACGGTGCGGGGAAAACAACCTTATTCCGTCTGATTACAGGTCAGGAAACACCTGACACAGGTTCGTTCAAGGTCGGAGAAACAGTAAAATTGGGTTATGTGGACCAAATGCACCACGACCTCGATCCTGAAAAATCGGTTTGGGAAAATATTACGGGTGGCAGTGACAATATGATGCTGGGTAACCGCTCGGTAAACTCAAGAGCTTACGTTTCCAAATTTAATTTTAACGGTGCTGATCAACAAAAGAAAGTAGGTGTACTTTCCGGTGGAGAACGTAATCGTGTTCACTTGGCCATTACACTCAAAGAAGGGTCAAATGTACTCTTACTCGATGAGCCGACCAATGATATTGATGTAAATACCTTGCGGGCACTGGAAGAAGGCTTGGAGAATTTCGGTGGTTGTGCGGTTGTGATCTCCCACGATAGGTGGTTCCTGGATCGTATCTGTACCCATATCCTTGCCTTTGAAGGGGATTCGCAGGTTTATTTCTTCGAAGGTAACTACACTGAATATGAAGAAAACCGTAAAAAACGCATAGGTGACGTGACACCGCACCGTATTAAATACAAGAAACTGGTAAAATAAGCAACAATCATGGACGGTGGAAGGCTTTTAGCTGCTATAATAGATCACGCTATTGATGGAATAATTACCATAGACAACAGGGGGAATGTGGAAAGCATTAACCCTGCTGCCTTGGAATTATTCGGTTATCAGGCTGAAGAAGTGATCGGACACAATATCTCCATGTTAATGCCCGAGCCTGATCGTGGCAACCACGATGGTTATCTACATAATTACCAAACCACAGGTCACAAGAAAATTATCGGAATAGGCCGTGAAGTGATGGGCTTAAAGAAAAATGGAGAAACATTTCCATTTCGCTTGGCAGTCAGTGAGGTTTGGTTAAAAGATAAGAATATCTTTACCGGCTTTATTCACGATTTATCGCGTGAGAAGGCTGCCGAGGATATGCTCAAGCAACATGCAGCCGAACTTGAACATAAAGTGAGTGAGCGTACACGCGACCTGATCTCCTTGGTGTCCGAACTTGAAAAGGCTAAAGCAGAGGTTTCTAAATCCCTGGAAAAAGAAATTGAACTTAACCAGCTGAAATCACGGTTTGTGTCCATGGCCTCGCATGAGTTCCGGACACCTTTAAGCTCGGTTCAACTTTCGGCTTCTCTGATTGAAAAGTATTCCGAACGACCGGATGATAAGGCTAATATCATTAAACATACCAATAAAATTAAAAGTGCAGTTCAATTGCTCACAAGTATCCTGAACGACTTTCTGTCACTTGAAAAATTGGAAGCGGGTATTGTTGTGATGAATAAGCAGTACATCAATCTCGTTGAGTTGGCAGAAGAGATCACCGAAGAAATGCAATTGATCTGTAAGAAAAATCAGCATATTGTATACCAACACACCGGAGAAATTGGGCATTTCACCCTAGATCCAAATTTGTTAAAAAATGCTTTGGTCAACTTAATCTCCAACGCGATCAAATATTCCGGAGAAGATACCTTGATCGAATTCACAACCTGTATCGACGATGAAGGCTGCTTAATATCCGTGAAAGACAATGGTATTGGTATACCCGAGGAAGATCAGGTACATTTGTTTGAGCCTTTTTTTAGAGCACATAATACAGGTAATATCCCTGGTACAGGATTAGGTTTGAATATTGTAAAACGATACATCGAATTGATGGCGGGGCAGATGGAATTTGAATCGGAAGTACACAAAGGAACTTCATTCAGAGTAAGCTTTAAATAAAGGTGAACTTGCAGATTCGCATAACTGAATAAATAATTGCAGATGAGAAATAAAAAGACAATTCTAATTATTGAAGATAATATCGATATCCGAGAAGGGACTACCGAAATATTGGAGTTGACAGGAAGGTATGATGTCATTACAGCCGAAAATGGGCGCGTTGGGGTCGACCTGGCGACAAGACATATTCCTGATTTGATTCTCTGTGATATCATGATGCCTGAATTGGATGGTTACGGAGTCTTATTTATGTTAAGCAAAATTGAAAGTACAGCCAAAATTCCGTTCATTTTTCTGACTGCCAAAGCGGAACGCGCAGATATGCGCAAAGCGATGGAAATGGGAGCGGATGATTATTTGACGAAACCTTTTGATGATGTCGAATTGATGAATGCAATAGATGTTCGCCTCAAAAGACATGAGCAGCTTGCAGCAGATATCCCTCAGGAAGAAGATTTGAGTTTGAGCGCCGAAGAGCAGGTATTGTTGCTAAAGGAGCTAATTGCCAACTCACGTGTGAAAACAGTGAAGAAAAAACAGTCTATTTATGAAAAAGATGATTCGCCAACGTACGTCTATTTTGTGAAATCTGGTCAGGTGCGCAGCTTTAAGTCCTATAAAGATGGACGAGAGCTGTCTACAGGTATTTTTATTGAAGGCAATTACTTTGGTTATGCTTCGATTTTGTTGAATGATAATTATGAAGACTACGCCGAAGCTGTTGAACAAAGTGAAATTGTGTTGATTCCAAAGGATAGTTTTTTGGAGCTGTTATGGAAAAAACCTGCAATAGCCAGTAAATTTATTAAGCTCCTTTCTGTCGACTTACGTGAAAAAGAAGAGCAATTGCTCGGTTTTGCCTACCATTCTGTCCGTAAGCGTGTCGCCAATGCTTTGATTAGCGTTGCTGAAAAAAGTGGATTCAATAGCAATGAGGCTGATACATGCTCAATTGATGTGACACGAGACGGCCTAGCTTCAATTGCAGGGACAGCCAATGAAACTGTTTCCCGTATGCTCTCCGACTTTAAAGAAGAAAAACTGATTTCGAAAGAAAAAGGTAAAATATTTATCAATTCTATCAAGAACCTACGGGATGTGAAGCAGTAGGGATCAGAAGCGAAGATTTAACAATCAACTTACTAAAAAAGGCGGGTTCAGTTTTTCTGAACACGCCTTTTTTCTGATAGTCTATGTTTATTGATTTGTGTCTTTTCATTAAAGTATCAATGCGAGCTCGCTATGCCGTTTTATTGAACTTGTTTGGTTTCATTGGTTTCAATGAACAGGTTGTACCCGGTTACTGGCCAGAAAATAGCTTTCGGTTGACTTTTACAGCTGTTGGTGTTTGCGAAATCATGCAAGTTTTTGTGAATTGTGATAAATATCATTTTAAGGTGTGGTGCTATATCATCTTTTTGCCCATATGCATGATTTACTTTTGTTCTTAGGATAAACCTTAATTGGTGATTGTAGAATCAGAATGAAAGTAGTAGTATATAATGTAAGGTCATTTGAAAAAGAGTTTTGGGCATTGGCAAATGCCAAACAACATGATTTGACTTTGATTTCAAATGGATTAAATGCGGAGACACAGAATTACGCGCGTGGAAAAGATGCGGTAGTTATTTCCGTGAGCGATATTTTGGACGAGAGCATGCTACTTAATTTAAAAGGGTTAGGGATCAATAAGATTATGACCCGCAGTAAGGATACTGCTCATATCGATCTGGTAAAGGCTGGAGATTTGAATATTCAGATTGCCAATGCGCCATTTGAAGATCAAAGTCCAAAAGGACTGGCAGAGCAGACCGTCCGGAATCTCAACTTATGGGGATTAGAAAAATGTGTTGGTAAAGCCTGTTGTTGTCTAAACGACTGTGCTAAAAAAATAAAATAAAATGATTACATCGCAGGTTACAATGGAAGAATTGGTGCAAAAATATAATGTTGCCGCACCGCGCTATACAAGCTATCCTACTGTTCCCTTTTGGGATAATGAAGCATTTTCTCAGGCAGCATGGACCAATCAAGTCTATCAAACTTTCCAGCAGTCGAAAGAAAAAGGTATCAGCTTATATATACACCTTCCTTTTTGTGAAAGCCTCTGTACTTATTGTGGCTGCAATACGCGCATTACAAAAAACCATCGCGTTGAAGAACCTTATATTGCCTCTCTTTTGAAAGAATGGGAAATGTATGTCGCTTTATTTAAGGGAGAAAGACCTTTATTGGCAGAAATACATTTGGGTGGTGGCACTCCGACCTTCTTCCATCCGGATAATTTGAAGGTACTGATTGAGGGGATCCTTAAACACGCAGACCTGGCTCCAGGTAGTTCATTCTCCTTTGAAGCTCACCCAGCCAATACAACTGTCACGCATTTAGAAACCTTATTTGACTTGGGATTTCGGCGCCTGAGCCTGGGAATACAGGATTTTGACCCACTTGTGCAGTTTGTGATCAACCGGCATCAAACATCGGCAGAAGTGGAAGAAGTGATGCTGAATGCGCGGAAAATTGGATTTGAGTCCATTAATTTTGACCTGATTTATGGATTGCCCAAACAGACACTTGCGACCGTAGCAGATACCATTCAAAAGTCGATGCTGCTCGGTCCAGACCGGATCTCTTTCTATAGCTATGCCCACGTGCCTTGGATAAAACCAGGTCAACGGCATTATACTGAAGCAGATCTACCTAATGGCGCAGCCAAACTCGCCTTATATAACCTTGGAAAAAAAATGATTTTGGCCCATGGCTATGAAGATGTCGGTATGGATCATTTTGCGAAAAGAGAGGACGAGTTATTTGTGGCTTTTCAACAAGAAAGATTACATCGCAATTTTATGGGGTATGCCGATCGATTTAGTCCCTTGTTAATCGGTATTGGAGTCTCTTCGATCAGCGATGCCTGGGGGGCTTTTGCTCAAAATGTGAAGACCGTAGAAGAATACCATAAACTCATTGATGCAGGGGTATTGCCCGTTGTAAAAGGACATATACTCAACGAGGAGGATCTTCTTGTAAGGCGTTATATCCTCGATATGATGTGTAAAGGTAAAGTGCAGTTGCCGACAGGTGCGCCGTTGAATGAGCAGATTACCGACGAATTGTCTGAACTTGTTGCAGATGGTTTAGTCTCCATAACCGGCGACCTAATTCAATGTACTGCTATTGGACGCTCTTTTTTAAGAAATATCTGTATGGCCTTTGATCAGCGATTATTACGTTCAAAAGCACAAAATCAATTATTTAGTCAGGCAATTTAGAACGAAGGTATGGCAGAGCTAAGGGATGAAATACAACTTGCAGAAAAATGTTTCCATTGCGGCGATAAAATTGAGGAAACGGGCTATCAGCTCGATCATCACGATTTTTGCTGTCTGGGGTGTCAGACAGTCTATCAGGTGTTGAACGATAGTGGTATGCAGCAATATTATCGCTATAATCAGCACCCGGGTAAATCGAATAAATCCAAGCAAGAAGATTTTTCTTATCTGGATGAACCACAGATTGCCGGTAAATTAGTGGATTATAAAGATGATAAGATGACCATCATCACCTTTTATATTCCGGCTATTCACTGTAGCTCTTGTATCTGGTTGCTGGAAAATTTATATAAACTCAATCCCAATGTACTGCAGTCGCGCGTGGACTTTATGAAGAAACAGGCGAGCATTACATTCAATCACAATGAGCTGCCATTGAAAGACCTGGTTTATCTTTTGGTCAATATCGGTTATGACCCTAAAATCACCTTGCAGGATGTTGTAAAGGAAGGGAATAGAAATAATCTGAATCCTTTGGTCGCAAAAATTGCTGTTGCCGGTTTCTGTTTTGGAAATTCTATGTTATTCAGTTTCCCTGATTATTTTGGAATGGGGAGTTTTGAAAAGGAATATGCCAATTTCTTTGGTTATATAAACCTTGCTTTTGGTCTCCCTGTTTTATTGTATTGTGCGTCGGATTATTTCAAATCGGCCTATTGGAGTCTGAAACAAAAGCGTTTGAATCTGGATGTGCCATTAGCTCTGGGAATCCTCGTGTTATTTTTGCGTTCTGCATTTGAGGTAATCACACAGACAGGAGCTGGTTTTACGGATACACTCTGTAGTCTTGTGTTTTTTATATTGATCGGAAAATGGGTACAACAACGTACCTATTATCACATCTCATTTGAACGGGATTACCGGAGTTATTTTCCGGTGGCTGTAACAGTATTGACCGAATCGGGGGATAAACCTGTACAATTAGCTGACGTTCATATAGGTGATCGTATCTTGGTTCGGAACAATGAAATTATACCTGCCGATGCTATGCTTTTAAAAGGTGATGCTGCGATAGATTTTAGCTTTGTAACGGGAGAATCAAGCCCGGTCAGTAAGACCTTAGGCGAAATTATCTATGCCGGCGGGCGCCAGACGGGGGAAGCGATAGAACTTGAAGTGGTCAAACCGATTTCACAGTCCTATTTGACCAAATTATGGAATAATGAGAATTATAAAGATTATGACAAACATTTTCAGACTTTTGTCAACTTTATAAGTAAATATTTTACTGTTGTTTTATTGGCTATTGCACTATTGGCGGCCTTGTTTTGGGCGGTTGATGGGAGTGCAAGCAGGGCTTGGGGAGCTTTTACGGCGGTATTGATTATTGCATGTCCATGTGCGTTGGCGTTGAGCTCTCCATTTACCCTTTCTGCTGCGCTAAGTATTTTTGATCGAAATAAGTTCTATGTGAAAAATACGGCTGCTATTGAGCAGATGGCAACGATTGATACCCTGGTGTTCGATAAAACTGGCACAATATCGTCGCCTAAAGCAACCTCAATTTATTTTGAAGGTAGCCTTTCAGCAGTTGACAAAAAGCTACTGAATGCGGTATGTAGAAACTCTAGCCATCCATTGAGCCGTGAAATCGTCAAGTGGCTGAATGTCTCTTCTGCTATTTCGATACAGGATTTTAAGGAATTTCCGGGAAAGGGGATGCAGGCTAATGTAAGTGGCAAGGAAATTAAAATCGGTAGTGCTAACTTTTTGAATATCGGTAATATTAAAACAGATGGTTCTGTGGTTTTTATTCGTATAGGCGAGGAGTTAAAGGGGTATTTTACCATGGAGCAATCCTGGCGGGATGGCCTTTCGGCTTTGATTGAAGATTTTAAAGTCGAATACGACCTTCATTTAATCTCAGGGGATAACGATAGACGTCTGGATGCACTCCAGTTAATTTTTCCCTCGAATGCAAATTTGCTTTTTAATCAATCACCAATGGAAAAACTGGAAACCATTCAAAATTTTCAGGTAGCAGGAAAGCATGTCTGCATGATTGGTGATGGCCTTAATGATGCGGGGGCATTGCGTAAAGCAGATCTGGGTATCGCCGTGAGTGATGATATCAATAACTTCTCTCCCGGCTGTGATGCGATACTGGATGGGGAGTCATTTTCAAAAATGCCGGATTTCTTTGCTTTTAGCAAAGATGCGGTGAAAGTAATACATATGAGCTTTGGTATATCTCTTTTATATAATGTAATTGGATTGAGCTTTGCCGTGCAAGGTATTATGTCGCCGTTATTTGCCGCGATTCTAATGCCAATAAGTACGGTAACGATCATCTCCTTTACAAGTCTCATGACGAGGTGGTATGCCAAACGTCGTAAACTCTAGTTGTTATGGAAATAATGTATATTTTGATCGGTTGTAGTGTTTTGTTGGCTTTGGTTTTCCTATGTGCTTTTTTCTGGGCAAATAAAACCGGTCAGCATAATGATACCTATACACCTTCTATACGGATTCTGTTTGATGATGAAACGACAGAAGGGGAAGATAAAGAAGGTGACGTAACTAAAACGTTATCGTAATTAAATCAATTACTTTTTTTTGTAATTAAGGTTATTATCAATAAAATTGGGGGTAAATACCAATTTGAAATAAAAATACATGCATAATAATCCATTTTCATTAAAAGATAAGGTAGTTGTAATTACGGGAGGTACAGGGATTTTAGGCGAAGCATTTGTTGAGGCTTTGGCCGAGGCAGAAGCCAAAGTCGCAGTACTTGGACGTAATGGACAAATCGGAGCGGAGCGTGTCCAGCAGGTAGAGTCTGTTGGTGGCGAAGCTATATTTGTAGAAGTTGACATCATGAACGAACAGGATGTCACTCGGGCGAAAGATGAAGTTTTGCAAAAGTGGGGTAGGATAGACGCTTTAGTAAACGCCGTTGGAGGCAACATTCCAGGTGCAACAATTGGTGCCGATCAAGATTTATTTGCGAGCAATATTCAGGATACCATTAAAGCAATTGAGCTTAATTTGTATGGTACAATGATTCCTACGCATATTATTGGTCGTGTGATTGCTGAAAGCGGAAAAGGTGTCATCATCAATATATCTTCTCTTACAGCCAGTCGTCCTTTTACACGTGTTTTGGGCTATACTGTTGCAAAACACGGTATCGATGGGTATACAAAATGGATGGCCACCGAGCTCGCTCAGCGTTATGGCGATCAAGTTCGTGTCAATGCAATCGCTCCCGGCGTATTCTTAACCAAACAAAACAAAAACTTATTGATCAATCCAGACGGTACGTATAGCGACCGTACCAAACGTATTCTTAACGGAACTCCCTATAACCGCTTGGGCGACCCTCGTGAGTTAAAAGGAACTTTAATCTATCTATTGAGCGATGCATCGGCCTTTGTGACAGGGGAGACGGTTTTTGTCGATGGTGGTTTTAATGCATGGTGTGGTGTTTAATTAAACTTTAAGATGAGAAAATTAGAACAAACCTGGCGTTGGTATGGTCCCAATGACCCAGTATCTTTACAAGATATTAAACAGGCTGGAGCTACTGGTATTGTTACGGCATTACATCATATTCCACACGGTGAGGTATGGCCACTTGCCGATATTCAAGAAAGAAAACGCATTATAGAAGATGCTGGTCTTACCTGGTCTGTTGTGGAAAGTGTGACAGTACACGAGGAGATTAAGACAAAAGGTGCTAGAGTCGATGAATACCTCCAGAAATATAATGAGACTTTAACCAATCTCGCACAATGTGGCATCAAAACAATTTGTTATAATTTTATGCCGGTGCTTGACTGGACACGTACGCAATTGGACTTAACCATGGCGGATGGCTCAAAAGCATTGTATTTTGACTGGATTGATTTGGCACTTTTTGACATATTTATATTAAAACGAGACGCCGCTCGCACGGCCTATCCAGAGGATGTTGTTAAACGTGCGACTTTACGTTTTGATGAAATTTCCGAACAACAAAAAGAAGAATTGGCAAATGTTGTCTTAATGGGGATCCCCGGAGAGAAGAATGTGGAATTGGATGCCTTAAAAGCGAGCATTGATACGTATAAGCATATTGGGAAAGATGGTTTACGCAACAATTTGGTTTATTTCCTTCAGGGAATTGCGGCAACTTGTGAGGAGAATGGTATATGTATGACCATTCATCCCGATGATCCACCGTATCCTATTTTAGGTTTGCCCCGTATCGCTAGTAATGGTGAGGATTTCGATTATTTTTTAAATGCGGTTCCACAACGATTTAATGGTGTCTGCTTTTGTACAGGATCCTTGGGCGCCAGTCAGACAAACGATCTGCCGGCTATTTTAGAAAATATTAAAGGGCGGGTAAACTTTGTTCACTTACGGAATGTGAGGAAAGATGCGATCGGAAGCTTTTATGAGGCAGACCATTTGGATGGGGATGTCAATATGTATAAAATCATGAAAATCCTGGTTGCTGAAAATCAATTGCGATCTACAGCGATCCCATTCAGACCAGATCACGGCCATCAGATGCTGGATGATCTGAATAAAGTAACAAATCCAGGGTATTCTGCCATTGGAAGATTAAGAGGGCTTGCGGAATTACGGGGCCTAGAGTATGGTATTGTTGGTGAATGATACCAATAATTCGGGCGAAGATTAGAGATTATGACCTGTAATAGAGGTCTAGCATAAAGACAGTCGGGAAATAGGGGAGCTAACTTCTTATTTCCCGACTGTTTTGTTTTAAGTATGTCGACGAGACTATAATCAAAAGAATTATAAGGAAGATTTGCGAATGATGAGCTGTGTTGGAAGCTCAATTGTTTCAAATTCATGTATTGGTCTTGTTTGGTTAATGGTGGCGATTAATTTATTTGTCGCCAGTTCCCCAATTTCTGTTGCCGGTTGCACAACTGTGGATAGCGCTGGATTTAACGACGCTGCTATTTGTGTGTTTGAAAAACCAATAACAGCGACCTCGGAAGGGACTTGAATCTGAAGCTCAGCCAAAATACCCAGTGTTCGGGTTGTAATAACATCCGTAGCACCGAAAATCGCATCTATACTTTTATGTTCAAGATATTCTTTGCGCAAAATCTCTCGAATTGTTTCGTCTATATCGGTGGTATTATTAAAACTACATTCGATATAATGCCTATTATCAAAAGGAATCCCCGCATCTGATAAAGCAGATTTGAAGCCATTTAATCGTTCGGCTGCCACACCTAAGTTCTTTCCGGTGATATGCAAAATATTCTTTTTACCTTGTTCGATGAGATGCTTTGTGGCGTTATATGAACCCTGGAAATTATTGACACCTACCTTGAATGTGTCGAGCTGGTGATTGATACGATCAAAAATAACGACTGGGATCTGTGATTTTATCAATGCTTTTAGCTCTTCAATATTTGAATCGGAAGAAACCGGAGATATCATTAAGCCATCAATACCGCGCATGCGTAAGACGTCAATACAATTTTTTTCGATCCGTTCGTCTTCCCGGCTTTGCATGAAAATAACGTCATAGACAGTCTGTTGAGAGGCTATTTGAATTCCATCGAGGATTTGTGAAACGAATGTATTACTAATGTTGGATACAATAACCCCTATTGTATTGGATTTTCCTATTTTTAAGCTCCGTGCCAACTTATTTGGGTGGAAATTATGCTTTTTGGCATATTCCTGAACCATCTTTTTAGTCGCTTCACTTATTTCGTAGCTGTCTGATAATGCCTTGGAAACCGTCGAAACAGAAATATTGAGTGCCAACGCTATATCTTTCAGGGTAGTTCTGCTCATCGCTCTGGTGGTTATTTTAAGAAGATAAATCTACATAAAAAAATAGATAAATAGGTTTTTTATCTTGATAAGTGGATCAATGCTGCTATTATTTGGCTTTTCATATTGATATTTTCGCTTGTTTCAGCGGCAGTTTTGGCGAAGAGGAGAGATCTGTTGTTACGTTGCTTATGTTCAAATTGAATATCGATTTGTAATTAACAGCACTATAGCACCGCTTTAACAGGGGGGTAACAGGGGGGTAATAGGGGTTGTACCCCTGCTAACCCCCTGTTAACCCCCTGTTATCCCCCTGTAATACCCCTTTTAATTAGGAACAAAAGTTAAACGAAATTGATAATAGATCCAATACGAAGCCTGTCTCCATACGCTATATGATTACCTGGGGTTCTCCGAAGGCCCAATCTGGTGGCCGGATCAGCCATCCCACCCTTCCGATCACCTGTTTTACAAAAAGAATCTCGCACCGTTACAGGCAGTTAAGGGTGAATTGAAATAAATAATAAACAAAAGGCTTGGAAGTGATTGTTAAAACTCCCTATCTTTGCACCACTCCGCAAGGGAGGAACGGTTACTTCGAAAGAAGGAATCATGAAAAAAGAAGGGTTTAAGAGAAGTCTGGCAGGATTTAAAATCCCGTTCAGTTTATTTTAAACGCGGAAATCGAAAAAAGAGAAAAGAGAAAAAACTTCAAAAAGTTTTTGGAAGTTCAAAAAAGATTTCTACCTTTGCAGTCCCAACGGAAACGAAGGGAAAAACAAAAAAGATAAAGACGGCGCAATGCCATCGGAATATAGCGGATACGGAAGTTGAAGCGAGAAAAGTTCTTTAAGAAAACACAATCATGTAAGCGTGACGAGTAGACAAACGAAAGTCATGAACAAATTCAAGAATTCGTTCAATTCGATCCAAGATCAGAGATATAAAAAAAGAATTCTGATTATTATAAATAGTTGGAATCAAAAACTTCATTTTACAATGGAGAGTTTGATCCTGGCTCAGGATGAACGCTAGCGGCAGGCCTAATACATGCAAGTCGGACGGGATCCGTCGGAGAGCTTGCTCGAAGACGGTGAGAGTGGCGCACGGGTGCGTAACGCGTGAGCAACCTACCTCTGTCAGGGGGATAGCCTCTCGAAAGAGAGATTAACACCGCATAACATATGTGACCGGCATCGGTTAGCTATTAAATATTTATAGGATAGAGATGGGCTCGCGTGACATTAGCTAGTTGGTAGGGTAACGGCTTACCAAGGCGACGATGTCTAGGGGCTCTGAGAGGAGAATCCCCCACACTGGTACTGAGACACGGACCAGACTCCTACGGGAGGCAGCAGTAAGGAATATTGGTCAATGGGCGGAAGCCTGAACCAGCCATGCCGCGTGCAGGATGACTGCCCTATGGGTTGTAAACTGCTTTTGTCCAGGAATAAACCTTTCTACGTGTAGGAAGCTGAATGTACTGGAAGAATAAGGATCGGCTAACTCCGTGCCAGCAGCCGCGGTAATACGGAGGATCCGAGCGTTATCCGGATTTATTGGGTTTAAAGGGTGCGTAGGCGGCCTATTAAGTCAGGGGTGAAATACGGTGGCTCAACCATCGCAGTGCCTTTGATACTGATGGGCTTGAATCCATTTGAAGTGGGCGGAATAAGACAAGTAGCGGTGAAATGCATAGATATGTCTTAGAACTCCGATTGCGAAGGCAGCTCACTAAGCTGGTATTGACGCTGATGCACGAAAGCGTGGGGATCGAACAGGATTAGATACCCTGGTAGTCCACGCCCTAAACGATGATAACTCGATGTTGGCGATAG
>NZ_LZZP01000010.1:0-394157 GCF_014170215.1 Sphingobacterium sp. UME9 | reverse complement strand
CTATCGCCAACATCGAGTTATCATCGTTTAGGGCGTGGACTACCAGGGTATCTAATCCTGTTCGATCCCCACGCTTTCGTGCATCAGCGTCAATACCAGCTTAGTGAGCTGCCTTCGCAATCGGAGTTCTAAGACATATCTATGCATTTCACCGCTACTTGTCTTATTCCGCCCACTTCAAATGGATTCAAGCCCATCAGTATCAAAGGCACTGCGATGGTTGAGCCACCGTATTTCACCCCTGACTTAATAGGCCGCCTACGCACCCTTTAAACCCAATAAATCCGGATAACGCTCGGATCCTCCGTATTACCGCGGCTGCTGGCACGGAGTTAGCCGATCCTTATTCTTCCAGTACATTCAGCTAGATACACGTATCTAGGTTTATTCCTGGACAAAAGCAGTTTACAACCCATAGGGCAGTCATCCTGCACGCGGCATGGCTGGTTCAGGCTTCCGCCCATTGACCAATATTCCTTACTGCTGCCTCCCGTAGGAGTCTGGTCCGTGTCTCAGTACCAGTGTGGGGGATTCTCCTCTCAGAGCCCCTAGACATCGTCGCCTTGGTAGGCCGTTACCCTACCAACTAGCTAATGTCACGCGAGCCCATCTCTATCCTATAAATATTTAATCAACCGAACATGCGAACTGTTGATGTTATGCGGTGTTAATCTCTCTTTCGAGAGGCTATCCCCCTGATAGAGGTAGGTTGCTCACGCGTTACGCACCCGTGCGCCACTCTCACCATCTTCGAGCAAGCTCTCCGATGGATCCCGTCCGACTTGCATGTATTAGGCCTGCCGCTAGCGTTCATCCTGAGCCAGGATCAAACTCTCCATTGTAAAATGAAGTTTTTGATTCCAACTATTTATAATAATCAGAATTCTTTTTTTATATCTCTGATCTTGGATCGAATTGAACAATTACTTGAATTTGTTCATGACTTTCGACTTTCGTCTGTCTACTCGTCACGCTTACATGATTGTGTTTTCTTAAAGAACTTTTCGCGCTTCAACTTCCGTATCCGCTATATTCCGAGGGCATTGCGCCGTCTTTATCTTTTTTGTTTTTCCCTTCGTTTCCGTTGGGACTGCAAAGGTAGAAATCTTTTTTGAACTTCCAAAAACTTTCTGAAGTTTTTTTTTCTTTTCTCTTTTTCGATTTCCGCGTTTAAAATAAACTGAGCGGGATTTTAAATCCTGCCAGACTTCTCTTAAACCCTTCTTTTTTCATGATTCCCTCTTTCGGGGTAACCGTCCCTCCCTTGCGGAGTGGTGCAAAGATAGGAAGTTTACTAACAAACTTCCAAGCCTTTTGTTCTTATTATTTTCATTTTATCCTTAACTACCTGTAACGGTGTGAGATTCTTTTTGTAAAACAGGTGATCGGAAGGCTGGAATGGCTCATCCGGCCGCCAGATTGGGACAGATAGCGGCATCAGGCAACGAAAACATCCTGAATTGCACCTGCCGGATCTATTGCCCCACCGACATAGCAAAGGGAGATCGGAAAACGCAAACATAGCCGAACAGAGAACAACAGAAGAATACCGCAGCACAGCAAAAGAATGAGAGCATACACCGCTCCGGATTACCCATTAAATGAACACACTCTTTTACTACTTTACTTAAGGTTTGTTTAGGTATAGCTTAGGTTATAGCTAAATAAATCCTAACCAAAAGCTAACTAAATACTAATTAAAATCTAACTTAAAGAAGAACTAAATAAAAGCGAATAAACATAACATTATGTAAATAACCCTACAAGTGTCCCAGCATCCAACCAGAATCACCATGATATAGGCATTTTTGGAGGGTTTATGGGATCAAAGAAAATGAGCAAGAGAAAGCGTTCAGCTTGTAACACGTTTAGAATAACGACTAAGTTCAAAAAACATAACAACCAAACAAAAGGCTCCGAATCAATTTAGATGATTCGGAGCGTCAGACGTTATTATAGTTTACATGCTCTAATCTCTTAATGCTGTAAGATCAGCCTTAGGCTTGGGCAAGTTCATGTTTTTAATTGCCAGGCGACAGGCATCAACCATTTCCTGCGTCATGGTATAGGTATACTTTCCATAATCGTCGTATTCCAACGTACCAACAAAAAAGAATCCGTATTTATCAAATAAATCTGTCAAATCCAATTTGGCCACTTCGCAGGCTGTTTTAACAAAATTCAGTTGATGAACGGCAGGATTACGCTCTCCCATCATCCGATCGGAGCTCCAATCCGAACGCTGTCTTCTCGGTTTATTCATATTCTGCTGACGGAAATTAAACAATGGACGTGTCTGGTGTACGTGGCCTACCTCAATTCCGGGACTAAAGTTGAACTGATAAGTAATACCAAAAGGCAAGTTAACTTTTGCGAAGAGACTTGCAAAAAGGGTATTCTGCTTGTTCATCCGGTCATTGTAGGTCATATTTAGAAAAGGATTACGGGCATTCAATCCGCTATCACCTGTCGGAATCCGCCTTAATGTGCCATCCGGATTGTATTTACCACCAGCGCGCCCCACATCTGCTCGCCATTTCAGAAAACCAGAGCCATCGTAAGCACGTTGATTACGTACTAGCGGAGCTACTCTCCAGTTGATATTCGCCGTCAACACGGGTTTATCGCCTGTTCCTTTTTTGGTGGTAATGGCAACTACCCCTGTAGCAGCTTTAGCACCATAAATAGCCAATGAGCGCGCGAGAAAAACATAAGCCACAAATCAGCCACAAAAGGTATTGTTGTTATACTTTACACAAATTGCAGCACTCAATCAAAATGCAACCGTTCAAGTTCGTTGTATTAAAAAATAAAAATAATCTCTTCTTATTCGTTATTTAAACAGAATCCCCCAAAAAGAGTCTTTTTATAATGCTTACCCTGTTGGGTTTGCAAACTGTATCGGCCCAAGAAACTCCAACAGCGATCTCTAAAGGAAAATGGATGGTCGAAACGAATCTCTCGCCACTGACCGGCCTTTCTACTTCCGGCTTTAGCTTTTATTCCAACAATGGCGCCCAGCTCTGGTCTGTAGGCGGTGAAGCAGGTTATTTTTTCCAAGATAAACTAGCTGTCAAAGCAGGATTAGGTTTCACTGGTCAAAGATATGTATTCGATTTTGATGGCCAAAAAATCGAATTGAATTCTACGCATTCGTTTATTTATAAAGCGGGATTAAAATACTATATTATCAATCAATTTCCCGTGCAGGTAGATCTAGGTGGTATTAATAGTGGTGGCGAGAATGCTTTCATTTTCGGAGGTCAACTCGGTTATGCCCTATTTTTAAAAGAAAACATTGCCATAGAGCCGGCAGTACGTTATGATCATGGCCTAAACGACAATGCCGATGGCATCAATGCTTTCAGCGCAAGAATAGGTTTTTCACTGCATTTCTAGAACAATTAAAACAATAAAAGGGGAAATGATTAGAATCATTTCCCCTTTTATTGTTAGTATCCTTTCTTTTTTAATGGATGCCTTTGAAAATTCTATTCCATCGTATTTTGGAAAGCCCATTGCCATCTGCATTCCAGCTCATCCAGGTAAACAATGCTTTTCCGACAATATGATCTTCCGGAACAAATCCCCAATCCCGCGCATCGAGCGAATTGTGCCTATTGTCGCCCATCATCCAATAATAATCCATTTTAAAGGTGTAGGAATCTGTTCGGTTTCCATTGATATAAATCCCATCCGATTTCTTTTCCAACTGGTTATTTTCATACACCCGGATAGCTCGTTCGTAGAGTGGAAAGGTCTGTGCATTTAGAGGAATAGTCATGCCTTTCTTAGGAATGACAAAGGGGCCAAAATTATCGTAGTTCCATTTGTATTGTGGATCGTTTGGAAAGGTGTTTGCTTGGGCAACTCCCGGTTTTTCCAAGTTCATTTGCATGGATTTGACATTGGACCAGGATTTCACCATTGCCGCCTGTTCTTGGGTTAAAAAGATGAGATAAGCGCCGGGCTGAATGGGAGAGACTTCTATTCCCATATCTTTCAAGCGCTGTTCGTCCAGACCAGTCTCATCGGTGATCACAATATAATCCATTTGACTTTCCGGAGCAACAAAACCTGGCTTGTCGTTCACAAACAATACCCCTTCTTTCATATCGATTTTATCTCCCGGCATTCCCACACATCGCTTAATCAAATGTTCACGTTTATCTACTGGGCGGGTCTGAATCGTAAATTGTTGGTGTACGGCTTCACGTCCCATGCTACGCACCAAATCATAATAGGGCAAATCCTGATTTTCCACAGCAACAGTATCACCTGCTGGTGCATTAAAAACGATTACATCATTCCGTTTGATCTCTTGAAATCCGGGCAATCGTTTATAGGGTAGTTCAATAAGTTCAGAAAAAGCTTTCCCTCCTATTAATGGCATCGTATGATGTGCAAAAGGAAAGGCTATTGGTGTATTGGGGATGCGGGGACCGTAATTTAGTTTACTCACAAAAAGATAATCGCCAATGAGTAAAGACTGCTGCATAGAACCCGATGGAATCATAAATGCTTCCAATAGAAATCCACGAATTAGCGTTGCAGCGACAGTTGCAAACACAATCGCATCCGCCCATTCACGCACCATCGATTTTTTATAGGGGTATTTTTTCTTATAATCTATATACGATTCATGCGCAATTCCCAGCTCAGAGTCCTTTGTCATCAGCTTACCTGCCTCATTTGCAGCTTTAAGGTTTTTGGCATAAAGACCATTCAGAAATTGCACGTTTTTATCGCTACCCCAAATTGGCAGTACAATAAACGGAACCAATACTGCAGCACAGTTTTCCCAAAACCTTCTCTTTCCAAAACAATGAATAAAATCGAGGTAGAGGTTATAAAAGACAAAAACATTGACAATCGGAACAAACAACAGGATAAGTTGCCAGGTTTTCTTGCCCAGAATGCGCGATTGGATCCACTGGCTATAAAGAGGAACAATTCCCTCCCAGCCTCTGCGCCCTGCTTTTTCAAATAGCAACCAAAAGCCGTAGGCTGCGACTATAGTCAATACAATAAAGATGGTAAGTATCATAAATTCGTTTAATTGCAGTATTAGTCAATATAAGATCTTAATAAATAAACAGTTTCTTCTTTCCCTCCGAAGAGGCATTTGAAGATTGGATCTCATTATAGCGCATAAGGTACTTTATAAAAAGATCATAATCATACTTTTTTTCCTTTTCAAATTCTGCGAATAACTCCGGTTCGTCATTGATCAAACGCCCTAAAGCGATAGTCCGCTTCTTCTTACTGTTACTAAAAAGTCCATTCGTATTGCTATTTATTTCAATCACCTCGCCGGTTGACTTTTTTAATGCATAGGCATATTTAGACTTACTGACTCCAATGGATAACATCGTACCTCCACCGCCTGTACCAAACATCATTCCGCCGCCACCACCGAGATTCAAATTAGACACATAATAAACCATTATTTCTCCATCAACCAGCACTTCTGCAAAAGTTGGCTCCTCTGTATAATATCGACCTATTTGAAATACTTGTGGAGAAGTTCCCTGAACAGGTTCCAAGCCATTTTCGACATAAGAGGGTGCATAGACTTTTCTTTTTGACTCCCAGTAAGCACGAAATACCTGATCTGGGGTAAAAGTTAGTTTCTCTTTCTGTTGATTTTCAAATTTGAGTTTGTGATCCTTGATGGAGGAGATTTTTCCATAAAGGGTATCTGCGTTCATAAGCACTACGTAATCTGATTTATTTGTGCCTTCCTGTGCTCGTGCTGTCATCGAGATCCCTACACAGGAAGACAAAAGCACGGCCGTTAAAATTGATATGGCTTTCATTGGAGTCTGTATTTGTCAATAGCTTATGAACCTATTAACCTATTTTGATTGTATTAATGATATACTCGGCACTCTCTGTCCAAGCTTCATGTAAAACTACATAAAAATATGAAATTCAAGTTCGGCCTTAGGAGTTTTAACGTTTGTTAGCATTTTGTTTTGCTAGGTGCTGTCCTACAATACTGCGCAAAGATTTTAGGACCCCGTGTTTCTCAAGCAAACAACAGCTGTACTACAAAAAACAAAGCCACATCATTTTCGGTGATGTGGCTTACCCAATAGCTCATGCAATAAGGTTAACTTTTATATTTACTTTCAAATGCTGTGGATGCTTGATTGACACCATTGCTCATATTTTCAAATGCTTTATTGATATTTTCAAGCAATGCAGACTCTTTAGCAGCATCAGGTGTCTTATTTTTTCGGAGTTCAATCAATTTCGGATAATCCTCCGTAACGATTTTTTTATACCCATTTAAGCCATCAAGAACTGCTTTTTGGAATGTCGCATCGCCTTTGAAATCTCCCAGATCTTCGACTTTCTTGATATCATTATTCAAAGATTTTTCCCAATCTGCGCGGACCTGTTCGGCTTTCGTATAATCGGAGCCATTCATGGCGGCATTCATGTCTGTCACATGTTTTTCACTACTGTTTATAACGGTAATAATTGAATTGTTGTATGCTGCAGGATCTTTTTCTCCCGAACCACAACTTGATAGGCTCAGAACCGCTGCGGTCATCATGCCCGTAATAAATTGTTTAATCATTTTGATCTATTTTGTTGATATATTTCAGTATTTAATGCTCATTTACACAAAGATAGCCTTCAAAACAACTGAATTTCATCACGGAAATCAGGGATTTCTGCAGCCATTCAAGCTAAAGGGACATTAACTGATTGCGAAAGTTGTGATTGCCATTACGTTGGTCAAAGCGGTCTGCGAGTTGATCCGCCAGTTTCCCATAATGATTAGCCAATTCGCTAGCGGTGTAGGTATTTTTCCCTTGAAAAAAATTATGCTGATTGCCGAGCTCAAGCATAAAAGATTCATCAGAGCCAAAATTCCTCATGGCTTCACAGATATAGCAGGCCAACTGAAACATGGATCGATTGTCGGGACCATCAGCCCAAGGCAAAAATCGTTCGATCCATTCCTTCGCTTTACCAATATCGGTATAGGAAAAATAGGTTGCTAGTTTAATTGCCGAAATCAAAATTGCGGAGTCCTTTTCTTTCTTAAACACCTCCTTTTCTGCCAGTAGCGCCATTTTATCGGCCTGTTCAGTATCACCTTGCTTAAGACCTTCATAAGCCAGGTTCACTGCCGTACGCAAAGGCACATGCGAACAGGTAAACTGGCCTTCAATTAAAGGTAAGGCTTTATCGACTGCTGGGCTATAGCCATCCTGTAATAGTGTTGCTGATACTTCTGCATCCATTTCACAGGCTTCACAATCGCTCATGTCATCTCTTTGCATAGCATTTACGTTTTTCAATGCGCGCTCGATAGCGACAATATCTTTTTGCGCCAGCGCATCACTCAGCTCCTCATTGTATATGGCACGCTTACCATAACCGTTGCGGATCAATCGTTGTTCAAAGTCGCCCAAAGCTGCTTCAATCTGCTCACGGCTGACAGCAGGATTATCGTATAATTCGGACATCATCCATTTGTATTGCCATAAGAAATCTTCTTCATTAAAGAGTTCCGGATTTTCATCGTAAGCTTGTAATATCCACGCAAATGCGGGTAACGACTCAGTTGAAAAAGCGAGGTCTATCTCTTCACTGATTAAATCTAAACGAAGGTCATATCCCCATTCAATATCTTGGTTTTCATCTGCAATCCGTATAGCCTGTGTCAATAGATTAACCTTCTCAAAGGTATTGTCTACGCGTGCAACCTGATTGCGCAGTTTCTGAATTTTAAGTGTATACATCTTCTTATTCTCTTCTTTTAATGAAATATTTCCTTTTTAAATAAGCTCTCTAAAAGGTAAAGGGAAATTCTGACCTAGTGTAGAAATCCCTCAACCGCTTTAAAGATTCACAAAATTATCCAACCCCATGACGATGAGGCTTTTCAGGGCCTCGTTCATAACCTTCATTTCCCGCTCTTGGACAGGGTACTTGCCCAAAATTAGCGCCTGCACGTAAAGCACTTCCATAACTGAACGAAGCATGTAGACATCTTTTATATCCATTAGCGTTTTGATCAACGCATTGTCAGCATTTAAACATAACGTATTCTGGATCTTATTTGGCCTCGATGTCTTGAGTACTTGCGCAAAAGGATTTGCATTTTCCTTTAATTGGCTAATCGTATTTTCTACATTATTTTGCTCCATTTTTGTAAAAATAGCCGGCGTATCAATCGGTTTAAACCGTCTAATTTCAAGGACGCAGCTATAATCGTCTAAAATGCGCTGCACTTCTTTCTGAAAAGAAACATAGTGATTGTGCTCATCTTCATGAATTGGCTGAAACGTTTCCAGGAGCTGATTGGGCGACATCTCTGTTATCTTATAATCGCTATATTTTTGTTTGATCCTGCGGAGCAACTCCGTATCAAAGGTATAAGAAGCATTCACAAGAATCATTCCCTGTGTATCGGCCATACGGTCAATCTGTTTGAAATCCTCAAAATCAGCGCAGTAATAGAGCTGCTGTTGCTGATCGATGATATTTTGGAAACTCCGCTGTCCGCGATTGGTTTCAAACGGGATATCAGCTAAAAAAATAGCCAGGAAGTCGGGATCTTCGAGCGCAAAAGCTTTTAAATGGAGATAATGTGTCTGGATAATACGTATATAAATATCGAAGTCTATCTTCTTCACTTGTTGCAGGTACGTTTTGAGCACAGCTGCAATTTCTTTTCGCGCCTGCCGCAATAGATCATTTTTCATCAGAGACTCCCGTGAGGCAGTAGCACTAAGTTCCTCTGTATTGACAAGCATCCGGACAAAAAATGCCCAATTTGGCAAAATAGACTGATCTTCTTCGGCAAGAAACATACGCTTCAAGTAAATTCGGTGACGCTGCTTACTGCTAAACTGGGTACGGAAAGGTAAAATATACAACACACCCTTTGCCTTACCCGCCTTCGTTTCAAATGGAATTGCATCCAAAAAGTTGACATGAAAGAGTTCTTTGCCTATAGCAAGCAATTCCGTCTTCGAAATCGATGGAGCAAGCCATTTGGGTTCTTCTTTATGGATGACCTTTTCGGCACCTCCTACTACAATAGAAATGGTTTCTCGCAGCGCATCTCCATAAAACTTGATTTTTTTCTCAAAATAATCCCCTTCAAAAATATAGTTGAATTGCTTTTTAGGGCTTAGGATAACCCGTGTTCCGACAGGAATATCTTCTGCCAGACGCTCGATTTTATAGTCCCCTTCAGCTCTAGCCGTCCAACGTAGAGGCAGTTGTTCAAGAGCGGATTTTGTTTCAACAATAATCTCATCGCTGACCACAAAACAAGAAAGCAGTCCAATACCAAACTTACCGATAAAGTCCTGAGCATCCTTGATGTCCTTACTCTTTGAACTCTCCCCGATAACCGACAAAAATTGATGAATATCGGCCTCCTTTAGGCCTATTCCATTATCGCTGAACAGAAACTTCGGCTGTTCAGTGCCTGGCAGCTCAATCGTTATTTTTCCCTGATGTCGTTCATCCAAGTGTTTCAATGCTGTAATTGCATCCACGCCGTTTTGAAGCAGTTCCCGAATAAATGTATTGGGATCGCTATAAAGGTGTTCTGAGAGCAGTGCGATCATTCCTTTCAGATTGACCTGAAAGGAATAGGATTTTTCTTCTTGCATGTTTTTCTTACTTTCTCGTTCTCTTTGTCAATCGAATAGCATCATCATGTCCATTGTCTGCCGCCCGTTCAAACCACTCCAGGGCAAGATCTTCATTTTCTTCTACCCCGTCCCCCATGAGATAACAGTTGGCCAGTTTATATTGTGCGTCAGCATGATCAGCTTCGGCGGCCTTCATAAGCCATTCGACTCCGTCTTGAAGGTCCATCGGTACGCCATCTCCTTCCAGCAGTTGCACCGCAACAAAGTAAGTGGCATACACATTCCCTTGCTGCGCCACTTCCATAAAATACCCATAGGCGGCTGCTTTATCGATCTCGGTACCTATTCCAAAATAATAACAACGGGCCAATCGGTAGCTCGCCTGCTGATTTCCTCGCTCCGCAGCTTGAGTATAATATCCAAATGCTTTTGTCGGCTGCGCTTCCACGCCGATACCAAACTCATAGCACATGCCAATTCCCTCCGTCAGATAGCCAAGTTTTTCGGCACGCATGTAGTAATCAAAACCTTTGTCGTATTCTTCCCGCTGATCATAGTCGAAGAAAAAGTAGTCGCCAAGCAGCAAGAGTGCCTCAGCTACATTTTTTTGTGCTGCCTCTTCCAAAAGCTGAAGACCATGTGCTACATTCTGTTGCACCAAACCGGTCAAATAATATCGTCCCAATACGTAAATTGCATAAGGGAACCCCAGATCGGCAGCTTTCTTAATGTTTTCCTGTGCTTTAAATGTATCTTGGTTCAATCCATAACCATACTCATAACAGAGACCCAGATCTGTCAAAGCCTGTACATGATTTCGTTCAGCAGCCTGTTGGTATAAAGCAATCATCCGGTCCAGATTTATCTCCGTACCTATGCCCCCCCGGTAACATCGCGCCAGTTCATATATACTATTTAGCTCCTGCATCCCGGCTCCGGTTTCAAAGGCGGTAAAAGCTGCTTTCGGTTGGGGAGCTCCGGACTGGTGATAATCATTTTCCAAATAAATACCTTTTAAATAATAGGCATAGGGATAGCCAAGATCTGCCGCACGCGAGAAATAATCAAAGGCCAATTTATAATCCGGTTCGGATTTTAATTCAGCAGCTAAACCCATTTCAGTCAGCGCAGTAGCGTTATTATATACTGCCGCTTCCTCGAAGTAAGGCAATGCAGCCGCCAGATCAGGCGCATCATTATGGATTCCATATTTTAAGAATCTGCCGACTTGATATAAAGCTTGTGGCAGTTTATCTTTTGCAGCGTCCTGATAGTAAGCAAAGGCGGCTTTGTAATCCGGAGCCAAACCCTCGTAACCAGATTCGAGCATATTGCCTAGGCGCAACTTCGCGTAAGCAATATTTTTTTCCGCCATTGCGCTGAAGCGCTGGAATGCTGATGTTTCATTCTTTGGGAGGAACTGACCTTCGAGGAGGATTTCAGCAAGTTCAACCTGCGCTTCCACATAATTATCTTTCTCGTCGAGCAGATGCAATAAAGATAATCCCTTTTCGATGTCCTGCAGCACGTTCTGATAGAGATAGAGACAAGCAAGACGATAGCCCGCATAATTATTATTATAATCATATGCTTTCTGGAGATACCACAGCGGTTCTTCGAAATCCTGTTTTTCCAGACGGTCATTGCCTAATACCTGAAGTTTGATAAGTGCTATTTGCACCGCAGCATCCATCATTCCGTATTCAAACAGCTCTTGATATTCCGGTATAAGAAGCTCCTGTTCAATTAAGGAAGCCGCCCCCGCACGTTTTATTTCATTCAGCACAAATCTGCAGTAACGAGACTCAGCCATCGCAATACCCTCTTCCAGTGTTTGCAGGCGTTTTTCCTTGTCCTCTTTACGCGCATAGTAAAATTGTAGCGCCTCATAATAATGGCGCAGTAGTTTCCTCTCCGGAGACTGCTTGAGCACCTGTATACGGTCAAAGACTTCTTCATATTTATCGGTCCAGACATCAATATGGGCAGCATATGCAATTCCCCAAAGATATCCGCCCAAAGCGAGTGCATCCAGTTCGGCCTTGGCGCTATCGCGGTCGATATCGGCCAGCAAACCTAAATAATTGTAGTATAGATAAAGGGGTCTTGCCCATTCAACCCCAGCATCGATGCCTCTCTTCAAATAAAGGGAAGCCTTTTCTTTCTCTACCACATGTCGGCGACATAAAATATGCTGTAAGCCAAGCTCCACCCATGCATGAGGATTGATCGCAGCATAGCGCTCTAATATTGTCCGTATTTTATCAATAAAAAAGGAATAATCCTCTTCGTTCAGATATACGTTTACGGCAAAATCAGTTCCTTTTTCAAATAATGCATCATAAAGTGCAGCCGCACTGGACTGCTCCAAGTTGTGCTCAAAATAAATCAGGACATCAAGCCATATATCGGGCGTAATTCGTTTCGAAAGGTCAACTGTCAATTGATGTTCAGCCGATTGCAATGCGGCAACTTTAATAGAATATTCTTCACTTAACTTCATATATCATCGTATGTACTACTTGTAAAACATGCTTTTTATACTCTTTAGGCGCCAAAAAGCAATAAAAACTTTGCCACTGTATCATACAGTCTATTCTGTTATTATAATGCAACTATATTGCTTTTAAAATCTTTTCACTATATTTGTTGCAACTTAATTGCAATACATACTACTTGGAATACATATGGATTGCACGACTTACGCTTTACGAATCGAATCCACATAGATGAATAGGTATATTATTTTTTCAATTATCGCAGCACAACAACTATTTCTCCCGTGTTATGGACAGGAGGAGAGCATCGAGCTTGAAGAAGTTAAAGTTGGCGGGCGACGTTATCACCGCGCAGCAGAGGGCGCATTATCGATCCAGCTGTTGACTGCCGACTCTATACAAAAATACCAGACGGGAAGTTTAATGCAGACATTAAGCCGGCTTCCCGGTGTCAGCGCCATCGGCATAGGTGCCAATCAATCTAAACCCCAGATTAGAGGGCTCGGATTTAATCGTGTGGCCACGGTAGAAAATGGCATTAAACATGAAGGCCAGCAGTGGGGATTGGATCATGGACTGGAAATCGATCAATTCAGTGTGGGAAGTGCCGAGGTACTTAAGGGGGCCAGCTCATTTCTATATGGCTCAGATGCCATTGGCGGTGTCGTTCGGTTAGCACCGCCAGCGGAACTACAGGAGACAGGTTTTAAAGGGCAGTTTAACCTATTGACAAAGTCAAACAACGCGACTTTTGGCGGATCGCTACAAGCACAGGGCAGAAAGGGGAATTGGGTATTTGGAGGTGGATTCACGCACTTGGAATATGGCGATTACCGAGTACCCACAGATACCGTCTATGTCTACAATTATGCGGTACGCCTGAAAGATCGGCATGTTCGCAACACGGCAGGACGAGAAACACATTTTCAACTACGTGGTGGATATCTATCGGATCGTTTTTCTTCGATTTTCTATCTGAGTAATTATCATACAAAGTTTGGCTTCTTTGCCAATGCGCATGGCTTGGAACCACGGGGCGTAGATACAGCTCTTTATGACAAATCCAGTCGGGACATTGGTTTCCCTAGCCAGACGGTCAATCACCTGAAGCTTATTAACCGCAACTTTATCGATCTGGATAAGCATAAGCTTTGGATAGACCTGGGTTATCAGAAAAACTATCGGCAAGAATACAACAATTACACCGCGCATGGTTATATGCCACCTGTTTATCCAAAAGATATGACTATCCCAATCAATTTGGAAAGGTTGTATGACAAACAAGTCTATAGTATCACTGTAAAAGACCAATTTGAGTTGGCCAGACATCGACTTACCCTAGGTGCAAATGGAGAGTATCAGGACAATCGGATCGATGGCTGGAGCTTCCTCATCCCCTCTTTTAACCAAAAAGCAATGGGCCTATTCGTCTACGATCAATACAAGCTCGCGGACCAAACGATGCTTTACGGGGCGTTGCGTTACGATTACAGCCATATTCAGACCTCACCTTATCAGGATTGGTTCGAATCACAGCTGGAAGACCATCAGTCGGGAAGAATAGTTCGGGCTTCAGCGCTCAGTCGCCGTTTCAATAGCCTGGTTTGGTCTTTAGGAGCGGCACATCAATTCGGAGATCTGGAAACCAAAATCAATCTAGGAAAGAGTTTCAGGGCCCCTATTGCACAGGAGCTCGGTGCTAATGGTGTCAACTATCACTACTTCAGTTATGAAAAAGGTAATCAATCCTTGTCGCCCGAACAATCCTACCAGCTGGATTTATCATTGACCTGGAGTCCCAGAAAAGTCTTTGTCGCCTTTACGCCGTTCTTTAATTACTTTTCCAATTATATCTACCTCAACCCCACGTCGCGCTACGATCAATATTATGGTGCCGGCAATCAAATCTTTGAATATATGGAAAGCCGTGTTCGCCGCTATGGAGCTGAATTGAAGCTCAGCTATCAGCCTTTAAAACAATGGAAAGTAGAATTATTGGGCGAATATGTCCGATCAGAACAACTATCTGGTGCAAAGAAAGGCTATACACTTCCGTTCTCTCCGGCACCTTCAGCGTTGATGGACATCAGCTGGACAGCAAAAAATAGCAAATATTTTAAAGAGACCTACTTTTCCGTCGATTGCAAATGGACAGCTGCGCAGCATCATATTGTTCCGCCAGAAGAGTCCACAGCAGCTTATCAGGTTTTCAACTTTCGAGCAGGCACACAGCTGCGGTTTTCGGGATCTGCCCTCCAATTACGCTTACAGGTTCAAAATCTATTTGATAAGAAGTATATGGATCATACCAGCTTTTATCGGCTGATCTCATTGCCTGAACAGGGGAGGAATTTTATTCTATCCGTTGGAGTTCCCTTTGGAAAACAGTCCAGATCATAACATGAATCACCGTGAATGAAGAATAAAAATAACATCTACCGAAAGACAACCGCTTTAAATAAGCCTTTGATCGCAATGAATTACGTGAATCGAAGCGTACAGTAAACTCTTATACAATTTTGTAACGAAGACACCTGAATAACCGAACATCACACAGGCATGCTAACAATAAAAGATATACGAATGAATAAAAATTTAAAAATGAAACGATCTCCTATGAAAACAGTCCAAAAATATACACTTATCGCGGTGTTACTTACGATGGCCGTTGCCTGTAAGAAAGATAAGGAAAGTATCGACACCGAAAAACCGGTCATCGCCATCGATTCCGAAACAGCCTTTCCAAAACAGTGCAGCACCATTAAACGCGGTACAAGCTTTACTTTCCACAGTAAGCTATCCGACAATGTAGCGCTCGGAAGCTATAGTATTGATGTACACCACAATTTTGACCATCATTCGCATAGCACAGAAATCGGAGAGTGTACTATAGAACCTATCAAAACGCCTATCAAACCCTTTACTTTAGTCAAGACGGTCAATATTCCGGGTCAGCCACAGCAATACGATGCCGAATTAAAGATTGATGTACCAGCCGATATCGATCCGGGCAATTATCATTTTATGATCCAGGTGACTGACCTGGCGGGATGGAGCAGCCAAAAAGGAATCAGCATCCGTATACTCGAATAATACCATACATATTTATCAACTCAATTTAATTAAATCCATTTTACATGAAAACTAGAAACATTCGCTTCTTCTTCCTGTTAAGTACAATTCTTTTCGGTTTTTTATCATCCTGTAAGAAAGATAACGAGGAAATTCCAGCACTTGCAAAGCCCCAGATTACCGCACTCGAAATCGGCAGTGGCAATAACAAAACTGTTCAGGCAGGATCAGACCTTCATCTTGAAGGCGATATTCTCGCCGAAGCACTCATTGCTAAGATCGAAATAGAGGTTCATCAGGAAGGTGGTGGTCAATATAAGTTCACAAAAGCCTATACGGATGGGAAATACATTGGTGTAAAAAATGCGACATTTCATGAACACATCGATGTTCCGGCGGATGCACCCGCAGGAGCCTATCATTTTCATTTTACAGTAACCGACAAAGCCGGAAATACAACTACTGTAGAATCCCCATTAACCATACAAGGTACAGATGCCAAAGTTGCCTATAAGCTTATATTTACGGAAGTAGCCGGCGAAGCCCATGGAGACCATTTCCATGATCTTGCCGACAAAGAAAAGGTAGAACCAATTGTTATCAGCTTTGATGAGAAGGGAACAGTATTGGCAGGAGGACATGCTCACCTCCATCCCGCAGGGATCTATAAAATTGAATTAAAACAATTTGATACTTCTTCAAAAGAAATCCAGGGGCAATACATTGTCAATAAAGCAACAGCAGACTACTATAAAGCGTTCCTTACAGGTGGTTCTTTTGTTCTTAATCCCAATAGCAATACAGGAAGTGGTGCGATCTTTCAAACGAAAGAGGCGACCTACGGTGATGGCACTGCAGTCAACGGAGCAACGGAGACCACAGGAATCATCACGTACTTTACAGCAGGAAAAGATAATGAAGGCGAAAAAAATGTAGTCTTTGTACTTCGCAAATTTAACGATGCAACCACAAAAGCAAAAGTTACCCGTGCTGATTGGAACTCTTCGGATTATGTCGCTAAGTTTGCTGGTCAGGATCTCATAAAACTATCTTTTGAACTCCACGCAGAGGAAGGAGAAGATTAGTTAGCGCAATAAACTCGGCCTACTTACCAAAAAAACCTTCATGATTTCGCCCCTATGAGTGCGTGTAAAATCATGAAGGTTTTTTTATTTGTACAGAAATATCGGCCTAGTCCCTTACTTTCGTAAGCACATTTCCCTCTGAATCGAGTACCACCTTCCACTCCTCTTTTCGACTTTTCACTTCAAACGCATAACTCACTTTCTGCTCGGCGGTAATTTTTTTTGCGTCTTCAATGCGATAGCCCGGAAAATCTCTTTTCACCCGGTTCAGCACACTCTTCGGTAGTTCTCTTTTGTTGATTTCAGTTTTATACCGCAAAAGTTTTCCGTTATGCTGAAACCAAGCTTCCTGGTCAATGCCAAATAAACCCGTTTCAAACTCAGCTTCATAAACATTCCCCTTCAATTCCCAATCTACTTTTTTGGCTTTTGGAAATTTCTGCTGGAAACTATTCACCACGACAGCGGGAACTTGACTTTGTGGTATATCTTGAGCAATAGCTCCTGTTGTTGTCAGTGCAAGTACGAAAGCACTCCAGATTAATTTACAGTTCATGATTCTATTTTTTAGTGTACTACAAAGTAAAAAAGCGAATCTGTAAAGATTTGGGAACACATGCCTGCTCCTGGAATATTTTCTAAGGGACCATATTGAGCTGAAAGCTATGCTGATGGTTTTCATAATGGTAGACGATTGCAAAACCATAGAGGTGACAGATGGCCTGCACAATGGCAAGCCCCAAGCCAGTACCTTTGGATGCTGCATCTGATTTATAAAAACGGGAGAATACCAGGTTAGCATCCAACGCTGCATGTGTACTTGTATTGGACACGGTCAGCCCTTTGTTCGTTATATGGATATTCACCTCGCCACCCAATTTATTGTGGAACAAAGCATTTCGTAGGAGATTTGATACCACTATATTTGCCAAAGCACCATCCATCTGTACACTCAGCTGATCTTCTTGTACAACATTGATTTTTACCTGTTTAAATTCAGCAATAGCCTCAAACTCCGCCACAATATTTAGTACAAGCGTATTGAACGAAAGATCCTCATTGTGCAAAAATTGCTTATTCTCAATTTTACTCAACAGCAACAAGGATTTATTGAGGCGAACAAGCCGCTCTGCAGTTGCCAATACCGCTGCAACAGTCTCAGACTGTTCCTGGTTCAACCCCTCTGTTTCCGCCATGATTTCCAATTTGTTGATCATAATGGCCAACGGTGTCTGTAATTCATGCGAAGCATTGCCAATAAACTGTTTTTGTTGTTCATAGCTTTCCTCGTTATGGCGAATTAAGGTAGCCACAGCAAGCTGTAGATCTTTAAATTCTTGGATCTGCGTATCCATAGTAGGCTTCTGCTTGGTTTTACCTAAACGAAACCGTGTCAACTGATCCAAGAAAATATATAATGGTCCCCATAAACGTTCTATTACGACTTTATTGATGGATACGATACTGATGACCAACAAAACAAATAAAATAACAACAGAATAAAAGAGATTCTTGATTAGATCGCTTTCTTCGATCATCGAGTTGATGATCGAAAGTTCATAATAATGTCCTTGATGTTCAAATGCTGTCGTCAACATTCGGACTGGTTCCAGCTCCGGTTCGGGATCATCATCGTCCTGCATATACAACATGGTGTCCTTATAAACGTTTTGCATCTTCAGGGCTTGTTCTTCGGAAATCTGGCGTACCTTATAGTTATTTATACCAAACTCTAAATCTGGAGCTACGGTGGGATTGCTAGAAAGTTCCTGGATAATGAGCCGCTTTTGGTTTTCGAGTTCTTCGTCGATATTATCGTGGATCACCTCCAGCATAAATAGATAGAACACTGTTGACCAGAGGGCGATGACCACCAACACGGAGATAGAAAGATACTTTAGTGTTTGGTTGGCTAATCTCATTTTTCGACAAGTTTATAACCGATTCCATATACCGCTTCAAAATCCACATCAGCATGACTAGCCAAGAATTTTTTGCGCAAGTTTTTTATCTGTGAATAGATGAAATCAAGATTATCCGCTTGGTCCGTATTATCGCCCCATACATGTTCTGCCAGCGCACTTTTGCTGACCAGTCTATTTTTGTTCAGTAAGAAGTAGTTGAGCATATCGAACTCTTTCCGATTTAACGGCACAGGCTCCTGTGCAATAAATAAGCAGCGTTCATTGAGGTCCAACACGATGTTTCCCATTTCCAATGTATGCTTACCTTCCCGTTGTTTCCTTCGTAACACGGCTTTAATCCGTGCGTTCAGCTCAGCAATATGAAAGGGTTTTGTCAAATAGTCATCGGCTCCAAGTTCGAGTCCCTTTAGCTTATCGTCCAAAGAATCCTTTGCGGAGATAATGATCACATTATCGGACTTACCCTCATTTTTGAGCTGATCGAGGATCTGCAAACCATTGCCTCCAGGCAGCATGATGTCGAGCAGGATACAATCGTAATCATAAACAGCGACTTTCTCAAGGGCTGATCCATAATCAGCGGCAGTTTCTACCGTATATTCTTCCTTAAGTAAAGATGTCTTCACAATTTCCCTTAAATCCGCTTCGTCTTCAATAACCAATATTTTCATCTTCTTAATTCTATTTAGAGGAAAACTTGTGTAAACAATAGTAATCTGTCCATGCTAAATGACAATTTACATACACAATTGTTTATGACAAATGTACCTTGAATTTGGGAAAGATTTAGGAATACACTGCTAGCCTCCTATTTTAAGCTGACATCCAGGTAAACCGAATGACGTCCGTAAGTATCATAAAAAGGTTTATAAAGCACATCATCAATGTAAAATTCCAATGTTTCGGGATTCCCTTTAATAGACTTAGCAATATCCTTTGCGTCTAAGGTTACTTTACGCCAGTCCTTTCTTGCTGCAGGTTCTTGGGCTGCTAATAAGACTGGTCCATAAAACAGACTTGCAATATTGGGCTGATCCATAACCGGATCCAGATGAAACTGAAATGGCATTTTAAGGTTGATCACATCCCCATCTTTCCAGTTACGGTTTAAGGTCAGGTAAGTTCCGGGCTCAGCCTTGATTTTTTGATCAACACCATTGATTGTAACAAAAAATCCCTTTGTTGCCCAGCTTGGCACCCGCACATGAAGTTCAAATTTCCCATTCCCCTTTATCTTAAGCGATGTTTGATCCGCTTTCGGGAAACTTGTTTGTTGCTCGACGCTGATTCCGCGTTCCGTCCAATGTAAGGTAGAAGGAATATACAGATTGACATACAGCGCCTGATCATCCTTGCTCCTAAAATAGATCGTATTCTGCAATTTGGTACTGCTCTCAATAGCCGTACCATTACAGCAGGTAAAGCCTTTCATATCAGCATTTCCAAACTGCTTGATAGATCCCGCGCGTAAAGGCACATGATACGTATTGGCCGGACTATTTTCCGCAACAGACGCTAAGATATGATTGTATAATCCACGTTCATAATAATCCATCAACTCTGCGCGCTGATCGAACATAAACAGGTCACTTGTCAATTTCAGCATGTTATAGGTTGCGCAGGTTTCGTTCTGCCCGCCTGCAGAAAATCCATTTTCATATAATGTCGCCGGCTCGCTAATAAAACATTCGGCATTAGCCGGATTTCTTGCCCCAGCCACACCACCGATACTATACATATAATCGTTGGTGGCTTTATACCAAAAGTTGTCCGCTATTTTATAATATTCAGGCTCATTGGACACCCGGTATAGCTCCATACTGCCCACAATTTGAGGAATATGCTGATTGGCATGTAGCCCTCTAAAAGTATCTACATTTTTGGCCAGTCCATGTGCATGCGCTGCGTTGCCGTAGAACATATCAATATTGTCAAATAAACGGGCGGTTTTTAAATAGTTCTCTTCACCCGTTATACGGTATAACCTTGCCATCACTTCATTCATCCCGCCAAATTCGCCGGCGATATAGGTATTCCACATTTTGATCAGTGTGTCGGTCGGGACTTGATTTAAACGCGTATACACCCAATTTCCCATTCCCTGCGCGATCTGCAATGCTTTTTTATTTCCACTTACCTCATAAACATCCAACAGGCCGGCCAAGATCTTATGCAGGGTATAATAAGGAGCCCAAATTTGGTTCTTCTGCCCGCCATATTTTGCACCATGCTCGAGCATAATAAACTGATCCGGGGGATAGGCACTGATAAAACCTAGCCCCCAGTTCCAATAATCTGTACGGATTCCTTCGTCACTCAGGTCAGAATCATAAGCCGATTTACCGGGGCCATAAGGTACCGCAGCAGGATCTGCGACATAAGCCTGCCCCGCTTCTTTCCCTTGCCTCGGTGCGCCCGACAACTTTGACAAGGCATAAAGCACGTTGACCATGGTATCCATCTTCCCCATAAATTTTGACTGGAGCGCTTTATCATACCCTGTGCTCGCATACGCCTGTGCAATTGCCGTCAGGTAATGTCCTGTAGCATGACCCCGCAGTTTGATATCCTGACTGTCCCACACTTCCAAAGGCTGCGCACCTGCCGGTTGCTTCTGCCCAAACGCGTGACGAAACATATAGAGGAATGAATTGGGATCCGATTTTGCCAATGTATCAATGAATTTATTCCGATTTTCAATAAACTTCGTTTGATGATGCTTTACATCCGTATTAAGGGAAACCTGATCCAAATGAAATGCGTCCAATTTTAAGTTAGGCAAGTTGGACTTTGCCCGCCCTTTAACGGCAATGATGGCTTTCGGTTTCAGATCAGTCCCGGGAACACGCCCCGTGACTGTATAAGCTGTTTGCTGCGAGACCGCACTATTGTCGGTTGGTGCAGGCCACAACACACGCACTTTCGGCCCTACCATACCGTCTTTATAAGTCCCGACGACATAACTCGGCAATCGGGGTAGCTCACCGACCTCCGTTTCCACGGTCACGTCTGTTACCCCTGTTAAAAAGGCATTATAAAGCTCCGCTTTGTTCATTGGAAATCGCGGTAAGTCATCCTCAGCCTTACCCTTAGAAGCAATATCTTCACTTACACCCTTCAATGCGTTTCTGTACACCATGCCGATCTGGTTTCGATTCAGTGGCACGCGATAAATCCGAAAATCATGCAATAGTGCATTTAAACTTACGTTTCCACCCAACAGGGATTTTCCGATGTATAAAGTCCTCTTACTACCGGTCTGTCCAAAAACTTCAGCCAACTCCTGTGGGATATCTTTAACCTCTCCAGCAGGCATACCATCCAAATACGTTTGCATAGCACCTGAAGCTATGTCAACCACAATGGCCAGATGCACCCATTTGTTTAATGGCACAGCCGAAGAGACTGCATTTTTTACTTCGGTCTTCTTTCGGGCGATTATCCCCATGTAGCCATTTTGCTGCACTGTACCAGTTGCTGTTCCAGCAAAATGCCGGGCGATGTCTTGTCCAAAATCGAATAAATACTGGCCAGACTGCGCTGCGCGTAAGTACACCCAGCCTGTTATGCTGATCGACTCGAGATCATTGAGCACTTGCGGTGGAAGTACGACGAAATCATCCTTTCCTCCTGCCAGAGAAAGCACCTTTGTAAATTGCTTATCTGAAACAAATGAAGCTTTTGTGCCCTGAAATTTACCGTGCAGTCCATTGCGCGACCAATCCTTAAAATCCCCATCAAAGACATAACGGGCCACCATGCCTGTCTCACCAATACCGTCCAAGATCTGATCCCCACTCTGTGCCACAGCTATAGCTGTCGTTTTGATAAAAATCGTAAGAATTGCTGCAAAATATATCGTATATCTTTTCATATCGCTATTTATTATTCGCTGATGATTTAATGTTTAATGATCACCTTCTAGCTGGATGAACGCTGTTACCGTATCTTTTCCTTTTATTGTCTTTAAAGATGACGAACAAGATAAAAAGCAGCCTATTAAGCCTCCAAAGTCGAAGAATATGTTTTGTATTGCTGTCTATTTGACATTTATAAAATTAATGAGTATACATCATTAAACATAGGTTTATTTTAGCCGATATTCTCCAGATTTTAACTACTGTCCGTCGAGTCTACTGTCGTCCACGGGCCCACAAATCCTACAGCCCGCCAGGAGAGGTAAAAACGCCAATATGCTACGAAAATGCTTCATGATCCGCGGTTCAATCCGGTCGCTTAGCAGATAAGCCACGGCGAGCATAAGAACTATAACACCTGAAAGGAGCAGGTATTTATTCAGATACAGATACAGGTGATTAAAAATGATAAAGCCGATGTGTTGATGGATTAAATACAGCGGATAGGTCAACATGCCAATTTTAACGAATTTCGGCGAATTGATCGCCTGAAGCTTTTTACAGGAAACCAGCAACATAAGCAGGTAAAACACAACGATGGTGGTTCCAATAATATAAGGTGAAAAGTCACTGTGGAAAGTCCGTTCCAGCCAATGAATGCGCCCCACGGCACCATCGATGGAAATGTACAAGCACCAAGGTAAGGCCACAAAATGCTGGACTTTGGGCCCCTGTAAAAAGAGCTGACAAAATATAATTCCAGCAATAAAGTAGGCGCTCCAATCGAGCAAAAAGAACTCGTGGAGTGCGTCATAAATTTCAGAAGGCCCAACAAAAAAGCGCAAGCTGGACAATAGCAGCCAAAAATACACCAGGTAATCTAAACTTATTTTTTTAAATTGATTCAGAATAAGGAATAAAGCGATGATCAGGTAAAATTTCAACTCTACATAGAGCGACCAATAAGCGCCATCGACATCCCCCTGTCCCCATAGTTTTTGCACCATGGTCAGATTGGCCAATAGCTGTGTAAATGTGACATGATAACGCGGTGCGCCCCAAAAATAAGAAACGGTAAAAGTCAACAGCAAACAAATCCAATACATCGGATACAAGCGCTTGAAACGGGAATAGCAGAACTTACGCAACGAAAGATGCTTGATGGAAAAAGCGATCACAAAACCACTGATGATAAAAAATAAGTCTACGCCCAGGTAGCCATATTTAAAATATTCTCCGACGCCATCGAAACCCAGTAGCGACATATTTCCGGCAGCATACCCCCGATATAAATAATGATATAATACGACGGCAGATGCTGCAATAAAACGAAACAGATCGATTTGGTAAATTCTTTTGGACTCAGACATTTGGCTGCAAATATAGCCAATAATTTTGCCTATTCTTCCGAAATAGAATACCTTACAATTAAGTGTCCTACTAATTACGGATATTTGCTATTTTTACCGCTCATTCAAATGAGAAACCGATGCGCCATCTATCTTTCCTATTTATTGTTATCCTAATCGTAGTTTGTAACTTTCAGGCACATGCCCAAAACAGTGGTTGGGACAAGTTGGATAAGCAGCTATCGGAGGCAAGTAACGATTCGACCCGAATATTGGCTTATTACAAAGTAGCATCTGAAATCTATCGCAGCAATCCCACAGAGGCGCAAGAAATCGTTTCCAGAGGATTAGGCCTTGCTACCGACAAAAGGTTTGCGGCGTTGCAGATTGATTTATTAAATTTACAGGGAGTTATATACCTGAAGCTAAATAACTTCGATGAAAGTGTAAAAACCCATTTCAACGTACTCAAAAAACGAGAAGAACGCAACGACAAAAAAGGCATGATGCTTTCTTTTCTGAATATAGGAAACGTGTTTAATAAGAGCTACGACCCCGAGCAGGCCTTAAAATATTATCAACGCGCACTAGATCTTGCAAAGGAACTGCGCGACACGAGGAATCGAGCCAATATATCGACCAATATCGGGAATATATATGCCCAAAACGCATTAAATGGAGAGAAGAAACAGGATGTAGCGCATGCCATCGATTATTTAGTAAAAACGGTAGAGTTCTGTAAAGCCAATGCGCCGGATGTTGATCTTTTCAATACCTACATTTTATTGAGCTACCTCTATCTCAAGGCAGATAAACTTGAGTGGAGCACCTATTATACCGATCTAGCGATAGACATCACCACCAAGAAAAAAGATCCTGTTGGCGAAAGTTATGCCCGTATCAACCGGGCAAATATCTATGTCAAAGAAAAGCGCTTTGATCTTGCCGAACAAGAAGTCGCTCTCATCAAGGGCATCATTGCCAAAAGCGGCTTCACCAATCTAACAGAAGACCTACAGGGAGATTTCGATAAAATAGCAAAGGCGATCAAAGATCAAAACCAACACGTCATTCTCAGCGACCAGGACAGCTTGGACCGCAAATTTCATGAGGATGCTGCGACGCTTCGTGTGCGCATCAGGGAAGAACTTCGCGAAAAATATGAAAGTGAAAAAAAGGAGCTTGAAAACAAAAACCTACTCTTAAAAAACGCGCATGTAGAACGAGAAGCCCATTGGATAAAACTGATTTGGCTAGCCACCTTTTTTGTCCTTATAATTATCTCTATTATGGTTCTTTTACTCGTCAAAAAGAATAAATTATTACATCAGGAGAAATTGAAAGTAGAAGAACAGGCGACAGAAATCAAGCAGCAACACGCAGAATTGGTCCACGCAGATCGCTTTCGGGCTAGTATCTTTTCTGTCGTGTCTCATGATTTGAGAAGCCCTTTATCAACATTTCAGGCCTTGCTCTCCGTTTCAAAAATCGTTGACCTTCCAGCGCATGAAATTAAAAGTATGTTGATCACTATTGGATTCGGAAGTACTTTCACGATCCATATTCCTAGATAAACAGTGTTTTTCCCTAAGATCGTTTGCCTTTATTAGCTGCGGGTCTAATGAAAATGCTGTCTTCCAGGAAGATGATATTCTCACTGAAACATCTTGGCTTCGCAAAGACATGGATGCAGAAATTATTTACGGTGGGGGTGACAATTATCTTCGGATTAACTTCAAAAAAAGTAATAATTATGAAATCGTGCAGCTAAAGGGAGAACGAATTACAGGTATTAAAGAGGAAGGTACCTATGCCCTCACCGACAATAAAGATCTTGTGATTACTACAATAAAAAATCAGCAAAAGCTATCCCTACGTTATGTGCTAGTAAACGATAGGACGCTTAACCGTGTTAATGAAAAAGGAGAAGTGCTCAGCAATACCTATGAAGCGTATATAAAGCAATAAAACGGGGGCTATTTATGATTTTATAATCCGTTTTAAATATTCGCCATAACCCGATTTACTCAACGGAGCTGCTATTTTTAGCAGTTGTTGCCGATCGATATAGCCCATGCGATAAGCTACCTCTTCTATAGCACCTATTTTCATTCCTTGCCGTTCCTCAATCACTTGGACAAATTGCGCCGCCTGCATTAGGGACTGAATAGTTCCCGTATCCAACCAGGCCGTTCCGCGATCGAAAACACCCACTTTTAATTTGCCCTGACGGAGGTATTCCTTATTAACATCGGTAATTTCCAATTCACCTCTTGCGGAAGGCTTTATACTTTTAGCAATAGCAACGACATCGTTATCATAAAAATAAATCCCTGGAACGGCATAACTCGATTTGGGTTCTTCGGGCTTTTCCTCAATAGAAACAACATTTTTTTCAGCGTCAAATTCCACTACCCCATAACGCTCAGGATCTTGAACAGGATAGGCAAAAACAACACCTCCATCGGGGTCAGCACAAGACTGCAAAAGCTTTGATAAGCCCGATCCATAGAAAATATTGTCTCCGAGAATAAGGGCGACCTTATCGTTACCAATAAATTCCTCGCCCAATAAGAAGGCTTGTGCCAATCCATCGGGGCTCGGTTGCTCTTTATACTCAAACCGACAGCCTAATTGTGTACCATCACCCAGTAATTTTCTAAAATTTGGAAGATCCTGTGGTGTTGATATAATCAAAATCTCCCTTATCCCGGCCAGCATCAAGGTCGACAGGGGGTAATATATCATCGGCTTATCGTATACAGGCATCAGCTGTTTGCTTACCGCCAGCGTAAGTGGATGTAGTCGTGTTCCTGAACCTCCGGCCAATATAATTCCTTTCATAGTCTTTGTTTAGATCCTTCTTAATTTTTAAATTCTTCGGCCAACATTTTAGCCAGACTTATTTCCCAATGGGGTACCTCAACTGCAAAAACTTCCTTGATCTTCGATTTATCGAGCAACGAGTACTTTGGCCTGCGAGCAGGTGTAGGGTATTCACTTGTCGGAATCGGTTTTACCTGACAATCGAACGAACTGAAATCACGTATCGCTACAGCAAAGTCGTACCAGGAAATTTCACCTTCGTTGCTATAGTGATAGATCCCACCTTCCCATTCGGAGGAATCCACTATTTTTACTATTGCCAAGGCTAGATCCTTCGCATAGGTCGGGCTTCCAATTTGATCGTTAATGACACCTACTTCCTCACGCTCATCCATTAAACGACACATGGTTTTAACAAAATTTTTGCCGTAGGCGGAATATACCCAAGAGGTACGTATGATAATTGCTTCAGGGCACCATTTTTGGATTGCCTGTTCCCCCGCCAGTTTCGTTTGTCCATATACATTGATGGGGTCGGTTTCGGCAGTTTCTGTTAAAGCAGAAGCAGAAGACCCGTCAAAAACATAATCTGTTGAAATAGCGATTAAACGTGTACCATGCAAATGACAGTATTGTGCGATTTCTTCGCAAGCTACGTGATTGACCAAGTCAGCCGTTACCTGATCCTCCTCAGCCTTATCCACAGCCGTATAAGCTCCCGCGTGGATAATAAGGTCCGGCTCATACATTGCCAAAATTTGCTGTATGATGGTAATTTGATCCAATGGTAATTGTTTCCGATCCAAAAAATAACACTCCTTTTGGGTATTATCCAGCAAAAGATCTTTTAGCTCTGAGCCAAGTTGCCCTGAAGCTCCGGTGATAACAATGCGCATACCCTATGATATTAATTTCAAACGTAACCCTTCAAAGGATTGTGCCTCCTGATCCTTTTGTGAGAGAATCATTCGTTCGTTAGGAATTTGCCAGTCTATAGAAAGTTCCATATCCAATGGATTTACACCATCTTCCGACTCTTTATGATACTTGTTATCACATTTATAGAAAAAGACCGCATGTTCGGACAATACAGAAAAGCCATGCAAAAAGCCTCTAGGTACAAATAATTGTTTTTTATTTTCAGCCGAAAGTTCAACCGAAACATGCTGCCCAAAAGTGGGTGATCCTGGACGCACATCGACAGCGACATCCAATACTTTACCTTCAACAACACGGACTAGTTTTGCCTGTCCATATTCACCAATTTGCATATGCAAGCCACGCACCACGCCAAACTGTGATTTGGATTGATTGTCCTGCACAAAGTGTGGTGTGTAACCGAGTATCGCCGTTAATTTCGTTTCATTAAATGATTCAAAAAAATAACCTCTTTCATCCTCAAATACGGTCGGTTCAAGTATAAAACAGCCCTTTAATTTTGTTTCCGTATAGGTCATGCTATGCGTCTTTGTATTGGTTGTCGTAATATTTTTGATAATCACCCGAAGTCACGTGATCCAACCATTCCTGATTAGCTAAAAACCAATCTATGGTGCGGGATAAACCTTCTTCAAAAGTTACAGAAGGTTTCCATCCCAACTCCTGATTGATCTTCGTGGCATCAATCGCATAGCGCAAATCATGACCAGGCCTGTCTTTCACAAAGGTAATCAACTGTGCTGAGGTACCTTCAGCACGGCCCAGTTTCTCATCCATTTGTTTGCATAGCTCCTTGATGAGGTCTATATTTTGCCACTCATTAAATCCACCGACATTATAAGAATCTCCGTTTTTCCCTTCGTGAAAAACCAGATCGATGGCTTTGGCATGATCAATCACATATAACCAGTCGCGGGTGTATTTTCCATCACCATAAACAGGCAGCGGTTTATGATTTAAAATATTATGAATACATAGGGGAATCAATTTCTCGGGGAAATGATTCGGTCCATAATTATTGGAGCAGTTTGTCAGAACAATAGGCAAGCCATAAGTATCATGATAAGCCCGCACAAAATGATCGGAACTGGCTTTAGAAGCTGAATAAGGTGAATGTGGATCATACTTTGTTTCTTCGGTAAAAAAGCCCGTATCCCCGAGCGCGCCAAACACCTCATCCGTTGACACATGATGAAAACGTTTTCCTTCCAGATTATCCTTCCAGATTATCCGGGCAGCGTTCAATAAATTGACCGTTCCAATGACGTTTGTCATAACGAAAGCCATGGGATCGACAATAGAACGATCGACATGGGACTCCGCCGCCAAATGGATAATACCATCGGGCTGATATTCCTGAAAAATAACCGCGACAGCTTGCTGATCCGTAATATCCGCCTTAACAAAAGTGTAATTGGGCAAATGCTCTATATCCTTTAAATTTTCCAGATTCCCAGCATAGGTCAAAGCATCCAAATTTATAATTTGATATTCAGGGTATTTCAACACAAACTCACGGACAACGTGTGAACCTATAAAGCCTGCTCCTCCAGTAATTAAAATTGTTTTTTTCATATTATGATTCTCGAATATTTAGACCATTGGTCCGCGAATGATGAGTTCACCAAATAGTTCGCTAAAATTAGGATGATTTTTGTTAATTGACAAGTTTTAATCCACGAGTAAATGGAATAAACAAAAAAAGCCTTCTATTCAGAGGGCTTTTTACATCTTTATCGTGTTATTATCTAAAACTTACCTGTTTTATAATAGCATTACAATACATTCTTTACCACCGAATATACCGGTACTTCCGCGACGGATTCATGGATCAATTCAATCTCTTTTTCTTCCGGCACTGCATCCAGCACCTCGTATTCCGAATTTTGGGATTTAAACTCCGGAACGATCTGCTTCATTCCGGCGACAAGCTCCATAAAATCTGGCAACTGTGTATCCGCATCCAAAATCTGTCGGCAGATCGCATTAATACGCTCTGCTTTAAGCGACAATTCATCGTGGTTTACTTTCGCGATCATGATTTTTGGATGGTGTGTCTTTACCGTATTCTCATTATTCGCCAACAATTCCTCATAAATTTTCTCGCCAGGGCGCAGTCCAACAATTTTAATATCAATATCTTCCGGGTAACGATAACCTTTCAATTTGATCATGCGTTTTGCCAGATCTATGATTTTAACAGACTTACCCATATCGAACACAAAGATCTCTCCTCCTTTGCCCATCACGCCAGCCTCTTGCACCAATTGACACGCTTCGGGTATGGTCATAAAGAAACGCGTGATTTCAGGATGCGTCAGGGTCAGCGGACCACCATCTGCCATCTGTTTCTCAAAGAGCGGAATAACCGAACCATTTGAACCCAGTACATTTCCAAATCGGGTAATAATAAAGCTGGTGTTGGATTTACCACTGCAACTACTGACATAGATTTCAGCCATGCGTTTTGTTGCCCCCATGACATTCGTCGGATTGACAGCTTTATCTGTCGATACCATCACCATCTTTTTAGTGCCATATTGCATACAAAGATCAGCCACATTTTTGCTTCCCAATACATTGGTCTGAATAGACTCGTAGGGATTCGCTTCCATTAACGGCACATGTTTATAGGCTGCTGCATGAAAGACCAAATCGGGTTTGTATTGTGCAAATATCTTCTGCATAAAGGCATAGTTACGCACATCGCCTACCACGCAGTGCATCTGCTCAGATTGTGTTGCCTTGATCGATTGTTGGATATCATAAAGTGCAGACTCAGCCTGATCCAGCAGAATCAAAGTCTTGTAGTGACGCCTTGCGATCTGACGCGCCAACTCCGAACCGATAGATCCGGCCGCGCCGGTCACCAGGATTACTTTCCCCTGCATCTCCTGTGCGATCTCTGGGTGGTCCAATTTAATCGGCTTCCGTCCTAATAAATCTTCAATCTTTAACGGTCTGATTTCACGCTTGACCCCCGAATTAAGCAAGATTCGCGCGGGGGGCATAATCTTGAGTTCAAGCCCAATATTTTGAAACCAGTCCGAAACATACTCCAAACGCTCGGGATCGTTATTTTCAACGGCGATAATGACCTGGCTAATCTGGAATTTTTCGACATAGTCCTTTGTGATTTCGGTAATATCTTTAATTTTTATTCCTGCCAATCGCTTTCCTATCCGTGATATTTTATCTTCCACAAAAGCGACAACCTGATATTTGATCCGTTGATCTTCTTTTAATAAGGAATACGAAACCAAACCGGGTCTTGAAGCGCCAAAAATCAGCACGTTCTCGCCTTTTCTCGCAGGTAAAAACAGGTATTCATAAATTGTACGATAAACAACCCTTGCCCCGACCATGATCACCAATAAGATACAGGCCTGCATCGTCAAAACGCCATAGGAAAGACGCAAATAATCGCCTGCCATCGTGCCTTGACCAAAAACAGCCCTGATCAAAAATGTCAGCAACATAAGTACAAGATAGGCCGAAGCTACTGTTTTGAATATTTTAATGGTATCACGAATTCCCGTCTGCCTGACAATACCTCGATACGTATTATAGCAGAGAAAGGTGATAAAAAACACCGGTAATACGACCACAAGCTTCTTCAACATTAAAGCGATATCAAACACACCTTTGAAGTTGTTGACCACATAGTTTGAAAACACATAACTTCCAAATACAAACCACATATCGATCATTAAAATGACCCATCGTGGATTATCCTTGCGAAGACGTCTTTTTAAATCTCCCAGAGAACCCATCATAAATTTCTTTTTATTTTTATAATATTGTTTTAAGCTTTAGTCTTAAAAACCAATATATATGGCTTTTGCTATATTTTAAAGAGATCGCCAAGATAATTAAAATCTAACAAGCAATTAAACAATCTCCTACAATATCAATAACAAAAACCTATTCTTTGTTATTTGTCCACCATGAGGGGGACAAGCAAGTATTATACCGAAACTGTTACAGTGCTGAATTAATTATTAAAAATCACAAACAAAAGTAGTCGCAAGCGTATTCAGTCCATTAAAGCAACCTCTTGAGCTATTTTCTCATTCCTGTAAACAAAAAAACTGGCATATTGTTTGTAAAGTGCTATTAGGGGATATCTCTCGGAAATAAATGCCAGCACAATCATATATTGAATACCAACAAAATACCAGATATCCTTAGTTGACTTAGCATTTTTAAAACTATCATTATGGGCTTTTTTAGCAATTTGTTTGGTACCAATAAAAAATCATCCATTAGACCCTTGGCGCAGCTGGAATTTCTGGAAGTCGACATGCACAATCACCTGCTGCCGGGAATCGATGATGGCAGCAGTTCGGTACAAAATTCGCTAGCTTATATTGAAGGATTGCAACGCCTGGGGTTGAAGAAATTTATCTGTACACCACATATTATGGCTGGCGTTCATCCCAATACCAAATCAAGTATAGAGGAAGCACAAATTAATCTTGAAAATGGCCTTAAGAATATCGGCAGCAAGGTTGAGATTTATGCCGCTGCTGAACATATGATTGACGATGGCCTTTCCAATCTTGTTCGGGATAATGAGCTTTGTGTTATGCCTGGAGGCTATGTACTCATTGAGATGTCGTATTTATCCGAGTCGAAAGCGTTGTTTCATACGATCCGTGATATCCAAAAATTAGGCTACAAACCCATTCTTGCGCATCCCGAAAGGTATAATTATTATCATGGCAACTTTAATATCTACAAGCAGATTAAAGATGCAGGCTGTCTCCTCCAGCTCAACCTGCTATCCATCAGCCGTTATTATGGGGTCGACGTCAAAGCAATCGCGATGACTTTATTGAAATCAGGTATGTATGATTTTGTGGGCACTGACTTGCACCATGAAAAACATCTTAAAGCCCTTACAGATATTGCTGAAAAATATCCCCTCCGTGACATGTTAAAAACATCCCCTATTTTGAATCCGTCTCTTTTAGATCATATCAGTGCAGTAAAATCCCAGCATATTGCCGGATAGAAATTTATTGTCCAAAGCGCTTGACATTGACCTTTTTTGACTTCACTTTTAACACAAAAGGCTCCAGCACCAAATCGGCATCAAGTCTCACCGTTCCCGATTGGGCCTCTTGATCGGTAAATACATTTGCCGGGAAGCTCGCATTATCCAAATAGAAACTATAGGTGCCCTCTGGCAGGCCAAACTCAACATGTCCATCCTTATCGGTACGCATTTCGATAACCTTTCCATTCCTGTCTTTTGCCAACACTTTGTAAATATCTAAATTCAGATCAGTCTCCAAGCTGAGCCCTTGGGTATACTCTACACGAACAGCTCCCTGTACCATCCCCCCACGCTGAAGCGGAATCTGGACTTCTAAATTCGACTGCTGTATCACGATTTCTTTCGAAACCGCCATATACTGTCCCTGCTTTGGTGAAAAAAGCAAATATGATCCATACGGCAATTTTTTAAAGGAAGCATATCCCGCTTTATCTGTTACAAAAAGGATCCCTTTTACCGTAAAGCTATGGTCAACCATCGGAATATCCCCTTTATCAAATATTCCATTAAAATTTTTATCCTGAAAACAGAAAAAACGCGCATTCCCTGTCTTGATTGCTGGACGATCAAGATTTGATCCTTTTAAGTTTTGCCGAACACCAATGCGTAAATTGTTAAAATCATAGTCATATCCGGTTTTCATAACACTATAATTGTACTGAAAAAGACCGGTGAGTAAGGTATTTTTCAGCACACGGTAATTTATACTCGCGTTCCCTCCAAAACTATTCCCGTAACTACTACTCAGATTCGCCCGGGCATTGGCCACCCACTGTAATCTCTCCTGCAACAAGGTACCACTTACACGGGGTCCTAAAGAAAAACGCTTTCCAAACGAACGTCCTATTAATAGTGCACTTACCAGATCTGAAATCTGAAAAGCGCCTTGCTGGTAAGAAGCTGAAAGTCCCAAACTTTTGTAGTTGTAATTTAAATCTGTCCGTACTGCGAATAGCCCCGCAGCTTGATCGCTCATTGACACAAGCCCCGTCTCAGTAGTTACATTCAAGTTGTGCTGCAGGTTACGCGACCGAACATTTACCGTTGACAACAGGCGCCATGAGGTCGACTTGAGTTCACGGGTACCTGCGGCAAACATATAGGTTCCAATCTCACGATTATAGTTTGGCAATACGGAAAGCGTTACAAATGAACTCAAGGGCATATACATACTTAAATCCCAGCGCGAAGATTGGCTTGCGTAATTGAGAAAACGTGTATTGAGATAGCTTGGGTGATAGCGGTAAAAGGTATAACTTAGCGCCGCCGATAACTTACCCCAATTTCGATTTACACGTTCGACAAACTGCAAAGAACCACGACGATTCCCTGTATAATAAGGAGAACTATAAAAATTATCGGAGCTAAAACTCCATTTGGCAAAACGCTGGTCCATTCGCATACCCAATGCCCAGGAAGGCATGGATGAGTCCCGTCCTACGTGTTGGCCATTTTGGCTTTGAAGTCCAGCGGCGACAAAACCGCGCAGTACGGTGTTGCCTGCATATTTTTGTTTCAGAAAGTCAAAAGAATTTGCCCATAGCAGGCTCGTTGTACTATCCAAACCATTGCGATCGTAAAAAAGCTGACCTTCATAACGCCGGTGCTCAAGTTTATTTTCGGCCAGCACTACCTTTCCAAAAGCTGTATAACCGGGATCGCTGGAAGAGCTGTAATCCAGCAGATCCACAGCACGTTGCAACAGGCCTACTGTAAAATTGGCGGCCCGTGCCGTATCGATATGGTCAAATTTGACGCCTCTTCCAAAGGCCGAAGCCTCCATACTTTCCTGCAAATTTCCGATCGTGTAGGTATTATTTCCTTTCTGAAAGGCTGCAAAAGTATTGCTTAAAGCAGGCCGGTCCATTCCACCCGTTTTAGTCAGATAAGCACTGTATCGAATCTGCCCATTGGCCAGGCGATATTCTCCCTCCGACCTTAAATAAAAGGATTTTTGTTCACCGAGCAGGTTATCGAGCTGCAAATCAAAAAAATTACGCGAGTATGCGGCCAAATTCCCCCGGTTGTCAAATAATTGCTGGTAATTTCGATCGGCTGCAATATTGGACAAGAGCAGCGATAGATTCCCAAATACATCGCCATTCTCGTATAAACCAGTGATATTGAGCGCGTATTGCGCCCTATTCAACATATATTTCTCCACAGCAAAACGGAGAATGAGGAGCGTATCACGCCCTGCCGGAAGGAAAAGACTCTGCTCCTTAAATTTCGTGTTGCCAATGCGATCCGGAGAGGAAAACAGGATTTTGATCTGCTCATCAGTTGTACCATTATTGATAACTCGTGTCCGGATAAAAATAGAGTCACCCACATGCTTCAGATACTGCGGTTCCGAAACATCCTGCAGGATCACTGCTTTTTTTGGAGGCACATCGATAGCCATTGTCTTGTTGTCGACCAGATGAACCTGTGAATCCCGGAGCTGAATACCAACAGTTTGTCCCCTAAGCTGAGCGGGCGCCTGGACTTGTAGACGCTGGGTAATAAATCGTTTTTTACCCGCAGGTACTGTAAATGTTAAACGATCCGAACCTAGGGCACGTAAACCCTGCGGCAACAGCAACTTGAGCTCGCCTGTAAAATCCTGCCTGCTGTTGTTGATCAGCTGCAGATCGATACTATTGAGACCAGCCTCTAAGCGGAGCTGTTCCGGCAAAACGAGCTGCACCGGCTTTTCCTGCTGTGCCCAAACGAACTTGACCAGCAGCAATAACAGCGCGAAGACTGTAAATCTAATCTTATGAGAAGAGCATTTAAACACGCGATGGGGATCAAACTATTGTGGAATCAATAAATAGAGGAGAGACACGCTATAGCTTCCAGATTTAGAAGCCGACACCTGATCAGCCGTCAGATTCGCTTTATACTCCACATTAAAGGTTTGCGCTTGCTTTTTATCCACCGAAGCCGCCGATACAGCAACTTGTTCCTGTGTCGTTAAAAATACTTTGGGGTTGGATCTTATCCTGTTTATTCCCGTTCCCGCAGTTAATTGAAGTGACAGTGTCGACAATGGTAGTGTTCCGCCGCCATTGCGAACAAGCTCACTGTCAACCGACTTAACACGGAGCTCGTAGTCCGTTATTGAATTCACGCGGATTGCATTTGAAACCAACGAACTTACTCCCTGCATGTAGTCTTTTTGTGTCGAAAACTGCAAGGTGGCATTAGCGGCATCTGCGGCAATCTCCAAGCTATAGTCAGGCTCCATATCGACCATCCCACCGTCAGTCAGACGCGGCGGCAATTGCATTTCATAATTAATTTCCTGCGTCCCCAGCACTTTTCCGTTTTCACTATACAGGGTAAACAACAGGGGAATGCGGTACTTCAGGTAGGTATATTGATCAGGACTTAGATAGTCGTCCAGGTATTTACCTTGCGCAACAGTCAGCGCACTATAAAGTTGGTATTGCTGGTAATAGTTTCCATTGGAACTAATGGGTTGTTTCGCCCGGTTAATCAGCAGCACATCGTTGCTATTTTGCAAAATAATCGGCGTGCGGCTTGCGCCGATACCATCGAGACGAAAATTCGCTTCATTGTTATCTCCAGTCCACCGCAGGCTTATTTTGTCTACCGGAAATGTATTTCCGCTCCGGTTCCTTCCGCCTGAAATGGTGCGTATCGGTGCCAGCAAACGCACGGCGAGCGACCAATTTTTCTCGTTTACATTGAGACCATTCAGGTCAAATTGAAACACATTGAATCGATCCGGCGTGGTTTTCCCCAAATAGGAAGCCACTTCGAAATAGTTGTCCGACCAGACTGAAAACCGCAATTGTGCAATTAGAGGAGCTGCTGAAAACAGCCCCCACATCAACAACGTTATTATTTTAGTTCTTTGCCACATGTTTAAATTCCAATTCCGCGATCTTCACCACATCCTGATCGCCATAAAATGCCAATACTGAAACAAGGTAATTCCCAGATTTCAACGATTTGGGAATTGCAATATATTGTTTACGCTTATCACCGGGCAAGCAGTAAAAATTAAGATTGTCCACCACTTCCTTTTCACCTGTTTCCTGATTTAAAAACTCGGCACGCAATCTTCCTTCCAACCAGATATTGCCGGTCACATCGTAACTGACCTCCAGAAACTGTCCAACAGAATCTATATCTTTATAAACCAAGTTTGTAAGTTCAAGATCTGGCGTTTCCCTCCCATTGAAACGATGATAAACCTTTACGCCCGAACGAACGGCCAAACGGATATTAGCTCCTTCCTGTTTTTCTCTTGCCCTAGGGTTCAACTGCGTTACAAAGAGCATTGCCGTATGAACGGGTACTTCGGCCGTGAATTTTGCATCCTTAGGGACCTGCATATTCAGTTGCAACCGTTTTGATTCACCGGGTTTCAGCGAGAAATACGATTCCGATACCGACAGCCAGTTTGCGCAGCTTGTTGGCAGTGTTCCTTTTGGACTCAGTTCATTATCACCAACAGCTGAATAAGACCAATCTTCAAAAGACACCCCCAACTCGAGTGTATAATCTTTGCTCGGATTTGTCACATCCACATATTGCGTTTGCGCCTGCCCGGCATCGCCCACAAAATACAATCTGGGCGGACCAACTGTCAATCCCGTTTGAGCTAAAGCTATTGTAGCCGTAAAAAGCAAGAAAAATGAGGCAATCAGGTTCTTCATAATAATACAATTTGGCATAAAAATACATAAAAAAGCAGGTATCTTCCGATACCTGCATCTATATGATTTTCATAGCGTAGAATAGGATCTACTAGTTTGCTGCGATTGTGTATACCACATCGATGGTATATTTTGCTTTTGTATCTTTACCACCATTACCCAACAATTCTTTTACAGTTGCTTCATTAAGTGGTTTACCGATATATTTTACATCCAATTCTTTGTTCAATACAGAAGATTCAGCTGTACTTGTGCTTCCGAAAGGACCAAACTCCATGTTTACATCTGTAGAAGCAGTTTTACCATCCACTTGAATTTCAATTAATTTTTTAGCATCGTATGTGTTCGCACCATTTCCAGCTACTTTATTGAACTGACCGTTAGAAGACAAGGTTGCTTTTACTTTGTAACCAGAACCTACCGAAGATACTTTCAATTGTTTTGTAATCGATTTACTTACCCCATTTGTATAGTCAGCTGCCTTTTCGTATTTCAACGTTACTTCGTCATCATAACCAGAAGTCGGCGTACCATCTTGCCCAGCACCACTACCAATTTCAATCGATTGAAAAGGATTCAATTCAACGTTCACTTTTACTTTTGCTTGTGATTGTGCATTTACTGCAGTTACTGAACCGATGATCGCTGCTGCGAAGAAAATAATTTTTTTCATTTTGAAGTTTTTATAATTTTATTGACTTATTCGTTATTATCTATCCTCTTTGGACAAAACAAAAGTACAGCAGGAAATGAGGCAAAAAGTATGAATTTGAGTCCAAAAAGTATAAAAAAGGGAGCGCGTAGAATCTTGTAGCTATACAGCTACAAAGGTATGTAGCGGCACAGCTACGCCGACACTGGTGCATTAGGTGAGAAAGATTAAATTTAGACCGTTTTTATCTTGTTTCGATGCTATAGAGCACATCGTTCGTAAAAGTTACCGTATTATTTTTTTCCACATATTTCATCAAGCCATCTGCTCCGGGACCAGTGTAGGTAACATCGAACAGTCCATTGAGGGTGGGTGAATCTGAAGAAATGATCGTTTCCTTATTGGTAGAGAGGACGCTACTAGCTGTATTTATGGCTTGCCCTATATGAGTGGCAGTAGCTTTAACACGAATCAATGGTGCGGGAATTTTTTCTGTCTGTGCCTGACCGAGCTTTATAAAATCTTGATTGGTCATTTTGACCTTCACTTCATAGCCCGACGTGCTAAATACCGAAAGATGTGCTTTTTGGACAGACTCAACACCATTTTGATAATCTGCTAAGGTGTGATAGGCCAAGGTAACGGTCGATTGATCTGGATTAATAACAAGATGCTGCACATCGTGTAGCTCAATATTCAATCGAATCCCTGTCTGTGCGAAGGCTGTACCTCCTAAAAGAGCCAATCCCAAAAACAATATTTCCTTTTTCATAGCCTGATACCTGTTCTTTTGATGGTCTTATGGATCATCTGTGATTAATTGCGCAACTTTTTCCTTAGCAAATCTTAGCAATTAAGGAATCAGAATTGTGTAAATTCTAAGCTATGGATAATTTCATACGCTTTCGTTGTTCTATTATAAATATACCTTTTATCTCGAAAACGAAAGAATAAGAACAATTCTTTTTAATAGGAAAACATGTATTATTTTTAATACAGAACGGTTATTGCTGCCAGCGCTTGCGGTATTCTGTTGGTGTGAGGGATGTTTCTTTCAGAAAAAAGGTACTAAAGTTATTCACGTCTGTATACCCTAATTCCCAAGCTACTTGTTTGATCCTGAGTGAAGATTCCACAAGAAGCTTCTTACTGACACGGAGCAATTCTTTGGTGATAAGTTCTTTGGGTGTGGTACCCAGGGTCTCTTTGGTGAGATTGGTCAATTTTTTACTTCCTATATTTAATTGATCCGCGTAGAAAGCGACCTGTTTTTCCTTTTTTACATGTTTTTCAACTAGATCCTGGAAACGCCTTACCAAGGCCACATCTGTTCGTTGCCCCAGAAGCTCACCCGATAGCTTATCTTCAGCATATATAGCAGCCAAGAGCACGATTTGCTTCACGATATTATGTGCCAGATCGCGGTAAATTGCCTGATTATAATTCTGCTTGGACAGCTTCAACTGCATACCGACAAATTCATAGTACGTCGCGTATTCTTTGGGCACACTAAGTGTTCGATAGGTATATTCGCTTTTGTTAAATGACTTGAAGTTTCGAAGGAAGGCCGTATCAACCTCGGTACGTGCAAAAAAACTTTCCGAAAAATAGATAATCAAAAATGGGCGCTGTTCATTTGTGTTGGCTTCGATTTGTATCCCACGCGGAATCAAAACCAGGCTATACTCCTCAATCTCAGTGATCTGTTTATTGATCTGCATGCTACAGCCGCCACTTGACACAAAAAGAACGACATAGTTCTCTTTTGCTGTTGCATCCTTAATTTCCGAAGACTCCCGTTCTACACCAATAACCCGATGAACTCCAAATTCCATAATAATTATTTACCGCATGTAATGCCTGAAAAACATTTTACGTGCTTAGGCGTGAAGCAATTTAGTAAATAAATCCCGAACACAAAAACTCGCCTCATATTGTATCAACCTATGATTAAAATGATTAGGCAGCAGACCGACCCAGAAAAAGAAGCCTTTTTAAAAATAGTTTTTTTGTTTGAGATATCTGACCACCTGACTGGCCCCAGCAGAACTGAGATGATGCGTATCAAACCTATAAGAATCCCCAAAACTATCGTTGTGATGCTTCACATCTTTCAGTTTTATCTGTCTTCATTTTCAAGGCAACCTTATGGTAAGGAAGCAGGTATTCCCGTCATCAGAAGCACATTTCATACATTATTTTTCACAAATTATAATTGATAGATCAGCCTCCAAAAGCCACTAAGTGTTTTTTCTTTGCCACTAAGAGGCAATCCCACAGCCATACCGATAGCCAATTTGTTGTTAAGTCCTAACTTAATCTGGGGATGCAAAATTGTTCTTATCTCATCGGAAGAAATTTCCTGATTGACCTCAATACCGATAAAATGGTCTGTCTGTGGCACGGTATAATGAAATGAAGTGTTGAACTGCCATATCATATTCATTTTGGATGAAGCATAATGATACGCCAATTCTGGCCCTGTATAGACCAATGCATGCCAATTGTTATGCCAGTTTTTGGCAGCAATAAAGAATGGGTTAAAAGCTGTACCCCCGTCGACAAAATTAAAGATCTGCGTATATCCAACAGCTAAAGTCGTTGCATGTTTTTTGGAAACATAAAAAGAATATTGCGAAGATAAACGCAACCTTTCCAATTGATTGCTCGAAGATACATTCGCCATGCGGCTTCTTGAATACGTAAAATCCGTCTCCGCTTCCAATCCCAATCGATCTATAGGCGCAAATTCATATTCTAGGAGGTAGCCAAATTCGTCAGCCGAACGCGTTCTTTTGATATCAGCGCCGACATTAAACTCCTTCTCCCCCTTCCGCGCGCCAAGATCCCGTACAAGATCATTATATAAAGGTTCGGCATGATGTACTTTATCGGGCAGGGATTTATTTTCTTGGGCAAGGCCAGCAACTGAAGTGACGAGGGCACATATAAATAAACATGCGCGCAAGCACCGAGAAGTAAGTTTATTGTTTTCCATATCACAAACCTCGATGTGAAATATGGAAAGACTTGGGAATGTTCTTTTCCTGCTTCAGTAAAGAAATAGCAATGTATAATTCCTTAAGATATATTGATCATAAGCCCGACCAAACATACAATAATGCAGCGCAAAATGTTGGCACGATTAACCGTTAACACCGATTATCACTTACTTCCTCTTTACCCTCAGCAATCATTTCATTGACTTCGGCCATGTCACCTTCCTCCAAATGCTCAATATCTTCCGCCTGCTCTTCGGAATAGCGGTCGATAAAAAAGGTACAGCCCATGGGAAAATGATCGGACCCAACAGAAGGATAAATAAACAATTTGTCAATAAATACGGTCGGACTATGAAACAGCAGGTCCAAAGGCACTCTGAAAAACCAATAATTGGCATGAAAGGTGGAAAGAATACCTCGCCCGATGCGTGCATCAATCAATTTGCTGGTTTTTTTGAACAAGAGCGAAGATTTGGCCCAGGCCACATTGTTAAAGTCTCCTGTGACAACGACTGGCATTTTATAATCGCGTACCCGCTTGGCCACACTGAGCAGATCACCATCCCTTTCTTTGGAGTTTTCTTCTTCTGTCGGACTTGGTGGTGGTGGATGAACAGCAAAAAAGATAAAACGATGCCCATCGGCTGTTTCCAGTTCTGCTTCAATACTGGGAATATCATCTGCTACAAAATAATGCACTTGACATTTGTTAACCTTCAGATTGGTATAAAAATGCATACCGTAGGTATTGTCCAGGGTCACCTTCTCAAAATTGGGGTAATCGCTTTCCAATATACGTAGTGCTTTTTCCCAAGCAGCATCACTTTCCATGGTCAAAAAGATATGTGGCTTTTCTTTCTGAATCAGGTCAATAAAGCGATCATAAGCCGTATTGAATTGCAGCACATTACAGGAGATCACTTTGATACTATTAGATGCATCCTTGCCCTTTTCATATTTTTCGCGACGCCAAAATTTGGTGTAACGTATCAATATATAGGCGTGGTATACAATCAGCGCCAGCTGTATCCCCTGCAACCACCATATCCACGAATCTTTCCCCACGAGATAAAACCCCATTGCCAAAGCCGGCACCTGAAACACCAGCAGTTGCAGCTTCACAAATTCAGCTACCCGAAAGATCCAATGCTGGCTTTGAAAAAAAGGTAACACACTCAGTAAAATCAATATACTGGAGAATATAACATAGAAAATCAGCATATCGCTAACGCTAACATTTTAAACAAACTTAAATAAATTACACTTATTTTTCAACAGATTATCATTTCTCGATCGCTACTTAGCTATTATAGCCCCTTTTGCAAACTCTCCTGATAATCCACCCTTGTCCTGGCTAGCGCATTCGGGAAGTTCGTGTGGATATACGCTATCATTTGTTCCCGAATATAACAGCTTAGATAAAACAAAGCTAAAAATAAAAAATGATTGCTATTTCAATCATTTTAACTACTTTTGTTTATAATAGCGAACAAAAATAATATATGAGCTCTAAGAAACAAATCATTTTCCCTAAGTTAGCCAAACTTATGGAACAAGTAGGCGAAAATATTAAGTTAGCAAGAAAGCGTCGTAAATTAACAACTATTCAAGTTGCAGAGCGAGCTGGAATTGCGCGTTCAACCTTATACCTTATTGAAAAAGGAGATACAAGCGTCGCATTTGGCGCATATTTAAATGTGCTGCGGGTACTGGGGTTACAAAATGATGTATTGCAATTAGCAGCGGACGATGATTTAGGAAGAAAATTACAAGATCTCGAATTATTAAAGTAGCAAGCAATGGCACATAACAAATTTGATATATACGTATATGCGCACTGGAAAGGGATGAGAGAGCCTAAATTTATAGGGACACTTTCAGCACACTTTGCTAAAGGCAAAAAGGCATTCAGTTTTGAGTACGATAAGCTATGGTTGAAATCGGAACAACTTCAAATCTTAGACCCTGAAATACAGTTTTTTTCAGGGACACAATATGCTAGCGACAAAGGAAACTTCGGTATATTTCTAGACAGTATGCCCGACACTTGGGGGCGAACACTAATGAAAAGACGTGAGGCTCAGTTGGCGAAAGAGCGGAACGAAAAGACGCCCATCTTATATGATATCGATTATTTGTTGGGAGTTTATGACGAGAGCCGTATGGGAGCATTACGCTTTAAAACGAGTAAAGATGGCCCTTTTTTAGATGATAATAATCAAAAGCCAACTCCTCCCTGGTCATCGGTCAGAGAGCTGCAGCACGCTGCTGATGGGCTGGAAAATGACGAAAGCAACGACATAAAGGAATGGCTGACGATATTAATGGCTCCCGGATCTTCATTAGGAGGAGCCAGACCTAAGGCTAATATTTTAGATGATAATAATGAACTGTGGATTGCCAAATTCCCCTCTAAAAATGATATTTTTAACAAAGGTGCATGGGAGTTTTTGTCATACCAACTTGCCATTGGAGCAGGTATAAAAATGGCTCCATCCAAAATGGAAAGAATAGCTGGAAATTATCATACCTTTTTTACTAAACGATTCGACCGTGAAAAAAAAGATCGTATCCATTTTGCTTCGGCAATGACTATGACCGGCAATAACGAAGATACAATTCGTGACAATCCTGCGAGCTACCTGGAGATTGCTGAATTTATACAAACACATGGAACAATGATCGAAGAGAATTTGCAACAGTTATGGAGAAGGATTGTTTTCAATATTGCGATATCCAATACCGACGATCACCTACGAAACCACGGTTTCATTTTAACAGATGAAGGCTGGATTTTATCTCCAGCGTATGATTTAAACCCCTCAATTGAAAAAAATGGTTTATCATTGAATATCGATATGGAAAATAACGCCCTAGATTTTGCCCTGGCGATAAGTGTGGGGGAATTTTTTAGACTTAATACAACTCAAATGAATCGTATAATAGGTGAAGTACTGGAAAGCGTAAATCAATGGGAAAATGTTGCAGATAAGATTGGCATATCAAGAGCAGAAAAAGAACTAATGAGTAGAGCATTTAAAACACATTTATAGATCATCCATCACCTGCCTCTATTATTTTTCAACAGACCATCATTGATCAAGCGCTCCTCAGCTATTATATTTCCTTTTGCAAACTCTCCTGATAATCCACCCTTGTCCTGGCTAGCGCATTCGGGAAGTTCGTGTGGATATACGCTATCATCTCCTCGCGGATAAAACAACGCAGGTCAAAAGCTTGCCCCGAATTGCGGCAGCTCATCAGGCAGCGGATCTCCATGGTACGCTCTTTAAAGTCAGTTACCTGAAGCACATTGACTTTACCGTCCCAAAGGGGGTGTCCGGTAAGTAAGGCTGTCAATTTCTCACGCAATAGCTGAACAGGTACGGTAAAATCTGTATAGATAAATACGGTTCCCAATATTTCAGAAGTCGTGCGCGTCCAATTTTGGAACGGCTTTTCAATAAAATAAGTGATGGGCAGTACCAAACGGCGTTTGTCCCATATATTGACCACTACGTAAGTTAGATTGATTTCCTCCACACGGCCCCATTCCCCTTCGACTACCAGTACGTCATCCATACGTATAGGTTGTGTAAAAGCGATCTGAAAGCCAGCGAGGAGATTTCCCAAGGACTTCTGTGCAGCAAAACCGATGATAATTCCACCAACCCCCACGCCTGTGAGCAAGCCGGCGCCGATCTTCTGCATACTATCAAAGCTTAATAGGATAATCGCCAGTGAAATCACAATGATTAGGGTAACCACTACTTTTCTGATAAAGATGATTTGCGTCCTGATCTTACGTTCGCGCAGGTTATTCTCCTTGTTAATATCAAAACGATGATAGAGATAATCTTCAAAAACCTTAATACCCTGTATCAGCGCAACCGCAAAGAAACTGACGAGCAAAAGTTCGTTGATTTTGCTCACCGCACGAAATGTCCTTTCGTTAAATTGAGTAAACGGCAGTAAACTATTGAAAACAATTAATGGGATAAACACACTTAGTACACGATTAAAACGCCTAATAAAGGAACGGAAAAGGGAGTAGGATTCCTGTTGGATGGCCTGACGCCGTAGTAGAGGAATAAATATGAGTTTAATCAGGATACCGATCAAAAATGAAAAGAGGATTAATGCAATATTCCAGAGCCAGGCGGGCCACTTCTGTGAAAGTTGAATTAATGTTTCGTTCATCATGCTGTTCTTTCTTTGTGTTCACGATTTATTTTCCTATTTAAAGATAACCGCTATGAAGGCCTAACGTTTGTTTTATTTTGAGAAAGATCGGTTGACTAAGCGGTCGTCAATCTAGACAAATTTGCCGCAGTTGCATGAACAGCAAATTAATATAATCGACCTACATCTACTACGTAGTAAGCCCTGCTCCCAGAAAGAGCAGGGCTTACTTTATTCAGATAAAATGCTTTATGTACCGAAATAGTTCAAGCCAATATACAGGGCTACTGTTCGTATCGTCCTTATTGTGGCCGGAAAGGCCTGTAAATTCTATAGTTTTGAACGATAATGGATACAAGTGAATAAAAATCTATATTTTTAAGCTTTAGAAGGTATGGAAAATAAAAAAATCTCAATAAATGACATTGCGAAACACTTAAAAATAGCAAAGTCAACAGTATCACTGATCATTAACGGAAAAGCTGATGAAAGACGTATCAGTAAAGAATTACAGACTAAGGTACTGGACTATGTTAGGGAGGTTCGTTTTTACCCGCATCACTTAGCGCAAAGCCTCGCAACAGGCCGAAGCAACAGTATCGGACTTATTGTTGAAGATATTTCGGACTCATTCTTTGGACCAATAGCACTTATGATCGAAAATCTAGCCAAAACGAAGGGTTATAGAATAATGTATAGTAGCACCCTTGGTGACACCAATACAGCTGTAGAGATTATAAACTTTTTCAGACGGAGCCAACTGGATGGCTATATTATTGCACCAACCAAAGGAATAGAAGATCTAGTTAAAGAAATGGTGGATGAGCATATCCCAATTGTTCTATTTGACCGGGATCCCGTCGAAGGTGTAGATTTCGTCGGAACCAACAACAAGGGAGCAATGATTGAAGCTTGTATGCATCTTTATGATAATGGTTTTCGTCAGATTGGATTCGTTACACTCGAATCTACACAAAGCCAAATGCATGACCGATTATTAGGTTATAAAGAGGCCATGGAAAAATTAGCTATTGACCCTAAAGTTGCCTTTGTACCCTTTGAATCAAAAAAACCAGTCAAACAGCAACTCATTAAAGATTTTCTTGAAAAAAACCTGGAATTGGACGCTATCATCTTTGGAACCAATTATCTTTGTCTTGCAGGGTTGGCCGCGATAAATAAACTAACGGCTAATAGGAAAGTGGATTTCGGAATTGTGTCCTTTGACGATCATGAGGCATTTAACCTGATCTCTCCAACGATCACCGCCATACGCCAGCCATTGGAAGAACTAAGTAACAACATTATAAAATTATTGCTCAAGCAGATAGAAAAGGCACCAAGGAATAATAGTAGTCATGTCGTGTTGCCCTCAGTGATAAAGACAAGAAAGTCATCGGAAAGAAAAATCAATCTCCTCCCGACCAGCCTAAAAAACTAATCGACAGGAGATTATACAAAAAAATACAACCAGTTATTCAACTTTCATTGAAGACGCCTTATCGTTGGCCGTTGGAGTTAATTGTGAAAACAGCGGAGTATCCGTCGTCAGCACCCAGTTGGTTCCAGAGAAATTTTGGTGTTCATAGAGCGTCAAGCTAAGGCCATTTGGAACTCTCGCGGAGGATGCCCAATCATTTTCAATACCTTTGGCATTCAGATCTGCCAGATTATAGCTTCCTTTCGGTAAGAAAACTCCCTTTCCGCCATAATTGCGGTTGGTAGGGATAGTTCTTCGTCAGTAGCCGAAGAACTTACCAGATCTTTGGAACAAGCGGCAAAGACAAAGCTCAATATAAGTGGCAACTGTAGTCCATAAATTAATTTTCTCATAATTTTTATTTTAAAATGTTCTAATAACTACATTCAATTATTCAGACTATTTCATATAAAATGTTCCTACAACTGGAAAATGATCGGATTCTTTGTCCGCCCAAAATTGAACTGCATAATCCTTAACTTCAAAAGCGTGCTGTGGGGCATATATTAACCAATCACAGGTGTAAGTAGGTTTTGGCGCCGGTACCGTCCATTCGCAATCCGAGATCTGACAGGGAAGGGTAAACCACTTCTGCAGCGCTGGCATAGTCTGCGAGTTCGGCCGTGAATTCAGATCTGCACCCAAAATGATCGGCTTCTTTAAATTTTTGATTTCTGCCAAGATCTCAGCAATCTGTTTTAAACGGGTGGCATCGTCCTTTTTGTAGCCCAGATGGGTTGTCGCAAAATAAAATTGTTTACCTTGCTTTTCCAGCAACGCATAGCCAAAGGATCGTATATCATCCCCATCATTAGCAACGCTCAAATGAATGGACTTTGTTTGCAAAAGCGGATATTTTGAAAGGATAACATTGCCATAGTCACCTTTTTTCAGGGTGAGCGCATGTGCAAAAAAATAATATTTCATACCCGTCAGCGCCGCTATTTCCTTTGAAAAATCCATCGGATTTAAATCGGTATTGCGCTCTACTTCTTGTAGAGATACTACATCGGGATTGACCTTTCTGATTACCGCTGCAATAGCTTCAATACCCATTTTTCGAGCACTATAGATGTTGTAGGTCATCGTTTTGATCTCAACTTTACTATTCAATTTTTGGGCGGATGCTTCGTTCGTGCGAACTGATAACAGAAGAACGGTTACTAAAACACACAGAAGGGGGCGCAAGTTTAAATTTCTTGCTTTAGAGAAAGCCATCATAATGATCCTATTCTTTAATGTAAGTAAGAATGAGTTAAATTATATTATAGTTATTCGACAACGATCTTTCGGATAACGTGATTCCACGTATCAGCGACGTACAATGCTCCATCGGGGCCAAACTGCAGACCTTCGGGCTCATAAAATTTTGCTGATAAAGCATTTCCATTCTGGAGGCCGTTTGTGCCAGCAATACCTGCATAGGTGGTCACAGTACCATCAGCAGTAATTTTCCGTATGCAATGGTTTTTACGATCGGCAACATAGAGATTTCCACCAGTATCGAGGTCCATCTGTGCAGGCGTATTAAATCGGGCAGATGCACCATCCCCCTCTGCATTCCCTGTAACATTGGCATTTGGCCCTGCAAGGACTTGCACAGTCCCAAACGTTTTGCTTGTAATATCGTAAGGTACGCGGTATATACTGTGTGCATTGTAAGCGCCAGAAATAAACATGGTTTGACCATCTTTAGAGAAAATAATATCCATGACATTCACATTTTTTGAATTGATAGCAAACAGGCCCTCCAGGCTCCCATCGGATTTTAATCGACAGATCTTTCCGCCAGAATACACCCCCACAAATACCTCATCTGTCACTGGGTTCGTTGCTACAGCGGTCAATCCTCCTTGCGCGGACACAGCCGTCAAATTGTTGTACTTACCTGAAGATTTTGTCATTTTGCCCAGCCCCATGGAGCCATTTGCGTTATTGTCATTAGTAAGAAATAATGTACTCTGATCCATTGAAAAGTCAAAAGCCCGGAGACGTTCGAATAAAGGGCTTTCAAAAGCCTTAAGCAATGTGGTTACTTTATTATTTTCCGCAACTCGGAGCGCAGCAAAATTATCGCGGCTACTCGCCCCTTCTTCGACAAAATAAAGGGCATTATCTTTGCTCCATTTCAAATAGCGTGGTCCCGACAGTTTAGCCTGGGCATAGTCTCCATCTACATCATCCTTGGTACTTCCCAAATACGTGTAAACGACGGTTTGGTAACCATATTCAAAATTTTGCTTGTAGGTATAATTTTGACCATTTATAGCAAGTTTCACGCTGCCGGAACCGGCATTCTGTGGAATACGTGCCGTAATAATCCTTCCATTGGAACTCAATACGGTAGCCTCCTTATCATTGACGGTAACTTTTATTTTTGTTAGATCTGTTTCAAAGTTACTTCCGTACAACGCTATTTCAGTTGCAGATCCTCCAGAGATCGGCGTATACTGCGTAATTTGGACCGCATCAGTTTTATCAGGGTAAGACATGTCGCTGCCTTGATCTTTATTACAGCTCAAAATGCCCAGGGCGAGTGCCATCAATGCTGCAAAGCGGAGGGATCTGGAACCTGATCGTTTAGAAAAACACATTGTTGTCATGGTTTATTAGGTAAAATTTTTATGGATTTTTGATCAAAAAGTTAGCAATGACCGGAAAATGATCAGACTGCGAATAAGAACTGTAATCAACATCATAAGTTTCTGCGATTATCGCATCTGTGGGCGCATACATCAGATAATCTATAGTTCCATCCGGTTTAGGTGTCCCAGCCGTAAAACCACAATATCCATTGAGGCAGCCAGGTGTAAACCATTTGGTCAAAACTTTATAGCCCTCTTCTGTCGGTTTGGCATTTAAATCTGCAGACAAGATAATTGGTAACGTAAGGTCTTTGGTATATTGGTGGATAAGATCTATTTGATGGAGTCGATTTGCATTATCGGCCAAATGGTCCAAATGGGTTACGGCGAAACAAAAGTCCTTATTTTCTTTGGTCACCTTAACAGTTCCGAGCGCCCTGATGTATGCATTTGCTTCCGAAGTTACAACATCTAATAAATACGTTTTCGTCTCTTTAAGCGGAAATTTAGATAAGATTAAATTTCCGTATTCTCCTTTCACTAGGTCGCGCGCCTTAACAAAATAATAATAAGGCATGCCCGTGAGCTCCGAAAGCCGCTTACCCGTATCAAAATTCATATTGATGGAGTTTACCTCCACCTCCTGCAGTCCCACCAGTTCGGGATCATTTTTCTTGATCACTTCGGCAATAGCCTCTATGCCCTTTTTTTGCGCTGAATAGATGTTATAAGTCATGGTTTTGACAGATACACCAGTTACAGGCAGCTCTTCAACCTTGGTTTCATTTTTACTGCATGATACCAATAAAAAACCTATTATACTTAATGTTATGATTTTTTTCATCAGTGACTCGTTTTTAGTTTTCACTTTGCGTGCTATGTGATCAGTCATTTGCTATCAATTCTATGGTATCACTATAATTGACGACTCCGTTTACAGTCGCACTTACCCTGACGTAGATTTTGTTGCCATTTGCCTTGATCTTGTAAAAGTTTTCGACAAACTGTTTATCATTGGCCAGTTCAAAAATATGCGTACCTTCATCTATTTTGCCTTTAGCAATCTTTGTGACATAATTAGCATTATTTTCATCTACCCGCGGCGTATAGTTCCACATAACAGATACGTTGGTAAACGTAAAGGAGTCGTCCGCCTTATCAACCTTAAATGCTATTTCGACCCGGTTTCTTTCGGAAATAGTAGCCGAAGCCGTAATACGGGAAAAAGGAGTTGCCTTCAAATCGAACTGCGTCTCACCATTGACCTTGGTATAACCTTCACAAACCCCTATAAAAGGGCCATTTACGGAAACCCTGTACTTCCCATTAAACACTTTATTATTGGTATAAGATCCATCTGCATTCGCCCTGAAATCGACAGAAGCAGTCGCCTTTGTGCCTATTTCAAATAAAGAAACGAGCACGCCGCCCGATCCCTCCACAGGCAGCGGAATAGGCTTGTTAGTTTCCATGTCATATATGGTACCGTGCAGTCCGCCATTCGGAGCCTCCATATTATCGATCTCATTTTCACAACTGTTCATAACAGCAATAAGCATAACACCGAGCATAAAAAAAATATTCTTCATACTTATCATAATTGTATACATCTAAATTAATTACCGTAGCCCGGATTCTGAATCAGCTGCGGATTTGTGCTCAAGTCCGTAGGACTGATGCGGATATAGTAGTTTCTTTCCAGAAATAATCTCTTTTGTTTTGGAGGAACTCCAGTTTCAAAAGTATACTTCTTACTTTTGACATTGTACCAAGGATATAACGCTGTACCCCTATAGTTAGTAAGTCCTCCCTGGGATTCATCCAGATGAGCCACGCGCCACCGCTTGAGGTCCCAGAAACGGAGCTTTTCAAAAGCAAGTTCGACCTTACGTTCTTGTCTTACTTTAGCAGTGGATATCGTTGCAAGAGGTTGAATTCCGGCGCGTGCACGAATGTTATTTACAGCCTGAAGAGCTTCTGCATCTTTGCCACCAAGCTCCACGCAGGCCTCAGCAAAATTGAGGTATATCTCACCAAGACGAAATACCACCCAAGGTGTCTCCGAGCGCTTAGCATCAATATTTGTCATATCCGTGAGAGTTTCATCAAAAAACTTACGCATATAAAACCCCGTTTTTGACGCATCCCCAACGTCTGCACCACCGTCTTTACCCGAAGTATTGTACCTCACACCATCAATTGTAGCCACATTATCTTTGTCCGGCTGATTCTGCGCCTGATATTTTTGTCCCGAGCCGTTCTGTCCGTTAATTACCCCCCGTATCCATTCGACCTTACTGCCCTTTAAAGGAGCTCCGGGGACGTAGATGGAAGCAAACAATCGCGGGTCTTTCCCGACAAAAAGATCGTAGGGACTATCAAAACTACGAGGTGTCCCATCCGTATTTTTTAAGGCTAATTTACCGGCACTACCATCACTGTATTCAAATGCTTCGACCATTTCGAGCGTAGGTGTTACACCGCATCCCCACCCGTCACCACGATAGGAAAAAGGAGCATTCATCTTATCCCACATGTGACCTTTTCCCGCTGAAACATTGAATGTTTTCTGAAAGATATATTCCCCGTTATTCCCATTTACACTTTTGGAAAACAGTTCATAGAAGTTCTCTGCTCTGTCGGAATTTTTGTTATAAAGGCTGTAAGTGCCGGCCTCCAGCAATGCTTTTGAAGCATTATAAGATTCCGTAAAATAACGTGTTGCCTCATTGGCTGCTATACCCACATATCCTCGCGTTACAGCCTCGCCACTTAAATTTGCATTTGAACCATATTTAGCGATCGAGCCAGCATACAGCGAAGCACGGGACCATAAGGCAAGAGCTGCACCTTTGGAGGCTCTATATTTACTTTCTGCAGATCGCGATACCGGAAGTATGTCGCTGATCGCCTTGCATTCACTGATAATAAAATCGTAAACTTCCGATTCTTTATTTCTTGGAACCTGTAATGCCGAAAAATCGCCGGGCACATATTCTTGTGGTGTCGTTAGCAAGGGGACACCACCATAGCGTTTAACCAAACCAAAATATTGCATCGCTCGTATCCACCGTGCCTCGGCATCGACTAGGCGCTTCTCCTCGTCGCTCAAGACTGTATTCTCGCTCAGTTTCTTCAAAAAGTCGTTGGTACGCCGTATCTGCACATATCTAGTCGCAAACGGATCTTCAAATACATAATCACTATACGTATATATCGAATTGGCATTGCTAAATGCATAATCTTTTTGATAAGCTCCTGTGGCTTCATCCGACAAGGAGGTCAAATTAAGCAGATTGGATTTCCCGGTAAACCAATCGTCAAATTCATCTAATCTTAATCCTTCATCGTACATGGTGACCAATACAGACTGTATCGCCTGCGGACTTTTCCAGATGAGATCAGAGGTGATAATTCCACTGGTGAGCTCCCGGTCCAGGTAATCGTTACAACTATATAAACTCAGTGTAAATGCACAACTCAGAAGAAGTGGACTGAAATATTTCATTTTCATAGTATAGGGTTTTATAAAACTATATTAATACCAAAATTGAACGTTTTCAATTGTGGATAATAGCGCAATCGGCTTTGATTGCTTTCAGGATCTATATTTTTCAATAACGCATCACTCCCCGTGAAAGTCAGCAGGTTATTGGCATTAAAATAGACTCTGCATCGGTCAATCTTTAAAGACTCTATCCATTTTTTTGGAAGAGAATACCCTACTTCCAATGTTTTTAACCGTAGATAATCCGCTTTATGTAAAGACCATGAGTTATCAGACCGGTTATCCACCTGGCCAGTTACCCGGGCGGCGGGCATCGTGCCAGCAATCCATTCACTATTCGGATCGGCAGGATCTGCCCGATGCCATCTGTCTGTCATAAATGCAAATCCATTGCCGAGCCCCTGTTGAATAAACGGATCAAGGATATCTCCGCTGATGTAAATATCATGACCTGCAGCACCCTGAAAGAATAAGGTCATATCAAATCCTTTATAGTTTGCTCCCAGGTTTAGTCCATAATACATTCTTGGTGTTGCACCATGGCCTATCGGTTCCACATCGTTCCCGTCGATGATACCATCGCCATTCACATCTTTGAATTTTAAATCTCCAGGAAGCAGGGATCGATTTCCATTATTATCCTGCACAGGTGAGTTTAAAATATCTTCATAAGATGAAAATTGCCCAACGACCGTCTTCCCCCATCGGATATCCTTATTCCTGTCATTGTTATTGTTCTGCCAGTCATTGTAAAGGTTGGTTGATGCTGCACGTTCAACATAGCCATATCGAATGCGTGTAACGGAAAAATTGGCCGAAACATTATAAGCAAAATCAGCAATTTTATTTTTATGGCCTACCGTCCATTCAAAACCAGTATTGATATCAGAATTTAAATTCTCTTGCGGCATTGACTCGCCGAATGTCGTCGGGAAAGTACCTTGCCTTGTCGCCGGAAGGCCAGAGCGTTCGCGTCTAAACCAGTCGAACTCCGTATTGATCAATCCGTTTTTAAAGGAAGCCTCAAAGCCTAGATTCATGATATTAGACTCGTACCATGTCAGCCAAGGATTGGCCATTCCACTGCTTCTCAACCCAGAAGACAAGCCTCCTGTGCCCAGCACATAACTTCCCCCATACACATATCCATCGAGGTATTGGAATGCCGAAAAATCCCCCTCATCTCCCACTTTGGCATATGAACCTCTGATTTTGACATTATCAAAGTGGGGTAAGTTGTCTTTGAAAAATTTCTCTTCCGAAATCCGCCAGCCCGCTGACACTCCCGGGAAGAACCCCCATCTGCGGTCGCGCTGAAATTTGTAAGATCCATCATAGCGGAAATTCAGTTCAAGCAGATATTTTCGGTCAAAAGCGTAGTTGAACCGTCCCACTAAACCTGCGTGAGCCGTTTCTACACTTTTGCCGCTTGCATTCTGATTCTCGGTATCCCCTTTACTGATGTCGTCGATGATACCGATGGATGATTCCCTAAAACCTAATATATCGGTCAAACGGTCATGATAAGCTTCCCATAACAGTAAGCCGCTGACATCATGTTTTTGTCCAAATACACGGTTGTAATTGATCGAATACTGCTGTGTAGGCATATACAGATTTTCCATCTTGGACTCCAGACTTGCCTTTTTTCGTAAAGCAACTTCGGTATATTGATCGTTCGCCTGATTATACTGATAATCGCTCAACGCCTTTTGCCATGTTTTCCATTCGCTGTTCTTATAGTCATAAGCGACCATAGCGCGCAAAGAAAGTCCAGCTACCCACGGTAGCTTCCAATTTAGATCCACGGACCCATTGAACTCCCTTCTCAACCGCGACTCATATCCGCTATTTTCGATATAAGAGCTATGTATAGGGTTAGCCATATTTCCGATAGCCTGCCAGTAACTGGGATTATTGTTGGCATAAATGGAATAAATCGGGATAGCCATCTGTGCCTGCGTAAAAAGATCATCACCTCCATAGGGTTTTTCACGGTCCTGTAAACGACCTGTCAATTTAAATCCGACCGTGAAATTTGATGTAAGATTCAGATCTATATTGGAACGTAGATTATACCGTTTAAAGTTCCAGTCATCTGATTTCAAAATCCCCCCTTGATCAACATAGCCAACAGAATTATAATATTTGACCTTATCATTTCCGCCATAGATGCTGACGTTGTGTGAGCTCTGTGGAGCATTGTCACGCACCAAGGAACTCCACCAGTCAGTCCCTTGCGTTCCATTTTTGTAACTATCGAGCTGTTCCTGGCTATAAGCGGGCACCCCCGTGTATGGATTGGAGTTATAAATCGCTTCATTGTACAAGGATGCATATTCGTAGGCATTCATCATGCGGGGGTATCGTGTTACCTGTTGCAGTCCATAATAGCCATTATATTCTACTTTAGTCTTTGAATTGCTTCCTTTTTTTGTCGTCACCAATAAAACGCCATTTGAGCCTTTAAATCCGTATACTGCGGCGGCAGCATCCTTTAAGATAGATATAGATTCAATATCATTAGGATCTACCTGTGCAAAATCCCTTTGTACCCCATCTACAATAACGAGCATACTGCCATACCCGCGGATATCGACCGAAGCACCATCATCCCCCGGAGCACCGCTGCGTTGTACCGCACGGATCCCGGGCAATCGACCTGCCAGCATATTTGTGACGTTTGGCGTCTTTACCTTAATCAGCTCTTCAGCCTGTATGGATGCAACTGAACCTGTTACCGAAGCACGCTTCTGGACCCCGTATCCCACCACAACCACCTCGTTCATCATTGCCACGCTATCCTGTAAAATAATGGATAAGCTCGTTCTGCCCCCCAGCATGATTTCCTGGCTTTTATAGCCAGTGGCAGAGATCAATAGCGTTTCATTAGGTTCTGTTGTAATGGAAAACCTTCCAGTGCCGTCCGTACTGGTTCCGATAGACGGTGTGCGCTTTACTTTCACAGTCGCCCCAGCGATGGGATTGCTGGCAGCATCCATTACTTGTCCAGTTATCTGGATGGGCGCTTTGGCTATGACCATGCGTATAGGATTATTGTCCCATCGCTCATGCCCGTAAGCCGCGGATGTCATTAGTGCGAGCCCTAGCAAACTCACTTTTAAAGCTTTTTTGTAGGGCGCATTCAAATCACGCTGTATCATTCTATAAAATTTATTTTGGTTATTATTTTTTAATTAAAAAACGTAGACGTTCTTCAATATGGCCATATAGTTAAACTTATTTCTAATTAGGCAGCGGATCTAAAGCAGCTGGCTTATTGGGATCAAAAATGGCTACTCCTACCTTTGAATCAGCACAGCCATAATAGAGAAACCATTTCTGCTTAAAATAAACGAGGCCTTCGATAAACACTGTCCCGTCTACGTATTGACCGCTTTTTTCAAAAGCTTCCATTGGCCGCAGAAAAGGTACGTCCATCCTTGCTAATACTTTTCCCGGGTCTTTGCTATCGAAGAGGACCTGCCCCGCTGAATAAGTACCTTTATTAAACCGCTTATCTCCTTTTTCGGGATGGTTTTTGCCGTTATACAATAGTAGAATTCCTTTATCTGTCAGGATGGCGGGCGGGCCACATTCTGTTAATGAGCTGTCAAAATAACCCGCTCGCGGTGAAATGAACGCTTTGAGTTCACCTTTCTCATCTACAACCGGTTCCCAGTCAAGTAAATTATCCGAAGTAGCACCATATACACCGTGCTCGCCCCAATACATCCAATATTTACCGTTTACTTTAGTAATTATCTGCTTACCATGTTCCAGTTTAGTGACAATCGATGCCGATTTATGCGATCTGTTGACTAGGTCAGGAAGGATGTTCGATTTTTTAAAAATAGGTCCATATTTTGTCCAGTTTTTAAGATCTTTTGAGGTAGCTACCCCCAAGCGAGGTACTTTTCGATTCCATTGCGTATAAAACATCACATAGGTACCATCTTCAGCTTCTGCTATGCGCGGATCCTCGGTGCCACCAGGCCATTCAAATTCACGTTGATTGTCATTTCCAGGATAAAACACAGGCGTATGCTGGCGGTCAAAATGTGTCCCATCAGCACTCGCGGCTAGCCCTAGGCGGGAAGTTCGATGTCCGATTTTCACACCTGTCCTATCTTCAGCCCGATACAGCACATAAATACTATCACCTTTAACAACGGCGGCAGGATTGAAGGTGTCATTATTCTCCCACTGTACGAGTTTTCCAGTCATGGGATCCAAAAATGTTGTGGTGCTGTCCGGCTCGATTACAGGGTTTACACCTGCTGGACGAACGAAACCGCCCATTACCCAATTTGGACCGGAATGTGCTTGTTGTTTTTGCACGCTACAGCTCCAAATAGTTATCAAAGTAGCCATTATAGACAGCGACGTTACTAAATGTGTTTTATGTTTCATATGCTTTAACTTTTTAATTTATATTCTTGTCGAAATTTATTATAGATCATTTAATAGCCAATTTGATTTAGAAAACCGGTTTTGCAACGCGAAACTAAGAAGTTTATAGATCAATATCTTTTATTTGGAAGAAATTAACAATTATTTAATATAGGTAATCTTAGTTTATTTCCTCTAATACCTTACCTTTCGTTTCGGGCATAAACAGAATAAACACGAAAGACAGGATGACCATGAGTGCGTAGAATAGGAAAACATAATAACCGCCCAGCGTACTGCCCTCTACGATAATGGGAAATACCCAAGATATGATTGCAGCAAATAGCCAATGGGTCGTGCTTCCTAAGGAAGAGCCTTGAGCGCGAACTTCGTTCGGAAAAATCTCGGCCAAAAAAACCCAAATCACAGCACCTTGGGATAAGGCAAAAGATGCGATAAATCCCATAATGTAGAAAAGTAAAAATTGTGCGTTTACGCCTTTTAGGCCAAACGCGGCCAATAAAAGAAATAAGAACATACCTATGGCACCTGTCAACAGCAGTTTTTTCCGCCCAAAACGATCGATGATGCTCATGCCCAACAAGGTGAAGAGCAAGTTGGTACCACCGATAAAAATAGGCTGAAGGTAGGCTAATTCTGCATTAAATCCAGCCATTTCAAAAATCCGTGGTGCATAATATAGAATTGCATTGATTCCTGTCATTTGATTGAAGAAGGCAAGCAAAACAGCGAAGAGTATCGGTCTGGCATACCTTTTTTGAAAAAGTTTGACATTTTTAGCCGGTGTCTGAGACTGATTGCCCAGCATCTCAGCTTTTATATCTAGTCTCAAATAACTCGCATGCGCTTTGTCAATCTGTCCCCGTTGCAACAACCATCTGGGGCTTTCGGGAATGAAATTCAATAAAAGCACAAACAATAGGGCGGGAACGGCCATGATGCCAAGCATGTATCTCCAGCCTTCTGAGTTTACGTTCATAAAGAGAAAGTTTGTCAGATAGGCCGTAAAAATGCCGAGCACGATCATAATCTGAAATGTTCCTGTAAGTTTACCCCGGTCTTTTGCAGGAGCAATTTCAGAGGTATAAACCGGTCCGACCACAGAACTAATCCCAACAGCAAGCCCGCCCAGCAGGCGGAACAGCAGGAAAAATTCCCAAAGAGAAGCTACGGCGCAGCCCAACGCCGAGAGTAAATATAAAGAGGCAACAAAATAAAGCACGGGTTTACGCCCATACCTGTCGGCCATACGCCCGGCGATAATAGCTCCTATAATAGTTCCGATCAAGGAGATGGACACAGTAAGACCGTGGCGGACAGCATCCAGGTTCCATAGTTTTTGTATGATTTGTTCCGCGCCCGAGATGACGGCTGTTTCGAAACCAAACAAAAAACCTCCTAAGGATGCGATTAATGTAAATTTCCAAATAGGCTTCATATACTAAATGTCTTAAGGGTTAATCCTAGAAATAAGTTGCGTTCATCAAATGACGCAAGAGCTAATTTCATGTCAAGAGAGGACGCCAGTTTATCAAAAAAGTGAGCGTGAGCTTTGGCAATACTGCCACCAATGATAATTGTATCTGGAGTTAATGGACCAATATATTCTTTAATGAAAGTAATCAGTTCGTTGCTTAAGAAGTCAAAAGCTTCCTTTCTATAAATCTCCAAATGATCCTGTTGTACTAAATCCTTTATATTGTTTGCGGGTACCGATCCGAAGACTTTTTTTAAATGGGATAGAATGCCCCGGGTTGAGATCACATCTTCCACGATACCATTAAGGTAAGGCGCCGATCCTAAATTGAGATCTACAATCTTTCCATCCTCGTATAACGAAGAGCCTAATCCTGTTCCTAAGGTCAAGCCTATAATGCGCTTATTTTCCATTTTTTTGTCGACAACCTCCCCCAACAGAAATGCTGCAGCGTCGTTATAAAAGTGGATCGAACTTAGATCAATTCCAGTGATATGCGCAAAAAATGCTTTTAGATTAACGTTTAGTAACGACTGATATTTGTTCATTCCGTCCATTAGGGATATACCATTTTCGTAATCGAACGGACCAGGGCAAGAGATGAGAATTTCGGATGGCAGGAGCGTGGTTGAACTTAGGGTTTTGTCGATGGTTTGTTTTATTTCTGACAAAATCTGTCCTCTTTCTGCGTTGCTATTTACATTTCCGCGAAAGTAGGATCCGTCCATGACACGTGCAGAAGGCTCAAATACAAGACCAGCAGAACAATGGGTACCACCCAAATCGACACATAAAATTATATTTTCGGTATGAGGCATGTTATTTTTAAATTGGTTATCCGTAATGATTAAGCAAAACCGGTTTTGCTTAATTTTGCTAATATAGTACATAAATTTTAAAAACAACTATTTTTTATTTTTTTTGGCGAATATTACAGCTTACTCAAGCTTTGATCCATTAAAAACCAAAAACAATGTAATTTATTGAAGCACTGCGCTATAGCTATCAAAAGAGTCCAGACAAAGCATATTTATGCGGTTTTATTCAATAATGTTCGTCTTTAAACGTAAAAAACCGTCAAAAAATTTTAAAAATTGCACTTTTATGCTATATTTGATCTAAAACATATACAAACCGATTTCTAACCGCTATGAATTTTTTATGGAATAGCACAGTATTACCTTGCCCAAGCACCAGGTGCATTAGCAAAACAAATTAAACGAAACTAATCAAACAACAATTTTATTATGAAAAGAAGTATGCTCATACTAGTGAGTTTACTGAGTACGTATGGTGTCGCCCTGGCCCAAAAAATCGTTACCGGTAAAGTCACTACGACAGATGGGTCGGCATTAGGCGGTGTTACAGTTCTCGAAAAAGGCAAAAACACCCAGTCCATCACCAACAACAGTGGAATGTACAAGATCACCGTACAAGAAAACGCCACCTTAATTTTTAGACATGTCGGTTATAAACAAATCGAGAAAGCGCTTTTAGGCCAGCAAGTGCTCAACGTCAGCCTATCCGAAAACAGTTCCTCATTGGACGAAGTCGTTGTCACCGCATTCGGTATCAAGCGTGATCGTAAAACGCTGGGATATTCGACCCCAATTGTCGCCGGATCCGATGTATCCGAAACACAGCGTGAATCGTTTTTCCAAGGCCTCCAAGGTCGCGTACCGGGTCTTTCTATCAATAGTACAAGTGGTATGCCGGGTGCATCTGCACAGATCGTACTGCGTGGCTTTGCCTCTATCTCTGGAGACAATAATGCACTCATTGTAGTCGATGGCGTCCCCATCAACAATTCCACATTAAACGAAAATGATCTCGCCAGCAATGGTGCCAATAGGGATCTAGATTATTCTAATCGTGCCATGGATATTAATCCAGAGGACATCGAAACCTATACCATTCTCAAAGGCCCCGAAGCTACAGCTCAGTTTGGGAGCCAAGGTGCCGGCGGCGCTATTTTGATCACCACAAAAAGAGGCAAGGCCGGTAAGTTTACAGTCAATTATTCCTTATCTGGACGCGTTGAAACGGTAAATAAATATCCCGAGCGACAATATGTGTATGCACAGGGTACCAATGGTACGTATTCTGGGACCTCTGTCTACGCTATGGGGCCAAAATATCCTGAAGGAGCTACCCTCTACAAAGACAATGTCAACAATTTTTTCCGCACCGGGTATAACCAAAAGCATAACCTCTCCTTTGAAGGTGGTTCTGAAAAAGTGACCTACCGCTGGTCCAACGAATACAGCAACAATACCGGTATTGTACCAAATACAAGCTATAAACGCTTCTCGACCCGTCTCAACGGAACAGCTAAGTTTAACGAAAAGCTTGAATTCAACACCTCTTTCAATTATATCAATACACAGAACGATAAAGCCCGAAAAGGAAATACAGGTTATTTGATTACACTAATGCGCTTCAACCCGCTGTATGATGTTCGCGACTGGATTGACGAAAAAGGGAATCGTGTACTCCACAATTCAGATATTTACAACGAGCTCGACAATCCCTTTTGGGATGTATACCGCAATACCGCTAATGATGACGTAAACCGCATTCTGGCCACTTCCAATATGACGTATCGCGCAACGAACTGGCTAAGTCTAAACGGCATCATCGGCATCGACTTCGCCAACACACTGGGCCAAAGCGTTTACCATCCGCAATCCTACTCCGGATCTGGATCTTCGACCAATGTACGCAACGGATCCATGAATGTGTATCAAGTTAATGGCCGTGTGCTATCAGGATCATTCATGGCTACGGCAAATACAAAAATCGGCCGTGATATCAGCTTTCGGGCAAACTTGGGAACTGAATTTAAAGATTATAATACCCTCACCAACTCACAGTATGGCGAGGACTTTTACGATCCCAACTTTTACAGCATCAACAACACATTCCCGAGTACGCGCCTGGCAAGATCTGTTGCCAATAACTTTCGGACAGTTGGATTTTTGGCACAGGCTGGATTTGGATATCTTGACAACCTGCTGTATCTAAATTTAACCGGACGACTGGATGCAGCCTCCCGAATGATGCCCAATAATCCGTATTTTGGCTATCCATCGGCTTCGTTGGCCTTCAATTTTTCAGACTTGTCTTTCTTCAAAAATAAAGTGCAATGGCTCAGCGACGGAAAATACCGCATCTCTGTGGGAACAACGGGAAAAGCGCCCTTTAAAAGCTATTACACTTTATCTAATCTCGAGCCCAAGCTATCCACAGGTGGTGGATTTGCCTATGGTGTGAATGGCGGAAATCCCGATCTGAAAGCCGAAAAAACCCGCGATTTTGAAACAGGACTCGAATTTGGCTTTTTTAAGCGCCGGCTTACATTTGATTTCAGCTATTTTAACCGTTTAAGCACCGGGCAGATCATTCTGCCACGACTGAGTTATGGCTCAGGCTTCGTTTTACGGATGATGAACGGCGGTGAAGTCAAGACTTACGGTACCGAATTGCAAGTCAACGTCAACCCGATCAAAAAAACCGATTTCAGTTGGGACATGACCTTTAATTTTACCCAGTACAAAGGAAAAGTACTTTCATTAGCGGAAGAATTGCCCGAACTGTATGATTCTGACACCTGGGTACTGAGCGGCGTAAGGTCTTCGGTCATGCCGGGCTATAGTATCGGTACCTTAACTGGAACACAATTTAAGCGAAACGATCGCGGAGACATTTTGATAAACCCTCAAACCGGTCTACCCATCGCCGGCACCGACAAATATTATCCTATTGGAGATCGTATTCCTGACTTCACGCTGGGCATTGTCAATAAGTTCAACTACAAAGATTTTTACCTCACCTTCTTATGGGACCTGCGCAAAGGTGGCGATGTGCTCAATGGACTGGATTATAGGCTCTATACCTATGGGCAGTCTGTTAAGACGTTAAATCGGGAAAACCCTCGGGTGATTGAGGGGGTACTCGAGGACGGACTCGAAAATACAGCCAATCCAACAACGAACCGTATTGCGGTAACCCCTTATTCAGCTTCAACCTACTATATGACCAATATAGAACCGCAGATGTTTATCGAGAAAAACATCTATGCATTTAGGCTGCGCGATGTTACGCTCCGCTATGCACTTCCCAAGCATCTCACACAGCGTATTTCGCCACAAGCTGCATTAAGTGTATTTTTTACCGCTACCGATCTTTTTCTTTTTACGAATTATACAGGACTTGACCCGGAAAGCAATAGTAATACGGCCGGCCTTGGCGGCATCGGCGGATATGGTATAGATTACGGAAACATGGCTAAGCCAAGAGGTTTCAATTTTGGTCTTAACTTGAGATTTTAGGAGGAATATATCATGAAAACAAAACTTTATATACTCATCTTTTCAGTCCTTGCCGGATTGAGCAGTTGTAAAAAATACCTGGACATCAATGAAAATCCGTCCAATCCGCAGCTAGTCAAAGCCGAATTGCTTCTAGCTCCGATCATCTATCAGATGGCCAATGGTTATGCCAATGACCAACGGCAGATGAACAAATTCAATCAAACCATCTTGGGCGCGAGTACAGACGAATCATCCCGGATCTGGGAACGTCATGGTTTCCCGCAGCAAAGTGATGTTGGCGGTGTGATGTGGCGTATGGTCTATTTTGATCATGGACTCAACCTGCAGCTGATGATCAACGATGCAATAGTCAATCAAAAATATGAATACGCCGCGATCGGCTATGCGGTAAAGGCCTGGGGCTATCAGATGCTCACCGATTACCACGGCCCGATTATTCTCGATGAAGCCTTGCGTACACAGCAGTTATCTTTCAAATATAATGATCAGCCCGAAGTATATGCTAAAGTACGTGTATGGTGTGACTCGGCTTTATATTATCTGGATCAAAAAAGCCCAGTCGATTATAGCACCAACCTGAATTCAAAAAAAGGCGATAATCTATTTCGGGGAAATATGGACCGCTGGCGAAAGTTTGTCTACGGCTTAAAAGCACTTCAGTACATTCACCTGGTCAACAAACCCGATTTTAAAGAAAAATATGCCGATTCCATTGCCTATTTTGTGGACCGTTCATTTGATTCGCCGTCCGATGATGCAGGCGTTAAATTTGACGGTGATAAATCGGAAACAGCCAATGTGGTAAGCTCCAGATTTGGTCTTTACACCACATCTTATTATAACAGGGCAGGCAAGCCGATCGTACGCTACCTCACCGGAGGATTGCGCGGTGAACCCATTGAAAACCCGAAAGTATCGACCGATCCACGTCTTTCGCGCATGTTAATGATCAACAATCCGGTTGACAGCATCTACATCGGCGGCGATCCCAATGTATCCAACACAACAGTTCCAAACATCCTTGGAGACGTCAGTAGCGGCGTGGGCAAATTTATCTTTAGGGACGCAGCTGATTTTCCGCTGATGACCTACGCGCAGCTGCAAATGGTCAAGGCCGAAGCACTATTTATCAAAGGCGATGCCGCAAAGGCCTATGAAGCATACATCAAAGGAATTTATGCACACATAAACTTCGTCAATAAGTACATCAATACCACCAACGAAAAAGTCATCACTTCTGTTGAAGCAGATAACTATATCAAGGGAGGAGAAATACCCCTCTCTGCTGCCGATTTGACCTTAGCAGACATCATGGGACAAAAGTACATTGTGCAATGGGGCTGGGGAGGTCTTGAACAATGGTGTGATTTAAGAAAATATCATTATAACACGGAAATATTCAAGCAGTTTATTCCATTGGCCGGCAGCCAGCTGACTTACAATGATTATTGTTACCGCGTCCGGCCGCGTTATAATTCGGAGTACGTATGGAATGCTTCAGAGCTTGAACGATGGGGCGCCCTAGAGCCGGAGTATGTGATTAAGCCCACCTGGTTTGTCACTTCAACTTATTAACGGATTAAAGAAAAAATTATGAAGAATTTCAAAAAAATAGTATTTCTTGCTTTAGGTGCATTTGCCCTATATTCTTGCGAGAAGTCCATTCAAGACTTTGGAAAAGTAGAGTTTCTCGGCCCCGATGATGTCATTGTGAAGGTAAATATGGCATCTATCTATCCCGATGACCGCTATATGTATGTCAAATTTGATGACCAGCGCGTCACTTCGCTCATCCGGGGACGTGAGCCGTTTCCCGGCGGCGGGTACAACACCCGTGGGGACTCCAGACCCGACTTTTTAAAATGGAAGGCCGGCAATGTGAAAGTACAGGTTGCCCTTCCACATAAAACCGATGATGGACGCGACTCCATTATATTGGCCGAATCATCCGTAAACCTTGGTGCCGGCAAGCGCTATACCCTGCATATTACAGATACAGCGCAGCATACGAAAATGATCTTAAATGAAGAGGATCTTTCGCGACCCGACAGTACACAGGCAAAATACCGATTTACCAATCTGATGCCCAATGTCCCATCCATTGATCTCTATTATGGCGCTGCAGCAACTGGAAGCGCAACTGCTATTGCTGTCCAAGACTCGCTTGTAGCAAAAGATGTAAAATACCTAGAGACCAGCCCCTATTTCCAACTGAACCGTATTGCGACACGGACATGGAAGATCCGCAAAGCCGGATCACCTGTAACAAATGGTACAGTAATCGCCTCTTATAGCAATGCCGGAGCGATACTTGACCGCAGGTCGTATGTTGTTTATGCCTTAGGCTATGATGGATTTACCAGTACCATCATGAAGCCCTATGTTTCATTTTTCTTAGTTCGATAGATATGAAAAGAAAAACAATTTTTAGTTTTGCCCTGCTATGCATATTCTGCATGAGTATAGCTAATTCGTGCAAACAAAGGGATGACTATCCCTCCTTTGATGATAAAGTCGTAGAAAATCCGATCACAGACACAATCCCCAATGATAAACAGATGGAGGCGGTCACCAAAACGATTATGGAACGGACCGACCTAATCAAAACGTTTCTGGTCGATTCATCCGTCAAAGTGACGGATGGACTTATACGCACCCATATTCGTTACCTGAATAAGCTCGATCAACGGGTGAGCCTTCAATTGCTAACAGTAGACCTTTCATCCAAAGTAGTGTTCCCTACAATTATGAGTGCATTTGACGATTATTTATATGTTAGTCAGCCAATTGGCGATATGGCAAAGTATAATGAACCGCGGGCCGGCGGGGAGATTCTATCGGCTATCAATGGCGCTTTATCTACGACCTACTCTTACATTAAAAATGGTCGGCAGATCAATATATCCACCAGTAATATAAAAACCAAAGAAAAGACCAGGCCTTTCTTTGCCATACGCAAAGATGGCTCGCCTTATATTGGCAATTGTGCCGATACCACCAAGTTTGCTTTTGAGCCTTATGATTTGAATCAATTTAGCGGACTGGTATCCGGTACCAACTGGCTTCGTTACCGGGGTTATAACGTTTTGACTACAGCAGCTATTGTTCAAGCGGTAACAGCCATTGGCCTGTCCGCAGACAATAAAACGATGTATGCCTTGGTTGTTGATGGTGGCGACACAAATTTTTCAGTTGGCATCAGTTTAAATGATGTTTCTGCTTTGATGGGTGCTTTAGGCAGTCATGATGCTTTTGTATTAAACAGTGGCACCACCAGTGTTATGGTCCAGAAGACGATCACCAATGACCAATTCAACCCCGTGGTCTGGAATACAGTATCTAAACCCCTAACGGCAGGCGGATCCGCAAGCATCAGTGGTATTGGATTTGTGAAGCGATAAATCGTTTTTAAAAAATCAGCTACTCTACATACAAGTTGGAGTAGCTGATTAAATCACTATAAATTTCAAAGCTACTTATTTACAGTTTCTCAATTTCTTCAGCTATACCCTTCGCCATGCCATCTGCTGAACGTTTAGCCATGCCTTGACCCGTCCTAAAATTATTTTTGAGCATGTACTAGACATAGATGAGCATTGACCTGCGCAAAAAATTCGCTTTAAGACAAAAGTTTACACCTTCTAAACGACTAAAAGCAGATAAAACCCCACTATATAATACATTCGAAGTAAAAAAACCAAATAAAACACCTACTTGCCACAAATAAGCAGACATTTGAACAAAAAAAACACAAAATATTAGTTGAAAATGCAAAATAAAAGACATAATGATTTAAAATATCTATAAAAAGTGCTTCCAATTTAAAAAATGAGCAAAAAAAAACAGATTAAATTTGAAAAAGAAACAAAAAATCCATATATTTACAACACCTTAATAGGTTTATAATTGGTTATTTAAAGGTTTTCATCTCCCCGATTGAAAACCTTTTTTTTTATTTTATATTTAACCATCAAAAAATATGTTCTTTGAACATTCTTTACAGAAAAATCCAATCAATCTCTAGCAAATCACCACAAATATGTCCAAGAATTTGATCCCCTTAACTTAAATTATCAGCATTAACAGATAAGACTATCCTCGAACAGCCTTTTGGTATGTTTTTTGAGCTCAAAGAGCCAATGACAGACAGGTGACTAAATTTATGTATTGAATTACTTAAATATACTATCTAAGAGGTAATCTCCGTTTATTAAGAAATTTAAAAGATGCGGAACATCAAGCTTTCCAAAAAAAATTAAACCAAAACATAGAGATAACAATGAGCAAGAAAAAAGACAATTCTAGATGGCTGAATGTGGCCATATCCTGGGGAGCGAGTATCGTCATCATCGGGGTACTATTTAAGATTCTACATATCGGTGGCACCACAGCCAACTATATGATCGGAATCGGTTTAGGTGTAGAAGCCTTCCTTTTCTTTTTAATGGGTTTCAATCCACCTGCACCAGAACCAGACTGGACCCGTGTTTATCCCGAATTGGACGACAATTTTAATGGCGAGCTTCCACAAAGAGGAAAAACGGTTGTTGCCCAACCGGCAGGACCATCGGCAACTGCAGCTTTAGATAAAATGTTCGCCGATGCCAACATTGAACCGGCAAGCATTGAAAATCTAGGTCGTGGCCTACGTGATTTCAGTGAAAAGGTATCAGCTATCAATAAACTGTCTGATGTTTCATTAGCAACCGAGGAATTTACAAATAAACTCAGAACAGCAACTTCCAAATTTGACAACCTGAGTCTCGCTTTTGAAAAAGCTTCGCAAAACCTAGTCGCCATGTCGAACACCTCAGGTGATACATCCAACTACCACGAACAGGTAAAAAGTCTGACGACCAATCTAAGTCAATTAAATGCGATGTATGAACGTGAGTTACGCGATTCGGCCTCACATTTACAATCCATGAACAAGTTTTATGAGAACCTAAGCTTTACCATGCAGAACTTCAACGAATCGCTGGATGATTCCAAAGCATTTAAAGATGAAGTGGGCAAGCTTGCGAAAAACCTCAATGCCTTGAATGCCATCTATGGCAACATGTTGAGCGCGATGAATCAACCGCGTGTGTAATTAATTCGTGTATTACTTAAATCAAAAACAATGGCATTAGGAAGAGAAACTCCAAGACAAAGGATGATTGGCATCCTCTATCTGGTCTTGCTCGCCTTATTGGCGCTCAATGTACCGGATTCCATCTTGGATGCATTCAAAAATATCAACAACAGTCTCGAAACATCCAAGTCGAATGTCAGCACGGCCGTTCAGCAGCTGTTCGCCGCATTCGAAAATACCAAATTAAAGGAAGAGCCCGCACGTGCCAAGCCCATTTATGAGAAGGCTAAAAAAGCACAGGCTATTATTGGGGAACTCAATCAATACATCGCTTCCTTAAAAGAAGAGTTTGTTAAACAAGGCGGTGGCTATGATGAAGAAAAGGGCGATCTTGCTCAACGTGAAAACGAAGACATTTCACCGAATCTGATGATCAATGAGAAAAAAGGAACCGTCCTAAAAGACAAAATCAATTCAACACGTACCAAACTGTTGGCCCTACTGACACCTGAAGAACAAAAGATGGTTTCGTTCTCCCTGGAGGCGAAAGATCCCAAAAAATCTGTAAACGGTAAAAAATCCTGGGAAGAAATTAATTTCGGCAGTGGTACACCTTTGACCGCAGCAATGACGATTTTGACCAAAATACAGACCGACGCACAAAACGCAGAGTCTGATGTGGTTAAGCTTATTTTAGGTAAAATGGATCAAGCCGTCGTGAACCTGGATAAATTTGCAGCAGTTGCTGTCGCTCCGACTTCTTACTTGGTACAAGGTCAACCTTACAAAGCCGAGGTATTTCTGACGGCATCCGATTCCAAATCTGAACCGTCCATTTCGGTCAATGGATCATCGCTTCAGGTGATGGACGGAAAAGGTGTTTATTCCGTCAACACGAGCCGTGAAGGTATCTACACCTGGACTGGGGTAATTAAAGTCAAACAGACAGACGGATCGTATAAAGAATACCGTACACCTGTACAGACCTATCAAGTCGCTCGTCCTTCGGCAGTGGTATCACCAGACAAAATGAATGTACTGTATATAGGTGTAAACAACCCCATTTCGGTATCAGCTCCGGGTACATCTACCGATAAAATCCGTGTCAGCATGAGTGGCGGTAGTATTTCCAGTGCAGGGGGTGGTAAGTATAATGTGAAAGTAAGTTCTCCGGGTACGGCACATATCTCTGTTTCGGCTGAGGTAGCGCCAGGAAAAACACAAACCTTGAGTTCGACAGAATTCCGTGTGAAACGCATTCCTGATCCTATTGCCAAGTTTGCTGGCAAAACAGGTGGATCAATGGCTACCGTAGCATTGAAAGCGCAAAATGCTCTTTTTGCAAAACTGGATAATTTTGACTTTGATGCAACCTTTAGGGTCACCAAATTTACGATGATCATTGCCAAGCCCCGTGCAGATGCCATTGTATTATCGACTTCTGGGGGCCAGTTAAGCTCAAGCATGTCTTCGGCACTTAATGGCATTGTACCGGGCACACGTGTTATCTTCGACAATATCGTTGCTGTAGGTCCTGATGGAACCTCAAGACAGCTCAATGCAGTTGCATTGACGGCCAATTAATATAACCGACCTACATCTGCTACATTATAAGCAACTGCTCCTCCTTAGAAACTGGCAGTTGCTAAGAAACATAAGCCCTGCTCTTTCTGGAGCAGGGCTTTTTATTCAGATAAAATGCGATATAATTCAAGGTTTAGGTAATACACGTTACGGCTCACCGCACGTTTTTCGAGTATCCCCATCTCGGAGAGCTGATCAAGATATTTACGCGCCGTATTTTCGGCATAGGCCCCCTGATCCGTTAGGTGTTTAACGCGATGAAACCGGAAAAAATAGGCGAACTACGGTACCTTTGTTTAGTTCGCTCGACAAATGAATCGTCCCACCGATATGTTCCATGAGATGTTTGACCAACGCCAGTCCGATTCCTGTTCCAGCAACCTTGGCCGTATTACTCGCCCGTTCATTCGTAAGAAAAACCTTCTGCAACTCATCTCCGGGAATTCCAATGCCATTATCCTCGATATAATATACTACCCCCTTGTCAGCTTGTTCACTGTAAATATGCAATAAAGCCTCTCCTGATTTTTTTGCATATTTTACGGCATTACCAATGAGTTTGATAAAAACCTGATAAACGATTCCACCATCCGTATACAAAGGAAATAGATCTCCTAATATGAATTCCATGTGTTTATCGGGATATACCAGTTTAATTTCATCAATACAATTGCCTATTTTTTTATCCATTGCCACACACGCAACTTCTTTCTCGGCACGGCGTATCTTGCCAAGCTGCAACGTCTGATTTATAATACTTTCTATATTTTGAATAGATGCCGCAAAGGTTTCAAACCATTTTTTACTTACCTTAACGGAAACACCCACATTTTTACTCAGAAAACTATTCCCAATTTTCAAAACAGACAATGGATTTTTCAGATCATGTGCCAATGTGCTGGCGAGCACGTCCAATTCGCGGCTAAACATAAGCTGCTCTTGCTTTTCTTTCACATTTTTGTAAGCAAGATGCCGGTCCGTTACATCACTTGCAGTATGCATAATAGCATAGGTTTTCCCATCCTCGTCAAGCAATGGTCTATATTCAAAATTAAAATATCGCAGTATTTTCGTGCCATCATGAACAATATAAGCGGGTGTATCCTCAGCCTGATAGACAATTCCTGTTTCCCATACATTTTTTAAAATGGATGAAAAACCTTCTTCCTTAAAATTTGGAAAGCATGCACAAAAACTACGCCCCAGGATGGAGCGATCCACACAACAGATATCCAGCATCCCTTGGCTAACAAAAGCAATATTTAGCTCCTTGCTATCATAAATTGCGATCGCACTAGGGCACTGCTCCAAAACAGACAACAGAAAATTAGCTGCAATTTTCATATACGCTAATATAATTATTTTATTTTTACAGCTGATAAAATAGTACCAAAATCCTTGCTCCATTTCGAGGAGCTGTTTTAGTGATTAAAACTAGTCGTTGAGATTACTTATCCAGTTATTAGCCACCCCATAATCTGTAGGATTTTCCGTAGATTCAATAGAGAGCGTCCCCCCTTTTCTGAGCTCATCGTGTGTTATCCATAAACGCCCTAAATCCTTACCATTGAGCAGGATGGATTTAATATAACGCTTTTTGTCACTCGCATTCGGCACCTCAATGACCAGCGGATTTGAACCATTACCTAGAATAATCCGTTCAAAAAAAGGTACGCTAACATAGAAAATAGGCTCACCGATCAAGGGTTGTTGCAATCCGATGGCCGAAAGTACCCACCAGCTGGACATCGCGCCGGCATCGTCGTCCATCGTCCGCACAAAAGCCTTGGGCTCATTTTTATAAATCCGATCGATATGTGCTCCGATGCCTCGGCTATTGTCGTTGAAATAATATTGAATAGTGGTATCCAAAGCGATGCGATGTATCCATTCTTGATAACGCCAAGGCGACTTGCTCGCATTATACAAAGTCAGTGATTGCATGTCCGGTTCATTCGCCCGGTTGAAATAATAGCCGTCATAAAATTCATTTAGTTCCCGCAGAAAGTCTTCCTCGCCACCTGCGAGCTGCTTTAATCCAGCGACATCGAAGGGTACATTCCATCGATATTGCCTGATTGTGCCCTGATACATATCACGCGCAGACATACGATCTACATCCCGTTTTGTCAGATCTTTAAAATCTTTATTCCAAATAGTTCGATATGACTTTGCCCGTCCCAGGTAGGTCTTGCGCTCCTGCGGAAAAAGTTTGGCCATTGCCCACATATCATAACATGCTTCAAGGTATTTGTCCGGTTTCTTAAAATCAAAGCGGGCGGTATCACCTACCAAGGAGTCTCTAATACCAGCAAGATCAACCTCATATCCCTTTCTGACCGCATCCAGCAGGATCACTGCGGCATGCTCTGTCCGGACTGAATTGGCAGGTTCATGCGGGCCAGCAAAATCATATTTCCCATAACGATAAAGGTCGGCTATAGACGTGATGATGCCTTGATACATATGGGGATCTAGCAATTCCAGAAGTGGTAATTGTGTTTTGTAATTGTCCCAGATGGCCCAGCCGTGGTAACGTTTCTCTTTTGAACGATGCATTTTTCCGTCTGTTCCCCAAAAATCGCCCTGCGAGTTGCTGATACTATAGGGAGATTGCAAACTGCGATATAGTAAGGAATAAAAAAGATCTACTTTATCCGGATCGCCCTTTACTTTGAGCCCTGAAAGGGAATTTTTCCAGCGATCAGCCGCGCGTTTTTTTATGGTCTCAAAATCCAGCTTAGCGTATGCTGAGATCGCCATTTTTGCATCATTTTTACTCACAGCCGAAAAAGCGATATTAATATCTGCGACTAAAGTTTCCTCTTTTAGATCCACCCATATCTTATTTCCTTCTTTTCGCCATCCCCTGGCTTTAGGAATCTCCAGCGCATAATAAATAGTATAGACACCAACATGGCAGGTCGTTTTCGCACGCATTTTACCTAAAAGGAGATTACCCGCTTGAATAAATTCATTGTCAACAAAAGCTCCATTGAAAGCATGTTCCAAATCAATAAAAAAACCTTTTCTCCCCGCGGGAAAGCTATAGTGTTCCCGGCCAAAATCATTATCAACAGCGACTTCAACTTGTATGCCTTCTGCTGTATTTACCGTATAATAACCCGGGCTCGCCTGCTCAATGACTTTATTCAAAGGTTTTGTATCATTTTCTATAAATGGTTTAATCAGGATCAATCCTCCACTACCCATACAGCCCACCCCCTCCAGGCGATTGTGGGTAAACCCCTTAATTTCTTTGGCCAGATACTCGTATCCTGTATGCGTTGTAGGATTAGTATAAGGTACGATACTCAATTGGTGAAAAGGAGAGGACGCTGCCGGCGAAAGCTGGCCATGGTCGCCGGAAGATCCTAAGAAGACATTCACGCGTTCGGTTTGCGCTCCAGCAGCAGCTGAGTAACAGAGGAGCAAAGAAAGCAGCAGCTTTTTCATTTAAAGTCTATTAATTTTTTAATTCTGCTTTCAAGCAGCATAATCCGATTAAACAAATCCCGATTTAATTACTAAAGCACTTTGAAACCAGTTCTTTATGTCGCACTTTTGAGACTAGCTCACGGGATAGATAAACATATGCAAGCAAAAATACGATCTTTCTTATTCTTTTTTAGTGTACGGCTAATGAATTTCCAATTTAATAGTGCAGCTGCACAATCCCTGCAGTTGGACACCTCATCTCAAAAGGAGTACCGCTTCAGCATCAAGAAAGTAGCTGGTACGACTTTACTTACGGCTTCCCTAGGATTTTATTGGATCATCAGCCGAATGAAAGTTTAATTGGATTTACGATGATCATTGCCAAGCCTTGTAATGCTTCCCGATAATTTAAAATTTCCTTGGTAGCTCCCTGTACCTGTGGTTGCTGAGACTCACTGAATGCTTAATATAATTCATCGTCTGTCGTAAAGATATTTTCTATCGCACTCGACGCCTTATCCTCTTGCAAACTGATGGAATTGATTAATATACCCTGGTTCGGTATCACAATGCTTCGCCCCTGTAGACAGCCTATTGTCGCTTTGGCATTTCCCAGTTGCTCATAAATTTATTTTATAAAAACAGTTCGCCTTAAAAACACACGTTTTTTAAGGCGAACTTCAATTTGAGCCTCAAATCTATGAACCTACTTTCTCCGCCGCCACCAGATCCAATAGCCTAGCACAGCTAGCATAACGACCCCTATAGCAAAGATCTCAGTTGATACGACTTTATTTTCCCGTTTCACGCGCGTGTCCGCAGTGCTTGACTCCTTTCTATTGGTCTGCTGACGCTGCCAATTCTCTTCGGCACGTTTTATGTTCGACTGGTGAATAAAAATTTTCCCGCCCTTGGCCCATAATCCACTATCTGGGAGAAACCAGAATGGACTATCCGTACTAAAATACCAATAGGAAGACAAACTATCCTGCTGCTTCTGATGAAATTGCAAATTCTGCTGCTCATATTGACTATGGATCTTAGTGGATTTCTCTTCCAGCTGTTTTTTCCTCCGGAAAACGCTACAGCTGATGACTACCGCAGTACTGATAATAAAAAGGAAAAACAGGAGGTTTCCAACGACCGAAATTAGATATTTATTCATGACCGTGCCCTCCTCAATCGATCCAATTTGCAATCGCATAAATGGTTTTTAAGGGTCTCCGCCGCGATTCTACCCGGTCATGACTATTGCCTTCTACCGAAATCAACATGTGACCCTGTATAACTTTAACTAGGCCTACATGATGTATCCGTTTCAATTGGCTGCTATAGATCGCAAATAGATCAGCCTGCTTGACATATCCCTTATCGATTTGGCTTTGTGGGCGACGACGTGCTTTCGGAAAGAGCGCAGGACTCCATGCACTGCGCGGTATTGAAAGACCAGCCTGACCATAACACCAGCTGGCAAATGCGGCACACCATTCATAACCTTCATCTAGGCCTACATAGGCCAGGTACTTCGAGATCTCTGGCCCCTTATTATCGCCTCCGGTCTCCCTTACCCCAATTTCATTTGCTGCAATTTCATAGATCTGCTGCCTAAGCAGATCGGTATTAGGTGCAGTCCTATAAGCATTGCTATACGTTTTCTCTAAAACAGCATTTCCAGTAAGAGCAGAAATGTAAAGAGCAATAGAAAGAAAACCGAGAAATAAAGAATGGATTGTTGCCATGAGTTCAATTGATTAAAATGGTAATAAATATCCTGTCTATAATATTTAAAGGGTCTCCATAGGTATTCCAGCAACCAGATGCAGCAACATATAAAGACCAGTCCGGCCATTAGCCCAAAATAAAGCAGGGACAGTACCCCCAGATCAAGCGCAGCTGATGCCGGGTCGAAAAATTGTAATATACTCCCAACAAATAGGAAAATAATTACCAGTAATATACTTGCCATACCAAGCAGATACTTGGGCTCAATCGGCAGTTTTTGTGTTAGACCATACCATGGTCCTTTCATTTCTACACTGTTCATAGTGATATAATTTAATGATATAAAATAGTTATACCTTACCTACATATTGACTGCGCGAATAGCGGTTTCGATTCCGGTCGCGCACCAAGATAAAGACATCGAGGCCGACATTTTGCATGTAATCCGGTAGTTCGAGCACTAATCCTGAGTCCGAGCGCGTTACCAGCGTCTCATTACGGATAGCAACTCCTGCTATCGGATCATAAACCACTAGTAGCACCTCGTCATCGTGGTTTAAGGCTGTAATCTCACCACCGTCAAAACTCAGCCGCAAGGCATTATTTTCCAGTCTAATATTTTCGACGCTTACATCCTGCACGGGGCCATCGGATAGCAGGATTAGAGCCGGATCAACATACAACTGGGGGTACTCACCCCTGATAGCATATTTTACAGCATGCGCCATCGCCAGATTGCGTGCAGACAGCTGCTTTGCTTTTTCCCGCTGTACACGCTGCGCAAACCCATCCTTAATAATCGATGCCAATGGAAGCAGATATTGGCTCGCCAGGTAAAACTTCTGCTGCGTCAGCAGCATGCCTATTGTCTTATTTTGTTTTCTTTTTTTCATCTGAAACTGTACTAATGATAACGTTCAAATTTCCTTTCTAAAATCTGCCAGGGGCAAATGATCCCCTGGCAATTGATCCAGCTTATGCGAGCATTATTTCACCGAGATAACTGCTTCTACTGATTTTGGTCTTTGTCCGATCGGACATAAAATACCAGATATGCACAGCATCACCCAGCAGATGCTCAGGTACCCCAAATGTGACCTCTCCATCTTGCCTTTTCGCCACGGTCGGCGAAGTCATGAATTCATCTTTCACCGGATGATAACAGATTAAATAAAATAGATCGTCACCCTTTGTTTCGTAGACATCGTTATTAGCCGTCGACCAGACCACTGTTAGGGCATCTGCATCGAACCCCGCTTCTACTGTTCCACCACCACCGTAGATTCCATCGGCAATTCTGATCTTGCTATAATCCAAATTAAGTGCAGGATAAACACCCTGAATAGCCAGTTCCTGATTCAGCTGAAAAGCATAGTTAAGTGGCGTGATACGGTCTGCCTTCTTCTGGCCAAAACCGATTTTTAGAAAATTATTGATTGGCAGCAGAAAGCGCATCAGTGTCTTAAATCTTGCCTGTACGATCAGCTGCGCTTCCGTATAAGGTTTGTTGCTCTTTTTAGCGAGTCCTCTGATGTAGTTGATGCTCTTCCAGCTGGCACCGATCACTGAGCCGGCCTTACCACTAAAGCCCCCGTTTGCTCCGTTTACTATTGTTCCCATTTTTAAAAATTTTAAGGATTAAAAAATAAATCGCCAAGATTTTTATACCGGTATTTTTGCTTGACAGAACAAACATAAGGCATTCATAAACAGAAAAATACAGGACAGAAGCGATTGTCCGACGCTTGTCCGAAGGTTACCTACTAATTGTCCGACGACCGCCAATAGCCATCGCCAACGCCGCTGCACAGACCATTGACAGGGCTGCTTATGACCTGCGTCTGAGGTTAACCTATCAGCTACCGACGAAGCCCCTAGTTCCGACCTAGTTTAGTAGGTAAACACTAGGTCTAAACTAGGTGCAGACTAGGGATATCATCGAACAAAGCCTATGGAAGGAGTGAATAAAGGCATAAGCAGGTGCGAGGCGCTAGCCATTTAAGTAACGTTTGAGCCGGAGCACGTCATCAAGCTTAAAATACTTTTTGCCCCCTTTATCGCGCTGGTACACCTGAATAAGGCCTAAGTTTTGATACCGCAGCAACGTACGGTCTGATACGCCTACGGTGTCTTTGACAAATGCTGTATCACGAAGTTCGACAGTGGTATCCGCTGTCTGAAAGCTATCCTGTATTGCTCTTTTTAATACTTGTATTTCTGTAAAGAGAATATGTAAAGCCTGCAAGAGATGCGCATCTGTCTTACGGCCGATATTGTTAAACGAATCTTTTCTCATATTTTTAATTGTTTATAATGACAAATACGCTTAGCCACCAAGGATATTGGAGTTAATGAAGCTAAAGAAGTCTGCATACAGTTTCTTATCACCTACAGGAAGTGTTTTTTTCGTCCCTTCAGTCATCAAGACACCGCCGACTCCATAGCTGTAAAAAAAATTGATATTAATTACAATACTCTGATGGCATTGCTTAAACCACTTAACCGGCAGTCCCGCCAGTACTTCCCGCATGGTACTGCTGCAGCTCAGTGTTTTACCCCCGATCATGTGAAATTTAACCTGTCCATTGGTACTTTCCACATAAACAAGTTCTTTCATACGAACCTCCGTACGCTGATAACGCACCGGCCCTTTGATCATAAAATAATACGTATAATTTTCCAGTGAATCGTGATCAGCGAGTGGGATCAATTTAGCGAGCGCTTCATCCACCCGGCGCAGTGCGGCATAGAAACGGCTCTTAGACACCTCTTTAAGCAACACATCAACGACACCGAGATCATATCCCGGATCTTCATATTGGCGGTGGGCTGTATAAAGAATCGTTTTTAAATTTGAGCTGGGCAATGTTCTTAAAAAATCGAAAGCGTTAATCCTTCCAAGCTCCACGTCGAGGATCATAAAGTCCACTTTGTTGGCACGCAGAAAAATCCGGGCTTCCTGCGGATCACTAAATGTTTTGGCAATCTGCACATAGCCAATCTCTTCGACCATCTCAAGCAGATGGTCTATATGTGCCTTTTGGTCATCAATGATGATTCCTATCCATATTCTATTCATATTTTCCGTCATTTTTTATTCCTTTAATTAGTTGTAGCGCTGCACGCATAACGTTAGTTCATAATGATCATCGTCCTGATTTTCTTCCATCGAAAAGTCAGTTCCAAAGAGATATTCCATGCGTATTCGTACATTTCGAAGTCCCACATCGTGACTTGGTAGGATTTGAGGACCGCTTCGTTTTCTATTCTGAACCGTAATCCGATAACCGGCATGGACGACATGGACGTCGATTCGGGCCGGGTGATCTTTATCCCACAAATCCGCATGCTTAAATAAGTTACCAGCAAGCGTCTGCATTACTGTTGGTGCAATACTAAATCGCATCAGGTTACCCGAGCAAGAAAGTTTTATGTAAAAAGGATTTGGTTCGACTTTCTCCTGTATCGACAAGTACTGCTTCAGTGCTGTCACTTCATCCGCTAATAAAATATGGGTTGCCCCCTCCACATGATGGGCCTCCATATAGAATTTCATTAAGCGATAAAGTTCCGAAAGCTGTTTACCCAATTCAATATCATATGGGTCTACCTTATTTTTTAAATGGCTAAAGATATTCGCCATCATATGCGGATGCACCTGTGCAGATAAGGTCGTATATTGAAAAGATTTCATACTTGATTCTGCAGCGAGACGTGCGTTTACAGCTTCAAGCTTATCACTTGATTCACGAAGCTTACTCTTATAGTAATAATAGCCCACCGCCATCACCGTATAATTACTATGCATGACGAGAAAGGTCTGAATATACTTCGCCCAACTAAAAGCGTGTTTAGTGATGACATACCTATTATTTATAATTTCCAGTCCAAATCTTCCGTACAATTCATAGTACACAATCAGGGCGGAGAGTAAATAAAAGCCTATCATCAACACTATAGTTCCCAGAATATGCCCCCGATCGTAAACATACTTCAAGATCAGATACACCGCATAGAAGATAGTCGCACAATAAAACACGGTGATGAAGGAAGCTCCCAGATTCAGTCTGGAATTGCCTAGTGCATTTACAGCAAAAAAATAAAAACTATATCCCATCCAGAAACAGCAGTGCAACAACCACTTTCTTTTAAAGAACCTATTCATATTATTGGTTTATAATTGATAACCTAAAGATAATTATAACATCATGTTTAAACAAATATTCCCCTATTTTCTTATAAAATCGTTACAGGAAGGGGATAACTCAGGTAATTAAACTTATCGAGCAACAGCTGTTTATCTTGCATGCTAAATGAAATTATGCGATTATTTGCCGACCAGGTTGCTACATCCGAGCTCGGTGACATGGTTTTGTGCAGGTAGAGCCAGGCTTCCCAAGCCTCCGGATATTCCAACAGGACCTCTTCAAAATCCCGATAGATGATGCGGCTAAAATAGTCCGCAAACTGCCTGGCGCTCGGAAACCAGTTTGAATACCAATGACTCAATGCACAAATAACAATGGGCTCATTTTCTGCTGCTATTTTGGCAATTAAAACTGTTATATTTTTTTGAAGCAAAAAAGCCATATGTAGAATCCCATGCTTTATCTTAATGCTGCCATTTAGAAAAGGAATTTCGCTTAATTTTTGCGCCTGTAAATCTTTTGCGGCACTTACCCCGCCATCGAGGTAGCAGAATATGTGAAAGCCAAGATCCATCTGCTGTCTTAACTTAAAGAAAAGATAAGGATCCTCGGCGTCTAGAAATACAACTTGTTTTTGCCAACGATCACCGAGCAAAGCTGCGTAATGCTGTGACTGCTGCAATATAACCTCTTTAGCCACAGGTATACAAAGTTTATAACCGCGCTGAAGCAGAAAGGCAGGAACAGCCCGATAGTAGCCAAAATGAAAGCTCAGGATAACTTGTGGTCGCTCTGGCGGCGAGAGCCAAAAGATGTTGTCCGCGAACAGAAATTTAGTGGCGTCCGTTTGCGCCTGCCGCCTTGAGAAATTGATCGCGGCACGGTGTAGATTTTGCTGGATATCGAGCTGATGGATACCCAAAAGATGCTGCACATTGGCCGAGAAAAAAACAAAGTTCCGCCAGTCCTTTTCTGTATAAGCCTGCATAGCGGCTCTCCAAGTAAATTGCATATAAAAATACGTTAGGGTTAATATTGGGAATATGCTATGCCCAAGGATAAGGCACAGCATACTCAGTTATTATATTATGCTTTTAAGGGAAAACGATATTGCATTTCCCTCCATCTTCCTCTTCATCAATACCTAACATCAGGTCAGTGATGTTCAGAGGATGTGGATTGTATAGACCAAATTGGGCCAAAAGTGTTGTTATTTCCACGTTGTTTCTCGTAAAAGATAAAACCATAGGCTGTTCTCGCAACAGCATTACGGCTTCAGGCACTGAAGACTGTGGATCGATCGGGAGTAAAATTTCAACTAATAATTGGATAGCCAAAGGACATCGCCTTCATCTACCATTTGGTCCCTAAACTTTCCATTTTGTAGATAATTTGGGTGGCAAAAGAGGTTTTTCTAGAGGCAAAAGGCTTTATAGGGGTAGTTTCGTCAATGATTTTCAATCGTCGTAATTTTGTTAGTGTAATATATATTACTGACAGTAAGCCATGTAAACAAAAAAACCTTATTATGTCAATTAAGCATAACCCCAAGGCGGGATTCAAACTATTATTTGATTTTTGGGGGAAATATCACACAATAGATCATTTTCACTATCAGTGGGCAAAAGACAACCTCAAAGTCAAGATCGTCAAACGAGGCGAGCAACTCAGTCCAGCTGACCGTCATTCGGAGATGACCTATTTTGTCGCGAAAGGCCTCCTGGCTCGGGTTGAAGAGAACACTGAAACCGGCAAGCGCAGGATTATGAGCCTAGCTATTCCAAACATGGCTTTGATGACGACCAATCATCTCTATACACATCATCTACACAGCGGGCATGTAGTGGCACTCCGTTCGGGAATTATTATTGCGATCCCGCACTCCGTACTACGGCAGTTTCAGGAACAGGAAAAATCCATCGATACATTGATTGACGTATTAGGCAATAAAAAGAAAAGACAGCTGGTGTTGCTAAGGCAGGCCACCTTGGGCTACTCGCCTTTTGAGCGCTATCTTAACTTTACCCGGCTGTTGCCCGAAATTAAAGCTGCGACCACTCAAATTGAGCAAGCAGATCTGCTCGGCATCTCCCGTCACACGGTGCAGCAGGCCCAGTATTTTCTGCTCACGGGCAAATATGCTCAAAAATAGCCCCTATGGTACAGGCCTATATCAGACTTATTTTTCATGCAACTTTGTATTAGAGGCAGCGAAATTGCTGGCTTTAATAAAAACATTTTATAAACTAAACTTTAAGCTTATGCTTACAAAAAGAAACAGCTGGCTACGCGCCGGCGCATTAACCGTATTAGGATTGGGTCTCGCTTACGGAGCCCAAAGTTTCACCGACAAGGAAGAAGTGAAAGTAGAGCGGAAAGCGGATTTTGTTGAATGGAAGTACGAAGGTACATCCAACAATGTATCACAGGCTCTTGATGCCGACAACTATTCTCCAGCCGGATCGACTTCCTGTGGGGGTACCCCACAGACAATCTGTCGTATTTCAGCGCCAGAAGACCTCTCAAATCCCGGGCACCCGGATATGAATGCAGCCGTGGGATCGTCAACAGTAGGAGCAGATATTCAGAACTCAGTATCGAATCCAACACCTACGATTAACAATACCGTGAAAAGTCTACGTTCATTTTAGGCTACTTCCTGCCCAGATTAACAAGGGGATACTCCAGTGGAGTTCCCCTTGTCTGCTAACGTATATTTTGCTCCATACCAGTCAGCCTGATCACTTCATCAGGTATTAGGTAGTAATAACGGCTATCATTTGGCGGCAGTTCTGCGATGACATTTCCAGCGTCGTTCCTTCTTTGCAGAACAATTTCCCGTCCCTGCTCGCGATTCAAACGTTTTATATCGCTCCACCTCAGCCCACGAAAAATCAATTCCTTACGCCGCTCGTTTAAGATTGCACCAATAGCCGCCTCCTTATCAGAAAATGTAATTGGACTATAGCTTCCTAACCTCCATTTATAGGTTAACAAGTTATTTAGTCGCTCCGCTGCTTTATTCAGATTTCCTTTTCGTGCAGCACATTCTGCTGAGATCAGCAACACTTCGTCCGTTGTCAGTCCAAAGAATAAAGTTGAAAATGTACCGGGATAATTCCCTTTCAAGCCAATGTGTCCATTTCCTTTGTCATAGAAATAAGCACTTTTACGAAGATCATTATCGGCATATTGTTTATACAGTTCGCGATTTACATTAGCACTGTTCTGTAAAAGCAGATTTCCTGTTACGCCATAAACCGCATAAATTATTTCATCATGGTTGATCGGAAAGGGACTCATGCTTATCAGATTAAGAGTATTCAGATCAGTTACTTTACGATAAAGTTTTAGCGCTTCATCAGCATATTTTTCAGCCAGCTCATATTGATTGAACGACAGATAAATGCGGGACAAAAGTGTATAAGCTGCAGCTTTTGTCGGTTTAACCTTTGATAGAGCGGTTTCAGGGAGAAGATCTAGCGCTTCGTTGAGATCCTTTAATATGGCGGTAACATTTTCAGCAACCGTACCACGTTGTGAGACTACACTGTAATCTGAGGTGAGGCGAATTGGTATTCCCGGTTTTGCATCGGCCCCCAACTGACCGATTTCTGTGTATACCTGTGCTTCACAGTAATGAACAAGTGCCCTAGTAAACAGCGCTTCGCCCCGCATTGTCTTCTTCTCTGATTCTGCACCCGTTTTTATTCGATCGAGCGCCTCTAAGGCTACATTTACCGTCATCACTGCCCGATAGCCATTGTACCAATCTCCTGATAGATCAATAGCAGGATAGTTCTTCCTCCATAGGTACATTCCCTGATCGGTTTCATTCATATTTCTAAGCGTATTATCATCAAGGTAATAGTCGTCGGTGCCATTTTCCAATAACGAAGAGGCGAACACATTCAGATTAGAGACATCATTTAGCAAACCCCTGATATCCTCCATTGTTTCGGGTACTGCAATTGATGCGTCCGGTTTTAGATCAAGATATTTTTTACAGGACACTAACGTGAAGAAGGTGCAGCCTAAAATTAATAAAATACAGTTTTTCATTATTTAATATTTTACGTTGATATTTAAACCATAAGTACGTATAGCGGGAATACCATAACTATCCGGATCAAGCCTATATTTGTTTTTCCTCCAGATAATCCCCACATTGTTTACATAGCCATTCACAGCTATTGCTATCGGTTTATGTGCTGTCTTGGCAGCAAACGAATAACCCAGGCGAATATCCGAGATCCTTATATGGTCACCTTTTAGCACATTCATCGACGAATTGGCATAAAAATCATCCCTACTGGCATTAGCAGGATAAACCATTGAGGGCACCGAAGTTCTGGTCTCGTCGCCAGGCTGCTGCCATCTATCTGCAAAGTCTGCATTTCCTTTCCATGATTTGAAGAGCGCAGCGTAATTGATTGTCTCCTTTTGGAAGAAGTAACCAAATTTATACACTAGATTGAATGAAGCTTGAAATCCCTTCCATTGGATACTGGGCCTCAAGCTTCCCTGATACGTTGGCAGGCCTCTACCATGATAGTTCAGGTTCTGTACAGAGTCATACAGCATGCCCGAATAATCCTTACTGACTTCACCACGATACCAGCCAAGGGGATCTCCCGTATTGGGATCAAGCCCTTTAAATGGATATGAAAAGACAGGGTAGAGTCCTCTTCCCTCAAATGGCATTAATGCCCTTCCACCAGCAGAAGCATAAAACAATGCATTGGATACCGTACCCGTATATTTTGTCACCTTATCTGCGCTGTAAGCAAACAACGCCTCTACCCCTACCTTCAACGATTTATTCAATGCCTGTCGATAGCTGATATTGAGATCGAATCCCCTTCCCTTTAATTCTCCAACATTACGTCGCATATTATAGAGCCCCAATGTCGGGTCAATTTTCTCTGTCGACAATAGATCAGTAGACTTTTTGAGGTAATAGTCAAAACTCCCCGACAATCTACCATTTAGAAAAGCAAAATCTACGGCAAAATTATTCATCCGTACATCCTCCCATTTTAGGTTGGGATTTGGTAGCTCTCCAACGCTGGCCTTTCGCTCTGTCTCCAGGTCATTTCTAGGATTGTCATAATAGATGATCGGCAGTGTAGTTGATACCCCACCTAAGTTACCCGAATGCCCGACCGTGGTTCTAAATTTCAACAGGTCTATCCAGTTCAGTTTATCCATAAACTTCTCATTTGTCACGACCCAAGCGAGACCTGCAGACCAGAGCGGGTTCCACCTATCATTGGTTTTTACGCCAAATAAATTCGATGCATCGCGGCGAGCAGAAAAATTGGCGATATACCTATTTTTATAGGTCACCGCAGCATTTCCAAATAAGGATACAAAGCGATTGCTGGTCCGTCCGTATCCATTATAAAATGGGATACGTGAATTTCCAGAAAGATTACTATAGATGGGATAAGTGTTAATGGGATCAACGTTGATGCTGGTCATTGTATTTTCATCGTAGCCATAGGCTGTATTCAATCTGGTATGTGTACTTGCATGACTAATTTCTGCACCGGCAAATAGGTTAAACTTCCAATCCTCCTGTAAGCTGAAATCCGAGCTCGCCTGAAACCGTGCTTTGTGTGACAGCATCCTGCTGGTATTATTCTGCATAATATCCCCCAATGGTACAATCCGTTTAACGACCCCGTTTTCCATCTGACTGAACCGATTAATTAGATCACGCGTGTAAAAAGAATTCACACCATTTCGCTTTTCCGTGTCGACAGACTGGTTCTCATAATTGTACAGACCACTAAGACTCAAAAACGGAAACGGTTTATAGGTCAAGGTTGCATTTAGTGAAATATCCTTTGTATTACTATTTGACTGACTTTCCTTATAATCTTCCAGGGGCTTATACGTCCAGTCGAGCAACTGCGTTTCAGGGATATTCTGTACAAAAGAGAGGTTATAGTTGTACGGAATTGCCAGCGAGCTTCCATCATCACTTTTCAATTGTGCATACGGATACAGCGCAGCCTTACCTCCTAACGGATTGATGGGGAAAGAAGGAAAAGTAGGACTTGAAGTCGACTTTTGGTTGGACCAAGCCATGCCTACCTGCACCTGTAGCTGATCCGAAAAATCGTATCTATTAGAAGTCTGCAATGTCAGACGCTGGTTATTACTCGCCAGCGGTTGCTCGCCATTGCTATCATACCCAAGGGCAATACGATTCGTAAATTTATCCCTCGCCAGATCATTAGATAGATGGTACTGCTGCCGTATCGGATTGCGGTATAGGTTGTCCATTAGCTCCCTCCTATAATCGTGGTTTCTGAACGAGTTGATCTGCCGGTCTGCCTCTTCCATGGAGATCAGACCCTTGGACTGTTGATAGAGCAGCTGTACCACCGGCGAGAATACAAGAAGTCTGCTATTGACACTATTCAATGACGCCTTGTAAAAGCCTTTGTCAAACAACATACGCTCGACATCGATAAAATCCGTTGAAGAAATATTCCGCAGGTAAAACAGATCCTGTTTTTCGCCGAAAGTCAGATTGTGGGTCAACTCCATTTTGTTGTACCCTTTGCTATTCTTTTTCAGATTAATCACAATTACGCCATTTCCTGCACGCGCCCCCCAGATAGAAGCAGCCGAAGCATCTTTTAATAAGGTTACGGACTCCACATCATTGGGATTGATATTGGCGATATCTCCCGAATAAGGAAAATTATCAACAACAATCAGGGGCTGCATCAGGTTGTCCGATAACGTATTAATACCACGAATATTAATGACCGATTTACCCGTGCGATTATCAAACTGCAGCCCAGGAGCCAAATATTCCAATTTCTGCAGAATATTGTTGGATATCCGTGTGGTCAATTTTGTACTGTCGATCTGTGAGAAGCTTGCAGTTGATCGCTCTTTAGCGAAAGACTGATACCCTGTGTTAACTTCCACAACATCCAATACCTGTTCTTTTTGTTTTAGGACCACCTCGAGCTTATCGGCATAATCATTCCATAATAAGCGCTTCGTTTCAAAGCCCAGCATCGATATCACAACTTCCAAGGGTTTAGGTACATTGGGTATCACAAAGGCTCCATTTTGATCAGTCTTAAAACTCTGCGTTGTTTTCGCCAATCGAATATTAACATTGGCAATGGGTTTACCATGTTGGTCCATCACCTTACCACTATATCTACCCTGGGCAGATACTGTTAGGCTATAGCAAAGTATAACCAGCAGACTAATTAGGCATCTCATATTGCAGACTATAATCGATAAAGGCCTTAACTTTTTGTTCGTCTACAAACTCTGCGCTTGTGATAGCTGATATCCGGCCGATTGGTGTAATCCAGACATAATAGGGCACGCCCCTATGGGGAAACAAGGCATTCAAATACCGATCGCCAAACACTGTCGGCAGTATATTATCACGGAGAAAATCATTTCGCATACGATGAATCTGATCATTATCTTCGCTGTTGACTAGTAACACATTTAAATCGCGCTGAAACTTCGATTGCAAAACATGGAGTTTTGGGAATTTGGAGATGCAGGAGGCACATGAGGTACTCCAAAAATCAAGGATCAATGGCTTGCCTCTGAACTGCCCCATGGATACTACGGCGGTATTACCGTTACTATAAACTTTCAACTGCTGATTCCAGAAATCTTCGGGGACATAATAATCTACTCCAATTGGAGTTATAGGAGGAAGCCCATTGGCCCCGCTGTCCTTGCGGGGCGTTTGGGCAGATAAACTAAACATAGAAACCAAACACAGCAGCATCGCTCGTGCTCGTTTGCTTTTAAAAGCCTTGTATAAATTATATAGTATTGTTTTCATCATCTTAAGGTTTTAGGTTGGTTAATGGATTGAAAAAAATCGTTGATTTTTTTGGTCAGTCTGATTTCCTCCAGATTCGCTTCCAGAGCTGACAGTCTAATTTGGCCCGTATCTAAATGGCGGCTATGCGTCAGGAAATAGGCTATTAGCGCGCGCAAAATATCCGACAAAAACAACGTTTGCTGTAGAGCTTCTAATTTGCTTTCGGTAGCTTCGCCGAGGGTTTTGCATTTGAGATCCAATGCATAGAGGTTTTCGCGTATCGTGACTAGCGAATAATGATCCCAAAAGTTTTCGATACATTTCAATGGATCGTAACTGTCTTCATGGATCTCGTAGAAAGGCCTGTCAAGATGCAGGAGATCTTCATAAATCGCTTTCATGTGTTTAGTTTTTAGCTGTGACCATAGCGAATAGATCTCCCAGTCCGACCGAAATCAGCTTTTTTGTGGGAACCTGAAAGGGTTCAGGTCACAGCGGTTAAAAAATAAGAAATAGGTTATCAGGCGCGGTGCAGGACAGTTACACGTAATTTGATAGAGACGATACCGCGTCCGTTGGCAAAATAAAAAACCGACCTTTTTTATAGAATTTCTATAATAGTATTTTTCTCAAATCTTTGCTTTTGAAATCGGAAACCCTTACTTTTAAAGTGCGAAGATAAAAGAGATGAGGGCTGTTCAATTTTAGAGCGTGGATCTAAAAAAATAGGCCGGCAAAATCAACAATTGGTATGCTATAAATAGCCCATTACGGCTTTTATATCCATTCGATACCCAGGGGCTATCGGCCATTGTTAATTTTAAGCTTTTAAGGAGCTATTCTGGTGGGCAGTATTTGTTCTTGATGAGCAGTGATACTGCAAGCTGACGAAGCTGATTCTTAATCTGCCGTCGTTCTGTAAATGTTCTTAGCTCTTTTGATCTCATAATCTTACAATTTGGTTAACAAAAAGAGTCTCAAAGGGGAAGTAAGACGCAAGCATCTATAAATATAAAAGAGGCAAGCCCCACTATCTTCCACTAAATACGAGGTACGACGAATACCCATGACACAGTTTCCAATAGGGGAGCTTGCCCCTTCCTTTTGCGAAAATACAAAAAGCATAGGGGGTTCGCAAACCCTACGTCTCGCGTCATTGAAATTTCGTCGTTTTCGTATTCGAGACTAAATCAGATCAACTGATTATAAGACAAATATAAATATAAAAATCAATATTAGTCCCATTTGAGACTTTTTATTTTAAAAAACAAATAAAAATGACTGAATATCAATCAAATAAACTCGAAGAATTCTCCAAATATATTTTATCCATACTTAAGAAAAAGATTAAAAATAAATCTGAATTAAAAAATAAATCTAAAGAAATATCAAATCTTCTTAGTGAAAGCTCTCCCAAACTAGACGGCAGAATCTTTCATAAGACCTTGATTTTTTTAGGAGAAGATATTGATACTTTCTGTAATAATTATTTTAGAAAACATGAGGGCCATATTTTAGCAAGTCTAAAAAAGAATGAAAACTTATTTCACGATTTGATCAATCCTTATATAAATAGCCAGAATCAAATTAGTGATAGCTCTAAAATTATTGCGAAGAGATTTAATAGACTTTTCTCAGGAGAACTTAATGAACTATATGCGGATGAAATATATGGACTTTCTAAAGCTCTAGCGTGTAAACCAAGTCAACTCTTCGACTACTTCTATCGCGATGGCGAGCGACCAATAATTGGGTTAAGCTAAGCCAGCTCAAAAAAATGGAGAAGCAGACATAAAAAAATATTTTTATTTTTCCAATTCCAAAAAATTATTTCTATATTAGATCAGGCGGTTGAAATATACCAACATCTAGCTAAGCGCCTTAATTTATTAGGGCACTTTATTACTAAAAAGCGTCAACCCCGTCTACATAAAAACAGATTTTTTTCATAATATATTTAGTTTATAAAAGGTACTCCTCTCTCATCACTCGATGAATGGGGAGTTTTTTGTTAGAGCTACTCCATCCTGAAAATGAAAAAGCCATTCCCTTTCGGAAATGGCTCACAATAAATATCTATAAACTTTAAAAGTATTTGATTACAGTTTTTCGATTTCTTCGATAGAAAGCCCGGTACCTTTAGCAATATCAGCAATAGGTAAACCCATTTTCTTAAACTCCAATGCAATGGCAGTAGCTTCTTCCCGCTTTCCTTCAATCTTGCCTTTCTGAATTCCTTTTTGAATTCCTTTTTTTTCAGCTTTATCTAATAAATATTCTTGAGTGCCCATAGTATCGCTCCTTCCTATTTTTATTTCTATTTCTTTTTCAAACTTAGATAAATTGCCTACAAAAAGCAATTTATCGATCTCTCCTCTGCCATTAAGGACTAATATATTGAGGAAATATACCCAAAACTTCCTCATTATCAAAACTTACGTAGTAAGTTAGGAACCGTAATGAGCTATGCTCATTACAGCATCATTTCCTATTAAAAAAAATTAAATCAATGATAATCATATAACCCTTGTCGCGTATCCTTATCCATCTCCCTGTTTATCATTTCATCATAAAGATCGTGCTTAATCGCTTTCAGGCCTTCGTCGCTTATCTTCTTGTTCTTGATAGCCAAAAGAGCGGTAAGAACAATCACAGAAAATGGATTCTCATTTGATCGCAATACCGACTCTTCCTGATCCATGATCTTGTAACTGTTAAAATCATAGCGCAATGACGTACCCATAAATTCTTGCCTATATACCTCCGGTCGATAGCTTCCATTTTCATCGGCCAGAATAGCTATAGCCGTAATAGGAACTTTATAACGATCCCATATACGGTAGAAATAACGGAACATGCGCTCGGCTAAATCACCATTTCCTTTGCTGCTCTGTATCTCCACATGGCACAGCACAAACTGTTCGCGGCCATCATTTAAAAATACCTTCACAAGCTTGTCTACATACCGCACTCCCTCTCAAATGGACTCTTGAATTGATTATAAGCAGTGGACAATAAAAATAAATATCCATACATATAATAAGTTTCAGTTATTATAACTATCTTTAAAATTATATAAAGCTTAATAATCACACAACTTGTTTACTCAAATCGCAAAAAACATGCAATTTAAAATGACTCTACGACCACTACTGTTTGTCTGTGCCCTAAGCCTGTTTTTTAGTTCTTGCCAAAAGGACGACCTTTCTAATCCAAAGGGTCGTATCGATATTGAAACGAAAGATGCTACTTGGACAAAATTGAGTATCCCTGGACAGCTCAGAGGGACATCGGCTATTTACGGTAATATAGACGACACCTTGGTTGTAGCCACCATGTATAAGATTTATATGACTACAGATAAAGGAGCTTCATGGCAAATGGTCAACGATGCTGGATTTGGCATACCAAGTTTCAATATGTATCAGGGAGAACTGATGGCTTTAAGCAACTTCCAGGACCATTCGACAAGTCCGACTTTATTCTCGTTGGACCAGGGTAAAAATTGGAGCAGAAAGGGCAAATATGGGTATGAAGTCTATGATAAGATACAGGTCAATAGAAAAGAAACAAAGATCAGTGAAAATGAATCTTACAAAATCTTCCCTCAGCCCAAAGAAATAATCGACAAAGAATATGGACGTCCGTTATCGCAGCCAGACAAACTAGTGAAGGTTACTGATAAAGGTGAACAGCTGCTTGATTTTCCTTTCCGTCGACAACTGAACTATATTTACCACGATAAGAAAAACCGACTTTATATTGGCGCTGAAGGAACTCGTTTTGAGTGGTCTGTTAAAGGCAATGAGCGTACTTATCCGACGTCCACAGATACAGCGATCATTTACATCAGCAAACTGCCTTTTAACGGAAAATAACGAAACAGTACCTAATTATTCGGAAAGAACAAGCGAATAATCGTCCCCTTACCCAGCTTACTGGAGAGATTAACGTTACCGTCCAGACGTTCCATCAACTCTTTAACTAAGGAGAGCCCTATGCCCGATCCCTTTGCTTCAAGCGCATTGGTTCCGCGCTCATGGGCTTTAAAAATGACATCCAGGTCTTCATCTGGAATGCCGATCCCATTATCTTCCAAATAGTAAACAATGCCTTTGCTTGTCTTTTCACTATAGATCGCAAGATAATCCTGCTGGGTATTTTTAGCATATTTCATCGCATTGGAGATCAGATTAAAAAAAATCTGATAAGCGACACCACAGTCTGTATACAGCTTGTAAAGATTTCCCAATCTAAACTCCAACTGTGATGCTGGATAAATAAGTTTTATTTCAGCGATCCATTCAGCAATCTTTTTATCCATTTCTAAGCATTCCCTTACCGGATTGACAGCTCTTATTTTATTTAGCTGCAGCGTTTGGTTAATAATAGACTGAATATTCGCTATGGCAGCTTGCATATGATCAAACCATTTTTGTTGAACACCTTCGGGCAGACTTATATTTTTACGTAGCATTTCACACACCAAGTATCCAGCATTGCCTGGTTGGCAAAGGCAATATTGAGATCTGGACTATCATAAATAGCCGTGGCTAAAGGTGACCGTTCTAGAACAGACAACAAAAAGTGCTCATCAAAAGGCATACAGAAAGAAATTTAGTAATCGTGAATGTATAGATATAGGGAACTCTAAAAAATTAATGCAACAGAAATGATGCCATTCTTTATATCCTTTTTTCGTATCTTAACCTCTAAGAAAGTTTAAGATGAATAAAGTAGGAAAAAAAATTAGGTTACTTAGGCACCAAAAAGGTTGGAGCCAACAGGATGTAGCAAAAAAATTGGGGATTTCCATTCCCGCATTTTCAAAAATAGAAACCGGCATTACCGATCTTAATCTCTCGAGATTAATCCAGATCGCCAAGTTATTTAATTTTACAGCAGTGCAGCTTTTATCTTTTTCTGAAACAGATCACGTAAATGATTATGTTGACGGAATAACTCTAATTCAGCAAAAGCTGAAAGAACGAGAAGAGGAAATAATCCGGCTTCAGAAAAAAATTATCGATCTCTATGGTCAGCTATACAAAGACTAAAACTCATATGTGTCCTAAATAAATTTTAGGATTGGATTTCTGTGGTACAAGCATAGCTTTTTTCATCATTTCGATATTGACCCCTATTTTTCAATCTGCGAAGATCTTTAGCTGTCCCTTTTTTCCTTTTATAGGCGGCCTGAGAAAGGGATCATCTATCCATTGCCAGATGTTTATTTTCACGAAGATATTCATTCTGATGAATGCGACCAGATTGGACAGGTTCCAGTCATATTTGGCCTTTTTTTGTAAGTATTTTAACAGTAATATGCCAATGAGTGAAGTCCAGATCTGGATCATCACTGCATTTTCAGAAGTCCCTATGAATGTCGATACTTTTAAGCGCTGCTTTAGATGCTTGAAGAAGACTTCGATATGCCAGCGTTGTTTATAGATGTTTGCCACCAAAGAAGCCTTCCACTTCGTATTATTGGTCAAAAAGTGGTACTCATTGCCAGTGGTGCTGTCCCAAAAGTGGACTAGGCGTAGCGGCTTGCCGTTGTATTTATTGCAGGCAGCACCGGATAGCTCAATGAGCTCATCCTTAAGGATCCCCTTTTCCATGAGTGCTTCACTCTGATAGGACTTGATAACCTTGTACTTCATATTAACTTTACTCCTGGTAACGAAGTAACACCCCCTGCTGTCCAAATCCCCAAGCCAGCTGTAATCCACGTAGCCACGGTCCACTACCACCACGCTTCCCTTGGAAAAACTGTAACTACCGGCTCGCTGGCTCTCATGTACTTTTCCATCGGTAATCTGCATAAAAACAGGTAGGCAGCCATCATAATCCAAGACAGTGTGCAGCTTTACGGCACCTTTGGTGCTGCGAAACTTTGCCCAGTCAAATACAGATAGACATAAGGGGATGATGCTTGCATCCATCAGATATACTTTACGCTTTAGCTGACCAAGATCTTTGCGAAAATGGGTGTCCTTTTGCCAAATCCTATCCAAAACAGAATAGTAAAGATCTTTGAAAAGTTCATGGGTACGGTGTGTGTTGATATAGGATATATTAGACTTACTTGGAGCTCTTACTACACCTAAGTGGTTCAGATTACCAGTGGTACTGCGTAGACCGTTACTAATATCACGAACCGAATCTGCCGAGGAAAAATGACAGAAAAGCATACTGACTAGATGCGTCCAGCTGTTGATCCCTTTCTGATGTTTGTCACTTTTGTGCTTTGAAACCAAATCTTTGAATAATTCGCGGTCGATAAGAGATAAAATCTGACTAAAAACATTTAAATTTATCATGGCGGTGTGTTATAATTTTGCAATTTAAATATAGCAACTTTGCTATATCCAAACACCGCCACTTTTTAAACGTTTAGGACGCAAGTGACTAAAACTTTTAAAATTTAACCGAAACACTGAGCCAAATAAGGTGCACATAGATCGATTTAGAGATAGTTTCTTTAGAAAAAAAGCCACTACCTTACGGAAATGGCTTTAATAAATATTTTAAGCTTAAAAATTCCGTGATTACAGTTTTTCAATTTCTTCAATAGAAAGTCCAGTAATATCACGGATATCCTCTATTTTAAAACCTTTACTCAACATCTTCCGAGCAGATTCAATAGCTTTTTTACGTTCACCTTCAGCAAGACCTTTAGCAAGACCTTTAGCAAGACCTTTAGCAAGACCTTTAGCGAGACCTTTAGCTTCTCCGGACCTCACAGCCGAATTAAAAACGCTTTCAGCATCTCGTTTATGTTTTAGACTTGATTCATATGACATGCGATCTTCCTCCGTTAATTTACCTATTTCTCCTACTTCAAAGATAAGACCAAATATCCTTTTATCCAAAAAAGATGGCAACTTATCCATGGTACTCAAGTGTTTAAGCACATATAGCCACTGATCCATTACAGTCCGCAATTCTGTCGACTTCTTATTGAAGAGTGGTAATGAAACCAATTTGTACCCTAACTTATCATAAAAAATTTCATGCGTATCCTTATCACACAATGCAACATCATAGAAATAGGGCCGATCGGTATTGCGCATAGGAAGGACCTTATCGTCTCCATAGAGTTTAAATTCTAAAACACCAATAAAATAAACCTCTGGTAGACAGTAATCATTTCCTTTCTTTCCCCTTGACAATTGTTTATTAATCAATCGTGAAGTGTAGTAAACAGCTCGATCCCTAAAAAATTCTTGAAATAATTGCTGCATTTCAATAATAAATAACTCGCCATCACTTCCGATACAATGTAAATCGAAGACGACCCGACGCATATCTTCCTGATCACCATCATATTCTACGGATTTGTAGAATAAATCGGAAATTACTTTCTCCCCTTCAAATAAGCTATTGAGAAATTCAATCAAGAGAATTTTATTTTCCTCCCGCCCAAAATAAAGCTTCCAACCAAAGTCGGTATTGGGATCAACATATTTCCCGATATATTTAAACTTTGCCATAATTATTAAGTTACTGGTTATTAGCACAAATATAAATAAAACTAAAATTATTAGCAAAAAAAACAAGAAAAAGGAAATCGTACAATCTGACAACCTCCACAAATCGTCTCAAAATATCCTCATATTGTCTCAAGCAGCAGTGCCTATACTGCTAATGCTGTAAATTTAGTGTTCATATCACACCAATTATATGCAGTATCTTGAATTTGAACATATCCATTTTATCTGGAGCCGACAGCTGACATCGACCATTCCACAAAAATCCTGTCAAGCTCTTATATCTTAAAAAACCAATATTATTTAATAAACATTAGCACATGAATTTTAAAATCAACAGTTTTAAAGTGGCTACTAAATTATTGCTATTCAGCAGCAGTTTTTTTGCTGGAGCCGCTTATGCCCTACCCCATGCACCCTATGTGCAGCAGGCCCAAACTACAGTCAAGGGCAGTGTTAAGGACCAACAGGGCAATCCCCTAGCCGGAGCCACGGTGTCTGTGAAGGGCAGCAATCTACGAACTTCGACAGACGCCAACGGTGTGTTTACACTAGCCAATGTGGCGGAAAATGCTGTCCTAGTCATTCGAATGATCGGCTTTAGCGCCAAGGAAATCACGTATACGGGTGGTTCCAGTTTGAATGTACAATTAGTATCTGACACACAGCAGCTTGAGGAGGCTGTTGTGGTGGGGTATGGCTCCCTTGACAAAAAAGAATTGACTAGTGCCGTTTCGAGCATCAAACAGAAAGACATGGTCGCGGGTGCTGTCTCTCCCCTTTTGGCGATCCAGGGAAAAGTTCCGGGACTCAGTGTCATCTCCACCAATGGAACCGACCCTAATGCGGGTATTTCCCTGCAATTGCGCGGTGTCAATTCAGTAAATGCCTCACAGGGACCCCTCGTGGTTATTGACGGCGTTCCCGGCGGCGATATCAACTCCGTAGCGAAGGAAGATATTGAATCCATTAACGTGCTGCGCGATGCCTCTGCTGCCGCGATCTACGGAACGCGTGCCTCTGGCGGTGTGATCCTGATCACCACAAAACGACCACAGATCGGAAAAGCACAGGTGAATTTTACCTCCGAATACTTTGTCGAATCCATCCGAAAACGGCCAAAGGTCCTATCGGCAGAGAAATTTGTGGAATATGGCCTTGGTGAAGATCTGGGACATCGCACAGACTGGTATGATGAGGTTACCAACAATAATCCATTTAGCCATCGACAGGTCGCAAACATCAGCGGCGGTTCAGAAAATGCCAATGTCTATACCACCTTTACTAAACGCGACGCCAAAGGAATGGCGATCACCTCCAAACGGGATGAAATCGGCGGTCGGATCAATAGTGCCTTCAAATTTTTCGATGGCTTTGCGGAATTGAATACCAATGTAAGCTACAACCAGGTGAAAGCGTATGGCTCTAATGGCGACATCTTTAACAACAATGACATTTTTAACATGGCCCTGGTGATGAATCCTACGGAAACACCTTACGATGCCAATGATGTCAGCGGTTACAACGTCTTAGAAGGTGGATATGACACCTGGAATCCCGTGGCTGAAGCACGCCTCCGCAGCGATGAAAAGCAATTTAAATACCTGTTGGCCAATGCGACCTTAAAGTTAAACCTCACAGAACATCTGACCACAAGCGCAACCATCGGAATTAAGAACAACAGCGAACATGGCAATTATTACCGATCGGCACAGCATCGTATTTCGCGGGAGAACAATGTGGACGGATTTGCCAAACAATATTATAGCCGGTTCAATGACCGCGTCTTTGAATGGACCGCTAACTATACAAACCGTTGGGACTCTCATTCCCTGAATGCTGTGGCAGGTTATAGCTACCAGGATTTTAACGGACAGGGATTTTCTGCCGAAAACTCCAATTTCCCCGTCGATGGCATCGGCGAAAACGACATGGGTACAGGCACCTATTTGCCTGACGGACGTGCAGGTATCGGATCATGGAAAAATCCCTGGGTCAAACTTGCCGCCTTTTTCGGCCGTGTCAACTACTCGTATCTGGATCGCTATATCCTGACCGCAACAGCACGTTACGAAGGCTCAAGCAAATTTGCGCCTAAAAACAGATGGGGATTTTTTCCGGGACTTTCCGCAGGCTGGCGGGTTTCCCAGGAATCCTTCTTACGGGATGTCAAATTTATCAATGACTTAAAATTACGCGCAGGCTATGGAGAAACGGGCAATGAAGGTTTTGATGCAAAAGTTGCCACCCGGATGTATAGCGCCGACACCTGGTTTTTGCAAGATGGCAAATGGTTTAGGACTTATGGCGTTATGCACAACCAAAATCCAAATATCAAATGGGAGGTCAAAAAGGAATACAACCTCGGTTTAGATTTCACTGTACTGAACAACCGTTTAAGCGGTCGTTTTGATATCTACAAACGCAAGATCGACGATCTGATTTATGACATCAGCGTTTCCCAACCGCCGGCGATCCACGATAAAACCACCATGAATGTGGGTAGCATGCAAAATACCGGATATGAATTTGAACTGAACTTTAAAGCCGTAGACAATGATCATTTCAGTTATACCACCAGCATTGTCGCCTCGCATAACAAAAGCAGGCTCAATACCTTATGGGGCAGTCAGACCTTTACCGACCGAAAAGACTTCCCGGCACCAGGTTCGCCAGGCTCGGCGGTCAGGTTGTACCCAGGGCAGGATATTGGCCAGTTTTTCCTCTGGAAATTTGCCGGATTTACAGATGACGGCTATTGGAAACTCTATGACAAGGACGGAAATGCCTTTGATGTGCGGGACCGCAACAAGACCGTGGGCGACAAGTCTTTTGTCGGCAATGCGATCCCGACCTTACAGCTTTCCTGGAACAACCAATTTACCTATAAAAACTGGGATGCAAGTATCTATATGCGTAGCTGGATCGGACACGATGTGTTCAATATGATCAATATGTATTATAGCCTGCCCAATGTAAAAGGACAGAATGTATTGGAAGAGGCCTACGACAAGCATAAAAATATCAAGGGTGAAAAAGAGTTGAGCGATTACTGGTTGGAAAAAGGCACTTTTCTGAAGGTTGACGCGCTGAACATCGGTTATCGTTTTAACCAAAATTGGATCAAACCACTGAAAGCACTGCGTGTCTATGCTACTGCACGCGACCTTTTTGTGTTTACCAACTACAGTGGCCTGGATCCGGAAGCGAATATCAATGGTCTTGAACCGGGATTTGAAGAGCGCAATGTCTATCCAAAGACCAGGACTTTTATGATGGGATTACAAGTAAACTTTTAAAGCGAGCAAAGATGAAAAAATATATTTCAATAGCAACATTATCCGTAGCATTATTGCTATCAGGATGCACCAAATTGGATCAGGAATTTTATAGTTCGGTCACGCCGGACACCTTTTTCAAAAGTGAGAAAGACATCAAGGCAGCCCTATTTAGACCATTTACCCATGCGAAGTGGTATATGGGCGAAGACCGTTGGCGCCTTCAGGAATATACAGCCGACAATTTTGCCATTACCACCAAGGGCCGGCATTGGTATAACGGTGGTGAGAATGAGCGCTATCATTACCACCGTTGGACGGCGGATGACAACTGGATTTGGGGAAGCTGGCGCGGAACCCTGATGGGGGTTGCCCTCGCACTGGATACAAAGAGTGATCTGAGCAAATTGGACTACGGCAAATTTGCACTGAGTGACGAGCGGAAAGCAGCAGATCTCGCTCAATTAGATGCCTTGATCGCCTACTTTTATCTACGTGGATTAGATTATTTTGGCGGTATGCCTATTTTCGAGTCATTAGACCAAGAGTCCCTACCACGCAATAGTGATCAGGAACTTTTTGCCCATATCGAAAAGCTACTTAAAGCTGCTATTGAAAATCTTCCGGCAAAGAAGGCCGGGGACAAGGAAGAAGGCGCGATCCGAAAAGCTGCCGCTGCAGCCATGCTGGCACAGCTCTACTTCAATGCAGAGGCCTATATCGGCAAAGCGATGTATGCTGAAAGCCAAAAATTGGCACAGGATATTGTCAATAAGGTTTATGGTGATTATGCCCTAGATACCAAATGGAACGGAGTGCACGGGTTTAAAAACAATGAATCGCCCGAAATTATTTGGTCTATGCCATCCGAATTCAAGATGCTGGAGTATAATTGGTTTTATGCCGACTTCTATCATTACAACACGAAACAGTTCTTTGCACAGGACATGGGCGGCAACAATGGGGCCCACCTGACGCCGTCGAAGAAACCCAACGGCTCACTTTATACTGCAGACTTCAAGTTAGGTTCACCTTTTGAAACCTTCGACCAAGGCGATCTACGCAAAGCACCCTACGTTTACCGTGGCTCAGACCAATATGAGGGCATGTTTATCGTTGGTCCCCATAAAACACCGAGCGGCGAGGCTATTCTCGGAGGTGAGGAATATAAGGACAAGCCCTTGAACTTTGTCGACCAGGTCGGCCGCTTTTCAGAAGTTGGGCCAGGAAAAAAATACAGTTCGATCGACCAGCTGCCCTCCAAAATGTCCGAAGGCGAGGAAAACACAGGTGTACGGCTTGTGAAGGTGCCGATCCCAAATCTCGCGAACAACACTTTACGCTGGGGAGCTGATATGCCGATTATCCGATTGGCAGAGGTTTACTATATGCTTGCCGAATGTGATTACAGATTAGGGAACAAGGAAAAGGCTGCAGAACTATTCAATACCGTCCGAAAGAGAAACTTTGTCAATGCTACCGATCCTAATCCCGTGACTGCTGCCAATATGGACAAGTACCGTATTTTGGATGAATGGAGTATTGAGTTTTTAGGGGAAGGTCGGCGACGTACAGATCTGATCCGGTGGAAAACTTTTACTACGGAAAAGTGGTGGGATCATAATCCAAGTACCTCCGCACATCTGAATCGTTTCCCAGTGCCCAACCAAGCTATTGCTGGCAATAGCAGTCTGGCACAGAATCCGGGATACTAAAATTGACATGGGGCATTTCACTTAATTATATGCTCCTTAATTTAATTATTAATGTATCTTTGAAAATATTTAGGTATATTTTGTAAGTGCAAAAAGGTTGGGAACTTAGTTTCCAACCTTTATTTTTAAGGCATCAACGAATTGAAACCTAAGCTCCCCATAACCATTTCCCACTTGTATTTAGAACATTCATACAGCTTAAACTGTAAATTTATTATATTAGCATAACAATTTGATATTATACATCTAAATGAGTAATCAGCTTAAGGATATTTTTTTTCAATTATTACGTATAGGTCTTTGGGGTAAAGGTCGACTATCAATGACACAGCCCATGACCTCGGAAGATTGGAATACAATCCGAAAATATGCCATAAATCATACAGTTGAAGGCATTATTTACGATAGCTTTTCTTTTTTAGAGGAACAGCAGCTTCCTCCCCAGTCCCTTAGAATGAAATGGGTTGTTCGCATGGATAATATTGAAAGACAGAATGAAAAGATGAATACTGTGATTGCAGAGCAATTCACCCTTTTTAGTGCAATGGGCCTCAGACCTATTTTGTTAAAAGGACAGGGCATAGCTTCCTGCTATCGCATCCCCAACCACCGCACATGCGGAGATGTAGACTGGTATTTTGATAACAATGGATATGCTGAAGCTCGAGATTATCTAAAAAAGAATTCAATAAAATTTCGTGACACTGTAGGGTTTAGTCTTGACTATGCATGGAGGAATATCTGCATCGAACATCATAAGAAATTGTTTGATATCAGGAGCCCATTTAAACTTAACTATCTGCGTAGATTAAAAGAAGATTATAGAGATTTGGAGCAAACACTAACGATCGAAGACACTTCTATTCGCTTACTTGCTCCAGAATTGCAGCTCCTCCAAGTGAATGGACATATATTAAAACATATGATTTCTTTTGGTATCGGTTTACGCCAATTATGCGATTCAGCTCGTTTATACCATACATCCCATACGACGATTAATAAAGAAGATTTATTGGAAATGTATACCAAAAGCGGCATTATAGATTGGATACATTTACTGCATAAGATTTTAGTTGAGTATCTGGGATTACCAATCGATGAAATTCCTTTTCCTTACCCTGAAAATTTAGATGCAGATTGGATGATGACTGAAATTTGGTATTCGGGCAATTTTGGCTTTCATGATGAGCGGTTCGAAGATGGTAAGATTATCAATGCCATATCCTCACTCCCAGAAGGTCCTAAAAGATTATGGAAAAACTTTAAGAGATATGTGAAGTATGCGCCGCAAGAAGTTTTTTTCTTCACGCTAGTCCACTCCTATTCCAGATTTATTGGCAAAGACAGCGATTAAAAATATAAAAAGACTTGCCTATTCGGGAAGTCTTTTTATAATAGAGTTATAATTTCTGTTCAGTAGGAGTACTGCTTTCTTTCTTTTGGAGCTGAGTTTGATTCCCTTCAAGCTCTTCGGCCTTTACACCTTTTGGATTACTCCATAATTTTTTCTTATAAGCATCCAGCTTCTCCTCAACTTTCTTTCCATCAAGCTGCTGCCCTCCATTTTCGGTATCTTTTAGATTCTGTAACATCCCTGGGGAGGATTCACGTACAATTGTGCTTGCAAACTTGTTCTGTACGAAAAAATCATCCATGCTCATTTCATAAAGCCCCTTGTCCGGATCGGAGATATCGACCTGAACCAAGGCATAACGTAGCTGTGGAAAGTAAAGCCAAAAAGCTGGTGTAGCACCTACCGATTCTGCCAGTTCAGCCGAAGTTGTTATATTCATCAGAGGAGCCACGCCGATAATACGCGTTTCAAGCCTACTGCGCTGTTTATCGAAAAAGATATCCTCTTTTACCCGGAACTTAGTCACACGAGCAGGATCAAATTCATTCAGCGCCATTTTGGAGTCAATCTGGTTTCCTTCACCATCAAAAATGGGCACAAGCACGCTATCTGCAAATCTTGCCATCCCCTCCTGTGCACTTAATCTTCCTTTAAAAGAATCATCGTCTGGGCTATATAACGATAGTTTTCCCTTTTCAATGGCTTTCATAACCACCTCTATTAAAGAATTACCGGGCACAGCCAATATGGCGTTCTTCTCATCTTTCAGGTCTATATCTCGCCAGACGCGTTTATAAAAACGAATATTCTTTTTATTCACCTCTGGATAAGCAAAAGGCACAGCATCTTCCATATTATTTGCCTGATAGAATCCATCTGTTGTCGGAATAGTATCTTGGATAACATCCTGAGAAACGTTTACATTAAAGGTATCGGGAATTATATTTTCTTGTGCTGTAACAGTTCCAATGCCTAATCCCATCAAAACTGTCGTCAATATTTTTATGTTCATCACGTTTAATTTATATGGTGATCAATGAATTAATACTTCCGTGTTTTACTTTGTACAGTAGGCATTTCAAACGCCGACATCACACAACGGAAACCGATATAGGAATGTGGCTCATAATCTACGGAATAGTTTCTGGTTTCACTATTCAGCTGCTCACCATTATCTTTCCAGGAACCGCCACGTACCACCTTACGTTTGAGCGCATCACCATCCTTTGGATCCGCATCATATAATAAAGCGGGGTTTAAATCATTTACAAACACGACTGCAGAGGGGCTATACGCATCCAAAGTCCACTCAGATACATTTCCCGCCATATTATAAACGCCAAAAGCATTTGGCATATAGGATTTAACAGGCAATGTAAAGGTTGCACCGTCACGGGAATATGTCCCCTCGCCCTGCTTGAAGTTTACTGCTAATTTCTTTTTACCTTCCGTTCCATCAATCGTCATACGAGAACCTGCTATTGTATCCTGAGGGTCCAATTTACCAGAAGCCGCATATTGCCACTGGGCTTCCGTAGGAAGACTAAGACTTAGCTGATAACCATTTAAATACGAGTTTTTTAATACTGTTGCAGCCATTTCATTAGCGCGCCAATCTGTGAAAGCACGAGCTTGTCTCCATGTGACCCCTACAACGGGATAATAGTCAAACGAAGGATGGGTAAAATAATTCGCATCTAGCGATGCAAGCTGCGAATTTGGAAAATCTTTGGTCCATATATCCTCTATGGGCATTACCGAAACTGTATCTGTTACGTATTTCTTTTTCATATTTCCTTTCGACTGCAAATAGGAGAACCTGTACTTAATCACTTCTGGATTGAGTGCCCGTCTATTCCCTCGCATCTCCAACATAGGAGCCAAACGCTCCTGAACAGTCGGATCGTTACTCTTCCAAAGCGGAGAAACTTTCTTGACTTTGGCCCAATTAATACGTTTCTGACCAACTTCCTCTCCAGCAATATCCAAAAAATAACTATCATCCTGCAGGTAATCCGTTACGGCTACAGAATCAGCTACCCAATTGACAAATTCACGGTACTGTTTATTGGTTACTTCGGTTTCGTCTATAAAGAAAGCGCTTACACTAACGTTCTTACCCACATTTCCACTATCCAATGAGCCTTTAAAAAGTATTGTTCCGGAAGGAATATACACCATTCCCGGTGGCGGGGGCAACTTACCGCCCTTAAAAGCATTTACCTTTGGCGCCTTATACATAGCGGAATTAGACTTACAGGCAGCGAAGCCAATTAATATAGCAAAAGCCAATAGCCCAAACAGCTGACGCTTATAATTCGCTTTAAATATATTTTTCATACGTTTATTTTTTCAATTAGCTTACTTACGATTGAATAGCGCATATTTGACTCCCAAGGAAACAAAGCCATATTGGTCATTGCTTTTATTCTTGATCCCGTCAAGGTTATCATTTGTTGTTAAAGTATGTTGGTAATTAATGTTGATTGCCCATTGAGGTCCATACAACGTGCGGCCAAATGGAATATCCACCCCAATATTTAAAGGCACGACAAAATGGATTTCGCCCAGATCAGTAGAAAGTTCACCTCCATTATTCTCAAGATAATCCTTATAGAAACTTGACGTTGTTCTATTTATTCTATTTTTCACCAACCCGGCCCCAGCTCCTACATAGATATTGGATAAAATTCTTGACAAAGTATTGGCTTCTAACGTATAATAACTATAGTTATCAGGATGACCCATAAATTGGCCTATACGGATTTTGCCATTTATATTGCCAGCAAAATATCTGTTTTTAAATTTACTGTCATATCCATTACCGGCTAAAGTTCCTTTTTCACCTCGCAATCCAACAGATAGATAGGGCGTGATTAAATAGTCAGCCTCCCCATAGAAGGCAAATTTAGGTTCGACATTCGCTAAATCCGTAAAATTTAAAGCAACACCTGCCCCCGCCCCTACACTGATAGGTCGAGAAAACTGTCCGAAAGCAGTCTTAGCCATCAAAGACAGTAAGGCCACAAAAGCGCATAGTAACTGTTTTTTCATTTGTATAATTTATTTTTCACCGATAAAAGAACTCTTAAGGTTAGGTCGAATAGATCGCATATCAATCTAAGCAATCAAAACGATATAATTAAAAACGACGGTGCTCAGCCTTTATTGTAAAAAACAAACCCCAAGTCGAAGTATCGACTTGGGGTTAAACAACAATAAGGCCAAAAATTCGATGATCTAAAATTTATTTTATATTTAGTCGATCTTTAAGATCCTGCCAAATTTTAGCGATCCCTGTTTTCTTCTTCCCTTTATCGCCATAACCGTAGCCATAGCCATAGCCATAGCCGTAACCATAGCCTTTTGCAAAATCAACATCATTGACTATTGCAGCCAAGTTTTTCAACTTGCCATCAACATATAACTCTCGAGGTACCTGTAATAAGCGTTTGTCCAGATAATTTGCTCTAGAAACATATAATGTAAGGTCAGCATTATGAGCAATTAGTAAGGTGTCGGTAACCAAACTTACTGGAGCGGTATCAACAAGAACATAATCATAATGCTCGCGTGCATACTTAATTACATCGTCAAAGTGTCCGTTCATTAAAAGTTCAGCAGGATTTGGTGCTATATATCCAGAGTAAATTACATCGAAATCATAATTCCCCGGTTTTTTAATGATGATGTTATCTACATCCATATCCGGATTGATCAAAAACTGTGTAATACCCACATTTGTATGTTGTAAGTGTGATAAACCCAAATAGTCTAACACTTTCGGGCTACGAATATCCGCACCTATCAATAATACATTTTTGCCCGACATCGATAAGATTTGGGCGAGGTTTGTCGTTACAAAGGATTTTCCCTCCCCCGAAATTGTAGAGGTAACAAATACAACTTTTGAGCTTTCCTTTTGATCAGCACCAAACATAAAGTTCATATTGGTTCTCAAAATTCGGAATGCTTCAGCCAAAGAAGAGCGGTCATTTAAATGAATGACTGTATCCTCTGCACTAGGAATCTCACCCAATACAGGAGCCTTCACGATATCCTCTATATCTTTTCTAGAATGAACTTTATTATCCAATAAGAATTTAATGTAGATAAGTGCGAATGGAATTAGAAAACCAATAATCAGGGCTGAAAAGAGGATAATGACTCCACGCGGAGAGACAGGTACGCCATTATTGTACGCAGCATCAATGATTTTTAAGTTATCTGGAGTCGCCGCAGCTTTGACTTCACTTTCTTCTCGTTTTTGCAATAATAATAAATACAAAGACTCTACAATCTGCTGCTGTCTAGAGATTTTTTTAAATCCTTGTTCCTGATTTGGAATAGAACTTATGCGTCCCTTAATTTCATTAGATTTCCTTTCAATACTATTTAATGCTAGCTTCGTTACTTTCTGATAGTTATCGAGAGATTGTCGTATATTTTTATCACTTTCTTCAATATTCTCATTCAAAGCTACCACTGTGGGATTTAATTCTGATGCAGATTTTAATAAATCATCTCTTTCCAATACAAGTTTATTATACTCTGCTATTGTTGAAACAATAGATGCATCTTGAAGGCCTATATTTGATGGCAACAACTTGCCTGGCTTTTGATTTCTCAAAAAATCATTCATATGATCAACGAGCTGCAATTGCGTGCGGTATTCCAAAACTTTCTTATCATTTTCAGAGGCATTATTGAGAAATACTCCTGCTTCAGTTGCCATATCCACCATCGAATTGGACGTCTTAAACTCCGCGGCTTCTTCATCAGCACCGGAAAGATCTTTTGAAATCAATACCAGTCTCTTATTAATAAAATCAGAAGTTGCGCGCGTCATTCGAAGTTTATCATTTGTCAGGTCGGCATTATATGTTTCTATAAGACTATTCAACACTAATTCTGCCTTTTTCCCTAATGTGGAAACCATAGCAAAGTTTACAATGTAAGATTGCATTTCTTTACTTGGAGAAATCAAAATCGAGCTTAAGTTAAGATCTACGGCCCAGTCTCTAGGAATAACTTTAATCTCAAAATCATCATTCCTATTTAATGGAAAAGAGCCGTTACGCCGAAAAATAATTGAATTTTTACCTATCTTAACTATCTTATCGAAACCTGCAGTTATTTTCTCGTCAGTAGTCGTATTAGTAATCTTTAAATTCAACTTCTCGTCCAAACTTACCTTAATTGATAACCTTACACTATCCAAATTCCCTTGTGGTTGTATGTAAAAAGGCATATCTCTTTCCAACAGTTCAGAAGACCTTATATTACCTTTTTTCTCATAAATTATATTGAGGTGATGCTGATCCACTACTTTTCGCATCAGTCTTCTAGAAGTCAGTACTTCAATCTGATCAGTCACGAAAGCAGATCTAGAACCTCCAAACCCCATGCTACTGCTTAACTCTGCAATCCCAGCCAATTCTCCAGCAGATGCGCTTCGTTCATCTCTCAACAAGATCTTTGCAGTTGTGCTATAAGTCTTCTGCGCATAACGCAAATAAACTACTGCGACTGCCAAAGAAAGAATAACGGAAATTACAAACCATTTCCAATAGAAGGCATATTGCTCAAATAACTGCCTTAAATTAACTTCTTCTTCCTTATCTTCTTTAAGATGTATAGATTTCTGTTCCATAGATAATATTATCGGGTCAATATTGATATGACGGTAATTAAAAGACTTGATATCGAAATTATAATATTTGTATTTGCGCCTAATTTCGAACTATTGATCTGAGCTTGATTAGGCTCAACATATATAACATCGTTCTGGGCTAAATAATAATAAGGCGAGTTTAGCGTGCTTTGCTTTGTAAGATCTAAGCGATTCATCGTCTTCTGACCGTTCACTTCGCGAATGACCATTACATTTTCCCGTACTCCTCGAATAGTCAGATCTCCAGCCATACCAAGAGCTTCCAATACCGTCACCCTTTCAGATGGTAAAACAAATGATCCCGGCCTAGCGACTTCGCCTAATACTGAAACCCGGAAGTTATTAAAATTTATATTAACTCCTGGATCTTTTATATACTTCTCAAGCTCTAATCGAATCTTCTCAATTGCTTCAACGCGTGTCAAACCAACAACTTTGGTTTTACCTAACATTGGTAAAGTTATATTACCATCATTATCTACTGTATAAGTTGGTCGCAAAGCCATATCAGTATTTTGGGACATATTTCCGTTTGCTATTGAACTTATAGGGTTGAATGGCGCTGTCACTTTAGGATCAGCAGCTGTTACCACAACAGTCAGGATATCATTCACCTGAATTTTGGGGACATACTGATCATATAAAGTATTTATCTGCGTCGAATCATTTTGCAGATAAACCATTTTTTTCCTTGATCCACATGAACTAAATAATATAATTATCAAGGCGCAAAAGAGCCCCATTGATAGGCCATACTTTAAAATTGATTGCATGTTTTTATTTCTAATTTGAATTGATTGCTATTATCTAATTGACAAAATTATATTTTTTTTACAAATACTTGAAATTCGTTGACGTTTACAAAACGCAAGCCAATAAGCAAAATTTGTGCCTGAAAAATTTTCACCTTCGAATAATCTAAATTGATTTAAAATATTCCACAGGCCAGGTAAAATCATCTTCTACAGCATGCGATAAAGGATAATCTGCATAAACCAACAATTCACTATCCTGTTCCAACGCCCTAAAGGCTGTTGCATAGCCATTTGGCACATTCAGCACCTTCATTTCCGCAGCTCTTAATACGATATTATGAATTGGTAATGATTGATCGGGCTTTGCCCAATTGTCGATTTTCACCAAATCTAATGAAAATTCTCCTGAAAGTACATAAAACCATCTTTGCTCAATTTTATGTCCTCGCCAACCTCGAGTCAACTCTGTATCTACATTCCTTATAATATAAAACCGTTTGACTGGACTCATATCAAATTCATTTACAAAACGAATTGACCCTCGTTCATCCTGCGCTATTCCACCTTGGATTGTATTTGGTTCCATGCTTATCATATTAATGAATTGCGTATTTTTTTACAATATATGTTTTTAATATCAAATAGACTGCGCTTAAGAAAGTGAGTAAAACAATAGCAAATATAAGTTGCAAATAGACTGAAGCATCAGCGTATTGGATAACCAAATATCCAACAATAAATTGTAATAGTCCATAGACAAAAGAGACTAAAAGTTTATTCACCTTTGCTTCATTAGCCAAGAATTGATATAAATGAGAACGATGTGCTTCAAAAATATTTTCTCTGCGTAATAATCTTCTAATAATAGTCCAAACTGCGTCTAATCCGTAAACAGCTAAAAATAAGATATAAATCAAATTACCGGTTTTCATTATAAGAGCGCCTAATGCAAAAAGTAGAATGTAAGCAATAGCTACAGACCCAACGTCACCGGCGAAACACTTAGCCTTCATCCTAAAGTTGAAAAAAGAAAAAACGATCACCCCTAATAGGGAATAAGTTAACAAATTTTGGTCTATAAACATCAGCTTATTATTGACAATCGAGAGTAAAACGCCAACCGATAAGCTATAACATGCTGTAATGCCATTGATCCCATCCATAAAATTATACGCATTAATAACACCTACAATAATGATAAATGTAAGGAGGAGATAATACCAAGGCATGGAAAATACTTCTAACTGATAAGTCATTAACAACACCGATACAAAGTGAATCAATAGCCGCACCTTATTGGAAAGTGTGAATATATCATCAAGAAAAGATATGATGGTCATTAACGACAATCCAAGAAAAAACCAAGGATACTGAAAACCAGATTGAACGAAGTAGATCAAAGCTGCGAAATAAAAAATTATGCCTCCTCCGCGTAATGTTATCGTACTGTGGGACGATCTTTCATTCGGTTTGTCAATTATGTTAAATTTGTCTGCGACTTTGAAATATACAAGCTCCAAAATGAACAGTCCAATTAAAATAAATATATATATCATTACTTCAAATATTGTAGTTTAACCTGTACTAATTTGTTAATAAATTATTATCCAGATTTTCAAAAATAGAATTTTGAGATTTAAACTCCGGCACAATGGATTTAATCAAAGAAACCATCTGCATTTTATCATCCATCGGATTAGCCCGCTTAACTAAATCACAGAGATTATCAATTATAACCTTTTTTTCCGCCAAATTTAGGGTATTTACTTTTGCAATCATGATTTTTTCATGATAAGTTTTTTCGGTATTTTCCCCGTTAGCCAACAATTCCTCGTAGATCTTTTCTCCCGGTCGCAATCCAACGACTTTGATATCGATATCTTCAGGATAAGATAACCCTTTTAAGCGGATCATCTGTTTTGCTAGGTCCATTATCTTAACCGATTCACCCATATCAAATACGAATATCTCGCCCCCATTTCCCATTACGCCCGCTTCCTGCACAAGCTGACAGGCTTCTGGAATAGTCATAAAATATCGTGTAATGTCCGGATGAGTTATCGTAATTGGCCCGCCTTTCTCGATCTGCTTTTCGAACAATGGAATAACTGATCCATTTGAACCGAGCACGTTCCCAAACCGCGTTACAATGAAGTTAGTTTTTGAATGCTCATTAACGACACTGACAGCGATTTCCGCAACACGCTTTGTCGCCCCCATAACATTGGTCGGATTTACAGCTTTATCCGTCGAAACCATTACAAATTTTTGGACTTCATATTTATCTGCTAATAAAGCAAGATTATAGGATCCAAAAATATTAGTCCAAATAGCTTCATAAGGATTAGCCTCCATCAACGGCACATGTTTATATGCAGCAGCATGGAAAATCAATTCAGGTCGATAGTGCTGAAATACACTTTCCATGAAATCCTTATCGCGAACATCCCCAACTATAAAATTGAAATGTTCAAAAAAAGGATTAGAACGCAGTTCTTGTTGTATATCATACAATGCAGATTCAGCCTGATCCAGGACAATTAAATGTCTCGTAACTAATGCAATTTGACGCACTAATTCTGAACCGATAGATCCTGCACCTCCTGTAACAAGAACTACTTTATCAGCCAACGCCTCCTTAATAATAGGATTGTCAAGCTGTATCGCTTTGCGGCCGAGAAGATCTGAAACTTTTAAAGCCCTGATTTGCTGGGCAGCAACATTTCCTTCTAATAAAGCCGCAGAGTTAGGAATGATCTTAATTTTAATTGGGAGCAACTCAGCTTTCGATGAAATATTCTTTAGTCGTTCTGGCGATGAATTATCAATTGCAATAACCAATTCCTGCGCCCCTCCTATGCGCTCCAGCAATTTCTCATTCAGTTCTTCAAGCGGTCTGACGCGAATCCCTTGAATATAACGGCCTATTCTATTGGGATTATCGTCAATGATAGCGACTACTTTATAGCGATTTCGAGAACCTAATTGCAATAAATTATACGTATTGTGACCCATATTTCCTGCACCGAATAAAATAACCGGGATCGCATTCTGTCTGCTGTTCCAGAAAAAGCTATGATATGCTGTTTTATAGAGCAAACGAACGGATGCCATGGAAATCCCAGTTAAAAGGGCATGAAACAGCAGCTGGGTTTGGGAAACATAGTAACGGCTCTCAATTGGGTTCGAAACAATAGTTTCCCATAGGTAAGACAAAGAAACTCCGATAATAAACGCAACGGCGATACAATTTCCAATTAATTTGAGATCGCGCAAGCCCGTACGTCTTACAATACTTTGATAAGGCTTAAACCAAATGAAGACAAGAACATAAATTGAAGACATGATCGCAGACTCCAATAACATAATAGGCCACGAAATTTCACCGCGATGCTTCATAACCAGAATATAGCTCAAAACAAAATTGAACCAAACTATAAAAAGGTCGATTAGAAACACCAACCAGCGCGGTCCATCTTTCCGGAGAAATCCCTTAAGACGATCTCCACTATCATTTTGCTTATCCCTAATTTCCATCTTTATGTTGTGTTATATTGCTATACTCCATTTTGCTTCCCATGACTTCGTTCCGTCAAGCTTTACAATTCCCTCTTTCTCGGAAAACAGCAAATTGTGATTAATATGGTCTGGTAAACCCTGCCATGGCTCCAAACAAATAAAAGAACTACCCGGCACAGACCATAATCCAAAATATGGGAACCCTTCAAAGGAAAATATCAGCTGTTTATTGTCGGATTTTAAGCGGACCGAAGTGGAATTTAGATTTTTAAGTATCCATGCATCCTCTTTAAAAGTGTCCTTATTGAGAAATAGACAGTGATTTTCTAATTTGATCTTATTATAAGTTTTAGACAGCAAATTATCATGAAGAAAATACCGTTCCACCCTATCATCTGCGGGGAATTCTATATAACATCTCGTATCAACCTGATCGTATGAACAATTAAATGCAGGGTGGGCGCCTAGCGAAAAATAGATTTCCTCTGTCCCTTGATTGAGAACAGCATAACTGACTTCCAGCCTGTTTCCCTTCAATTCATACTTTATTCGCAAAGAAAATTCAAAAGGAAAACAATATCGTGTAGTTTCATTGGCTTGAAAAGAAAAAACAATACTTGTTTCTGTCTTTTCCACAAGCTCGAAACTGTTATCGCGAGCAAAGCCGTGCCTAGGCAGACTGTAGGATTGTCCGCTGTATATAAACCGACCTTCCTTCAATGCGCCTACTATAGGAAAAAGGATTGGACTAGATTTTGCCCAGTATCGCTCATCGGCCTGCCATATCCATTCATAATTATCACCTTTGTCCACGGCAGACCGTAATTCCGCACCTTTCTGTGTTATCCCAACCCTAAAAAATTCATTCTCAATCGTATGCATCAATCAAATTATTAACCTATGATATCTTTCATCATTCTGTCCACTTTTTCCTGAAGAACAAGTTGTAAGCCAGGATAATCAGCTGAATCCTTTAAGTTTTCTTTCACTGAACAGTAAAACTTGAGTTTAGGCTCTGTCCCAGATGGTCGTGCGGAAATTACGTCACCATCTACTGTTATGAATTGTAACACATCCGACTTGGGCAAAAAGATCGCTGTTTTTTCGCCAGTAAACATATCTGTGGTTTGGGAAAGTTGATAATCCCGAATTTCTTTGACTTGAACACCTCCAAGACTCTTCGGTAAATTATCGCGTAGTCCCAACATCATAGCCTGAATTTCCTCGGCACCAGCTTTCCCTTTTTTAGTTAGGGAAATGAGCTTTTCTTGATAACAGCCAAATTCTTTGTAGATATCTAATAGAACTTCATAGACAGTTTTTCCTTTTGTTTTGAAATAAGCAGTCATTTCGGCAAGAAAAGCACAAGCGTTTAATGCATCCTTATCTCTAACAAGATCACCGACAAGATAGCCATAGCTTTCTTCACCACCGGCCAGATATTGTGCTGAATCGCCTAAACGGGTAATCAATTCACCAATATATTTGAAGCCTGTAAGTGTTTCATAACAAGGCACACCAAAATGTTCTGCAATGTCTGCCTCCAGATTTGTTGTTACGATAGTTTTTACGATATACGGATTGGCCCCCAATTGTTCTAGGTGACTTTTTTCGCTGAGAACATAGTATATCAACAGGCTACCGATCTGATTGCCATTAAGCAGTTGAAACTGTCCTTGATTGTCTTTTACGACAATACCTACGCGATCGGCATCGGGGTCTGTCGCCAATACAAGATCGGCATCAATTTCTTCACCTTTTTTTAATGCTAAAGCCATTGCATCTTCCTCTTCTGGGTTTGGATAGATTACCGTCGGAAAGTTGCCATCGGGAGTAGCTTGTTCGGCAACAACGGACACATTTTCAAATCCCCAGGCAGCCAGCATTTTAGGAACGATTGTAATTCCCGTACCATGTATCGGAGAAAAAACAATTTTCAAGTTTTTTTGAGCTAGTACCGCTTCAGGGTGAATACTTAATTTTTTATTGGCGTCAATATAGAGCTGATCAATTTCATCGCCGACGGGAATGATATTGTGTGTGTTCCCTTCAAATTTAATGTCGTTCACAGCATTGATTGCGTTTACTTCATCGATTACATTTTTATCATGTGGGTCAGTCAGCTGGCATCCATCATTCCAATAAGCCTTATAACCATTGTATTCCTTTGGGTTGTGTGAAGCCGTTAGCATGACACCGCTTTGACAGCCGAAATGACGGATGGCAAACGATAACATTGGGGTCGGGCGTAATGCTGTGAAGAGGTATACCTTGATGCCGTTGGCTGCAAACACGTTGGCAACCAGCTGGCCAAAAGCCTGCGAATTGTTGCGGCTGTCATATGATACCGCTACTTTAATCTCCTGATCTGGGAACTGTTTCTTTAGATAGTTGGCTAATCCTTGAGTTGCTTTGCCGATCGTATACTTATTCATACGATTGGAGCCCACACCCATAATACCTCTTAAGCCGCCGGTTCCAAATTCAAGATCCTTGTAAAAAGAATCCGTAAGTTCTGTATCCTCATTATTGTCGATTAAATCCTGAACTGCTTTCCGAGTTCCTTCATCATAACTTGGGGTTAACCAATCTTCGATTTTTTTTTGTAAGTTTTTATCTAAATCTAAAAGTCCCATCATTACTAAGGTTATTGAGTAGTGTAAAACACTATTATATAAATGATTGTATTGTATGTTTTAAACCTTCTTTCGCGCTTATTGGTAGTCGCTCTAAATGCAGCGATTGCTTTATTTTTTCATTAGATACGACATATGATTCTGTTAACTTTTTCAAACGCTCCGAATTCAGCGGAAGAGGCAAAAAATCGCCAACTTTTACGAGCGCTTTAATAAAAGCAGAAGGAATTGCAGATAATCTTGGTTTTTTTCCGAGGGTCTCAGAAATCAATGTAACCAGGTCATTCGTAGATAGAGATTCGTCATCAGCGAAATTATAGATACCAGAATCAAGATCTTTTGTCTCGAGCATCGCCTCAATCAAAAACGACAAGTTATCTACACTTAGAAAAGAGCGTTCATTATGAAAAGAAGCTAACGGCCAAGGGATACCTTTTTTTACCACATTGAATAATAGATTTAGATTACCTTTATTACCGGGCCCATGAATCATGCAAGGCCTAATAATAAACAAACGTTTACCTTCGGCTAATTTATTCCCCAAAAGATATTGCTCGGCTTGGTATTTGGATCTACCATAAGCCGTTAGAGGGTTGCCGGTTATATCTTCTCGGACGATAGTATCAACAGAATCTGCTACAGCCTTCACCGAAGAAAAATAGAAGAAATCTTTAATATCAGATTTTATAAACTCTTCAAATAGATGTACAGTCAAATAATAATTAACATCGAAGTATTCCTGATCATGTGATGTATTCGCTGTATCGTGTGCTTTACCTGCTAGATGTATGATTGCATCCGCCTTATTATCAAACTGGTTGATCCAATTATCATTCCTTAAAGAAAGGCTCTTAACTATATGCTCATTTTCGATAAGATACTTTGTGAGATTTTGACCAACAAACCCCGAAGCTCCAGTAATAATAACATTCATAGGTAGAAAAAAGAATTATTTACGTTTTAAAAAGCCGAATATCTTCCATACGGCACGAGATTTAATTTTGAAAGTACTATATGAAATTTGATTCATTTTAAGGGCTTTCATAATTTCCTCGGAAACTTTTTTATAACTTTCCCAGCCAGAAGAACTCACCCCGCCGACAAGCATACGATGAGTCACAATATTAGAGTAAGCCCAAGAAATCTTATTTTTAAGGAAGAATCTTGTAATCAGCTCATAATCTGCAGCTATTTTGAAGTCAAGTGCATAGTAACCAAGCTTATCAAATAATTCTCGCTTAAAAAATATACCTGGATGCGCAGGCATAAAACCAATTTTAAGTTTTTCAGGTGACCATTTTGCTGCAGAGTAATGCCGTAAAATTTTCCCATCATTATTATGTTGGACAATATCGCCTAAACTCGCACCGACATCATGGTTCTTTAGGAAGTTAACAGTCTCACTAATCACATTTGGGTTAGCAAGCGTATCATCTGCATTGACTATACCCACATAATCCCCCGTAGCCATTGTGATCCCTTTATTCATTGCATCATATAAGCCCTTATCCGGTTCCGAAATCCATTTTGAAACGACTTGTGGATATTTTTTTATGATATTGAGCGTCTCATCTTTAGAATTTCCATCCACAATGATATATTCAATATCATTATAGTTCTGCTCTTGCAGCGATCTGATGGTCTTTTCTATTGTTGCTGCTGAATTCCAGCAAACGGTAATAATTGAGATTTTCATACTAATCAAATTTTGGAATAAAGCCCTTGCAAAAAGCTACGAGCAAATCTTTCGGTTCTTTCGGGTAATTCCCCCCAGTTGACAAACCTTTCCGGTCCATTTATCAATATGTCCATAGAACTTGCGAGTTCGACAGCATTTTCTGGATCGAAAAAATAACCTTGATCTCCCAATTGCTCTATATGAACATCAAGGTTAGACGCAATAACCCTTCTCTTCAATGTCTTTGCATCTTCAATAACCGTACTCCAGCCTTCAAATTTACTTGGTTGAATAACACAAATAGCATATTTCATCAAAGCTAGTTGATCTTCTCTTGGTAATAACCCAACTAATTGGACTTGGTCGGAAAGATCGTTCGCCTTAATATAATCTTCAATTTCATTTATTAGGGTTACATCATCGCTTTTATTCGGGCGGCCTGTCATTAATATATTTGCAAAAATCCCGCGATTTTTTAATTCTTTTAAAGCCTTTAGTACAATTAAATGGTTCTTATGAACATAAAATTGATTGCTAACAATAAAGTATTCTCTCGTAGTGTTGTATTTTTGAGTGACGTATTCTTTGCTAGGTAAAGCTTCAACATCGAAAATAGAAGTAAATCTCACTATTTTAGGAGCAAAAGCTGCTTTCATCGGATAAAATTGCTTAAAATGATCTACTGCAGATTGACTAGACAGAATTAGCCCATTACTATTTTTAACAATACTTTTGAACTTTAATTCTCTTAAAAATAGGTTCAATTTGTTAAAATATTGTGGGTAAAATTTGTGTTGAAAATCTGGAATCCAAGAGACCAAATCAATATTCTCAGAACAAGTTTTACCAATAAAGTCATTGAAAGGAAATAACACATCCAAATTGTGGTGGGTAAAATCATTTGTAAAATAAAAATTCCTTCTCAGAAAAAAAGACTTAAAATATCGCTTATAATCGAAGTCGAGATCCACTTCAACAAATTTCACTTTAGAATAGTCTATTTCCTTTAGATATTTTTGCGTTCTCTGATTATAAAACACTACTATTTCAGGTTGTTCATCCGAAGGAAGATAATTGCAGGCTTTTATTACATTAATGAGATAATAAAGCCCTCCTAACCACCTACTTTTAAAAATAAATAAAATACCTATTCTTTTACTTTTCATTTGTTTCATTTATAAGCCAATTATGGTAATTTTTCAATCCTTCCTGAATTGTTATTTTAGCCTTAAACCCGTATTTCTCCAGTTCACTCATATCCGAACACCAAAACAGTGGATCTCCAGGTTTTTGAATTCCGTTAAAATTAAGTTGCAATGAAGGATTAATGATATTTAAAAATGTTGAAGCAATATCTTCAATAGAAATTTCTTCGCCCGAACCCAAATTATAAGTTTTACCCTTGAAAAGATTGTTTTGAATAGCAATGTTCAATGCCTCCATAAGATCTTCTACATAAATAAAATCTCTTGTCTCATTACCTTTACCGAATAAAGCCACCTCACCTTTGTTGTTGGCAGAAATAGATTTTTGATAAATATCCCATAACAATTGCTTTTTTATACCGGGGCCGTATGCAGAAAAAATTCTAAACGATACGGTTGATATTCCAAATACCTGAAAAAACTCAGAAATCAATTGCTCGGTAATCATTTTATGGAAACCATATGGAGAAAGCGGATTTAACTTGGAGTCTTCTTTGATGGGAAGCTCTTTGGGGTTACCATACACTGCGGCACTTGAAAGATTAATAAATTTACAATCCTTATTATATACCCTTATTGCATTAAGTAAGGAATAAACGTTACTTACATTCATCCTAAAGTCTTCTTGAGGATATTCTAGTGAGAAACCCACTCCGGGCGATCCCGAAGCGTTTATACAAACATCAAATTTTTCTAACTTGAAAATATTGTTATAATCTGGAGCAAATCTATCAACCTGAAAATATTTCTCATCCAATGGATACTCCGACACACCGCATCCATACACATCATGTCCCAAATTTTCAAAATAGCTTAATGCATTCGAACCGATAAATCCTTTCGATCCTATTATAACAATCTTCAATTTTTCTGTATTCATAATATATTTTTATCAAAATCTCTTGAGATTTTATTGTTGAATATCTAGAACTTTTACGACTTTTGCCGGATTACCGGCAACCACGGTAAAGGGAGGAACATCTTTCGTAACCACGCTTCTAGCTCCTACGATCGCTCCTTTTCCAATCGTAACCCCTTTCAATATCATAGATTCGGCGCGTATCCAAGCATGGTCTTCAATAACTATAGGCAACGAATTAACAACATTCCAATTCTTATTTTTCAGATAGTTGCCTTTTTCATTCACATAATCAATATATGTCTGCTTAACATCTTGATCTCTAAATCTATAATCCAAAGAATGAGAATCATGATCATAAAACACAACACCCCAAGCTACTAGAATGTCATTTCCAAATGAAACTGATGATTTGCAAATAATGCTACTATTTCCCATATATACTCTATCACCTATTTTAAACTTTGCCGTATCACCCTCAAGAATTATTGTCATACCTAATAAGCATTCATGGCCTATTTGAACCATTTCCTTCTGTCTTCCATTAAGTCGGTTTTTGACTATGCTAAAATTTACTTTCTCCCGCATTCAGAATATTTTTCTACCTTCTCTTGCCCCCTATCAGCTTACTTAAAATGTAATTTATAATTTTATTCATCGCTTCTAATTCAATTGCTTGATAAATTTAGCTGGGTTTCCAGCAACTAAGGTAAAAGGGGCAACATCTTTAGTCACCACACTTCCTGCAGCGATTATTGCACCTTTTCCAATTGTAACCCCTTTTAAAACGGATACGCCATAACTTATCCAAACATGATCCTCTATAATTATTTTGGCAGTCTCAACAGCCCCTTGATCTGATGGATGGCCAATTTTTAACAAATTTTTATAAGATTCAGCCCTCTCCAAATAATTTATTTCGTGGGAATTAGAATCTATTATATTTACATTGTGAGAAATTAAAACATTATTGCCAATACTGATCGATTCTCCTGACCTAATATTTGAACCCACACCTATGTATGCATAATCACCAATACTAATCTTACCTCCATGTTTAAATGTCAATAAACTACCATCGATAACTACACTGTTTCCAATAGTTATATTATTAACATCATCGGTTTTATTTTCTACACTTGCATTCCTTCTAAAATGGCAACCACGACCATGGGTAACGAAACTTTTACAAGAAAGATCATTTATTTTATCTGACATCTTCCTTTTCAAAGTCAAAACGTAAAAAGCTATTAATCCTATAATTTTCTTCATCTCTATTTTTTTAAATATTGACTCATCCTGGCCAATAATTTTGTAAAAAAACTGGTCCTCTTCTTTATGTATTTTCTTGTTTCATTTACGATATATTCATCCATTTCAATTTTTTCTGGAAATGAAGTAATTTTATAGTCCCAATCCCAAGATTTTAGAGGAAAAACTTCATAACTATCTTGATGTCTTCCTGACCCGTCCCAACCAATATTTCTTACCAAAGTGATATCAGGGTATAATATTAGACCATGATTTTTAAATGCGTTCCAATAAAATCGAATTCCCCAAGAACTGACCTTTTGCTGTTCCATTTGCTGAATAAACAATTTTCTATAGTCATAACTCCCTTCAAAATTAAATTTTTTCGCGAGGGCCTTATCCAATTTAAGTATATTATAATCCTTACATTCAAAATCTACATTCTCCCAAACTCTATTCCATGTAGCCCAACCCCAAGTAGAGGTCAGAGGAACAAAAAAGCTTTTGTGATCAATCTCTATACTTGGCACGTTATAACTAAAACCAGCTATTTGAAAAACTCTATTTTCATTTTCATAAAGGGTTAGCGCAGTATTCATATATTCCAGAAATGTAGTACTAGTGAGCAAATCATCTTCAAGTACAATCACTTTTCCAAATTTTTTAATGATTTGGCTTACACCAGAAATAACAGAATTTGCTAAACCTTTATTTACAGGCGAAGTGATAATTTCAACCTTACCACACCAAGCTTTTGAAGCAATCACTTCCTTTACTAGCTCATTATTCTTTTTATTCTCATCGGAAGCAGCTTCAGCCACTCCATCACAAAATATAAAAAGTGAAGACTCCGCAGCCAAAGTATTATTTGAAAGTGCTTCCAAAGTCCTTTTAGTATGCTCAGGACGGTTATAAACAAATAAAACAATTGGTGCCAGCGCTGTATTTAAATCCATGTGTATATTTTACTTATTTTTAAATTAACTATTAAGTATAGAATTCCTTTTACCCAATAAAACCCCCATACTCAACCATAATGTCCGGTTCATTTCAAGAGACATCGAACTTAATGATTGAAAAAAGGAGAATAGAAAAACCATAGAAAAGAATAGAAGTACCATATCAGCCTCTTTATTATAAATATATTTTACTGCTCGAATTACACAGGTTAGAATTACCAAAATAAGAGGTATCCCCAAAATCAGCCCAAACCTTTGTATTATTTCAATAAATATATTATGTGGATAAGGGGTGTAATGTCTCTGACCAACAAAAAGATATTGATCATAGTTATTGAAAAAATCGTTATACTTGTCTTCCCTCTCCTCACTTGATCGGTCAACAGAAGTACCCTGAACCGATCCAACCAAGTCGTCCATTCTATTCATAAACCCGTCAAATGATCGTTGCGCTCCGGGATTGATTTTTATAAAGGCAAAAACTAATAGTGCTCCTAAAAAAAGATAAAGAAGTGTACGCATTAACATTGGAATAGCCTTCTGCAATTTCAGTCCAGAAAAGGAAAAAAGAATGATAATAATGGCTAGATATATAATTGCACCACGAGACTGTGTTTGAATTATCACCAGCACTGACAATAACATTAATGCCAATGCTGTATAAGACATTAACTTGCTTCTTTTACCCAAAAATCTATGAATTATAAAAAGGATAATAAATATTAATGCATTCGTGTAAGCAATCCCAATAACATTGACACCATCATCTTCACCACCTACGGCACGACCCGACGTACCAACAGTTACGACTAAACTATTTTGAAAAATAAAAAAGAATATCGCACCAACAAATGTTAATATGAAGATTATAATTATAGTCTTTTTATTTGGAAACTTTATCAGAGATTCATTTTTCGCAATAAGCGCACCCGTTATTATTAGCAATACGTTTATAACACCAAAAATGATAATTGTCGGAGATGTGGTATACTGCTCCTGTAAAAACGCTTTAACAATAACCAGAAGGAAATATAAAGATGCAAAAATCGATATTTCTACCCACCCCTTATGCTTCTTTAAATGACCATTAATATTGTACGAGAAAATCATCAACAAACCAACTGCAAGAATAAGATATTTCAGGGCATTTCCTCCCACAAAATAACCATTAACAGACCATAATACCAGGAAAAAACCTAAATATAAAGTATTTGATATATTTATCTTTTTCTTCACTTTTTCAAATCAAAATAGTCCAAAATAATATTATCCTGCATTCCTTTGCCAGGTTGTGATTTATAGGCCCCTTTATACCAATTAGCAAATATAGAATCTTCGGCTTCCCACCATACAATACCACTTACCGACGAGTTTTTATAAGTAAAATTTCGTATTGTTTGAATATAATTCTTCATCTCGCTCTTGGAAACCAATTGATATGCATATCTTTTATTCGATGGATGGATCATACTCCAAACGAATGGAACTACAGGTTTATTCAATCTACTTCCATAAGATAATGCCTGACGGAGGTTCTTCTCCAAATAGGATATATTCGCATTTTTTCCGACCTGCTTATCGGGATAGAATAAATAGAGACTCGGCATAATAACATCACAGTTTTGCAAAATGCTATCGTATTTAGTTAAATCGGTCTCCTTTGATTGATCGTAATAATAGCGCTGTGGAAGAGCATAAATTCCAATTTTAAGATTCGGCCGCAATTTTCTAACTAACCGAATCATTGAGATAAACTTCTGCTCAGCATTTTTATACCTAGAATCAGTTTTTTTATATTTTGAAAGATCATAAAAAAGACTGTTCTCCAAATCTAAACAAATAAGCTCGTTAGCGCTCTTATCTGGGAAAATACGTATAATGTTTTTCTCTAGCAAATCGAGATCAACAGTCCCGACATTTTTCGGGTCAATAAAATGTTGTGTTATTAAACGATAATTCTGAAAATTCCCGCCTACTGCTAGCAGATCATTAGATCCTTTGTTGTGAAGTGCTTTTGCGTAATATACAGTAAAACCCTTTTGCCCATAAACGATAGAGCTTATAAATAAGATCCATAGCAATAAAAACCATTTGCTTCTCATATCGGTATGTATTAATTTTTAAATAAGTCTATAAATAAATTTTGCCACCTTTGGCCAATTTCATCTATTGTAAAATCTATAGCTTTTAATAAGCATTTCTGACCAATTTCTATCCGTTTATTCTCTTCCTGAATAAGTTCGATAACCTTCGTAACATAAGCGTCGACATCGAAAGGCTTTATTAAAAAACCATTCTTTCCAGAATCAATTATATCCGATGCAGAAGCATAACTATCAAATGCCAGAGGAATCGATCCAAAGGTCATAGCCTCAACCAAAACAATGCCAAACCCCTCATATGCAGATGTCATACAAAATATTGGTGAATCTTTATAAAATTCCACAGGGTTTTTAAAACCCTCAAATTCAACATTTTTTAACCCTTTTTGTTGCACTATATTCTTTATAAAAGCTAGATCTGGTCCATCACCAACAATTTTTAAAATCCAATCTGGAAAATGAGGTGAAATTTTGCTCCAAATCTCTATTAAAAGATCCACTCTCTTTTGTCTTATATCGATCCTGCCAACATGTAAAATTTGCTTCTTTTTATTACCTAAATATTTTTCATTCTCATCACTCACAGCGAAAGAAGTAGGGTTACTGATTGCGACTACTTTATTTTCATTTACTTTTTTACCCAAGAAAAATTCCAGCTCTGCTTTAAAGCTATTTGATAAAAGCACTACTCTGTCAGAATTCTTATATAATGATTTATAATGGTCTTGATATTTTCTTTTGTAAAACCATAAAAGTGTATCCTTAACTATTTTAATTTTAGTCAAAGGCAACAAAAAATGTAACCCTTTTTTCCTTGCGTCATTATAATACGTAATATCAAAATGTTTAATTGGCGATAAAAATGAATTATGTATACAGGATATCAACTTAACACCTGCCTTCTTTGCATAATAAGCTAATTGAGACAGCTGACTATGCATACCTGCTTGATTAATAACAATATCAATTTTATAGTTATCAATTAATTTTAGCAAAAAATCGACATTATCAATGTTAAGACATTCATCTTGATTTGGTAAAAAAAATTGTCTTTCCTTATTAAAACTATCGGAATTTCTAATGAGAGATAGGTAGAAAACAGAAAAGCCTCGATCAACAAAACAATTTGTTAAGACCTCTGTGACACGCTGAATTCCTCCTTTTTCAGGGTCGATAGTTGAACCATATAGAAATAATATATTCATATCAAATTGTTAAAAAGGTAATAGCTTAATCTTTTTTAAAATATTGTAACCCCAATATCTAAACTTAAAGAAACCAACAGGGGAAAGTTTAAGAAATGCAGCTTGTATTTTTTTTGCTGATTTATCAGTATGATTAAAACAATATAGTAACGATTCCCTATTCACTCTGAGAAGCCTGTAATACGCTTTTCGATCATCTTTTGAAAGAGTTTGCGCTTTAACAAAAAATGGTAAAAATGTCTCCCATCTTTTTTTCATAATAACCTTAACCTGATCATCAGAATATTGGTTTCCTTTTACAAATTTGATATGACTATTTAAAATTTCTATAGCAGCCGAAAGTCTTTTCAGACTAATTGACTGCATGATAGATCCAGGGCGTTCAGCTATATAATTTAAGCCAATTACAGGTTTATATGTTACCTTTTCAGCATATGCAAAAACTCTAGGTAAAAATTCCATATCCTCATGAAGAAGACCCTTATAAAATCTAAAATTAAACTTATTCAGAAAGCTCCTTTTGTACAATATATTCCAAGCACCATAAAATGTAACTTTTGACATAAAATCAAAACCACTATAAACCTTTCCTTCTTCTATTCCTTTATATACGGTCCTTCTATTGTAGGTATTATAAATAAAATCTGCATCAAATACGATAAGGTCTTGTTCAGATACTGTACTAAGAATATCTTTTAGAGCAGTTGTTGAAACTGAATCGTCGCTATCTACAAACCAAACGTAATCTCCATTAGCAATTTCAAGCCCAGCATTACGCGCATCTGATAATCCCCCGTTTTCTTTGTGCAATACTCTGATACGCGCGTCTTTCAAAGCGTACTCTTCACATATTTCACCACAGCCATCTGGAGATCCGTCGTCGACTAATATAACTTCTAAATAACTATATGTTTGTGACAGTATAGAGTCAATGCAGCTGGGTAAATACTCCTCTACATTATAAATCGGAATTACAACTGAAACTAGAACATGACTATTCATGTAACGATTCAATTAAAGGGTTATACATACTTTCAAGCAGTTTACTATCATATGGACTGTAACTTTCCAAACTATTTAATTCTCCGAAGGCCTTTTGTGCTTCCCCTATATCTCTTACGAATCGAATATAATTTAGATCTTTAATCCAATCATATGTTCCCAAAACTTTTTGATTATAATTACTAAATACAATGCATGGTGTTCCAGTTATAGCTGCCAAAACCATTCCATGAAGTCTGTCTGTTATAACAATTTTTGCAGATCGAAATTGCGATAGCTTAAATTCTAACACAGCCTTTCGCTTTTCTAATGTCTTTACAGTACGTGAATCCTCGGCATGCATATCAGAATTAATTACTTGGTCAAAGTTTGAAACAAGAAGCTGATGTACTTGCTCTTTATCGGAATTCGACAAAATAGATTCTTGATCAGCTCTGATGACTTCAAGACCGTAGCTTCGCGGTTGATTCTTAAGTTGAGATTGTGATAAAACTATATCGGGTGTGAGGATGACCTTATTGGAAGGAAAATATTCTTTCATTAAATCAAATGAAACATTTTCCCTTGCTGTTAAAGTCAAATTAGGATGGCCTGCAAAAAGCCTCTGAATAGCTTGTAATTGTTCTTTTCCTGAAATATCATTGGAGTAATGAATTGTTTGTGGAAATACGACAATCTTATTATTTGGGAAATTCTGGATAACAAAAGTTCTCAATTTTTCCTCTCTCATATATTCATTACCAAAATTCCCACCTCCATGTAAAAGTATAATATCGTTTTTATTGATCAAAGAACTATATTTTTCGATAAAATAAACCATCAAATCTTGATTCAGCTCATATACTGTATGGCCTGGAAAATTCGCATTTAAAAAATCTAATTGTGCTTCTGCAATTGCATGATCACCTATATTTGAATGCGTAGGTGTTTGAAATAAGAAGAAACGTTTATGCTTATTTTCAGACTTTATTAGACGAGCTATTTTGTCTGCTTTTCTCTTATCTAACATTTTAATGTAAGCAGACATGATTTTAATTAAACTTCTTTTAAGCATTTTTGCCAAATTTTGATTTGATAAATGAATAAATAAGATTTCTTTCAGATTTACCTATTCCCAGGATGAAAATTGAAAAAAATATAATAGTTTCGAAAATCAAGGTATATAGAAAGAAAGATGCCCATGTAGTTTCACGCATAACCCCTTCTTTAATAAGATAAAATACCCCTCCAAATAAGATAAATATTGGAATTATATTAGAGGCATAAACCAATATGTTTTTAAGACTTAGGTGGATGATTTTTTTGATAAAGTAAAACCGATAGATGAATGCGATGAAACTCAGACCGAGTTTACCGATTAACACATAAACTGGACTATATCCCAATTTTAATAAGAGATATGACAGCGGTAAATTCAACAATAGAATAAACGATATGCTTAGTTGATAATTACGAATTTTCCCAGTAGCATGAGCTGACATCCACAACGGACCACATAATGCATCAAACAGAGATGACAATATTATAACTCTTGCAAATGGAATAACAAACTGAGGAATAACATCACCCAGCCATAAATGTAGTATAAATTCTGTATGAAGCAAAAATGGCGCTGCTAGTATGCTCATTAAATAAAATGAATATTTTGAAGTATTGATAACTAACGCTCTATGCTTCTCATAATCATTAAGTGCATACGTCTGGATGATTTGTGGATTGAAAGCGATTTGAAAATTAGATATAAAGTTATAGATAGCAGCATTTACCTGGTTTGCTATTCCCATCGCCGCGTTTACAGTCACACCTATAAAAATATTTAACACCATACTAAGGCCTTGGTTTGCGCCAACTGTTGCAACTTGTCCAAACAAGTTCCACCCCGAAAATGATGTCATTTCCCGGGTGAGAACTTTATCATAATACTTTCTAAAGTGAGTTTCTGTCTTAAAATTTTTGACACAAAACACACGATAAATAACGTTTCCTAACAGATTTACAAACATTAAAAGAACTCCATACACAACCAGATAGTCGTAATTAGTAAAAAGAGAGAGCATGTAAACTATCAATAATTTCATGATGGTCTCAAAAATCCCGAAATATGCGTAAAAAGACATCCTCTCATACGCTAGTATAATCGCGCTATAAGGTATTCTCGTAATGTCTATAATAGTAGTCAAAATTGACATTTGAAAAACCAGATTAGCGGCAAACATGCGGTCAGCGGGAATATTGAGTTTATAATTTAAAAACCATAAACCAAGAGTTTCTGCTAATATAAGAACCACTAGACTAATGCCTATGTGTATATTCATACTCGTGCAAAAAACATGATTAATACGCTCTTTTATTCCTTTTGCAATCTCTATATTTAAGAACCGCTGAGTAGCTGAAGACATAGCACCATTCAAAAATGAAAACAATACAACTACCCCGCCTACCAAGTTATAAATACCGAAATCTTGCACACCCAGTGTTTTCAATATAATACGGGAGGTAAAAAGTGTTACCCCCATATTGAAAAACATTCGGAAATACAAAAAAAGTGTATTTTTAGCTATTGTTCTATTTGATGACACAGTAAAATATTGCTATTAACCTACAAGGTGCTCCCACTGAGCATTAAATGATTCCTTTTTAACGACGTTAAGATCCGAATTTACCATATCTTTTACCAGTCCAGCTAAATCATACTCCGGTACCCAACCAAGCTTTGTTTTAGATTTTGTGGGATCACCGATAAGAAGGTCAACCTCTGTCGGACGATAGTATTTAGGATCTATGCATACAACCGTTTTACCTATCAATTCATTAATACGTTGTTCAGAATTGTCTCCCACTTTCTGAACAAAAATCTCTTTGTCCACATTCTCAACTATCGCCTGTTCATTCTCAGCTTCTCCCTCAAAACGAAGAGTAATACCAACTTCTGCAAAAGCAAGACGTACAAAGTCACGGACTGAAGTCGTTACTCCCGTAGCAATCACGTAATCTTCAGCAACTTCTTGTTGCAAAATGCGCCACATTGCCTCAACGTAATCTTTCGCATGCCCCCAGTCGCGTAAAGCATTAAGATTACCCAAAAATAATCGATCTTGTTTACCTAAAGCAATAGCGGCAGTAGCCATCGTAATCTTACGTGTTACAAAGGTTTCACCACGACGAGGTGATTCATGGTTAAACAATACACCGTTACATGCATACATATTATACGCTTCCCTGTAATTTTTGGTGATCCAAAAACCATAGATTTTGGCAACCCCGTAAGGTGAGCGTGGATAGAAAGGAGAGTTTTCATCATAAAAACCTTTTTCATTTTTGTTTTCTTCCAAACCACCATAAAGCTCAGAAGTCGATGCCTGATAGATTCTTGTTTTCTTTTCCAATCCTAAAATCCTTACAGCTTCTAAGATGCGCAATGTACCAATTCCATCAACGTTAGCAACATACTCAGGCGAATCAAACGATACCTTCACATGAGACATGGCACCTAAATTATAGATTTCATCAGGTTGGACCTCTTGGATAATACGAATAATATTGGTCGAATCTGTTAAATCTCCGTAATGCAACTTGAAATTAACATGTGCCTCATGCTGATCAATGTATAAGTGATCAATCCGCTGCGTATTAAAAGAAGACGATCTTCTCTTGATACCATGAACCATATAACCTTTTTCCAATAGTAATTCGGCCAAATAAGAACCATCTTGACCAGTGATACCAGTAATTAATGCTGTTTTCATATTATTAATAGTGAGTTTTGATTTATATATGTTAAATCAATAATGTTATAATTTTACTTCTTTATAGTGTCCTTCATTTTCTAGAAACCAAGCATAGGTACGCTCAATTCCTTCTTTTAGTTCTATCTTGTGTTTCCATCCCAATTCATGCATCTTCGAGATATCCATCAATTTACGGGGTGTTCCATCGGGCTTAGTAGTATCCCAAACAATCTCACCCGTATGTCCCACTACTTGCTGAATCAATTCAGCAAGCTCTTTAATGGTTAGGTCTTCCCCTGTACCCACATTATACAGATGCTCCGGCAACTTATTTTCCAATGCGAAGATAACGGAAGCTGCCATATCATCTACAAATAAGAACTCACGCATGGGTGTGCCTGAACCCCATAAAGTTACCGCCTGATTGCCATTCTGCTTTGCATCATGAAATTTACGGATCATCGCCGGCAATACGTGGGACGATTTCAAATCGAAATTATCATGTGTACCGTATAAATTGGTAGGCATTAGACTAACGTAATCTTTTCCAAATTGCTTCCGAATAGCTTGACACGTTTTTACTCCCGTGATTTTTGCAATCGCATACCACTCATTGGTAGGTTCAAGGCTATCGGTTAAAAGATAATCTTCTTTTAGAGGCTGAGGTGCAAATTTTGGATAGATACAGGAAGAACCCAAGAAAATAAATTTATCTACATTGCCCTTAAGAGACGTATCAATCAGATTATTTTGGATCTGCATATTTTCCATCAAAAACTGATACGGGAAATCATTATTAGCCAAAATACCCCCCACACGAGCAGCGGCATCAATAACGACCTCAGGCGACTCTTCTTTAAAAAATGCTTGAACAGCAACTTGGTCGCGTAAATCAAGTTCTGCACTGGTTTTCCCGACAAGGTTATTATATCCCTTTGACTGCAGTATTCTCCATATTGCGGCCCCTACCATTCCACGGTGACCAGCAATGTAAATCTTTGTATTTTTTTCCATCAAAAATGTTTTTTCGGCTAATCCAATAATTTTGACTGATGCTTTTCAAGCATATTATAAATTTTCTTGACGTCTTGAGATTTTTCTTTTTGTATAATTAAAAATGCATCTTTGGTATGGACGAATATGGCCCTTTTAAGCCCTACAAATCCAGTAAAAATATCCGTTCCGATTACTATATTTCCTTGATCGTCTTTTGGATAACCGCTATCGATAAAATAATCGTACAACGATTCAAAAGAACCTAAATCGGACCAGTCAAAACTTGTCGGCACAACCCGAATTTTTTTAGAACGTTCCATTACAGCATAATCAACGGATATCGAAGGTATAGCTAAAGACAGGTCCTCATCTAAAAATCCTTCTTTAGATGCTTCCCATACAGCCAATGCACGCTCGTAAACCGCTGGCTCATATTTTTTCAGCTCTTCTAGAAAAACAGAGGCTTGGAAACAAAACATCCCGGAGTTCCAAAGAAAATTACCTTTTTCGATAAAATCTTCGGCTGTGTCCTGATTGGGTTTCTCGCGGAAAGACTTTACCTCGTCACCATCAAATTCAATATATCCATACCCTGTTTCCGGACGAGTAGGGCGAATACCAAAGGTTACAATAAACCCTTCCTTGGCCTTCTCCACTCCCTCTTCCATCGCATTTCGATAAGCCTCGTCTCCAGCAATCATGTGATCGGAAGGGGTCACAATAAGAATGTCATCTGGGTCTACACTAAACGCCGCAAAAGCTATTGCCGCTGCTGTATTACGTGGAGTTGCTTCTACAATATTTTTATAAGGTAATCCACAGGATACCATCGCCTTATGACTCAAATGCGTATTATCTTTATTTCCTACGACGATAACCCGCTCCGCCACCTGTTGGTTGCGTTGCACGGTCATTTCAAATAGCGATTTGCCATCAAATAAGCCTAAGTATTGCTTTGGGCTATGCTTGCGGGAGAGTGGCCACAAACGGCTACCGATCCCCCCTGACAAAAGAACGTGTACAATGTTCATTAGGATAATCTTCTTTAATAGTTATTCAATAAATTATTCACCGATTGCATAATAATCAAACCCCAAAGCGTCTAATTGTTTGCGATCCAACAATTTTCTACCGTCAAACACAAAAGCCGGCTTCTTCATCTGTTGCTTTATTTTGGCCCAATCATACGATTTGAACTCATCCCATTCAGTTAAAATAGCTGTGGCATGCGCGTCCAAAGTGGCTTCATAAGGATCGTTAACAACAGTCACCAAACGACGGTTATCTTCGGCTGAACGTGTACCCAAATAATCAAGGTCTTTATAAATCTGTTCAGCGGAGACTTTAGGATCATAAACTACGACATGTGCCTCTTCTTCCAAAAGATGGTCGGCGACATAAATTGCAGCAGATTCTCTCGTGTCATTGGTGTCTTTCTTAAAAGCCCAGCCTAAAAAAGCAATCTTTTTCCCATTGACGGTATTGTACATGGTCTGAATGATATGCTGCGCAAAACGTGCTTTCTGATGATCATTTAATGTAATGACCTGTTCCCAATAATCTGCCACTGCTGTTAAATTATAGGTACGTGCAATATAGACGAGATTTAAAATATCTTTTTGGAAGCAAGAACCACCAAAACCGACTGAGGCTTTTAGAAATTTAGGTCCAATACGGCTATCATGACCAATAGCACGGGATACTTCATCCACATTGGCTCCAGTAACCTCACACAATTCCGAAATGGCATTGATCGAGGAAACACGTTGCGCTAAAAATGCATTGGCAACGAGTTTTGAAAGTTCGGAAGACCATAGGTTAGTTGTTAAGATGCGTTCGCGTGGAACCCAAGTGGCATATACCTCCACCAAAGCTTGTATAGCTTCTGCGTCTTCTCCACCGATAAGAACACGATCCGGATTGTGCAGATCAGTAACTGCTGTGCCTTCGGCTAAAAATTCCGGATTGGAAAGAATCTGAAAATTGACACCATTACCAGTATTGTCTAAAATGCTTTTCAATGCTGCTGCAGTACGCACAGGCAAAGTCGACTTTTCGACAACTATTTTATCATTTTTCGCCACAGAAGCAATCTGACGAGCACACAATTCAATATATTTTAAATCTGCAGCCTGACCTTTTCCCTTACCGTAAGTCTTGGTCGGTGTATTGACAGAAATAAAGATCATGTCTGCTTCGTCGATGGCTTTGTTGACATCGGTCGAAAAGAAAAGATTACGTCCTCGTGCTTCTGCCACCACAGCATCAAGACCAGGCTCATAAACGGGAAGATTATCCAGATCGGCATCATTCCAGGCATTAATACGTGCCTGATTGAGATCAACTACTGTTACCTGCACATTAGGATTTTTCTGTGCAATGACTGACATGGTAGGCCCCCCTACATAACCTGCACCAATACAGGCTATTTTTTTAATTTCTTTCATTTTATTGCAGTTAATTCTTATTTTTTGAAATCAAAGTCTTTCGGTAGTTTTACAGGACTGTCCACTTTTTGATAGAGAACAATTACCCCTTGCACATTTTTAGGGACTTCTGTATACACGGTCACCTTCTTACCAAGTATTGTGCCAGCTTTGGTGGCCGCTTGCATTAAATAGGCCAAATTAAGTTGTTCACCGACAACAAGAACTTCAATATGCCCAGAATCCATTCCTTTAGCATATTCTCCCAGCAAAGCAACTTCGTGCACATCACCGGCCCTTTCCAATATCTGATCAACGAAGGTTTCAATACCCAGAAAACTATGGATCAGACCTTGAAGTGATGTAAATAAAGAATGTTGAATGTTGGCTTTGTAAAAAACTTTATGTTCACTTTCCTCGCGCAGTAAATATCCGGCTTCGGTTAATTGATTCAATTCCTTGCGAATTGAATTGGTCGATTCTTTGAATTCCTCCGCCAAGCCCCGTAAGTAGCCACGATTGCCTGCCGAGACAAAAAATTTGATCAATAACTTTAAACGTGTCTTGGATGTAATTAAGGTATCCAACATTGGAATAGCATTTAAGTTGAGTAACAAAAGTACTCATTTCTATTTTTCGTTCCAAATTAAATAATTATTAACTACCTGATAACTTAACAATATGCACATAAACTCCACGTGGAACATGCCGAAAAACAAAAAAAGAAACCCCGGCAAGCAGGGTCCCTTCTAGTTAAATAGGTATGTAATATGGAATAAAAAACACGTAAATTATGTATTTATAAAATCTTCCGTGTTATCGGAATGAATATGATATACCCCCATCATGGGAAGAACCGTACTAAAGGCTTTCTTTTCGCCATTTTGATAGCTTACCACCGCATTCACCCGAACCTTGTACTTGGTCAAATCAACGCGCTCGGCTTTGTCAGCGTCAATACGAAAACGGACAGATACTTCGGATGAGCTTTGCTGGTTTGCTTTAAAAGGTAATACGAGCACCTGCTGCAGCCTCACTTGAACCTTTTGATCGGTAGAACGGACATCTTTGACCACAATATGAAGCACGTCATCGTGAAACCGCTCGGCTCTAAACACCAACGCCCCATGGGTCGAGCTGAGCCTCCCGCTATACTGTCCCGGATGTTCCTGAAAACGGTAATAAACACTTAACGAGACATCATCTGGCTTCTTTCCTGAAGCAAAAAACTTAAATAGGGCAAACATAATCGCAGCTAACAGAGCTATATATAAGAAAATCATAATAGAATAAATACTGTATCGGAATCAACATATGGTCTGCATTCTTTCTAATATTAAATGCGTAAAGCAAAAATAAACACTAAATACCCCCCAAAATAGAGACCCTAGGGTCTTATTTACAATTAGGAAAATAAAACCTTATTATTTATTGAAAAATAATGCACTTTTGTTTTGCTATATGAGACCAAACATTATAATCATCCTATTACTGCTGCTGAGCATAATCGCCACTCATTATGGGATGGGAGCAATCGTTTCACATAATAGGGCTATTCAAAGCACCTATATGGCCAGTGAATCTCCTATAGTCATCGCCCAGGAAAAGGAAAACCAAACCGATCCCATCTATTATTACACCAATAAACAACTGTTCAAACCGCTCGCACAATTCAAACCGGCAAAAAGCCAGGATAAAAATAGCTATTGGTTAAAAAAGGTAATTTCCCTGGATGAAAATGCCTTAACGGGCGATTATGTGCTGTCATTTGATAACCTAACGTTTGTCGACATGGCGCTCATCGGTATGGAAGGACAAATCATCGAGCGAAGGAGCGCCGGCTTATTTTGTAAAAAAGCAACGCTATCCCCTAAAGGAGGGCGTGACCATTTTAATATTCATTTAGACAGCAAGAAAGTTTACACCATTTTACTGCGGGTCAAGCACATTAAAGGCTATACCCCGTTTTATGACTTCCGCTTACAAACACAGAAGGACTACCTGAAGAAAGTGCAAGGCATCAATCTTACCCATGCTTTTATGGAGGGAGCCATTATTGTATTGCTACTGTACATAGCTTTTGCATGGCTCGTTTCGCGCTATAGACCTTATATCTGGATATTTTGCTTTTTACTATTTATCGGATTTTATAGTTATGGGCTGCAAAATCAATTTATAGACATTTTCTTTCCCAATAATCCGCAACTTGGGTGGAGCCTGGTATCGGTATTTAGAAATCTGGCGGGGATTAGCTTCTCACTGTTGACAATTGCCTTCTTAAATCTCAAGAAAATAAGCCCCCAATATTATAAGCTGATGCTTGGGCTCATTCTGCTGGTCGTAATGACGTCTATATTCAACTTTATCAATAACTATTGTTTCGCCAATTTTAAACAGAGCAATTCGATTAACCTCTTTGTCGGCGTGGTATATGTCCTCTTCTTTTCGAACTTATTCATATCGCTCTGGAAAAAGATAGACAGGATGCAGCGCTTCCTGATCTACTCCGTAATTTTTCTCGTCATCGGCGTCAGCATACTGATTTATTGTGGATTGATCTTGAAGGAACAGTCCATCCAATATGTGTCTATCATGACGCAGTTTTTTGTTTTATGCATCACTATGATCCTCTTGATCGGCATTCGGCTGAAAATACGCAAGTCAGAACTGGAACATCACCAAACCACCGAAACCATTGTACTGGAGCGGACAGCAGAGCTCAAAAAAGCCAATGATGCCCTCTATGAGCAGCAGATTCAATTGCTTCAGAAAAACCATTATATCGAAACCCTCATTGATGAGGTCAACCATCGGGTTAAAAACAACCTCCAGCTGCTGTATAGTTTAGGGAGCCTGTGTCGCTCCGATCATGGCAACCAAAATATACAGTCCATGCAGGACCGAATACATGCCATGATGCTGGTAAACCAGTTGCTGGTGTACAATCAGAATAGTCAGCTGAAACTGAATATTTTAGTAGCGGAAACTGTTAACTACCTGAGACAAATGCATGATCCCGAAGAAACGATAGCGATTCAGGTTGATGTTAGCCAAGACTGGTTGGTCACCACTCAAACCTCTATTCCCTTGGCGCTCATCATTACGGAGCTTTTGACAAATAGCTATAAGTATGCTTTTCCGAAGGGTACAGTCGATTCGCCGGCGATTTACTTGAGTATACTCAAAAATGAATGGGGAACGACCATGCGGTTTGAGGATAATGGCGTCGGTGCGAAAGCTCCTGCACCTACAACTTCCTTCGGAATTGGCCTCGTAAAGGACCTGACCAGGCAGATCAAAGGAACAGTGACCATTCATCCGGAAAACGGATTTAAATATTTATTTGAATTTAACAATATCATATGAGCCTAAAAGTATTAATTGTAGAAGACGAAATGATCATTGCCCGATTTATTGAATATCAATTGCATTCACTTTACACCGGTCTGGAGCTGCACATTGCACTTACTGTGGATGAAGTGGATCAGTATATGGAACAAAACACACCCGATTTGGTGCTCTGCGATATACAGCTCAACGACCGGCTGGATGGTATTGAATTAATGGAGAAATATACAGCAACGAAGCATTTCAGTCTAATCTTTATCACTTCTTATCAATCTAAAGGTAGCATAGATCGCGCAGCTGCCCTCCGTCCAGAAAACTATATCATTAAGCCATTGGGAGAAAATCGCCTCTATGCAGGTACGCATATGGTGATCCAGCGCCTGCAGCAACAAAAGGATAAAAATCAGGCCGTGGAAAAGCTGAAGACGTTGACACCGGCCGAGTTAAATATTCTTAAACTCATTGCGCTCCGACATACCACCAAATATATTGCCGAATCATTATTCCTCAGTCCATATACCATCAAAAATACAAGACACCGCATCTGCCGAAAACTTGATCTCAATGAAGAAAATAATGCCCTATTATCCTGGGCTATCGAACATCAGCATCTGCTTAAATTTTGAGACAAAAAATAAGGGTTTGCAATGAAGCAAACCCTTTTGGATATTACGGATCGAATGGTGCCAGTCATTACGGTCAGATGATGCCACATATTTCGGTTCAATTTGTGCCATTTTAGGTTGAAATAAGGCCAATGGTTTACGGTTCGGTTTGTGCCACTTTAGTGTTGGATTACCAGAGCTGCCATATCACCGGAATATTACGGTTCGTTTTGTGCCACTTTAAAAGATCAAGCTATTACCTTATCGCTGTACTTAGAAAAAGCGATATGGCCAACACTCTTGATCCGATGGACTTAAAACAGATCATTACTTTACACCTTGACGGTATCAGCAACCGCAGGATAGCGTCGATCCTTGGGATCTCACGCAATACGGTAAACACATATATGCAACTCTTTGCTGCAAGTGATCATCCGCTACAGGAGCTACTTGACTTTGATCCGGCAGCATTATCCGAACTCTTTACCTCCCATACGACGATCGATACCGTGCGGCATAACGAGCTGATGCTCTATCTTGAACAGGCCAATCAGTCCCGTACCCATCCCGGCTTCACCTTTCAGCACCATTACCAGCAGTATGTTGACCAGGCAGTGGATCCTTACGGTTATACCCAGTTTCTGGAACACTACCGACGTAAGTATCCCAGGGAAAAGGGATCGATGAAGCTTGACCATATCGCCGGCCAGGAGCTGTTTATCGATTTCGCAGGCAAGAAGCTCCATATTGTGGACAGGGAAACAGGCGAATTGACCGCTGTGGAGGTATTCGTAGGGATTCTTCCCTGTAGCCAGTACACGTACGTCCGTGCCTGTATGAGCCAGAAACGGGCTGATTTCATCGACTGCTGCACGCATGCCCTGAAGTTCTATGGCGGAGTTCCCAAAGCAATTGTCTCGGACAATCTCCGTTCGGCCGTCAACCGTGCCAGCAAATACGAAGCTGACATCAACCGTAGTTTCAAGGACTTCGCACGGCACTACAATTGTGTAATCAACCCCACCCGTGGATATTCGCCGCAGGATAAGGCCCTTGTAGAAAACGCCGTACATCTGGTCTATCAGCGCATCTATTATCCGCTGCGGGATATGACCTTCTTTTCCCTGGAAGATCTCAACAGGGAGATCTCCAAGCTGTTGCAAGGTTACAACAATCTGCTGTTCCAGCGCAAGGAATCCAGCCGCATCGAGCTTTTCCAGCGTATTGAACGGCAATACCTCAAGCCTTTGCCTACAACATCCTACGAGCTCAAGGATTACAGAAGAGCCAAAGTCCAGAAGATGGGCTACGTCTACTTTTCCCCTGACAAAAGCTATTACAGTGTTCCTTACCGCTATATCGGCAAAGAGACCCAGATCCACTTCACGGGCAGCAGAGTGGAGGTTTTCTATAACCAGCAAAGGATCGCTATACATCAGCGCAACCTGTCCAGGGGCTCCTATATTACCGATACAGATCACCTGAGCAGCACCCATAGGTTCTACTCGGACTGGAACCCAGAATTCTTCAGGAAGAAGGCGGCCGTTCACGGTCCACATGTACTGCGCTGTGTGGAACAGATCCTTACGGCACAGGATTACCCGGAGATAGGCTACAAGAGAGCCCTGGGCGTCATCCAGCTCCACCGTCCGTATGGCTCCGAACGGCTCGATGCGGCCTGTAAGCGGGCACTGGAAACGGATGCCTGTTCCTATATGCGCATCAGGAATATGTTACAGAACAGGCTTGAAGGGGTCACCTGTGACGAATATCTTGCATTATTGACCGATCACCAATGGGAAGAACGTGAAAACAGCAAAATTGACCGGCTGCTGAAGCTTGCCGCATTCAGGCAGGATGCCAGCCTCGCTGATATCCGTTATACCCCGGAGCGGAATCTGGACAAAAATGTGTTTGCAAGACTGGCCACACTCGATTTCATGCAGCGGAAAGAGAACGTGGTCATCTGCGGAGCATCCGGAACAGGAAAAAGCTACCTGTCACAGGCCCTTGGGCACCAGGCATGCATGTCGGGAATGAAGACCCTATATGCCGTTACGGCTAGACTCTTCAAAAAGCTCAAGCTCTGCAAAGTCGATGGGACTTACATCAAAGAGATCGAAAAGCTCGGCAGAACAGAACTGTTGATCCTTGATGACTTTGGTCTGCAGGCATTTGATGGTCAGGATAGAGAGACTCTCATGGATATCATCGATGACAGGCACGGTAAAAAATCTACCATCATATCCTCACAGATACCCGTATCCGCATGGTATGATATTATCGGTGGAGAAGGCACCATTGCAGATGCGATATTAGATAGGATAATAAACTCCTCACACAGGATAGACCTCAAAGGTGAATCCCTCAGAAAAGGAATATTAAGACAGGAATAATCAACAACTTTTTATATAATTGTATGATCTTTTATAGTGGCACGGTTTGACCGAAATCACTGGCATGGTCACTCCGAAATAGCCACCTTTCCCATAAAATAAGAATTACGCAAATTATGTCGTCTGATCAAGTGGATCTTTGGATTGATAAAGCTCCCCGATCTTCAATACGGTACTGAATGTTTTTGGTTTAGTTTTTCCAAAATTCAACACACCCGATACGCGGATTCCTTTTCCTTCCAAGGTGCTGAGTTCTCCTTTCTTTTTGAGCAATTTAAAGCGGACGGATACGTCGGAGTTCCCTTCTTTTTTCTTTTCAAAAGGCACCACCACAATCTGCTCCAGATTGACAAGCAAAGCAGGATGACTGGGTTTGACCGCTTTGATCACCAAATTTTTGAGTGCCTCGTCTTTCGATTCCGTACGAAAAACAAAGACGCCACTTTTTGTCCGGTAGTCGCCGCTATATTGCCCCGGTCTGTCCTGAAACAGGTAATTGACCTCCATCGAAACAGCCTCGTTAAAGAGCTTCCGCTTTTGTTTTGCTTTTAAGATAAAATAAATAAAGATTAAGACAAGAGCTGCAAGTGCTATAAAAGTTGCCATAATAAAATAGTTAATGAATAGGAATAGTTACCCAAAAATAAGGTAATCGTCTATAGCACACGAAAATGGGACGGGGACAAAAAGGGGACAATTACAAATCAGACCTTAAAAGGACAAAAAAGGCCTATCCGAGGAACAGGCCTTTTAGTGATTTCAGCTGTCATACTAGATCAACTAATTGACAAAAAACGGGAGTATAATTCGAAAATTGAAAATATTGGCGCCCATTAATCAATCAACTTCGACTGATGACGTTCTAACGTATTGTAAATCTTTTTAACATCTTGCGATTTTTCCTTTTGCAATACCAAGATCGCATCTTTGGTATGAACAAGTATACTATCGCGCAAACCTACAAATGCAGTATAGATATCCGTACCGATAACCATATTACCATTCTCATCTACCGGGTGACCTGTCTGCTTCAAGTAATCATACATCGATTCAAAAGAGCCCAAATCTGACCATTGGAAGCTGGTAGCAACAACGCGAATTTTCTTGGAGCGCTCCATCACTGCATAGTCAATGGAAATCGATGGAATATCTTTCGAAAGCTGAAGATCGAGCTCGCCATTTTGACGATGCTTCCAAGCGTTATAAGCCGTTGCATACACTTTAGGCTCAAAATTTTGGAGTTCGGCCAAAAAGGTATCTGCCCGAAAACAGAACATGCCCGAATTCCAAAGAAAATTGCCGCGTTCAATAAAGTCCTCTGCCGTATCCTGGTTTGGCTTCTCACGGAAAGACAATACTTTGTCCTCCTTATATTCGATATAGCCATATCCCGTTTCAGGTCGGGTTGGCTGAATCCCAAAGGTAACGATATAACCCTTATTCGCTTTTTCAACACCCTCCTTTATGGCCGTAGCATACGCTTCATCCCCGACAATCACATGATCAGACGGTGTAACGACCAAAATATCATCTGGCTGCGCAGCAAAAGCAGCGAAAGCAATCGCAGCAGCCGTATTGCGCGGGGTTGCTTCAACAATATCGATGTAATCAATCTTATTGTTTTCCATCACCTCTCTACTCAAGGTATGATTATCGCGATTTCCAACCACAATCACCTGTCCACACAACGTTTGATTGCGCTTTACAGTCATTTCAAACAATGATCCATCCTTAAATAGCGAAAGATATTGCTTCGGGTAACTTTTTCGCGAAAGCGGCCATAGACGGCTGCCTACACCTCCGGTTAAGACAACATGTATAATATTACTCATATTAAATTAGTGTTTCTCAGCTTCCTTATCTGCAACAACCCGGCGTAAACCCTCACTGGAGAAACGGTGTGTGCGCTTATTGTAATAGATCTCAATATTTTCTTCCACACAGTACTTACGGCCAGAGAAATCTTTGTCGCGATATTCTTCCCCGATAATACGCATATCGATCGGCAGTGCTTTGATGAGGTCAATCAAATCTTGCTCGGTCTCATAGGGAATGATTTCGTCCACATAGCGACAGCCTTCCAATTGAATATAACGCTCCACAATAGTTTGGGTTGGCTTGGCCTTCTCTGGAAAGACCTCTGATGGGTCGGTATTAAGACCAATAATCAAATAATCGCAGTGTCTCTTTGCTTCTTCAAGCATCATGATATGTCCGGCATGCAATAAATCAAAGACGCCAAAAGTAATTCCTATTTTCATGTTTTTTTAATAGCTGATGAGAACTTAATTAGATAGATTTCAATACGGTTTCCTTGTCCGAATTCGCTTGAGCTACAATACGACGTAAGCCTGAACTAGAAAAGCGATGATCTCGACTATTGAAATAAAGTTCAATTCCTTTTTCCTCACAATACGCCCTTCCCGTAAAGTTCTTCTCGCGGTATTCATCCCCAACAATACGAACATCAATATTAAAAGACCGAAGAATATCTTCCAAGTCCTGTTCTGTAGCATAAGGCACGATCTGATCTACATACTTACAGCCTTTAAGCTGAATATAACGTTCAACGACGGTTTGTGCTGGCTTGTTTTTCTCTGGACGGTCAAGTGTTGGATCTGTCTGCAATCCACAGATCAAATAGTCACATTGTCTTTTGGCATCTTCGAGCATTTTGATATGCCCTGCATGGAGTAGGTCGAATGCGCTAAAGGTAATACCTATCCGCATTCCCTTGGCTGGGATTGTTATCATCATCAAAAATATGGATATAAAATTTATTAATAAAACGGCTGTATAGCTACTCAAAGATATAAAAATATCACACTTAGCGTACTTTTTACACCGAATTTATAATAGATTTAACGTAAAAATCATGCCAAAGAAGGAATATCGGCATGCCGCAAATACAATTGCGCGCAAGCGCGCGCATCGGAAAGCGCTTCGTGGTGATTAAGTTCAATACCAAGCACCTCACAGCAGGCGTTCAAACGAGCTGGTTTAAACCCTTTACCTTGATAAATTTTAAAGGTGCATTCCCACTTCTCCATCAGTCCCAAATGATCGTAAGGCAAATTGTAGTACCCCATTGTCTTACGTAACACACCACGGTCAAATAATTCATTGTGAGCCACCATAATGCGATTATTAATAAGCGGGTAAATCTGAGGAAATATATCTTTAAAGGTAGGCGATTGTGCTGTATCCCTCGGCCGGATACCATGCACCCGTGTGGTCTGCCACATATACTGATTATTAGGAGGCTGTATTAAAGAATAAAATTCATCCACAATAATTCCCTGCTCAACAACGACCAGCCCAACGGCACAAGCCGAGTTCTGATTCGCTGTAGCTGTTTCGAAATCTATTGCGGTAAAACTTAATCCTGATTGCATAATCACTCCTTCTAAAGTTGTGGTAAAATTACTAATTTCCAATCAATTTATTTACGACCTTTCTATGACCAAGAACAACAAATCGAAGACCTACTTTCGAAAAAAAGTGTTATAGATGTATAGTACTATTTTCGGGGACAACAGTCGAATTGGAAATTTCAACAACTTGTACTTGAAGATATGCGAAGTACTAAAAGCGTTAATCGAACGGGCATAAGCTAAAAACTTACTTTCCTTTTTTAAATAATGTAAACCGCTCCTACGTTTAATCGTTTCAACTCCATCCCCAACCCTAAAGTCGAGTAGGGTATCCTGGATATTATAAAACCTAGCACCTTTTTTCCATAAAGCAAGAAAAAGTGCATAATCTTCAAAAAGCAATAAATCCTCCCTATAGCTGCCAGCCTTTAAAACAGCTGCTTTTCTCATCATAATAGATGGATGATTAAAGGGATTACGAAGATATATTGTATTTACAATATCGTCATGATACTCAGGAGAAATCTTAAATCTACTCAGATCGCCAGGTATACTATGAAATTCTTCTATATTAGCGCCCACCACATCCACTTCGGGGTTAGCACTCATAAACTCAATCTGTTTTTGAAAACGTTGTGGTCGACTAACATCATCGGTATCCATTCGTGCAACGAGCTCTTGGCTGCAATGTTCGAGCCCAACCTTCAAAGCATGACCTAAACCTCTATTTTCAGCAAGATTTATCAAGTTTAAGAGCTGCGGATGTTTTTGATCAAATTCACTGATAGTTCGCTCCAATTGCAGCGTTAATGGCCCATCTTTCACCAAAACAATTTCGTCGGGAGGATATGTTTGATCCACAATACTGTTCAATGCTATTGCCAGATACTCAGGTTTCTCTTTACTATAGACCGACATCAAAACAGAAAATTTCATCATATTTCTTATATTATCTTTATCTAATTCTGTGGAAGTATCAATTAACTTTATCGCTTTACCACCATACCTTTACTCCCTTGATTTTTAATGTCGAAGGTCATCTCTCCGGACAACTCGCTAGTTTCATATATATTAGATAATGTTCCATAGTCTAAGATCCCATATGAGTATTCTTTGCCTAGGTAAGAAATGTTCAATCTATTGCCAACATAAACGTTTGATCGAGAATAATAAGATACTATACCAAATCTTACTTTTTCAATAACATTTCCCTTAAAAATATTATTAAATGCCCCATAATAAGTGCCAATACCTTCCGCAGCTCCATTTATATTGTTATTGGTAATTCGATTATTAAAAGACAATGCATGAGAAAATATACCTCCAAAGTCTCGACTCCGTTCACCAATATTTTTAACATCATTATAACAAACCTGATTATTGTATGCCCCCATTAATAGGATAATTGCACAGTCACCGCCTGTATCTAGACCGTTTCTCCGAAAAACTACATTGTTCCTTAAAACAGCATTATCCGAAGAGAAATTTTCTATACAAACCGCATAGCCTCGTTCAGAATCAATAATATTATCCGTTATTGAACATTTATTTGCGTAATGAGATAGTAAAATACCCCCATATCCTTTAATCATAAGCTGGTTCATAGAGACATTAAGTGGTTGTTCCAATAATATGGCATACCCATCGGTTTGCCTGACGATGGCTAGCTTTTTAATTTTAACATTTGAGATTCCTGATCGCAGGGAAATCATACTGTGCTCAGGTAGAGCAAAGGGAAGCTTTGTATCTAAAAACAGAGTATCCCTTTGAATATTTTTGACTTTAAAACTGCCTCCTTTTGCAAAATAATCACCATGATCACCATTCCATTTAGTTGACTGCTTTTCATCCTCTAAAATTACCCAACTATCTAACTTGTTGTTAAACATGACTATATTATCACCTACCTTAAACAAATCAGAATTAGCCACCTCAATGTGATCTACCCCCTGATTGACCTTACGCCTAAGCCGTGTATATTTTGCGTCAGGTACCACCTCATTATTATAGTTATTGGTATAATAAAAGTTAACGCTTCCATTTTTATACCCTCGAACACCCCCTTTATTAAATATAAGCCTAGACGCCTCTCCTTCTCCGATCAATGAACTACCACTTGGCAGAAAAAGATCCTGGCTGAAATAATAAGTTCCTTTAGGAACGTAACAATCACATTTCTTAACAGCAGATTCTGCTAAACATTTTTGAAAAGCTGTAGTATTATCTGTTGATTCCTCTGATCCGCCAAAGTTCTTTACGTTCAACTCATGCGCGCAGCTACTAAAACCGCTCAGCAACAACGCTAAAATTACTTGTGAGACAACTCTCTTAATAAAACTTCCCATTTCTCTATAACTTGTTCCGTATAAAATTGCTCTATTGAATCCTTTATTTTGTCGGGGCTTGACTCACCTAAACCATTAAAGATATTCACAAGTTTCCCGGCCGCGTTTTCTTCAAATCCATGTTCGACTAAAAATCCATTAATGCTATTCTGAATAATATTTCTGGGACCATAGCCAACATCATAGGAAATACAGTATATCCCCTTACTCATGGCTTCCAGCAAAACCATCGGAAATCCTTCGATCTCAGATGTTAACAAAAGGCATTTCACATTGTCTAACATCACATTTGGATCTGTCTCACCTTCCACAATCGAAACAAAAGATTGGATATTATATCCTCTGATAGCAGCTAGCAGGTCAGGCTTCAAATCCCCATAGCCGTATATTCTCATTTTTACTCCTCGCTCGAAAAGACGACTCAAATAAAATATACGGAGTGCACCCAATGGATTTTTCTCTTTTGAAAACCGGCCAATAAAAACCACCTCGTTACCTAGATGATGCTTTTCAGCTGTATCCCTTTCTATAAAATTGGGTATATAAGTCGAAGTAATACCACTTTTTTTATAATATAAGGCATCTTCTGGTGTCAAACCCACCATATAGTCCAATCTGCGCTTCAATAAATTGATAACAAATGTAAGTTTATTTTTACTATACGTGGTCGCGGTATGGTCACAGCCAATAACTTTAAAACGTTTATTAAACAGGCTAAAAAGAATGTTTATGGGAGCGGATGTTGTAACAAAAACCGCATTACTATGTCCACTTAAAAAATTCAGCACCTTCCTATAGGACATTAAAAAGAAAAGTAATTTGTTAATGCCACTTAATTGTCTGGTGTCGTAATATTTCAGGTTCAAACAGATTAGCTTCACCGCATCATCTAATTGGTAGGCCGGCATGGTAATTCTGCCTAGGCTGAGTACACTTACATTCCACCCCCGCTTTGCTAACGCATTAGCTTGCATGCTGGTAATCTTCAAAACCCCTCCGATTTGACTTTCATCAAATGTATGTACAACAAAAACAACACTGCCCATAATCTTCTTTAAGCTTTAAATTTCTTTAGATCGCTCTAAAAATGAAAAACAAATATAAAATAACATAACTTGGATAATCGGCATAAAGAGTAAAACCTCTCCCTTATATTGGAGAATTACTGTATACAAGAGCAGACCAAGAAAAAATAGAAGTGTGTTTAAAGTAGCAAATGAACCTTCTTTTTTTAAATCGGAAAATATTAGCATTAAAGGCTTGAAGAAATAAAACAAATGTCCTATCAAAATCAATAGCAAGCCAAAAATTCCATAAAACAATATATTCCTCATTATACCTGAGTCAGTATGCATATAATACGCCCCGTCCTCTCCAGTATAGATCCCATCACCAAATAAAAATGTTTGCCAAGAAAGTGGAAAATACATCTGTTCAAGTACCTCTCCAGATTTTGTACTGGTTTCCCCGGTATCAATATAATTGTAGACTACCTCAAAAGCAAATGGTAACAATTGATTCTCAACCATATCTTTTGTCTCTGGAGGCAATAGAATATTGTATAAAAGGAATGAAGTTCCAGCTACAATTAAGATAAGCCGAATAAAACTTATTAATTTCTTAAATCGCGATCCAAAAGATAGAAAATACAAAGCCAGGGCTGTCCCTAAGCCAACAAATGCAGTTCTTCCAGCGAAGAAGCTTCCCACAAAAAGAACTATAAAAAAAAGCGAATTTCTAAGTGAAAAATACTTATTGCCGTTCTTATTGACTGAAATACTAAAAGTAAACACTATAAATATTAATCCAAAACTTGCAGCTAAATCAAAAAAAGGATTTCCTGTCAAAGCTAAAGCACGAATTCCGCCCATATCTTTCTCCGATACAAGATCCTTTTGAAAAAATGCAACAAAGTCTTTAGCAACGGGTGAAAGAAATGCCGTAACTTCTATTACAGATTGGAGAAAAAAGACGCTAATCAGTAGATTCAAAATATAATAAAACCGTTCACCTAGTGATATTTCTTTTATCAGTAAAGGATAGATATAAATTGCAATAAATAGAAGAATTATATTAAGTAAATAAGGTTTAATTATTGTAAAATCAAATGTAAAATGTAAAATACCAGGAATGAATCCAATAAGCATGAGAAGCAGAAATACACCAAGTAAGGATACGATATATTTGTTTCCAAAACAAGATCTCAAATCTTTTATTAAAGAAGGTTGCGCGAAATAAAAACAAGTCGCAATACTCAACGCTAGAAAAGCTGAATTGTAAATTACAGGTATCGGAAAATTAAAAATTATGAAAAAAACCAGTATAACTTTAATTAAATACATATCTCAACCGGCTATATATCAACGAAAAAAAACCTATATAGGTATATTTTGATAGAAAATAAACAAATAGGTCATTGCTTGTATGACTTGCTAATATAAACGTTCCGAACCATCTTTCGGATATACGCATCATGAATTTCCAGTCATTTTGTGCTCTATTTATCTTTTTATAAACTTTCTTCAATAATAGAGGTTTAACTTTACAAAAATTAGGTCGAAACATAGAATAGGTATACTGATCCAATTCAGCATCATCAAGCTTGATACCATTTAAATCAAAAAGGTAATTATAGACAGATTTAAGTGTCGAATGCCTGAAAAGATGATCTGCCTGAGATTTTTTTGTCTCACTAGTATCTAGAATCCTATAATTGATTAATGCATTCGGGATATTGTAAAATTTAGTTTTCTTACTCAATTTCACCCAAAGTGCATAATCTTCCACTTGGTAAAAATTAGCGTCATAATTTTCCATAATTTCCCTTCTTACCATAACAGAAGGATGAATAAAAGGAGAATCGAAATACAGCTCTCTTTTTATCTCCCAATCTGTAATTGGTTTAACAAATTTACCTATAATTCTATTTTCTTTTATAATGTTACCAAAAGTACCTACTACCCCATAATCGAGGTTTTTAGTCAAAAAGTCTACTTGTTCAACCAACCTTGCGGGTTCGGAGATATCATCAGCATCCATACGAGCGATGAATTTTCCTTTAGAGATAGATATGCCTAGATTAAGTGTTTTTATAAGCTTTAAATTGGTTTCATTTCTCAAAAAAACGATTCTAGAATCTTCTAACGAAAGGGATTGAAGGATTTCATTTGTACGATCTGTGGAACAGTCATCTATTACAATAATTTCCAAATCTAAATATGTCTGTTTCATTATAGACCTTACTGCTTCCTCAACATACTTTTCAGCATTATAACAGGGAATTATTACTGAAACCAATTTACTCATCTAACATATGTTTGAATTTCACCATTGCATTGTCTATCCACATTTCTCCAGAAGCATTATACGCTTTGCGCGACATTTCCACAAGTTTCTCTCTCGAAAATTTTGCTACAGTCCGTATACCTTCTATGAAATCCACCTCACTATTACAAAATACACTAAAACTATCGTGACAATAATCTTTTATAGAACCAACTTCTGAAACGATCTGGATCTGTCCCATTGCCAACGATGTAGTGATGGCGTTACTTCCAACTGTGTCTATTAAAATCGACATGTTTACCAATGACCTCTCCATTAGAGATTTCAATTCATCTTCTTTCAAGTAACTATATACTTTTGTATTTTTAAAATCCTTGAAAGCTGGTTTTAATTCGTTATATGATCTTCCTAAACACAAATGGAAATAAACCGATTCCGGCGTCTTTTTTAAGACATTTAGTAAAGTTTTAAAATCTCTTTTAATGGATCCCATCACGAGTACCTGAATGGGATCATACCTAACAGTCAGATTATCACCATATTGATAATAGTTATTCTCAACATAATGTAAGACTTGATTTAATTTTAACCTTGAATTGATCCGCGTAATAAATGATGATAAGCTCGAGCCGAAAGAAAAAACTTCATCAATATTATTGAGTCTACGTTTTATAGGTTCTTCTCCCCCATACAACTCGAGGAGGTGCGAAGGTGCTAGGTGAACCAAACCCGAAAAATGATTTTTGCACCCCATCATCCGTAGCAAACGAGCCGTAACATCATGAAATGCAACATCTTTTGTGAGATACTCTCCAAATACAACTTTATCTTTCTTCTTTAAAATAAGTTTTAAATAAAAAGCTAAGAGAATAGAACATATAAACCCTATAAGCTTCGAGCCACTAAAATTCTGATTTATATTTTCTATCAAACGAATGTCGGGATACTTATTTGCTAATTCTTTAAAAAAATAGGCCATCCCAGTATGATTATCCTTCGTATTATCAAATTTGCAATATAGAATATAGATCATTATGAAAAAGATTTAAGAATTGACTTAATTAAATTATAAGTCGTAAGTGACGCATTGCTTCTATTTTTCATAAGAGCAAATAGCGTCTTAATTTTATAAGGAATAGATTTGCTACCTTTGAGTGCCTGTATTATACAATCTTCTTTTTTCCTGTCAAAAAAACGATCGAAATTTAAATTTATATATGATTTCAAAATTTCATCAGCCTTTGTTTGGGGGTTGATTTTGGAAACTAATTCTTTAGTCAACTTATATTCATAATTTACCGCATCCAATTTCAACAAATAGGCGTTACTATTGCTAATTGTATACGGGGATTCCCTATAAAATAGTAGTGGAATTTCCGTATGGCATACCCCATGTTCAAGCGCTGCGCAATAAAAACTTAGGTCGTCAGACGCCCATGCCAATGGTAGCTTAACAAAACCACCAATAGCCTTAAGAATCTTCGTCGAATACACAAAATCCGAAATATACCAATTTCGGAGATTCGATAATCTATGGTACATACTATTGAGAACGGTTTCGTTATTCGGCCACGAATTAGTTAACTTAAATTCTGTTGATTTTTCATCTACTATATAGGATCTACAATGAAAAACAGCATATTGTGGATTAGCTATAATAAGTTGATGAAAATTGGAAAGATAATCTGGCGACAAATAGTCATCATCTCCGACAATAACAATATAATCACCGGAACATAGATCAAGCAATTTGTTCCAATTATCAACCAAATCTAGAGCGCCAACGTTCTTTTCGTTTTCATAATAGTAAAGATTAGGATGAACAACAGCATTGCTAATTTCACGGATACAGCCGGGAGAACAATCGTTTAAAATAATGATTTCATAATTATCGTAATTTTGATTGATCAGACTATTTAAGCACTCCTTAAAAAAAACATCTTTATATGCTGAAACACATAATGAAAACTTCATATCTCCAATGATTTAAAATGCGGCATTAACGATTTTTATTTAAATAACTCAATGCCTTACCGTACAATTCATAAAGTAGACTATCTTTAAAAATTAGGAGATAAAGCAAATATGTTATTAGTCCAATGAAAGACTTCAAAAATATTGTAAAAAGCAAATTATTAGACAAAACAGGAATGAAAGGAATTAATAAGCAGATAAAACCTCCAGCGAAAAAATAATGAAGATTTGACTTAGAAAAAAATCCCAGGCTATTTAGCTGTTTCTTACATACAACTATCATCAAAATTATGCCTAAGAGTTCAACAAAAACACTCACGCTCGCAGTTGCAATATGGAGAAATTTGGGAATGAGTAGGATGTTCATAACAACACTTACTACAGCTGACACCACAACAATCTTTGTGTATAAACTTTCTTTTCCTTGAGGATATAGTATCATAAAAGCCAAATAATATGCAATTCCAATAATAATAATTAGAAAAGATAAAATTCTCATAGCTCCGACTGCGCCAAGAAATTGTTCGCCAGCCATTACCAGTATAATTTCTCTTGAAAGTGAGAAAATTAAGGCTGAAATTGGTACAGAAAAAAACAAAATATATTTAAGAGACTTCGCCAAATATGTTTCATATTCTATCAATCTTCCATTATCATACAGATATGATAGCCTAGGTAGCATTACCGCTCCTAAGGTAGTTATGAATAGTATTGAAAACCTTACTAGCTTGTTGGCTGTAGCATACAGCCCAACTGTCTCGTCGCCTCCAATTGCTCCTAATAAAGTTATATCAAGTTGTAAGTAGATGCTTACTGAAATAGTAGCCAAAAAAACTGTCAAAATACCGCGAAAATGTCTCTTAATGTTAAGACACTTTAAAGATGATACAGTTAGATTTACATACTTTCTGAGCCTGTAAAGGTTAAATATATTCCCCCCAACACCGGATACAACTGTTATTCCCGCATAAATAATATAGTCATCTTTAGTTTTTACAAGCGTAAATAGTAAAACAAGAGTTATAGCTTTTACTACTATAAATCTTATGGTAATGTACAATTGATCTTCAATACCCTGAAAAAACCATTCCGCTCCGATATTGGTTAACAATATAATTGGACATAAAACAATTATTAAGTCTCGATATGAGCCTTCTGAGAAAACTGTAAGCGTCAAAATGAAAACGACGACATAAGAAATTACGGTAGTTATAAATAATATTAGAAGCAACTCCAGCACCACCGATGAACGTTCCGCAATATTATCTCTTACTCTTGCAACTTCTCGAACACCATACATTGGTATGCCCAAAGCGGATATCAATACAAAATAAGTAATTATCGAATTAATATATTCAACCTTGCCAACGGATTCTACACCTAATGTGCTATTAACATATGGAAGAGTAAAAATACCAATTAATGTTGTTAATATTGTTCTTACAATATTTAAAATATAATTTGTCTTTATACCTCTAACTTTCATCCTCAGTCCTAATGGTTCCTAATAAAATAGCTCGAATCATCCTTCTTATTGTTAGAAATATGATACAAACTATTACCATCATTACAACACCTGCAAACGCAGCTTTTAATTTACTAACTGCATTCTTTTCCAAAGGATATAGTGGCTTGTCAATAATCTCAATTAAAGGAGCTTCTTTTGCCAAGGCTAATTTTGAAAGTTCGAGATTTTGAACAAGTTGGCTTAATATAGCTTTATTTGCTTCCGCCGAAAACTGAGATTTCTGAGTAGGAACAATACGTTGTACCTGTCGAGTAGGATTCAAATTCGGAGTTGCATCTAAAACAATTGCAGCTGCCTCGATTGACCCGTTCATAACCGACCTGACAGAATCAGCTTTCCTTTGAAGTAATAATACATTGTCCAAAGATTTCTTTGTCTTGGTCTGGATATAGAAATTATTAACCTCATTTACTAATAATTCGTTAAATTCCTTAGAAAATATTTCATCCTTAGAAACTACGTCAACTTTCATGATTGACAGTTTTTTGTCAATCTTGTCAACAACAAGATATTTTTTATTAATCTCTGAGATCACTTTTGATATTAAACTATCTTTACTACGACTTTGAGAACCTTTATAGACCTTTCTAAAATCAATTTCCAAAAGTTTTGGATTATTTTTAGCCCAATCTCCTTTAGCTTCATTTAAATCCAAATACCTATCAATCATAAGTTTTGACGTATCGCTCGGGGACTTAGCTAACAAAACTTTTTCTAGCATTCGTCGAGACTTATAAAATGCAAATAGATTATCTCCCTGAAACACTCCCCCTCCATTACCCCCTAAATTTACGCCAACCATAGAAGCTATACTTGCGTACTGCCCTAATGAAGAAGTTTCCGAATCAGACTCTAACACGAAAGTAGTCGTCGCGGTATAGGTTGGTTTAGTAAATTTAGCGTAGATAAAACCTAGCCCTCCGCCAAGAAGACCGATTATAATGAGTAACTTCCATTGTGAAAATATGTATTTTACCCAATCATAAATTTTTAGAATAATATCCCTCGCTGATATCTGACCGTTATCCATTTTATAGGTACTTTATTTACTTTAATTCTTAAAAAGGCTAATGATTATAGCTAATGTTGAAGCAATACCAGTGCCGATACCAATCCAGGCCTGAGAGCTTAATCTTTCTCTTGGTGCACGCTTAGGAACAACAATTTCCGCTCCTGGCTTAACTTCTGGGTATCCTCCATCTTTGCCCTTTACAGCACCATTAGCGTATTGAACAAATACTCTTTTCTTTAAAGCATTATCCGTAAATCCACCAGCTTGGTTCACATAGTATTTTAAATTCTTACCTTTAACATATACCACATTGTTTGGATTTAAAACTTCACCGACAACCTTCACCGTTTCTAATTCCTTTGGTACGTTTATAATATCGCCATCTAAAACCAAGAGATCACCTTTTTCGTAAGGTTTCTCTAAAATCTTATTTAATTCAATACCTACAAGGTCGCTCGGCTCAATATCAGATGCTGAAGTTCCTTGTTGTGATACTTTTGCCAGAGCTGCACTTTTTGCTTTCGAATTATCTACATTCTCTTCCTCGGCATCTTTATATTTTGCCGTTTTGCCATCTTTTTCCTCAACATCAAGGCTGTCTTTTTCAAGCTCCCTTTTCAAACGCTCTTTTTCTTTCTTCTCCTCGGCTTTCAGTTTAGACATTCCGGTGCGTTTTAATGAAGCTCCCTCGGTGTAGGCATACGTTGTCAAACCGCCTGCGCGCTTTATAATATCCGAAATACGCTCATCTTCGCGGGAGATCGTATAGTAGCCTGGATATAGCACCTCCCCTTCGATTTTTACCTGACGTTGAGTGCGGAAACCAGCATCGCCCAAAATAGAGATAACATCATAAGGTTGCAAAGTCATATTAGGATCCATGAGCACGCCATCTTTAATATCAACCAATACAGTTTGCGAAGAACGATGATCTGTCACATCTAAGTTTTTAATACGGCGAGCGATTTCTACGCGAGCATTTTTCGCCCCTTCGGTCAATCCCCCGGCTTTCTGAATGATATCGCCCAACGTTGCATTGCTGGCAAATGGAAAATCACCCGGAAAACGGACCTCTCCTTGAACAGTGAATTTATATTCATCCCTTAAATCAAAAATGGACGAAATCTCAATCTTATCTTCTCTTTTTAGGGGGATATCCGCAGCTGTACCGGCTAGGATATCGCGTACATTAAAACTAATTAATTCCGAAGTATTATCTGCTTTAAGACGATTAATGATACCGCGCTCCAAGAAGGCATCTTCACGCACGCCATCGGCCATCTCCAGAACCTGTTTTAACGTCATGCCTGGCTCCAAACCGAAAATACCGGGACGGAATACCGCTCCTAATACACTAATACGATTGGCAAAACGTTCCAAAATGGGTTCTACAATATATTGATCTCCACCTTTGGGTGTATAATTTGCAAACTGATCGGCATAGATATCTTGTACACTACGTTCGCGACCTGTTGTTTGAAGAACTTTAATTTTTGCACTATAGGCATTCTCTGTAAAGTCGCCAGCATAGCGCAAAATATCCGATAGCGACTCTCCGGGCACCGTTTCAAATATGGCGGGACGCTTAACTTCTCCTTCGAACTGCACTCTGGCTCCATAAACGGGTATATGAATAATATCCTGATCCTGCAGACGGATATTTCCTTGTTGTATGCCATTGGCTAAAAAGTCGTACACATCAATCGTACTCACCACACGATTGCCGCGGATCACCTGAATTTTGCGATAAGTTCCGTTTTTATTCGGTCCTCCTGAGGCATACAATGCATTGAATACAGTCGCCAAGGAAGGCAAGCTGTAAGTTCCCGGCTTAGTAACCGCCCCTGTCAATGTCACCCGAATCGTACGGATATTGCCAATATTAACACTCACTTGGGTTCTTCCCGAACGTAAAGCTGGATAAGTACCACTCAATCGTTGTTCTATTTTACTTTTTGCTGCGGCAATGGACAAACCAGCCACGTTGATCTGCCCCACATATTCTACTTTAATCGTTCCATCGGGACTTACGGGAAGTTGATAAGATGCTTCATTGTCACCTGTAATATCTAACAATATTTCATCGTCTGGACCAATAATGTAGGAGCTGGGTGTAGCCATACGCAGATTGGGTTCAAAAGTGATGGCATTATTCCTAAAAAGGTCTGAGCCAAAAATCTTGAGCTTGCCTTCTTCATTATCAATCGAATCCCTTGTATTCCTCTGCTTATTTTGCAAAGAATCCGCGTTGGAGTAACCATCCACCTGACGACCATTTAAACGACTATTACGCGATTGGTTTGAAGAGCCTTTTAATTGATTTGGTTCTTGTTTTTTACGCTTGATTTTCGCTAGACGATCTTTTAATTTCTGAACTTCTACAGCTGAAACACCCTGTGCACGTGCGAAACCGTCTAACTGACTTTCGTCATAACCCATTAAAGCGGCTTGTTTCACATACTGTTCAATCTGTGCATCACTTAGATTGTCTACTTTTATATTGGCAGGGATGGTCTGTGCGTGTACTGTACCCACAAATCCTGTAAGGCATAACCATAATATTATTCTTTTCATCGACACCGCGGTATTTGCCGCAAAATTAGTAAAACTATTTAATTAAATGATTGAAATATTTCTTGAATCGGCTTTTCAACTGTAATTCATTTGTTATTAAAGACACTTTGCCAAAATACATTGTAACGAACGTAAAAATGAGTAATTTTGCTACAATACAGGATAGCGGCTTATTCATGGATCTATTTTCTTATTTAGTGAAATAGTTATTCCAATAAGAAGGCCTATATTTGCGCATGCGCCAAATTATTTACACAAAAGCTATTCTTATTACGTTAGGATGTACCCTATTATCTTCTTGCCTAAAAAAAGATCTTTACTCGGGCAGTAAAAACGAAGATGAAAAAGAAGTATCACCACCCGATAACAGCGAAAATACAAACCGATATAGCTATCCATTTGGTGAAGAAAAGACAGGACAAGAAGCGGAGCTCATCATTGAGTTTGAAGCTGAAAAAGGAATAATCCATACTCCGACTGTGAGTATTCCGCCGCTGAAATATAATAAGAGCTTATTGTTTATGCTGACACAGGACGATTGTAAGCAGTCGGCATTCAGCATGACCTGGGCTGCCATTAATGGTAAACCAATTGATCGCTCTGATATTAAACGAAAATATTACTACGATATTGAACACCTGGAAGCAGATGACCTCCCTCCAAACAGTTACTTGCTGGGAAAAACGCTGGGTAGTACTGATGGTTTTGGGAATGAAGTACGGTTCCACTTTACAACTACCCTAGCACCCGAATGGGATTTTATGGACGCCCAGACAAATTCCACAGTCAGCCGGATTTCTACTACCCTGCACTCACGCTCAATATCAACGGATTGCACATGAATAGCATTAAATCCATCTCTTCGAATGAAGCTGTAACAGGTTTGACATACGGCAATTTCGACAAGGGAATCAGCGTCAATATAGACTGCCGTAGATTTATACAGGATCATGCAACGCAGTATGTAAATCGGTATCTATCGAAAAAATCCGCCGCAAACCTGTTAGACGCAACGTATCATGTCAACGCACTAAAAGATTCACAAGAGAAAAAAAATCTACTTAGAACGCTTGGTATAGAGTAAAGGTAGCTTAAAATGTATCGTACTGAAAATTTATGATTATATTGTATTTCACTCGTTTGGATTGAAAAAAGATAAAGTGAAAGGATTAACTTTACGAGTGCTCTAAACTGATAAATAATTATAGATAAATTAAAAAATGAAAATTATTTCGATTGTTCTACTGATACCTATTAGCGCGCTCTCCCTTTTGTTTTGGTCTTGTACCAGCACCACGAAAGAAAAGCATAAAAAGAATGAGGCAATGTCCCAAAATATGGCGTCTATCAGCTCGACAGATAGCACATTATTCCATTTCTGGGATAAATTTGATATGCAGGATACTGCCAAGGTAAAAAATCCGGAAAAAGGGGAGCAACAGCTTGCTGATTTTCTCCAGCTCTTGGCGCAGCATCCAGATTCCGCAACAAGAGATAAAGCGATCGATCTCATGCTGGACAAGGCAAAAGTCAATCGGAAAAGCTTTGACTATTTCATCAAACAATATGAGCATTATCTATATGATGGCAATTCGCCCATGCGCAACGATATTGTCTATGAATCCGTATTACGCTATCTGATCAAAACAGATCTGTTTTCCGATCTTGAAAAAGAAGCTTATAGACCAATTTATAAACTAGTACGCCAAAATAAAGTTGGGCAAAAAGCAGAAGACTTCAGCTTTGAACTGGCCAATGGGCAAAAACAAAAGCTGTCCGAAATTAATGCGAAATATAGCCTTTTAATTTTCTACGACCCGGACTGTTCTCATTGTAAGGAAACCATCCATCAACTTCGTGATACCCCTCAGCTCGTTCAGCTCTTTAATCAACTGCAGATACAGGTAGTGGCCATCGACCCATGGGGCGACCGCAGCAAATGGAAAAATTACCAATCCGAGTTATCGTATGAATGGATCAATGGTTTTGACAGCGAAAATAAACTTTTAACGTTCAATTTGTATGATCTCAAAGCTTCGCCAACAATTTACCTTTTGGACGAAAACAAAAAAGTACTATTGAAAGATACCTATTTACAGCAGGTCATTGGGTATTTTGTTAAAACCAATTCCTAACTGATGGCTGAAAACACAAACGAAAGCAAAGCACGGGTTATATCAAACGAAGACTATTTCGCCGAGGTACAACGCATCCTTCGTGAAGGCAAGGAAGTACGCATAAGAGTTAAAGGAAATAGTATGCGTCCATTTATTCAAGATGGGGATACTGTCCTACTCCGTGCATACAGCGGTACCCCCCTGCCCTTAGGCAGCAATATACTCGCTAAAGAAAATGATAAATTTGTGTTCCACCGCTTTGTAGGGAAGAAAAATGGCCAATATATCTTGGCCGGTGATGGTAATCTTATACTCCGTGAATACATTGCGGAGACAGATATTATCGCAATTGCCATTATACATTATCCCAAAGATAAAGGCAAAGTTATAGCTGTAAACGGGACATGGGCAAGATTACGTGGGCTGTGCTGGTACCGCTTCCGATTGTTACGTCGCGTGCTTACCAAATTAAAATTGATTAATTCTGCTCCAGATAGACTAATCAAGTAATTATTTACTCAAGCGCTAAGTAAGATGCTTTAAAAGAATAGATAGAAATTATCAAACAGTTGAATAAAAATTTCCATTTAAAAGCATTGATTTTTAAATGGAATACACCGTTCGTAATTTTTGCTATTGTAGGAAAATGCTAAACTTTAAAAAAAATTAACATTAAACTGTAGCAATTAAGATAGAATTAACGTTGGGTAAATTAAAATAAGTAAATATATGTATATTTGCATTAATTATTTTAGCTCGAATTATGAAGAAAGTTTTTTACAATGTTAAATATCCTTTAAACTATTGCTTTTAATTATCCATATTAAAACTTTTAACAAACTATTTAATAATGCATTAAAAGATTCAATATTCAGAATTCTATAATAATTAAACATATTTATTTAGCTATATAAATATCGAAGAGAAAGCGTTAAGGGTAATAAGATGAAAGTATTAGTTTTAGGGGGAAGTAACGGATTCCTAGGGAGTCATTTAAAGAAGAAGCTTAAGGATCCAATTCAATGTGAATTTGTTTCCATGAGAAATCTGAATTGGTCAAAGGACAATTATCCAACAGATTGCATCATCAATTTAGTAGGTAAAGCCCACGATTTTACGGGCAAGGCAACCGAAGAAGATTTCTTTTTTGCCAACTTTGAGTTAGCAAAAAAGGCGTTTAACCTATTTATTTCCTCCCAAGCGAAATTATTTATCCATATAAGCTCCCTCGCGGCCATTGAAGAAGTAGAGTCTGCAAAATCACTTTCTGAAAATGCTACCTATAACTCCGTTTCACCTTATGGCCGATCTAAACAAGCGGCCGAAGAGTGGCTGATGAAGCAACAATTGCCTGCAGATAAGAAACTAGTTATCTTGCGTCCACCCATGGTGCATGGTGCCGGTGACAAAGGCAATTTAAAACAGTTGTATTCCATCGTAAGCAAAGGAATTCCTTATCCATTGGTTCGATTTAAGAATAAACGCTCTTTTCTGTCCGTGGACAATTTTTGTTTCTTCGTTGAACAGATTCTTTTACAAAATGAAAAGATAAATTCAGGAATCTATCACTTATCCGACGATGAAACTTTATCGTCCAATGAAATCGTAAATATCATGAAACAGGAAACAGGCTTAAAAATTCCTTGTTTTCCACTGCCAAAGCGTATAGTTTCCTTTCTATCGAAAATCGGCGACCATAGTAGAGCTTTCCCTCTGAATACATGGCGCTTAAAAAAATTGACAAGCAACCTCGTTGTTTCAAATAAAAAAATAAAACTTGCATTGGCAATTGAGCGTTTACCCAAAACAGCTAAGGAGGGTCTGCGTGATACCATTAGAGCATTAAGGCAACAGTAAAATCATATTTGAACTTCAAAGCAACAAAACGGACAAGCACTGAAATAAAAATTAAAATTGTGCCTTAAATACGAGCCTTTTATATTGTATTTAAGGCACAATTTATTTATGTTTGATACCATAGCCTGAATCAAGCTATCACTTATTATTATATTTTAAACCTTATGAAGTTAAGAACGGATTTAATTTTGAGAACCATCGGTTCAGATCATTTGATTGTAGACCCCAGCCAAGATATGGTCGACCTGTCAACAGTATATACGCTAAACAGCTCTGCAGCATGGTTGTGGGAACAACTCAAAGGAAAAGAATTCACGACTGACACAATCGTCGAATTACTTTGTGAAAACTACGACGTAAATATTGATCAAGCAAAATCTGATGCTGAAATCCTCCTTCAAGACTTCCAAAAACAGGGTTTGTTGGAAAAATGAAATGAACAACAATAGCTTGAAGCAACACCTGCGTTGGGCTTGGTCAATCACCCAGGGATACCGAAGCAAACTGTTCCTCTATTTCATACTGGAACTGATATGCATTGGCCTTTCCCTCGCTTTTGTGTTTTTATCCAAAAAAGCTGTTGACACCGCCACATCCCACGGAGATCTGCCCTTGAAATGGCTCCTCATTGGTATTGTTGGAAGCATTGCCTTAAATGTCGGAATCAAGGGCTATTCGGGTCGCATGATGGAGCAGATCAAATTGATGCTTACGCTCCAGCTCCAACGAACGATGCTCGACGCACAGATGCTCTCCATATGGCAATTAGTCAAGAACTGGCATACGGGCGATATTCAGATCCGCATCCAGACGGACTGTGAGGAAGTCGCCAATACCATCGCCAATACATTCCTGTCTTTTATATTGACCACAATCCAGCTATTGGCATCGGTCGGTTTCCTGTGGTACATGGACCCGATGCTGGCGCTGATGATCCTGGCCATCTCGCCCCTTTTTGTATTTTCAAAATTGTATTTCCGCAAGATGCGTAAGCTCAGCAAGGAAGTCAAGGAGGAAGAAAGCAATTTTTCAAAGGTACTGCAGGAAAATTTACGTTTTCGGCTGCTCATTCGGGCAATGGGCATCTTCCCCAAGAGAAGAGAGAAGCTCTTAGCGAGCCAGCATCAACTGCTTTTGTTGAAAATACGCCAGCTCAACTTTTCCACCTATACGCAAGGCGCCATGAAAGTAGCCATGAATGCCGGTTATTTAATCGCTTTTATCTGGGGGATCTATCGATTACAAGCGGGGCAGATTTCATTCGGAACAATGACCGCTTTCCTACAACTGGTTGCACGGATACAATCGCCCATCCTCGCATTGATTGCTTATATCCCCGGCTTTGTGCGTTTCCGGGTATCTGCAGATCGGCTATTGGAACTACAAGCTGGAGAAATCGAGCCGCAAGTAACACAGCAGCGTCTCAATCAGACACAGGAACTTCGTATCGATGATCTCTCCTTCCGCTATGAAGATAAGTGGGTATTACAAAATTTAAATCTTTCCTTAAAGGTGGGTGAGCCCACCGCTATCATCGGACCGAGTGGAAAAGGAAAGACAACATTGATCCGTTTGCTGCTGGCACTACTAAAAGCTGAAAAAGGAGAAATTTCACTCATAGACAGGGATGGTGAAAGGCCACTAACGGCCAGCCATCGGATCAACCTCGCTTATATTCCGCAGGGAAATTCGCTGTTCAGCGGTACCATTCGTGAGAATTTACTGCTTCATGTCAAAGACGAAGGAACAATGGATATGCAAAAAGCGCTTTGGCTTGCTTGTGCGGAATTTGTATTTGAGCTACCCGACGGCATCGATACCGTCGTCGGTGAATCTGGCATCGGCCTATCGGAAGGGCAGGCGCAGCGCGTTGCGATTGCCCGCGCACTCATGCACGACGGTGATATATGGCTCTTCGATGAGGTTACTTCCGCATTGGATAAGACGACATCGGATACGTTAATTCAACGACTATTGGAACATGGAAAGCACAAAATCTGCTTATTTGTAACACATGACCTACACCTGGCCGAAAAATGCCAGCAACATATTTATCTCGACTAATCCTAATTCGAGCAACATAATGGATCAATAAGACGCATATCGGCACAGTAGACAAATGAAAAGAAGTAGCTGACAACAGCTATGAAATAAAAAGAAATGACCGGCAAATACTTAAGTCTGAATTTCTAACAAGTTTTTAAAAGACAAATCGGGCGAGCCCACGAAATAATTATTGAAACATGAATTTGACGACATCATCCGAATTATCCCAGACTCGCTACCGCATCGCGGAATTAATACTGGAGTTTAATCATCCTGTACATTATCCGCTAGCACAGCTTCTTCCTTCGTTTCGGGACTTTCAATGGCTAGACTCCGGCGACAAAACAGACATTAGCATCACGGTCAGTCTAGCAAAAGCACCGATACCTGAGGATATGGGCGTACTTCGAACGGACGAATCTATTGCATGGGGAGATCGATTTCGCTTTTATGAAAAAGAGGATACGTTCATCACAACAATCAGCAACGAACAGGGGAACGGACTTTGGTATCTCCAAAGTGACCGCAACTTTGAACATTCAACACTGTATGTCCCATCAAGCTCGGCGGATGAACAGGGCGGTGTTATTACCTGGATGGCCATGATGATCTTTGGGCAGGCGAGTCTTTTACACAATACAATCATGATCCATGCTTCCGTGGCAAACCATAACGGCAGGGGTGTCGCTTTTTTAGGCAAAAGCGGTACCGGTAAAAGCACCCATAGTCGCCTTTGGTTACAACATATTCCAAACACCATTTTACTCAACGACGATAATCCAGCCATTCGAATAACCGATGAAGGCGTATTAATTTATGGAACACCGTGGAGCGGAAAGACGCCTTGTTATAAAAATGAACAACTGCCCTTGCAGGGATTCGTTCGCTTACAACAGGCTCCAATGAATGAATTTGAATGGCAGAAAGGCCTAAAAGGCTTTATCGCGGTATTGCCCAGCTGTACTTCTATCCGGTGGAACAAGGAATTATTTTCCAGCATGAATACCATTTTGGAAAAAATCATCGCTCAGGTTCCTGTCGGTTATTTAAAATGCTTGCCGGATGCTGCCGCGGCAGAACTATGCCATTCTTATCTTTTTTCGAACGAATAAAAGGGGCCTGATTCGTACCTGCTTCGGACTTGCTTCGACCGCGGACAGATGTTGACCCAATATGCAACAGAGCTTGACCAGATCCCGAACAGGAATTATCTGGTCAGGATCTGTACAAAGACGGCACAGCCTTTGTTCGCGCCCGAACGCTGTACGAACAAGGTACGAACACAAGACGAAACTAACGTTTCTTGATCATACCCCGGTCTGGCCGTATATTGACCTCGCCCTGGTTAAGCGTACGATATCCTTTCCGGCTAATGGCATTGATGGAAGCTTTGGTGGTGATACCCGGTGCAGCATCGTTCAATGCTGTCGCCAACATCGTTTCTTTCTTGTCTCCCACGTCGACAAACAAATAATCCTTTACATCGCTTTTATCGGGAACCAACCCATCCCAATAGTCCGAGAAACCAGCAGAATTCTTCAAAAGAAAGGAAACTGGCCAAAAAGACACCTTCTTTTGGACAACCTGCTCAAAGAAGCCTACTGGCTTGCCGTATGTACGGGTACCAGAGGCGATGATCTGCACTTGAAGATAGGGCTTGAGTACATTAATTATCATTTCTGCTGCCGATGCTGTACGGTCACTCACCAGAAAATAGACTTTACTCAAGTTCAAATTGCTCTTGCCTTCAAATTTTGTATCCTGAAACATCTTATTGATGCTCGGCGTCGCTTTGATATAATCGTTCACCTCATAGGTGAGCATCAGCTTTCCTTTGGTAATGGCTCCGCCAATTTTATCGGCGACATAAGCAGACGCATCTACATATCCCCCTCCATTGTAGCGTAAATCAACAATTAAACTTTTAATCTGCTGAGTCTGGAATTTTTCAAAAGCGGCATCGATCTTTTGTTGATTGACATTATTATTTTCAATCTCTTCAAAAGACGATAGGGCAAGATAGCCTACGTTGTTTCCATTATAGGTATAGACGGAATCTTTATAAATGGGATCAATGGTATAACCATTCGCATAAGTAAGATCTTTGATTGTTGTTGTCCCGTCCTGATGTTTCACCTGCAACTTAAGTGTACCAGCGTCCAGGGCAGCATTCAGTTTATTCATCATTTTATCCCGCGCACTTGCATCATTAATCGTACAACCTGTCGTCGTACAGGTGACGGCGATCGAATAATCGGAATCACCGTTGACTGCCGTAATAAAATCGGAACGCTTAAAACCCGCCTTTTGCGCCGGTGATCCACCTTCTACAAAATAGATAATGGGCTGTGCCGTTTTTTCGTCTTCTGTCCCCAATTGAACATAGATGCCATACCCGTCGTTCGTATCCATTTTAAGCCTGCCTGAAGCCGTTGTTCCGGTATTATAACCATCTAGTCCCAGCACATAGGAAAATCGGTCAAAGACCCCGTTTGGATAAGCAGCATGTGCCGGTGTCAGCTTCTTCAGCGCATCGAGCACTAGATCTGCCGAACCATATTTATCCGTGAATTGCGAAGGATCACTGGTATAATCAGGGATGGATTTGTCCCACAGCGAATATAGCTTATAATATTTGTAGATATCATCTTTGATCAGCTGCGCTTCGGTACGCTCCACGGGTTCTGGCTCGGGTTCAGGTTTAGGAGTATCCTTTTTGCAAGAAAAGACAAAAAGTCCAGTCAGTGCTATGGTGGCCAAACGTCCTGTTTGTTTTAAAGGCGCTAAGTTCATAGTTGAAACATTTGTAAAACAAACATAAATAATTTAAGTTGATCCGCAATAAAAAAAACACGCTGACCATGGGGAGCGCCAGCGTGTTTACTACCTATTGAAAAACGTTAGGAGAACAAGCAAAGGCATAAGATAGTTTTAACAAAATCAAAAAATACCCGCCAAGCCTATTTTTTATGCCATATTGATTTAATACTTATATTTTTCCTTCCATTTGTCCCGTAAACTTTGTCTTAGTTTTTCCTCCTGTGAATTTTGCCCGGGCTCATACAATTTGACGCCACTGATTTCTTTGGGAAGAAATTCCTGAACAACAAAATTCCCAGGATAGGCGTGTGCATATTTGTATTCGGCACCGTAATTTAAGTCCTTCATCAATTTGGTCGGCGCATTACGGATATGCAGCGGTACAGACAGATCTCCGGTTTGTTTCACCAAGGCCTGCGCCTTATTGATCGCTTCATAGGAAGCATTGCTTTTAACCGAAGTCGCCAGATAGATCACCGTTTGCGACAGAATGATACGTGATTCGGGCCATCCAATAACATTGACTGCCTGAAAACAATTGTTGGCCAACAACAGGGCATTGGGGTTGGCATTGCCAATATCCTCAGAAGCCAAAATCAACAACCTTCGGGCAATAAAGGACGGATCCTCCCCCCCTTCGATCATCCGTGCAAGCCAATAGACTGCGGCATTCGGATCAGACCCACGGATGGATTTAATAAAAGCGGATATAATATCGTAATGCTGCTCACCCGCTTTATCATAAATGGCCATATTTTGCTGTACCTGTTTCAGGACAAAGGCGTTTGTAATTGGCTCTTTGTGCAATACTGCCGCATTGACAACCAGCTCGAGCACATTTAACAATTTACGTGCGTCGCCACCAGACAGCCGCAACAAGGCCTCATATTCTTCGACAACAATTGCCTGTTTCTGTAAATATTCGTCTTCATGTAATGCTTTTTGGATCAATCCAATAAGATCTTCTTCCGAAAGATGTTCCAATACATATACCTGACAACGCGAGAGCAATGCGGAGATGACTTCGAACGATGGGTTTTCTGTCGTAGCACCAATAAGTGTCACCAGACCACGCTCAACAGCCCCCAAAAGGGAATCTTGCTGGGACTTGGAAAAACGGTGAATCTCATCAATAAATAAAATGGGTTGATCTTGGTTGAAGTTCATCAGCCGCTCGGCTTTTTCAATCACTTCACGAATATCTTTCACCCCGGCCTGAATTGCACTTAATGAAAAGAACGGCCTGTCGAGTTCTCTTGCGATCAGCAAGGCCAAACTTGTTTTTCCGACCCCTGGAGGGCCCCACAAAATCATGGATGGAATATTTTTTTGCTGGATCGCATGGTAGAGTACTGCATCTGGGCCGACAATATGTTGTTGTCCCACATAATCGCTCAATTGCCGCGGTCTAAGTCGTTCTGCTAATGGAATTCGTGTCGCCATAACACAAAGTTAAACATTAAACGGCACAGCGACTAAATATTTTAGCTTTAATCATCCAGTCTCTTCGACGAAGAGTACGGTAAAGCGATAAGCTTCAAGCTTTCATCAGCATAATTCTAATGGTCAGCATTCACCGCCCGATAGTACTTTAACATTTTTTCACACAATTTTTCGTCATATTTGCTCTATTATATATGTAAATTGCTTTTGGCAGAGCATAACCGAACGTACAGGTTTATCGAATCAAGGAGTAGATTGCTCAAATATGCCCTTTAGCTAAATTTAGGTAGACGTTAATGATAACGTAATATTTTATGAGAATGACAAAATACTGGATTTCTATAGTTACCGCTTTGACTGCATTCATGAATATACCATGTCAGGTAATCGCACAGGATGCCGCCAAAGATTATACTGGCGCAATAAAACAATACGATGCTTCCTTTAGGGGTATCGGCCCAGAGGTCTATTTTTTACCGCCTCCAAAAACGGCCAATGAAATACTAGCAGAGAACTATGCGGACAAGAAGTCTTTCAGCAAAGAAATTGCAAGGCAGCTCCTGCTCCAGCGACTGTTATTGCAACTGCGGAGCACCAATAACCTGGGGCATTTTCAATATTTGATGAACCCCATGCCTACGGCGGCAAATAACTGGAATAGCGCTATAGAGACGCAGACAAAGGCTGAAAACTGGATTGCGGGTTATGCGCTTGCCAATGAAGCCGCCTTATTTTCAATTAAAAATAACGATAGCAGCAATGCGTCAAAGTTTTTATATCAGGCACTTTCTTTGGCAAATCGTACCGATAACAAGGATGATATAGCCACCATCAATATGAACATCAGCAATTTCCAGCTGTATCGTGGAGACTTTGTACGTGCTGAAGAGAGCGCACAAAATTATCATACCTATGCCATGAAGAGCAAAAGCTATGCAGACCAAGCCAACGCCTGGCTTCTAATTGCTATGGCACGAGCCGGTCAGGGAAATTATAAAGCTGCCGAAAACAATATTATCCGCAGTGCGATCCCTTTACTCAATAAGGCCAAAGCCTATGAGGGGAAGATTTTCGCATGGGAAATGCTTGCTGAAATTTATTTTAAGCAAGATAAATTTACCGAGGCTCAGTGGTTTCTGCTACAGGCCCGCGATTTGGCCAATGCCAAAAAACTAAGTAGCGAGCTCGCTGAGATTGAATACCTGTTGGCCTCATCCAAGCAAAAAGATGGTAATTATAAGGTAGCGATCAAAGAATTTGTGCAGGCTGCTGAACTGGCTTCGGATGAAAATAACAAACAGCTCTCACTTGCTATATTGGATAAACTGGGTGAGGTGTATCTTGTGCTAAAAGATTATCCATCTGCTGATCAGACCTACAAGGCCTATACGCAGTTAAAAAATGAACTGTACAATTGATATTTAAAAACAATCTACCTCTTCGCGTGGTCTGTTGTAAGGACAGTCTACAAAGAGATTTTAAGCTTTTTGTAAATATTAAAGGATAAATCAAATAAATTTTTAGATTCTGCGGTAATGTGCTATGAATTTCACTAAATTTAGCACGCTCATCAATAGGAGCTGAATATTTTTTAAAAAGAATGATTATTAAAACCGTCGAAAATATGTTTAGGAAACTCATATTTGCACTTTTTGTTGTATCCATTGTTTCTTGTGGTTCAAAACCACGGGTAGCACTTCCTGATGATGGAGGGCTTAAACCGAGCACGCAACATCAAATTATCGCTAAAGAAGTCTCTGGATTATTGGAAAATGCGAGCTACAAAAAGGTCAAAATGAATGATTCGATATCGGGTATCATATACGATAATCTGATCAAAACTTTGGATCAAGGAAAAAATTACTTACTTCAATCGGATATCGATGAATTTCAAGCGTACAGAAACAATCTTGCGCAGGATATCAAAAATGGAGATCTTTCTGCCGCATTCCATATTTTTAATGTCTATTCCAAGAGATACCTGGACAGAATGCAATATGCGCTTTCAGAAATCGACAAGAAACAGGATTATACAAAGGATGAGTATTACCAACCTAACCGCGAAAAATTAGGCTGGTTCAAAACAGCAGATGAAGCCAACGACCAATGGCGTAAGCGTGTAAAATACGATCTGCTTAACTTGGAAACCGCGAGTGGTAAATCTACTGATAGCGCGAGGACCAAACAGGTGGAAACGCTAAAAAAACGCTACGTCAATTTGATCTCTCAGGCCAAAAAAACCAACGCAAACGATGCTTTTCAGGTGGTCATGCAAGCATTGACCGATGCTGTTGATCCACATACGTCCTATTTTAACCCATCCTTTGCCCAGGCGTTTAATGAGGGAATGGCCAATACGTTTGAAGGGATCGGAGCACGACTTGTCGTCGACAACGAGGCCGTAAGCATCTTCGAAATTATCCCTGGTGGACCAATATTCAAAGACAAGAGCATTCATGTCAATGATAAAATCATTGCTGTAGCCCAAGGAAAAGATGGTGAATTCGAAGACATTATTGGCTGGAGACTTGATGCAGCGGTAGCAAAAATCAAAGGTCCAAAAGGAACCATTGTTCGCCTGAAAATTATACCTGCTGGTCAGCCAATGAACTCTCATCCGCGCATTGTATCTTTAGTACGTGAGAAAATCGTCGTTGAAGAAGAGTCTGCGAAAAAAGAGATTATGAACGTCAAAGGTGCCGATGGAAAAACGTATAAAGTGGGTATCATCAATATTCCGAAGTTCTACATGGATTTTGAAGCTTACAGAAGACGCGATCCAAACTATAAGAGCACAACGAGAGACGTTAGGTTAATCTTAGACACCTTGAAACAGGAAAAAGTAGATGCTGTGGTTATCGATTTGCGATTCAATGGTGGCGGTTCCTTACCGGAAGCAATTGATCTAACTGGTTTATTTATCGATAAAGGTCCAGTTGTACAAGTAAGAGACACCAAAAATAACATCGATGTCGAAGAAGATAAAAACGCGGGTGTATCCTGGGATGGTCCATTGGGCATCATGATCAACCGCTTCTCGGCTTCGGCTTCTGAAATCTTTGCCGGTGCTATCCAGGATTATGGAAGAGGTATTATCTTAGGATCTCAAAGTTATGGTAAAGGAACAGTACAATCGGCAATCGACATGTCACGCGTTATCAGCCCGACCAGCCGCTTACTGTTAAAGGCCTCAGGTGAAAAAGATCCAGATACCCCAGAAGGTGCTCCTCAATATGGACAGATCAATATCACCCTAGGTAAATTCTATCGTGTTAACGGTAGTAGTACACAACATAAAGGGGTTACACCAGATATCGTATTCCCTTCGCAGTTCTCCGCAGAGAAATTTGGCGAGAGCTCAGAAAAATCAGCGCTCCCTTGGGATCAAATCCAATCGAGCAACTTCAAAAAAGTAGCTGATTTAACTGCTGTTGACAAAAAATTAGAAGCGATGCATGAGGCACGCATTAAAACCTCATTAGAATATAAGTATCTAAAAGAGGATATTGAAGAAGCTCAAAAAGATGAGGATGTTAAAATTCCATTGGAACTAAACAAATTCAAGAAAGAGAAAGATGACAACCTCAAGAAAAACAGAGACCGCATCAACGCTTTATTGAAATTGCAGGGTAAACCAGCATGGGAGGAAGGTAAGTCCCAACCTAAAATCGATCTTGACTTTGTGAAAGATGAAAGTGCCAAAGTGATGACCGATTATATCATCAACTTTCAAGCAAAAAAATAGAACGTATTCTCTCTCTAAAAAAAGGCAACCGTAATCCCGGTTGCCTTTTTTTTTCTGAAAGTGTCTGATCTTATTGGCCAGAAAGAACCTTCAGTTCGCTTTCATCGCTGTTGGTGTCTTACGAAGCCATGAAGGTTTTATGACACTCATCACAATAGGAAGAGTTTAACATTAAATTCACGTTTTCTTTGTAACTTATCGCTACATTCATTGTTTTAGTAATATACCGGTACTGCTTGAAGTCCGAATGATTCCCATAGCTCATACGCTAAAGATTTTGCAGGACAGGATGCACCAACCAGGTTATAGAAGTTAAACGTATAAAAAAGAATATCATGAAACGTATCCTCCTGTTAACTGACTTTTCAGAAAATGCTCTTCTGGCAGCACAACAAGTTGCGCTGTGCACAGAAGCCTGGAAAACTCAAAAGGTTATTATCTACCATACTTACAATAGTGTTACCATTGTCAATAACGAACCTATTGTCATTGTCAATGATGAGGTAAAAGAGACCAAAGAGAAAGAACTGACACAATGGTTTGACCAAATTAGATTATTGTTCCCTCCACAAGTGGAACTAACGCATCAGATGGAAGATGTTGATCTGCCATTGGGAGTCAATGACATGTGTAAATCGCACGACATTGACCTTGTCGCATTGGGTATCACCGGACAAACAGGTTTTGCTAAGATCTTGGTCGGAAGTAATGCTATTACGTTGATGGACATCTGCAATAAGCCCATGCTTATCGTTTCCCATAAGGTAAATCCTGCAGTCCCCAAAAATGTGTTGGCTACAACCGATCTGAAAGAGGTAGACAGAAAGCTTGATTTATTCAATTTAGATCAGGTTTTAGACACTTTCAATGCACAATTGTATGTTTTGAATGTTGCTAAAAAAGAAGGTTCAGCCGCAGACTTGGCACAGGAATTAAAGCACCTCCATGAACGCCTAGACAAATATCATCCGATTTATGACTACATCAGCCATGATGATATTGCACTCGGTATTGAAGAATATGCCAAAGAGAAACATATTGATCTTATACTTTCATTCCATAAAAAGCAAGGACTATTAGCGAGCCTATTCAAAACAAGCATTTCTAAAAAAATAGCCTGGAATGGCGCAGCCAACTTACTGGTTATTCCCATGGATAGATCGTAGAAATCTGTGCTTTGTAAATATCAACAGCGATGGGCTCGTTGTCCAATAGAAACAAATTATACGACAAAAACGCCACAATGTATTCTAAATTGCGGCGTTTTTGTCGTATAGTTCTTCCTCCGGGAAATCTCTTACCGGGGAGTCTCTTATTTCTTGTCAACCGAATGTTTACCCGGCCCAACAAGGATAAGACCTAAAAACACAAAGCAAAGCTCAATCGCATGTGATGCACCAGAGATACCATCTCCTTTAGAAAGATGCATTAATCCAGCGATAACCATCGTAAATGCAAGCAATAATGCCGCTGGTCGGAAAAAGAGCCCCAGCAATAAAAATAGGCCCCCAACAGTTTCGGTCGCAGCTGCCATAAACCCCCAAAAAGTAGGCATAAAATGAATACCAATATTACCCATAGATTTTCCTACACCTGCCCAGAGCTCAGGACCGCCCTGCAATTTGGGCAGACCGTGCATGATCATCATCACCCCAAGTCCAACACGCAAGACCAAAAGTCCCGTATCCCTATATTTACCCAATGAATTCCAAATTGCCATAAAAAACGTTTAATTTATTAAAACTTGAATTACCGATCTCCCTAAATTAATGAAATTATTTAAATTGAACCCCTCACAGCACTCACCATAATAAATAAAGCTATTGCATTTATAATACTTAATGCGTAATTTGATGACTATAGACCCGATTATAATGCTTGGAACGGCTAAGACAGCGTAAAAAACCTTAGCTGCGGATTATGGATCAACAAATAACTAAAGGATGAAAAACCTACTCTTGTTAACAGACTTTTCGGACAATGCCTATGCTGCTGCTCGATATGCCGCACAATTAGCTCCACTTTGGGGCATTGAAAAGGTTGTCCTATACCACACATACGAAGTAATCCCTACCGTAGGTACTGAACCTGTTGTCATCAGCAATTCAGAAATCTTGGAAGAAAAACAAAAGGACCTCAATACCTGGCAACAGGAACTGATGTTGCTTTTCCCTGAGGGCATTGCCTGGAAATCAGTTCTTGAGGAATATGAACTGAGCTATGGCGTAAACCGTACCTGTGCTGAGGAGGACATTGATCTTGTCATCGTCGGAACTGCAGGTAAAAGTGGCTTAAAGAAACTTCTTCTTGGAAGCAATACCCTCAAGCTGATCGAAAATTGTCACACACCATTACTGGTGGTCCCCGCACGAGCAGAATTTCGGGTACCCAAAAAGATGTTGATCGCCACCAATCTCAAAGAGGTAAAACTAAAATTAAACCGTCTTTTGGTTAATGCTTCAGAAGTATTACGTAAAAGTGAGGTCTATGTCGTCCATGTGACCAAAGAAGATCCGGCAAATAAAGCCGTTAATGCAGAAATAACAACCATGCAGGATTTACTGGCTCCTTATCATCCCATCTATAGTTATATCCTCAATGCAGACATTGCTTCAGGGATCAACCAATACATCAACGAAAATCATATCGACATGATGGTCACTTTCCATCGGGACAAGGGCTTATTAAGTCGAATTTTCAATACGAGTATAGCGCAAAAGATGGCCTGGAAGAGTCAGGCTGCCATGATGGTCATCCCTGTACATTCGGGATAATCAACCAATAAATAAAACAATGAGATTCTGTTCAGCTTCCCCTACAAATAGGTTAACTGAACAGAATTTACTGTTGTATTCAAGGCTACTTTTCGCCCAAATACCAGGGCGTGATTATCATCAATATGCCCTGCAGGGTAGCCAAATGCTACCGGAAAATCATATTCTTTAACTATATCCCACACAATTTCCGCTACACTTTGCCCAAAAGCAGGATCATTGTCTTTCATAGCAGAAAAGCCCCCTACAATTAGACCATTCAATTTTTTTAATTTCCCCGCGCGCTTCAATGCCCTTAGCATTCTGTCTACGGAGTAATAGGCTTCACCTACATCTTCTATAAATAAAACTTTATTCTTGTAATTGACATCCGAATTGGAAGCAAGTACAGATAGTAAGATTGCTAAATTTCCACCGACCAATTTTCCGTCGCCTTTACCCGCACGATTGGGGAATAACGTTTGCTCGTAGGCAAAATCCATATTATGGCCAAACAATGCATTTTTTAAAGTTTCCAACGATGCTTTTGTGCCCGTTTCAAAAGACTTTGGCATCTGTCCATGTATTGTTGCAATTTTATAGTTCCGTTGAATATGACTATGCAATACGGTAATATCGCTAAAACCCACCAACCATTTGGGATCTTTTTCAAAGCTTGAAAAATCTATCTGATCGACGATACGAACACAACCGTAACCTCCGCGCGCGGCAAAAACTGCTTTAATCGACGGATCATCCAGTGCCCACTGCAGATCGGCAGCACGTAAATTGTCATCTCCGGCAAACTGATGGAACGATGTCCCAACAGTCTTCCCAACCACAACTTCCAGCCCCCAGTTCTCCAATGTTTTTATGCCAACATCAATAGAGCCACGTATAAAACTCGCAGGACAAACGATAGCTACTTTATCGCCTTCTTTCAGAAAATCAGGTATTTTGGACATCTTTTTTATCGCTAATGATTAAACATAAGGACCTCTCCATTGTAGAGTCCGATTATAAATTTACTTGATATATTGTGCTTATATGTACAAATAAACGTAAATTTATCTAAGTTTTCTACCGCTATTTTGAATAATATTTCTACGATAACAAGCCGTTAAATGGAAGCTCATTTTAATCAAGTTGAAACAATCGTAGAAATGAGCCAAAACAAGAATTCAAGAATAAATTGTTTGATATGACACGCATTTATATTGCATATAAACAGCAATTTATCTAAGTTTGCCAAAGAAAACAAGTACACACTTTAATATACTTTCAAGCATTGAGTATTCTAGATAAAAAACGTTATACCATCACATCGGCATTACCTTATGCCAATGGTCCTTTACATATTGGACACCTTGCCGGAGCTTATATCCCAGGGGATATCTTTGTCCGCTATTTGCGTCTGAATCAAAAAGATGTAGTCTATGTATGTGGTTCAGATGAGCATGGTGCGGCGATTACCATCCGTGCAAAAAAAGAGGGCATCACCCCGCAACAAATCATTGACAAATACAATAAACAAATCAAAGAAAGCTTTGAGGAGTTTGGTATCTCTTTCGATATATATCACCGTACATCGGAGCCCATACATCACCAGTTATCGCAGGATTTCTTCTTGAACCTTTACAACAAAGGTGAATTTGTTGAGAAATTTTCGGAGCAGTACTACGATGAGGAATACCATCAGTTTTTGGCCGACCGTTACATTACAGGAACTTGTCCAAATTGTAAGTCCGATGGCGCTTATGGTGACCAATGTGAAAAATGTGGGACATCACTTAGCCCAACAGATTTGATCAACCCAATTTCAACATTGAGCGGAAAAACGCCAGTTTTGAAAGAAACGAAACATTGGTACCTACCTTTGGATAAATACCAGCCTTGGCTTGAAAAATGGCTGATTGAAGGAAAGAAAAATATCCTTAAATCCAACGTTTTTGGCCAATGTCAATCTTGGCTTAAATCCGGTTTACAGCCGCGTTCAATGACAAGAGATCTGGATTGGGGCGTTGATGTACCTTTGGCTGAAGCAGAGGGTAAAAAACTATATGTTTGGTTAGATGCACCTATCGGTTATATCTCAGCAACAAAACAGTGGGCTTTAGACCATGGTAAAAACTGGGAAGACTATTGGAAAACCCATGAAAACCCAGCAGACGATTCTACGCTGATCCATTTTATTGGAAAAGATAATATTGTTTTCCACTGTATTATTTTCCCGGCGATTCTTCATGCACACGGCGACTATATTTTACCAGAAAATATTCCAGCCAACGAATTCCTTAACCTGGAAGGTGATAAGCTGTCCACGTCCAGAAACCATGCGGTTTGGTTACATGAATACCTACAGGAATTTCCTGATAAGCAGGATGAATTGCGTTATGTATTGACATCCATATTACCGGAAACTTCGGATGCCGAGTTTACATGGAAAGATTTCCAAGCTAGGATCAACAATGAGCTCGTTGCTATTTTTGGAAACTTTGTCAACCGTGTCTTAGTACTTTCCCACAAATATTTTGATGGCAAGGTATTGAACGGCTCGCCACTAACAGCTGTAGATCAAGCGGTACTGGATGAACTAAAATCATACCCTACTTCTATCAAATCGTCTTTGGAGCAATTCCGCTTCCGTGAGGCATTGGCAGAATTTATGAATGTAGCTCGTCTGGGCAATAAATACCTTGCCGATGAGGAGCCATGGAAAATCATTAAAACAGATGAGGAACGTGTCAAAACAATCCTAAATGTAGCGGCTCAAATCGTTGCCAATCTTGCCGTCCTTGCACAACCGTTTTTACCGAAAACAGCTATCAAATTATTTGAAATGCTTAATTTCCCACAAGGGAACTGGAACGACGCAGGTTCGGATGCTTTGATCCAAGCTGGACACCAATTGGGTGAAGTGCAATTGTTATTCGACAAAATAACCGATGAACAAGTCGACTTCCAGCTAAACAAACTTGCTGAAGCAAAAGCGAAAAACCTAGCCGATAATGCCAAGGTTGCTCCTGCAAAAGAAAATATTAGCTTCGATGATTTTGTTAAAATGGATATCCGTGTCGGAACCATTGCCGCTGCTGAAAAAGTTGCCAAAACCAAGAAGTTGTTAAAATTGACGATAGACACCGGCTTAGATACACGCACTGTCGTTTCGGGTATCGCAGAGTTCTTCAGTCCTGAGGAGATCGTAGGCCGCCAGGTATCCATCTTGGTCAATCTTGAGCCTCGTGAAATAAAAGGAATTATGTCACAGGGAATGATCCTTATGGCAGAAGACGCTGATGGTCGATTGGATTTTGTCAAACCAGATACAGCAATTAAAGTCGGAAGTACGGTACGTTAATATAAGACCTACCTCCATTTATACAAAAAGCCTGTTCAAACGAACAGGCTTTTTTATCATCCAGATAGCATCGATTACTCGCTAAAAGAGTATACTCTGCAAACGCTTCTTAAACGCCTTCTCATCCAGATAATCATAGACGGTATCTTTCAGTTTTTTTATGATCTCTGCCCTGGATTCCGCAACAACTTTTTTCTTTTTGGTCAGCACATTGGAAAATGCGGTATTGGTAATCTCCACCTTTGTGGCAAACATATTTACATTCATACTTGGGATGGATATCCCCATCACTAAGCCCGGGAGTCCGTGTATAAGTTCAGGACCACCGGAGATGGGTATTTGTCCCGCAAAAAAGGCAACCACATAGACCGAATCTTGAATAATTCCATTGGCTCTTCTGCAGTCATATCCCGCAATATTCCGGTATTCATCGGTATACTTCCATTTTACAGTAGGCAATGAATCTTTAAGCAAGAGCTGATCATCTCCAAAGGGGAGCAATTTTAAGAATTCCTGATTCTGGAAATTAATGTATGTTTTTGAATCCGGGAGAATAGAATTATAGTGAGTCACATTACGATAATTTGCAGGATAATCTTCCTGCACCGTTTCAAACAGGGTTTCATTATCGTAAAATTTCAGGATATGATGGGTCACCACCTCTGCAGGCCCATTCTTCACCGCATTGTCGACCATCAGCTTATCCCAAGTATCTAAATCGGGTTTGCTGAGATAATTACGTTTTAAGAAGTTCTGCACATGAAACTTCCGTTCATAAGTCACCGTTCCACTGCTTGGGAAATACGCGTGTTGAGCCTGGGCTGTGCTTATGCTCAGCAATAGTACCCAAACCATCAACTTTATATACTTACTCATTTGGCATCTCCTTTCATTGTTGTAAAATTGTAGATTACTTTTAGCATTCCATAACGACGCAGTACATCGTTGCTGGTCTGGATAAATGAAGTTCCATTTTGATAACGGTACACCCCATTATTTTTGTTTAAAATATCATTGACAAATACCTGTACTTCCAAAGACTTATCTTTCAATAATTTTTTGGAAACATACCCATTCATATTAATGATATTAATGGATTGCAATGTTTTCGTCGCAGCTTGATAATTTTGGTCTGTAGACAGCGAGATTTTAAAATCTTTTGGCAAATAATAAGTGAACTGCGAATAAGAACGGAATTTAAAGGTTGTACGGTTCAATTCGGGCTGTAAAAAAGAGCTCATTTGCTCGACCCCTGGCATCAAGGAGATGTAAAAATCCATCTTATTTGCTTTATATCTATTAAAGCCTATTTCAGGTGTTATACTCTTTGTCTGATTTCTATTGAGCTTTGGTTCTTCGTTATACGATGATAAATAACTAAATTGGCTATTGTACTGACCGTTGACACCGATATTCATTTTCAATCCCCATTTCTTTTGTAGCACAAAACTGTAAGATCCACTACCATAAATACGCCAATTATCCTTATCAATATTAACATAGGAAATTTGTTGCGTCCCCTCGTCCAGGTTATAGCGTACATTGGTATTGATATTCTTCTTACCCTGATCTGCGCTCGCATAAAAATAGAATCCCTGGTCTTTCAGCTGCTTATAGCTATTGTAATTGATCGAATAGGAGTTGTTAAAGCCCGCTTTTAAGTTTGGATTGTCCAAATATTCGATAAGCGGCTGTGCATTTTGCTTTAAAGGCTCGATCTGTGTCAACGAAGGTTGACTGGTACGTCCACTATAGCGGAAACCGATATTTTTACTTTTTGAGATCTTGTAATTCACAGAGAGATTTGGGTTAACCGAAGTCTGATTACGCTGCAATGTTGTATTTAGATTATTATAAGTTCTCTTCACATCCTCAAAATCGACTCTATTGCTTAAATTGACCGTTAAGGTACTAGACTTGTAATTCAGAGAGGCATTGACTCCATTTTTCAAGCTGGTAAAATCGAAATCATTTAATAGATTTTGATCCAGTACAGTGTATTTACCTGTAGCAGGATCTTTATCGAATGACTGATTAAGGGTCTCCGATTTATTGCTATTGAATGCGTAGCCAATAGCAGCAGTCAGTCGTTTTGACAAAGGCTCAGAATAAGTTACCGATGCCCCGTAGGTATTGTTGCCTAGCTTATCATTTTTATATTGATCGATCAGTGTCGTATCGCCCGAACTTTGGAAATAGTTCTGGGAGAAATATTGGGTTTTAGACCTATTTTGATCAGTATTTGCATTGATATTAAAGGTAACAGAGCGACGGTCCTTTTTGAAACGACGAGTAAGCATTGCATTCACATTGAACTTATCCTGATCGCTATTTTGATCAGTCGTAGATAAGGTCTGTGTAATCAATGTTTTATCCAATTTACGTTGATCTGCTTCTGAATTGGATAAATTGTCGCGGCTAGACTTGGTGAATCCCATATTAACTGTCAAATCGGACAGTGAATCTAACTTCAGATCATACCTTAAATTTGCAATATTTGCCTGCGTTTCTGTTTTAGATATGGTCACAGTATTATCCACTTGAGCACGTTCAGGAAGGTTATTCTGTGCGTTATAGCTACTGGTATTGGCTACATTAATCTGATTACGCTTAAAGTTGGCATTGATCTTATGCTTATCATCTTTGGATTTGTCGGAATAACTTGCGCCCATGTTTACGGCCTTAGGCACGCCGCCACCATAGTATTTACCGTCCCATCCCCCATCGGAACCATCACCACCGGAAATCATAATGCCACCACCGTCCATCATCTGTACATTACTACTTCCGCCCACACCATATTTTTGGCTATCTTCAAATCCTAGTCCGACCATTCCATCATTGGCCAGAATGCCATAAGCGGCGATTTTCTGCGAGCCCTTAAACTTATTGAGCATGACTTTTCCGCCATAATATTTATCTGTACCGGCTCCCGCAACAGCTTGGCCGAACATTCCTTTTTTCTTATCTTCTTTAAGCTTAATATCAATTGTCTGCGTTCGTTCACCATCATCTACCCCTGTACGTACAGCAAGATCTGATTTCTTCTCATAGACCTGTACCTTGCTGACCATATCTGACCGAATATTCTTGGTGATCAGGGTTGGATCATCCCCAAAAAACTCTTCCCCATCAAGCAATACTTTTTTTACTTCCTTACCTTGAGCGATGATCTTGCCTGATCCATCCATCGTAATACCCGGCAATACCTTCAACAGATCCTCTACTTTAGCATCCTTCTCTACTTTAAAACTACCGGCATCGTATTCGATGGTGTCGCCTTTAATAACTACAGGAATTTTACCATTCACCTGAACCTCCTCCAATAGTAGAGCTGCTTTGGATAGCTTTACAATACCAATATCTAAATCTTCGGCAGCCACATGGATATCCTTTACCAAGTCAGCATACTGCGGATAGGAAACCACCATTTTATAGGTACCTGTGTCGAGATTAGCAATTTGGAATGTTCCATTTTCCTTCGTCCGACCGAATTTAACCAAAATCGAATCTTTGGGACTGAGCAGCGCGATTGAAGCTTGATGTAGTTTTGCAAGATCTTTGATATCGGCCACCGATCCCACAAGTTTATGTTGTGCATAGGACTTGGAACTCAGGACTGAAAATAAAAGAAACAAAACTAGGGAATAGGTTAGTTTCATAAAATTTCGTTTATATATTGTCGAGGTAAATATATAAATGTTGCTACGGAAAATTCGTAAAATAATGTTAAATAATTATGTAATTAATAAATGAAACTTGACCCGCTCAAATAAAACACGATAATTCACGCTATATCAATAATTTAATTTCATAAAAAAAGAGGCGTAACTTATTTGTTACACCCCAGTATAAATAGAAAAATATATTTTATTTCCTTTAATCTACATTTAGGTTCAATTCTTTTTCCTTATTGATTAAATGGGCAATACTTGTATCATTTAAAATCTGCAACATGGCATTTCTTACCTCAACAAAGGTATCGCGTATGCCACAGGCATGTTCTTGAGTACACTCATCACATGATCTGTAGAAGTTTAAGCTCACGCAGGGTAACAAAGCGATAGGTCCATCAATCAGGCGCATAACCTGCGATAAGAAAACATCTTCGGGAGCCTTATTGAGGCTATAACCACCTCCAGCGCCTTTTTTGCTATAGAGAATTCCGGCATTTCGCATTTCAAGCAGAATTTGTTCCAAGAATTTTTTTGGAATATTCTCCTCCTGTGCAATCTTTACGATTTGCATAGGCTCATTGCCGTAGTTACGACCAAGCACCATAAGTGCCTTTATTGCATATTTTGTCTTTTTGGAAAGCATAATTTGTTAACCCCCTGTTGAATTGCAAATTTACGTTTTTTATTCAATAGAATAAAACCGTCCTAATTTCACGTATGTATCATCTGTATGGGCGCAAACTGTAGTATCTGCCCACACTGCAGTCTTATGCGTCGAAGATATGCTATTGCTATACATGATCACCTGCGATAAACTAACTATTTGTTTATCTAAAAAATAACCTTCGGATTTAGTTTATCCATAAGGATTCTACTACTCCGAAGGTTGTCTGTGTTGTTAAAACTTAATGAGCGTTCGCTCTGGTCTCTTATTGTCCCAATACCGCCGTGATCGGCTTTCCGATACTGCCATTAGGCTCGGTAATGTGTAAGAGCGACGAAATTGTCGGTGCGATATCCACAATATGCACCTCCGTATTAGATACTCCGGGTTTAATTCCCCAACCCATAAATACCAAAGGAATATGGGAATCATAACCAGACCAGGTACCGTGTGTCGTACCGGTCGAACGAGGCGTACCGTCATACCATTGTGGCTCACAAACGATCTGGATTGAACCGCTACGCTTAAAATTGTAGCCATTGATCATTTTTTCACGGATAGGCGCCGGAATCATCAGACTTTCCCCCTTTTCCATATCAGCAACATAAGCGACGCCTTCTGTATGGCGAAGCTCACGAATGATGGTCTCTTTGATTTTATCACGATCCAAGTTCAAAGAATCAATCAATTGATTATTTAAGTGCACCTGGTAGTTCATCATACTTTTAACAAGCTTCTCTTGTCCAAATTTCTCTTTAAGGGTTTTGTTAAGTCCTGTGATAATCTGACGGGAATAGAAATAACCACCGTTTCCTTTCATATCCATAAAGAACCGAGAGTTATAAGAAGCGCCATGATCTGCTGTCAGGAAGAACGTGTAGTTACCCTTGCCCACCGTCTTATCGAGGTAGTTGAAGAAATCGGCAAGCTGTTTATCGAGCTGCAGATAGATATCTTCAATCTCCACTGCTGTCAATGAGTAACGGTGCCCCACATAATCTGTTGCGGAAAGACTCACACAAAGGAAGTCGGTATTTTTAGTTGGGTTATTTCCCATCTGCTCATTTTTGATTGCTTCCATAGCTAGATCCAACGTAAACTGATTTCCCATTGGTGTAGTTTTGATCAGCTCATAGCCTTCGTCTTTCATTAGCTTGGAAGTTGCACGCGGCAAAGTCGGCTTTTCTTCTCCAGGGTACTTACCTTCGTAGATGTTATCATCTGCAATACTGTTGGCAGCATAGGTGCTGATATCATACATTGGTTTCCAGTCCCCTTTCAGGTATTTTTCAGCCAATTTTTTCTTGTTGAAGTCCACCACCCATTTTGGCAGTTTATCCATGTAGAAATTAGAGGTAATCCAATCACCTGATTTTGCTTCAAACCAATACGCTGCATCGGCAAAATGTCCCGCCGGCAGAATACCGCCACGGTCTTTGATTGCGATACCGATCACTTTGGATTTAAAGTTAGAAGCGAGCTTCAATTGGTCCGTTACGGTCGATGCAAGCAAATTGCGTGGAGACTGTTGCCCTTCCTTGGCTGTAGTACCTACACCAATGACATTGTCGTCCTGCGTACAGTACATATTCTTGCCCGTCTGCTCCTCAATCCAGTCATTACCTGCAATACCATGTATGGAGGGAACTGAACCTGTATATACCGAACTGTGCCCAATGGCGGTGTATGTCGGAATATAATTAATCAATGTATTTTCACAGGAGAATCCTTCTTTCAAAAGTCGTTTGAAACCATCATTTCCATATCGATCTGCAAAACGATATAAATAATCCCAACGCATTTGATCCACCATCAGGCCGACAACCAATTTTGGTCTTTCCGGTTGTTGCGCCATGGATGAAAGCGCCGTTATTCCAAGGACGACACTTAAAAAAAATCTTTTAATCATAATCGTATTAAGTATTGAAATATTAGTTTTTTATTTACTGCATAGTATTCCATCAGACCTTAACAAAAGGAACAATAAATCGGAACTTATTGGCAGCCCAGTTGCCCTGATTCAGATTACTTCACTTCGCTAAAGTAGGGTTTAATCTCTTAAATGTGCCTTTAAAAATTGACCTGTATAAGAATCTTTACAATGAATAAGTTCTTCAGGAAGTCCCGCAAAGACTAGCTTTCCACCTTTATTGCCACCCTCAGGACCAATATCGATGACCCAATCTGCCGATTTGATCATATCCATATTGTGCTCGATCACCAAGATACTATTTCCTAGGGCAATCAGTGCATCAAATGATTTCAGTAACTTCTTAATATCCTGAAAGTGTAAGCCTGTCGTTGGCTCATCAAAGATAAAAAGTGTCTTCTTGCTGTTATTTCCCTTAATGAGGAAGGAAGCCAGTTTAATCCGCTGTGCTTCACCGCCAGACAATGTACTTGACGATTGCCCGAGCTTAACGTAGCCTAGTCCAACGTCCTGTAAAGGCTGCAATTTCGCTAATATTTTAGGCTGGTCTGCAAAGAATACGATCGCTTCTTCAACACTCAGCTCGAGAACATCTGCTACCGACTTGTTTTTGAAGTGTACATCAAGCACAAACTGTTTAAATCGTTTGCCTCCACAGGCCTCACAGGGCAAAACGATATCGGCCATAAATTGCATTTCAATTTTAACTTCGCCTTCGCCCTGACAGACATCACAACGTCCACCTTCAACATTAAATGAAAATGCCGCAGGTTTCAATCCAGCAGCTTTGGCCGGTCCCTGGTTGGCATATAAAGCCCTGATTTCATCCCAGGCTTTCACGTAAGTCACCGGGTTGGATCGCGAAGAACGACCGATCGGGTTTTGATCGACCATTTCAACTTGTTCGACTTGGGTAATATCCCCCTCGATCGCATCATAGACCCCCGTCTGCTCACCGGAGTAATTGCCTATCGACTTCTGCAGTGCTGGGTAAAGGATACGTTTGACCAAGGAAGTCTTACCTGATCCCGAGACACCCGTTACCACAGTAAACGTATTCAATGGAAATTGTACATCAATCCCTTTGAGGTTATTCTCATGGGCTCCTTTAATGGTAACACTATTGGACCATGGACGGCGTTTTTTGGGTACCTCAATCTGGCTTTTGCCACTGAGGTATTGCCCCGTAAGGCTCTTTGTATCTTTCAGAATCTGCTGATATGTACCCGCGAAGACCATTTCGCCGCCATTGATCCCGGCTTCCGGTCCGATATCGATCAGGTAATCAGCCGCCTCCATCATCTCCTGCTCATGCTCGACCACCACCACTGTATTCCCAACATCGCGCAAGGACTTCAGCACAGAAATTAGACGCTGTGTATCACGTGGATGGAGCCCAATACTTGGCTCGTCCAACACATAAATAGAGCCTACGAGTGAACTTCCTAATGAAGTTGCCAGATTGATCCGCTGTGATTCCCCTCCAGAAAGGGTATTCGATAGTCGGTTCAAGGTCAGGTAACTTAATCCAACATCGCACAAAAATTGCAATCTATTATTAATTTCAGCAAGAAGTCTTTTGGCAATGACCAGTTCATTACCCACCAGCCGTAAAGTTGTAAAGAATTCCAAGGCTTCTTCAAGCGGCATCAAAACGATATCGGTGATAGACTTGCCCCCTACTTTCACGTAAGTAGCATCTTTACGTAATCGGGTCCCACGGCAGTCCGGGCAATCTGTCTTCCCACGATAGCGAGATAACATCACACGGTATTGAATTTTATAAGTCTGCTCTTCAAGCTCCTGGAAGAACTGTGTCAGGCCGGTAAAATATTTATTTCCCGTCCACAGCAACTCTTTCTGTTCAGCGGTCAGATCCATGTATGCACGATGTATTGGAAAATCAAATTTCAGGGAACTTTTAACAAGCACTTGTAACCACTCGCCCATTTTCTCCCCTCTCCAGGGTGCTATTGCGCCATCGTAGACCGAACGGCTTTTGTCTGGAATAACAAGATCAGGATCAATACCAATGATCTTTCCATAACCTTCACATCGGCGACAGGCACCATAAGGATTATTAAAACTGAAGAAATTTGGTGTAGGTTCTTCAAATGTTATTCCATCAAGTTCAAATTTATGGGAGAAATGATGTCTTTGACCATTTTCCTCCATATAAAGCTCCCCCTTACCTTCGAAAAAACCTGTTTGGACAGAGTCAGAAAGTCGATTGACTGTGTCATCGTCCTGTTCGATGCGAACCCGGTCGACGACAATAAGCACTTCACCATCCTGAAGGTCTTTATTGGCGATGGCCTTATCATCGATAATAGCTTCGATCTTCTGCATACTATCCCCAAAGACGACACGCACAAAACCTTTCTGCAACAAGAGAGACAGCTCTTCTTTGAGTTTACGCCCATGGGAAGGAATAAGTGGCGCGAGAAGCGTCAACGTTGTCCCCTCTTCCAAATTCAACGCAAAATCCACCACTGAACTCACACTGTCTTTGGTCACCTCGCGACCAGATACAGGAGAAATTGTCTTTCCGATTCGGGCATATAACAATTTCAGATAATCATAGATCTCGGTAGATGTTCCTACCGTCGAACGGGGGTTGGAAGTAATGACACGTTGCTCAATGGCAATCGCGGGAGCAATACCCTTGATGTAATCTACCTCCGGTTTATTCATCCGTCCCATAAATTGTCTTGCGTACGAAGAGAGACTTTCGACATAACGTCGTTGTCCTTCGGCATAGAGCGTATCAAAAGCTAAGGAGGATTTTCCTGAACCCGACATTCCTGTGATAACAACTAATTTATTTTTAGGGATATCAACGTCAATATTCTTTAAGTTATTAACTCTTGCTCCTTTTATCTGAATATATTCTTTTGGAGTGTGCTCCACCTGTTTACTCATAATAATCCTTATCTCACACAAAGTTACGTATTCTTGGCTGATTATATTCCTGCGAATTAAAAAGCAATTCGGTTTTCTATCACCTGAATTTCAAAAAAGAGCAACTGTTCCAAAGTCGGCAAAATTTTGATGAAAGGCTTCATACACGACAAACAAGTAAATCTACGACCAGCTATAAATTGAAATACATCAAACAATTTAGTTTCCCAAGCAATTATTATTTAACATTTTTTGTTTTTCGATTAATCCTTCCAAAAACAATACAGTCCTATAGGTGTTATATCTGTTATAAGCGTGTAGCATTTTTTGTAGATAGCGCGTTTAAAAAACAAATAAAAATAATAAAATGGGGTATTCAAGTTTACAACACACAAAAAACGAGAATATTTCATGGCCATTAAAATTAAATAATTGCATATATGAAAAAAAATGTATTTCGAGTAATGATGCTATTGATGATCGCATTAGTATCCTCAACAACTATTAGTAAAGCGCAAATGGTTATCGACAAAATTGACTTAGGCATTTTTCCTAGCCCAGAAAAAGGGTATAAAAAAATGGTGATTGAAGTTCCCTATTCAGAAAGTGATAAAAACAAAAAAATAGAGTTTTCGGTGGGAAAATGGATGGAAGTAGACGGATGTAATACCTTTAATTTATCGGGCACTTTAGAGAAAAAAGATCTTCAGGGCTGGGGTTATGACTATTATGTATTCAAAACAAATGGTAATGTCGCCAGCACCATGATGGCTTGCCCAAACAAAGAAAAAAGAAACCTTTTTGTTTCAGCACAACCTGAGACTGTGCGTTACAATGGCAGAATGCCGATTGTGATTTACGTACCTGAAGCTTATGATGTGCAATTCAAAATCTACACAACTGACGGCGACACCTATCGCGCAGCAGAGGTAAGAACAAAAAAGTAAACCGCTACAGTTATTTGGTGAACCAAATATCCATGCAATAAAAAAGCCCTCGAACAATGTTCGGGGGCTTTTTTTATATCGCGTTCCGCTATTGACTATTGGAATTTCTTCGCGTTTACTTTACGCTCATTTTCAGTCAAATAGATTTTACGCAAACGGATAGACTGTGGTGTAACCTCAATGTATTCGTCAGCTTGGATATACTCCATAGATTCCTCTAAAGAGAATTTAATCGCTGGTGCGATACGTGTGTTATCATCTGTACCCGAAGCACGCATATTTGTCAATTGTTTACCTTTAACGATGTTGATCGTTAAATCATTGTCACGGATATGCTCACCCAAGATTTGGCCTTCATAAATATCCACACCTGGATCAACGAAGAACTTACCTCTGTCTTGTAACTTATCGATAGAGTATGCTGTAGTTGTACCTTTATCTAAAGAGATCAATACACCGTGCAAACGTCCAGGGATTGGTCCTCTCCAAGGCTCGTAACCTTTTAAACGGTGCGCCATAACAGCTTCACCTGCTGTAGCTGTCAACACGTTGTTACGTAAACCGATGATACCACGAGAAGGAATTTCGAATTCAAGATGTTGCATTTCACCTTTCGTCTCCATCACTAAAAGTTCACCTTTACGTTGAGTTACTAGCTCAATTACTTTACCAGAAACCTCTGCAGGCACGTCAACTACCAACACCTCGATAGGCTCACATTTTTTGCCATCAATTTCTTTTAAGATTACCTGAGGTTGACCTACTTGTAGTTCGTAACCTTCACGACGCATTGTTTCGATCAATACCGACAAGTGAAGGATACCACGTCCGTATACCAACCAAGCATCTGGAGATTCAGTAGGAACGACGCGTAAAGCCAAGTTCTTTTCTAATTCTTTTTGTAGACGATCGTGGATGTGTCTCGAAGTAACCAATTTACCTTCTTTACCGAAGAAAGGCGAGTTATTGATGGTGAACAACATGTTCATTGTTGGCTCATCAATGCTGATAACTTCCAGTTGCTCCGGATTTTCGAAATCTGCAATTGTATCACCGATATCAAAACCTTCGATACCAACTACGGCACAAATATCGCCACATTTAACTTCTTCTACACGACGACGGCCTAAACCTTCGAATGTATGCAATTCTTTAACACGTGATTTCACGATCTTGCCATCACGTTTTACCAACGAAATAGGTTGACCTTCTTTGATTGTACCACGCGCTACACGACCGATGGCAATACGTCCTACGAATGTAGAGTAATCCAACGATGTGATCTGCATTTGTAATGTACCTTCAACAAATGGGGAAGGTGGGAAATGACTAATGATAGCATCTAATAATTCAGACACATCTTCTTTCTTTTCTTTCCAATCTGTTGACATCCAACCATGTTTGGATGAACCATATAATACAGGGAATGCTAATTGTTCTTCTGTCGCATCTAGGCTAAAGAATAAATCAAATACATTCTCGTAAACTTCTTCAGGACGACAGTTTTCTTTATCGACTTTATTGACAACTACCAACGGTTTCAACCCCAGGGATAATGCCTTTTGTGTAACGAAACGTGTTTGTGGCATCGGACCTTCGAACGCATCCACAAGCAAAACAACACCATCAGCCATTTTCAATACACGCTCAACCTCACCACCGAAATCGGCGTGACCAGGTGTATCAATAACGTTAATTTTTACGCCTTTATATTCAACAGAAACGTTTTTAGCGACAATAGTAATACCGCGTTCACGTTCTAAATCATTATTATCCAGAATTAAATCACCTGTACCATCATTGTCTCTAAAAAGATTTGTGAAGTGTAAGATTTTGTCTACCAACGTAGTTTTACCGTGATCGACGTGAGCGATAATCGCTATGTTTCTAATATTTTGCATCTAGCAAGTAAATTTGTTTTTAAATTCAGGGTGCAAAGATAAACATTTTGCACCATAAATTTTATAACTATGTGTATTTTATTTAATTACACCTAATTCTTTACCTACTTTAGTAAAGGCGGCGATTGCTTTATCCAGGTGAGTAACTTCATGTCCTGCCGAAATCTGTACACGGATACGAGCTTTTCCCTGAGGTACAACAGGATAATAGAAACCTATTACATAAATTCCCTCATCCAACATCTTGGATGCAAATTCCTGCGCTAATTTCGCGTCATACAGCATCACAGGCACAATCGGGTGGAAACCTGGTTTGATATCAAATCCAGCAGCCGTCATTTTTTCACGGAAGTAGATTGTATTGGATTCCAATTTATCACGTAATGCAGTTGTCTCACTCAGCATGTCCAAGACCGCAACAGAAGCTCCGGCAATTGCTGGTGCTAGGGTATTCGAAAATAAATAAGGGCGTGAACGCTGACGTAACAAATCGATGATTTCTTTTTTACCGGAAGTAAAACCACCAGAAGCACCACCCAACGCCTTACCCAAAGTACCTGTAATGATATCTACACGATCAATTACATTGAAAAGCTCGTGTGTACCACGTCCAGTTGCACCGATAAATCCTGTACAATGCGACTCATCGATCATCACTAGCGCCTGGTATTTATCCGCAAGATCACAGATCTGGTCTAATGGAGCTACAGATCCATCCATCGAAAACGCTCCATCTGTAACAATGATTTTATGCCGAGCACCGGATGCGGCCTGTAATTGCGCTTCCAGATCAGCCATATCCGCATTTTTATAACGGAAACGTTGTGCTTTACACAAACGAACACCGTCAATGATAGAGGCGTGATTTAATTCGTCGGAAATGATGGCATCTTCGGCACCAAATAACGGCTCAAACACCCCGCCGTTAGCGTCGAATGCTGCCGCATATAAAATAGTATCTTCAGTTCCAAGGAACGTAGAAATTTTTGCTTCTAATTCTTTATGCACATCTTGGGTACCGCAGATGAAACGTACGGAAGACATTCCATAACCGTGTGTATCAATCGCTTTCTTAGCAGCTTCGATTACTTTTGGATGTGAAGAAAGTCCCAAATAATTGTTAGCACAAAAATTGACAACTTCCTGTCCTGTGCTTACTTTGATGTCTGCTCCTTGTGGAGTAACGATCACCCGCTCTTGTTTATACAATCCCGCTTCTTTGATTGCTTCCAATTCCTTTTCTAAAACTGGTTGTAATGTATTGTACATAATTCGATTTTATTTTTTTATACAATATTACAGTTTTTTCATTGGAATAAGTTGCTTTACCTTTCGAGAAAAGGGCTATTCACGGAGAATTCACCCCAAATCAATGATTTGGTAACATTAAACCGATTGCATAAAATTCCTTTTTTCGATCGATCTACTTTTCCTCTTGCTTTGATAGCGACCAACAGGGAGACAAGCCCTAGACATCTTCGACCTGTAAGCAGGGTGCATGCGCGGTGTCTCAATGGTAAATCCACCTTAAAAAGGTGGACTCAACGTGGACTCAAGGTGGACTCATTGTGCTTGCAGTCCGAAGTTGGTGTAACCTTATCTCAACTTTGGTCTCTCGCATTTTAGCTGAAAAGCGCCGGAATTTTAATAACAGATAGGAGCGAAAGCTAGCGGATTTAAGCTATCGCATAACAAAAGGTCTTATCCATAAAAATTTCGTGAAAATAGAGCGGTAGGCGCTCCAATGTGAATTACTCGTAACGAAGCGCGTCGACTGGATCCAGTTTAGATGCTTTTGAGGCCGGGTAATAGCCCGATAGCATACCGACGAGTCCACATACCGCGAAACCCAAAATAATCGCTCCCCAAGGTATAATAAAAGATGTGCCGAGCTGCAGCGCCAGAATATTACCAATCAAAATGCCTATAAAGATCCCGGCGACACCTCCAATCATACAGATCACAATTGCTTCCATCAGAAATTGCTTACGTATAACACTCGGTGTTGCACCAATTGCCTTACGAATACCGATCTCTCGTGTACGTTCAGTGACCGAAACTAGCATGATGTTCATCAATCCGATTGAAGCTCCCACAAGGGTTATAAAAGCAATCACGACTGCTCCCAAAGTAACCATAGCCATATTTTGCATCAGCATCTGGGCAACCGCATCTGATTTGGTGATTTCAAAATCATTTGACTGCCGTGATGCCAATCCGCGGATATTTCTAAATACGATTGTAGCTTCGCCGATTGCAGCTTCCAATCGCATGGGGTCATTGGAAGAAACAGTGATCACATAGGAAGGCTCGGTACCCTGCATCACTGCCCGGGCCTTGATCAGGGGAATAAAGCAGGCTCTGTCCCCGCCCATCCCGGCAGAAGAACCTTTACTTTTTAAGACTCCTATCACCAAATAGCGGATATTGTTAACAGTAATAAACTGTCCTATTGGATCAATAATTTCGTTGAATAGCATTTTACTCACTTCACTACCGATGATGATCACGCCACTACCTGTTTCAACCTCTCGCGTAGAAAAATTACGGCCTTCGCTGACAACATACCCTGATGTCTGCAGATAATTTTCATCTGTCCCGATCAGGCCAATATTAGGGTTTGTCTTTTTGGATTGATATTTTGCTGTTGTATTCCAACTCACATTGGCACTGATTGATGTCAACGCATTAAAGTGAAAATCCTGTCTGAATCTTGCAGACTGTGCGTAAGTAATATTAGCAAAGACTTTTGAGCGAGTCCCTTCATTACCGATCCGAACATTCAATCCCCTGTTGCGTATGTTGAAGGAATTTGACCCCATCGACGAAAAGGAATCTGTCAGCGAGTTTTTCATGGCATCAATCGAGGTCAATACCCCTATTAACGCCATCATCCCTATGGCAATGATCAGTGCTGTTAAAAATGTCCGCAGCTTATTCCCTACAATGGACTGTAGTGCAAGCTTGACATTTTCAACATAAGACATCTTTACGGCCATAGAGCTGGTATTTATAATTTGTAGGGATGAAAATACTGTAATTCCAGCACAAAACCAAAAAGGCAATTTACTTCCTAGAAATAAATTGCCTTTTTGGTGGAATCTGACCTATCCATGCAAGCGGATTATTTTGATTTTGCAGCCATTTTCTATCTTAATTAATTCTTTTCCATGTCTCGGTGCGTCCAAGCAAGCTCACACCCACATAACCTCGGATATCAAGCTTATCGCCTTTTAAGGTCATCTTGCAGCTATACGTTTTGCCCGACTTCGGATCATAGATCTTTCCGTCAACATAAGTATTGCCATCTTTATCAAAATTGGTCAAAATTTCGAGTCCCTGTACATTTCTACTCTGCAGTGCTTTATCTGGATTTTTTATATCTTTCTTCGGCTGACCGGCTTCATTATTTGGAAATTTCAGCCAATAGAGCTTGCCAAAAAACTTCTCGCCTTTCTTGTAAATTTCAACGCGACCTTCGCCACTTGGGTTTTCCCACTTTCCGATGATGGGATCTGTTTGCGCAAATAATGCTACTGTAGTCAGCAGCATTATGAATGACATCATAATTTTCTTCATGGGTCTATTATTTTATGAACTTAATTCTTTCAATTTCCGCCCTATTGTCAATATGATCGCTTGTTTAAAACACCCAAACACTCCTATCAATCCATTTCTACCATCAGCAATCGCCCCACTTAACGAATATAATGACTGACCACCAAATAACAATAGCATCATAGCTTCTGAATAAATATACAAAATATTTACTATGCTTGCATATATTTTTATTTCTAAAACTGCTCATCTCCAATCGGACGGCCTGCACAAATCCACGCCAGCGGCCCATCAACGCGCATTTCTCCGGAAGACTTAAATTCATAATCTAAACAAAGTTTGGCATCGGGTTTGCACGATAGTTATTATATTATTACTTTATTTACTCTTTATAAATTAGCACATATTATGAAATTTATTATTAGTCTTTTACTTACTGGTGTAGTCGTCGCTATTGCATGCTGGATTGTCCCTGGCGCTCATGTTGCCGGATTCGGTTGGGCTATCGTTACCGGACTTGTCATTGGATTTGTCAATGCGACTGTGGGATCTATTTTAAGGTTATTTACATTCCCGTTGAATTGGCTTACGCTCGGCCTGATTTCCTTTATTATTACCGTATTGATGGTCTTGTTATCAGATTCACTACTCGGCTCCAAATTTGATGTAGATGGATTCTGGACCGCTGCGCTGTTTGCCATTGTCGTTGCCATATTGGAAATGATTATTGGCAGTACTTCGAAAGATTAAAAATACATTCATAAAATAGCAGCGGGCGTCCGCATCAATACATGTGGACGCCTTTTCATTGCTCAGCGATTGCCCCCCTTTCTTGCCGACACCATCTTCCCTTGCTGACATCATCTGTCGTTTGAAAAACAGCTTGTTTACTGTTCCAATTCCTTTAAAATAATCGTCTAAAATAATTGCCCTTATGGGTGAGTTTATCCTCATTTCCCTCGCTTTTTACAGCAGAATTCGCTAAATTTAATTCTTTAAAAGAACCGCTGATATATGTGCGAACACAACCACGAGCATAACCATGACACACAGGAGCACGGCCTTCCAACAAAGGAGCATCCTTGGTGGATCGCTCAAAGTAAGCTCCTCATGGCCCTTGTCATTCTACTTACTTTACTCCTATTGAAATATGCTTTTAAGATCAGCCTTCCCTTTGGCATCAACTTGACCTTAAATAGCATCGCCTATCTTCTCGCGGGAATCCCCGTTATTCAAATGGCATTGCGCAAGGCAAGTCGTGGCGATATTTTTAATGAATTTTTTTTAATGACCGTTGCAACATTGGGAGCTTTCGCCATTGGAGAATTTGAAGAGGGCGTCGCGGTCATGGTCTTCTATCAAATCGGAGAATGGTTTCAGGATACTGCCGTCGACAATGCCAAGAAATCAATCAAATCCTTATTGGATATCCGCCCTGACACAGTAACGGTCATACGCAATGGGCAGCAACAGCAGATCAATCCTAAAAATGTTGAAATTGGCGAAACTATCCTTGTAAAAGCAGGAGAAAAAGTGGCTCTGGATGGTAAATTGAAAACGGAAAAAGCGGCATTTAACACTGCTGCTCTGACTGGGGAGAGTAAACCCGATACAAAATATTCCGGTGATGCTGTTTTTGCAGGTATGATCAATTTGGAAACAGTCGTTGAAATTGAGGTATCCAACGTATTTGAAGATAGCAAGTTGAGCAAAATTCTCGAAATGGTTCAGGATGCCACTGCACGAAAATCCAAAACTCAGCTGTTTATCGCTCGATTTGCCAAAATATATGTCCCCATCATCTTTGGGCTTGCGCTCTTGGTCCTTATTGCCCCCCTATTTTTTGTTCATGACTATAATTTTAAGGACTGGTTCTACCGGAGTTTAGTCTTTCTGGTGATCAGCTGTCCCTGCGCCCTGGTTGTTTCCATTCCCCTGGGTTATTTTGGCGGTATAGGCTTAGCTTCCCGAAATGGTATATTATTTAAGGGTGGGAACTTCCTCGATGCCATCACTTCAGTCGATACCGTTGTCATGGATAAAACGGGTACGCTTACAGCCGGTGTCTTTGAGGTAACCGAAGTTTTTGCCGTCAATGGAGATCCAGAGGAATTATTGAACTATGCGAAAGCCATTGAGGCACATTCAACACACCCCATTGCGAAGGCGATCGCCAGTTATCATCCCGGCACTGCCGCATTTCAGGCTGAGAAAATCCAGGAAATAGCAGGCCACGGACTTTTCGCCACTGTTAACGGAAAGCACACACTCGCGGGCAACAGCAAGTTACTGGACAAATTCGATATTAGCTATCCGGCAGATCTAAGGCAAATGGCATACTCCATTGTATTACTTGCCATCGAAGGTCAATATGCGGGTTATATTACTGTTGCGGATCGAATTAAACCAAATGCCAAGGCTGTAATCCAAGCCATGCATGCGCAAGGTTTGTATACAGTCATGTTATCTGGAGATAAAACAGCGGTGGTAGATGATGTCGCCAAAGAACTTGGACTCGACAAAGCCTATGGCGATCTTCTTCCTGAGGACAAAGTAAGCCATGTACAGCAGCTGATTGATCAAGGACGCCGCGTTGCCTTTGCCGGCGATGGCGTAAACGACGCTCCTGTAGTTGCCTTAGCACATGTTGGCATTGCTATGGGTGGATTGGGAGCTGATGCAACCATTGAAACTGCTGATGTTGTGATCCAAAACGATGAGCCACACAAGATTTTGTCGGCCATAAAAATTGGAAAAATAACCCGAAGTATTGTCTGGCAGAATGTCATCTTGGCGATGGGAATAAAAATCATTGTTTTGATCCTCGGCGCCGGAGGCATTGCAACACTTTGGGAAGCGGTCATTGCTGATGTGGGGGTAGCTCTTCTGGCAATTTTAAATGCCATTCGGATCCAGCATAAACAAGTTTAAAAACTGAGCGATCATGTAATGCCCCAAAAAAGCACTACCCCCAAAAAGTTAGATACTTTCTGAGGGCAGTCCTGTTGTATCAAGGATCTCTTTTAGATCCTAGTTAGAAATTTAATCCCGCCAAGCTTTATAGGCATTGATCAATCCATTGGTAGAAGAGTCATGACTCGTAACCGTATTCGCGTCACTTAATTCCGGAAGGATTTGATTGGCCAATTGTTTACCTAGCTCCACACCCCATTGATCAAAACTATAAATATTCCAGATCACACCCTGCACAAAAATCTTATGCTCATAAAATGCGATAAGTCGTCCTAAAGTACGTGGTGTCATTATTTTGAACAGGATTGAATTCGTCGGGCGATTACCCTCAAAGACTTTATAGGCTTTAAGCGCTTCTATTTCTTGGTCCGATTTGCCTGCTTTCTTGAATTCAGCAACTACTTCTTCCTCCGTTTTGCCATTCATCAACGCCTCAGTCTGTGCAAAAAAGTTGGACAATAACAATTGGTGGTGGTTTCCGATCGGATTAAGACTATTGGCAGGGGCAATGAAATCACAAGGAATCAATTTGGTTCCCTGGTGAATCAACTGATAGAAGGCATGCTGCCCGTTCGTACCCGGTTCACCCCATATAATCGGTCCAGTCTGATAATCCACCTGTTGACCATTACGGTCAACATATTTGCCATTACTCTCCATATCCCCTTGTTGGAAATATGCAGCAAAACGGTGCAGATATTGATCGTAAGGAAGAATAGCATGACTTTCGGCCTGGAAAAAATTATTATACCATACCCCAAGCAAAGCCAATATCACGGGAATATTGGATTCGAAAGAAGTTTCCTTAAAATGAACGTCCGCATCGTAGGCACCTTTTAAAAGTTCCTCGAAATTATCAAAGCCTATTGCCAAGCTAATTGAAAGACCTATAGCAGACCACAGGGAATAACGACCGCCTACCCAGTCCCAAAACTCAAACATATTTTGAGTATCTATTCCAAAGGCACGTACTGCTTCTGTATTGGTGCTCAACGCGGCAAAATGCTTAGCGACATCCTCCTGAAGGGCGCCACTCGCCAAAAACCAGTCTTTGGCTGTATGGGCATTGGCCATCGTTTCCTGCGTTGTGAATGTTTTTGAGGCAATCAGAAACAAGGTTGTTTCAGGATCCACAGCTTTCAATGTTTCAGCAATGTGTGTACCGTCTACGTTGGAGACAAAATGTAAATTTAAGCGCGTTTTATACGCTTTTAATGCTTCTGTTACCATCACAGGACCTAGATCTGAACCACCGATACCGATATTAACCACATCTGTAATTTCTTTACCTGTACACCCTTTCCACTGACCAGATATAATCTTTTCCGTAAAAGCTTTCATTTGTGCCAGCACGCGTTTAACGTCGGGCATAACATCTTTTCCGTCCACATAAACGGGTTGATCGGATTGATTTCGCAAAGCGGTGTGTAATACCGGTCTATTTTCGGTCACGTTGATGCGCTCACCCGAGAACATCGCTGCTATCGCATCAGCAAGACCACATTCTTTAGCCAACTGGACTAAGAGCGCTTTTGTCTCTTCGGTAATCCGATTTTTGGAGTAATCCAAAAGTATATCTTCGAAAGCGATCGAGAACTTCTCAAAACGTGCGGGATCTGCGGCAAAAAGTGCACGTAAATCTTTTTTTTCGCTATTGCTAGATAGACCTGATAATGAATCAAAATGCTGCGCTAGATTCTTATAGGCCTCAGTCTCTGTAAAATTAATTTTTGGGAACATACTGTTTTTACTGAAATTATTTGTTTTAAACATCAATAAGAGCCTTCGGTATTTCTATACTACATATCGTGTAGATCTTTAAATGAAGGTTTATTCCGTTGACAATACCAAAACTAAAAAAAAAAGGTCAAATTATCCCTATTTGGCAATCTATATTGGGCGCGAAGTTATTCGATAGAAGCACGAATTTATTAATTAAAATTTCTACTTTAGCGGATATGACAAAAGAACAAATTCAAGACTTGAGGGATCGTGTTACTTCCCTGAGGAGGCATCTTTGACATCGATGCACGCAAAGAAGAAATAGAAAGAGATCAAGCTATTACGCTTGAAGCGAGCTTTTGGGATGATTCCAAAGCTGCAGAAAAAATACTCTTGGCCATAAAAAACCAAAAGGTATGGACAGACCACTTCGACTCAGTTGCAGCGGCGGTTGAAGACGCATATGTCATGTATGAATTCTTCCAATCTGGCGACGCGAGTGATAAGGAAGTGGACGACCAATATAAACTAGCTTTAGCGCAAGTCGAGGAACTCGAATTCAAAAACATGCTTAGCGCCGAAGAAGATCAGCTGGATGCAATTTTACAGATTACAGCTGGTGCCGGCGGGACTGAAAGCTGCGACTGGGCAGCCATGCTGATGCGTATGTATATTATGTGGGGCGAGAAAAATGGGTATAAAGTGACCGAACAAGATTCGCAGGAGGGAGATGTAGCTGGTATCAAGAGTGTAACATTACAGATCTCTGGAGATTTTGCTTATGGCTACCTCAAGGGAGAAAACGGTGTGCACAGGCTCGTTCGGATTTCTCCGTTTGATTCCAATGCAAAACGCCATACCTCTTTCGCGTCTGTTTATGTCTATCCTCTGATCGATGATAATATTGAGATTGATGTTAAGGATTCGGAAATCGAATGGGACACGTTCCGCTCAGGTGGTGCAGGAGGTCAGAACGTAAATAAGGTGGAAACAGCTGTTCGATTACATCACAAACCTACTGGCATTATTATTAAAAATCAGGAATCCAGATCGCAATTGCAAAACAAAGAAAATGCGATGCGCTTATTGAAATCACAGTTATATGAGATTGAAATGCGTAAACGCCAAGAAGCTTCCGCTGCTATTGAAGGCAACAAGAAGAAAATAGAATGGGGATCCCAAATTCGAAATTATGTCCTACATCCTTACAAGTTAATTAAAGATTTACGGACCAATTACGAAACATCCAATACACAAGCTGTGCTGGATGGTGATCTAAATGATTTTCTAAAAAATTATCTAATGGAATTTGGCGGATAAAGACGATTTCGAAACTTGATGATATTGAAGACGTTCTCTTTTCGAGGCGTCTTTTTTTTGCGCTATCTTTTGCTTTTTTTATTAGGCTTAAGCTGAATTTCTTCCCCTCCACCCATTGCCCCCTTTCCTACACAGTTTGTCACAAAAATTGTCAATTTCTCTTAACAATCTGCTGGCAAATGTTAAAAAACCTTAAAAGTCTACTGCCCATATCGTTATTATATTTTAATCGATTTTAATTACAAAACAAATTTAAAACACTGAAAAAGAACAACTTAATTAATGCTATTTTGTATCAAGAACGTTACAATTTGAGCAGTCGGGCCATTTTTGGCACAAAATAAAGGCATGTGTTTTGCGTTTATGAATTCGTAATATTTTCATTACAAATGATACCGATTGCGGCATCGATTAAATATAGAATGAACGAATGTATATCTAAAATAGAACGGTTATGAATTACATGAAAGAAAACTCGATCGTATCCAAGCAGATGACCAAACAATGGAAGCCTGCTGTATATGATGTAAATGCAGGAGAAAAGCGATCTGATAATACAGTGAGCAAAAACGAGGAAAGCAACTTTGGTCCAAAAGAATATGGTATTTTTGGAGCGACTTTTTTTATACTATTTGCGTCAGTTTTTGGCGTATACATGCTTCAGCCAGATTTTGATGCATTACGTTTCCAACGTTTAGACAGCATCGGCGGAACATTTCTGATCGCCTTAGGTATATTTTTAGCTGCTATCGCCGTTAGCTTTTTGATTTTTTTGATTGTACTACATCGTAAATATAAACCCATCGCTTCTGTATCGGACGATGAGCTACCTACTTGTACGATTATTGTCCCAGCTTATAATGAAGGACAGTTAGTCTATGATACCTTACATAGTTTGGCTAGCAGTGATTATCCGGAGAAGAAACTTCAGATCATCGCCATTGATGACGGTAGCAAGGACAATACCTTTGCCTGGATACAACGTGCCAAAATGGAATTGGGCGATCGTGTTGAAATTTATCAGCAGCCCAAGAATATGGGTAAGAGACATGCTTTGTACCGTGGATTTAAGTTAGGTACGGGAGAAATCTTTATTACGGTTGATAGTGATTCTATTGTTAAAAAGGATACTATACGTAATATGGCGAGTCCTTTTGTAACAAACAAGGAATGTGGAGCTGTTGCGGGTAATGTGCGCGTATTGAATAATAAAAAAGCGATTATACCTCGTATGTTGAATGTTAGCTTCGTATTCAGCTTTGAGTTTGTACGTTCTGCGCAAAGTATGTTGGGTACGGTCATGTGTACACCAGGAGCCTTGTCCGGCTATCGTAAAGAGGCTGTCATGAACTGTTTGGAGGATTGGATCAACCAGACTTTTATGGGGCAACCGTCTGATATCGGTGAAGATCGCGCTATGACGAATATGATCCTAAAACAAGGGTATCATGTGTTATTTCAATCCAATGCATACGTTTATACCGACACTCCTGTACGTTACAAAAATCTGTATAAGATGTTTATCCGTTGGGAACGAAGCAACGTGCGCGAAAACATTGCGATGAGTCAATTTGCATTTAAGAATTTCCGTCAGGGACCTAAATGGGGAGCACGTATCTTATTGCTTATGCAATGGAAAAAAGTATTATTGTCTTATCCAATGATGTTATTGATGCTGTGGACAGTCTTTCATTATCCATTGATGTTCTTAAGCTCAACGTTGGTCGGTATCTTAATATTTTCTAGCATCCAGGCCTATTTCTTTGCCTCTAAAAACTCTGACACCAAAGAAGCTTTCTGGGCTTATAGTTACAGTATATTTTATGCCTTCAGTTTATTTTGGATTACACCTTATGCCATTGCAACAGCTGGACGCAGAGGTTGGTTGACAAGGGGTTAAAATTAAAGCAAAGAACGTATATTTACAGCTATATATGAGAGATTTTAAGGTAAAAAAGATTGCCATCATTGGCCAAGGATATGTGGGATTGCCATTAGCAATAGCATTTTCCGATTTTTTCCCGGTGATTGGATTTGACATAAATAAAACCCGTATTGAAGAACTTAAGCTAGGGCTTGACCGCACCCTAGAAATGGATCAAAAAGAGTTAAAACGGGCGCGAGATTTATTCCATACATCTAACCAAAGCAAAGGTTATGATGCGAGTAATTCTATAACTGACATTGCAGATGCAAATGTCTATATTGTAACTGTCCCAACTCCGATAGACCGTTATAATTCACCAGACTTGTCCCCCTTGTTAAAAGCTTCTAAAATGATTGGAGAGCTTTTGACAATAGGTGATTTGGTGATCTATGAATCTACTGTTTATCCTGGTTGTACAGAAGAAGAGTGTATACCGGTTTTGGAGAGTTTCTCGGGATTAAAATTTAATCAAGATTTTTTTGTTGGCTATTCACCAGAACGCATTAATCCAGGCGATAAAGTAAATTCACTTCAAAAAGTGATGAAGGTGACTTCCGGAAGTACGCCTGAGGCAGGATTGGTGGTAGATGGACTTTATAAAAATATTATTGAAGCCGGGACACATTTGGCCCCCTCAATCAAAGTTGCCGAAGCTGCCAAAGTGATCGAAAATGCTCAGCGTGATGTAAATATTTCCTTTATGAATGAGCTCGCGCTAATCTTCGACCGAGTGGGCATAGATACACAGGATGTGTTAGATGCTGCAGGTACAAAATATAACTTCCTTCGTTTTAAACCGGGTTTAGTCGGAGGCCATTGTATTTCTGTGGACCCATATTATCTTGCTCAAAAAGCAACTCAACTAGGCTATCATCCCCACGTCATTTTATCTGGCAGAGAGGTGAATGATCAAATTGCCTCTTTCATTGCTTCAAAAGTTGTTAAACTGATGATTCAAAAAAATATCAAATTTGAGGGAGCCAAAGCGTTAGTATTGGGTATTACATTCAAAGAAAACTGTCCTGATATCAGAAATAGTAAAGTTATAGATATGATCCAAGATCTTCAAGAATTCGGTCTAAAAGTCGACATTTATGATCCCTGGGTCAATACAGATGAAGTGAAATCACATTTCAATCTCGAGTTATTGTCATCTCTTCCTGAATCTGCAGATTATGACAGCGTTATACTTGCCGTTGGACACCGAGAATTTTTTCATTTGGATCTCAACAACTTAAAAAAGAACCCATCCGTTGTTTTTGATATTAAAGGAATACTTGATCGAAAATTAGTGGATGCCCGTCTGTAAGGACATTCTTTTGATTACATCGGTTACTTTCGCAGGTCTTGATCTACTTAAATTTGCAACAAGTAGATCAAGATTTTTGTTACCTAGCATTTTGTGCAATCGTTTGATTAAAAAAAACATTATCATATTTTTTGTTTTTAATACTAACTTAACACCACAATTATAAATTTGGCCTAAATTAAACTAAGGGAGTACACAAATTGCGGTAATTATGGAACAGTTAGATGACACCGTGCTATTCGTTGGGATTCAAGCCAATGACCGTCATGCTTTTTCGGAATTAGTCAATCGCTATTCTGCTATACTTTTTCGATTTATACAGCGCCGTGTTTCCTGTGTTGAAGACTGTGAAGATATTCTGCAGGAGGTATTTGTCGCCCTTTGGAACAATAGACACAAAATAAACATTGAGTCCTCCCTCTATCCGTATCTTTTTAAAACAGCCAAGTACAAAATCATTGACTGGACTATTCATGAACAAAGGAAAGTTGTCCGTGCTGAAAACCTCTGCCAGACCTTTCAAACACAAACTTTAACCACTACATCTGAAGAAGAGCTATTGGCAAAGGAACTCGCTGTGCTTATCGAGCAAGAAATTGACAAGATGCCTTCAACAATGCGATCTGCTTTCTCGCTTAGCAGAAAAGAATCCATGTCCATTAAAGATATCGCCTCGGAACTTGCACTATCAGAACAAACCGTAAAAAACAATATCTCCCTGGCTTTAGGCTGGCTCAAGCTTCGATTCAAATAATAAATCCGCTAGATGAACTTGTATCATGCGGTCTCATTTCCCAACACCTCACAATTTAAAAACACTGTAATACAGTAGTTTATATTTTTTTTGATTTTTCTTCGGTACTTCTCTTCACATAAGGGGATTATAGGTTTGTATGAAGGAACAAGAATCATCAGATCAAGCCAAAGCCTTGCTTAAAAAATACTTGGAAGGCCAATGTACAGCTGCGGAAGAACAACAGGTACTCCGTTGGTTTTATACATTGGACCAATCCGAGAACGAGCTGTCAGTGAACGAAAATCCACCCAACCTGGCATCACGTATCAATGCAAGATTAGATGACCAACTATTTGATGAACCCGCACCGCTCAAACGAATGAGCTGGGTACGATCTAAATGGATGGTTGCTGCCACGCTTATCGCCATTTCAGGATTTAGCTTCTGGTTCTATCAAAAATTGTCCTCGCCAACACAAATACCGCTTACATTGGCGGCGGAGGTTCGTTCCCACAACAAGACTTTTCACAACGACATCCTTCCGGGAGGGCATTATGCAAAACTTATAACACCGACAGGAAAAGAGCAGCAGCTCGCAGATCCATTTGTCCAACAGCATAATTCAACGACAGCTATAGCCGGGAAAAATTTCCGTGTTGATGTACCCAAGGCCGGCACTTATATGGTCATTTTAGAAGATGGCACAAAAGTATGGCTCAATTCGCTCACTCAACTTTCTTATCCGACACATTTTGAAGCAGATCAACGTCAAGTTACATTAACGGGAGAAGCTTATTTTAAGGTCGCTAAGGATGCCAGCCGACCTTTCCGCATCCATGCCAACGGCACAACAATCGAAGTATTGGGCACCACATTCAACGTCAACGCGTATCAAAATGAAGTGTCCACATCACTCGTAGAGGGAAGTGTCAAAGTTCTTAAAGAGGGTAAGCAGACGATTATTAAGCCTGGGGAGCAAGCGACAACATTGGCGAATGATATTCAGGTCAAAGTAAGTGATCTAGCGAAAAATACAGCATGGCAGCGTGAAGAATTTTATTTCGACGGCAGCAATTTCAACGATATCACGCAGCAAATTGCACGTTGGTATAATGTTGAATTTAAAAATATCGAAGCCATCACTAACGCTTCTACCTACAAAGGCTCCATAAGCAGAAACAGCAAGCTTTCGGAGGTATTGGAAATCCTTGCTTTAGCGACAGGGCGAAAATTCGACATCAACGGTCGGAACGTAATCGTGCAATGAAATTGATTATCTACCTAAAAAATACATCTATGGCATAAACATCGACTTATCGCCTGGCAATAACAAAAGAAGGGGATGTTGACGCATCCCCAGTTAAATCCAAGGCTTATTTTACTGATTACCAACAGAAATTTAAAACCTCAAAAATCATTCTAATTTATGAATTTTTTTTCTCCAATGAAAAGGCAGGAGAAAACACGGGAATTTCGGGTCCCTCCAGCCTTTAAAACTTTATGTATGATAAAGTTAAGCACTCTTTCTTTGCTTTCCCTTGCTTTGGGAGCACATGCCTCGGGAAATGCACAAACAGTCAATCTCTCCTTGAAAAAAGTAAAGGTTGAGAAAGTTTTACAAGAAATTTCTAAGCAAACAGACTTACGATTTTTTTATGATGAAAAACTGCTGAATAATCTACAGCCCATCAGTGTGGATGCAAATCATGCTTCCATTTCACAAGTGCTATCCAAAGCACTTAAAGGACAGAATCTAAGCTATCAGATTCTCAATAACACCATTGTAATTTCCGAAAAACAACGTACAGATTTCGAAATTACAGGTACAGTTCGCGATTCACAATCAGCACTTGCCGGTGTAACGGTGTCTGTAGAGGGAAATTCCGCATTATCTACAAAAACAGATGCCAACGGACACTTTTCGCTTCGGATACCCGAGAAAGCAGTGCTGACATTTCAGTATATGGGCTACACAACAGAGCGTATACAGGTGAGAAATCAACGCACATTAAATGTGACTTTACAAACGAGCACATCACAATTAGATGAGGTGGTGGTCGTTGGTTATGGTACACAACGGAAAATCAATTTAACGGGCGCCGTTGACCAGATTTCCGCCAAGGAAATTGAAAATCGACCTGTTACCAATTTAGGTGCTGCCTTGCAGGGATTGATCCCCAACTTGAACATCACTAACGCGAGCGGTAATCCTTCGCAAAGTGCAAAATTCAATATCCGCGGTATCACATCAATCAATGGTGGTGAGCCTCTTATATTAGTAGACAACATTCCTGTCACTGGCGATGAGTTAGCAAGACTCAATCCAAATGATTTTGAAAACGTATCGGTCTTAAAAGATGCGGCCTCAGCTGCAATCTATGGAGCTCGTGGAGCATTCGGTGTAGTTCTTGTAACAACCAAATCTGCCAAGTCCGAAAAGCTTCAGGTGAATGTAGGAATGAGCACACAATGGCGTACCACCGGTAAATTGCCTGATGTTGTCACAGATCCGCTTACCGTGATGCAATATAAGCACGATGCTGCTTACCCATTATATGATTTGTATCCAGATGCAGTACGTGAATATGCTAAAAAGCTTCAGCAGGATCCGAGTTTACCCAACACGATCTTGGACCCTACAAACCCAGAAAAATGGGCTTATTATGGCCAAACCGACTGGATGAAGGAAGCCTATAAAAAAATGGCTCCAACCAATACGCTCAACTTGAGCTTGGGCAAAAGAACGGACAAATTAAGTTACTTATTCTCTGGAGAATACTATAAGCTCGACGGTGCACTAAAATATGGAAATGACAAACTTAACCGTTACAATGTCCGCAATAAAATGGATATGCAAGTCACTCCTTGGTTGAACTTCGGAAATAATACGGTATTAACAAGCCGACAATACGAAGCACCTGTTTTCATGGGCGGTGATTTCTTTTGGAATGTGAACCGTACCTCATCTTTGGATGTTCCAAAAAATCCGGATGGCAGCTGGACGCAAGCAGGCGCTGGCCTTTTGGGACTATTACAAGAAGGAGGACGAAGAAAAGAAAATATCAACGAGTTCCAAACAACATTCAATGCCAAAGCAGATCTGATCAAAAACATATGGACAGCTAATGCAGATGTTACTTTCCGTCGTTCCTTTGATGTAATAGATGGTTTTAATCGCCCCGTGCAGTATAAGACTGGGCCAAATGCTACGCCTCAATATGCAGGAGGAACTGTACCTTCCGCATATAAGCAGCAGGAAAACACCCGATATGATGTAATCAACGTGTATACACAATATACGCAACAGTTTAATGACCACCATGTCAGCGCCTTAGTCGGTTATAACCAAGAATATAGAAATACAGAAAAGAATTATGCTCTTAAAAATGGTCTTTATTCGGCTGATATACCATCCATCGGCTTAGGTAGTGGAGCGACAACAGTTACCCATAGTATCGACGATTATGCACTGCAAGGTGTATTTTATCGTCTGAACTATGATTATAAAGGGCGTTACCTTATTGAATCCAATGGCCGTCTGGACGGTTCCTCACGTTTTCCTAAAGGAGACCGCTGGGGATTTTTCCCATCGGTATCTGCGGGATGGGTACTTTCTGAGGAGCAATTTTTCAGTCCGCTCAAATCTGCGATCAACTTCTTAAAACTTCGGGGTTCTTATGGACAATTGGGTAACCAGACTGTCTATGATAATAATATGAATCCACTCAGTTATCCTTATTTGCCTTCTATGGCAGTGGATAACGGCATTCCTCGCGTGATTGAAGGTAATCGTCCGATATCCTTGAATCCACCATTAGTGGTCGCCAAATCCTTAACATGGGAGCGTATTTCAACAATCAATGGGGGTATTGACTTTAATCTACTCAACAGTCGCCTAAATACGACATTTGATATTTACAAACGGACCAATGAGGGTATGCTGATCCCAGGAAGAACTCTTCCGGGTGCTTTTGGTGCTGACGCACCGAACTTCAATGCGGCCGACATGAAGACGAATGGTTGGGATCTACGCATTAGCTGGAAAGACAAGTTCGACCTAGCTGGCTCGCCATTCCATTATAACGCTACATTTACACTAGCAAACAGCAAAGCTACAATTACTAAATTTGATAATCCAACGGGCGATATTAGACAACATTATGCCGGACAGCGCATCGGTGAGATATGGGGTCTTCAAGCAGATGGTTTCTTCCAAAATGAAGATGAGCTAGCCAAATTGGATCAAACCGATGTAGGAACGGATGATCAGCAATATAAATACTATGTTGGTGATATCAAGTTCAAGGATATTGCGGGCGGGCCCGATGGAGGACCTGACGGTAAGATCACTAAAGGTAAACAAACCCTTGCTGACCATGGTGACCTCAAGATTCTAGGCAATTCAGAAATTCAATACCCCTATAGCTTAGACCTTTCAGGTTCATGGAAAGGTTTTGATCTACGTGTATTTCTTCAAGGTGTCGGAAAAAGAGACTGGTATCCACCGGGAAGCCAAATCTATTTCTGGGGAATTTATGCACAACCCTGGACGAATGTGACCAAACAGAACTTAGACCATTGGTCTCCAGATAACAGAGACGGGTATTTCCCACGGATAAAATCTTACAGTGCAGAAGATACCGGGCAAGAACTCGGCATACCTAATACACGTTATTTGCAGAATGCAGCTTATTTGAGGGTAAAAAACATTACTTTCGGCTATAGCCTCTCTCAGAATTTCACAAAAAGAATAGGCTTACAGGCCGTCCGCTTTTATGTAAGTGGCGAAAATCTATTTGAACGTTCAGGACTCAAAGTAAGCATAGACCCAGAAGCGTTAGGCGATACAAGAGTATATCCTTTCCAACGCACCTATGCCTTTGGATTAAATGTTAAGTTTTAATACGCATATTCATGAAAATATTTCATTATACTACACTAGCATTGTCTTTATCACTATTGACAATAAGCTGTAATAAAGACTTTTTAGATCGCAGCAACAAGACGGCTGTCACAGATCAAAATTTCTTTAAAACTCCAGAAGATCTCAAGACTTATACCAATGGTTTTTATCGATTTATAGGCGCATCATATGACGATATCTTCACCGATAATATCGGTGGGTTCACAGGGAGCAGTTCAACCAACAATATGCTCCGTGGCACACTAACACCAGGCAACGCATCTGGCTGGTCTGATGAATGGAAAAATTTACGCCGCATCAACTATATGATGGATCACCTCGGTACTGTAACTGGCGATCAAGCACAAATAGACCATTATGTTGGAATCGCCCGTTTCTTTCGTGCCTACATCTACTTTAATTTAGTGCGCGATTATAACAATGTTCCTTGGTATGATACGGCTTTGGGTGCTGAGGACGAAGCCATGTACAAAGACCAGGACTCGCGCGAGGTGGTTGTTAAACATATTATGGAGGATCTCGAATTTGCCGCAGCCCATATCAGGGAAGATAAAGTAGCCGGTAATTTCAAAGAGCGTGTCACACAAGGCGCTGCATTAACACTATTAGCTCGCATTGCCTTACACGAAGGAACATTCCGTAAATACCACGAGGAGCTAAATTTACAAGCTTCTGCAGATGAGTTCTTAAAAAGAGCAGCTTCAGCATCACAAGAAGTTATAAATTCTGGGAAATACAAAATTCATAACACTGGCGCCAAAGAAGTTGACTTTAGAACATTGTTCAGCAGCAACAATCTCTCTTCGAATACAGAAGCGATTTTTATCCAAAAGAATGATCGTTCACTAGGTATTGCAAACAATTCACACACCGTATTGGACTGGCAGTGGGCATTAAGCGGAGAATTGATGGAAGAATTCCTAACAGCTGACGGAAAATCGTTTACATCGACTCCGGATTACAAAACGAAAACCTTTACGCAAATATTTCAAAACAGGGATCCCCGATTGGCTGAAACCATCATGCCAGCTGGGTTTAAGACTGATCCGAATAACCCTACGGCTTATTTAATAAAACCTAGTTTTGGTGGATATCTACAGATTAAATTCTACCCTAGAGATCCTGCTCTCCGTGGTGGTTGGGACGCAAACTACACCGATCTTCCTATTATGCGTTATGCCGAAGTGTTGCTTATCAATGCTGAAGCGAAAGCTGAATTGGGTACGCTTACACAAGCTGATCTGGATGCAACCGTGAATGTTTTACGTGGACGCGTCGGTGTACCAGCCTTACTGTTAGCAACGGCCAATACACAGGTAGACCCTGTTCTTGCGGCACGCTATCCGAACGCTCAAGGAGCCAATAAAGGAGCCTTGTTAGAGATCCGCCGTGAGCGCCGGGTTGAGCTTGCCTGTGAAGGTTTCCGTTTCAACGATGTGCTACGCTGGAAAACAGGAGACTTACTAGCCGTTGCCCCACATGGAATCTACGTCCCTGCATTAGGAGCTATGGACGTTACAGGTGATGGAAATCCGGATATTGCCATTCTTGAAAATGAGAAAGCAACAGGTCCAATTGACCAGTTACCGGATGCTGTAAAAACCAAGCTGGTAAAATATTACCTCGATGGAGGCGCATTTTACCTTAGCAATGGTACTTCGGGGTATATTATGATGACTGTTGACCAAAAAAATAAGCGGTCATTTGTCTCTCCAAAATATTATTACAAACCAATCCCATTGGGTCAAATAACATTGAATCCAAATCTAAAACAAGTCTTTGGATGGGATAAATAGTTAATAACCTTATTCACATTTTGCTAGCTCTGAAACCGGAGCTAGCTTTTTTATTTAAACAACTATGAAATTACTCAAATTACTTGCCTGCTGCCTTCTTCCGATTCCCTCCCTTTTTGCACAACAACGCGTCGGCCGGGTTTTTGAAGATCAGAATGCGAATAACCTGTTCGAACAGAACGAGAATCTCCTAGGCGGAATCACAGTATCCGATGGCTATGATGTGGTAAAAACCAACAGAGACGGAACATATACACTGCCCTATAACCCCAATGCCCGCTTTTTGTCTGTCACTGTACCCAGTGGTTACAAGGCTACCAAAACACATTACATTCCGTTGCGCGCGGATGCCAAAAATCTAGACTTCGCTTTAGTCAAAGATGCGGTCCAACAAAACGATTTTCTACGGTTTATCCAAATCACGGATACAGAAACGCCGTTGTATGGACCTTGGATTGATAATGTCAGAAATTACGCCAAACAACAGCGTGCAAGTCTGATCATGCATACCGGAGATATCTGCTATGAACCGGGCATGCTTTTTCATGCCAAGCAGGTTAACAGTGAACTCATGGGCAGACCGACCTATTATACCGTCGGAAATCATGATCTTGTCAAAGGTGAATATGGCGAGAAGCTATTTGAAGATCTTTTTGGACCGACTTATTACTCATTCGATGCCGGGCCGGCTCACTTCGTCGTTACACCAATGCCAAATGGCGATTATAAACCCAGCTACACCGCTGATCAGATCATAGCTTGGCTCAAAAAAGATCTAGCTGCCATGGATAAATCCAAGCCCTTGATCTTTATTAACCATGACTTCTTTGTAGGGCCTGACTTTGTACTTAAAGGAGAAAAAGAACAGATTGATTTAAAGCAATATAACCTTAAGGCCTGGTTCTATGGACACTGGCACAACAATTTCGTTTTCAAACAAAATGGTGTCTATGTCGTTTGTTCCAATGCCCCCAACAAAGGCGGTATTGATAATTCTGCCGCACAGTTTGTTGTCGTCGATATTGACAAACAAGGCATCAAGAATATCAAGCCGATCTACACAAACTTACGTGACCACGTCCAGTTGGTACGGCCCGTGGGCAATCAGTCGTTAAATGCAGACCAAACGCTGCCCATACTGGTCAACGCCTACGATAGTGAGCGACAAATACAGGGCGTAGACCTCACAATATCCGCACATGAGACCGGAAGTCGCATAAGCTCAATTTCGCTGAAAGCCTCCGGAGATTGGACATGGCAAGCAAATGTTCCTTTCCAAAAACAAAATCACAAAGGACAATACGATGCACTTATCACGATTCGCTACGAGAATGGCGAACAGACCTTAAAGAAAGAAACGTTTAGCCTCGCGCCAGCAGAAAATGATAAGATCAAACTACAGTGGTCCACTTCAGTCAATGGAAATATCTGGAAAACAAGCCCTCTGGTTATTGGCGATAAACTTTTTATAGCCACAATGGATGATGGCATAGGAACCAGTCATGCAATCAAAGCCTTGGATAGACGGAGTGGAAAAGTATTATGGTCTCTGCCAACTATAAATTCCATTAAGCATAGATTACGTTTCAGCGATGGTATATTGTTGGCCACTGATGTTGAAACCAATGTCTATGCGATAGATGCAAATACAGGTAAAATCCTGTGGACAAAGAAACCTTCGGCTCCAAGTCTTCCGACCTTTGTTTCTGGCGCTGCGCTTTACAACGGGATCTATTATACTGGATTAGGAAAACGAATGTCGGCAATTGATATCCATACAGGCAAACCGTTATGGGAAGGTGTAGAACCGTCAGGCGGAGAAGCTACTCCAGCAGAGCTATCGGTTGTCGGTCAAGTTCTTTTAGCTGGATACAACTGGAATGCACTCTGTGCTTATGATATCCATACCGGAAAACTGCTCTGGAAACGTCAGGAAGATGGTTTACGTTTTAGAAGTGGCGGGGTAACAGCTCAAAATGATTACATCTATACGACCGGCCTCAATGGCATCTTTAAGATCGATCTAAAAACGGGAGAAATCTTACAGAAGAGCATTAAAACCGACGATTTTAAGGTGATGACTGCGCCAAAGATCAGTGAAAACCTTTTGGTTATGCCAACTTCCACTAACGGAATAAAAGCCTATGATCTACAGACTCTGGAAGAGAAGTGGCATTTTCCCACAGGAGAAGCGCTTGTCTATTCTTCTGCATACAGTAGTCCTGATAACCATAAACTGATCGGCACAGTTGAATCAGCAGTCATTGAAGTCAAAGACAAGTTAGTTTTTGGTGCTTCAGACGGCTATGTCTACGTCCTTAATAAAGCAGGTAAACTCTTATCAAAATTCAACCTGGGTTCGCCTATATTTTCAGACATCACAGTAGATGGCAATTTGATTTATGTTGCTGATTTTGCGGGAAATGTTTCCTGTTTTAAACTCTAGTATTTATACGTAAAACCAAAAAAGAGAGATGCTAACTTTAAAATAAGCTAGCATCTCCCTTTTTCTTTTATTCTTAAAAAGTGTACACCCCATTCGACTTATGATCAGCGAATCTTGGTATACCTAATCTTACCTAAAGTAAGGTAGGGTTGTCCATCTTTTATAACCGACAAAACCTGTGCGTCAGTTTCTACAACTTACATCCAACTTACGCTACCAGTTTCAACGTCATAGTTTGCACCAACAATCTTAATTTTACCCTCTTCTTCAAGTTTACGGAGCGTTGAGCTTTGTCTGCGAATGTCACGGATCGCATGTTTAATGTTCTGTTGATTTAGCTTTTCAAGCAACACACTATTTTTAGAAGAACGTTCTTCCCCCTGATCGATTACCTCATTAATGATCGGGTCGAAATGGTTAATCAAATGGTTTAGGTTATCCATTCCCATGCCCTCGATCTGTGCCGCATCCAATCCTCCTTTTAATGCCCCACATTTGGTATGCCCTAGAACGACAACAAGTTTAGAACCTGCCACATTGCAACCAAACTCCATCGAACCTAAAATATCCTGGTTGACAAAATTTCCGGCGATCCGGATACTGAAGATATCGCCCAATCCCTGATCAAATATAAGTTCAGCTGAAGTACGGCTATCGATGCAGCTTAGCACCACAGCAAATGGCCATTGTCCCTCACGCGTAGCGTTCACCTGTTCGAGTAGATCGCGGTTAGCTTTCAGATTATTAACAAAGCGCTGGTTTCCCTCCTTCAGGAAATCTAATGCTTTTTCAGGTGTAATCGTCGATTGTGTTTCGTACGTATGTGCCTTCATAAAATTTTATTATTTGGAATATTAAAGGTAAAATTAATACGTTACATTTTAATTACCAATAGGAGAAAATACCTGTAATTTCTTATATAGCCCCAGTGACTTCGTTCTTTGTGTAATAATCCATCCAAGCTTTAATTCTTCCGACAAACATTTTAAGATAGTTTTCTGTCAAAAATATGTTGGACCAATCAAATCTTTGTGCCTGTACGCCAAGATAAAAAATAAAAATAGAAGCGCCAGCTTTTGGTATTAAGCTGAGCTCTTTTTCAGATAAAAATCTATTGCTCTGGTATCCCTGTAAGAAGCTTTGCATTTTTAATTCATACTGCTCTTTATCTGATTCTATGGAAAACAGTTGTTTACAGAAATATCCAACATCTAAAATTTGCCATCCATTTCCACAAAAGTCAAAGTCAAAAATCGTAATCTCCTTTTCAGCTGTAACGGCCATATTATCATACCATATATCCATATGTATAATTCCGGTTTTCGTATTATCAAAGTCTGAATTTTGATAATTTTCTCCAAACTCCCTAATGAACTCCATTTCTGGTAACTTTTCCGAAAAGAATTGTTTTAAATACGCATAAGGTAGTTCTATAAGAGACGTCTTATGATAAGATACTCGGTTAATGTTCTTGTTTTCGGTATGGTTGTGAATATTTGCCATTAGAGAACCTATTCGAAAACAGGTTTCGTTGTCCATAAATCGAATTTTCTCACCTTGAGCAAAGGAAAAAAGTACAACGTATCTGGTTCCTTCAGGAGCATTTATTTCTTGAATGAATGCTCCGTCTTTATCTTCAATTGGAAAAGAAACACTTAAATTTTTATTCTTCAATGATTTCAGAAGTTCAAGCTCTTCAATAATTTCGGTTTTTGACCTCCAGTTATGACTATAAACTCGCAAAACGTATTTCGTTTCGGTGTTGGAAAGAAAATACGTGTGATTCATTCCTGTTCTGAATAGGGTACAATTGTATTTGTCGTCTAGGCCATATCTATCTTTCACAAAATCTCCTAATTGTTTGGCAGAAAGAGTAGAGGCTATAACAGGAAATGTTGTCATTTTTTTAGTCGCTAAATTTATAGTTTCGTTGATGAAGGATGTTTTTCCAAGTACATACGACCCGCGGTCATTTCTGAATTTAGATGCTAATTCAAGTTTTAACTCTTCGTATTCCTTTGCCCGTTTAATATTAGAATTTAGATAATCCCGAAAGTCAATTTGCGCCCACATTGCATTGTCTTTTGGGCACATGTGAATATGGAAAATTTGTTCGTTCTTTCCATCAATGTTATATCCTTTTCCAAATGTTGAATATTCCGCTATATTTTCTCTTGAGGGAACTTTAAAATGTGAATAGCCTAGTGCTGAGAATTCATCAATTAGTTCCTTGTTGAACAATAATTCTTTTGGAATCTCAATTATTATATCAATATAAGGTTTAGATTTGATTGAGCTGATAGCTGTACTGCCAAAATGTTCTATTCGTAAAATCTTTTCTTTTCCGATCTTACCTAAAATCCGTTGTTTTTCGGCCGTAAATATATTTTTCCATTCAGGATTATGATCAACTAATTCGACGGGAAAAAGTCTATTCCAATCGTCCTTTTTCAATTCTGTTAGGCTCTTTTTCATTTTAGTTATTGCTGGAATTATTAACTGCATTAAGGTTTTAAGTGAATCGTGTAGCTAGATAAAATGCTTATGACACCCTTTTTTTCCTGGAAGTTCGTATTGGTTTTTTTAGATACTAAAAGACAAAAAAAGCTTGCAATATGAATTGCAAGCTTTTTTAAGTTTTAATCTTTCGATCTGTAGCCCGTAGGGGAATTGAACCCTAATTGCATTAATCTATTTATCAGTAATTTACAAACCTTCCATTTCCCTACTCATCGAATAACTCACTGATTTGACATACGTTTTAGCTGCAAGCGCTTATTAAAATAAATATAAACATAAATTTATTTTAATATTAAATAATACAGATAATCTTTCCCAGAACTATCTTAAAAAATATCTTTGTACAAATCCCGCAATAACTGTAAAAGTTTAATCTCTTTGAAACGTATCGAATCAATATATCTGTATATCTATCCATCAGACAATAAATAACACTATGGTTATCTTTCTGAAGAAGGAAGAATAATTATTGGTCTGATATCTATTTCATCCCACAAAACTAATCAAAGAACCATACTACAGTTTATTAGATTTATATTAACTGTTCAATCTGCCAGAATGCAAGCCACATTGTATATGAGTACAGGACGGTAGGGCTACAATCGGACAATGCGCGACATATTATAAAACGGATCTGTTTGATGTGCTTGATGACGGTGTTTTTTGGTTAAGCCAGACCCCTGATATCCCGAGTATTGGATGGGATGCCGACGATCAACGTATTTGCCAGTGGACAAAATTCAAGGTCAAAAAAACGGGGAAGATATTCTATGTGTTTAATGTCCATTTCTATTGGAGGTTGAAAACTGCAAAAGCAGAGTCAGGCCCCTTATTAATAAAAAAGATTCGGGAAATCGCTGGAAATCTTCCGGTATTATGTATGGGTGATTTTAATTCTGTGGTAAATTCACCACAGATTAAAGCCATGAAAGAATCGCTGTTTGACAGCTATGATCCGGTTGACATGGCGAGCCAAGACGTAAAGGGAACGGCTGCAGCTGGTGGTGATTTTGTGACCGTTCCTCATCAACGAATTGACTATATATTCCATACAAAACATTTTGAGGTAAAAGACTGTAAAATCCTGACAGATGTTTATAATGGAAATCATCACCCCTCGGATCATTTGCCGGTCACGGCTTTGTTGTCTTTCTAAGTCTCTGGCACAAGGATAGGTGATAGATAACAATCAATCATTCCTTTAAATTAGTTGCCGACTATCCTCGGAATGAAAAACAGGGCCATCTATCAGTAACCTTTACTTTTGGATGGCCTTAGCTTTTAACTCTATAACCGCCAGCCGATTTGCTATCTTTTATGTGTATTAACGTTTAGCTGCGTAGCCTATAGGAATCAAACCCTTTTTTACATATGGATATTTTGCGGGGTAGACCGATGAACAATTCATGGTATGCACAGAAAAAAATCATATCCTGTTACAATAACATGATTGATTCTCCCTGTGTTAATTATTTTGCCGATATGATAGCCTTTGCTTCAAACTATTTCGGCCATCTGGTAAAAGGCACCTGAGATATCGCGCATAAGCATATTCACCTATTCTTAGCGTATGAAGCGAAAACAGGGTCTATGAAACAAAAAAAGCATCTAGGTAATTCTCTGTTTTTACAATGATCGATTTTCTATATTCCTCGCCGATCAGCGACAGCGCATTGAATAGCTATTGTTTTATGTCATCCTTATAAAAAAATTGACAATCTCAACTACTTTTGATTAGAAGTAAATTAATTGTTTTGATCATTTTTCCCTTTTTATCTCTTCCATGTGAAAAGGAAAAATCCAAACCGGATATGACTGGCATTAAATTGAGATATTATCCAAAGCTCTTCCTTTTTCAATAAACACTTATATAATTGTACAACAGTATTTTGACATGGATATTATAAAACTTTCACACAGTTTACAACGAGTCAAATCGTGTTGAAACATATTGAACCACCATCTAAGTATATCTATCCATCGAACATGAAAAGATACGCTGAATATCACCTGTGAAAGAAGGATTAATTCTATGTTAAACATTTGTTTCATTGCACAAGACTAAATAAACTAGGCTATCATAATAAATTCAATTTATATCAAGAGCCTTTATTATTTGAGGCAGCAGCAGATAAATTAATAGTTTCTTCACCAAAAATTAATAAAAACTAAAAATTTAACATAATAAATTTGTTCCAACACAAACTGAAATTCTACCTAAAAGCCAATACCATTTGAAAACTATAGGGGACAAAGAAATCTGGGATGAGATCAAAAAAGGAAATGTGTCAGCCTTTGAAGAACTCTATTATAGATATGCAAACAAGTTATTGAAAGAAGTCAGTTGTCGTATTTTTGATGAAAATACTGTTGAGGATCTAATTCAGGATATTTTCTTGAGCCTATGGGAAAAAAGAGAAAACTATCAAGTCCGTGGCCCTATATACCCTTATCTACACGGAATGGCCATCAATCGGGTTCTGAACTTTTATAGACAACATAAGCTCACACCAAAATTTGTGGAGATATGGGAACAAATATCTCGTGATCAAATACAGTTGGAAGATCTTTCTTTGGCATTTGAGCAATCTCAGAATGAACAGATGATGTCAATGCTTGATGTTGCAGTGGAGGCGCTGCCACCAAGAATGCGCGAGATCTATGAGCTAAGATATAGACAGGGCCTCAGTATACCGCAGATCGCGCAAAAACTACAGATTACATCGAATACGGTTTATAACCAATTGAAAAGCATCAAGAAAAAATTCTTAAAAACGGTCCGTAATGCCAGCTTTGTTTTTTTTCTATAGCTATGTGCATCTCCTAGCTTGCTCTTGTTAACTTTTTGTTATCCTTATTAACAAATCATTAAATCTCCATTTTGGAATAGCCAATTTTCATTTTTTTGCTCCTTAGCTATAAGAAGGCAATGAAAAATTGGAATATGGAAAGCAAGGAGCAACTTTATAGTTTACTGGAAAAGTATAGGCATAATGAATGCACAGTGGAAGAATTGGCATTACTGAAATCTTGGTATGATAAGATTCAATCCGATTCGCCATCCTATATGTCAGATCTCGGCCGCACGGATCGCATCTGGGTAAAAATTGTTGAATCACCACGCTTTAATAGCAATAAACCTACGCCAGTCATAAAACTAAAACGGATAATTTTCATAGCTGCCGCATTGCTTGCCGGGGTGCTACTTACTGTAACTATCTACATCAGAAAGACCGATTTTGATAAAGAGCTTGCTTCTCCGGGCAACTTTAGTTTAGTAGAACCAGGAGGAGAAAAAGCGACACTCAAATTGAGTAATGGTCATGAATACAATTTGACAAATGCGCAAAAAGGGTTCGTCATTGAAGCCGAAGGCTTTCAAATCGCTAAGAATAGAGAGGGATTAGTTTTAATTTCCAATAATGATGTTCAATCGGGGACGGAAAAACTCAACGTATTGACAACTCCACGGGGAGGTCAATATCAGATCATATTGCCCGATGGAACAAAAGTATGGTTGAATGCCGAATCGGAATTAAGTTTCCCAAATCAATTTGACCCGCGAAGGCGTATCGTAAGCATAAAAGGCGAAGCATATTTTGAAGTTGCGAAGCGCGAAAGGGCTGGGTTCAACGAAGGTGCAGGGAATCGTATTCCTTTTATTGTAGAAACGGCCCGCCAGCAGATCGAAGTTCTTGGAACGCATTTTAACATCCAGGCCTATCCGGACGAAAAATCCCAGCAGACTACATTGCTGGAGGGGGCCGTGCAGGTAAAGGATCATAGCACAGGAAAAATCATACGCCTGTCTCCGGGACAGAAGGCCAGTAGCGGAGCTGACTTTTCTTTGGAGAAAGCAGATATTTCAGCTATTACAGCTTGGACCAAAGGTGATTTTATCTTTCATCAGGAACGTCTGTCTTCAATTTTGCAAAAAGTGGCTCGATGGTACGATATCGAGGTTTCTTGTCCTGATTACCTTGGGGATATGCCATTTGAAGGAATGGTATCAAGAAAGCAATCCTTAGCTGCTATCGTTAAGATGATCGAGTCAACAAATGAAGTGAAACTCACGTTGAAAGGAAGGAGGTTATTGGTGGAAAGATAAGTATCAAATCACTGATCTGACATAAACAGAGGACGGGAATGCTACCAACATCCCCGCCAAAAAGCTCTATGTCATTTAAACTATAGCTATCAAACACAAAATTTAAAACTTATAAAGCTAGAATACAAAAATATGAATTTTTATCAACTCATGCGTGTTATGAAACTCACCATGGTCATACTTACTTGTTTTTTTCTACAATTGAGCGCTTCAACTTTTGCACAGCGTATCACCATCAATACGAAAAACACACGTATTTCCACCATTTTGCAGCAGATCAGAGATCAGAGCGGCTATGATTTTTTCTATGATGCTAAAATATTTGAAAATAGCCAATTAGTCTCTTTGCATATCGCTAACGCAGATATTAATGATGTCCTTCAGAAATGCTTTGAAAACCTTCCTTATACGTTTGAAATCGACAACCGAATTGTCGTGATACGCAAGGATAACCTGCATACCAAAGAAAGTAGGAGTTTACAAAAAATGGTAACTCTCTTTGGTCAAGTAACTAATAATGAAGGCAAACCTATTGTTGGGGTATCTTTAAGGCTAGAAGAAATTGCAGTTGTCGTACAAACGAATGTAAAGGGGGATTTTGAATTTAAAGTACCTCCCGGAACATATACGCTCTCTTTGAGTCATATTTCTTTCGTATCGAAAACAATTAGGGGTGTAGGGATTAGTGCTGAAAAAAACAATCCAATGTACATTACAATGCAGGAAAAGCAAAGTAATCTAGATGAGGTCGTGGTGACTGCACTAGGAATCAAAAGAGCCGAGAAGTCTTTGGGCTATGCAACAAGTTTGTTGAAAAATGATGATGTCACGGATGCAAGAACAAACAATTGGGCAAATGCGCTCAATGGGAAGGTGGCTGGTTTATCAGTTAAAGGGGCGGGAGCCGGGCCAATGGCATCAGCGCGTATAACATTGCGTGGAGAAAACTCACTCAATCTCAATAATAATCAGGCCCTGATCGTTGTGGATGGTGTGCCTATTAGCAATAAAATGGTCAGTACAGGTTTTAGTTCGCATTTATCTGCCGACAATCCTGTAGACTATGGGTCGCATGTATCCGATATAAACCCTGAGGACATCGAATCGATGAATGTCCTTAAAGGACCAGCGGCAACAGCACTATATGGTAGCAGGGCTGCTGCAGGAGCTATTATCATTACAACTAAATCCGGAAGCAAGACTGCGGGATTGGGGATAACATATAATTTGAATTCGAGCATTGATCAGATAAATCGCTGGCCCGAGTATCAATTTGAATATGGGGAAGGACGTACCCAGTCTTATTATTCCTATGGGGATAGTCCAGACGGCGCAAATACAAGTACACAGGCCGGTGGCGGTAGATCATGGGGACCAAAATATGAGGGACAGATGTATTATCAATATGATCCCAATTCAGCAGATGGCCTAGCTAGTGAGCGGACGCTATGGAAACCTTACAAAAATGCATATAGCGGTTATTTTCGATTGGGAAACACCATCAGCAACAATGTTTCTATTATAGGTGGAAACGACAATGGAAATCTTCGATTGTCGATGACCCACCTGCAGAATAAGTGGATTATTCCAAATACCGGATTCGAACGTTTTAATGCTTCTTTAGCGGCATCCCAAAAAATAGCGGATCGACTGACAATCTCGACCAATATAAATTACAATAGTAAAAATAGTGACAACCTACCAGCAGCAGGTTACAACAATCAGACATTGATGTATTATCTGATCATTGGAACCACGACTAACGTGAATCCTGACTGGATGAAAAAGTATTGGGAAGACGGAATGGAAGGTGTGCAGCAAAGACGCCCTTTTTATCAAGGACCTGATAATCCTTATCTGGCCATGTACGAGATGCTGAATAAGCTGAACAAGAATGGTGTATTTGGTAATATTTCGGCAAATTATAAGATCAATGATAAATTGGATCTTACGCTCAGGTCGGCAATGGATATGTCATATGAAAAAAGGTCGCAGCAACGCCCTTTTAGTATGACCAAGTATCCCAGAGGTATGTACCGAACGCAGGATGTATTCCAATATGAAGGTAACCACGATTTTTTGTTCTCCTATAAGGATCAACAGGACGATTGGCGATACGGCCTCTCGGTGGGGGGTAATATGATGAGGCAATCGTACGATTTTGATGGTATGTATGCCGATCAGCTGAATCAGCCTGGTATCTACCAAATATCCAATAGTCTTGATCCTGCAGTAGCCGATCCAAGACGGAGTAAAAAAGCGATCAACAGTCTGTACGGCATGGGGCAGTTGTCGTACAAAGATCGTGTCTTTTTGGATCTTACCGGCCGGAATGACTGGTCAAGTACGTTGCCCGCTCACAATAATTCCTTTTTTTATCCTTCGGTAAGTACCAGTTTCGTTGTCAGCGAAATGGTCGATTTGGGAAAGATCAATTATGCAAAGTTGAGACTTTCGTGGGCTCAGGTAGGAAATGATACGGATCCTTATCAGACAAGCCGCTATTATAATAGTATCTATGGAAATGGATTTACGAATCCTACAGTCTTGTTTAATGCCAATTTAAAGCCAGAAATCACAACAAGTTATGAGGTGGGGACCGAACTGCGCTTTTGGAATAGCAGATTGACGACAGATCTGACCTTATATTCTAACAAAAGCCGGAATCAGATTATCGCAATACCAATAGATCCAACATCCAGTTATCAAAGTAAAATGGTCAACGCTGGGCTTATCAACAGTCTGGGTATTGAATGGAGTGCAACTGTAAAACCATTGGTCGGCAAGTTAAAATGGGAGAGCACAATCGTGTGGTCAGCTAATCGCAGTTATGTACGTGAGCTGGCTCCGGGAGTAGAAAGTCAGGTGATGTTTGCCCGGGGTAGTGATGTTTCTATTGAAGCTCGGGTAGGCGGACGTATGGGGGATATCTATGGCAAGGGTTTTGAACGTTCTCCAGATGGACAGATTGTTTATTCTTCGGAAGGAATTCCATCTTTACTGGATCCTGTGGCAAAAAAATGGGGCAATGTATTTCCCGATTGGAAAGCAGGACTGACAAATACATTTGCTTATGGCAATATGAAGTTTAGCGTGCTCATTGACGGTCAAAAAGGTGGAAAGATCTATTCATTAACGAATCATAAGAACAATGAATTTGGCAATACCAAAATTACGCTTCCAGGGCGGGAAGGCGGAATTTTGGGGCAGGGAGTAGTACGGCTCGAAGATGGTTCATATGTAACCAACTCCAAACGCGTAGAAGCTCGCCCATATTATGAGCAATATTATGCGAGAGCGAATGCCGAAACGAATATTTTTGATGCATCATTCTTGAAGATAAGAGAAATGAGATTTGAGTATAGCTTTCCAAAAACTATGTTTCAATCGATCCACTTGAGCGGTGCACGGATAGCCATTTTTGGCCGTGATTTGTTCAATTTTACCAAATTTCCGGCTTTTGATCCTGAAGGTGGTAACCTTGATGATGGCACTCTTGTACCGGGTATTGAATTGGGACAGTACCCGTCAACACGTACTATTGGCTTAAACTTAAGTTGTAACTTTTAAAATTTGTCGACATGAAAATCAAAAATAAAGTTGGTTCTACGCTATTTGTTATGGTACTAACCAGTGTTTTTTTATCTGGGTGCACAAAGAATTTTGAAGAGATCAATCAAGATCCGATACGGCCGGCAAAAGCAAACCAAGGAAATATGCTAGGCCAATTAGAATACCAATTGGTGAATGCAACGATTTCAATTTCAAAAGAATTTACCCATGAACTGATGCAAGTAACGGCCCCACGAGAAAGTTCTAGTGGTGGAATCCATAGGTATCAGATTCTTCCAAATGACGGTACCGGCATTTGGAATGCAATATACGCGCGTAGCGCTGATCTGAACGATCTTGCGCAGATTTCTGAACAGACATTTCCAAATTATCAGGCAGTTTCGTTGATACTCAAAGCTTGGTCATTTTCCATCTTGACAGATGCCTTTGGACCAATTCCTTTTTCAGATGCCGGACAGGCTGCATCTGGAACGGTAGCGCCGAAGTTTGACCAACAAAAAGATATTTATGTCAATCTCTTGGCGATGTTGGAACAAGCAAACAGCTTGATTAAGATTAAAGATGGTTTGGCTTTTGGTGGAGATCTTATTTATGGGGCGGATGAAGTTGCTATGTTAAAATGGAAAAAGTTTGCAAATTCGCTTCGCCTACGTCTTCTATTACGTATCATCAATAGAGATGGTGATATAGATGTAACTGGTGAGATCAGGAAAATGTTAGCTGACAAGCAGCAGTACCCTTTGTTTGAATCAAATGCTGATGGAGCTTTGCTCAAGTATACGGGCAGTTATCCGTATTACAATCCGTATTATAACGCCCGTACCTTAGACTGGCGGCAAGGGGATTATTATACAAAATTCTTTTTGGATCCTATGATTTCATCCGACGACCCACGACTGCCGTTGTGGGCTACAAAGGTTCAGGTAGATGGTGTTTCTGTCTTTAGCGGGATTCAGAGCGGATATACTCCTGATGTCGTTTATGTGACAGACCGTAACTCTAGTTATAAAGATGATCTAAAGACAAGTCCACTTTTGGGGCAAATGATGTCCTATGCTGAAATTCAGTTTATCTTAGCTGAATTGAGTCTCCGTGGATTCCAGACCAATGAAACTCCGAAACAACATTATGAGAAGGGTGTCTTGGCTTCATTAGGGCAATGGACTGCCGCTACGGATGCCTCATTTGTGCAGCGGAAGGAAATTAAATTTAAAGACGATGCTGCTTTTGAATCACAGCTGCAACAGATTATTGGCCAGAAATATTACAGCTTCTACTTTACTGATATGCAATCTTGGTTTGAGAAAAAAAGAACCGGATACCCTGTATTGCCTAGAGAAAATGGCATCCCTGCGGAGAATAAATTTCCATCCCGCTTGGTTTATCCAACCTATCTGCAGTCTCTCAATCCACACAATTTGCAGGAGGCAATAACGAGTCTAGGCGGAAAGGATGTCAGTACGGTTGTAGGTTGGTGGGATAAGAAATAAATAAATAATTAAAAATAAATGAAAAAACTATTTTTAGCAGTAGCCTTGTTCGGACTGTTGCAACCTTGTGCAAAGGCACAAACTGAAAATGTTACCTATATTGAGGTGGGGAAGGCACAGCAGGGTGTAGCTGTCGACCGGGATCATTTCTATGTGATCAATAATACCTCAATTACGAAACATGTCAAAGATTCCGGTCTTGTTACTGATAGTATTGAATGTGTATCGTTGGGCTTAAAGCATATGAACGCCGCAGTGGTGGTGGGGGATCAGCTGTATTGTGCGCATTCTAATTACCCTGATCTTCCAATGGTTAGTTCGGTGGAGGTGTTTGATGCTAAGAATTTAAAGCATGTAAAGACGCATAGTTTTGGAATAGACTATGGATCTCTGACTTGGCTGGATTTTAAGGATGGCTATTGGTGGGCCATGTTTGCCAACTATAGCAAAGAAGGGTATCCTGTTCCCAATACATATACAAACTTGGTACAATTTACACCGGAGTGGCAAAAACGACAGTCCTGGATTTTGCCGAAAGCCTTGGTAGAGAAATTTGGTAACATGAGTTGCTCGGGTGGATTTTGGTATAATGATTCAATGATTTATATTACCGGACATGATCTTCCGGAGATGTATTCATTGAAATTTCCGGCAATGGGATCGGTCATGATATGGGAAAAGACATTTGCAGTTCCTGTACATGGACAGGCTATTGCTGTCGATCGCTCATCGGTTGATCGGACTATATTCGGAATAGATCGTAAGGCCCATAAAGTGATCAAATTCAATCTAAAAGACTAAATAAAAGGGCCAGTATAAGACAATTAATCAATCATCTTATACTGGCACCTTAATTTTGTGGATTTTAGTTACTGTCAGCCAACTTTAAGTATTTTTTATAGTTCTCTATCTTTTAAAACAGATGTAGCGGTTTCAATGGTGTTAAAAAAAACGTAATTTTACAAGAAAATAAATATTTATATTTTTATTTTCTTGTAGAATTTAAAGCTTTTGAGACCTCAATAGGAAAATCCGATTCGATTACTTTAGCCCCATCCTTTTCAATTGCGCGATAGGCCGTGGCTCTTTGCGAGATAGTCGACTCCCTATCATACGAAGGAGCGGCGCTAATCATGGCTCGCAAGCCCAAGGTTCTGAGTTTCTGATATAGCAGTCGATTTTCGGGCTGGATCGTAGCGCCAATATAAACGATCATATGACGCATCTCTACACCAGCATCAATGTAGCCCTGCAATGCAGACAGACTTTTCGCATGGACAGACAGCATCTGATCAGCGTTATAACTCCTATAAAATAAAGCCTCATCAGGAGTATGCACAGTCAGCATGACATACGAATAGGCATTTAGCTTGCGCAACAATTCAGCGATCATCCGAGGCGGCACATCCTTTTTATCAAGGTTAAGTACAGTTTTCCCTTTACACCATGCCAATGCATCTTCAAGTTTAGGTATATGACAATCTGTTAGCTTTCCATGGCGGTCTTTAAGACGAATAGACTGTATTTCATTCCAGTTTTTGGCAGCAAGCGGGCCAATGGCATTTGTTGTACGATCCAGCATGGCATCATGCATCAAGACAATGGTACTATCTTTCGTGAGCCTAGGATCGGTCTCAAAAAAAGCAAACGTATGCATCAATACTTCTTCAAAAGACTCAATGGCATTTTCAGCTAAGCCCGCTTCAACACTTCCACGATGCCCACTAATAACTGTCTGCATCTCACTGTTCAAAGAAAAAAAGGCACCTATTTCCTTTACATTTGCAAATGACTTATAATGCTTTGTAGCTTTCGTTTGTGCCTGCAAACCGACCACAGAAAATAGCAAAAAGATTAGGATTAAAAAAGATGATTTGTTCATAATAGATTTATTAAAAAAAATTAGGTTGCCTCAAACAATAGCATACTTGAGACAACCCGAATTTATTATTGATAACTTTTTGCGGTGGAAAGATTTGTTGTGACAGCGGTCTGTTCATAAACCTTACCAAAACGATCTGTAGCCACAACCTTCAATGTACCATTAGGGTTATTGACTTTTAACGTATATAAATGCGTTGTTACCGTGTTGTAGTTGGCCGGATTTCTATTCAACACGCCCAAATGGTACCCTTTAGACCAGGCATCCCGATTGAACGTTCCAGACAATTGCATATCACCCAATTTCTTACCATCCATAAATACTTCTACCTTCCACGATGGATCAGCATTCCATACATTGGCAACAAGAATATCAGATTCATTCGCATAATTGAAGTAACCATAATCCCCGCCGTAAGCAACATCGGCCCAATGCAATCGCATTTGGAAATTCCTAGAAAGTTTTGTGGGTTTATAGTACCAGTCTGTCAGTGTATTTCCCTCAACCTGATAAACGGCATAGCCATTGGGCGTACCATCTCCGTTTATCGTCGATTTCCACCAAGCGCCACAGGTAGCCCCATGGATATGCTCAAAAATAGTCCGGTCACCAATTTTATGTATAAAATTTTCAGCATAATGCGTATGTCCTACCATGATATGAGTTTCTTTAAAACTTTGTAACAAATCAAATAAGCGCGATCGCATTGCAAAATTGCTATTCCTGATCGGCATATGGGTAAATAATACCAACATATGCTGTTTATTCACAAAAGACAAATCTTGTTCAAGCCAGTCGAGCTGTTCCTTACTTAAGTTCATCGTGTAACTACCATCAGCAGCAAAAACGACATTGTCCATACAAACAAAATGGACATTTCCCCTAGAGAAGGAGTAGTTTGAAGGGCCAAAATGACTCTCAAACAAGTTGCCGTTCTTAATATTCGAGCCAGACGCTGTTTTATCGTGATTACCAATAGTCGTAAAAACAGGCATCGTAGTGGATCCTAGAAGTGACTTCATACCCCCCATTAATTGCGGCTGATCAGCAACCACATCCCCCAATGAGAGGCCGTAGATCGGCAGATTTGTTGTGGACATCTCGCCTTTTATATCCGCCAACGTCTCGTTGGTAAATCGATCTACATCTGCTGTATTGGCAACCTGAGGATCTCCAATACCATAGATCAAAAATTTAGTGTCATTGGCCTTATTTTCGGTCAATATAAAATTATACTGCCTAGGGTTCGTGGTACTTTCCAATGCCGAATAAAAAATTGGATTGTTGTTGTTATTGGCGACATTAATGGCATAAGCCGATGGTGTAGAATAATGGACAAACCGGGCAGTCGCATTTTTCTTAAACTGATATATGCCATTTTTGTCAGTCTGCACGACCGTAAAACCGTCACTAACACTGACACCCGATATACCCTTCCCCGCAATATCCGTAATACGTCCGTATACATTATTGCCGGCGATCAAATCTATAACATCCTTATTTTCACCCCGAGGTTGGGTATACTTTATTTCCGCAGCCTTCGAGCAGCTAAATAGAAGCCCTAGCGCAACAAACTTAAAAATCGATTTAAAATTTAACATCATTCTGTTTATTTTATCAGTTTTGATTTTCAATACTATTAAATAGAAATTTCCCACAAGAGCTACTCTTTGTATGAAATACTGCTTTCATTACAATCAAATTATCTAGGAGAACTTGTTGGAAACATTGTTTTGTTTTTTTTGCAGGCCTATATATACTGAAATATTACAATATTCTAACTTTTATATTTCTAAACCACACATTGTCGTTATGATCTTGCAAAGCTATGAATCCAGCTTTAGCTTCACCTCCTGGCGTCAAAAAATCAGGCCAAGCTTTAAATTTACTATCTGCGACCCTACTTTTCCATTCATCGTTCCAAAGTATATATTCAACTACCTTTTTGCCATTCAGATAATGTTTTACATGACCATCTTTTACAATGATACGTACCTTGTTCCATTCTCCGTAAGGTTTTCCTACCTGTGGATTAGCTGCAATCATATCGTACAATGAACCAGCCTTACGATTACCCTCTTTGCCTTTTTTTGCATCAGGATGATTGTCATTATCCAATACCTGAAATTCCGGTGCTGCTTCGTAAATGCGCCTTCCAGGTTTTTCAGTAACTAAATATAAAACTCCGCTATTGGATCCGCTATCCACCTTATATTGCAAGCGTAGTTCGAAATCCTTAAATGGAGTCGTGAATATGATATCCCCGCGTTCGCTATATGCCCCCTTTATTTTTGTCTTTTTATTGATTTTTAAAGTATGGTCTTCGATACTCCAAGCCTCTGGTATGTCTACCCGATTATACCCTCTCCATCCTCTCATGGTTTCACCGTCAAACAAGGTTATCCATTTTCTCTTAATTTGCCCATAACCATCATTAGCCATAAAAGTCAAAAGACCTACCAATAAAGCGATTTTTAAATTCTTCATCTTTATCTATCATTTAAATATTATAATTAATTCTCATGCCTTTACTGTGTTTTCGTTTTACAAACCGCTGCATACGAGTATTTGCCTTAATTTCCTGACCTTACCAGAACAGCTGAAAATATCATCAAGGATATTTACACTGTACGTTTATAAGCATTTAATGTCAATAAATCATATATCAACAATTTAATAACAACACCTATATTCAAAATTGATATCAAACATATTTTGGCGCTAATAACCTAGATTTTGTACCATATTTGGATTCGCAGCTATTTGTTGTGAAGGAATTGGAAAGACTTTTTTCGTGGCAACAGTAGGTTTGTGATCCCACCATGTTGCTGTCTCAAACTTTCCAAAACGAATCAGATCTGTTCTACGCTTACCTTCAAAAATAAATTCACGGCCACGTTCAGCTAATAACTCTTCGAGCGTCAAGCTCGAAGTTGTGTACTGAGCTGTAGGCCAATCTGTAACACTGAATGCCCTCTTTCTAACTGTATTTATTAATTCGACCGCCTCACTTGTTGCATTCTTATTATTTTTACGCATCAGCGCCTCCGCTTTATTGAAATAGATTTCCGCCAAGCGATAGATCACTTGGTCATTGCTCCAATAATCCTTATCCGTGTATGCACCGGGAACATATTTGTTAAATCTTGCTCCACTATTTTCCTCGCCTTGGCTCATGTCAGATTTAGTATCACCAGTCGAATTTCTTTGTATTTCTTTGACAAAGACCAGCGGTTTATTTTTATATTCCCTAGCCCCTAAGATCGGGGTCGATGTTCCTTTCTTGTATTGTGGACCGATCAACATCCAGGTACTTTTTCGAAGGTCATTATTCACAAAGGCATCATAGGCCGTAGGTATTACAACGATCCCATTATTCCCTGTCTGATCCGCATTATAAACCTCTTTTTGATTATAATGCCAAAGGTCATTATTCCATTGAAATCTGTATTTCGCAGCGACATAATCGTAGGCAATTGAGAATAAAACCTCATTGGATTCATTGTTGCTCGGCGAAAATATCGAGGTCAGATCATTGGCCAAAGCCGCGGTTCCATTCTGTCCACCAACTTTTCCATTCAGGATCATATCACTGGCAGATACACAATCGTCCCATCGTGCCTGGCCCGTCCATGTTTCCGCATTTAGGTAAAGTTCGGATAAAATTGCATATGCAGCCGCTTTGGAAATACGTCCCACCTGATCTTTCGAAAGTATAGGCAGGCTTTCAGCCGATTCCGTAACCTCTTTCTCAATAAAATCAAACACCTCTTTCTTTGGTTTGCGCTCGGGACTCAAAGGAGTCCCTACTTGCGTTACCAAAGCAATATCACCAAAGAGATCCATCAATTTCATATAAATAAAGGCACGCATAACACGTGTTTCGGCTTTAGCAGATTTCAATTCTTCTACCGTCATGCCCACCTTGACAGCATCCAGTGTTTCCAGATCCATCAGAATATTGTTGCAAAAACCAATTCCCCTGTATAACAAGTTGTAAGCATTTTCTACGGCAAGCTCACTCGCTGTCCAGGTATGGTAATGAAGACGGAAAAACTCTCCACCATTGTACCAATCATTTCCTTTTTGTGGCAAAGCCAATTGGTCAGCACTAAGTTCATTGAGGCGCCAGAAATTGCGTTGACCTCCCCAGGAAAATAGACTTGCACCGATATGAGTATATGGACGCAATATGGCAGCGGTAACCTCGTTTCTATTGTTGTAAAAATTTTTCTTTTCAATCTGGGAAAATACTTCTTCATCCAATTTGGTACAGCCAGACAATACTGTAGTCGCTAGTAAAAGCGTCATTATGGGATTAAATAACTTTATATTCATCATCTTTTTCATTTAAAATCCTACATTAACACCGAAGGTGAACGTTCGTGTAGAAGGGTAGAAACCTCGTCCTTGTACTCCAGTAGATAAACCAGTATCATTTTGTTCGGGATCCAGTCCTGTGTATCCCGATATAAGTGCTAAGTTTTGACCGCTGGCATAAACACGGAGATTCCGTATAGCAGATGAAGATGGAAATTTGAACCGATAGCCTAATGTAATGTTATCCAATTTTACAAAATCTCCTTTTTGAAGGTAATAGTCTGAATATTGTGGGGCATCATTCAATTGTGCATATTTATCCAGCGCACTCGACAATATATTATTTCCAAGCCAAGATTTATTGGCAAAATACAGATCTTGGGTATTCAATACGTCAAAATCAAATTTACCGCGGAGGAACACACTGAGATCCCAGCTTTTATAGGAAACATTGGCACCTAATGCAGCCATATATTTCGGCACTCCATTGCCAATAAAAGCTTTATCTTCCTCCACCATCTGATCTGCTCTTGCTGTTGATCCATCCGCTTTATAAAACAACCACTGTCCCTCATCATTAAACCCTGCAAAACGTTTTCCGTAATAAGTACCCAAAGGCCCTCCCTCTATTGTCCGTATGGCATTCCCTAATGATCCAGGTGCAGGAAGACTAACTGATTCAAGATAACTTGCTTTAAAAACATCATCGGACAACGATGCTAATGTATTTTTTTGATAGCTTCCTGTAAACGACATATCCCATTTCCAGTCGCGGTCTCTCATTATCTGATAGTTCAGTGCGAGCTCTAAACCACTGTTACGCAACTCCCCTACATTGGTAAACAACGTTGACAGCACAAAAGGCGGGACCTGCGTACTATAACTACCAAGAAGATCAGTCGTACGACGTTGATACCAGTCGATGCTACCGTTCAATCGTGAACTCCACAGGCCAAAATCTGCACCGACATTCAATTCACTCTTTTTCTCCCAGCGAAGATCCGGATTGGGATTCTTATCAGGACCGAAGGTCTGGAACCATGTACCATTGTTAAGATATTGCCCACCCGTCCCCAAAGTGACCAGCGACAAGTAATTGTCAATATCCTGATTTCCAGTAACCCCATACCCTACTCGTAACTTGAACTGATCTATTGAAGCAATGTCCTCCATAAAACTTTCCTTTTTAATATTCCAGCCCAAGGATGCCGCTGGAAAATTTCCCCATTTATGGTTAGCTCCAAATCGGGAAGATCCTTCGTGGCGTAAGATGAACGAAACCATATACAAGCCTCTATAGTCGTAATTTAATCGACCGAAGAATGCAACAAGCTTATTATTATTCCGTTTACTACCCATCGATGCCAACCCAGACTTCAGATCCGTTCCAGCACCTAAGTTATCCGCTTGGTTGGCATCGGTCAGAAAGCCCGAGTTCGATTCTTCCATATTGTTATACTGTCCCTTTTGATAACTATATCCCACAATGGCATCAATGTTGTGATTTTCGTAAAAAGTCTTGCCATAGTTGATTGTGGCTTCCAAAGTCTTAGTATCGGTCAGTGCACTGTATTTACGCGCGTAACCACCACCGCGGTAAGAAACGATCGAAGACCGAGAGGCCAGCATTCGATATTCATCTTCCTGATAACTATTGCGAACAATAGAACCAAAGACAGTTGCTGTCAATCCTGAGGTAATATCTACTGTCGCCTTTGCATCACCCGAAAACAATGTCCGCTCGCCTTTATTGGTTTCCTGATTTAATCGGGCAATCGGATTGTAATAACTTCCAGCTACAAGTAGGTCATTATAGGTGCCGTCTGCATTAAATACAGGCTGTGTCGGATTCTGCTGAATAGCTTGTTCAAAATCTGCCGCTTGTCCACCCAAAAGATTTTGGCTACGAATATTGGTTGCCAAATTTGACTGCAAGTGTAAACGATCTTTCAATCCCGTATGATTGATACTTAACCGACCACCATATTGGGTATTGCTATTGGCCACAGCAATCCCCTCATTGTTGGAATAGCTTCCTGATAAACGATAATTTGACTTCTCCGTACCTCCAGAAGCAGATAAATTATGATAATGGGTTACATTTCCTTTATTAAGCAATAAGTCAAAATAATCGACTTCATCTCCTTCATCGTTCATTTTATTGGCATTTTTATTCGTCGGATCGTTCTTTAAATCTCGATACTGTTGAGCTGTCAACATATGCGGTCTTCTGAGGACTTCATCGTGAGCGAAATAGCTAGAATAATCGAACTGCCCTGCACCGGCTTTCCCCTTTTTCGTTGTAATCAAGACAACTCCTGCATTTGCACGGGTTCCGTAGATTGCTGCGGCAGAACCATCTTTTAGCACTGTGATAGATTCGATATCGTCCTGTTGGACAAGATTTAAGCTTCCCCCTGGGATTCCGTCAATTACAATTAGAGGCTGATTTGTTCCACTTAACGTTGTCGCTCCACGCAATTGGATATTCGTGTCCCAATTTGGATTATTGTTACCCCCAGATCTCGTAATACTTAATCCTGCTACGCGGCCACGAATCAAATCTAAGGGACTGCGGACCCCGCCTTGGTTCATATCCTTAGCTGCAACCTGTGTTACTGCTGACGTAACATTTGCCCGTTTTTGTGTTCCGTATCCTACGACTACAACTTCTTCCAGGACATCTGTACTTTCGATAAGGGTCACTTTATAAGGACCGTTTTCACTAAGTAAAAATTCTTGTTTTTTATAGCCGATCATTGTCAATAATAAGGTTTCACCGGTATTGGCGTTAATTCTAAAATTTCCAGATGCATCCGTCCGTGTGGAATGATCTTTGCCTTTGACTTGTACAGTCACCCCAGCCAACGGTTTTCCATGCGCATCTTTTATATTTCCATCCACCAATTGCTGAAGATCATAAGCAAAAGTCCTATAAGATATTTCATACGAATGGGCCCAGCTCGGGAAACCAAGCACTAGCAGCAACAGCCATGAAAGTTTGTTACTCGAATTACTCATTATCATTTTTTATTAAATCAAATTAATTAGTTGTCTCTATTAAATTGCCCAAACTATTAGTCCTCTCAAAAAGCAAATTCAGCATTCAATTTTCTAAATACCACATGTCATGAATAGTTAATAAACGAAATTGTAAAGTTCAGGTACAAGTCTCCCGAAGTCATTTCCTCATTATCTACCCTTTTCGGTATCCAGGTTCAATTCATAAGGCATATTGCATATTGATCTCATAATTTCCATTTTAAACAATTCCTTTTGCATGATATTTTTTTGGCATAGATTGAATTCGGAAATATTGATATTAAAACTATTACTAATGACAAAGTAATCAGTTCCAACTGGCACTTCTTGGTATGTATGAGATCTCTAGATTTCCGCAAGTGATGGATACCGAATTTAACTATTGGCAATTGTACATTTTCACAAACAAACTGGGCTATCACTAAAAGGAAAGCATCTGAACACAGCTTAATAAACGCGCGTTTTTTTTTCATACAAACTAGCATCAAATTGTTGTTGCTACAAAGATGATTATTTCGCTATTCAACTATTCATCAATCAGTTCTTCTATCTTTAAAATCAAAACAAAACAGAGTATAATACACTGAAAAACAAACAGATAAATAAATCAAGAAACTTATAAATCTAAATTAATTTTTACATAGAATCAAAAGATAACTGCAATACCTTATGAAAAAGAATATCATATTCAGTTCTAAAACAGAATAATAAGATGTAATTTAATTCTAAGGCGTTTCGAGAATTTACTCCGTAGAGAACAAGACCTTCCAAAGGATGGAAAGTGAGATAATTAAAAAATTGGTAAGCTTGCTTTTTCGTTATATTTCCTTTACCCTGTTCTCGAACAATTCAGGACATAAAGATCTATTTTTAATTTTCGACCTATAAGTGTATATCGTTGATATAGAACATCGCAAAAATCTCGAAATTTTATTACTATCTCTAATTCCAAGTCTTATTAACGCATAAATGCGTATTTCTGTTGTCATTTCGCACTTCTGCACCTCTTGACGATCAGCTTCCGGAAATAGATTATTAAAATCAATGATAAAATTGGGATAGATTTTTAGAAAAGTCTCGTCAAATTTTGTTAAAAATACTTTATACTCCTGATCAATAAATTCGGTTGAATTGAGCTCTTGCTTGATCTTATCTACTTTTCCCCCTTTGACCAACCGCTTTAAGTATACACGGTGATCGTTGAGTTTGTCAATATAATCAGAGCACAAGTCAATAAACTTCGCTAAATACATCTCTTTCACTATATTAGCGGAAGTTAACTCCTTATTTAGATATAGTAATTGAACATTAGCCAACTGAAGATCAGCATTGGAAAGATTCAAGCATCTACCAACTTCATTAAGCTCGATATTGCTGACAATTAAATCATCATTCACTTGCTTTAGATTCTTTTTAGCTTTTTGTAATTTCTGATATTGAAAATAAACTCCCAATGAAAGACACAAAATAATGCAAAATGCAATAATTAGTTCATTTCTTTGTTGAATAATCTTTACATTATATGCATTGTAAATTTCAGGGAGTACTTTAATGATTTGTTGTGTTCGCCTATAAGCTCCGCTGTATCTCGAATCTTGCAAAGAAGTTTCAATAAAACTATATGCTGTTTCAATATCCCCTGACTCATAGATCAATATTGCCAATTTCCAAAGAGAGACATACTCTTTTACACCATGTTTAATGTCTGTAATCGCTGAAATTGCCAGATATTTCTTTTCATTTTCTTCATTATGTTTAGAGCTCTCCAACCTGGCCATAAGATATGCCACATGAGCCATATCGCGATCTTCAGTCGTTAATTTGTTGTAAGAAACTGTAAGTATACTCAACGCCCTATCATAGTCGCCGTTTAAACGAAGCCTATTCGCCTTATGGATAGAATACCATATTGGATTTTTCGATGTATAGAAAATAAGAGAGTCGGTATTCGCTGCAATCGCTTTATTATATATATCGGTTGCTTTTCCATCAATAGTCAAACGTTCAGCCATTCCTTTACTGAATTCAAGCCTAGTATTAAAATAAAGTAATTTCAAACTCTTGGGAATTTCTCCAGTCTTCAGATAAGGACCGTTAAGTAGTTCCTCACACTCCCTATACATACCAACATAATTATAGGCTCTCGCAATGAGAATAAGTGACTCGACTTTATAATTCGGATAAGCCCTCAATTCATTTTCCGAATATGCTAACATTCGTCTTGCATAGGAAAGGGATGTATCGATTTTTACATCAAAATACTTTTCATATAATATTCGACTTATGTTAAAACGTTTTGCAGGATCTTTCGTCTTGTTCAGTTCTGATCGAATTAATGTTATATTATCCAGTTTTTTCTTAAAATACTCATTACGCTTTGCTACCACATTTTTCAGGTCGGAAAAAGCACTTTCATAAGATAAATCCGGGGCAGCATGGGCCTGATCAATTTTCAAAAAAATAGTTAAAGCAAATAGGATAAATACAATTTTCATAGCACTTAGGTAATATTATCCAAAATCATTTAAGATGTATGTTTTCTAGATTTAATTCAACAGGTATAAAAGATAGTTTATTTCCCCCTATACTTTTATTTAATAGGCTTAAAACTAGCAAAACTAAATTAAGGTAATATCTCCTTTATATTAAAAAATAATAAAAAATCTTCTCAAAATAATGAACAAGAAACTTAAATATGCCACGATATTGCTACAACTGGAAGAATTTGAAATTTCTTAAACGCTTCAAAATATAATTAATATTAAGTCTGTGGTATACTTCATTTATAGAAAATATTTTGCCGAGATAAAATCTATTTTCTTTTTTTTGCAGCTATCCAATATTTTACTTCAAAATTAGTTGATAAGACATTGATTTAGAGAAAATTTAAACTTCTTGTGTAAAAAAAATGATCAAATTACCTGAATCTGATCATTTCCTGTATTTTAAGCACAGATTATCATCCTTAATCAAAATCAATGAAGTACGGTTTGTAAAATCATCTCTTTGAATACTGAATTAGACTGCCCACGCATGCTCTCCTTTTTCATAAGGAAATTCTCCATCAAATCTACCAGGAACCTTGACAAAGCGAAGGGCTTTTGTCATCCCTATTTCAGATGTAAAAAAGCCAGTCAATGTCAATTGCTTCAATAAAAAGAAAAAATGGTTTGCGGTATTATCTCTTAATTTATCCATCTTTTGTTTAAAGAAAAAATAATCTTTGTTTTCCACTAATTCTTTGGCTAGCTCCTTTTCATCCAGTTTTAACTGCTCTTTCCTCTTATCTTGAAAATCTTTAGCTTCTTGATCTAATATATCCACAAAAGAAAATCGCTCATCTGAAGTCAATTCTAAAAATTTTTTACCAAATTCAAGTTTAGAACGTCTATCGATTTCTCCTAGGCCATCAACAAAGGCCTTTTGATTGACCTCTGAATAACAATCACGTATCATGACTGGTATGAAACTTCCCACATTGGCATCTTTTGCACCGGGAGTTGAGGTACGCGGTAGAATTGCTTCTCCTAACTCATTCAACAAATTAATGCTGTCTTTTTCAAATAATATAGCGATTTTTTTATTTGTTGACCGAACACAACCTTCAAGGAATAAATTTGTACCAACAATTGACCCACCTATTAATAATGCCACATGCTTGATAGCTTTTCTTCTATTCATTTTACTATCTTTTAATATCTATGTTATTCGTTATTAACCTTATAAATTTCCAAACCATATAGTAGACCTATATTAGCTTATAGATTTCCTTTCTTTAATTCTTCAGCCGCAAAATCCACAGCACGTGCTGTCAAAGCCATATATGTTAATGATGGATTGATACAGGCGGATGACACCATTGCCGCACCGTCAGTTACAAAAACATTCTTTGCGTCCCATACCTGATTATGTTGGTTCAATACCGAATTTTTCGGATCAGTCCCCATACGTGCTGTACCCATCTCATGTATTCCCTGCCCAAAGCCATAGCCATTATCAAAGGTTTTAACATCTTTAACACCTATTTCTTCCAACATCGATTTCATCTCATTCATCATGTCAGGACGCATTTTCTTCTCGTTATCTTTGATTTCCATATCCATTGCGAGAATTGGTAGTCCCCAATTATCTTTATGTTCTTTATCCAAAAAGATTCTGTTTTCATGATAGGGCAAAATTTCACCAAAAGCGGTAAAGTTGACAGTCCAGTCTCCTGGTTCAAGTAGTGCATCCTTCCATGCTGCACCGACCGATTTGCCATCTAAATCACCGGACCAACGTCCTCTGGAGGCAGCTCCCTGATATCCAAACCCACGTAGATAGTCCCTAGATTTTGTATCACTAGGGATATTGACAAAACGGGGAACGTAAAGGCTACTAGGGCGACGACCAAACATATAACTGTCTTCATATCCTTCGATCCTTCCCCGTGCTCCGAGTTTAAAATGATGATCCATAGCGTTATGCCCTAATTCACCACTGCTGCTACCTAAGCCTCCTTCCCAAACCTCCTTCGCTGAATTCATTAATAACCATGTCGAATTAAAAGCCGATGCATTAACAAAAATCACTTTTGCATAAAACTCGTAAGTTTCATTCGTTTCAGCATCTAGGATCTCTACTCCAGTTGCTTTTTTAGTATCCTTATTATAAAGTATGCGGGTAACGATGGAAAAAGGCCGGACAGTAAGATTACCGGTTTTCATTGCTGCTGGAAGCGTTGCAGACTGTGTACTAAAATAACCCCCAAAATTGCAGCCCAACCAGCATTGATTTTGAAACTGACAATTTATTCGGCCTTCATGAGGCACAGTAATATTTGCCGAGCGTGCGTGGATAAAGTGTCGCGTTCCTCCAAATTTAGTTTTTAAACGTGCCGCAAGATCCTTTTCGACAATATTCATTGGGATAGGTGGCATATACTCCCCATCCGGCAACACTTCTAAACCATCTCGATTCCCCTGTATACCGGCAAATTTTTCAACATAACTGTACCACGGAGCAATATCTTTATATCGTATAGGCCAATTTGTGCCATGACCATCTTTCAAATTAGCTTCAAAATCTAAATCCGAAAAGCGATAGCTTTGCCGTCCCCAGGTTAGCGATCGTCCGCCTACTTGATAGCCTCTATACCAATCAAAACGTTTAATCTCGGTATAGGGGCTTTTCTTCTCATCTACCCAAAAATCAAGATTCTTCTCATTTAATGGATAGTCACGTTTCAAGACAGAGTAATCATCCTCCATACTTCTGGTACGTCCACCGCGATGTGGGTATTCCCATAAATTGGCGTTCGCATGATAATCTTTTATGTGTTCGACATTTCTACCGCGCTCAAGCATAATTGTACGTAATCCCCGCTCTGTTAATTCTTTTGCGGCCCAACCACCACTAATACCCGATCCTATGACAATTGCGTCATAATTGTTGCTATTTACCATATTGTAATTCCTATATTTTTAATTGCTTTATCAGATATTGTCAAAATGAACATAAAACCAATCAAAATAAATATAAAAAGCCACTTTATAGTTTGCTAAGGCGCTTATCCTTTAAACAGAACCTTCAACAAAATATAGTCGCTTAGCTTTGTAATCATTTTTTTTGATTTTTATTTATTTACAGCATCGCTGTCAAAGCCCCACCCAATGCGTATATCATTAAGATCGTACACCATCCCCTTTTGCCTTCAAAAATGTTTTTCTCTTTATTTTGCATATCCCTCATACTTTTTAAAGACTTAATGACAAAACGATATTAAAACTCATTATGTCCTGTTTTACGTTTAAATATTATAATTGATTTCCCAGCCTTTACGGTAATTTCGTTTCACAAACTGGTTCACCATGTCAAAATTTGTCACCTTCATGGACTGGTTGTCCCAGACCAACTTCAGGTTTCGTCCCGGATATTTGTTGCCCACTTTCAAGTCGGCACCTCGGATTGCCAAGTTGGCCATCAATAAAGCTTCGGTCAACGGAGCCGCAATCTCAAAAGGAGAACTGACTTCCTTTTTGCCATGTCCAGCTAGACAGGCATCTACCCATTGTGCCTGGTGCCCACTCGCTTGATTAGATACCCGCGCATACTTCAATGGTACTTGACGTGCACGTTCGTTTAGTTCCACTGGCAACAAACGTGCATTGGAACCATACGTATCCAATAAGATCTTTCCTTTCGTACCCACAAGCAATATCCCATTTCCACCATCACCAAAGTGGTCATTTGCTCCCAGCTCATCTGGACGTGAAGGTTGGATACCACCGTCCATCCAATGCAGTTTTACAGGACCTGCAGTACGGTTTGTCTTTGGAAAAGTCATGGTCGCATGACTAGATGGCGGACAAGCTTCAGGAAAATACCCCCGTTTAAACTCATCTACATATACCGACCCAACACTCGCTTCTACGTCCTGAACATACTGCAGCCCCAACACACTAAATGGAACTTCCAACAGGTGACATCCCATATCACCTAAAGCGCCGGTTCCATAAGCCCACCAACCGCGCCAGTTAAATGGCACCAATTTATCGACATACTCTTTTTTAGGTGCCGTTCCCAACCACAAATCCCAATCCAATTCTTTCGGTACGGGAGCAGTTGTGGTCGGCCAACCGATACCTTGTGGCCAAACCGGACGGTCTGTCCAACAATAAACAGTATGTACATCTCCCACGAGCCCGGAATCATACCATTCCCGTGCTTGTCTTGGTCCATCATTGGAAGCCCCCTGATTACCCATTTGGGTTACTACTCGATAACGCTTGGCGGCCTCGGTCAGCACACGTGCTTCCCAGATATCATGTGTTAACGGTTTTTCGACGTATACATGTTTACTAAGTTGCATGGCAGCCAGACATTGGATGGCGTGCTGATGGTCCGGAGTAGAAATAGCCACTGCATCAATATGCTTATGCTCCTTTTCTAAAAGCACGCGATAATCTTTATAATATTTTGCTTTTGGAAATTTAGCAACTGTCTTTGCAGCTCGGCGGTCATCCACATCGCACAAATAAGCAATATTTGCTCGTTGATGCGCACCAATGTTGTTGGTGTTTACGACACCCTTTCCACCAACACCTATGCTGGCCACCTGTAACGTGTCGCTCGGTGCTACATAGCCCGTACCGCCTAAAACCCGGCGCGGTACAATCATCAATCCGCCGACAACCGTGACGGCAGATTTAAGAAACCTTCTTCTTTCCATTTATTTTTAATTGATAAAAGCCTTTATCCATACCAGAAAGATGATCTGACAGATAAAAACTTTGATATTTAGTTGTAATAATCTCATATTGATCCATAGCTGCCGTAAGAGCGACATAATATGGTCGCGACTGTATGATCCCTATACTTTTGCGACATAACAATTGAATGTAATTTCCGCGGGTATCAAGTTTCATTTTGCAATCACATAACTATCTTTTACGATACCCGATTTTGCCATCATACGATAGTTGTCCATCTTCTGATTGGTATTGAAATAAAGCTTAAATACTTATTTTTACCACTGAATAGCCTGATCCTCATCGGGCATTAAGGTATTGAGCTTACGTTCCATAGTCATCGTACCTGTAGCCCGATAGTTTAAGACTTTACCGGGCACCGACGTGATATCACTATATTTATATTCCATTTTCATGGTAATATATCGGTGTAAGACATAAGGCTGTGTCTTATCTGGAGTATCCCTGATATCATACGTGGGCTGTCCGATCACAGAAAATCCAATATCGTTGTTAACAGCTTTTACAGTCAGCAGTCCTTTTTTTGTACCGAAACCATCTTCAGTCGCTTCGCCAAAGTCGACAATAACCTTGTATTTTGAACGGTTAATATCCCGTTCGTCGGTAATGCCCGCATAGAAAAAAACCGAATTTTCATCTACGACCCAATTTGTACGATTACTGACGACCATCTGATCTTTCGTCTCTTTGTCGTAATAGATGTTCATCGCTGTCGCAGAATATAGTCCTGAATAGTTATTAAATGGCTTTATGTACAACAAGGCCTTACGCCACCCTTTTCTATAGTTTTGCTTGTACGCTGCATCGTCCTGAATGGTTATAGGCAAGACCCATTGCTCCACCAAATCCAGGTTATCAAACTTAAATGTAATCGGAAAATTTGCGGTATGCGTTCCTTTGGCAATACGGACTGATTGCTGTGGTAGTTCATAAAACTGCTCCATCAATTGTTTATAATAAAGATCCTTACGGTATTGAAACTTCTGATAGTTGAAGATCGCCAATGTATCCATATCGACTCCTATCTTAACGTCGATATCCTTATCGCTATCTAGGGAACCACTAAGAAGAACCGGCAAGTCATATTTAATGATCCCATTTGGATTGTAACGCAAATAGATCGGGTACAAGCCTGTACCGTCAACGGGAGCCTTAAGCGAAATCATGTTGCTATATAGTTCATCGTTGTATTCTTTATTACATGAATTCAGGCCAACAATGCTAAAGCCGATCAGTATGGATATAAATAGATTTTTCATAATAGTCAAATACAGTATTAAATTAGTCAAATGATGGCCATCCCGGGGCCTGGGTCAAACGGTTATTCTTCCGCAATTCGTCCCAATCTACTGGCCAGAAGTACATTTTCTTTGAAAACGAAGTTTGCAACAAAGGAACCTGCACAATTTCATAAAAGCGCTCCGCATTATCTTTCGTCATCAACGTATTATAGCCGTATATTTGCTGCCCCTCTTCCACCAAAGCATCTTTCCAACGACGCAAGTCATAGTACCGCTGGTTTTCACCCAACAGCTCTATCTGTCTTTCATGTTTGATCTTCTGACGAAGGGAGCCTTGCTCATTGTAAATACTCATATCATAATCAGGTACGCCGGCACGGATACGAACAGGTGCTATCGCTGACTTAATTTCAGAAACATTCCGACTGAGGGTATGTGTACCCAAACCATCCCATGTAGGAATTGAGTAAGATCCATTCAATTCGTTGACCGCTTCGGCATACATCAAGAGGATATCCGCATAACGGATAGCTATTTCTACTTTTGGCAATATTTTACCGCTACCGGTCAGATTATCGTTTGGATTGACGTATTTACGCATCCCGATTCCTGTGGGTTGCCAGTTGTTATCGTTTATGCGTCCATCAGTCTGACTACGATATAAAAAGACCTGTTTATTCTGGTAAGAAATATTTTGTGTGGCGCTGGCACCTGCAAAAAACGAACCATTAAATGCTACCGAAGCATAAAAACGAGGCTCACGATTAGCGAACTCTTTCCACACTCCTTCCAATAACGGTTGAAATTTGCTGACTTCGTCTTTCTTCACAAACATATTCGCCTGACCATATTTTGCAAGAATTGCCGTCCGGTCAAATGGCGTTCCATCATTCATCTCATAAGCGTCTGCCTGTTTTAACGTCAAGCCGTGGCAGTTATATCCACCGATGGATATCGGCATTTCGTGGCGCGAAAGTGCCATTATACCATGAGATGCATCCGTTTGGTTTTCTCCACGGGTGAAGATCATTTCGGGATTTTCATAGGCGTACAAATCCCCGTTAAACAATGCCCTGTAGGATTCAAACGGATCGATATCTGCCCAACCCTCCGGAAAATTACGGGTGGAATATTCTGCGTGATACGGCGGCGCGATTGTAGCAGGATAAGCAGAAGTACCCTTTGATTGCCGACTAGATGTATACAATCGATAGACATTTAAATTCATCACATCTTTTGCCGCCGCCGCAGCTTTTGCCCATTTTGCCTCATTATAATGTTGTGAAATTAACGGATTACCTTTATCATCTACAAAGTCCGACATTTCTGAATTCCCATTAGCCAGCGGACTTGCTGCGAAAAGTAAAGCTTTCGCCCGTGTAGCTAGTGCAGCTCCTTTTGTAGGACGTGCAATATTCCGGTTGTCGCGCTTCATCGGTAGATCTTTTGCTGCCAAGGCCATTTCAGATGATATAAAATCCACCACTTCATCATAGGTATTCCGTGGATAGGAAAGCTTATCATATTCAACATCATAATCTACGCTCTTATCTGGCATAATTGGCACTGGACCATATTTACGCAACAATAGCCAGTACAAATACGCTCGGATAAAGCGAGCCTGTGCTTTATAGTCGCGGACCTGCTCAACACTAAACTTTCCGCTGTTATCAACGGCATAAATCATGATCGAAGCTTGGCGAATACCGGCATAAGACTGGTACCAAGAATCTTTTAGCCACGTATAATCATATTCTCCGAATTTAAACGCCCGATATACCTGTCCGTTACTCCCCTCATTGAAGATCATATCGTCCGAAAAGTTACTTACGGTATAGTTTCTATGTCCGATCTCCAGGTTAAAATCCAATAATTGTTTATAACAATTTGCCAACCACTGCTCTGTATAATCTTTGTTGTTAAAAATACGTTCTTCACTTTGCGTATCACTAAAAAAACGATCCACACTCAGGTAATCCTTACAGGAACTCGTAACAAATGCTGAACCTGCCAATAGGGCATATAAAAAATATTTTCTTTTCATGATATTCTCATTATAAAGTAAGTGTCATACCAACGGTAAATGTCTTTGACAAAGGATATTGCTGTCCGTTTGAACTATTCATTTCCGGATCCCATAATTTAAAATTTGTAAATGTCAACAAGTTGGTGCCCATAAAATAAAACCGACAATTATTGATATGATAACGGTTTACAAAAGTTTTTGGCAAGGTGTACCCAACATCCATATTCTTGATCCTTAGATAGGTGCTATTGCGCAACCAATACGATGAAGCCCGAAAATTATTGGATGCACCTACATCACTACCATAGCTTAATCTCGGATATACGGCATTTACGTCCTCATTCTCGCCCAATATCCAACGGTTAGACTCTGGTACATCCGACAAGATATTACCCCAGTCACCCTGACTGAAGGGATATATGGTAAATCCATTGATAAAGAAAGAGGAATTTCCAGCACCTTGAAACAGCACACTGAAATCAAAATTTTTCCACATTGCGGACAAACCAAATCCGTAAATTAAATTCGGATATGGTGTTGAACCTATCGGTACGATATCATTATCGTCGATCTTACCATCACCATTGATATCTCTATACTTTACATCGCCCGGCATGACCTGACCATACATTTGCGTGGGACTATTGCGGATATCTTCGTAATCTTTAAACAATCCCAGCGCCATTAAACCACGGTTTTGCCTAACCCGAAAACCTGCCTTTGTCGTATAAGGATAATTGCTATATTGCTCATCTGCCTCCAGCACTTTGTTTTTACTATAAGTGAGGTTACCACGTAAAGTAATACTTGCTTCACCAAATCGCTGGGTAAACTTCATAGACCCGTCAAAACCTTTGGAGACGGACGACCCTACGTTAGCGCTCGGTGCAGAACCACTGATACCGATAATACCAGGTACATAGTCACGCTGCAAATAAATACCATCACGTTGTTCATGAAATAAGTCAAAGGTACCGCCGATCTTATCGTTCAGAAACGAAAAGTCTAATCCCAAATCATGTTTTGTTGCGACCTCCCAGGTTACACTATTTGACGATACCTGATTATATGTCAACCCCTTATAACTGTTATTACTTTCAATATCTCCCCAATTAAATCCATTGGTAGTATTTTCGTCATTAGTAAAAGTTGCTAAATATGGGAAACGAATACGTTTTCCATTCTTCTCCATATAGTCATTTCCGACCTTACCATACGAATAACGGATCTTGAAAATATTTACCCACATCAGATTCTTTTTGATAAAAGTTTCTTCTGCCACGTTCCATGCACCCGATACTGCCGGAAACAAATCAAACTGGTGCCCTTTGGCAAAATTCTCGGAACCATTGTATCCAAAATTGAAATCCACAAAATAGCGGTATTGGTAGCCATAGGTAAAGCGACCTGCCAACCGTTGGTTGCGGCGTTCGATACCTTGCATAATATCTGTACCGTAACTGGAAGTATTGACCTGTTTATCCTGACTATATTGGATAACGGCACCAAGTTTATGATCTTTAAAGTCCCGGTTATAATGCAGTTCGGCCTGCAAAAATTCCGATCGGTCGCCATTGGCACTAGACTCTTGTTTTAATAATTGCTCCGCAACGACTTCCTTAAATATAACCTCGCCTGCATTACCACGATTGCGCTCCGCCTGATAACCTGTAGGCCATTTCACCCGACGGATGTAATTCTTGTTATTGGTATCGAACCCAAAACGTCCGATAAATTTCATCCCCTTGGTAAGAAAATCAAAATTCTGTTCCAACGTCGCATTCGTCTGGATCTTGTTGTTCCAGTTTTCGATATAGCCCATTTGGGTCATTAATACCCACGGGTTATTTTTGCCTCCTGATCCACGCGACGACATATTGCCATTTGAATACCGCAATGGGACAGAGATCGGGTTCTGACCCATTAATGAATTCCAAATCTCATTATAGGTAGCACCCGGAAGATTTTGTTTATCCAAGGAACCACTCACCCCTATACGTAACAATGTAGACTTGGTGATGTCCATATCCACGTTTGTACGATAATTCCAGCGCTTATAATTTGCATTTGTATCGTAACCTTCCCACGCATCTTTTGTCGAATACATTCCCCCTTCGTCAATATAACTTCCGGACACAAAATAGCGTGCAGTTGTACCACCACCATCCAAATTGAGGCTTGCCCGCTTGGTATATGCGCCGTCTTTTAACAATAATTTCATCCAATCGATATTCGGATAGATATCCTGATCCAATCCCTCACGGATTAAACTAAGATCACTTTCCGTATAAAAAGGTGCTTGGTTGCGTGTGGTACGCGCTTCATTCATTAGCGAAGCATAGGTCAATCCATCCGCAAATTTCGGTGTATAAGTGCGAGTATTATATGTACCTTCCACCTTGCCATTAATCGAAACTTTTCCGCTCTTTCCGCGTTTGGTTGTGATCAAGACCACACCATTTGCGCCGCGTGAACCATAAATTGCTGTAGTTGATGCATCTTTCAATACAGAGAATGATTCGATATCCTCGATATTGATTTCATTCAATGAACGTTCAAAACCATCCACAAGTACCAAAGCGCTTGTACCGGCACCAAAGGTGGAAATCCCCCGGATCCAAAACTCAGACGCATTGCTACCAGGCTGTCCAGAAGACTGCATCGCCATAATTCCCGCTACATTACCCGCCAGTGCATTGGTGATACTCGAAGACGGTGTTTTCAAAGTACTTACATCTACGGTTGTCACTGCACCCGTTACCGTTACTTTTTTCTGGGGACCGAGAGCAGTGATGGTTACTTCTTCCAGTGCGTTGGATTCAGATTCCTGTAACATAACATTGATAGTCAATTTATCTTTTACCAAGACCTCTTTTTTCTCGTATCCTACCGATGAAAAGACCAACGTTTGGTACCGATTCACTTTCATCTTATAATTTCCTTCAGCATCCGTAGTAACACCCAGACCCGCCTGATCTTTTACTGTAATAGAAACACCCAATAATGGAGCGCTTTTTATATCCGTGACCTTTCCCATCACTTCTATTTTTTCCTGTTGGGCAAATAGCGGGACTATATATACCCATAGCCACAACATGGTTAATATTACACTTTTCATATAACCTTTTGATTCAGCAATATAATAGGCGCTAGAACAGCTCTTGTTCAACAGCATCTAAATAGATTGCCTGTTAATAAATTGATCCTATAATTTTAACTATATCTCTTATTCTGTCTTAATTGTTCTGACACGCTTATTATCTTCTTCGGTAATGTAAAAGATCTTGCGCTCTTCATCATATGCAATACCATTCGGTTTATTGAAACGGGCTTCTTTTAGTAAATCACCGTCGATATAACCATTCTTACTACCATCCGGAGTAGGGCTTCCCTTACCTGCAAAAGTCGTCACTTCACCGCGTGGGGTCACTTTTCGAATGCTATGATTATTGATATCGCAAACATAAAAATCGTATTCATCTTCCTGACCAGCATAATCCGGATTTCTCACAAAAACACCTTGACGCAGATAGCCAAATCGGGCCGAAGTACCTACCGCATCCACATCATCATTCGTACTCGTATACTGCCCCGCAAAAAGAATAGGGGTTTCAAGTTCTTTAGTCACCCAATTATACCTGCTCTTCCAAATGGCTCGTTGTATCATGAAATAGCAATAATTGCCCGATGGATGGAAAAAAATATTAGGTCCCACATTATTTCCACTTCCGGTTACCAGAAACAGTTCTTTCGAGGTTAACTCTTTTGTTACGGGATCTTGATAAGCCTTTTGTATACCACCGCCCCAATATGTATTAAAAAACATGACGTTATCAACCGGATGCTGTGCACAGTTGTAACTCGTACGATCGTATATATATGGGTGTACACGACGGTAATTTTCCGAACGCAATGTATAGGCAATAGCGACCCGACTTTTATCGGATTTACCATTATCATCTACCAAATACAAAGTATCATTGTTAAAGCTTAAGGAGATAGTCTGTATTTTACTGAAATAAGCCTGACCATTGGTAATCAACGTCGAAACCATACGTTCGTTCAAATCAACTTTACGAACTGCAGCTGCTGCTTCGACAACAAACAAGTTATTTTCTTTAGGTTCATAAAGTATATAGCTCGGATTTCCAAAACGTGCTATATCAAATGAGCCATTTACAATGGACGAATTTCCTTTCTCATCTACTCCCCCAACAAGAGTTCCCACTGTTTGCGTAGCTTTGTAGACAAAGGGATCACTAAATGTATGATCTGTACCCGCACCATTATCAATGCGTACTTTAACCTGTCCCGAACCGACCTGTGACGGCAACATACAATATATCTGCTTACCATCACTGCCAATTACCGTGAGGGGATTTTCGCCAATCGAAACGTGGATCTTAGAAAGATCAGTACCAAAATTTTGCCCATAAATGAACAAACGGGTTCTCATTGCTCCAGTTTTGGGCGAATAGTCTGAAAATTCTACCTGTTTACCTGAGTCAAAAACTCCTGTATCTACGTCCTCTGTCTTACAGCTGTAAAATGTAGTTAAGCAGAGAAATAAAACTGCAAAACGTTTTAATAAATTCATGGTTTCATTAATTTAATTATATTGATAGTGTTATTTCGTTTTAAAAACGGGACCTTGTTGTTCGACAGTTCTGCCTATATTTCCTGCTATCGTAGAATTACTTTCAAGTACTTTACCCTTATAAAACCAACGGAAAATAGGTAAAAGATGAGTGCACAAGCCACCTCCATAATCGTTATTAATATCATAACCGTAAGAATAACAGCTTACATTATCATAAATAAATGGATTTGAAGGCACATTTTCGAATACATGGTTAATGTAAAAAGGAGGATCAGTTTTAGCTGCATACTTAAAAAAATTAAGCTTGGCTCGTGAGCGATTTGGCTCAAGAGCCTTGCATCCATTTACTAAATGATTCGATAACTTTTTCATAAACTTTTTCATAAAATTTTAGCTTTCCAAAGCTAACTAAAGAGATATTGCCGGGTATATCATATGGATTTTAAAATCAAAAAATCAAGAATAAAAAAAATATAAACCACTGAAAACAAATAAATTAAACTACAAAAAAATCAATTCAATCTAGATTTTAAATTCTATTTTTTAATCGAAGATTTATCAAAAACAGTTAGTAAAACTTCAATTTTGGTCAAAAGACATTTATGATTGATTGAGATAATGATAAATGTGAATATTCAATGATTTTTTTGAGTCTATCATTAGCATATCCTATTATATACCTTTTCTCATGCGCATTTTTTTCAATCTGATCTAGATTCAAAATCTTATCTGGAGATTACGATCATTGAGACTATGTGATTCCTGGGGGAATTGACCATTTTGAATGAAAGCATAAAAACTAAGAAAATTGAATTTTTGACTTCTCAGCGTAATATTCAATTAGTCAAAATTATCCGAATTGAATGGTCATCGATTTTCCAATCGGGATGGCCAATGGTTTCAAAATCTCTAATAATAAGTTTAGATCGCCGGATTAAACTAACCGAAATGCCCGCTGATATAATTACGAGTGGTTTCGTGTTGCGGATTGTTGAAAATCTGATGCGTATCTCCTTGTTCAATAATCTCCCCGAGATACATAAAGACAGTTTTGTCGGCGACACGTTGTGCTTGCTGCATATTGTGCGTGACGATAACAATAGTATATTTTTTTTTCAGATGGTGAATAAGTTCCTCGATCTTCAGGGTACTCACAGGATCCAACGCTGAGCAGGGTTCGTCCATCAAAATAATTTCAGGACGTAGCGCTACCGCTCTGGCGATACAGAGCCGTTGTTGCTGCCCTCCGGAAAGCCGTGTGGCAGGCTTCTTTAGATCATCTTTCACCTCTTCCCAGATATAGGCTTCTTCCAACGCTTTTTGTACAGTTGCTTTGTCAGCAATCAGGTTGTTGATTTTGAGGCCATAAATGATATTATCATAGATACTTTTTGGAAAAGGATTGGCTTTTTGGAAGACCATGCCAACACGTTTGCGTAGATCGGTTACCTCAACATCTTTCTGATAGATTTCGTGACCGTCCAACTTGATATGTCCTTCGATTTTGGCCTCTGGATAGAGATCGTGCATACGGTTAAAACTCCGCAAAAGAGTACTCTTGCCACATCCTGATGGCCCGATCAGGGCTGTAACCTTATTTTCTTCGAATTCGATATTGATATTCTTCAACACCTGTTTGCTCCCGAACCATAGGTTGAGATGCTCAGCAACCAATTTACTTTTCATTATTTCTAAACTTATACCGAATATAGAAAGCTGTTAAATTCATGAGGAAGACCACAATGATCAGTACCAATGCGGTTCCATAGGCAATTGGTCTGACCTCTTCGATGGATTGATGCTGCGTAGACAGCATGTATAGGTGATAAGGCAGTGCCATAAATTCTTGATTGAGATTGCCAAAGGAGTTGGTGATATAAAATGCTGCACCTGTGAATAGGATTGGAGCTGTTTCTCCGGCAGCCCTGGAAAGTGTCAGGACGATACCTGTAAGTATTCCGGGCAAAGACGCGGGAAGTACGACATCTTTGATCGATTCAAACTTGGTAGCGCCTACTGCCAATGCTGCCTCCCGCATACTCCTTGGGATACGCAGCAGAGCCTCTTCGGTTGTTGTAATAATATAAGGTAGAGAGAGCAGGCCCAAGGTCAATCCAGCAGACAAAATTGAAGTGCCAAAATTTAGAGCCTGAACAAATAATGCTAACCCAAACAGGCCGTAGATGATAGAGGGTACGCCAGATAAATTACGGATGGATGCACGGATGGTTCGGGTCAACCAGGTGTTTTCGGCATATTCGTTGAGGTAAATGGCACAACAGATTCCAAAGGGAATAGAGAATATTGCTGTAATCAATGTCAGGAATACCGTGCCGATAATGGGTGTCAGAATACCACCTTGTGTCATGCCGTTGATCGGCAGTTTGGATACAAATTCCCAGGATAATACATGGGAACCTTTCGTAAAGATATCGTATAGGATCACGAATAAAAAAAAGCAGACAAGCCCTGTGGACAGGAGTAATGTCCCCCATTCGATGATTGGTGTCAGTTTTTTGAATTTATGCAGCATGGTATTTTCTAAAGCGGTTGATAAAATATTCACCAATCAGATTGGCCACCAGTGTCATAAAGAACAAGACAATCGCTATGGCAAACAAGGCGTAGTAATGCGTGGTCTGATAAGGGACTTCGCCCATTTCAATAGCAATGGTTGCGGTAATAGTTTTAACCGAATCAAAAAATCCTTTTGGAAAGATTGCTGCATTGCCAGTAGCCATCAATACGGTCATTGTTTCACCGATTGCTCTACCGAGTCCGAGCATGATTGCGGCAATAATTCCTGGTGCTGCTGCTGGAATCGTAATTTTGCGTAATGTCTGCCAACGGGATGCTCCAAGGCCATAACTTGCTTCACGGTAGGTTTGCGGTACAGCGTGTATGGCATCTTCAGAGATGGTGATGATGGTTGGAAGAGCCATAACCGCAAGTAATATTGCCCCATTTAAAGCATTGAGTCCGTTGGGCAGATTGTTTAGGTCCGCTATGCCAGGACCGACGAGTACAATGCCCAAAAAACCGATCACGACCGAAGGGATGGCTGCTAACATTTCTATCGTTGGTTTTAAAATTGCTTTGAGCTTGGGACTTGCATATTCAGAAATAAAAGCAGCGGTCCCCACACCAAGTGGAATGGCAATCAACATGGCACCCAAAGAGACAATCGACGTACTCACAATTAAGGGTAGAATACCGTAAGCGGGTTCTGTCGCTGTGGGGTTCCATTGGCTTCCTGTAATAAAATCCAGCGGTGAAACCTCCAGAAAGAAAGCAATAGCATTGTATAGCAACATAAAGAAAATACCGCCCAGAAGCGCAAGTACCAAATATCCTGTGGACTTGAATACGATTTTGGCGATCTTATCGATAGTTATTCGTTGTTTGTACTGCATGTTATTTTAGTGAATAAGGTAATAACCTGAGTTTTCGATGATCTTAGTCCCTTCACCCTTTGTCTCAAATTGAATAAATGAAAGCACTTTGCTCCATGATTTTTCGGGAATAAACTGATAGAGGGGGCGTTGAAAGAAGTATAATCTGTTTTTTATAGCTGTTGGGTCTAATGGGGATATGGCAATGGAATCCACGTTGTTTTTGATTTTCAATACCTTGATTCCATTGTTGTCTTGAATCTTCTTCGAAATATAACCAGCCCCGACATAACCGATACCAGACTTGTCAATTTTGATGGCTTCCAGAATTTGTGCGTTTCCGGTCATTTCCTTCGCCTTTTGACTATAGGCTATTTTTAGCTTTTTGCGAATAAATGAGTAAGTACCTGAGCTGCTCTGCCTGCCGTATATGTTTATTGGAACATGCTGTCCGCTTACTGATTCCCAGTTTTCGACTTCGCCACTCATGATTTTTGATAGTGTATTTACGTCCAGCTCCGTGATGGGATTATCACTGTGAACGACAAATGCAGTGGCATCTTCGGCAAAAACAACAGTCTTTAAAGGCATATTGTTCTTTTTGAAGAGCGCCAGTTCTTCTTCGGTCAGGGGACGTGATGAGTTGGCGATATCTGCTTGTCCATTTAATAGCGAAGTAATACCGAGTCCCGAGCCTCCGCCTGAAATGGCCATACTGAATGTAGGGTCCGTTTGGTTATATGCTTCGGCTAAATTAACGGCGAGATTGACCTCCGTATCTGAACCTTTCATTTTGATGGTGTGGTCGGTATTATCGCAAGACAGAAAAATGATATTAAGACCAAATAGGATTATAAAAACAAGGCGATATAAAATCATATTACTCATTATCACCAAAATAAAAAAATAAAAATGATCCTATGTTTACAAAATATTATCTTTTTATGAATATAAGATAGTATTTTGCTTACTATTTTTTTAAAAAAACGTTAGAAAAAGCTAAAGTAGCTTATAAATAACAGCTTACGAGGCGATCTATCGTTGTCGGTAACGATTTAGTAATGGTGCTCATCGCATTCAAATTCTTCGAATTTCCTTGTAAATCAATTACAAAAGTACAAAAAAAATGGGATGGAATATTCCTGCTCTTACTCATTTTTTGAGAACCATCTATTCCTAAAATCACAGGAGTTTCACTTAATAAACCAATCGGTTCTTTAAAAACATTTGTTTTAAATTTCGTATTAAACCTTTTTGTTATTGTTCTTGCCATTTCAATATGAGGGAGTTGGTCTTTCCCGACAGGAACAACATCACTTTTACAAAATAAAATATCAGCCGCCTGATGAACGGGATATGTATACATTCCGGCATTGATAACACTTTGACCCGAAGCTGTAATTTCTTCCTTTGTAGTGGGATTTCTATTAAGTTCTGCATTTGAAACCAATGATAAAAATGGTATCGTTAGTTGATTAAGTTCCGGTATGTGACTATGGGGAAAAAATATGTGTCTTATTTTTTAAAGGGTCTAATCCACAAGCCAAATAATCTAAAGTAAGTTCTGTAACGAATTTAGAAATATCCTGAAAAATATCTCTATCAGTTAATACTTGATAATCTGCAATTAAAATATAGGTTTCCACACCCAAATCTTGCAAACGAACTCTATTTTGTAATGAATCAAAATAATGTCCAATGTGCAAATTCCCAGTAGGTCTATCTCCAGTTAAAACTCTATGTTTTGAGGATTAAGATGTAAATCCTTTTCTAAGTCATTACTTCTTTTAATAGCAATATCTAATGATGTATAGTTAATCTCTTTATTATTTGAATCTGTCATATTTTAAAATTAGAATTTGGGATGGTGCGGAAATAGCGAACCGTCAGCCGAGTTTTGTCCTAAAGTTAAATAGAATTACCAAAGTCGAGCATTTAATGTCAAGCCGCACTATTGCAAATACCCTGTTAGCGGTTCGTTGTTCTATTTTTCATCTTTCTCAATAGCAATAATTGGCTGGTCAATACTCCATTTCCAAGTTCCGTCATTTTGTTGTCGCGCAACTTCGGCAGTCACAAATCCATTTAAAAGTCTGGATGAAGTCAACGCTAAATTTCCATTGATAATTGCTGGTCGCTGTTGACCTTTTTCAAATATAGGTTTATCAACCAATAATGAAATGTAAAAATCTCCTATTTCTACTTTACCTTTAGCAAATGAGTGATTTCTGTCTGTAATTAAAACAGCGTCATCTTCATATATTGATATTAGTCCATCAATATTTCCTGTGTTTATGTATTCCAAAAATAAGTCTGTAATATCTTCTGGTTTTAATGCTTTTTCCATTGTTTGTTAGTCGCTTTATTTTTAACTTGTCATGATATTTTTTAGGGTTACTTTGTCTTTGTTACAATGACCACTAATGACACGTAGCAAAAGTCAATGGCCATAGCTACACCAATAGCAATGCTGGCCACTGATAATATAACATTATTTGCACCAAGGACTGCCGCTCTAAGCCAATTAGTTTTATGGATATAATGGTTGTCGAAATAGTTATCGAAATTACTCATTTCATTATTTTGTGTGTTATTTTGTTCTTTAACTTTAATCTCATGCCAGTATGCCTCCTTTAGAATTTAACACAATACCGGTGAACTTTTCTTTGAAGACGGACATTATAAGGGAAGTAGGGTTTTAGCTGAAAGGTTTAATAGTCTGAATAAGCAGTAGCCTTCATCAGTATGATGTCTGCCTTGGAAACATTTTTTTGATATTCGGGTTTTGCAGACAAAGTTTTCCATTCATTATCGTCTCCGAAAGTTTTCCAATGGGCATCTCGATCTTTCATGTTTTCAAAACTTGTCATATACATAAGGTTGGGCATATGGCTGCCTGTAATTACCTCCGCATAAAAAACTGCATTGAAGTTTAATCTTTTAAAAAGAGGCACCTCACCCCCTTCATTAAACATGTGCACCTTATTACGATAAATCTTTTCAGTATGTCCTTCGTAACTTCTTAACTCATACACGTGTTCTGCTTTCGGTAAGCTAAGCTTAGGCAATTGCATCAGCGGTGCTGTTTTGAATGCTTTTAAAAAAATAGATTCAAATCGTGTATACGGTGGGGTCGTATACGGGGCATTGATATATTCATCTCCTGCTTTCATGTAGTCAGCGTTTCTTTCAAGTTGGGAAGGTATGCTAATCATTTGCTCTGCAGAAGCTAAAGGAAGAATTACATATATGTATTTTTTTGTTGCCGTATCATTTGCAATCGGTTTAAACACACCAATACTTTTTATTCCCAATTTGTGAGCGGCAGGAATAAAGGCTTTTTCATAATATTTATCAATAATATTTTCCTGTTCTATGGTGTTAAAATGATAAACTTTTATTTCATAAAACTCCTGTTTTTTCTGTGCAGATATTCCAGTGCTGAATAGCAGCATAGCGGCAAATAAAAAAATGAAATATCGCATATTTATTTTCTGTTTCCATAAAGGTATAAAAACCACTCCTTATATTCAATAAAAAAATGAAATATCGCATATTTATTTTCTGTTTCCATAAAGGTATAAAAACCACTCCTTATATTCAATAAAACAATTGAATACTTATTTTGCAGGGTAAAAAATGCCCCTGGTGAAAGCAAGTCCGTGATTGGCTACTTTTCCTGTAGTACCAAACGCTGTAAATCTGGGTCATTCTTAATGCGTTCCATTTCACTTTCAATAATCCCTGCACTATTCTGCCTCACCCGCCTCTAATTAGTTTCGATTTCCAGCTTCACATTATCTGCCCTGTTTTTTTGATAAGAGATAATATCTGCGGTATCTTTTTCTACTACGATTACGGTGGAGTATGAACTGACCCAATCGGGTGAATCGTTCAAAACAGTCCTTGAATCTATGATTGAATGGGGATTGCAGCACAGTGAATTAACCCTCCATACAAAACAGCCTGATTGAGTATGCCCGGGTCTAATGTCTTTCTTTTATTACACTTTGGATAGAAAAATCTTACCCAAGTTGGGCATAGCTTGGGCTTTTTATTCATTTTAAAGTATAAATTTTGTATTTGCGGAATTTTCCGCTTATAAAATTTATAGGATATGAATTTCTCATTGAGTACTATACTTTCTGAAATCGAGCGTCAAGAACGCAATATTTCAGCAAAAGCAGATCACTTGATAGACGAGTCTTATCAGATGATGGACTTACCCCCAAAAGCTGGAGACATTTATTTATCAGTGAAAAAAAGGCTACGCATATTGTTTAAGGTAATCCCTTTCTTTTTCACAGGGAGTTGCGCAGCGCATAGGCTGTCAAGAAACTTCGTCCGGTTTATTTTTCTGGATTTAAGTTCCATAAATGTATGATAAAAGTCACCCAAACTGATATTGAATGTACTTTCAAATGTTTTGGCGATGACTTTGATGTCTGCATTTCTAAATACCCCTTGTGAATATAAGGCGTAAATCAATTCGGTTAAAGCGGTTTTGTTGCCTGTCCAGTTTAAAGGTGGGTTATTGGATTTTTTATGATTACAATTATAATTAGTATTATTTAGCTGATCTTCAAGATAGAGTTGTATCAGGTCATTGGCAATAATCTTTGCAGCTTTATAATCGTGGGAAGTGGAAAATCTATGGTCTGTTTCAAAATAAACAGTGTCCAAACTTAATTTTATATCATGTTTTCCTAGAACAAACAGCTTTTCATCGACAAAGGAATTGTTCGTTCGGTAGTATTTATAAAATTCGAGATTGTTGTCAAAATACCTTTTCAATTTTTTCAATTCTTCTCTAAAGTATTTCCGAATAGCCTTTGCGTCATTAGGCTTCTTAGTTTCAATTTTATAAATGGCATTATAGTAAATTAGTTTTGAAACAATGGTAGGTTTCAGATTTTTGAAAAAGTGGATTTCTTCATTAATGTCTTTAAACCCAATTTTTACTACAAATTGTTTTAAATCAGCTATTTTTTCTATAGTTAAGCCAATAGCCTTTTCGTATATCGCTAAAGAGTCATTCAATTCGACAGATAACTCATTAATTTCATCATCTAATTCTCTTATTATATTTTTACAATAATCTTTCATTTAAAAGCTAGTTTAAAATGGTTATTCGTTAAAGTGTTTCCCTTGTATTAAATCATAAATATTCAATAATAAAATTATTTGCATTCTTAAGAAGCCTTTATCAAACTTTTGAGATAAGCCACATTCGCATTCTTTCCGGCTAAGAGCCTGTCCTTGCAATAAGTGGTATAAAATTGGTGCTTATTGAGAAAGACCAATGATTTTTGTAATTTATCAGCTATTTTTTTCTTGGTACGTTGCTCTGTTTCTTTCCATACAAGTTTATCTATTTGTCGAAAATCATGGGTTCCTAAATGATATACATCAGCGTCCCTTAAAATCTCTTCGATCAAACCTTCAGGTTCAGCGTTTAACACTGTTGCCATAATTGCTTTGCTTATTTCAGCAATAGTACTGGGATCAACTTTCTGGCTATGTAGAAATTGTTCCATAATATATGCCCCTCTTTTTTCATGACCATCCATTGGCCCCAATAATTGACCGGTATCATGAAACCATGCCGCTGCGAACAAAACAAATCTTTCCTTATCGTTTAAATGATAAAAATCTGCCATTTCGGTTGCGTTTTTAACAACGGTCTGTGTATGTTCCAGATTATGGTAGCACAGATCCGGTGTAGTCCGCAATTCAAATAGGCGGACTACATACTTCTTTATTCTTTCTAAGTACATTTGCATCGATATTCAGTTGTCATTCATATTAAAATTGAATATTCATTTGATTTTGTTATTCATCTTTCTCAGGAAACATTTACACCAAATACATGCCCTACAATAGCAGTTACGGCCATTGCAATAGTTCCCCAGAAGCAGATTCTCATGACGGCTACCCCAATGTTGGATCCTCCGGTTTTAGCCGCTAAAGCCCCCAAAATCATCAGAAAAACAATTGAAAAAGCATATTGGTAATACACCATATCTTTTTCTGGAGCAAAAATTGCGAGAATCATTGGCAATGCAGCACCTGAAAGAAAGGAGAAAAAAGATGCTATGGAGGCCTGAAAAGGCTTTGCTATCGTAATTTCATTTATTCCCAATTCATCTTTTGCATGTGCTTCTAAAGCGTCGTGATCTGTTAGTTCTTTCGCGACGAGCATTGCGGTTTCTTTGCTTACCCCTCTTTTTTCATAAATTTTTGCTAATTCGTGGAGTTCAATTTCAGGCATTTTTTCTAACTCCATCTTCTCCCTGTTGATGTCCGACTTTTCTGTATCCGACTGTGAGCTTACAGAAACATATTCTCCTGCGGCCATCGACATAGCGCCTGCGATGGTTCCTGCCAAAGCTGCCAAAATTATAGCATGTCGGTTGGGCTCTGCGGCGGCAACGCCGATTACAATACTTGTGGTGGAAAGCAATCCGTCATTAGCGCCTAAAACAGCCGCCCTTAGCCAACCCACTCTGTTTACATAATGTTTTTCCAATTCCATTTTTGTAGTTATTTATATTGTTTAGTTTAAATTATTTTATTCTCCATCAATCATCTTGGATACGATTCCTTTTTTATTTGTCAATTCACCAATTACGATATTCACGGCATATTTTCCTTTGTGGAGGTTTTAAAAGTAATCTCGCATTGCAAAATCATTGCTTTATTATCTTCTTTTTATCCATTTATACATCTCAAACCACAGAACCGAAGCCGCCGAAATTAAATACGACATTCCTAATTCCGGGATGTTCAACCCGGTTACATTAAAGAAATCAGCAAAACGGGGTATATACAATATGGCAAAAAGTAATGCCAACGTTGCTCCGATGATAACCGGAAATAAACGGTTTTTGTATTTGAAGCTGTCGAATATACTATAAGTGAGAGAGCGGTTCGCTAGACTCAAAAATATATTGGAAAAAATTAAGGTAGTAAAAACCATTGCTCTTGTAGTTTCTTCGTTACTTCCCTTTTGAACGGCAAATTGATAAACGAATAATACACCTGCTGTAATTATCAAGCCTTGAATAATGCTGATGCTTAATTCTTTCCGGTTCAGAAAGGTTTCTGTCATTTTACGTGGCTTTTGTAACATTGCATTTTTCTCTATCGGTTCGTTTTCATAGACAATGGAACAGGTTGGCCCCATAATGAGCTCCAGAAAAATAACATGTACCGGCGTAAAAATATGCGGGTAAATCCAACCTAAAAACAAAGGCAGTGAAACGGTGAGAATAATCGGAATATGAATAGAGATAATATACTGAATAGCTTTTTTGATATTGGCGTAAATCCGGCGCCCTGCAGCAATTCCTGTAATGAGTTTGTCTAAATCATCGTTGGTAATCACCAGTGAGGCTGCTGCTTTGGCTATTTCTGTTCCTTTGTTTCCCATAGCGACACCAATATGAGCGGCTTTCAGTGCAGGGGCATCGTTCACACCATCACCCAACATAGCCACCACTTCTCCGTTTTGCTTCAAAGCGTTTACTATTGCCAGCTTTGCTTCGGGAAACATCCTTGTAAATAAGGTTGTTGTCTTTGAAAGCTCTATTAATTCTACTTCGGAATGATGAATGATTTCAGCACCATTAACAGCCGGAGTATGGTTGACAATACCCGCTTGTCGGGCAATGGCATTTGTGGTGTCGGCATTGTCGCCTGTAATCACTTTTACTTTAATTCCGGCATCGTAAATTTTCTTGAATACTTGCTGGATATTTTTTTTAGGAGGGTCGTAAAACACAGTAAATCCTAAAAAATCAAAATTGAAATCCTGCTGTTTTTCGGGAAAATTGTTTCCCTTAAAATAACATTTGGCAACGCCTAATATCCGGTAACCTTGTTTGCCAAAATCACTGATATGCTGACGCAGTTTGTCTTTTTCGTATTCCGAAAGATTGGAAACAGCAAGAATGGCTTCGGGAGCACCTTTGGCTGCCACTATTCTTTCGCCAGAATGGTTTTCAAAAAGATGCGTCATCATCGGAGGCTTACCGTCCAACGGATATTCGTGCACCATTTGAAAATCTTTCCGTCGGTCATTCGGTTGAGCTTGCTCATAAATCTCATGAAGTGTTTTTTCCATCGGATCAAACGGAACGGGTTCACTGCTCCACATCGCAAACTCAATGAGTTCGGAAAGTTCGGGTGCATTGAAACGTTCTTCGTCAAAAACCTGATTGGATTTGTAATCGAAAAGGGCTTTCAGTCGCATGGAGTTTTCAGTAATTGTTCCGGTTTTATCTGTACAAATTACAGTAGTGCTTCCCAGTGTTTCTACCACGCTGCTACGCTTGATTATTATACCTTCACGCATTAGTTTCCACGCTCCCAATGCCATAAACGTAGTGAAAGCCACGGGAATTTCTTCCGGTAAAATGGACATTGCCAAAGTCAGCCCGACCAATAGACTTTCTATAATATTCCGTGATTGCCAGAAACTGTATGCCCAAACCATCAGAAAAACCACTATTCCAATAACTGCCATCCATTTTACAAATTTGGTAATCTGGATTTGCAGTGGTGAACGCTCTTCTTTAATCTCCTGAATGGATTTTCCGATTTTTCCCAGCTTGGTTTCTGAACCGATTTTTTCTACTTTAAAAACCGCCAGTCCTGAAACTGTCAAAGTACCGCTATATATTTTTCTGTCTTCGGTATCCTGATTTTTAAACACAGAAAAACTTTCTCCTGTAAGAGAGGCTTCATTTACGGAAAAATCATTGCTGTGCACTATTTCACCATCGGCATTAATCATTTTTCCTTCCTCAGTAATGCATAAATCGCCCACGGCAATTTCGTGGGTAGCAATTTGTATTACTTTTGAATTTCGGATAACCGTGCTGAGTGGTTCGTTCAGTTTTTGCAGCGCTTCCAGTGCCTTTTTGCTGCGATTGTCCTGATAGAATGAGATACCTGAAACAGCTATGATTGCTCCCAACATAAAAGCCGCTTCGGAATAATTGCCCACAATCACATAGATGACAGCCACTGCAATGAGTAAAAGCAACATCGGTTCTTTGAGAATAGCCAATAACATATTGTACCAGGTATTCTTTTTTATACTGTCTGAGTGGTTATAACCAAATTTATTTTGGGAAATTTTTAGCTCTTCTTCCGAAAGACCTGTGAGATGTTTTGGAATATTATAGGTTGTCATATTTTTTAATTTTAGATGATTAGTTTCAAGTATTGAAACTGCTTTCGGAATAACTAAATTAATAGGTTACCAATTATTTTTTAATATGAATTATTTATTTATTCTCCACCGATCATCTTGGAAACGATTCCTCTTTTATTTGTCAATTCACCAATTACGATTCCGCCAAAATGCAATAAAATGAATATCGGGAACCAATAAACTGCCCATTTGTGTATCGCAGATATCTGGTCACTCCATTGGCCATCTACCCATTTCAGGTAAAATCCCGTAATGATAGAAACGGCGACAAACAAGTAAAAAACGATATAAATAAATCCTTGCATTCTTTCCTTTACCGACTGGGATTTCTTCAACGGATCAGGAAATTTAATTCCCTTTACAAGCATATAAACTATCCTTGCCAAAAATGCCAGAACCATCATGTAGGCAGCATATTCATGCCATTCCCACATCGGTTTTTGAATGCTTTTTACCATAGATATTATCTGTTCCTTTTCCAGGGAAATGTTGTGCCTTTGCATCCCGGTTTGAACGGTATTAATAATTGTTTTTTTGCTCATCCAGTACATCCGTAAAAATCCGGTAATAAATAAAACAGACATTAATAGTGCAACCGACCAATGTAAGATCCGGTGGGTTGCCGTAAACTGATTTTTATTTTCTTTTTTCATTTTTTAAAATATTTTAATAATTCCTAATCCAAATTGTTTTGTTTGATAAGTGGGCAGAATAACCAATGATGACTGATTCTTTTTGCCGGTAAACCATTTTGAAATGGTCGGAAATAACCAATAAGCCATTTCTGTAGACAGAATGCCAATACCTGCACCGGCAATTACATCCCCAACCCAATGTTTGTCATTAAAAACCCGGTAGATGCCTGTCATGGCAGCAATCGGGTAGCCGGAAATACTTAGCCAAAAATTGGTTTCGTTATATTCCCTGAACATAAAATGTGCGGATGAAAAAGCCGTAGCCGTATGACCTGATGGAAAAGAAGTCTTACTGGAACCATCCGGACGTTCCTCGCCAACTAACTGTTTGGTGGGTAAAACGATTGCTGCCGATAGGAGTTGTGAGGTTATATAAATGATGGTTCTATCCTTAAAATTGTGCTTCCCTTTTACACCGACCAGATTTAGTCCATAAACGGCAATAGCAGGTACATACTGTGTATAGTTGTCAATCTTGGCTCCGGGCAAGATATGTTCCATGCTCTCGTAACGGGTCGATTGGTTAAGCTTTTTCAAGTCATCGGACATTAAACTTAAAATACCATACGATACCAGAACTGAAGGAATGATGAGCTTCTTTGCCGAAAACTGATATACAGGATCTGTCTTTTGGGATATTACGCTACTGTCTGCCTCCATCTTTTGAGAAAAAAGTAACGTTGGGCATACAAGGAATACTAAGAATAGATATTTCATTTTTATTTAAACTTGAGGTTCAACGAAATAATATCACCCTTCATACCCGTTGTTTTTGTATAATGCCCATAGCGAATCTCAATCATATTGAATTTTGAGATTCCGAATAATCCGTTAGGAAGATTGAAACGCGCACCCATACCAAAGAACTGGCTGTTGAATTTGGACAGATCATAATTGCTGGTATAAAACTCGTTTGATTCGCTGTGTGTCTGATAAGCACCGAAATACTTCACCGCAGTCTGTGTATAATACCTGTAGAAAGGACTGAGCGAGACAAAAGGAGATAATTTTACGGGTGTTTCTATGTTGAAAGTATGGGAATTTATACCCCAGTTATCTGTATAATAGCGGTAGTAGGTACGAATAATGAACCTGTCACCTAAGAAATAATTGGCACGGAACCCCAAAGGAAGTTTGAACCTATTATCGGGAAGTTTTTCCTGATGTACACTATTATCAGAAAAATATACCCGGTGGAACGGCAGGCTCAATAGTCCATTTTGCTGAACGGCATCTACAAGAAATACGAGCTGCAAATTGGCATTGATAATCTGCGAATAGGAAAGTGATGCTGCGAAAGTATTCCGACCTTTTGTTCCGGCGTCTTCCTTTGTTCCGTAGGTTCTCAATTCTATTGGCGCAATAAGTTTTACCTGATCGAGATACCCATGAAGATTAGCCGTAAATTCCCCCATTTTATTGGCTGTTTTCTTAGAGAATCCAATATTTGCCCCAAATGACTGGTAGTCAAATTCCGTGGAAGAAGATACACCTGCCATAAAACTATTCCCTTTTTCTTCATTCTCCAGTTGCCAGGTTAATGATGGATAAACTCGGGTGTCACTACTCGATGCAGAAGAATTGGCTTTCAAATCTATCCTATCAGAGGAAGCTGAAGTATAGTGGTCTACACCCAATTCTCCTACAAAGGTGTGCTTGCGTTTTTTCTTGTCATACCGGATGAGTTTTACATTGATGATATTGGAAATATCTGTCAGCTTTTCTGTTCCGATACCGCCTGTTACCGCAGAATTGTTTCCATCCTGCCTGTAATAACTCGACACTAAGTTCACTTCATCCACCTTTAGTTTTCTTACCGAAGCAGAATCTTCTTTTATCTGCTGTGCCTGGACCTGATAAAAACTAAGAAGTCCTAACGCACTTATATATATTCGTTTCATTTTTCTTTTTTATGTTAGCATTTCACTGATTTTAATTACATCCGCAACCTCCGCCACTTTTCCCCGCATTGGCTCCGGAAGCACCTTCACGGTATGATTGAAAGTTCAGTTCAGTCCTTTCTATGGTACGATTGCTCAGTATCATTTCGGCATCGTTGAGTTTGTTCTTCTGATACTCTTTCACAGTGGTGCAAGAGCCAAGCAATAATGTACCGATAGCGCCTAACAGAATTATCTTATTTGTTCTCATAATAAATTGATATTTTTTGAAGTGAATATTTTGTTTTTATCATCTATGATGATGCATTCTATTTGATGGATTTGGTTAATCATTTCCAATCCTGCCTTAACGCCCATAATACTTACAGGTGTAGCCATCGCATCTGCGATCTCTGCATTGGGGCAGATAACCGTTACACTTTTAATCCCGGTAATCGGCATTCCTGTTTTGGGGTTGATGGTGTGTGAATATTTTTTTCCGCCAATCTTCACATATTTTTCATAGTTGCCCGAGGTGGCAATAGCCGTGTCTGTAAGGTTCAGATAAGAAAATGGCAGCCGGGCCTGATCAGGATTGGCAATTCCTATCGTCCAGGGTTTGCCGTTTGCCTGTGTACCCCAAACGGTTAAATCGCCTGAAGCATTGATGATACCAGAACCCACACCTTGCTTTTGCAAAATGTCCTTAGCCATTTCTGCGGCATAACCTTTCCCAATACCACCGAAACCGATACGCATCCCTTTTTCTTTGAGATAGACAGTACTGCTTTCCCTGTTCAGGAGTACGTTTTGATAATTGATGAGATAAACCATTTTCTTCGCTGTTTCAGCATCAGGGAGCTTGGTCATTGACCTGTCAAAATTCCACAGACCTTTATCTACCCCACCGTAAGTGATGTCAAAAAAACCGTTTGTAATGCTGCTGATGCGAAGGCTCCGCTCTATCAGGTTAAAAACTTCGGTATCTACCTTCACCGGCTGTATCCCGGCATTGTCATTAATCAGGTTTGTCTGGCTATCTGATTTATATGTGGTAAATAACTGCTCTATGCGTTTAATCTCCGCAATGGCAGAATCAATTTGCCGATGGGCTACAATCTCATCTGCGCCCACAACGGTGATTTCAAAAGCATTCCCCATCAGCTTTTCGGTTTTGCGAAATTCCTTTAGTGTCATTTTCTTACTTTTTTATATTGGGTGATGATTTCGTTCGTAAATCCTTCCACACCAACTTTTGGGAGGCCTTCCCAGGTTTTCAATACTTTTCCATCTTCATCCAATAAAAGTGTATAAGGGAAAGCACCACCGGGATTATATTGCTCCGCCAAAGCCTCATTTTCCTTTATGGTTTGGGATAGCGGTTGGTTTTTCTTTTTCCTGGGAAAATCAGCATTTACATACACCAAAAGACTATCAGCCATTTGTTTGTAAGTTTCATTTTCAAAAATGGTTTTGTGCATTTTGATGCAGGGCACGCACCAATCCGAACCGGAAAAATTTAACAGGATCAGCCGGTGCTGCTCTTTAGCCTGTTGTTTTGCATTATTTATTGTGGTCTGACCAAATGCATGGAACACGACGATCAAATTGAGTATCAAGAGAATCTTTTTCATTGTTTTAATTTTATAAATGAGTTCTTAATATGATAGTCTTTGAAATTGTAACCCGGTTGCTCAACTCCAATAACTACTTGGGTTTGCAATTTTTTGCGCTGTATGATGTTACTCTTCATCTTCCGTATTTTTTAATTTCATCAGAAGCGTGTAGGCATTTTTAGAAACGATGTTTTTACCTGTAAAATCGTCTGCGTTTACAATTTGGACAAAGCCGTTTTCTTTTGCGCCTACGGTTACGGGTAGCATTTTATAAGTTTGTTTTGCGGTTTGCACAAACACGTAATCCTTTCCCTCAAAATTCACCACGCTTTCTTCCGGAACGGCATGGGCGAATGTGGTTTTGGCTTCTATTTCAGCATTCATATACATGCCTGGGGATAGGCTTACACTGGGAGATTCAAAATGACAATGCACTTCCGAAATACCACCGTCCCCAACATTTCTACTAATGAGAATGATCTCTCCTTGATATTTTTTATCGGGTTCTGCATTGGAATAGGCCAGTAGTTTTTGTCCGATTTTCAGTTTATCTAAATCATTTTCGTAGACTTTCAGATTGAGGTGCAAATCATTGGGATTGACCAATTCAAATAATACATCTGAAGGGTTTACGTATTTCCCGATGTTCACATTTACCTTGCTCACAAAGCCATTGATTGCGCTGTAAACCGGAATAGTTTTGGTGATTTTATCCGCCGACAGGCTATTGGGATTGATGTTGATAAGACGTAATTGCTGCGCCAGGGCATTCATCATAATTTGTTGGTTATTCATCTCTGCCTGTGCCGTCTGCATCACCTTGTCGCTGCTGGCCTGGCTTTGGTTAAGGTCTTTTTGTCGCTGATAGTCCAGTTGCGCAAAGTGCAGTTTTGATTTGGCCTGCAAATAATCCTGTTGCAGCTTTATATATTGTGGATCTTCCATAACGGCAATCGTTTCTCCTTTTCGTACATACATTCCCGGCAGTAAGCGGGTACTTTTCAAGAAACCGCCCAATAGCACGTTTACCGAAATCAGGTTTTGTGGCGGGACATCTATTTTCCCATTTAGTTTTAAAACAGAAGCAATGTTTTTTTCTGAAAGACGTACCGTTTCAACCGCCGCATTCTTTAATTGGGCATCTGTTAACACGACGGTGTTGCTTTCATTTACAACAGCTTGTTTAACCGCTTCCTCAGGTTTGTTTTGGCATTGGACCAACAACAATATTCCTAAAGTGGGAAATAACATTTTTAGCTTGCCCAGGCTTTTATTTTTTATATTGAATGAATACATTGTTATAAGAATTTAATTGATATAATTGATTTGTATGATAGTATCGTTCAGTGCTTTGACAGCATCAGCATAATTGCTTTGAATGTTGATGGCCTGATTAATGAGTATCACAAAATCCAGGTAATTGATTTCCCCATTAACGAACTGCTTTTGTATTGTTTCTGTAACGACATCTGCACTTTTAAGTCCTTCATTTTCATAATAGTTTACAATCTCTAGATTGCTCCGGTAACTTTCCAAGAATTGTTTGTACCTGTTCTGCAAATAAGCACCTGTAGCCTGCAATTGGTTTTCTGTAATACTTTCGGTGATTTTAGAAGCATTGACTCTCGCTCTCTGCGCCTGTGAAAAAACAGGAATAGAAACACCAACCTGTACCGAATGGAATTGCGGAGAGGCATTGTACAGCTTATCATCAGCACCGGTTCCTTTGAAACTGTTGAGATTATAACCAATCATCAAACCGGGCAACAATTTGGATTTTTCTACTTTGGTTTGGCTCGCTGCAATATTTTTCTGCTGTGCCAGAACTTCTAAAACGGGATTTTTATTTGTTTCATTAACCTGTAACGGGAGTATTTTTTCAGAAGATTCCACTTTATAAACCGTATCCGAATTTAACAACCATTGCCACTGCAACTTCGCCTTTTCCAATTCCTGCTGTACCTGTTTCAACTGGATATTGATGGCAGCCTTTTGATTTTGTGCCGTTGTTTTTTCTAAAACATTGCTTTCTCCTTTTTGTAGGCGCAACAAAGATCTGGCATAAAAATCGGCATATAATGAATTGGCCTTTAGTAGCAGCTTTTCCTTTTCCTGCCAGAACAGGATGTTGTAAAACGTTTGGGTGACCGCTTTTTTTAATTCAAATTCTTTCAGGGATACATTCAGCAAACTGTATTTCCATTCCTCTGTAAATAACTCTTTTTGCCTTTTATAAACCGTTGGAAAAGCGATATTCTGTGCAACTCCGAACTTGGTATCCTTATATGCACTGTTGATCTGCCCATAATCAGCCGTGATGCTGGCCTGAGGAATATCTGCCGAAGTTTTGATGATCGCTTTGGCATAATCGGCTCTTAGGTTTTCCGTTTTTAGATTTTGGTTATTCTGAACCGCTAATGCAATCGCTTTGTCCAATGTGATTGTTTCCTGTGCATTTACAGAACCCGTTCCCATTAAAGTAACTGTTAAAACAATCAATAACGTGAGTGTTTTTTTCTTGAATATATTCAGTCTAAGCCCTTTTTCAAATGCGACAAACAATAAGGGAAGCACAAATAACGTGAGTAAAGTAGCGCCCATCAATCCGCCAATAACTACTGTTGCCAGCGGACGCTGCACTTCCGCACCTGCACCATTGCTTACTGCCATCGGAATAAAACCCAATGAAGCCACAAATGCGGTCATCAGTACCGGACGTAAGCGGGATTCGGTTCCGTCCACCACTATGCGGACAATGTTTTTAATTCCTGATTTTTTTAAACGGTTAAATTCGGCCACCAATACAATCCCATTTAAAACGGCCACGCCAAACAGCGCAATAAAGCCAATGCCTGCACTTATGCTGAAAGGCATTCCGCGAAGTGCCAAAAAGAAAATTCCGCCAATGGTAGACAATGGGATTGCGGTATAAATCAATAAACTTTCTTTCACTGATTTGAAAGCAAAAAATAAAAGCACAAATATCAAGGCCAATGAAATAGGCACCGCAACCATTAAACGGCTTTTTGCCTGGTTCAGATTTTCAAATGAACCACCGTATGTAATGGAGTACCCGGCCGGAAGCTTTATCTGCTTGTTTACTTTGCCCTGTAATTCCAGTACAATACTTTGTACATCCCTACCTTTTATGTTGAAACCGACAATAATTCTTCTCTGTGTATTCTCCCGCTGAATCTGGTTGGGACCATCTTTTATCTTTACTTCGGCCAACTGAGAAAGGGGAATCTGGTTGCCTGAAGGTGTAGGGATTAATAAATTCTGTACGTCTTCCAAATTCTTCCGCACATCGGCATTTAGTTTTACGACCATATCAAAACGTTTTTCTCCTTCAAAAACCAAACCCGTGCTTTGTCCGGCAAATGCCGTATTGACTACCTTGTTGATACCGGCTACAGACAAATGGTATTGGGCAATTATTGGGCGGTTATAGGTAATGATAATCTGGGGCATTCCGGTGACAGGTTCTATATAAAGGTTTTGTACACCGTCTACCGTATTGATTATTTTGCCCAATTTGTCGGCCGTTGCTGCGAGTGAATCCAGATCATCCCCAAAGATTTTCAATACCACATCCTGCCTTGCACCGGTCATCAGTTCATTGAACCGCATATTTACCGGGTACTGGAAACCTGCGGTAATTCCGGGTACGTCTTCCAAAGCTTTGCTCATTTTCTCGGATAGCTCCGGAAAAGTTTTGGCAGATGTCCATTCGCTCTTGTCTTTTAAAATAACCATCATATCGCTGGCATCCATTGGCATCGGGTCGGTAGGCACCTCACCACTTCCTATTTTGGTGACTACTTTAATCACTTCAGGAAAGCGTGTTTTTAAGATATGGGCAGCTTTTTGGGTACTTTCAATGGTTGTATTCAGATTACTTCCCGTCAAAACCCTGGTATCTACTGCGAAATCCCCTTCCTCCAATGATGGAATAAACTCACCGCCCAACCTTGACATCACAAAAATTGCCACAATAAACAATATTGAAACCACTGCGATAATGCGCTTGGGCATTCGGATGGCTTTTAGCAAGAACTTTTGGTAAAAAGCTTCTACACAGCGCATACCCCTGTCTGAAAGGTTGTGTTTATGGCTGATTTTCCTGCTCAGCACCCAGGAAGTCATCATTGGGATATAGGTAAGCGATAACAAAAATGCACCCAATAGGGCAAAGGCTACTGTCTGTGCCATTGGCCGGAACATTTTGCCTTCTATACCCTGCAAGCTTAGGATGGGTAGATAGACGATGAGAATGATGATTTGTCCAAAGACAGCACTGTTCATCATTTTTCCCGCAGAACCAATTACCGTGGTATCCATTTCTTTTTTGGATAAATTGGTCATTTGCTGAAACCTGGCATTGTGGGACAATTGGTGCATGACAGATTCTACAATGATGACGGCTCCATCTATGATCAGCCCGAAGTCCAATGCACCAAGGCTCATCAAATTGCCGCTTACGCCAAACATATTCATCATACAGATGGCAAATAGCATGGCCAGCGGAATAACCGATGCCACCAGTAGTCCTGCCCTGAAATTTCCAAGGAATAAAACCAACACGAGAACCACGATCAGTGCACCTTCCATCAGGTTTCTCTCTACGGTACTGATGGCATTGTTAACCATTTTGGTACGGTCAAGGAAAGGCTCAATTACGACGCCTTCGGGCAGTGTTTTCTGTATTTGGTCTACTCTTGCTTTTACATTCTTGATAACCTCGCTGCTGTTTGCTCCTTTCAGCATCATCACAACGGCGCCGGAAACTTCGCCCTGGTCATTGTAAGTCATCACTCCGTAACGGGTGGCATACCCCATCTTTACAGTGGCAATATCCCTGATGAACAAAGGTGTTTCGTTGTTTTTATTGGCAATGGAAATATTGCCTATATCCTCCAGAGTGCCAATCAGACCTTCACTCCGGACATATAGTACGGTAGGCCCTTTTTCGATATATGCGCCGCCGGTATTTTGGTTGTTTTCTTCTAAAGCTGAAAAAACATCATTGATGCTGATTCCATAGGCGTTGAGTTTATCAGGGTTTACCGCAATTTCATATTGCTTGAGTTTGCCTCCGAAACTACTCACTTCAGCAACCCCTTTCACGCTTAATAACTGTCTGCGTACAATCCAGTCCTGAATGGTGCGTAGTTCAGCAATATCATATTTTTGTTCATACCCTTTTTTAGGGCGGACCACGTATTGGTATATTTCACCCAATCCTGTGGAAATGGGTCCTAATGCCGGTGTGCCAATCCCTTGGGGAATCTGGTTTTGAACCTGTTGAAGACGCTCGGATACTTGTTGCCGTGCCCAATAAACATCTATACCATCATCAAAAACAATGGTAACGAGCGAAAGTCCAAAACGGGAAAAGCTGCGTATTTCTTTGGTGCCGGAAATATTGCCAGTAGCTTGTTCTATGGGGAAGGTAACCAGGCGTTCAATATCTGTCGCACCAAATGAAGGTGCTATGGTGATAACCTGCACCTGGTTGTTGGTGATGTCAGGCACGGCATCAACGGGCAGTTTTGTGGTTTGGTAAGCACCTATTCCTATGAGTGCTATGACCAAAAGCCCTATAATGAGTTTATTTCTTACAGAAAACTCAATGATTTTAGTAAGCATAATTTTACTTGTTAATCAAATTATTATTAAATACAATTACAGGTAGATACGGCAGTATCTATCGTAAAAAATAACAGGATTAACCAATTGACGATCACATTCTAAGAAGCCCCGATTTTATGGAGATAGGAATGCATAATAATGGTATAACACTTTCCTCTATGAGTATAGTGCATAACAAAATTGTACTTCAACAATTCATCAGGCAGCGTATAAAGAATACCCTAATAATGGAGTTGAAGATGAAATTCTATACAATCGTACTATAAGAAAAGTCTATGCAATAGATTATCACAAAATACAATGGGGTTATGTTTTTTACTGTGGAAGAAATCGAAAAGAAATACAATGTTCTTTCTCCAAAGTACAATACCAACCTACATTCAAAGGAATTTGCAAAAACGGCATAAAACAGCTTTCCTTATGCAAAGTGCAAAAAGAATTTACAAAAAATCAATCGGTCAAAAAGGAAGAATTAACAAGATTTTGGAGGCTGCCAGATAGCAGAGAGAAACTGATTTGAAACGAACGAATCATCAAAAGAAACTACCTTAGAGGATCTTTGTATATCAATTTTATGAATTGATTCAAAAAAAATCGGTTGGGGGTATACAAAGCAAAAGCTCAATACAGTTCCGTGCATAATGAAAGGAAGCTTTTGATCCTGGTCATAATCATCATCGTGCGGATGATTTTCAAGGTGATTGCCTTCGTAATGAAGTGCCAAAAACTCAATAACGGAAATTTGAGGGCTTTTTTCTTTATGTTCGAAATAATGCTCGACCAACATAGGAAATTTCAACAACTGACCTAACTCTGTTGTTGAAATAAGATACGTAGTTAGAAAAAATATTGCGAGCACTTTTTTCATATACACAAAATTACGGAAAACTAACATTCAAAATGACATTTCACCGTAATTTATACTGTGTCTATATAAAATTTGCAAAATTTCGAAATTTAAACTCATTAGTGTTACTTACTGCGAAAACAAATGCTGTAAATTCGGGTCATTCTTGATGCGCTCCATTTCGTTTTGAACGATATTCAACACATCAGATTTTATCTGACGGTAATTGCTTTCAATTTGCTTTTTCATCTTATCCTCGTCGTGTTCATCTACAAAAGAAAGGATTTCTGGTATTTGCTGATAGGATTTGCTTTCTGCTGCTACCTTTTCATTGTCCACCACAATTTCAGCGTGAAATATTTTTTGCTCGATACGTTCATCAAAGTTATCCGATACGGAACCCACGAACATACCCTGCGTTAAGGTAGAAATTTTGGAAGCAGGAATAAGGCTGTCTAATTGTGCGGAGGCTAAGACGGGCCACACCTGCGTTATTTACCATGACATCCAGCTTGCCGTATTGTGTTAAAGCTCCTTGAGAAAAGTAGCCGAATTAGTATTTATTGTAGTCAAAAATGCTTTTTCCACAAATCGAAAAAGGACTTTTGTTTTAATAATGCGGAAAAATCAATCAATGCTTTTTTTATCCCTTCTGTAAGGGGTGCGGTAGCAAGTCCTATGCCGGTGCTTCCACCTGTAATTATTACGTTTTTATTTGTAAAACTCATTTTGTAAAACTCATTTTTTTATATGAGGGCACAAGAGTAAAAAGAGGAAATTCTTTTTCGGTTATTATAGCAATAAAATTATTTCCTTCAGGCAATTTTTAATTAGAAGAAACCTTGTCTATATGTGCAACCAGATCGAGAATTTTATTGGAAAAGCCATATTCATTATCATACCAACTAACTAATTTTACAAATGTCGGAGATAATGAAATACCTGCCTTTATATCTAATACAGACGTTCTTGTTTCCCCAATCATATCCGTAGAAACTACATCTTCGTTTGTATATCCGACAATTCCCTTCATGCCATTTTCTGCAGCATAAATTACGGCATTGCATATTTCTTCGTAAGAAGCCGGGGTTTTAAGTCGGAAAGTAATATCTGCTACCGATACATCTAGTACAGGAACCCTAAACGATAATCCGGTAATTTTACCAGCAAGTTCGGGAATGACCTTCCCGACAGCTTTAGCCGCTCCTGTCGCCGATGGAATGATATTGTTTGAAGCGGCTCTACCTCCTCGCCAGTCTTTTGAGGATGGGCCATCTACCGTTTTCTGTGATGAAGTTGTTGCGTGAACTGCCGTCATCAAGGCTTCTTCTACACCAAAATTATCGTTCAATACTTTAACTATCGGTGCTACGCAGTTTGTAGTGCAGGATGCGTTAGATACAAAAATTTCTCCATTGTAGTTTTTTTCATTTACCCCCATAACTATAATAAAAATTCCGAATCAATGAATTATTTGTTAAGACCAACACTTTTTTGCCAAGAACGATTGCCCCTGTTCTTGGCTCTTTTTATTGGTCTGCTCGTTAATGATATTACACCGTTATTCTATAAGACCATAAGCCTCCTTCCTTTAATTTCAAACTTTATATCACTTACTTCTTCTAGCCGATCTAATACGTCGCGTAAAGAGTTACTCTGTTGAAACGTTCCCGTTATTTTCTCTTCTGAATTCTTAACAATGTTGATTTCTTCAATGTTATACCATCGTCCTAATTGCTCAAGAATATCTGTAATTTTTGGATCATTAAAACTAAAGTATCCATCTTTCCAACTGGTTACATCACTCAGATCGACTCCTTTATTTAACATACTAAAGCCATTTTCATTTGTTGAATACTGATCCCCTGGTTTTAATATTACATTACTCTTTGGAGTTATCAACCGGATCGTTCCCTGAATCAAACTCGTTGTTGTCGTAACCTCATCTGAATATGCCCTGACATTAAATTTTGTACCAAGAACTTTAATCTTGGCCTGTTGGGTTTCTACATAGAAAGGTCTATCCATAGCATGCGCAATTTCAAAATATGCCTCGCCAATTAACTTGACATTCCTAGATTCTTTTTTGAAGACAATCGGATATTCCAGAGAAGCTCCGCTATTGAGAAATACGGTTGATCCATCAGCTAATAAAAGCTTACTTTTATATCCTTTAGGGCTAGAAAATATGATAGTTTCTCTGGTTAAACTAGAAAGATATTTCTCATTAGAATTTTGTTGAACTTTGTAAAGTATAGTTCCATTTTCCTCCTTAATGAGCGATACATCGATCGATTTCTCGTTTAACAATAAATTTCCACCCAGATAGGTAATCCGACCATCTGGCAACCTGAGCGAAGGTAAGCTATCTACTGGAAGCAATATATCTCTTGCTTCAGGATGAACAGCTGAAGCTACATGAGTTTGACTTATATGTGATGACCTATAATAGTTAAAGGTTATAATTCCTAGTATAATAAAGACAGCAAATATTCCAGCTATTCGTAAGAAATACCGATGTCTTTGAAACAGCAACTGAAGTGGAGTATTTCGCTTCCGACTTAACGATTCAATGGTGTCCCTTTTGATTTTTTTTGCTTGTATTTGAAAATCAACATCGGACACATCTATATTACTTAACTTATCTAAGGATTGATACCAATTTAACACCTTCATTTCTTCCTCAGGTGTGCAATCCCCATGTAGATATTTTCTTAATAAAGCCTTTGCCTGACTTTGTGTATTGTTCTTTTCCATTCACCTGTATAACCAATAAAAAGTGACACAGGTACTGTTAAGAAATTATTATGAAATAGTATTATTAATATGAATTGTAAAACTTATCAGAAGTAAGGTAGAATAATGGTTTCGACGAATTACAAAACGGAGATGTTTTAAGGCCGAAGTCAAATTATTCTTCACTGTCTGTTCGGATAAAGACAACGTTAAAGCAATATCTTTTACACTTAAACACTCTTCCCTACTCAGATAGAATATTGTCTTCATCGTTTCTGGCATTTTTTCAACAGCTTGATATAAAATCTGCTTTAATTCCTCTGCTATCATATCTTCTTCGATAGAAGAAGTGTATGAAATCTTGTAGCTTTGTGCTAGGAGCTGTTCGTTAACAACCATACGATTATTTTTTATCATTCGGTTTATAACCTCATATTTCGCCGCTTTAAAAAGATATGGATAAAGTGAATCTTCTGCCGTATAAATATCTCGGCGTTTATTCCATAGGGATAAAAATATATCCGGTACAATTTCCGCAGCATCTGTGACAGAGTTCAACCTCCTTGAAACATGTCGAACCAATATCTCCGTATATCTATACATCAGACACGAAAAAGCACTCTGGTCATCTTTCTGAAGTAGGAAGAGTAATTCTTGGTCAGACATCTGTTTCATACCACAAAACTAATCAAAGAATCATATCACAGTTTATTAAATTTATATTAAGGATAATATCTCATCCACCTGTAGTTTTACAGTAGTGTATTTCTATTCGAAAAACCAGAGTAGACCAACCGAATAATCCGGAGAGGCTTGTCATTTTAGCTTGCATATATAAAGGGCTTATATAGTTAGTGTGACTGGAACAACAAAATCTGCCATTTCTGGTATAATTGCAACGCTTGAGACGAAATTCGATATTACTGAGGAATTGACCTTAGCGATTAGAGGAGGAACACTTGGAGATATTTTATAGGAAATCTTTCTGTTACATGTGTGGTGATGTCCTATAATAGGACGATACAATAGAGCAAGCAGAAGTTGGGCAGAGCCCTACTTTTCTTGCCCTATGCTCTGCAAATGGGGTTTAGAGTATCCTCCGGGGATACTCTTTTGGCTTAACTATACCGTTAAGCCTCGTTTTAGTATACTGGTTGGTATACTCAGCTCCTAACCAAACATAGAAATAATAGGCCGTATTTTCACAAATGTATTAATGCGTGTAAAACTCGCTAGGTTGGACTTTCCAACATGTGTGGGTTGGTCGGAAATTCCTATTCGCCGCCCTCTTTACAAGAAAAGCAGTCAAATCAAGATTTATCAAGAAATAGACCTCTATTGACAATTAAATCAATAAAAATGTTATGCTCTTTATTTTTAGATAATATTCGATTCAGATCATAGTACCAAGTCGAATATTATCTATAATAAGCAAAAAAATACCAAACAGAGAATTAGATAAATAAGGATTGAAATGGTTCTACTTTAGATCCTCTCAATTATATTATTCAATGTATCGGAAGGACGCATTGTCTTAGCGGCCAACTCATCATTCGGGAAATAGTAACCGCCAATGTTTTGTGCACTACCTTGTGCCGCGATCAATTCTTCATTGATTTTTACCTCATTATCTTTCAATTCTTTTGCAACAGCTGAAAATTTATCAGCTAATTCAGTATCCTTAGTTTGCGCCGCTAATGCCTGGGCCCAATATAAAGTCAGATAGAAATGTGAACCACGGCTATCAATCTGACCCACTCGACGCGCTGGCGGCCTATCGTTTGCCAGGAATTCTGCTGTGGCGTCATCTAAAGCCTCTGCTAATACCAAAGCTTTCGGGTTATTTTGTGTTTGGGACAAGTGTTCCAATGAAGCTCCAAGTGCCAAGAATTCACCCAATGAATCCCACCTTAGATAACCTTCTTGAAGAAGCTGTTCTACGTGTTTAGGAGCTGAACCGCCAGCGCCTGTTTCAAACAGACCCCCACCATCCATCAATGGAACGATAGATAGCATTTTAGCAGATGTCCCAACTTCTAAAATAGGGAATAGATCCGTCAAATAGTCACGTAGTACATTGCCTGTCACTGAAATTGTATCTTCTCCCTTACGAATGCGCTCCAATGAGAATTTGGTCGCGTCAATTGGAGATAAGACACGGATATCTAATCCTGTCGCATCAAGCTCTGGTAAATATTTTTCTACTTTCCTAATGATCTCTCGATCATGTGCACGGTTTTTATCCAGCCAAAATACTGCTGGTGTTTCAGATAGACGAGCACGGTTTACCGCTAATTTTACCCAATCCTGGATGGGCGCGTCTTTCGTTTGGCACATACGGAAAATATCACCTTCCTCCACCTTTTGCTCCATGAAAACGTTTCCTTCAGCGTCTACCACACGGATAGTACCATTTCCTGCCGCTTGGAAAGTTTTATCGTGTGATCCGTACTCTTCAGCTTTTTGAGCCATTAAACCTACATTTGGAACAGAACCCATCGTTTTAGGGTCTAATGCGCCATGCTCCTTACAGTCTTCAATAGTTGCTGCATAGACACCTGCGTAACAACGGTCAGGAATCATAGCAATCGTATCTTCTTCTTGACCTTCTTTATTCCACATCTTGCCTCCGATACGGATCATTGCTGGCATAGAGGCGTCGACAATCACATCCGAAGGAACATGGAAGTTTGTAATACCTTTATCTGAGTTGACCATCGCCAATGCAGGACCATTTGCAATAGTAGCATCAATTGAGGCTTTCACTTCGCCTTCTCGTGCGTGGCCTGCAATTTTAGCATATACCTCCCCCAGGCCGTTATTTTTATTGATACCATGTTCTTTGAACAGATCACCATATTGTGCGAAAACATCTGCAAAATAAGTTTCAACAACGGCACCAAATATAATCGGGTCAGAAACCTTCATCATTGTCGCCTTTAAATGTGCAGACAACAGTACACCCGCTGTTTTAGCTTCTGCTATTGCATCTGCAACAAAGGCCTTTAACGCATTTAAACTTAATATGGAAGAATCAATCACTTCATCCGCTTTTAATGGAGAAAGTCCCTTCAATTCTGTTACTGTACCATGTGCATCAACAAATTCAATTTTAAATTGACAAGCATTTTCAACAGTTACGGATTGCTCTGAACCGTAGAAATCGCCTGAAGTCATCGAGGCTACTTTCGTTTTGGAATCTTTGGACCAGGCCCCCATTTTATGAGCGTGTGTTTTAGCATAATTCTTAACGGCTTTAGGTGCACGACGATCGGAGTTCCCCTCACGTAACACTGGGTTTACCGCCGAACCAAGTACCTTTGCATATTTAGCTTTGACTGACTTTTCGTCATCTGTTGTGGCTTCATCGGGATAATTTGGAATAGCGTAGCCCGCTTTTTGCAATTCAGCAATGGCACCTTTTAATTGAGGAATCGATGCTGATATATTGGGTAATTTAATGATATTCGCCTCCGGAGTTGTTGCCAACTGACCCAACTCGGCCAAAGCGTCAGCAATTTTTTGATCTTCTTTTAAAAATTCTGGAAAGCTAGCAAGAATACGGCTTGCCAAAGAGATATCTCTCAATTCGACGCCGATATCAGCTGTAGCGGTAATCGCCTGGACGATGGGTAAAAACGAATAAGTCGCCAATAGCGGAGCTTCATCTGTTTTTGTCCAAACAATTTTTGATCTGTTTGACATAATGATCTATTAGAAATATATTATATTTTAATACTTTGTGAAATGATTGAAAAATCTTTATTTCTCAAAAACTCACCTAAAGATAAGATTAAATTTAAAAAATCTGATATAAATTCAGAATTTCCTTCTTTTAAATGATTTTTTTTAAACAATAATTTTGTACAATCCATTAAAACGTGTTAAAAATTTTGTATTTTTGAATCAAATATTTGGAATGATGCGCGAAACTAAATCAAAGCAAACATCCTTTTGGCGGAAATATGAAAAACATGCATCGACAGAAATCTTCATGTATATAGTAATAGTTTTTATTATTTTATTTGGAATATTGCTTTTTCTGTAAATAGCTAAGATAGAGTGTATTTTATTTTTTTATAATTTACTAACCATAGATGGCATGTAGATATAAGTAAGCTATCCGACCGATGTTGTTAGGTATGTTGATTTCTTTCATGCCAAAATATAAGAGCATATTACACTGAATGCCGATTTGTATGTCGTTAAATTTGTATGTCGTTAAATTTTTGACAAACTTAGATTAGAATTTCAGGGAATTGATAAAATTATTCTGTTAAGATATTTGAATATAATTAATAAGATTTAAGCAACTGAAATTAGATGAATGACCTTTTTTTTAAAAGAGTTTCCAATTTGCCATATATAAATAAATTAAAGGAAGCTGGAAGCTACCCCTATTTTAGAACCTTGGGTTCGGAAAATAACAATGAAGTCTCTAGAAACGGAAAACAGATATTGATGTTCGGATCTAATTCATATTTGGGACTCACTAACCACCCAAAAATCAAGGAGGCTGCAAAGAACGCCATAGATAAATATGGTACGGGCTGTGCTGGCTCCAGGTTTTTAAATGGAAATTTGGATATTCATCTTGAATTGGAGCAAAAATTAGCACATTTTTTAGGAAAAGAAGATTCCCTGGTTTTTAGTACCGGCTATCAGGTGAATGTAGGGTTACTTTCATGTTTGACCGGACGTTCTGATTATTTGTTGATTGATGCCTATGACCATGCCTCCATTATTGATGGCTGTCGTCTTTCGCAATCAAAAGTATTCAAATTCGCCCATGATGATATGGAGGATCTCGAAAAGAAATTAAGAAAATTACCTGTTGAAGCCATTAAATTAATAGTCGTTGACGGTATTTTTAGTATGGAAGGTAATATCGTTAAATTACCTGCTCTTAATTTCCTGGCGAAGAAATATAACGCAACAATTATGGTAGATGATGCCCATAGCTTAGGAGTATTAGGGGTTAAGGGGGCCGGAACTGCATCTCATTTTGGTTTGACAAAAGAGGTCGATCTAATCACAGGAACCTTCAGCAAAGCGATGGCATCTCTGGGAGGGTTTGTTGCTGCTGATCGTATAACGATAGAATATATTAAACATCACGCTAGATCTTTAATATTTGGTGCAAGCATGTCGCCCGCTTCGGTCGCGAGTGCAATTGCGGCATTAGATATCGTTCAAAATGAACCAGAACTAATTGAGAAGCTATGGGATAACACACATTATGCCAGGAAACTTATGGTGGAAGAAGGATTTGATCTGGGGAATTCGGAAAGCCCGATCATTCCAATTTATATTAGAGACGATTATAAGACATTTCTTATTACAAACTACCTTGAGAAAGAAGGTGTTTTTGTAAATGCAATTGTTCCTCCAGCAGTGGCTGTGAATTGTTCTATGATAAGGCTCTCCCTTATGGCAACCCATAGCTTCGGGCAAATTGAATATGCTGTAAAAAAAATAAAAAATGCACTGAAACTGTTTAATGTTGAAATTATATAATTGCAAATGATCAATTTTATAAAAAGTTGAATATTTATTTTTCTTCTATATAAATAGTTCAGCATTTAAACTCTGATCCGGATGAGTTTATAAAAAATTACCCCTAATAAATGTAATTGTTCTCTCTTTAGAATAAGCCTGCCCAATATCCTTTAGAACCGAAATTAGGTACAGCGAGGCTATGATTATTATCTGCGAACAACGGCAGGAATTTTTCCCTTTTACTATTATGAAGGTTGCAGCCGAGGAAAGAAATCCGTAAATTGCGAAACAAAAATACCAACGGATACCATGGACAATAATTTTCCGGAAAAACCGAAGGAAACTGGCGAAAATATCCTTAGATCTTATTCGGCGGGAGATCTCCAGCACCCGCACTGGTACATTTATGAATATGGGAACCACAGAAAAGTACTTGTTGAAATCAACCCCGAATCAGGTAAGGTCCATTTTCTCAGAGAACTCTAGAAATAGGTTCGAATTGATCCCGGGGATTCCCTCAAAGCCCACACTTCATCAGCCAAGGTTAATATTAAGCAATGATCTTTAAACTTTTACGTTCCGGTATATCTATCGATGACAGCAGATTCAATGAAATTTATCCGCCCCACATAAAAGAACTTGCAGGACGCCACTGGACACCAGTGGATGTGGCAGAAATGGCAGCACGATATCTTGTTGAACAATCCGGTGACAGAGTTCTCGATATCGGTGCAGGGGCAGGAAAATTTTGTCTTGTCGGCGCCTCCTGTACCAGCGGGATGTTCTATGGAGTGGAACAGCGGGAATCACTGGTCGAGATATCCAACAACCTAGCCAGCAAACATAATATCCAAAATGTGGAATTTATACATGCCAACATAGACCAGATTTCCTTTACTGACTTCGATGCTTTCTACTTTTACAACTCTTTCTTTGAAAATCTGGATACATCCTGCCCGATAGACAATAAAATCCTCCCTAGTACAAAACTCTACGATCGTTATACGAGCTATCTCTGGGACCAGCTCCGCAGGACACCTGCCGGTACGCGTGTCGTTTCCTATTACAGCGGATGGGATGAGATCCCTGAAAGTTTCGATCTTGAATACACTGCTTTTGGTGGTTATCTCAACTTTTGGCGAAAAAGCTCCTAGAATTAGCGCTCACAAAGTAACCTCAAAAACATTTTAAAGTTCCCTGTTATTTGTTTCGATGTTTTCTGAGAGAGCGGTAATATACCATCAGTATACGGTCGTAATAAAGAGCGAACAACAGGATAAAAATGGGCAACAGGAGTGTTTTTCTTCCCAGCCAGCCAAACAGAAAAGCTCCGGTAATTCCTCCAAGAAAAAATCCTGTAATGATTATTCCCCTGAGCATGATCGAATTTTTAAGACGGCTCCTGTCATTTGGCCTCCTATAAAAAATAAGCTGCGACAGCTCAATGCCCAGATCTGTAAAAAGACCTGTTAGGTGCGTGGTACGGACGACAGATCCCGATATCTTTGTAACCAGAGCATTTTGCAGACCCATGGCCAGAAGCAATATACAGGAAAACAGTACAGGGGATCCGTGGTTCATAAACTCCGATAAAGCAACAGCAGCGAGAAAAAGTATCTCTATGGAAAGCGGTAGCATGTAGGAAAAATGATCCGTATTTTTAGATGTGAGTTCCATGCTGGTATTAGCAAGAAAAGCCCCAAGAAAAAAAGAACTTACTTAGAATATGCTGAGCAGCATCAGCCTGTAATTGTGGAGATATAGATCTTCGGAGAGAAAGGCAAAATGTCCGGTAACACTTGTCGTCAGCGTACCGAATGCCAATAAGCCGACAATATTGACCACACCGGCCACTGTCGACAATAACGCTGCAAGCTTGATATTGTGCCCAAAGGTCCTTCCTTTATTCCTGTGTCTGAACATAACCTAATATAAGGAAAATCTGAAGCTGACTGCCCGCCAAAAGAAGAAGAAATTTCTCCAAAAATTGCACATATTTCGAATGCAGCAACATCTATCGAACTGAATCATATCTTACAGAGTACAAAGAAATCGCCTGTCGTATCCGAGTGTTTCATGAGCCTATAAGGTGTATACGCTGTATAATTATAAAGCCTTTTTTTACTTTTAAAACATCTGTCAACCGAAATTACCTCTGTATGGTAGAAACGGAATTCCCTGTCTACATATATGGAGTCATAAAAAATTATCAGCCTGTCCAGGATAATCTGATCTATATCACTACTGCTTAACATATTGATTTGTTATTGTTCGAAAACCATTGCATTACTTCATATAGCAATCAATCCCAAAAAAATGGAATGCTAGTGTAACCTGGGGATAGAATTACTTTGAACAAAGCTTTCAACAACAAATTTAAAACAAAATAGTACTAAAGGGGAAAAACACCGTTCTCATTTTTAATCAATGGGCAATGATCCAAAAAAAAGGCCAGGCGCTAGCCCGGCCCAAGGAATCTTATATATTATTTGAGGGATTATAAACAAAGGACACATGCGATTGTTTTGATTGGCCGGCTACCGACAAAAAAAACAGGCACGGATTCCTGAGGTCCGGCCCATTTTTAAATTTTCTCTAATCGTAATAGATAGCTGTATAACAAAATAAGCTTTATAATGTTTTCTATCTATATAATTAATTCTTTGACCGGGAAGTTTTAGCCGGACAAGTATTTAAAGTATAGACATTATTCATCCAATTCAGCTATCTTAAATTGTAAATGATAAAAATCTATCGTAGGACTTTTAAAGCTACTTTCTACAGGAAAATATTTCTGAGAGTCGAACTTATCAAATTTTTATACACCATTTCTTAAATTCAACGTTCGTCGAATTGAGGATTTTCTTTAAATTGGGTATATGGCAGCACACTATTTTAAATCAAGAAAAGCTTTTGATTTCCGCCCGCATCCATTTGAACTGGGGAATATCCTGGGACTTAAAAAAGGATATGAGGATAACCATTTTCTATTGAAGGTGTATAATCTGGATGATGGATCATTCTATGACTATTATCTCTATCATCTGCAGTATTATCTATCTCTGAAAAACTCTTCGGAAAAGGACTTCTTTTCTCATGTGTGGCAGATCACTTCTTCCAGAATAGCTCACTTTGAACGACAGGATCCTTTTTCTTCAAAACATTCTCTATATACCTCAAATATTAGGAAACTTAGGGAATTCCGCATCTTTCTAGCTTCTCTGGACAAATGGAATATCAGGCCAAATGATATGCTGATTAAGGAAAAAGATGAACAGATCTCGGGGTTAAAGTCAGAACTGGAAATTCTAAGAAACAAACTGGCCGATCTTGAAAAATACGAGGTGTCCGTCAAACCGATGGTACAGGATGACCATCTTCCCACTTTTATCGACCTGCTCCAACAGTTGAAAAACCTGACGCTTCCCAGTGGTAGGAAATTACTTGTCAGTGACCATGAAAGCCCATATTACAAAATGGTCTCGAAATATTTTGTCTACAATGGCAAAGATATACCGGTCAATACCGTCCGGAATTATTTTGTACAGAAAGATCCAAAAGACTCCATGAAAGGAGTCAAAATCCCCGCAGACAAAAAACTGTTCCAGATAATACCCATAAAACAGGATTAATAGCGATCCTGTTCGACTGCTGAACATGACCAATGGAGTCCGATGGTCATCCAGGCTGTCCTCCCAGCATCCAATTTTGTACCGGTGGCAAGGCACAAATGCCGAGCCGGTATTGTTCACAAAATTGGTATGCTATGGTATTTGACATCCTGACAAAAGAAGACTTGCAGCAGTTCAAGAAAGAACTGTTAGAAGAGATCACACAGGTCCTAAAACGAGAAAACTCAGCTGGCAGCGGAGACAAGGAATGGCTCCGTAGCAGGGAGGTCAGAAAGAAACTGGATATATCTCCCGGAACCTTGCAGAACCTACGGATCACGGGCATCCTACCCTTTAAAAAGATCGGAGGCAGCATGTATTATCGCAGCAGTGATGTCGATAAAATGATGGAAGGAGGCAATGGCAATGGATAACTGTATGCGGGATCATTGCTTTAGTTCATATTTGGAGCAAACTACAAAAGACAGCAGGTTGCTTCCATCTCACATCGGACTCCTTGCGGCAATGTTCTATTATCACCAGAAAGAACGTCCAGGAGATTTCTTTCATTCCAGCCGTAAAAAGCTGATGCATTTTTCGCGTATAAAGTCCACTGCGACTTATCACAAATGCCTTTCCGATCTCATCCTTTATGGCTATGTGGATTACATCCCCTCCTGGCATCCGACAAAAGCCAGCAGGTTCCGGTTTATCATCTACAATAATTCCGGTGGCAATGGCTAGACAGGATGAAAACACACGGTCTGTCCGCTTCCCGGTGGAAGTCGATGGCCGTCTGGCACTGCTCTCCCGTAAACTGGGCAGAACCAAGCGGCAATTGGTGATGGAGATGGTCGATTATTTTTACAGGAGCAAGAAAGACCCCGCTGACCTGAATGATGAGGTTCTGAAAAAAGAACTCTCCAGTGGAGTAAACCGGATCCTTTCCTTTATCCGAAAACAGGAGACCGACCTATTGGTTCCCTTGTATTCCATGCTGGACGAACTTGGAGCTGTAACCAAACAGCAATCGGGTCTAATAGATCTGATTTCCGACGAACAGCAGAAATCGTCTGAATTTCTGAAAACAAATACGGAATATCTTGGAAGTCTGGATAAAGTTCTTAAAAAAATATTTTTGGGTATTAAACAGAGGCAGGAATTAAAAGATGGCTTCAGAAAGATCCTTGAACATTACATTGCCCAGCGGGAAACACTGGGCTGGCCCGTATCTGCCGCAAAAAAAGAGGAACTGGCCAGACAAGTCAGGGAAGCACTGGATAAACTTTAGCCTTTATGTATATCAATATCACGGATTCCGAAACAGGGAACAACAAGGGTAGCTGTGGTGATCTTGTCGCCTATCTGGAAAAGGAAAACCGCCTGTCCGATAATAAAAAACAGGAACACTGGTTCAATGGCGGACGGAACAACATTAAACCGCATGAAGTACGCATCGAGATCGACGGCAATATTGCCAAACTGGGCATGGAGGACAGCAAATTCTTCCTGCTCAATATCAGCCCCAGCAGAAAGGAAATCGATTTCCTGCTGGCTACTTATGGCGAAGTGGGTGCAAAAGAAAAATTAAAGGAATACGCAGCACGGATCATGGATGAATATGCCCGCAATTTTAAACGCCCCGGAATTGAAAATAGCAAAGATCTGTTATGGTTCGCCAAATTGGAAAATTACCGTTATTATAACCATAAGGATCGTGAGGTCAAGCATGGAACAAAAAAAGCGGGACAGCGCAAAGAAGGCCCACAGATGCACATACAGGTCATTGTCAGCCGAAAGGACATTTCTAACCGTATCAAACTGAGTCCACAGAACAGATCCCGGGGCAGGAATGTGGAACATTCCAAAAAACTCGGTCAGTTTGACCAGATGGCTTTTAAGCAGTGCGGCGAGACTGTCTTTGATAGGATGTTCGGTTTTGACCGAAAACTGAAAGAAACATTGCAATATGCGAATATCATGAAGAACGGTAATTCTGATCAGAAGGCGAGGCTTCACACCTTTGAAAGGCTTTTGGGAAGAGGGGCTATTCCAAAAATGGAAGAAGGCTGGACCGATAGGATACTTTCTAACCCTGTTCAGGACAGATCTACCATACTTGGGAACATATTTTCCTCATTTGCCACAAATGGTCCGGGACTTCTGGATATTCTTCTTGATCCTGTTCAGGAGTTTGGTGGTCAGGGTACACCCACTGATGAAGAAGAAAGAAAACGAAAACGCAAAAAGAAAGGCAGGGGAAAGCGAAGGTAAAAGCTTATTTCGTTAATTTGGATAGAAGTGGCATAGCAAAAGAATCCCGCAGATGTAAAGAAATTATCCGCTGGATCATTGATCCGGCTCCTCCGGACCAACGTGCTTAATTTTTTCGGTAAATGTAGGATAGATATATGGTTAACTGAATATAAACAAAAACTTATATACATTAAAGAATATAAATAGATATCTACTACTACATATTGCTGGCGATATGGATATCCATCGTCACCGCTTCTGCAAATTTACCCATGATGGCACAAAGGTCAAGGGTATAGTAAACGCCGCTACGCACGGATCCCCTGCTGGCGCCCTTGACCCAATTGTGCCATCTTGCCTTTTGGTTGCCTAAGCGATGACAATGGGAAATAGTGTTCTTTTTCGCCATAATTAAGAGAATTAAAATCGATTAGTAACCTATATTCTCGCTTTATATAAATTTGTTCTATTTTTTGTAGGGTGTGGCCAAAACTCAACAAAATCAGATTTTTGGAGTTCAGTTGATAGACTACTTCCCTTATAAGTAAGATCATATTTTCTTATAATTCGCCGTATATCTTTAATTTCCATTTCAGTTCTCGTAGTAAAGTCAGGATCTCTCATTAAGATGAATTCAATAAGATACGGAATCGAAGGAGGTTCAGACAAGATTTTGCTATATTCAATATTGTTTTTATGATAGGACTCCAACATTTTACGATAGCCAAAACTTGGTTTGACAATTGTTGTAGTCAGCTTAATAAATGGTACATTAAAAAAACTACTAGCTTTTTCAATAGAAGGTATATCAAAGTCATATTTACCTTCTTTTAAGTACTGAATCCACCTTTTAGACAGCCCTATTATATTACCAAATTCCTCCAGTGTCAGTCCACTATAGCGTACTAAGATAAATATATTGTCTCTTGTTATTGTTGCACTAAATTTTTTCATGCAACAAATTCAAAATAAAAGTAATCTAAAAAAGCGCAAATAAATTCTCTTTTTTAGATTATTATCAATATCTTTATTTCAAAGATGCAATAATATGAGATTATAATTGAATCGAACAAGAAAATAGGTTATTAATTAGACAAATAACGAACTCTCGTAGCGGATTTGGCGATTTAGCAATGCGGGTGTGGGTAATGCGTCAATTTTCCTATCTTTGGGACATATAAATTCCTAGGGTAGGGTTGGCGCTTGCTTCATCTGAGCATTGCCCATGCTTTTCGAAGTATGGAACTGAAAGTCACACCCTAGGGTGGCAAGTAAAGGTTTCGCCAAAGCCTCGCTGTAAAGATAAGCCGGCAGTCAATCCATTTTTGCTGCTTCTCTGAGAGTTCTTAGAAATAAGAGCTGATGAGAAATGTAAGTAAACAAAATAAGCACCATTGTCTACCATTGCAAAATGGCAGCAATGGTGCTTATTTTGTTTTTCGTTCAAGCAGCAAACAATTACTGCAAAATTTAGCCTGTCCACCGGAATAGCCCTACATAATACCTATTAGACAGCCTCCCCTCCGTCCCGACCGAATTCGTCATAAATTTTCCAAGGGACTGAGGAACGGCATTTCTTATAACCCTAAAAACAGACCAATTTTCATCGAAAAAAATGAACGCTAAAAGCGTAAGGGGTAAACTATGCCCCAATTTTTCGACCATAAACAGACCATATTATGATCACACTTATACTTTTAATACTCAAAGATATTTTAAAGACACAGTCTCAAAGCTGGAACCGTCCGTTAATAGTAATTACAATCCTTTTTGTTTCTATGTTTAGTTTATCGGCTCAGACGCCCCGCAAGGACAGCGGGGCCGATGGGCTCTCCAGTCTCGTTGCGCTAAAACCGGGTGATAGGATCCCGGATGCGGTATGGAACCAGCCGCTCGAACTGAACTATTTTAATGGGAAAAAGAAAACAATCAAGTTCGCCGACCTGAAAGGGAAGCTGATATTATTGGATTTTTGGTCGACAGGCTGCCCGAGCTGCATTGAAGGTATCCCCGAGATGGAGTTGATCCAACAGCGCTTTAAGGATAAGGTACAAGTTGTCATGGTCAACAGCAAGCGCAATAAGGATACGCCTGAGCGGATACATAAGCGTTTTAAAAAATATAAAGAGGATTTTAATTACACGCCTGTATTGCCGACAATACTGAATGATACCTTGTTTACATCACTTCTTCCGCATAATACTTTGCCAACGATAGGGATTATCAATCCTGCGGGGCAATTTGTCATCAATTCATACGCAAGTTCTATAACAGAGGATATTATCCAGGATTTTTTAAAAACTGGAGTGTCAAGCCGGTTTATAGAAAAATCGGAAATCCAAAATCCTAAGCGGATAAACACACTGCCTTTAGTGGATACAACGGGACTTCTATTTTGCTCGGTGATGTCCGGGTATAGGGAAAATTATCTCGGTGTGTATCCCGCTGTGTCCTACAGCAAAGGAAGCTCGCTGTTTCAGGTGGGCAATTACTTTCTGAATACCTGTTATCAGTTGGCTTTTCCTGATGCATTCAAAGAGATACAATCGAGCCTTTTTGTTTTTGATGATCGTATCAATAAGGAATTTATCGATCTCATGTACGATTTTAAAACAACAAAAGGACAGTTTTGGTATCAGCTCTACCTGCGCGATAGTGTCACACAGGATTTAGCATTCGATTATTTTAGAAATGCTTTGATTCAACGATTTAATGTTGCTGTTGAGCGAAAAAAAGGTATTGTTGCGGCATACGCACTTTCTCTGGATGTATCGCGTCCAATATGGAAAACCAAGGGCGGAATGTATATGAATAGTGTGGATAAAGGCAATGAATCTTTGATCATGCAAAATATGCCCCTAAATGGTGTGATTGGTTTTATCAGGTCTGTTTTGGACAAGCCGGTAATTTTTGAGGGTAAAAGTGCCGAACGGATTGACCTGCGTTTGCCGGGAAACTTTCTTGATCTGGCTATCAAAGAAAAGATAGCTGCGCTGGAACAGCATGGCATAACGCTTACGCCAACACAATACAATGGTGAATATCCTTATTTCTACACCGTATCTACTAAACATACGAAGTAATGAGGGTGTTGTTGACAGCGCTTTTTACAAGCGTACTGTTTTTCATGGGCAAGGCTCAGGAAAAAATTTGGGTACAGGGTACAATTGTTTCAGCAAAAGATGGCAGGGAGCTAGTGGGGGCCTCTATACGGAACAAGACCTTGCATAATCAGGCTGCAAGTTCATTGCAGGGGAAATTTGCAATTCAGGTAGGTAATCATAAAGATTCTTTAATGATCAGTTGTGTCGGTTTCGTGGATAGGACAGTGGCTGCCGAATTTTTTGAGAAGCATAAGGTACTGGCTTTAAATGCTAAGGAGATTTATTTGGAAGAGGCTATTGTCAGCACCGGTTATCAGACATTGAAAGCCAATGAGGTGACGGGGGCTATTGATGTAGTCGATAATAAAATGCTCAGTCAGCAGGTGGGAACTAACATTCTGGATAGGCTCAATAACATGACAACAGCAATTCGTTTCGACAATCAGCCGATACAAAATGCTGACCTGCAGAAACTGAATATCTCTGTTCGAGGTTTGAGTACAATTAATGGAAATCTGGATCCGCTCATTGTGCTCGACGGTTTTATCTATGAGGGGGATATCAGTAATATTGATCCGGGTAATATTGAAAGTGTCTCCATCCTGAAAGATGCTGCGGCGAGTGCAATATGGGGCGCACGCGCGGGGAACGGTGTTATCGTCATGACTTCAAAAAAGGGCGCTTTTTCCAAGGAGCAGCAGACAAAAATAACACTCTCAAATACAATAATCCTGAAGGAAAATAGCGATCTGAATAAAATCTATCAGCTCCAAAATGTGGATTTTATAGCAGTGGAGAAATATCTTTTTGATAAGGGCTATTATGATTCGGAATTGCTATACCAGCCGTATCTGGCACAGTCGCCAGTGATCGACATATTGGATAGACGCAAGCGCAACCTTATTTCTCCGGCAGATTCGGCCAGCGGTATAGCTAAACTCTTGGGGCAGAATGGAAGACAAAACTATATGGATGCTTTTTATAATGTACCATTTGTCAATCAGCACGCACTGAATATCTCGGGCGGGGGGACACGCAACTCGTATGGGTTTGGTATAGGGTATACGGGGAATAAATCCGAACTGGATGCTTTTGATAGAAAGATCAATATCCAGCTGTCCAATAGTTTCAGACCTACCGACAATTTACAGTTGGATCTCCAGGTGCTGTATACCAATCAGGATAGCAGAAAAGGCAAACCTGAATTCTCATCGTTAAGCTATAGCAGTATGCAGGCGCCATACCTTCAGTTTCTAAATAAGGATGGTGGTGAAATCCCATTTGAAAAGGAATATAGGTCCAGTTATCTGAAGGAAAACTATACAAATGGTTATCTGCCATGGGATTACTATCCACTGTCGGAATACAGATATGCAAAAGACCGACGGCAGAACAATGAATGGTTTTCGAGCCTGAACCTGAAATATAAGGTATTACCTTACTTACACCTGAATGTCGGGGGACAGATTCAGCAGCAGCGTACTGAAAATAACGAATTGAATACTTTGGAAAGTTATGAAGCACGTAAGTGGATCAATGAATTTACCATCATCGGTACGGGTACCACAGCTACAAAATATAACATTCCACTTGGTGGTATAAAACGGTACTCCGCTGCCGAGGGCAAGTCTTATACGCTACGTGGTCAAATTGATTTTAACAAATCGATTGGTCGGCATCTGTTGGTCGGCATTCTTGGTGGCGAGGTACGGGAGAACAGATCGAACACAAATTCCTATACGGCCTATGGATACAATGAACTGCCGATGTCAAGCACTTCGGTAGACTTTGTAACTCGCTTTCCAACATTGCCGGATGATGGGATGCGACGGATACCGGGAGCGCCGCAATTTTTTAAAAATGTAAATCGATTTGTATCACTTTATACCAATATAAGCGACCGGTTTATGGACCGCTATGGTCTATCTATGAGTTTGCGTAAAGACGGCGCTAATATCTTTGGTGCTTCGACCAATGATAAATGGTCGCCGCTCTGGTCCGTAGGCGGATCTTGGGACATTCATAAGGAGGCTTTCTTTAAGCTGGCCCTGTTTGATTATCTAAAATTGAGGACAACCTATGGAACCAGTGGTAACGTCGATCTACGACGGTCGCCAGATCCAATTGCCTATATCGGTTCGGCAACTTATACCAGCTATCCAATGTATCAGATAAGTACCTTGAACGATCCCTTGCTAAAATGGGAAAGAGTAGCAACCACTAACTTTGGTCTTGATTTTTCAGTAAGAAAAGGAAGATTGTCCGGGCGTATTGACTATTATATAAAGAAAGGCAAAGATCTATACGGACTGAGCGAATACGATTATACGGCATGGGGCTTACAGGGTACAGTTGTCAAGAATTTGGCAGGAATGCGGGGACAAGGTTTTGATATTGACTTAAATTCAAAGAATATAAGCGGAAAGATCAACTGGGATACGCGAACGATATTAAGCTTGAATAGGAACAAAACAACGCAATATTACAATCTGCAAAACAGCGTCACATCCTTTCTCTCGAGCGGAAATACCATCACACCGATCGTCGGTAAACCACTGAACGCATTGGCTGCTTATAAATGGATGGGGTTGAATGAATTTGGGGAAGGGCAGGGCCTGCTGGATGGTCAGCTAAGTACAAACTATACCGCCATACGCAACCAGGCTAATGCGTCGCCAGAAGGAAATGAAAGTATCGTGTATTTTGGATCCTCCAAACCGCAGGTCTTTGGGAATATAATCAATACACTGGCTTGGAAGTCTTTGATTTTTTCTTTCAACGTCAGTTTTAAGGGGGACTATTACGTCAGACGTCCTGTGACGTCCTATTTTTCATTGTTTGCTAACGGTAAGGCCTATCCAGACTTTGATCAGCGATGGCAGCAGCCTGGGGATGAGCAATATACACAGGTTCCTGGTATGAAATATCCTATAAAATCATTGTCGGATGCATTCTATCAATATGCTGATATCAATGTCTATAAAGGGGATCATTTGCGGCTGGAATATGTTTCGTTGACCTGGCAAGGTAAGTATACCGTCGGAAATCGTGCATTTAATATGGGGCTGTCGGCAAACGCGGCCAATCTAGGGGTACTATGGCGTGCAAATAAGATTGGTATCGACCCGGAATTTCCGTACCGATTAAGTCCACCAAAGACATTTTCCATCGGATTAAAAATTGATTATTGATCTAATAACGTAAATGATGAAAAGATTTCTTAACATATTGTGGCTAGGGGTAGTTGTTTTCTTCTTGTCGGCCTGTCAAAAATATTTAGAGGTACAGTCAAACTATGGTTTGGCTGTACCCAATAGCTTGGACGACTTACAAAAGCTACTGGATGATAGCCAGATCATGAATCTAAAGTTTCCTTCTTTTGGGGAAGCTTCGGCAGATAATTATTACCTGAGCCAATCCGCATATGATGCATTGATTGACTATGGTCAACAGACTTATATCTGGCAGAATGATCATATGAATTTCGGAAATGACTGGTCCTCCTCTTATAATACGATTTACAATAGCAATCTTGTGTTGGACCGTATAAAAAAGAGCAATCGAAATGAAGGTAATGCTAATCAGTATGATGCCATTTATGCTTCTGCTAAATTTTATCGGGCGAGCCAATATCTGGCTTTATTATGGACCTATTCAAAAGCCTATACCCAAGAATCAAAAACAGATATGGGTATTGTGCTGCGGAACAGTTCGGATTTTCATGAGCAATCTTATCGGTCATCCATAGCGGAGTGCTACGAAAATGTAATTACAGATCTGAAAGAATCTAGTCTTATGCTTCCTGAGAAAACCAGTCATGTCATGCGTCCCAATAAGTATGCGGCTTATGCTACATTGGCTCGTGCTTACCTATCGATGCAGGTCTACGATTCGGCCTATTATTATGTTGATTTAGCCCTAAAGTACAATGTTGACCTGCTTGATTTTAATAATTTATCGGAAGTAAAGATGACAGCTTCCTACCCATTTACGATTTTTAATAAGGAGACTTTATTTTATGCTGAATTACTAGTAAGTATCAATTTGACAAGTTCGCGCGCATTGACCGATACGCTCCTGTATCGTTCTTATGACAGTAATGATTTACGCAGGTCAGCATACTTCAAAGTAGCAGCCGATGGAACGACTACTTTCAAAGGCAGTTACGCAGGATCTTCCAAGATGTTTTCGGGAATAGCAACGGACGAGCTGTATCTTATGCGTGCGGAATGCAATGTGAGAATGGGGAATGTAGAGGCAGGAATGGCAGACTTAAACCATCTACTCGGGTATCGCTATAAAACGGGCACATTTATTCCTTATGTGCTAAAAGACAAAAGAGAAGCACTGGCTTTAATCCTAAAAGAGCGAAGAAAGGAATTGCTGTATAGGGGGCTAAGATGGATGGACCTAAAGCGGTTGAATGCAGAAGGAGGGGAGATTTCAATAACAAGAAAACTAAATGGGCAATTGATTACTTTACAGCCAAACTCCAACGCTTATGCACTTCCTCTTCCTGAAGATATTATTAGATTGACGGGAATGCAACAAAATCCGAAATAAAGAAAATGTAGATACAAATAGGGAAGGGGCAGTCCGATCGGACTACCCCTTCCTTTCATTTATCCCCTATTGATTGGGGTAAATGTAGTTGAGCTGCTGCCACCGGTTCTAGATGGGATATAGTTTCCTCCAGAAGTTGCGGTAGCGCCAAGTTGAATCTTTGCTGGATTCAGCTGATCTGAAGAATTCAGATCAGATTCATCTACTACCTGAGAGCAAGCCATAACGTTTGCACTGTTACAGTCCTCATCATTGGGCGTGGTATTCCAACGCGAGGCATCTTTAACCTGATCCTCATCTTGAGGATTACCATGGAAGTAAATAGTCACAGGAGCTAAACTTTTTCCTGCATAAGCCTCAGCACCTTTAAATGCTGAGAATCCGATAATCATGGCTCCGCCTAATATCATGTAGCCATAATTGTTTAAAAATTTGGTTAGCATATTGCTACCCTCCTTTCTGTACTGCAGGCCAGTAATTGATTAGTGATAGTGCTGGCCTGCAAACTTTTGGTAAATAATTGCCGGTACAGACCTATGTACCGATCGTATGTGGATGCCAATAAGCCTTTTTAGGGGCCACTGGCAGTATTTTGCTCCCTATAATCGTAAATGCCGTTCGGTGTATACCAGCTATCATTTGTCCGCTTAAAGTGTATGCGTCCGTATGTAATGGCTCCTATTGTCATAAAACCTATCAGGAATAATGCGATGTTTGTGTTACTGGTCAATGTATGCTCACCATATTTGGCAGCTGTGTAGTGCAATAACCATCCAGTTATCGATAGGCCAAGAATAATGAGATTAAAGATCAAATGCGTTGTCCAGGAAATATTACTGAGAAAGCTGGTACACATACAGGGTTTCCTGTCATATACATTGAGGATGCCAAGACCGATATAGATACTAAAAACGATAATCAGTATGGTCGAAACTTTCCATCCCCATCCGCGTAGCCTTGCTGATGTCAACCCCAGTAATACGCCAACACCGATTTCTATAAGCGGAAGCAGCCAATAGAGGACCGGAGCCAGATAACTGATCAGGGGCTGCTGATCAAGGGCGATCTTGAATGCACCGAGCTGCCAGAGTTTCTCCATCCCTACATATACCCAAAAAAGTATCATTGCTGCCCGGATGAACTTATATATAATGTTGCCAGTTTTATTCCCTTCCATAGCCTTTATTATTTATATTGCAGTATTTATTATTTCTTTCCCTTGTTTTATTATTTTTCCTCGTTTCAAAAACAGGGCGCCATACCTGTCCCTTCATTGGATACAGCGGCCTGCTTGAGCGTCAGCTTCTACTTTCTCGTACGCTGTAAAACAAAGGTAGTATGGAAAATAGGCCGGCGCAGGTGTAGTGAAATGGTTAATTTAGAAAGTGCACCTGCCTCTATTCGATCTAAATGAATTGTGGGATGTAATGAAGATGTATTATGCGGCAAAAAGCTGGGGAGAAAATTCTTGGGGAAACAGTCGGTTATCGCATAATTATGGCTGTTTTTGATGGGTAGAATGAACACGTTTAGGTGGTGTAGCGGTGGAATACCCCCTGTTTTTTAAATTTTTGTGTTTTATTTATTTAAGTCAGGAAACTGTCTATTCAGTTCGTCAAGCATCGTATTCAATACCTTGCGGATACGGAGAGCAGTATGAAACTCAGCGCTTTTGTCCATCCTGGTCAGGCTATGCGCAGAAAGTAAGGTGCCTTCACGTGTTTTGACGAGCCTGGAAAACACTTCGGCAACTTCTTTTTTCTCTGACGACCACATAATGTTCGCCTTAACAGATATATGCATCCAAAGTTTGAGCTCTTTGCCATTAAAATTGCTTTGAATAAATTGTTGGGGATAATCCTGCATTGTTGCTGATGGAGAGATTTTTTCATCCTCCATGTACTCGCGCATCAACTTGAGAAGGCTCCTACGGTTGCTATCATACGCAAAGTCCGGGATACAGGAGAAATGTTTTGGGAAGCGTAACAGGGCATCCATAAAGGATGGGTCTGAATTGTACAGTTCTTTCCAGCGGTTGAAGAAGCCCATGTGGTTAAAATTGAAGTTGACCATCAGAATCAAAAAGCGGTAATGCCAGTTTTTACTCTGGCGTTTGTCGTCGGCCAATTGGCGCAGTGATTCGATCATTTTGAGTAGGTAATCCTGATGTCGGTATTGAATATAGGGAATCTTGCCATTTTCAAATAGGCTGTCCATAGCAGAATGGATCTCGGTGAGATAGGCTTTCGGTATGTTTTTCTGAGCTAACCTATCCAGGATATAGGGCATATTTGCATATATATATTCATGCATCCTCAGGTAATAATGCTCCGGCAGCGGCGTACAAGGATCAATATCTTTTTTAAAGAGATGTTCGATTCGCCCAAGTAATTCTTCCAGGGCAAATAGTGCTGTAGCATTTTCAATTTTACACTCTTTACAGTAGTTGTTCAGTAAAGAGTGTAGCCGCAACAATTGCGTGTGGTATAACCGTATGGCCTGACAGGCATTATCAACTTTGATGATCTCTCGGTATGCCTCTAGCGCGAGCGCAAAATTATTATTGCAGGCCCCTGTGATTTCACAAAAAAGCTTTGGGATATCCGTGTTCTTCAGATGAACTATGGCTTCTATGAGTATTGTCAACTTTTGTAAACTTACGATCATCTATACCTCCTTTTGATATCTTTGTGGTACCATGGCCAGCCAAATATCCCGGGATGCATTTGAAGTATGAGTGAATCTCCCTCATTGGTCTGTTCATGTAGTTTGGGACCCACATTAATGGAAACCTTTTCTTCCTGCCCTTCATACCTGAATGAAAACCACAGTTCATATATGTCACAGCAAACGGGGCATTTTTGTATAACAATGGCAGGTATGCGTACAGCTTTAGCATTTGGGATATGCTGGCAATTAGCTATGATCAGCAGCATACGGATATACCAGGTACATGCAATTATCATGATGGGAAATTGGATCCCATAAAGTTTGAAAACGTTTGTTTTTCTCCAGAAAAACAGATGTGCCATCGCGCAGACAATAAAAGCTATCGGTATACCTTTCTTTACAGCGACCCAAAACGGTTGCGAGCTGATCAGTAGCTGATAAGTTAGACGGTCAAATAAAGCAATACTACTGGCCTGGATACAGACAAAAAAGATAACAAAAAGCTGCATGACGCGCTCTTGGCCTCGGATTTCCAAAAAAGGGATGAACAATACCAGAATACCGATGCTGTACAAGCACTGCTCTTGCGTCGTTGCTCCAAAAAGCCCATACAAGGTAATCGATACAGCTATTGCAATAAATACATAATTACGGCTGAATGGTATTTTCTTTATCGTCCTCATGATCTATGGTTTAAAAATCAGTGAAGTTTTACTCTTTAAATTTACCCACTATAGCACGAAATAATAGTGAATATCCCCATCATTTCAATGAAGGTCAATTTTTTACAATGAGAGCTTATTTCCTTACAACGAAAGAGGAATTTAAGACAATACAGGAATAAATTTTCATCCGGCAGGGGAATTATTTGAACCAGAGAAGGATATAAAAGCATCGATTTAAGGTAGATGAATATTGTTTAATAAATAATTGGCTAAATTTATATAACAAAAATTTCATCAATATAGGAGTTTTTAGCGGCAGTTCACCGGCAATAGGTGGCTAGGTAATGTCGGATGAACCTGATAGGCGAAAGATATACAGAAAGAAAGTATAAATCTGATAAGTATGTAAGTTTTAATAGCGTTTTTCTAAAATGTCGTTTGTACATGAAAAGTTTTAACGAGAATAAATATCTGGATAATAGAAAATTGACCGTGCAGTATCCCAATGGGATTTGGCAATTGATCGCATCCTTCGTTTTTGGGGGATTCTGTTGGTATCTGGGGTACCGTGGAGCTTTGGCGGAATGGCTTTTAGACTGGCCTGTCACCTATAGCTATCTATTTTTTGTATTGATTGTAGCGATAATTTTCTTTTATATACGATTGGTTATCGTGATATTGGACAAAAGGCAAAACTGGCTGGTTAACCCAGAAAAACGCGCCGCTAGCCAATTGTTATTTTGCTGCATATTACCATCACTTTTGCTGTTCTGGATTATAGGCCCCGATCAGCTGGCTAAGGATGAATGGCTGCTATTTCCTTTAATGGTCATATTTTGCGGCATTTTGGTTCTGAATATGTGCTATACAGTTTATTTCTATGTCGCTATTAATCAAAGGCAGAGAAAGTTTCTTTTGGAACAGAAAGAAACTATCCTGCAGCAACAGTTAAAAATGAGAAATCTTGAGGAGCAGTTCGAGTTGTTTTCTCCGGATCTAGAGGAACTGAAGGAGATTCTGGAAACAGCTGAGGAAGATAAGGACGTCGATTCTATGGATGAAATGGACTTAGTACAGGTCAAATCCATTGATGTGGAGAAGGAAGTATTCCTGCTCAATAATAAAATCCTGTCACAAAAGATATTGTACAAAGATTTAGGGATTTTTACGTTTAAAAATAGCATCGTCAGCCTTTATCTGAAAAATGCAATGAATGAAAATCTGACCTGTGGCGAGCAGCGCAGCTTAAAGGAAGTTGTAAATATTACGAAGGGCTTTGTACAGAAGATAGACCGGGATAAGGCCATACCATTGGATATGATCCAGGCTTGTCACGGGTTGAAACGGGGTAGGTTGCGTATTGTGCTCAAAATACCGTTTGAGGGGCGGTATAATTTTGAGGTATCCGATAAGATTGCAAAACATATCAGAGAATGGGTCATGTTGCAGGTACCAATAGAAAAGGAGTTATAAAATAGAATAGGTAAACCAGAAAAGCTATTTCTATGGCGACCAATAAAAAATGTAGGGAAACCGGAAAGGTGATATTTGCTTCCTGGATAGAGGCCCGCCTTGTCATGCTCGACATTAAATGGAACTACTTTTTCAAAAGGGACGAAACAGGTCGCCGCATCAAGCACAGGCAGGGACGGCCTGTACAGCGTCGGGCATATTACTGTACATATTGCAGGGGATACCACCTGACCAAATGGGAAAAATCAAATTTTAACTCCTATACCGAGAAAAAATGGAGAAGGGATAAAGGAGAAGAAAATTCAGACTTATAAAAGCTTTACCCATACCATGTTCCTTATCCCCGATTTAAACGGCCACCCTTCTTGGGGCAGCCGCTTAAGGATTAGTTTATGGGGATTGTTTGAAAAACAATATCAAATTACGCATTTCAAGGAAGTTTTCAAAACCCGAAATTAAAAGCTTTCTATGTTCCCAGCTGCTTGATGAAGCCTACAATTTCGGAAAGAGATTTGTGACCCAGTCCATCTATTTCTGCGAGCTTCTCATACGAACAGGCCATCAGTTCAGCAACCGTCATTATTCCCTGCTTCTGGAGAGCGCTCACAGTCTTTGCACTGATCTCATGCCGGAAATAGTAAAGGTCGCTTTCAAGGATCATCTCATGGATATACCCGTTGTCACCCAAGATCCGCTGCAGTTTCATGGAAAGGTTCCGAAGTGAATTGTAATCCATCTTTCGAAGATCTAGCCTAGTTTTCACACCATCCAGATAGATATCAATTTCGTATTCTTTCATGTTTTCAGACGATTTGGTTATGTATTAATGGCTAACTGTTCCGACCGTTATCCTGCTGGAAATCAACATTTAAATTAGGCTAACTTGCATAATAATACCAAATTTATTCGACCAACTGCCATTTGACCATGTTCAAGCACTTAATATGCTCGATTACTTAAACCTGTAGGCCAAATCCTCCGCAGTTTTACCGACAAAAAGATCATATGATAAAGTTCTTTATCCAGGCTATTGCAGTCCGACACTTAAACCCTCATAGATTGTAAAATCAGATTTAAATTATTTATTTTAGCCACTTAAACCATAACGAACCATGAAGAGAAACCGATTGATTATTTTATTCTTTTTCCTCCTATTGTTTGTTTCCTGCAAGAAGGAGAATTCTGGACAGCACATGACTGGCAGCCTTAAAGGTAAATGGAAGTTAACCAGCTATGAAACGACCCTGTCCACCGGCGACAAAAATGAAAACAGTATTGCCCAGAATGAGAAGTTTCCTTACGAATATCTGAGTTTTGATGGATCTGACAGCGTATCACTACGCTTGACAACCCCTTACTTTGTCAGCCCTACAGCGAATGGTACTAATTGGAATCCTCCGGGTGCAGATGTAAGTATTAAAGATGGGAGCATCCAGACCGGAGAACCTATTTATTACCGCAAATATTATTATCAGCTCGCAGGAAACCGTCTCTTGCTCAAGGAAACCGGGACATTTAATCCATCCTTATGGGTAGAGAAATGGGGAAGCCCCGCGACAGGAATTGTCGATTCTCTCGCCGATTATTACCCAAAGCTCAGGACAGATATAGACTGTTGGGATGTATCTCTTGATGGAAATTCATTAAAATTACAGCAGCAAATCAGCTATGGCGGCAAAGATAGTTTTCGGTCCAAGGTGACAATGCTTTTTTCACGAGAATAAAGAAGAACAACGATTCCGCCATAAAGGGTGGATAACATATTTTTTTAATATGGAAGCGATACACGATGTACCGCTTCCTTTTGTTGTTATGCAATATTTCTACCCTTATGGCCTGCCTTTATAAAAGTAAACGCCTGAGGGGTACATAGCTCAGCTATTTTAGCTTGATTTTCAGGGACCGGTTTATTCTCGATTTTTCTTTCCAATCTGTCCATATCGACGGCAACCCTATTGTCCAATAACTTAGCATAATGCTGTGTAGTCTTGATATCCGTATGTCCAAGCATCTTGGAAACAGTTTCTATAGGTACACTATTTGCCAATGTAACAGAAGTCGCGAACGTATGGCGTGATTTATGGAATGTGAGTTCTTTTGTTATCTCACACAAATCCGCTATTTCCTTTAGATAACTGTTCATTTTCTGGTTGCTGAGAACTGGGAGGACCATATCCTTAGCTATGCACGGCGGATAATCACGATACCGTTCAACGACTTCAAGTGCTTTGGGAAGCAGAGGAATATTCGATGAGGTTTCAGTCTTTTCCCTGCTGGTGAAGATCCAGAGTTTTCCATCCACTCCCTCGGCTATATCGGTCCATTTTAATTTCTTTACATCGGCATAAGACAGACCGGTATAGCAACAGAAGACAAAAATATCACGAACATGTGCAAGACGTGTTATTTTGAAGTCCTTTTCTTCTATCCTCCGAAGTTCCGCATCTGTCAGAAATTCCTTCTCTTTTACTTTGGCCTTGATCTTATAAAAGGCAAATGGATCGTCCGTTATCCATCTGTGCGCGATACATACCTTGATGATCTTGCGAAGGTGCTTCATGTATTTTGCTGCCGACACAGCTGAACAGCCCATGGTAGCACGCAGAAAGAATTCGTACCCTGTGACAAAAGCATGGTCAATCTTTCTGGTGTCAATATCTGCCACCCTGAATTCTTTCTCTAGGTACCCACCAACATGGGAAAAAGAAGTCTTATACCCTTTAAGCGTATTGGCCTTAAACCCATTACCCAAAAGTGCTTCCATCTGTTCGTTGTGCGCCTTGAACACATCCAGGAAATTTTTGCGTTTGATATCCTTTCCCTGAAACCTAAGTTTAAGGGACTCTGCAGTAACCTCTTCTCCTGTCGCTATCATAGCGGTATGGAGCGTACTTACTTTACTCACAAGTATATCAAGGTAACTGTTCAGGGCTTTGACAGTTTCGGTGGTACCTTTTACCCGATTGGCTTTGGAATTCCATTTTGATGGTTCACATTCACGTCCCACCGAAGTCTCCTTTGGTAGGCCGTCGACGGTAATCCGCATGTAGATCGGTTTAGGGCCGTTAACATAATTTTTTGGTTTCTTCAGATAGAAGAGCAAGGAATAATTTGTACTCATGACAACATCATTTAAGTGAAACAAATGTAGCCTTGCAACTAAAACAGATCAAGATGTTTAAATTATGAACATATTGGTAATCAAACTGTTAAATATCTTTCAGTGAGTAGTCAACTCCAAGAAAATGACTCACTGAATGACTCACTTTTTTATTGGGAATTATTATAGGTTTTGTAGATACTGAAAAACAAAAAAGCCTGCAAATGTTTAATTTGCAGGCTTTTGTATGTTTTGACTTTTAGATGTGTAGCCCGTAGGGGAATCGAACCCCTGTTTCAAGAATGAAAATCTTGCGTCCTAACCCCTAGACGAACGGGCCGTTTTCTGTTTCGGTGTGCAAATATAGAAATATTTATAAATGTGTCAAAATTTTTATCTTTTTTTTATTCATATTTTTTAAAATAGATCATAAACCCCTCTAGAATAGCTATATTTAGAGTCATTGAAAAAGTAACCAACATGACTAATTTTAAAAAAATCAAAAAACCGCTACTCTATGCCGGACTAGGCTTGGCTTTATTAAGTCAGGAAGCCTATGCCCAGAAATCGAGTGCTATCGCAGATCAACTGCAACTGACCTGGAAGGTCAAAGACGGACAGAATATCCGTAAAAATCCGGTATCCACCCTAATTTTAAAAAACAAGGGGAAAAGTGCTGTTCAACTCAACGATTGGAGCCTCTGGTTTAATTTTATTCGCTCTATTGATCCCGATAAGGTCGACAAACGTTTTGCGATAGACCACCGAAACGGAGATCTCTTTCAGGTTAGCTTTAAGAAAAATAATTTTTTATTAAATGCGCAAGACACAGTCCACATCGATTTTATCACGACTGGACTGGTCAATTATACGGATGGACCAATTGGTCTATACCTAAAAAATAATAAGACTGGGCTTGCAACAAATATTTCGGATTATGCTGCGGTTAAAATTGCTCCCCAGTCGGAAGCGGAAAAAACGGATTACTTTGCTTATAAATACGATCAAAATAAGCTGGTAGAGGGTGCAGTAGCACAGCATATCATCCCTTTACCACGCAATATCAGCATCAATAATAACGAGAAATTCAACCTATCGACAGATACAAAACTGTTTGTTGACCATGAATTTGCTAGCGAAGGAGGCTTTCTGACAGACTTCCTGAACAGCTATTCAGGCGTTAAGCTAGCAGCTTCATCCAGTCCACAAGGCGGCATTGAAATTGTCAAAGCAAACAACTTAAAGCCCGAATCCTATCACTTGACGATTGGTGCTAAAGGTATACGAATAGAGGCTTCTGATAAAGCTGGTGCATTTTATGCCATACAATCGCTAAAATCGTTGATCAATCACAGTCAATGGAATAAAGCCACAAAATCGATCACATTACCATACGCTAACATTGAAGATAGCCCGCGCTATGGTTACCGTGGATTTATGCTGGATGCTGCCCGTAATTTCCATAGCAAAGCCGAGGTTTTAAGAATATTGGATCTCATGGCTTCTTACAAGTTGAACAAGTTCCATTTCCACTTCATTGACGACGAAGGTTGGCGATTGGAAATTCCGGCCCTACCCGAATTAACGGCTATCGGAGCCAACCGTTCGGCTAATTTTGAAGATGGAAAGGCAATACAGTCTGCTTATGGATCTGGCGCTACGGCTAAACCGCATCAATTCTACAGTGTTGCTGACTATATCGAAATTTTAAAATATGCTCAGGCAAGACATATAGACGTCATACCCGAGGTAGAAACTCCTGGTCATGCCCGCGCAGCGATCAAAGCAATGCGCGCGCGTTTTGCACATTACTCAAAACTTGGTGATAAACAAAAAGCGGAGGAATTCCTGCTGGACGATGCAGAGGACAAATCTGTTTATAATTCTGCACAAAACTGGAATGACAATGTCATGAACCCTGCCCTACCTTCAACCTATCACTTCCTGAGCAAGGTGATCGATGAAATCAAAGCGATGCATGATCAAGCTGGAGTTCCATTGACAATTATCGATTTGGGAGGCGACGAGACGCCAAGTGGTGTTTGGGAAAAATCGCCCAAGGTATTGGCCTTTATGAAGGAAAATAATATCGCCAATGTACTCGATGTATGGCCACTGTATATTACCAAAATTAATACCCTTGTTCAAGAAAAAGGGTTGACGATGTCTGGATGGGAAGAAATGGGTATGCGCAATAAAGGAAAAGGCATGGTTGTAAATGCCGATCTAGGAAAATCCGGCATCCACTTGAATGTATGGAACAATCTCCCTGGCCAAGGACAGGAAGACCTCGCTTATCGATTGGCAAATGCAGGATATAAAGTTGTTTATACGAGTGCTGCAAACAACTACCTGGATATGTCTTGGGACCGTGATTTTGCTGATCCAGGACACAGTTGGGTCGGTACGGTTAATCTGAATAGAACTTATTCGTTTTCTCCTGAAAATTTCTTCATCAATCTGCGCAAGGATGACACCGGAAAAGATCTTAGACCTGAGGCATACACCAATAAAGAACAGCTTACAGCGGAAGGGAAGAAAAACCTCCTCGGTATCAAAGGCGCCTTATGGGCAGAAAAGGTATCTACTGACCAGCGTCTTGAGGAAATGATATTTCCACGTTTAATAGCGATTGCTGATCGCGCGTGGGCACCCGAACAAACCTGGGAAAAAGGAAATTCTTTTGACGAGGCCACTTATCGTAAATCGTATACCTCTTTTATCAAAAAATTAGGCGAGGATGAATTGAGAAAACTGGATAGGATAAATGGAGGCTATACCTATCGACTTCCTAAAATTGGAATCAAGAAAGAGGGTAGCCAACTCCTTATCAATACCGATTATCCCGGTTTCAAAGTCTATTACAGCGACAACGGCAGTACGCCAACATTGAAATCCAAAATAGTGAACGGTCCAATACCATTCCAAACTGGGAAAAAATACTTATTTAAAGTATTTGATGCCAAAGGACGGTCAGGTGATGTGATCAGCTATTAATTCATTGGAACGCAAAATCATAAATGCTATTGGCATTGACAATAAAAAACGCCGTATAAAATAACATCAGTCACTTCAAAAATCGACTGTTTGAACTGGCACTTAAGCTGATAATGGCAAAATAGAATAAAAATAGGGCTGTCCAACTTCTTTGGACAGCCCTTCTATTTTATATAGATGTTGTATCCTTAAAACTTATAACTCAATGAAACAGCAGCATTTCTTGGATCGATCTGATTAATAAAACCACCTCGGAAGTATGAATTCAATCCAATCTCATTGGTGATATTATTTACAAAGACTTTCGCATCAAATTTGCGCCATTTGTATCCCACCTGTGCATTTAATGTAGTATATGCTGGCATATTGAAAGGTTCTGTACCATAATATTCGCCATGTCCATTTGGGGTTAAGCTATATTCGTTGACAGGTCGGTCTCCAACATAATAAACTCCGGCACTTAAACTCAGGTTCCGAAGAGCTCCTTGATTAAATACATATTGTATCCATGCATTTGCCGTATGTTTTGGAGCGTTCATCGGTGCGGATCCATCCATATAGGAAGGTGAATTTTTATATCGTGCATCTAAATAAGCATAGCCCAACATCACAGTCAAATTTTCCAATACACGACCGTTCAACTCTGCCTCAATACCATCGCGTACCAGATCCCCTGCCTTAAAGTATAATCCTGTAGGATCATTGGTTCCGGCCTTATACTCCGCATTGGTCAAGTTAGAGGTATAAATATGAAAATAGGTTAAATTGAAACGTAACCGATTATTCAGCCAATCGGATTTAATCCCGCCCTCAAATTGTTCGGTTTTAGAAGCACCTGCAGCTGTACCATCGGTTAATGGATTCGCAGCATTCCTTAAATTCGTTGAGTTTGTATAAGACCCAAATACATTAAAATTCTCAAATGGCGTAACAATCACCCCCGCCATTGGATTCCACGCAGACTCCCTTTTATTACCGTTTGATGTGAAATCTTTTGTTGTAATTTCGGAATAACGTAAACCTAATACAGCCTTAATGTATTTATTAAATTCAATAACGTCCTGCCCCATAAATCCTATAGAAGAATAATAACTTCGTACGGGAGTTCCTGCCGTATAGGCGATTTGCTTTCCTTTTCGCTGGTTACCCAAAGAATCGACATAGACAACCTCGGATAGATCATTTACCCAATCGCCGTGAATATCAATAATATCTATAACAGAACTATTTTGATCGGCTTTTTTCAAAAGAACATTTTTCTCCAATGGACTTAATTTTCCTGCAAAAGAAGTTGTTGTCGCATCAGCAATACGATAGTCCACCCCGGCTTGAACCAAATGTTTTACTTTACCCGTATAAAGATCTTTTCCGATCAAGTCAAACTGAAAAGTTTTATTCTTGTCATCGCGCAAGCTTTTGCTCATTGAGCGCGAGAATGTATTATATTGTTTTGCATCGTCTTTAATCAATGCGGAAGAAGATGATTGGTTATCAACCTGATAAGATGACGTTGCAATAGAAGCTCTGATGCTCCAGCGATCACTCAACTCATGATTGATCTGAGCCATAAAGCTCTTCATCTCTGTATTATTATTATCGGAATTGAAGCCCAAAAACTTATTGTTCGGGATAACATATAACGCATTCACCCCTTGCGAAGGATTTAAATTGACTGCGGAATTAACCGGCGTGCGATTATCGTTAAAATAATCACCCTCCAAAGTAATTGTCGTCTTATCCGTTGGTTTCCAAGCTAAGGATGGATTTAGATAAACACGGTTGGAGGATACACTTTTGCGGTAGCTATCACTACGTTCATAAGCACCATCCATTCGAAAAGCAACGGTCTCTTTCTTATCCAGTACCGTTTGGAAATCAAAGGTTGGGCGGAATTGCCCCCAGCTTCCTGCACGAACACCAATCTCTCCAGAATTCGTGAAATTAGGGGTTTTAGTGACCACATTAATTACCCCACCAGCATTACCAATATCCGTAATAACACCCTGTGTAACCGCAGCAGACCCTTTAATCATTTGAATAGACTCCACACCTTGCATATCAACGACTCCAGATGCAGTCTGAAATTGAGAGTCCATCCGCACACCGTTCTTCAATACAGGTACCCCTCTGAAACCACGTGTTGACAAAGATTCTTTAACACCGCCATAGGAACCAAACAAGGTTACACCCGGAATATTTCTTACAGCATCCGTCAACGTAAGAATACCCTGATCTTGAATTACCTTATTGGAGATGACAGAAATACTCTGAATTTGATCCGAAGGTTTTAATGGCATACGTGTAATCATTTCCAAGCCTTTTGGCTTTTTGTTGCGTTCACCAAACACTTCTACCTCATCAATTGCCTGCTCATTGCTCACTAGGGTGATTGGATCAATAATCACTTCAGGGCTCTTCGTGCTAAAAACATAATCGATAACGGTTGTCTGGTAGCCCATGTAAGTGAATTTAATCACCGTATTTTGGTCGACGCCATGCAGTCTAAAATGACCTCTATGGTCTGTACGAACCTTTTTATCTCCGATTGAAACGGTTACTGAACTTAAGGGATTATTTTGTGTATCGACGACTTTACCTTTGACGATTCCCGAGGTTTGACCATATACTGCACCTCCGATTAAAAATGTAGAAGCAAGAGCTAGTAAGTGTTTGTCCATGTTAATAATTTTGGGTAATTATTTTTATTTATTCTAAATAATAGCGCAAAGGTATAAAAAATAACCTATTTAGAATGATTAAAAACAAAAAAGTCCTGAACCACCTCAGGCTCAGGACTTTTTTATGTCGTCAGACAGTTATTTTATAGTCAGACAATTATTCTAGTCAAATTTCCATCTTACGAACGCTTCAATAGCTTCATAATTTGCAAGACCTAATTGGTCATATAAAGCTGCGGTTTCGCTTGTACGGTCTTCAGCACGTACCCAGAATTCACGTGGATCATCTCCAGGGAATACAGGTAAATCTTTTTGAGACTGGTGTTTGAAGATGGCTAAACGTTTGCGATAAACTTCTTGTGGAGATAACGGAACGGCCATTTGGATTTCGTGGATTGGATATTCATGCCATGCTCCTCTGTATAACCATAACCAACAATCTTTGGTCCACTCATCTGTTTTGCTCAATCTGCTCAATGCTTCAAACAAGATATCGAAACATACTTTATGCGTTCCATGTGGATCCGCAAAGTCACCCGCAGCAAATACCTGATGTGGTTTTACATGGCGCAACAATTCCATTGTTTGTTGAATATCATCTTCAAAAGATACATTTTTTGAGAACTTCTGTCTATCATAGAAGGGTAGATCCTGAAAATGGATATTTTCATCGGGCAAACCAACTAAACGAGCTCCCGCGATCGCCTCACCCTTACGGATCAATGCTTTGATTTTACGGACAAGTTCAGTATCGATCTGATTTGGTTTTTTTGTTGCAAAAATTGCTCTTTCCTCATCATAAATTCGACCGATCTGAGAAGCTTCCGCCTCTGCCCCTATTTGTTTTGCTAAATCTTCAGCAAACTCCAGATAACGTACGACATCATCATCCCAAACAGCTGTATTACCACAAGTTTGGTAAGCAACATGGACATTGTGTCCTTGGTCTGCCAGACGAATAAATGTACCCCCCATCGAGATGACATCATCATCAGGGTGTGGAGAAAATACAATTACATTTTTCTTCGCTGGATTGGCACGCTCAGGACGTTGTGAATCGTCAACATTGGGTTTACCTCCTGGCCATCCCGTGATCGTATGCTGAAGTTCGTTGAATATACGGATGTTGATATTATATGCCGGACCGGTCTCTGTAACCAACTTGGCCATCCCGTGTGCATTATAATCCTCGTCGGTAAGTTTCAGAATTGGTTTTTTGATCTCCAAAGCTAACCAAACGACTGCTTTTTTAATTAACGAAGGTGTCCAGGTAACATCTTCTGCCAACCAAGGAAGATCAAAACGTGTCAACAATGAAGCAGCAGCTTCATCAAGAATAAATTCAACGTTATCTGATAATTGAAGATAAGTTGCAGGAATCTCTGAGGAGATTTCACCTTCAACTGCTTTTTTAATGATCTCAGCCTTTGTTTCGGTCCAAGCCATTAAAATAATCTCTCTTGCTTTGAAGATTGTACCTACGCCCATGGTAATCGCTTTTGTTGGTACATTTTCTTTTCCACCAAAAGCACGGGAAGCATCGCGACGAGTCAAATCGTCCAACGTTACTACACGTGTACCTGAGTTAGGTGCAGAACCTGGCTCATTGAATCCGATATGGCCTGTACGGCCAATACCTAATAATTGAATATCTAAACCTCCTGCTGCTGTAATCTTCTGTTCGTAAGCCTCACAGAATGCATTTACTTGATCAGAAGCTAAGGTACCATCTGGAATATTTACATTGGCCGGATCAATATCTACGTGTTCGAACAAGTTTTTGTTCATAAAGGTCACATAGCTCTGATCAGCATCAGGTTGCATCGGGTAGTATTCGTCAAGATTGAAGGTAATCACGTTCTTAAAGCTTAAACCTTCTTCTTTATGCAAACGAATCAATTCTTGATAGACTTTTACCGGTGTGGCACCGGTAGCAAGGCCCAGAACAGCTTTCTCACCTTTCTCTTGCTTTGCACGAATAATTTCAGCAATACGATTTGCAACGTTTTTCGAAGCTGAATTTTGATCTGGATAGACGCTCACAGGGACTTTTTCGAAGCGCGTTTCTTCCAATAAATTTAATCTAGCCATTTTATGGGTATGTTGATAAACGTGAATTACAAATTTATAAAATTAGTACCTCAAGTTGAAGTAAAATTTTAATAAAGTGGTTCTTTCTTAGCGATATTTTAAATAAAACCTTTTAGCTATTCTTTTAGGTCAATAATACGATTATACCTTATTCAAAATCTCAACGGCTTTTAATAGCGTTTCATCCTTTTTAGCGAAACAGACCCGCAAAACTTGTTGATTTGTCGCTTCTTTATAGAACGCTGAAAGTGGGATTGTTGCAATTTTGTGTTGTCTAGTTAACGAACAAGCAAATTCAAATTCCTTCTCCTGACTGATAGCACTATAATCTATATTAAGGAAATAAGTTCCTTCGCAAGGAAGAATCTTAAACCGGGATTCCCTTAATCCATCCTTCAACAAATTCCTTTTCCGCTCAAAAAAATCCGATAGGCCTTTGACATAGCTTATATCCTCCAGATATGCTGCGATAGCGAATTGCATGGGTGTATTTACGCTAAATACATTGAATTGATGTACTTTTCTAAATTCTTGAGTTAATTGCGGCGGGGCAATGCAATAGCCAATCTTCCAACCCGTGGTATGCAATAACTTTCCAAAGGAAGCAATAACAAAACTTCGCTCCCGCAAGGTGGGTATTTCCAGTACCGATTGCGGCGAAACACCATCGAAAACAATATGCTCGTATACTTCATCACTCAACAACAGTGCGGTGGTACTTGCCAGCAAATCCCCAAGTTTAATCAGTTCTTCTCGACCCAGTACTTTGCCTGTTGGATTATTTGGATTATTGATGATGATTAAGCGGGTTTTGGAATTAATTAACGTAGCTACGTAATCCCAGTCAATCTGAAAATCAGGAGCCAATAATCGCACGGGAACAACCTTACCGCCAAATAATTCGATAGTTGGCGCATAACAATCGTATGCCGGTTCAAAGATAATAACCTCATCTTGTGGTCTAACAACTGTGGCAATAGCTGTAAAAATTGCTTGCGTACCGCCAGATGTCACAGTAAGCTCCGCTGTTGCATCAACCGCCACGTCATAAACTTCACGATATTTTTTAGCGATAGTATCACGTAATGCCTGTGCTCCAATCATTGGCGCGTATTGGTTATGTCCCTGTTCCATTGTCTTAGAAACCAATTGAACCAACTTCGGATCTGTCTCAAAGTCAGGAAAACCTTGCGACAGATTTAAAGCTTGCTGCTCGTTAGCAAGCATCGTCATTTTGGTAAAGATCGTCGTGCCGACATGTGGAAGTTTAGAAGTTAGGTTGAAGTTCATTTTTTGACATTTTATTAATCTACTAAATTAGTGGATTTTCTTATATTTGTAAATATATATAAGAATAATAACATGATAAAATACATCACACTACTTTTTTTAGTTCTGCCATTCTTTGGTTCTGCACAAAAAAAAGAACTTACCAAAGAGGAGTATATTGCCCGTGTCAAAGCTTCTCCAGATTCAATCTCGACATTGGTTGACTTGCGTAGAGTTGGAGGTTATGACCCTGTATACCCCGAGCTTCAGGCGCTTTATAATACCTTGAGTAAAAATGTCAAGAATTCAAGTGAAGGAAAAGAGTTTCAAGATTACTTAAATACATTGGAAACGGTTCAAATTGGAAAAATAGCGCCAGCGTTTACGCAAAATGATACCACTGGTACCCCTGTAAAGCTTTCGGACTTTAAAGGAAAGTATGTTCTCCTTGATTTTTGGGCATCTTGGTGTCCGGATTGTCGTGTCGAAAGCCCAGATCTTGTAAAAACATACCAACAATTTAAAGGTGAAAACTTTGAAATATTGGGTATATCCTTTGATAAGGATCGCAATTCTTGGATTAAAGCCATCCATGCAGATAAATTGCACTGGCGTCATGTTTCGGATCTCAAACGTTGGCAAAATGATGTCGGAACATTATACGGCGTAAAATCTATTCCACAGAATGTACTGATCGATCCCAATGGGAAAATCGTCGCCAAGAATTTACATGGTGATGCTTTACGCGCGAAATTGAAAGAAGTCTTGAAAAAGTAAACTATAGACGATCCATAAAAAAGACCATGTTTTAGTAAAAGCATGGTCTTTTTTATTTTTATTCTTTGGAAAACGCCATTTTTCTGAAAAAATCTATATTAAGATGATCCCAGTAAATTAGGATATTAAACGATTGATTGCCCCTTTTTCTCGCTTAGCCAAACAAAGCACTGAAGATGTCCTCCAATTTGGCAACCGGACGAATGGCAATATTATATTTTTTAGCATCCAATCCTTTGGTATTGAATTTAGAAATAAAAATACCATCAAAGCCCAGCTTCTCGGCCTCCTGTATACGCTGTTCAATGCGATTTACGGCCCTTATCTCGCCCGATAAACCAACCTCACCGGCAAAAGTCAGATTGGATCGAATCGCGATATCTTGTTGTGAAGAAATAATTGCAACAACAACAGCCAAATCGATCGCAGGATCTTCAACACGCAACCCACCGGCAATATTCAAAAACACGTCCTGTGCACTTAACCTAAAACCAAAGCGTTTCTCTAAAACAGCCAGCAGCATGTTTAATCGCTTCGTATCGTAACCTGTAGAAGAGCGCTGAGCAGTTCCAAACGCCGAATTACTCACCAGAGCCTGTACTTCAATCATCATAGGGCGCACTCCTTCGAGCATCGCCGCAATGGAAACGCCACTAACAGGTTCATCGCGCTGGGAAATCATAATCTCCGAAGGATTTGACACCTCCCTCAATCCCGAGCCCTGCATTTCATAAATACCCAGTTCTGAAGCAGATCCAAAACGATTTTTTACGGCCCGTAAAATCCGGTATACATGATGACGATCACCCTCGAATTGAAGCACCGTATCCACCATATGTTCTAAAACCTTGGGACCTGCAATAGACCCGTCCTTGGTAATATGCCCTACAATAAAAACTGGTGTACTGGTTTCCTTTGCAAACCGCAGCAATTCTGCAGTACATTCGCGTACCTGAGAAACCGACCCTGGCGCCGATTCAATTTGTGAGGAATGTAAAGTCTGTATAGAATCTATTACAATGACATTGGGCTGCACCGTCTCGATCTGCTTGAAAATATTTTGAGTAGATGTCTCGGTAAGGATATAACAATTTGCTTTAGAAGATTGTGACAATCGCTCTGCCCGCATCTTAATTTGCTGTTCACTTTCTTCCCCAGAAATATAAAGTGTCTTGACTTGTGGGATCGATAAAGCGAGCTGTAACATCAACGTAGACTTCCCAATACCGGGTTCACCTCCGATAAGTACCAATGATCCCGGAACAATACCACCACCAAGAACCCGATTAAACTCCTGATCTGGAGTCAATATCCGTAATTCATCCTGATAGACAATTTCGTGGATGATGGCAGCTTTATTCGCTCTTTTCGTACTTCCGCCTGTGGTGGAACTACGCCATTCGGGCACTTTTGAGCTCGCTTTTTCGACGACTTCCTCAACAAAACTATTCCATTGCTTGCAAGAAGGGCATTGCCCCATCCATTTGGGAGACTCGTAGCCACAGTTTTGACAGAAATATGCTGATTTTGATTTTGCCATGCTACGAAATTACAAATTTATAGCTGTTAAAAGCGTAATATCATGCCCCGTACGTATTATATTACCCAAGATATTACGGAAGGACTGATCAGCCTTTCCATAATGTTACTCCTATGGCGGCTTAAGTCAATACAAAGTATTACTATATACCGCATCACTACTTTAGTAATACCTCAACAATACTGCATGTATACTGGAACCTCACTGAAAAGCCTTAAAAAAAACCGAAGTGTTTATTCTTCATTTTCTTTTAAGATCCGCAAGAAATTTTGTCCCATGATCTTCGCAACATCCGTTTTTGTATAACCTCTCTCCAACAGCGCTTTGGTCAGTAGTGGAAATTTAGAAACATCTTCCAGACCTTGGGGTGAGGATTCTATGCCATCGAAGTCCGAGCCTACAGCAACGTGATCAATACCCACTTTTTTGACCAAATAGTCGATATGATCCAATAATTTCGACAGGGGAGCATCGGCTTGCCGTTGAAGTTCTTTTGGCAACTTTTCATACATAGACCAAGTACTCAATTTTGTATCCCCGTTATCACCAAATTTACCCACATACAAATCCTTAAGCCTTGTTTCATAGGCTGGATCCAAAAAACCTGAATAAAAATTGACACCAACAACGCCCCCATTTTTTTTCAGCGCCTCCAATTGTGCATCTTTCAGATTGCGGAAATGTGGACATAATTCATAGGCGTTGCTATGGGAAACCAAGATCGGTTTGGTCGTTATCGCCAGCACATCATAGAAAGTCTGCTCTCCTCCATGCGACAGATCAACCATCATCCCTAATTCGTTCATCTTCTGGATAATTGCTCGACCTTTTGCCGTCAACCCTTTATCCTTGGGATTCATACGACCTGATTCCATTGCAGCACAACTCGCCCAAGACAAATTGTAGTTCCAGGTCAAAGTGAGGTATTTGGCACCACGCTCATAGAGTCGCATTAAATGATCAACACTTCCCTCAATCATATTTCCGCCTTCAACCCCAATCAAAGCGACTATTTTTCCCGTTTTTAAGATTGAATCGATATCACGTGAAGATTTTGCCAAACTTATTTTATCGGTATTTGCTGCAATCATCTTTTCCAATGCATCTATCTGGTCATTGGCGTGCTTAAATGCCCCAGATTTCCACTTCGCATCATCGGACCACACAGCAAATACCTGCACATCGACACCTCCCTCCCGCAGTCGCGGTAAATCAGTAGATCCCGTACTTATTCGCTGACCAATATTTTTCCCCTGGAAAATGGATTCGTAAATCACATCATTGTGTCCGTCGACGACCACCAAATCTTGGTGTATCTGTTTATAGTCTTGACTATATCCAACATTGTTGAGTGTTGTCATTGCTAGTCCAAGTAATAGCAGGCCTTTTATCATTTTTGACTTTCATTGATCGTTTCATAAATAGCGTCCTGAATCCTGCTCCTGATATTCAGATCCAACAGCCTAGTACTCACCTGAGGATGTACGCGATTAGACAAAAAGATATAGATCAGTTGATTTTGTGGATCAATCCAGATACATGTTCCTGTATAGCCTGTATGACCAAAGACCGAGCTATTCGCTAACTTAGATGGATATTCATTTTTCGGATTTGGATCCCAACGGTCAAAACCTAAGCCCCGGCGACTGCTTGTCGATTGCCTGGAGGTAAATAAATCTATTGTTTCGGTTTTAAAGTAGCGCTCTCCCCCGTACTCTCCTCTATTCAATAACAGTTGACCATAGATTGCCAAATCATTTGCTGTAGCAAATAATCCAGCATGCCCGGCAATACCGCCAGCCATTGCCGCACCCTGATCGTGGACATAGCCTTCTAGCAATGTTTTCCGAAAAGAGGTATCCTGCTCGGTAGGAACGATTTCATCCTTTGCAAAACGCTGACGGGGAAGGTAACCAGCACGCGTCATCCCCAATGGCCTGTAAAAGTTCTCCTGCACATAATCTTGCAGAGGTTCAGCGGTCTGATGTTCTGCAACTTCTTTCATCACGTACATACTGATATCACTATACACATAATTTCCAGTGGGTTTTACAGGTGATTTTAGCATCTCGGGCCACATGACATCGCGGTAATAATTGTTGAGAATATAGCTATTGTCGGCCATTTTCACTTGATGGTTATCATCGCGCGCTGAAACAACGTCTCCAACTTTCAGATATTTATAGAAGGGAATAAAAGGTGTAAATCCTGCTTCATGCAACATCACGGAACGAAGCTTGATATCCTTTTTATTGGTATACTTTGCCTGCCATAGGTAATATCCCATGGTACTATCCAAATTAATAATATTCCGCTCGGTAAGACGCATAATTACAGGAGTAGTACCGGCAATCTTACTGACAGATGCGAGATCAAAAATATCAGTTGTTTTTGTGGGAATATCTTTGGAATATGTGTGAAATCCGTAAGATTTCTCCAAGAGTACTTGTCCGTCTTTCACGATCATCACAACAGCTCCCGGTGTTGCTTGCTTATCGATGGCTTCTTGTGCAATGGCATCAATTTTCTTCGTCAATTTGGTCAGGTTCAGATTAGAACTTGATGCAGCGCCATATTGCAGCCTTGTCTGTGTGGTTTTGACATGACCGGCGGTTATAGGAATCCCACCAAAAATAGACATTGCCATCTGACGCTGTCCAATCTCTGAAAAAGGAGCAAGTAATTCGATCAAATCAGACTGTGGATGCTCCGATAAACTCTTTTTGCTCTTTTCATTTTCAAAAAAATGACAAAGGATAACTTTTTTATTGTTTAATACGGCCTGCTTCAACTGTGCTAGACAATCTGCATCTAAGTCATCTTCCTTTCCAGCCACAATAATGGTGTTATAATATTTGATGTCCTCATCAAATTTATTAAAATCAAAGATTTTGGTGTTTGCATAGCGGGCCAACTGTTCTGTGAACATCGCATATTTTGCAGCGTTAGGAACGACAACTGCAATACGAAGTTGATCCAGGTTTTCTAAAGGTAGCAACTGATCGAGGTTATTAAACAGTATCGTTTCGTTCTTAATCGTAGACTTATATTGAGCAAACAGGGGGCTAATACAGAACAAACCTGCAAATAAAGCCCCAAAAAATCGTTTTTTCATTCTGCTTTTATCGTTTTTTAGGTTCTATCAAATAAAAATACGAATTAAATAACGAAGGAATATGCTCGCTCGAAAAAAAATCAATTTTGTTACTCTACTTGACGATGTGAGTTAATAAAATTCTTTCATCCTTTGGCCATAGCCTATTCAACCATCCCCCGATTGCATCATGAAGGTTTTTTCTGTAAGTTTGACTAATGCCAGAATTGATTCAAGATAAAACAATATTTTCCTTGCTGGAAGTCAGCCGCAGTATCCAAAAGACACTTGCGGAGCGGTATAAGAGTTTGTACTGGATCAAAGCCGAAATGAACAAGCTCAATCATTATACGCATTCTGGCCACTGTTACCCTGAACTGGTTGAAAAACAGGATGGTAAAATTGTCGCTGAAATTCGGTCCATCTTATGGAAAGCTGATTACAATCGTATCAACAACAATTTTCTTAAAGTCGCCCAAGAACCTTTGCGAGAAGGGATTACGATGTTATTTCAGGCAAGTATTTCCTATGACCCCATGTACGGATTAAGTTTGCGCATTGTTGATATTGATCCGACTTTTACCTTAGGTGAACTTGAAAAGGAGAAGTTAGACAGTATTCGAAAGCTGAAAGCAGAGGGCATATATGAGTCCAATAAATTATTGGGCTTTCCGGTGGTTCCCAAAAGATTGGCGATTATTTCAGTAGAAACAAGTAAGGGACTTTCTGATTTTTACAAAATTATTAATCAAAACCCATGGGGTTACCGCATAGAATGTACGCTCTTTCCGGCATTATTACAAGGAGACAAGTCAGTACCTTCTATTATCAATCAGCTTGCAGTTATTGCTGAAAAAATCGACACGTACGATGTCGTCGCCATCATACGTGGAGGGGGTGGTGAGGTTGGGCTTTCCAGTTATAACAACTACTTATTGGCACGTGCTATCGCTATCTTCCCAATCCCTGTATTGACGGGCATTGGACATTCAACGAATTACACGGTTAGCGAAATGGTCGCCTATAAAAACGCGATCACTCCCAGTGAGCTAGCCGATTTTCTGATTCAGAAGTTTCATAATTTTGCTATTCCGGTTGATAAGGCTGCGGAAAGTATACAGCAACTCATTCTTACCCGATTTAAAGAAGAGCGCAATGTACTATCTCAGCTCGCAACGCATATACAATGGATCGGGAAGAGAGAAATTCAGTCCTCGAGGGCGGCCATTCAGCAATTTCAACATGAGCTGAACTCCTTGATAAAATTACGGCTTTACGAGCACAAAACGGCTTTGGCCCATACCGAACGAATTATTCAGCTATCTGATCCAATTAGGCTATTGAAACAAGGTTTTTCTATTACTAAGGTTAACGGAAAACTACTGCAGTCGGTGACACAAGTGTCTCCAGGGGATGTGATACAGACGATACTCGAATATGGCGAACTTACCAGTACTGTAACGGATAAATCGCCGACAGAAGGTTTGGATGCGGACCAGGCTTAATTTGGCCATCGGTACACAAAATTTTAAAGAAAGCATATCATAATGGAACAGAATTATACCTATACAGACGCCTTTAACGAGTTGCAAACAATCGTAAGGGAAATTGAAAATGGCACAACAAATATTGATGAGCTCGCAGGAAAAATCAAGAGGGCTTCCAACCTCATTCAAGTGTGCAAAGCCAAGTTAACAGCGACAGAGGACGAGGTAAACAGTTTATTACAGAAAATATCCCCTACTCAGGAAACGGATGATGACGAATAGTTAAACCAAACGACAAGGCACATCAAGATCCTCGGTAAAATAATAACTGGCACATAAGCGGTGGTAACCATCTGCTATGATAAGTTTCCCGTTTGCCCGAACCAACAGAATTGGAGATAGCTTTTCTTTCTTCTTGATCTTTCTTAGATTTTCCTTGACGTGGCAATTGGTATCAGGAAGTAGCGGAAGTGCACTAGCCCGCAAAATATCCTTGGATTTCTTTTTTATCGTAGTTGCTCCTCTAAGTTTGTCAACAAAAGCCTTACATTCTTCCGGAACAAATAAAAGCTCCAAATAATCGTAAGCTGCGGGGAAGTCATGTTCCTGGGGATCCGCTAACCAAAAAGCCTGTCCTTTTTCAATTTTAACTGTACTCATAATATAGATATCATTTCCTAATACATTTCAGCTCATCCTAAAGCTTGCTAATATTGATAAGCCACGACCTGCCTATCACGGCGCACTGTTTCTACAAACTCCCGATGTTTGGTCACATTTCCCGTCAATCGCCATATGGTATTCAAACTTTCTTTGTTATAGCGTTGACTTACAATGACTGCCTTAAAACCCATCCGTCTGATTAACTGCTCGGTATGTTCAAAATCTGCCTCAGATGAGGTCTGCAGTTCATAGTCTTTTATTTTGTGATAATTGTCAATATAGGTTTGTAAATACGTTAACAATGCCAAAATCGCCAAAACCAACCCTACACCAATAAACGCTAAAAATATATATCCGGCACCAACACACATGCCCAAGGAAGCTGCAGCCCAAATTGTCGTAGCGGTCGTTATACCACTTACTTTATTGTCTTCTTTGAAAATCACACCTGCTCCTAGGAAACCGATACCAGTAATAATGTTTGCCGCCAATCGATCTGGATTTGCCAATCCAATTTTTAATGAAAGAATAGTAAAAAGACAAGATCCAAAACTCACCAATATAAACGTCCTCAAACCCGCGGATTTATTGCGATATTCACGTTCAATCCCAATCAGCAGACCTATTAAGACTGATAACATAATAAGTAAAACGTCACGCGATTCGAAAGGTTGTAATAGGTTATCCATGAGTTTATTTCTTCTTCATCCAATTTAAGAAAAATAGGGAGATCTATCAAATGATCTCCCTATTAAAGAATAGCTTTTCTTCGACCTAATACATTGGTACTTCAATTAGCAGTAATGATGTATCATAGTAAGCTTCAATCGCTATTTTTTCTGTTTCGTATAAACCAATGGCATCCCTTCTTGAAAGCATTTCATTTGCTACAGCGATCTTTCCTTCCAAAACAAAAAGATAAAGCCCATTTTGCTCCGAATGAACAGTATACTCTATCTTTTTACCCGCCTCTATGTCTGCCAAGTTAAAATATGCATCCTGATGTATATGTACCGCGTTGTGATCCATTTTATCCGGTGAAACAATCGTTGCAAATTTATTGTGCCGATCTAATTGAAGGTAGGATTTCTGATCGTATCTGGGCTCCAACCCTATTTCGTTGGGGATTACCCAAATTTGTAGAAATTTAACAAGATCCTTCTGATCGCTATTAAACTCGGCGTGCTGCACCCCAGTACCTGCAGACATGATCTGCACATCTCCTGTTTGGATCGTACGGCCATTGCCCATACTATCCTGATGTGCCAGTGCCCCCTCCAGTGGTATGCTAACAATTTCCATATTGTCGTGTCCATGCCGATCAAAACCTTGACCACCTTCCACCTGATCATCATTCAATACCCTCAGGGCACCAAAATTCATCCTTTCGGGATCAAGATACTGTCCAAAACTGAATGAATGCGCACTTTTCAGCCAGCCGAAATCGACGTGGCCACGATCACTTTCCCGATGTATAATCTTTTGCATGTTGTCCTCCTTACTGCATAAGCTTCTAACTATCGAGGACAAAACCCATACCAACAGGAATATAAACCCAAAATCTGACAATTTGTCAAAAGAGAGGACTATAGTGGCTTTAATTTATCTGGAGCAAGCGAATGAACGAGTGCACGTGCGAGAATTCTATTCGGGTCTATGACAATCATCCCATTGTAATCCCGTTCAGGGATAGCCAAAGGTAACTCTGCACAACCCAAAATAATGACCTGCGCTCCTTTCTTTTTCAGATCATCCATGACCAACAATAGATCTTCCCTTGCTTTATTCGCGATCGGTACCGGTTGGGCCTTTATTCCATAATCCTCATCATAGATTGCATTATTTACCTTCTCTTGCTGCGATCCTTCTGGCTCGACAACAACGAAACCTTTTCGAATAAATGCTTCCCGATATAAACTGCAGATCTGCTCTCCTGCGGTAGACAAAATCCCGACTGTCGTGTCGGGATAGTTTTCGTCTACAAATCGGACAGTCTCATAGACGATATGCAATAGCTTCAACGTGCTCCCCATACGAGCCATCTCATCTTGAACAACAGAAAAAATCGGTTCTGCATGTGCCGTATTGGACGGAATCGCCGCAATGGTCGCTCCGGCCATTTCAAGTTGTCTTAAAATTGCAGCGATAGCCTTACCGGGATTTACATTGGATTTATCCAATAAATACGCTGTTCGGTCAGAGATCAAATTTGGACATGAGAATAACAAGAGCGGCAAGTGTTCCTGATCGGATCTTGCCGCCGTCTCATCTATAATTTTCTTCGTAATATCCAAGCCGCCATAAGGGCCTAGTCCACCTACTATTCCAATCATAAAACTATTTTTATATCATAGATATAACCAATAGTCTTACAAATGGTTTGTAGAAATTACCATTCTATGGACTGATCTTCGTCAGGAATCTGCGTATTCAATTGCCGTTCCAAGATCAATGAGCCCGAAACCTTGAACTTAATAGCTGTCGTAGAGACCAAGGTATAATCCGTAAATTCATAATCCACATTATTTACCGTAATATAACGATGCAATAGGTAAGGACGTACAGCATCCATCTGTTCCGAAACAGTATAACTTGCATCTTTTTTAACAGTAAATTTCATATTTGGATTTTCAGCCCGAAATGTAACCCCACCAGTTTCATTGAACGTTGCAAAGACCTTATAATTCTTCCTGTCTTTACGATCTTCATCAATGTTCCCTGCATAAAAGAAAACTGTATTTTCATCAACTACATAGCTTCTTATTTGGCTCTTGACAATCGGAGTCTCACTTTCATGCCCATCCATAACGACTTTTAAGGCTGTGCCACTGTAAGTTCCTGAATAATTATTGAAAGGATTTATACGCAGCAATGCTTTCTTATAATATTTTCGAGGGTTTATTTTGTATTTAGCAGCAGGATCCTCCAAAATCGTCAATGGAAGCACCCATTTTTCGGCCATATCAATTCCTTTTAACGAAAAATCGATAGCCATTAATGCGGTGTTCTCCCCCGACTTTATATTTACGGTCTCAGGGATAGAAAAATACGTATTATTCAACTGCTTGTAATAGAAATCTTCTCTGGTCTGAAAACGTTCATAATTCAATATGCCCAATGTATCGGGATCCACCGCAACACGTACTGAAAGATCCGTATTATTTGTGGTCGATCCACTCACTTCCAACGGCTGTAGAAATGTAGTTTTTTGCCCTTCTTTATACCGGACATAAATATTTGCGACACCCTCATTTTCCAGAGGGGCTTTAAATGAAACGTAATGTTCAAATTGTTCCTCTTTCCATTCATCGTTGCATGCATAGCATGCACATAATACTATCAGGAAAAAAAGCTGTATAGATGACTTTTTCATAAATTGCATAGTTGATTAATCATTATAAGTCCAACCAGGGTTTTGTGTTAAATTCTTATTGCGTTTGAGCTCTGTATGACTAATTGGCCAAAACCACATTTTATCCGCGAAGGTCGTTTTCAATGTCCAGATCGCAACAGGTTGATAAAAAAGATCGCGTTCCTTTTCGTTCATCAAGACGTTACAGCCATAAACCGGCAAAGCTTCTTCAACCGGAGCATCCATCCAACGACGTAAATCATAATAACGTTGTCCCTCACCCATCAGCTCTATAAAACGTTCACGCTTTATTGTATTACGCAATTCATTCTTATTTCCATATACACTCGCCGAAAAATCAGGAACTCCACCTCTGATGCGAACAGGCTGAATACCTTTTTTAATTTCAGCTACATCACGGCTTATCGTATAACTTCCTCCACGCCAAGATGGAATCGTAAAAGAACCACTTAATTCATTTAATGCTTCGGCATACATCAGTAATATATCGGCATAACGGATCGCGGGTTCTGCCTTTGGAACGATACGCGATCCAACACCACCTTCATAGGTATCACTTGGGTGGACAAACTTTTTAACACCAAAACCCGTACGCAACCAATAACCATTAGCAGAGTTAAAGCCATTACCTTTTGGATCGGCACTATAATAAAAAACTTGTTTATTACGATTTTCTTCTTTAGTCTCATTCAGCAGCGTCCAGAAACTTCCGTTATAAGCAACTGAAGCATAAAACCGTGGCTCACGATTCGCATATTGTAAAGAAACTCCAGTACGCAGAGGCCGGTATTTTTTCGCATTATAATCATCCTGAGTAACATATCCCGTACTTCTATTGGATCCATTACCACGTCCTATTTCTTTATCCTTGCCAGGTACATCTGTCCCATCATTCATATAATAGGCATCGACTAGTTTCTGTGTAAGTCCATGTGTATTCCATCCTGTTGCAGAACGTGGTAACTGATGGATAACCATTTGGTCAATCCCCTCATTGGGCTGGTTACTACCACGTGTAAATATAAGCTCAGGATTACCTGAGGCAGATAAAGTACCGTCAAAGACCTGCGCGTATGATTTTGTTGGATCAATATTTGCCCATCCTTCAGGCCAGTTTTTACCTGAAAAATCATGATCCTCAGGTGGTTTTACTGTTGCATCATCCCCTGTTTCCTGAAAGGGTGCTGTATAAAGTTTGTATACTCCCAATTCGATCACATCTCGGGCAGCAGCAGCAGCCTTCGCCCATTTCTCTTCTTTAAAGTCGACAGACAACAATCGTTTTCCTTGTTTGTCTACCAATAGTGCAGCATAGCCGGAATTATTACCATTGGCCAACGGACTTGCAGCATAGAGCAGTACTTTAGCACGTGCCGCCAATGCAGCACCAACAGTTGGTCGAGCCGAACCGTCCTGCCCGCGCTTCATACCTAAGGATTCCATTTCTTTAGCAGCCTGTAACAACTCATCACTTATATAGGTTGCACATTCCTCATAGGTGCTTCGGGGAATTGCCAGATCGTCATAACTATCGGTATAATCCAGCCCTTCATCTGGTAACAATGGAACCGGGCCGTATTTACGGAGCAATAACCAGTAAAGATAAGCTCTTGCGAAACGTGCTTGTCCGCGATAATCTGAAATTTCAGTTGCAGACATTTCAGTGTTCATATATATGTTCTGAATAAAAGTCGAGGCATTACGAATACCAAAATAGCATTGCGTCCATGTGCCTTGTTTATCTGCTTCAGTATATTCTCCCATCTTGAACATATTATAGGACAACTCATTTTTCGATGGATCGTATACTTTATCTCGATCACCATAGTACATATCATCCGCAAAACAATGCGGCGTCAAGCCTTTACTCGCTACATCCGCATTCTCACCAACAAATTGCTGAAATACTTCGGCCAACCATTGCTCCGAGTACACTTTACTTTTAAATGTCTTCTCTATTGTAAGACGATCCTTAAAATATTGATCGGACTTTAAGTAATCTTTTTTGCAGGATGAGAATATACTTATTCCCAATACAAGCATCATGGCTATGTTTAGTTTCTTTCTTTGCATCTTAATAAGTTTTATAGGTTGACATTGATGCCAAACGTAAACGATTTAGGCAAGGGATAATCTTCTCCTCGTGGTGATGCCAGCTCAGGATCCCAAAGCTTGAATTTCGACCAGGTTAGCAGATTACTTCCAACCAAGAAAATACGAATGCTATTGGTTTTGATTCTGTTGGTAAGTTCTTTTGGTAAGGTGTAACCTATATCCAATGTCTTGAGACGGATATATTGGCCATTACGTAGCCAAAAAGTTGACTCCCTAAAATTATTCGGATTCTCACCATAACTCAATCTTGGATAAGAAGCATTGGGGTTTTCTGTTGAGGGGTCACCCGATATGTCCGCAGATATCCAACGGTTATCTCCCATTACTCCCTTCAGCACTTGTCCCCATTCACCTTCACTAAACGCATATACTGTCTTCCCATAGGTAAAGAACGTGGACTTCCCAGCGCCCTGGAAGTGAACGCTAATATCCAAACTCTTCCAGCTCACAGATGTACCGATACCATAGACAAGATTTGGCCGCCGTGTAGCTCCGATCGCTACACGGTCACCGTCATCTATGATACCGTCACCGTTGACATCTTTATATTTAATATCTCCAGGCTGATAAGTTCCGAATATTTGTTTCGGACTATTCCGTATATCATCATAGTCTTTAAATAACCCTAATGCTATAAGTCCCTTCGCCTGATCCACCCGATAGCCTTTCTGATTTTGATAACCATATACATTATTTTCTTCATCAATTTCCGTGATTGTATTTTTACTAAACGTAACGTTGCTGCGTGCAGTCACATTCACTTCGCCAATCTTTTGTCTATATTCAAGACGTCCATCAAAACCTTCAGATTTTACAGCCCCCACATTTGCACTTGGCACACTCCTAAGTCCAACCATGATTGGCAGGTAATTTCTTGCCATATAGATCCCCGTCCGTTCCTCATTGAAGAAGTCTAAATTCGCAACAATCTTATCTTTAAGCAAGGCGACGTCAAAGCCTAAATTTCTTTTTGTGGCCATCTCCCAGGTAACATTTGGCGAAGCGACCTGTGTATACTGCATTCCAGTGAAGTAACGGTTAGATCCATAATCCGCCCATTGATAACCATTGTTTGCGATCTCTCCGATGGTATATAGGTAAGGAAATCTCACACCACCAGCCAACTGATCATTACCGACTCTTCCCCAAGAATAACGAACCTTGAACATATTCAACCAGGAGACATTATTTTTCACAAAAGGCTCCTCTCCGATGTTCCAGGCTGCTGAAAACGCAGGAAAAAATCCATATTGTTTGCCTGGAGCAAAGTTTTCTGAACCGTTATACCCAAAATTAAAATCAGCTATATAACGCGATTTCCAATTATAGGTCAGTCTTCCCGCGAGACCTTGGTTTCTTCTTGCAATCCCATTTTTAATATCATCGCCAAGATCGACCGTCCGAATAAGGGCATCACGTGTAAAGCGGGCAACTGCACCAATATTATGATCACCAATACTGCGGTCATAATTGAACATCATATCATAAAACTCACGGCGTTCACCGCTAGCAGTACTCGACTGATACAATTCGTGCGGATCAGAAATATGGGTAAATACTAGATTTCCATTTTCATCCCGCGCACGTTCTGCCCGCCATTGTTCAGGCCATTTACGACGAGAAATGCTATTATCATTGTTGGTATCATAACCTATAATTCCCCTAAATCGTAATCCCTTGGTTATGAAATCAAAATTTTGCTCAATAGAAATGTTCGTCTGTATCTTATTTTGCCAATTCTCATTATACCCCGTCTGTGTAGCGATAACCCAAGGGTTTGTCTGATTTCCTGTTCCAATTGCTGGAACATAACCATTTGAATACATGACAGGTGTACGAATTGGAGAATACCCAAATAATACACCCCAAAAGTCATTATCTCCCAAGCCTGGGCTATTCCTTTTATTGAGGGAGCCTGCAACGCCAATTTTCAAAACGGTGCTTTTGGTCACGTTAATATCGGTATTCAACCGGTAGTTATATCTTTTGTAATTTGCATTCGTATTGTAATCGTTCCGCAATGTTTCATCCGTCTTGTACATTCCGCCTTCATCAATATAACTTCCGGACAAAAAATAACGCGCAGTAGACCCTCCCCCGGTCATATTCAGATTTGCCCGGTAAGTCATCGCTCCATCTTTGAGTAACAGATCCTTCCAGTTGACATTAGGATAAAGATCTGGATCCAATCCCAAACGTAATATTTCCAATTCTTCTGGTTGATAGATTGGTGCAAAGTTTCGCGTAATGCGCGCTTCGTTTAGGAGATTGGCATACGTAACACCATCTTCAAATTCAGGTGTAATGGTACGGGTATTATAAATATTCTCATCTTTAAAATTGATATTAATCTTACCGTCTTTCCCTCGCTTCGTGGTAATTAGTATAACACCATTAGCCCCTCGAGAACCATAGATTGCAGTAACAGCAGCATCCTTTAACACCGTAAAAGTCTCAATATCTTCAATATTTATGTCATTAATATCACGTTCGATATTGTCAACCAATATAAGAGCAGAAGAGCCGCCCCCAAATGTGGATATCCCCCGAATCCAGAATTCGGAAATATTTTTTCCCGGTTGGCCCGACTGTCCCATAGCAAATACCCCCGGCACGTTACCCGCCAATGCATTCGACAGACTTGAGGTTGGGTTTCCTTTCATGGTGTTTACATCAACACTACTTGTTGCGGCTGTCGATGTGAGCCTCTTTTGTGTACCGGTCCCTGTCACAACGACCTCTTCGAGCACACTGGTCTCTGATTCCTTCAATGTCACATTGATGACATGACCATCCTTTATTAATATTTCTTGTTTTACATAACCTACAGAAGAGAACACGAGCGTCTTGTAACGTTCTACTTTAATCTTAAAGTTACCCTTATTATCCGTTGTCGTCCCAAGTCCGGGAGCATCCTTTATGGAAATGCTGACACCAACAACTGGCGCCTTTTTAGCATCAGCAACGACACCTGTTACTTCTAGAATATCCTGTGCTAATACACCGAAAGAGCAACACAGAAGTAACAAACATGTTAGTAATATTTTATTCATCATCTTTTCTCAGGTTAATCTTGGTTATTTTCATCCATTTCTTCAAATGCTATTTTGCGGATTCGCCTATTCTCGCGGTCGCCAATATAAAAAGCTCCTTCTTTCTCATTGTAAGCGATACCCGACGGACGGTCAAATCTTGCTTCCTCTCTCAAATCACCATTGACGTAACCATATGGATTTGCATTTAAACTTGAACTGCCACGACCAGCAAAAGTAGTTACAGCCCCCTCCGGTGTAAGCACACGGATCGCATGATTATTAAGATCTGTAAAATAAAAGTCATACTGATCTGGCTTACCTGTTTCTGCATAGGCTTGATTTTTCACAAACACCCCCTGGTAAGGCTGATTGACGCGAGCGGAGGAACCGACACCATCTTTGTATCCCGATTCTCTGACTTTTCCACAAACAAGATAAGGCTGGTTAAAACGCTTCTTTTCCCAATTATAATCGGCACGCATAATGTAGCCCTGGTTGATAACCAAGATATAAGCATAGTTTCCACTTGGATGAATCAACGCCCGGTACTCCCATTCCGGATCCTGAATGACATATAGAAACTCTGCCTTAGTCGTTTTATCTGTGAAATATTGATTTAAGTCGAAACGGTAAAACTCGCCCTTCGCGTAGCTATTAAAGTACATTTCACCATTGACCGGATGAACAGATGCTCCGTTACATTGTCTACTTCTTGTCAATACCTCTTTATCCAGGAAATTCCTAGCACGCGAAAATAACAAAGTGGATTCATCATTTTCTCCCCCACGATCCTGGGCCACAATCATATAGTTACCATCCAAAGAAAAGTCAAGGCTCCGTGGACGATCGAAATCCGAACGTTTTTTAGTAATTGTGCTATCCTCAAAATTAACTAGATAAAGTCCATTGTTACCATCGAAGGTCATCCAAAGGTGTTTCGGATTTAAAGGATCAAACTTCATAAAAGAAGAAAGCCAAAAACCACTTGCCATCTGATTTTGGTCCGCATCTTTAAACTTTCCATCTTTCCAAGGCTCATCGCCACGAGCATTTCTATAACCAGCCAAGGTTGATACAACAAGCTTACGCCGATAATCAAAATTTGATTCTGCCTTTCCGATGATAGGTCTTGTCTCCCCCCCAACACGCACCTCAATATCACCTTTGAAGGCCTGTTTTGGCACAAGACAGTAAAGTGATTCCCCCAAAGCATTAATGACGACAGCCTTCTTCCCGCCGATAAAAACGGCTACATTTTTTGGATCGTTTCCAAAGTTTTTTCCATAGATCACAAGCCGTTGCCCCATCCCCCCTGATTTTGGAGTGAAGTCCGAGACAACCACAGGTTTAGAAGGATCAAACGGCACACCTTCCGGAATGCTGCCAAGATTGTCATTCTTACAGCTCCCAATACCCAAAATAAGCACCATAATGGGCCAAATCACCCGATTTAGAAGCCAACTATTAGTCGCTATTTGTTTCATTCTCATAAGGTTTTTTTAATTGGTTAGAATTTATTCTATAAACATTACTATATCATCACCAACGAATCCCAGACTTATTGATTTTGTGATATATCCATTAAAATTGCGTCAGCATAACAGCTATTTTAGGAGGTAATTTTAGGACGAACGGATCGATGCCCGCCCTATTATTAGGCGAACGCTTTGTTTTAATTTCCACATAATTGGTTATTTTTATTTAAAGCTAAATGGTATTAGCTATCTTAAGCTAAAAAAAAGACTTTATGACAATTGCTTCAAAGTCTTCCGGTTTTCAAAATTACTTTTCTACTTATTTTCTATTTTAAACTCACAATAGCTATCGACCTTAATCCTTTTTCATTTCGACGATTTGTCTACTCTTCTTTTTACCGAGAAAATGAATGGATAAATTCTATCTTGACTTTCTAAATGCTTCTCTAAGGTTTTCTTTCTATAATTGATTACTCAAATTTAGGGATTGTAAAGATTCTGATACTATAGAATTATCTCAATAAACTGCTTATTTGTATCACAGCAAATAAAGATGACCACATATTTGCGTACACGCCACTTCTCAGATATTATTTTGAAAAAAGGTTAGCATGTGAAAAGCATTTTGCTTTGGCTGACTGGAGAATTAGCCAGCTATTCGGAGATCTTATGGATCAAGCCGCATTATTTGCTGCTCGCTTGGGTTCAAACAAAAAAACCTGCAAAAATATTTGCAGGTTTTATCTTTTGTAGCCCGTAGGGGAATCGAACCCCTGTTTCAAGAATGAAAATCTTGCGTCCTAACCCCTAGACGAACGGGCCTTTTATGCAACTCCAATAACATTGTTGTTTTTGGAGTTGCAAATATAGATCTTAAAATCAGTATTCCAAAAAAAAATTAAATATTTTTTAAATAAGGTCGAAACCGATATCTCTTCTGAAGTATTTCCCTTCAAAATATATCCTTCCAGCATCTGCAGTTGCCTGTTGAAGGGCTTCAAACAGCGTATCTTGCAATGTGGTAACAGCAATTACACGTCCGCCTGCAGTAACAATTTTACCATCCACCTCCTTCGTTCCTGCTTGAAATACGATGGATTCTTTAACATTTTCAATATTGGCGATCTCTTTTCCCGACTCGTAATCTCCAGGATAACCTCCCGCAACCAACATGACCGTTACGGCTGTTTTAGGAGATACCGTATACGAACGTTGATCCAAATTGCCTTGTGCAACACCTTCCAGTAAATCCAATAGATCCGATTCAATACGTGGCAATACGGATTCAGTCTCCGGATCCCCCATACGAACATTATACTCGATGACATAAGGTTCCCCTTCCACATTCATCAAACCGATAAAAATAAATCCTTTATACGGAATACCATCTTTTTTAAGTCCTTCAACTGTCGGTCTGATAATACGCTCTTCTACTTTATTTAAAAATGTCTCATCGGCAAAAGGAACCGGAGATATCGATCCCATACCACCCGTGTTTAGGCCTGTATCACCTTCCCCAATACGTTTATAATCTTTTGCAGAAGGAAGCACTTTATATGAATTACCATCTGTCAAAACAAAAACAGACAATTCAATTCCTTTTAAGAATTCTTCAACAACCACAACTCGGCTAGCTTCTCCAAACTTTGAATCTGCAATCATCGCTTTTAGCTCAGCTTTAGCATCTTCCAGCGTCTCACAGATCAACACTCCTTTGCCTGCAGCTAAACCATCAGCCTTAAGCACAATCGGCAATTTTTGCGTTTCAAGGTAAGCCAATCCATCTTCCAACGATGTTGCATCAAACGATCTTGAAGCGGCCGTAGGTACGCCATGGCGATCCATAAATTGCTTTGAAAAATCTTTTGAGCCCTCCAATTGAGCCCCCTCCTGTTGTGGCCCTATTACCGGGATATTTTTTAAATCTTCCCGATTTAAAAAATAATCATGAATACCTTTTACCAAAGGCTCTTCGGGACCGACGAGCACCATTTGCACGTTATTCTCCAAAACGAAGGAAGCAATAGCAGCAAAGTCAGTAACTTTAATATTTACATTCTGACCATACGCACCTGTTCCAGCATTTCCTGGAGCAATAAACAATTGATCTAAACGTGGACTTTTCGACAACTTATAGGCGAAGGCGGATTCACGACCTCCTGAACCGATTATTAGGATATTCATAACACAAAGATATTTTTTTTATGCTAATTTTAAGGTATCAGATCGTTTAAAATGAGACTAATATTTTGATTTATAAATTGATTAAAGGAAAATATTTTCTAATTTTCATAAAACATTAGTCATATGTACGCTAAATTACTGCTGTTAGTAAATTGCCTCCTATTCGCTTTGTTGGCGTCGGCCCAAATCGATCAGACGTTGCAGAAACTGGATACTTACCATGCACAGCACATCAGGGAAAAAATCTATCTCCATTTGGACAAAAATGATTATTCGGCTGGAGAAACCATCTGGTTTAAACTATACTGCACCACCGCCCCTTTTAATTATTTGAGCAACATTAGTAAAATTGCTAATGTAGAATTGATTTCTCCAACCAATAAGATCATTAAAAGTATCAAAATTCCAATTACACTCGGTCTAAGTATAGGCGACTTCAATCTGCCGGACACCTTGGAAGAAGGCTCCTACCGCGTTAGATCATTTACCAGATGGATGCAAAATGACTCTGTAGCCAATTTCTATGAACGCGTTATTCCGATCACAAATGGCCGATCCGATAATATCATGACGAGAAGTGAATTGGTCAAAAACGGAACAGAAAACGTGTTCCAGATTAATCTCAAAACCATTCAGGGAGCCCCGCTGATTAATAACAGCATCAGTTATACCCTACAACCGAACAACAATAAAGAAAAATCCGGCCGATTAAAATCGAATGATAATGGAACAATAGCTTTGGAATTGAAAGATGACTTTAAAGGCGGAACACTGTCTCTACAATTTCTTTCTTTGGATAAAAGACGTATTCTCAAAAGTTTTATTATCCCCGATCCAAACAGCCAAAATAGCATTCAAATTTTTCCCGAAAGTGGCGAACTGATCAACAACATATTATCCAAAACAGGGTTCAAAATCCTTACTCCTGCTGGATTGGGAAAAAAAGCGAAAATAACCGTGGTGGAAGAAAATCAAACGACTATTGCAGACTTTGAAACAAATTCACTGGGTATGGGAAGTATCCCACTCGTCTTACAGACGGGAAAAAAATACGTCGCTACAGCCCTTTTCGAAGATGGGTCTTCAACAAGTGCTTCTTTACCCCCTGTACAAAATTCCGGATATGTTCTAACAGTAAATTCAGTACTAAAGGATAAGATTGCAGCACAACTTTCCGCTACTGCAGACTTGGTCAATGGCAAAGATATTTATCTGGTCGCCCAATACAATGGCCTTGTACTTCATGCCGCTAAGCAGAAATTAAATGGAACGGAGATCCTATTCAATATCCCTAAAAAAAACCTACCTTCTGGAGTTTTACAATTATCCATCTTAACAGAACAAATGGTTCCTATAGCAGAAAGATTGGTGTTTAATTACAATACGACATCGACCTTACTTCCTGTCTCCGTAGAACTCAACAAATCCAGCTTCACAACACGCGATAAAGTGATGGCAAATCTTTCCGTCAAATATGACGATAGTGACACCACTAGGTTTGCTGCGCTCTCCGCATCAGTGGTAAACCTCAGCAAGGTTGATTCCACGACAGATCGCTATTATTCATCTATTGTCTCGGAGCTACTATTGAAATCTGATCTTCGCGGCTTTATTGAACGCCCCAATTATTACTTTGAGGATTTAACAAACATTAAACTGACTGAACTGGACAATCTTATGTTGATCCAAGGTTGGCGAAAGTTGGACTGGAAGAATTACACCAGTACATCAACAACTTCGTTCCTTCCTGAAAAAGGACTTACCATAGCTGGGACAATCAAGAAAACGGCCCGAAAGGCTGTGGTTCCAAATGCCAAAGTAACGCTGATACCGACGAGCAATATGTTGCTGAGTGTAGATACGCTGACAGACAATAATGGCCGATTTTCATTTGACGAACTTTTATTTGCAGACAGTGTCAAGTTTATTGTGACAGGTGATGGCCCTAAGGAGAAAAAAAGAGTTGATATTGTTATAGACAACCCGCTCACCCCCCTTCCAAATACGAGTAAAGATCAACCCTTGCTGGTTAACGACATCAATACCACGCTGCTTACACAACTGAAAAATAGCCAACAATTCCTTGGCGAATTGGAAGCTGCGGGCATAATCCAAAAGAGCATTCGGTTGGAAGAGGTACAGGTCAATAGAGTAAGAACAAATAAAGCTGACAAGAACTCCAGAAACCTCAATGGACCAGGAAATGCCGATCAGGTCATTTCGGCCGAAGACCTTTCCACTTGTACGACACTGGAGCAGTGTCTTGCGGGTCGATTAGTTGGTGTCATGTTTCGAAATGGTGTCCCTTACAGCACAAGATCCATGGGGTTAAATGGCGGAAGTCCCATGCAAATTGTTCTTGATGGGATGTATATTGAAGCTGATCAAATTGATATGATCAATGTCGCCGATATTGCTAGTATTGAGGTTCTCCGTAGCATAGGCAACACGGCCATATACGGCAGCTACGGAGGCAACGGTGTTATCGTTATTACCAGTAAATCGGGAGATGCCATCTCCTCATCTTATACCCCTACAGGAATTCTAACGATCACGCCAAAAGGGCTATATGTACCCCGAACCTTTTTCAAGCCCCAATATGATGCAACAATCCAACATAAGCTTACACGCGATCTACGGACAACAATCGCATGGGAACCAAATCTGATTACGCAGAAAGAAGGAAAAACACATTTCGATTTCTTTACCTCTGACGAACCTGGGACTTACAAACTCACCGTTGAGGGAATAAGCATGGATGGAAAAATTGCTCATCTTGAGTATTTAATAGAGGTAAAACCACAATAGCAGTGCAAACAAATCGTTAAATTTAAAGACAAGGTTATGGAACATATTAAAACCAAAATAGAAGATCATATTTTAAGTATTTTCCTCGACAGGGGAAAGTCAAATGCCATCGACACACAGCTATTGAAGGAACTGATAGACACTTTAGAATCTTCCCAGCAAAATGAAGCCATTTATGGTGCAATATTGATTGGCAAGGAAAACTTTTTTAGCGCAGGACTCGATCTAATTACCTTATTCCAATACGATGAAGAACAGATTCGGGAATTCTGGAATTTATTCTTGGAGGCGACATCGTTACTGGCCGCTTTTCCAAAACCAATAGTTGCCGCAATATCTGGTCATAGCCCTGCTGGGGGCTGCGTACTGGCGCTATGCTGCGATTATCGCATTATGGCCGAAGGGAATTTTGTGATTGGCCTTAACGAGATTCCAGTCGGATTAATCGTCCCCGAAAGTATATTTCAGCTTTACGCATTTTGGATCGGAAAACGGAATGCTTATCAGAATTTGCTCGAAGGTAAATTGCTTTCTCCTGTAGATGCAAAAACACAGGGTCTTATCGATGACATTGTTCCCGCTAATATACTCTTCAATACCGCAACAAAAAAAATAAAACAGATCACGCAGTTCAACCAAAAGACCTGGCAGACATCCAAATTGAACTTCCGAAAGGAAATAATCCTTAAATTGCGCGAGAATAGAGAAGAGACAATCCAGCGCATCCTCGAACAATGGTGGCTTCCGTCAACGCGCTCTATTCTAAAGTCAATCATTGAAAACTTGACTTCAAAGAAGTAATATTAAACAAAATCATCATGAGAAATCTCTTTTTCTTTATTCTTATTTGTCTCACTGCAAGCACGATCTCCTGCAGAAATAGTAAAAAAGAAGATAAGGCTGTAAAAATCGTACAGGATTCAATTCCTGTGGATACCCTACAAAAACGTGACACGACTGAAAAGGAAGTAAAGAAAGAGAACTCCGAAACGCTGGAGGAGGTACTGGAGAAACTTGCCAAGGCATATTCAGAACAGGACAGTAAAACAATAAATTCCTATATACATCCCAAATTGGGAATTTATATTATTTATCGTCCGGGCGCGCTAGACTCTTATGTACACCAAAACAGTTTTAATTTTTCTAAACCCGTGCCAGAGTACCATTCTTATGAAAAGTTAACGTACAAGGGCCCATTGAAGGCCGGAAAACTACCTATTTTTGATTGTGGTACGATGAAGTGGGATAAAGCCGGATTCTATTATGATAAAAAGTCCCGCCCCAATGAATTATCTCAAACAGCAAAGTTCATGAATGAAATTCTTGACGCCAAAATTAATAACACTGAATTACAGCGACTAAGAAATATAGAATCCAGAAGTTATAGAGCCATTATGACCTCTAATGAACATGAAGAGCCCTTTGTTTTTCATGTGACAAAAGAGGGAGAAAAATGGTATATTACAGTCATAGACCGCGCTTATGCCGGATGTGATGCTTAATATGTTGTACATTTTAGCCAAACTTAACGATAATGAAAAATTTAGATAAAGACATACAAAAGAAAATCGAAGATTGGTTAACCCCAAGTTATGATGAAGGAACTCGAAAGGCAGTTCAGGATTTAATCGACAATAATGAGGAGACAGAACTTACAGATTCTTTTTACAAGGATCTTGAGTTTGGAACCGGTGGCTTAAGGGGCATTATGGGTGTCGGCTCCAATCGTATGAATAAGTATACAATCGGCAAAGCCACGCAAGGATTAGCCAACTATCTAAAGAAACAGTTCCCAGATCAGGAGATTAAAGTAGCGGTATCTTATGATAGCCGCAACAATTCGCAGGCTTTTGGCCAGCTGGTTGCGAACGTGTTTGCGGCCAACGGCATCAAGGTACATCTGTTCACCGCATTGCGCCCGACCCCAGTGTTGTCGTTTGCCATCCGTCATTTCGGCTGTCAGAGCGGTGTTATGCTAACGGCTTCACATAACCCAAAGGAATATAATGGCTATAAGGCTTACTGGAACGATGGCTGCCAGCTTACTGCACCTCATGATAAAAATGTAATCGATGAAGTAAATGCAATCAGTTCAGTTAGTGCTATTAAATTTGACGGGAATACGCAAAACATCATTCCTGTCGGGGAAGAAATCGATCAGCTCTATATCAATGCCAATAAAACGTTAAGTATTCATCCGGAAGCGGTAAGGGCTCAAAAAAACTTGAAAATTGTTTTTTCGCCGATACATGGCACTGGAATTACCATTGTTCCTAAAATGCTAGAAGCCTGGGGATTTGAAAATGTTTCAGTCGTTGCTGAACAGGCCACACCTGATGGCAACTTTCCAACGGTAATCTATCCAAACCCCGAAGAGGAAGATGCAATGGCCTTAGCAAAGAAAAAAGGGGAAGAAATTGATGCTGACCTTGTATTGGCGACAGATCCCGATGCCGATCGTGTAGGAATCGCCGTAAAAAATAATAAGGGACAGTTTCAACTACTCAATGGTAATCAGATCGGCAGTTTATTGATATACTATGTCCTCAGTGCAAAAAGTGAACTAAAACAATTCGGATCGAATCCATATATTGTAAAAACTATCGTAACCAGTAATTTACAAGCCGATATCGCAGATCACTATGGTGTAACGCATTATGAAACACTTACAGGCTTCAAATATATTGGTGAATTGATTACTAATCTAGGTGATTCAGCACAATATCTTGTGGGCGGCGAGGAAAGCTATGGTTTCTTGGTCGGCGATCTAGTGCGTGACAAGGACGCTCCAAACGCTTGTGCTTTCCTAGCCGAAATGACCGCCTATTTCAAAACAAAAGGAAAAACAGTTTACGAAGTTCTATTAGATATCTACAAAGAATTTGGCTGTTATCAAGAAAAGCTAATTTCCCTAACTAAAAAAGGAAAGGCTGGTGCCGAAGAAATTCAAGCCATGATGAATGGCTTACGTCATAATCTACCAACCATACTCGGTGGAATAAAAGTCAAAGAAATCAGGGACTATCAGCTTTCCCAAATCACAGATATGAGTACAGGGGAGCGAAGAGCGATCGCGTTACCTAAATCTGATGTGTTACAATTTATAACAGTAGATGGCGATGTGATTTCTGCTAGACCATCGGGAACGGAACCCAAGATTAAATTTTACTGTTCTGTAAAAGAAAGCTTAAAGGATACCGCTGATTATTTCGATGTGCAAACTATTTTGGAAGAGAAGGTTGACCGTATGATGAAAGATATTGTAAGCTAATGGAAAAATGGAAACTACTATCCTCTGAATATATCTGTAAAGAGCCTTGGGCCACACTGCGCAGAGATACCTGTGAGCTTCCGGATGGACGGATCAATGACCATTATTACGTACTGGAGTATCCAGATTGGGTAAATATGATCGGAATTACTGAGCAGAACGAACTTCTGGTCATTAAGCAATACCGCCATGGAGCAGGCATTATTTCATTGGAGATTCCCGCAGGGACAACAGAAGCAGGAGAAGACCCTAAAAATGCTGCTGTGCGTGAAATGCTTGAAGAAACAGGCTATCAATTTGATCAGATTGAAGAAATCGCCACGCTTTATGCCAACCCGGCGACAAGTGGCAATATTACCTATACCTACTTGATGACGGGGGGTAAAAAAGTTCAGGAACAGGCATTAGATGAACATGAAGAAATCGATGTTTATCGTATACCGCTTGAAGAAGCAAAAAGCATGTTGCTGGACAACAAATTCAGTCAGGCACTACATGCTAGTGCGCTATTCTATGCTTTCAACAAATTAGGCTTGTTATAAAACAAGCCTAATTTTATTCTGTTTTTTTCATTCATACTTTTAATTTTCACTAGCATGTTGATTTTTGTACCTTTGCATCATGGCAAGAGAAATTTTTGAAACCAAGCGAAAGGCCCTGAAAATAAATCTAAACCCAGAGATTTATGGAACCTTTGCAGAGATCGGTGCTGGACAGGAAGTCGCACGTAACTTTTTCAACGCAGGAGCAGCATCAGGCACAATTGCTAAAACAATGTCAGCTTACGACATGGCTTTCAGTGATGCGATTTATGGTGAAGAGGCTGATGGTCGATATGTCAGCAGAACACGTTTAAAGAAAATGCTCTCCCATGAATTCAATCTTCTTACCCAACGACTTCATGGCGATAAATACTGCAACAAAAAATTCTTTGCCTTTGCAGATACCGTAACAACCCTCAATTTCACCAAGACAAATGAACCTCACGGCTGGATCGGACTTCGCTTCCAACATGAAGTTGGAGGCCCGACAAATGATATCATTGTCCATGTAAGACTGCTAGACAGCGACAACCAATTGCAACAAAAAGTTCTAGGTATAATTGGTGTAAACCTATTATTTGCGGCTTATTATTACACAGATAATGTGCAGACCATGATCGAATCATTGGTCGATAACCTTTCTGTTGGTTCCGTTGAGATTGACCTGGTTAAATTAAACGGGCCTCTATTTGAAAACGTCAACCAACGCCTAATCAACTTATACCTGATTGCAAAAGGATTTGCTAAAGCCGCAATATTCCAGCCTGATGGTAAAGCGGTGCAAATCAAAGATTATCTGTACAAAAAGAACATTATTTTACTTCGTACCAAATACCGTCAGAAATCCCTTCCTAACTTTGATCTCTTCAATCTTGCCGTTGAACAGTTCAAAAAAAATACGGGTGCAACCGACACAGACACCATTGTATTAATTGAGGTCCTGATGGGAAATGTATTGGAAGATACGCATGAAATTACAGGTGAAGACCTGCAAGAATTTGCTTCTAGAGCTGACGAACTATGTGCGACAGGCAATAATATTATCGTTAGCAACTTTAGAAGAAATAATCATTTAGCAGAGTTTATAAGCAACTTTAAGCCTAAAAACATTGGAATTGCAACCAACGTTTACAATTTAAAGAACATTTTCAATTCAGATAATTATAATAAAGAGTTATACACCAATGAACTCCTTTCCTATATCTCGGGAATGTTCAATAAAAATGTGAAACTCTACGCATATCCTTATCTCTTGAAAAAAGAAAATAAGATTATTACGACGCACAATATGCCGGTTTCTGAAGAAGCCAAACCTTTATTTGAATTCTTAATTAAAAACGGATATATCATAGATATTGAAAATTACGATGAGAAATTTGTAAAAACCGTATAAGCAGATCGTCTCCAAAATTTTAATTTATTATATAGCCCAATTTTCTTAAATTGGGCTATATTTATTTTTGTGCCTTATGAAGCAAGAAAATGTAATACTGGTTGACAGCAATGACAGGATGATTGGCAGCATGGAGAAATATGAAGCCCATGAAAAGGGTTTATTGCACCGTGCTTTTAGTGTATTTTTGTTCAATGACCAAGATGAATTGCTCCTGCAACAAAGAGCATTAAGTAAATACCACTGTGGCGGACTTTGGACCAATAGCTGCTGCTCGCATCAGCGCCTGGAAGAAAGTAACGTAGGCGCCGCCAAAAGGCGCTTAATGGAAGAATTAGGGATTACAGCTACAGCTCTTCAAGATGTCTTCTCGTTCGTTTATAAAGCTCAATTTGACAACGGACTTACGGAGCATGAATTCGATTATGTCTTATTCGGAAAATTTAATGGGACTCCAGAAATTAACGAAGAAGAAGTTGCCGCAACAAAATACATGAATCAACGGGAAATTCAAAATGAAATACAACACTCACCCGAGCAGTTTACCCCCTGGTTCAAACTAATCTATCAACGTGCGTTTGATACTTACTTTAGTATATATAAAAACAAATTATAACAATCTTATACCGTGCAAAAAAAGATCCTGCCTTTTAAAAAGCAGGATCTTTTTTGTCTTTAGTTTAGCGAATCGCTATAAGAATTTTTTATAGATGGAATACAGAATTTTAAGATCATTCTCACTCATGAACGCCGTATTTACGTCCTGCTGAATGTAGTGAATCTTAAATGCTTTTATTGCCGCATCGAGATTACTTACATCGTAACCGATGATACGTAATGCCATTTTTGGGTTAAAGTCTGCTGGAGGCATCTCTAAATAGTCCTCATACCAAAAGCCGAATCCTTGATCAGCTAGTTTTTTCCATGGGAAACGTGACGGATCATTTTTTCGGGTTGGTGCCAAATCCATATGTCCAATAAAATTTGCCTGCGGGATTCTATAGGTCGTTTTTAAATAAGTCAACAACTGCGTCAAGGCGTTTATCTGGGCATCAGTCCAAGGATCAGTAGTCCCATTATTGTCGAGCTCAATGCCAATGGAAGAAGAATTGAGGTCCGTATCATTGCCCCATTTCCCCAAGCCCGCATGATGTGCACGATAGAGGTCATTGACCATCTGCACTACTTTTCCATCCCGACCAACCACGTAATGGGAGCTTACACCTGCTTTCGCGGAATGAAATGTACGGATGGTCTGTCCCAAAGAATCCTGTGCTGTATGATGAATGACAACAAAATTTGGTTTACGGATGCCAAAATTAATCGAGGCGATCCATTGTTGTTCTTTGACATTCACCTTCTCCAATTGACCGGTGACAGGCGATTGTTTATAGAGTTTTGAAAATTCTTTTGCTTGCTTCTTATATACCTTTTCAGTCTTCGCGTATTTCCCTCCCGCACAGGAAGCCAATAATGCTGTTGCGACACAAAGATTGATGGAAAATTTTAGTATCTTCATATTGAAATGTTTCAGCACAAACTAAGGCAAATTTGCCAACAAAAGCAAATTTATTAGCTTCGTCCTATAGTTCGACATAATTTCCAAATATCCTTTTCTTATACATTGCGGAACAAGGCCGCCTGCTTTTAAAAAAAGCCCAAACCAATGTTTGAGCCTTTCCCGTGTCAACTATGCATTTCCTGCTTAACTGAAATTACATTTTTTATTATTTTAATGCGCTTAGGTTCAATTTTGCCAAAAACCCTTTCAGCTCGTCGAGGCTATACCCATTCCCCCGAAGGGTAATTAGATAGCGGTCTTTCTCGAGATAACTTATTTCGGAGCTTTTTGCCATTGAGCCTTCCACTCCTTTGCTATCTGTTGTTTTTGCTCGTTTACCTTCAAATTCGCCAGTTTTTTCTATTTCAGTATCTGTAATTTTCTCTGAATCTACCATGAAGCCCATTTGCGCCAAACCCACGATTGCCGAAGCGGTCTCGCCCGCGCCATCAATGATATTGACTTTAATTTCCTTCTGGTTATCGACGGTATAAGTCGCCTCTCCAGATACAACTTCTGCCCCGTACATTGATCCGCCAGAATAGGAAATTCTTTTTAAACCATCTAAGCTTTCCGGTAAAAAAGCTTTCAACTCTTCCGAACTTAAAGGTTTCTCGGATTTAAGTTTGGCTTGAAGGTCTTCCAATTTTTTTGCTCCATCACTCAGATTACCCAAGTTGGATACTCCTTTAACCACATCCGAAATCCCAGTCTCTTTCTCCTTAGCATCTTCGCCGCCTTCACTGGATTTGCTGTTGCCGCAGCTCGCGACCAAAAGGCCCAGTCCTAAGAGAACAGGCATTACTTTCCATTGTCTTTTCATGATTATCAGTTTTAATTAAAACGCTAAAAAGAACAAAATAATATAATTAATCTAAATTTTAAAATCTGTTTGCATACGATCTTTAGACCTTAAAGCGCGACCTAAATTTCTATCTGTCACTTGTTTTACTCAGGTACTGCCGAATGGGACTGCGCTACACAAAAAAAGGCCTCTATACGAGTATAGAGGCCTTCCGTTATAACTACCGAGATTATGCTTCGGCGTATTCTTCAATTGAAGGGCACGAACAAATCAATATACGGTCACCTTGAGAGTCGTTCACACGACCTACTGAAGGCCAGAATTTACGTTCTCTTACATACTCCAATGGGTATGCGGCAGTTTGACGACTGTAAGGTCTGTCCCACTCATCTGCTGTTACAACCGAAGCTGTATGTGGTGCATGTTTCAGTACATTGTTAGCTTGGTCCACGTCTCCTGCTTCAACCGCAGCGATCTCTCCACGGATAGCAACTAATGCATCACAGAAACGATCCAATTCAGCCTTAGACTCCGATTCAGTAGGCTCAACCATCAATGTTCCTGCAACAGGGAAAGAAACCGTCGGTGCGTGGAAACCATAATCCATCAAACGTTTTGCAATATCTGCAACCTCTATACCAAAGTTTTTGAATCCACGGCAATCTAAGATCATTTCGTGTGCACAACGTCCGTTAGTACCTGAATAAAGTACCGGATACGCATTTTCTAAACGTGCTTTAATATAGTTTGCATTTAATATTGCTGTTCTTGTCGCATTTGTCAAGCCTTCACCACCCATCATTGAAATATAAGCATGGGAAATAAGCAAGATCGATGCTGAACCAAATGGAGCTGCAGAAACAGCAGAGATACCCTCTTCACCAGAAGTCGAAACCACTTCGTGGTTAGGTAAGAAAGGAACTAAGTGTTTCGCAACACCGATAGGTCCCATACCTGGACCTCCACCACCGTGAGGAATACAGAATGTTTTATGGAGGTTCAAGTGACAAACATCGGCACCAATATGCCCTGGGCTTGTCAATCCAACCTGTGCATTCATGTTCGCACCGTCCATATAAACCTGACCGCCGTTTGCATGAACAATTTCACAGACTTCAATGATTGACTCTTCAAATACACCATGTGTAGAAGGATAAGTCACCATCAGTGAGTTCAAGTTTGCTGCATGTTCAGTCGCTTTTGCTCTTAAATCTGGAATATCGATATTTCCTAATTCATCACATTTCACAACGACCACTTTTAAGCCAGCCATAGAAGCAGAAGCCGGGTTGGTTCCGTGTGCAGAAGCAGGGATCAAACAGATATTACGTCCATGATCACCACGACTCTCATGGTAAGCACGGATAACCATCAGACCAGCATACTCACCTTGTGCTCCTGAATTTGGTTGGAAACTCATCTTCGCAAAACCGGTAATTTCAGACAACCAATCGTTCAATTCACCGATCATTTGCATATATCCAGAAGTTTGATCTGTCGGAGCAAATGGATGCAAACCGCCAAATCTCGCCCAAGTAACTGGCACCATTTCAGCTGTAGCATTCAATTTCATCGTACATGAGCCCAATGGAATCATCGAGTGGCAAAGCGATAAATCTTTTGCTTCCAACGATTTGATATAGCGCAACATCTCATGCTCAGAATGATAGCTATTAAAGTTTGGATGTGTTAAGTAAGCAGAAGTACGTACTAAATCGGCAGGAATTGAAGAACCTAAATTCTCTTCTAATGCATCGAAATCTACGTCATTCAATGTTTTACCTTGAATTTTAGCAAATACTTTGACAATCGTTTTAATATCTTCGTATGTAGTTGTTTCGTCGATAGCAATTGAAACTTCCGAACCATTATAATAGAAGTTTAATTCGTTATTTAATGCTTCAGATTTCAAAGCACCAGCATGAGCACCTAAGCCTACACGTAGTGTATCAAAATAAGCTGCATTCAATTGCGTATAACCCAAGGACTGTAATGCTTGATCCAACAGATTGGCCAAAGCATTGATACGTGATGCTATATTTTTGATTCCTTCTGGGCCATGGTACACGGCATAGAAAGAAGCCATAATCGCTAAAAGAGCTTGTGCAGTACAAATGTTTGAAGAAGCTTTATCACGGCGGATATGTTGTTCACGAGTCTGCAAAGCCATACGCAATGCATACTTTCCATTTGAATCGGAAGTAACACCAATAATACGACCAGGGATATTACGCTTAAAGCTGTCGCGTGTCGCAAAATATGCTGCATGAGGACCACCAAAGCCCATCGGTACGCCAAAACGTTGTGAATTACCAACAACAACATCTGCACCCCATTCTCCTGGAGGCGTTAGCAATGCTAAACTCATCAAATCTGCCGCAGCACACACGGTAATATTTTTACTGTGAGCTGTAGCTGCAAATGATTTATAATCAACAATTGATCCATCAGCCGCCGGATATTGAACAAATGCAGCAAATACATCGTCTGTCAATTCTGATTCAGCAATAGACGCAATTTTAAGCTCGATACCAAAAGACAAGGCACGGGTCTTCAATACATCAACCGTCTGCGCATAGGCATTGTCCGACACCAAGAATACATTAGCATCTTTATTTTTCCGAGCTGAATAAAGCATAAACATGGCTTCAGCTGCAGCCGTAGCTTCATCTAACAAAGAAGCATTTGCAATTTCTAAACCTGTGAAGTCACAAATTACAGTCTGGAAGTTCAATAAAGCTTGTAACCTACCTTGTGCGATCTCCGCCTGATAAGGTGTATACTGCGTATACCATCCTGGGTTTTCAAATACATTTCGTTGAATTACGCCCGGAAGGATTACATCGTAGTAACCTTGACCAATAAAAGATTTAAAAACTTTATTTTTCTCAGCGATTTCCGCAATACGCTTTAAATAGGCTACCTCAGACAATGCTTTAGGAAGATTTAAAGGTTTTGGAGCACGAATTTGAGAAGGGACCGTTTGGTCAATAAGTTGGTCAATTGACGAAACGCCTAATTTAGCCAACATTTCATTCGCTTCAACTGGACTTGGGCCATTGTGGCGACTTTCGAATTTTTCTTGGAAGTGTATATTGCTCATGTGTGCAAAAAGTTAACGCTTATAGATAGTTAGCGACATAATAATTAGGCAATTAACTCTCTTATAAACAGTCGTTTTTTGGATGAGCAAAGATAGCAAAATAAATGACTGAAAACGAAGCAAAAAAGTGGATAAAAAGTCAGTTTTACTGAGCTACTGAAATGCAATCGATTGTCTTTGTCAATTAATTTTTGGAATAAACTCAAACATACAGATTGTTCATTATAAATATAACAAACAATACAACAATCGCTTGCTACAATTTTAAAAAAATACAGGGTTATCTGTTATTTCACCTACACATTTCTTTCATTACTTCACTATTCTTTTTTGCAATGCCAATGAATTTTCAATAAATTAGTATATGTACCAATTGTAAAGTGACTTCGAAATAACGATATACACTTTTTTGCTAAGAACAACTGATATCAAGGGTATTTTGCTATCAGGAATCTTAACAAAGAAAACATTATCCAGCTAGGGAAGCATCTCTTTTGACAAATGTAAATTATCACAAAAAACGAATATCATTTCTTTTTAACGAATATAAAACAGCGAAGTAACGATTATAAACCATGAGAAAACAGGTAACAGACAGCGTTCTTTTAGTAAGACCCTCTGTCTTCCGTAAAAATGAACAGACTGCGGTCAACAATTTCTTCCAAAAGGATATCGAAAATCTCAGTATAGAAGAAGTCAACAAAGAAGCGCAAGGAGAGTTTGACGCGCTAGTAAATGAATTGAAGTCACATGGAATTTTGGTGACTGTCATTCAGGACGACGAGAAATCAGAAAGCCCCGACAGTATATTCCCCAATAATATTGTCTCCTTTCATCAGGATGGAAAAATAATTTTCTATCCTATGTTTGCTCCCAATCGTCGAAAAGAACATTTATTGGATTTCGAAGGTCCATTGAAGCAAAACGGTTATTATGTAAAACTAACCAAGGATCTCAGTGAAGCCGAAAACAATAAGCAATATTTGGAGGGCACTGGCGCACTTGTCTTGGACCGCGCTCACCGTGTAGCCTACTGTGCCTTATCGGAAAGGGCAGACCGGGATATGCTCGACGAATACTGCAGGACTGAAAACTACACACCTGTTGTATTTCACGCCTTCCAAACTGTCAATGGAGAGCGGAGACCTATCTATCACACCAATGTGGTGCTAGCCGTAGGCGAAGACTTTGCCATCTTATGCCCACAGGCAATCGATAATCAGGCTGAGCTCCAAACCCTACTGAAGAGTCTAAAAGATACAGGCAAAGAGATCATTGAAATCAATGAGAACCAACTCGAATCTTTTGCAGCAAACTGCCTCCAGGTGAGAAATAAATATGGCAATCGTTTTATTGTCCTAAGCAATCAGGCTTTATCTTCATTGACTTTATACCAAACAGCGCAATTAGAAAAGCATGGTAAAATCATCCATCAAGACCTACATGTTATCGAGACATGTGGTGGTGGAAGTGTACGTCACATGATGGCTGAAGTTTTTCTTCCGAAAGAAAACATACTGAGCTAGCCCCAAGCATAATGATGCAGTTAGGCTGCTCTTTTTAAAATAAGCCTATTTTACCTAATCAGGCTTTTTAATAGACAAATAAAAATGCCCCTTGGAGCCATTGCTCTCAGGGGCATTATCTTTTCTAAAACAATCTAATTCCTATTTCTCCAGTCAATTTAGAACGAATACCTCAAACCTAATTGGAATTGGTAAGGATTCCCTGAAGGCGATACAATACCAGAGTTGTTCAATCTATAATTGAACTGTTGCTTAACAGGGTCGAATGCAGGAATTTCGGGATTTCCATTTGCTGCCGCTGTTTTTGATACAGCATACAACGATTGATTACCTAAAGATTCATTGACTCCCCAAGTTTTCTTAAAGAGATTCGCAACATTGAACACGTCTGCTGAAAGCTCTAAAGCATGTGTTTTGTAAAGGTTGAATTTTTTAGCTATTCTTAAATCAATCAAACCATAAAAGCTATTGATACCGCCATTTCTTTCGGCCATCTTACCTTCGTACTTTTTAATATAATCTTTCAGACTTTGACTGGCTTCACCATTCGCCAACAATGCATTCATGGCATCAGCCAAAGCCTTTGGTGTATTTGTACTATTGGGATCGAAAATAAAGGCTAAATCATTCGAATTGGATACAAAATCGCCATTGATATTACCTCCAGCAAGCAAGCTGTAGCGTGTTCCACCAATTCCCGAATAACGAACCCCTACACTGACACCATAAAATGTAGGTAGTGTACCATAAATAACAATTTTATTTCGGAATTGATTATTCGAATAACTCATCTTACTCAAATCTCTTGGATCATCTTTTACCGCCAGGGATAGGGTCGCTGTATTGGCAACATTTCCATTGTAGGATGTGTTATCTTTCGCATCGTTCCACGTGTAGCTTACAGAAATCGATCCGTCTTTGTAGTATTGATAACTCGCGTCCAATACAACTGCAAACTGATTTACTTTTCCCTCAGAGTTTAGTTCTAACACGCGTCCAAACTTATTGGAAATCCTTCCCTGTTTCCAATCTGGAACACCATTGACAATAGCCGTCGCCGGTACGAATACCCCACGATTATCTTCATTCGCCAATCTAAAGAACGGATCTTGAACCATATTACGATCAACATACATGTAGTTGTTGCGTCCTAGATTCATATATCCTGAAAGACTCGCTTTTAACTTTTCGGTAAAGAAATGCGTGTAAGATACATTGGCCTTGTACACCACTGGTATTTTCGCATCAGCTCCATAGGTGTTGATTGTTGGCACTTGAAATTGTGCCAGGGTTGGCGTTGTTGACGGATCATTTCTGTACCCCACAAAATTAGGTGTAGGCACATCGTTACCACGAACATCCACTGTCGCAAAATGCTTCCCATCAAAAGTTAAATTATTGATGGTCATATAATTATTAATATCAGATGCAAAGATACCTGCCCCTACACGGAAAAAATCTTTTCGCTCTTCATTCACATCCCAAGTCATCTGGAAACGAGGCTGTACAACAAAAGATTTCAACTTGTGATCTGTACGCACCCCCACTTCTTTCAGCAATTCTTCATTCAGTGGAGAGGTTGGATAATGACCATAATCCAATCGTAGTCCCGCAACCAAATCCAATCCTTTCGCTAATTTGGTCTGCAACTGTCCATACGCACCAGCATTAAATATCTTACCGATCACAGTTGGATCGGCCACCAAAGGGACCTCCCGGTAAAATGCATAAGGTTTTAGGTTTGCAAAATTTTGCAATGCCGTATTGTTCGCATCGTCCCTAAAATGAAAACGTCCGTTGACTTCACTTCCGTAAATCGAATTTGCATGTGTATACATCAAATCCACACCAAACGTGTAATTGATATTATCTGTACTGTAATAAAGGTTATTGACCAACTGTACGACATTATTCTTAAAGGACTCCTGTGCAAACCGGTGACCGCCTAATTGAATATTGGTCGACAAATTACTTCCGTCAATGGTAGAAACCACATTCTCTACAATGGCACGGGGAATATTTTGACTAGGCAACATATCTCCAGGACTACTTTTTTGAAAAGTATAAAGGTGTTGCAATTTAAGTTCATTGGTAAGCTTTGGGGAAATGGAAGTACGTAAAGTTGCTAAAAAACTGTTATCAATATTCTTGTCATTTCCGTATGATTCATATAAATTGATGGCGGTATTATCCTCTAGACCAAGCTTATTGAGGTCACTTGTAAAGTTATTCCGTATTGTCAATAAGTTCTTTTCATTGATCTGCCAATCTATACGACCAAATATGGCATCAGAATTTCGTTTCTTATCGAAAGAACCATATTGCCTATCATTACTCAATCCATATTTTTCACGTCCTATACGGATATACTCATCTAGGGTCGATTGTGTAACATTGAAACGCTTTTCATCTGCTGGCGAATTGATATCGGCGATAATCAAGGGGCGGGCATCGCGTTGATGATCCCAAGCTACAAAATAATGCAACTTGTCTTTAATGATGGGACCGCCTAATGTAAATCCATATTGATAAGTAGAGAAATCATTGCTTCGTTTATTTCCTCTAATATCGTATGGGCTAGACAACCAATCGGCCCTTGAATAAAGCCATGCGCTTCCGTGCGTTTGATTTGTTCCTTGTTTGGTTACCGCACTGACTGTTCCTCCTCCTGCTCTTCCATAAGTCACATCATATTGGTTGGTGACCACTTTAAATTCACGAACGGCTTCTATTGAAATGGAGAACGGAGCACCACTACGACTGGTTGTTGAACCTGCAGAAGTCGGGTTTTTGGCATTCATACCATCAATCGTAAAATTAGTAGAGGAACCCAACTGACCACCGATATTATCTCCTTTACTCAAAGGAGACAGGTCCATCAGCGAAGTAAAATTCCGACCGTTGACAGGCAATTTCGCAATATCCTTGGCTGTAACCGCTGTAGCAGCACCTAGATTTTCTATTTTGTTCTTTAGGGTACTTATTCCTGTTAATTCAACCGTTTCTAATACATTTGAAGTATTTTGGATAGGAATCTTCAGGCGGACCATATCGCCTTGATTTAAATTAAATCCCGAACGCACTTGTTCGCCATAGCCTATATAAGTTACTTTGATTGTGTAGGGGCCGCCTAAAGGCAACTCCTTAAAGTTGAAATCGCCATTTGCATTGGTCGAAGTCTTCGTTGTGAAACCCGTTGATTCATTACGTACTTCAATTGAAGCTCCGTGAACTCCTTTATCATTTTCGTCCGTAATCTTGCCGGAAAACCCGGCTTGGGTCGTTTGGGCGTACAAACCTGTTCCAAGCGCAATGGCACATGTTGTGAGTAAAAATTCTTTCATTTAGTTGTTGGTTGTGATAATGAAAGCAAAACTACACTGGAACTGTTAACAGGAGCTAAACGAAATATTATGAAATTATAAACAAAGCATTTTAAAATATATATTAATAAAAATGAAAGCGCTTTTGAAAAAAACAAGGCAATATCGGAACATGCAACAAAAGCATTTTAAATAGGGATAGAAATAGACCGTATCTGCAAAAAGTCTACATGATTCGTAAAAACCAACAGAAATGATCCGAACCGAAGGTCTTTCTTGCGAATAACATCACAAAAAAAGTCAGCCGAAGCTGACTTTCTAGTACAAAATTGTAAACTTAAAATCCAATGGATTAAAGTATTTGTAAAGATCCCTAAATAGGTTATCTCCGTATTTGACATAGAGTAACGCGAAATTTTCAGACCTTTCCTGTAGTCCTCCGCCAGGAAAGAGCTTTTCCTTCACATTATCAATATCCGTTAAAGCATGTTGATGATTTCGCTTTTCGGCTTTCATCAGCTTTTTCTCTAAATTATTGATCGCTTTTTTTAACCGCGCTTTTACGGCTTCGGTACTAGGACCCAAACTTGGATCTATTTTATGAGTTCGTAACCTTATCTTACCAAAAATAGCGTTCAGCTCCATCCATTCGTCATTGAGATTCAGACGTTCTTTAGTATGGCGTCGAACATATTCTTTTTTCAGCACTTCTGCCGGACGAAAGATACTCTTAAACGTTAGATCAACGCGAAATAATTTAGCCGCAATGTTGTCCTCTGTTATCATCGCTGAATTGCGAGGTATCAAAATTGGAAAATCTACCTGATATTGGTCAAAGTTAGACTTCAATTGCATCCAGTAGACCATTTCGGCGCCACCACCAATATAAGCAAGATTGGGAAGTATAATTTCTTGATACATCGGACGCATAACCACATTTGGACTGAAACGCTCTGGATAATGATCAATCTCATGTTCAAGCTCAGCCTTCGTAAAATAAATATTCTGGTGCAATACTTCGTATCGACCATCCGCAGCGAGCACCAAGCGCTCCCTAAAGTCATCCGTCAAATAAAAGAAATTAATCTCTCGAGCATGCACTTGGGTGGAGAAACCGTTTGATTCCAACTCTTCCGATCGCGCTGTTATTGCCTTAAAGCTTTTTTCAGATAAGATATCTTCCTTAATAATTGGCTTGAACAGTTCCTTCAATTCCCGGTCATCCGCATCGACGATCAAAAGACCGTAAGACTTAAACAACTCATTGACCATATACCGTGTTGCATCTGCTAATCGATCATGGTTCAAATAGGCTTCTTCCACAATTCGTGTAAGTTTAGTCGAATTTTCGGAAAGCCCTAAAATATTTGTGTACTGCTTCACAGCATCAACGATTGTTGCTGTATCCATTCGCCCGGTAGCAGAAACTGCAGGCGTATCCCAACTAATTTTCTTACCGAAGACTTTCGTATGGTTGATTTCTTCAAAATCATGATCTTCGGTCGCCATCCAATATACAGGAACAAAATTTTTATCGGGGTGTTTGCTCTTCAAATCTTCCGACAAACGTATTGCCGTCATGATTTTAAAAATAAAATACAAAGGTCCGGTAAAAATATTGAGCTGATGTCCCGTCGTGATGGTATAAGAATTCTGGTCGAGCAACAACTCTATATTGGCAGCTACAGCAGGAGAATCCTTTAATAGCTCGCCATATTGATTTTTAAGACGCTCAACAAGAATCTCCCGGTGTTCAAATTTCTTCTTTTCGTTCAATTGCTTTTCAAAACCAGCCCAAGTAGGCCAGTTTCCAACAAAAGATTTTAAGGCTTCATCATGCGCCAAATAAGCCAATAAAGTCTTAGAGAAGCTATTTGTTTCACTATATTCAATATAAGTTGCCTTCATCTGCAAATTTTATTAATTATTCTCTATTCTTAATTGATAACGAAAATCCCCCAAAGCAAGCTGACATGGCAGTCCATCTTTTTCGCTAAATAGAACCTATTTTCAATTTTAATCAGAAGGATGATTCACCATTAAACGACAGGCTTTCTTGAATCTGATTTTAAACGGCTATAGATTGTTTAAAATGGGGATTGTACGCTTACAAATGTATCTAGTTTGCGTCGACAAAATAGTGAATTTTCACAAAAAGCTTGTCCCGCTTTTAAATTATATCATTTTACTGACAATTGTCTAGAAACAAACGGGCCTCCTTTGAATAAAGGAGGCCCGTTTGTTTCTATTATCATCTATAAGCTTTTAAACTTATTTCCTTACAATCTCACCATATAGATCGAAATCTTCAGCTCGGTCGATTTTTACCTGAACAAAATCACCAATACGTGCATAAGAATCTGCAGCAGGAATCAAAACTTCATTGTCAACTTCTGGAGAATCGTATTCTGTGCGGCCAATAAAGTAATCGCCGTCTACCCGATCAACCAATACTTTATACGTATTGCCCACTTTGGACTGATTGATATCATACGAAATACCTTGCTGTACTTCCATGATAGCTTCCACACGCTCTTCTTTTACTTCCTGTGGCACATTATCCTCTAGCGAATGTGCGTGCGTCTTTTCTTCATGAGAATAGGTAAAACAGCCTAACCTGTCAAAACGGGTCTCTTCAACCCAATCCAACATCTCCTGGAAATCCTGTTCAGTTTCACCTGGATAACCACAAATTAATGTCGTACGCAAGGCGATATCTGGAACTTTGTCACGTATTGCGTTGACAAGATCGATCTGTTTCTGTTTCGTTGTACCTCTTCGCATAGACTTCAACATCGGATCAGATATATGTTGCAATGGCATATCCAAGTAATTACAGATATTTGAACGTTCATTCATGGCGTCCAAAATATCCATTGGGAAACCCGAAGGATAGGCATACTGCAGTCTGATCCATTCGATACCATCAACATCTGACAAATGGCGCATTAAATCAGAAAGATTGCGCTTTCCATAGATATCTAAGCCATAATAGGTCAGGTCTTGTGCAATCAGAATCAATTCTTTCGTGCCATTCGACGCGAGAAATTTTGCTTCTTTCACAAGATCGTCAATGGATTTGGAAACGTGTTTACCGCGCATCAAGGGAATTGCACAAAAAGAGCAGGGACGGTTACATCCTTCAGCAATCTTAAAGTAAGAAAAATGCGAAGGTGTTGTCAATAAGCGTTCGCCCAACAATTCATGCCGATAATCAGCACCAATGGATGACAATAGCTCCGGTAAATCATTCGTACCGAAAAAGGCATCAACATTGGGGATTTCAGACTGCAGCTCTGGTTTATATCGTTCAGAAAGACAGCCTGTAACGATCACTTTATTGATTTTACCCTGATCTTTTAGATCCGAATATTGTAAGATCGCATCAATTGATTCCTGTTTGGCATTATCAATAAAACCGCAGGTATTGATGACAACAATATCATTCTCCTGTATATTGGATGCTTCATGCACGACTTCCATCTGATTGCCCTTTAACTGGCCCATCAGGACTTCACTATCGTGAATATTTTTCGAACAGCCCAAGGTCACCACATTGACACGTGGTTTATTGATCAAAGGCGCTGGTTTCGCGTATTTTGTCTTCATATGATTAGAAGGTAGACTCTATTTGAAAAGGGAGTCCACAAATTCCTTTTTGTTAAACAACTGAAGATCACCTATTTTCTCTCCTACACCAATGTATTTCACCGGGATCTTAAATTGATCAGATATACCAATAACCACCCCACCCTTAGCCGTTCCATCGAGTTTAGTCAATGCTAAGGCATTCACATCCGTTGCCTGCGTAAACTGCGTACATTGCTCAATGGCATTTTGTCCTGTCGATGCATCCAAGACCAACAAGATTTCATGTGGTGCACCTGGAACAACCTTCTGCATCACATTTTTGATCTTCGTGAGCTCATTCATGAGGCCAACCTTATTGTGCAAACGGCCTGCGGTATCAATGATACACACATCTTCACCATTTGCCACTGCCGATTTCACGGTATCATAGGCCACTGAAGCAGGATCCGAGCCCATTGCCTGAGCGACAACACGCACGCCAACACGCTCACCCCATAATTTAAGTTGATCAACAGCAGCTGCCCGAAAGGTATCCGCTGCCCCCAATACAACTTTGCTTCCAGCTTGTTTCAGCTGATGAGCCAGTTTGCCAATGGTCGTTGTTTTGCCAACCCCATTAACACCTACAACCATAATGACATATGGTTTATGATCGCCATAATTGAAATTCTCGAAATCAGCACTATTGTTCTCTGCCAGTAGCGTTTGAATTTCCTCTTTCAGGAGATTGTTTAGCTCAGAAGTAGAAACGTACTTATCGCGGGCAACACGGGCTTGTATGCGATCAATGATTTTTAAGGTAGTTGTAACCCCAACATCAGAAGTAACCAAAACTTCTTCCAGATTATCCAGCACATCGTCATCTACTGTTGACTTACCAACGACAGCTTTTGTAATCTTGGAAAGAAAGCCTTCTTTTGTTTTTTCCAAACCTTTATCTAAGGCCTGTTCTTCTTCTTGTGTTTGTGGTTTTTTCTTAAAAAAATCAAATAATCCCATGGAGTGTAGTAGTGAAAATTGATGTTCAAATATAAACAAATGTCCGCAACAAAAAAAGCCCTTTCGGTAGGATACCAAAACGGCTATTTTTATCGAATTCTTTTTAAAGAAAAACTTTAAAAAAGGAAAATGCTACTAGTTATTTTTGAGCTGCTGCAACTGCGTCTTTCACTTTATCGTTGTGAACCATACCTTCTTTGAAAGTATACGCGCCAGTTTTTGCAGATTTAGTAGTAATAATAACCTTTGTAAATTCTTTACCGCCACCTTTTTGTAACGATGCAACTGCTTTCTTTGCCATGGTATATTAATATTTTACTTAGCTTCTCTTTCAAGTGCTAAGATGTGTGACTTACTTAATTTCTTTATGAACAGTAACTTTTCTCAATACTGGGTTGAATTTTTTCAATTCCAAACGCTCAGTTGTGTTCTTTTTGTTTTTAGTAGTGATGTAACGAGACATTCCCGGAAGACCACTTTCTTTGTGTTCAGTACATTCTAAGATAACTTGTACTCTATTTCCTTTTTTAGCCATTGTTTTACTTTATTTTGATCCTATTATAGGATTGAAATTCATGAATAATCTTAATGTAACAGGCGCGACAATCAATTAGATTGACCCTTTAACGATAAATTTATTGATCGCTGCTGTAATCCCGTTCTTGTTGATAGTCTTGATAGCAGAAGTAGATACTTTTAACGTAATCCAACGATCTTCTTCTGGAATGTAAAAACGTTTCGTTTGTAAATTTGGATAGAATTTACGTTTAGTTTTAACGTTTGAGTGAGAAACGTTATTTCCTGTTAACGCCGCTTTGCCTGTTAAATCACAAATTCTTGACATGATATTATTTTTTTGTTGTCTTTATTACAATATGTTAATCCTTTGCACTCTCTGCAAAGAGTTTGCAAATATCTATATTTTTTTTTGGATAAGCAACAAGATAATTGGAATTATTTTTAAAAATAGTTCTACATAGGAATGGTAAGGGCAAAAATAAAGGATTTTATTGTATTATATTTGCTCTGTAAAGAAAAATAGTTTTCAACAATTCACATTTATGAACAAATATCTTCGCAAAGGCTTAAGGGAAATAATCATCGGTGTCGTACTTGTAATCTTGGGATATTATCTCATGGAACAGCGCTCCAATTGGTATAAACTCGCTATGCTTGTCGGAGTTATTGCATTTAGTATCGGTGTCCTGACTTTAATCTATCGCATGATTCGTAAGGTAGACCGAAATGCCATTATTGAGATGCGTGAAGAATCGCATAAAAAAGATAAAGAAGGAGATGCTGAACAAAACTAGGGGTATAGTCTTAAAAACAACCAACTATTCGGAAAGTAGCCTTGTGGCACAGCTATACACCGAACAGTTTGGCATGCAATCCTATCTCATTACTGGCGCAAGGAAGCCTAAAGCAAAGATCAAGGCCAATATCCTTCAACCCTTACATTTATTGGAAATTGTCGCTACACATAAAGATAATGGTTCATTACAGCGGATCTCCGAAGCTCGTCAAGTCCCTGTTTTGCAAGAAATTCCTTATGATATTGTCAAAAGCTCGCTCGCTCTTTTTCTAAATGAAATACTCTATAAAATTCTGAAGGAACAAGAAACTGACCATTATCTTTTTGAATTCATCCACCAATCTATCCGTTGGCTGGATGAAACGCATTTAAATCTGGCCAATTTTCACCTTGTTTTTCTAATCAAGCTAACCCGTTTTCTCGGGTTTTATCCAGCTGAATCTAAGCAGGCCCATCCTTATTTTAATCTTCATGAAGCTACCTTCTCAAATAGCCTTCCTGAACATCCACTTGTATTACAGGAACCACATACGTCTATTTTCAGAAATTTAATCGAATCCGAATATTCGAATTGCGACCGCATCAAAATGAGCAGTTCTGATCGTCAATTCCTATTGGAAAAAGTACTCGACTTCTATCGTCTGCACCGTACAAATTTTAAAGAAATAAAATCACTCTATATACTCGAGGAAATTTTTAGATAAGCCACAACAGCTTTACCGTTCGAAAGCTAATTCCATTGGGCCGTCAGGTCCAACGTAGCGGATGAACGTGGCGCAAAATGAATATATATCCCTCCGATCAAACCCAGCAACTGTAGCTCTGCCAAACACTTACCCTTTTATAATAATTGTTCTCTCAGATAAATTCTTGGTACATTTATTGTAACAAAGTTGAAATAACATTTGGTTTACTAACATCATTTTCACCTAAAAAACTCTTAAAGATATGGAACTTAAAGAAAACTTTTTAAAGGTTGTTCGAGACAACTATGCCAACTTTGAAGGAAGAGCCCGCCGAAAGGAATATTGGATGTTTTTCCTTGCAAATCTTATCATTAGCGCAGTATTTGGAATACTGGGACAAATTGCAAGCTTATTTACGTATGTCTCAGGCTTAGTAAGTTTAGCTTTACTAATTCCAGGGATAGCCGTTACGGTCCGAAGACTGCACGACACCAATAAATCGGGCTGGTTTATATTAGTCGCCTTGATTCCATTTATTGGTTGGATCTATCTGCTTTACTTATTGGTATTGGAAGGTGACAAAGGTCCAAATCAATACGGCCCTGACCCCAAAGCCCTGGAGAATGAAACGAATCATCCTTTTACTCAAAGCCAAGATCCTTTTGGTTCTTCTCGGCCACAGGATCCATTCGGAAGTTCGCAACCTTCGAATCCTGCGCCACCAGCACCCGATAAAGATCCCTTTGCTTAAGGATAACCCATATAAAAAGCGCTTTCACAAAATTGTGAAAGCGCTTTTTATTTAAATTCTATTTTTGATCTTTTCCGACCAATTAACGAAAATTCACAGCCCCAAGAATTGATAACGGATTTGATTCTCTAGAATTAATATCTATTCTTTTTCTTTTGTTGCCCGGGAGCAAAATCACGAGCAGACTGCTCTCCGTAGTATTTTTTAGCCTGACCTGGCGGCATTTTTTTCGGACCTCGGCCATGGCTGTGGCCATGATGGGTGGAATAACATGCCGACATGGAAACTGCTATTACAACAGAAAGAACCAATAATAAAGTGCGTTTCATCTTAATCTCCATATTTTAAACACTTCATTACAATTATCAGTCCAAAATGTTTAACCGACCATAACAACCGCCCCCGCGCTTACTCTTTGGAATTGCCAATGCTAAAGGATAATATTGATCCTGGCTCATGAAATATAACTGCATAAAAAAGCCCATGCTGTTCGCATAGGCCTTTTCACAATAAATATATCTTCAATCTAATTAGATAACTCTTACATTTACCGCATTAAGACCTTTACGGCCTTGTTCAACTTCGTAAGATACATTGTCATTCTCACGAACTTTGTCTACTAATCCAGAAACGTGAACAAAAATTTCGCTCTCGCCTGAGTTAGGGATGATGAAACCGAAACCTTTGGTCTCATTAAAGAATTTTACTTTACCTTCTTGCATGGCACTATATTATTAATTTCCCTAAAGGTATAGAAATAAAATCAAAAATCTTAACCTTTTTATTTTTTTTATCCGTTAAACTTTTTCATCAACTTTGGCTCCAATCTTGTAGCAAAGCGATAATAGCAATCGTATTATTATAAAAACTTTAAGACAAAAAACATGAAAAAAATACTTTTAGGACTTGCCTTTTTAGGTTTGATGACTCAATTAAACGCGCAACAAATGGTTAATAAAGAATTTGTATCCACGGTAGGCCGTGCAGAAGAGGAAGTAACTCCCGATATCATCTACATCGATGTGACACTGAAAGAGTTTTATGAGAATGGTAACACCAAGAAAAAAGCTGCAATAGACAAATTAGAAAAGGATCTATTTGATTCGGCAACAAAAGCTGGTGTCAAAAAAGAGGATTTTACCATCCAGAATATCTGGAGTTATAACGTTCCGGATAAAAAGAAAAAAGATACAGACATTCTACTTTCGAGACAGTACCGTATCAAGGTAACCAACTTGAATAATTTGGATCAATTACTAGATGGAGTCGACAAAGCAGGGATCCAAAGCACTTATATCAGTGAATATGACTATTCGAAGAAAAAAGAACTGGAAAAAAGTTTAAAAACCAAAGCAGTATTGGATGCCAAAGCTAATGCACAGATTCTAGCAGAAGCAGCAGGTCAAAAAATTGGCAAAGCTATCGTATTATCTGAAACACCGCAACAAATTATATTTGGCGTTCAACCGATGATGCGTAACGCGATGTATAAAGGCGCCATGGCCGAAGCTGCAGATAGTGCTGCTGGCAATGGGCTTGATTTAAATATCAGACCGATGAAAGTAACGAGTGAGATCAGCGCTTCGTTCGAGTTATTGTAATCATGCACAGAGAAAAAACTCCAGCAGATAAATTAAAACAAATTGACCAAGATTTCGGTTGGATCGACCGAATATCTTGGTTAATGGATAATCAGTTTAAAATTGGAGGATTTCGGTTTGGCTTAGATCCGCTGTTAAATCTTATTCCCCTAGGAGGAGCAATAGCGGGTTTTGGAACATCACTAGTCTTAGTAATAGCCATGTGGCGTAATGGCGCCAGCCCCAAGCTCGTTATACGCATGCTCCTTAATATTTCCCTGGATGCAATTCTTGGTAGCATTCCTTTCCTCGGAAACCTGCTCGATTTTTTTAGCAAAGCCAACGAAAAGAATATCAAATTACTGAGACAACATTATTATGAAGGAAAACATACGGGTTCGGGTATCGGAATCGTCATCAGTATCCTGATTGTCTTTTTCTTACTCATCGCTGTTACATTGTATCTTATTTGGACATTATTCTCCTGGGCTTTTTCGCTGCTAAATGGTATCTAATGCCAGCAACTCCCGTCATTCTCCCACTAAAATAGAATCCTTGGTATTTCTGGGGAAACAATGACCTATATCTAATATCTATTTAATAATTTTGATGTCGATAGTCATCCCGTTATGGCATCCAAAACTTAATCTCGAATTTAAAATGAGTAAAAAAAGAATATTTGCACTGATTTTGATCGTCGTCATGCTGGCCGCAATTTTGACTAACCCCAGCAAAGAGGAACATGAAAAAATTGTACGTGCGAAAGCTGAACAGCTATTGAAAAGCCAGCTTCATGCAAAAGATCAGGAATTTTTCGGATTGGGGATGCAGCTTTTTGGCAACGACATTGTCGATAGATTTATTCAAACTTCGGTCGTGGTAGACAACTACTATTTGTTTTCCTTGACAAAAATAAAATGGCAGGGCACCGAACAGATCATAGGCGGAGGAGCCTTCAAACATATTTGGCTAAGCCCAAAAATTGATGAAAAAGCAGATGAAATTATTGCTGCATTGAAAAAGATCTAATATGCCTTTAGAAATACTTTACGAAGACGAATCCATCGTTGCAATCAATAAACCGCATGGACTATTGGTACACCGATCTTCTATTGCGCGCGATGCTTCAGAGTTTGCGCTACAGCTACTTCGGGACCAACTAGGAAAAACAGTTTATCCCGCACATCGTTTGGACAGGAAGACTGGAGGCATACTGCTATTTTCGCTAAATAAGGAGACTGACCAATATTTACAAAAAAGTTTTCAGGAGCGTAAGGTCGACAAAAAATACCTCGCCGTCCTCAGGGGCTTCGCGCCAGCAGAAGGTCTGATTGATTATCCCTTAAAAAGGGACGATGGTACGGTTCAGGAAGCGCAAACATCTTTTCGTTTACTTGCTCAAAGCGAGCTGGCAGTTCCCTTCGGAAAATTTCCGACATCGCGATATAGTCTCGTCGAAGCCAATCCAATTACAGGTCGGATGCATCAGTTACGTCGACATTTTGCTCATATCTTCCATCCTATTATCGGCGATCGCCCGCACGGATGCAACAAACAAAATAAGTTCTGGAAAGAAACGTACCAAATGGATACCATGCTATTACATGCATCAGAGCTGACCTTTAAACATCCTTTATCAGGCGAAGACGTTCATATCAAATCTGCCCTACAACCAGATTTTGTGCGAGTATTGGAAATATTAAACCTCAACGAAGTATGTTAAAGTTAATTCTCGAAGCCTTTATCAGCATATCCGGTATTACTGCAGCTTCTGGCATTGTCTATCAGGATAGGCAGATCCATATCGTTTCTGACAATAGCAATTACCTCTATAGCTATAATCTCACAGACCAGAAGTTGTCTAAAACGGTACTCCGGCAGTCTGATCCGATGGAAAACATTGCTAAAGCAGCTAAAATGGATTTGGAGTCGATCACTTTCGATGGTAACCGCTACTATCTCTACGGTTCGGGATCTACACAAAATAGAAACAGCCGTTTTATTTGGGACGGCAAAACAGTCCTTCAGGAAGACTACAGTAAAATCTATTCTTCCTTAATGGAAAAATTCAGTATTTCCAAAGAAGACTTCAATATTGAAGGCGTTGTTCATTTAAAAGATAAGATCTTATTTTTTAACCGGGGAAATGGTCCTAAAGGCACAAATGCCATTTTAGAGTATCACCCGCTTTCTCCTAACCGGTCTCGTTGTATCCCGATTGAACTACCCAAGCTAAATGGCATACCGACAGGCTTCTCAGATGCAACTCTGGTTGGAAATGAAATCTATTTTATCGCTACCGCCGAAGACGCAAAATCGACTTATCTGGATGGAGAAATCGGTGGTTCCCTTCTTGGAAAAATACCTTCAGATCTTTCTGGTAAACCCGAGACATTCGAAATTCCTGAAAAGCATAAATTTGAAGGAATCACCTTGAAAGAGGAGACGGCCCAAGGTCTAGTTTTCCTGCTGTGTGAGGATACCGATAGCGAAGATGATAATATGACCATCTATTCACTCCAGGTAAGCAATTAAATCGATTGTTCTAAAATGGATTCACAGTGAGGAATCACGTATATTTTATTAAATTTGTAGCTGATTAAAACTTAATTTTTATGTTAAAAAATACTGCCCTTTCGGAGACGCACATTGCTTTAGGAGCAAAAATGGTTCCCTTTGCAGGCTTCAACATGCCCGTACAATACACAGGCATCAATGATGAGCACGAAACAGTTCGCACAGGTGTAGGAGTTTTTGATGTAAGCCACATGGGTGAATTCATCCTAAAAGGTGAAAAAGCCCTGGATCTACTTCAAAAAATCTCTTCCAATGATGTGTCAAAATTATACGATGGCAAAGTTCAATATGCTTATATCCCCAATGAAACTGGCGGTGTAGTTGATGACTTCCTAACATACCGTATAGACGATAAGACATATTTTTTGGTTGTGAATGCGTCAAATATTGAGAAAGATTGGAACTGGATCTCCAAGTACAATACAGATGGTGTAGAGATGAAGAATATCTCGGATCAAACCTCTTTATTTGCGGTACAAGGTCCTAAGGCTGCGGATGCACTTCAATCGCTTACAGATATCGAATTAGCTCCAATGGAATACTACACCTTCGCAAAAGGTACATTTGCAGGTGTAGAGAATGTGTTGGTCTCTGCAACAGGATATACTGGCGCTGGAGGTTTTGAAATCTATGTGGCCAATGAAGATGCCCAAAAAGTGTGGGATGCTGTTTTTGAAGCAGGTAAAGCTTATGGAATCAAACCAATTGGTTTAGGTGCCCGTGATACTTTACGTCTAGAAATGGGTTTCTGCCTGTACGGAAATGATATCGACGATAATACATCTCCTTTAGAAGGCGGTTTAGGCTGGGTAACGAAGTTTACAAAAGACTTTGTGAATTCTGCGGCGCTTAAAGCGGAAAAAGAAGCTGGTCTAAAGAAAAAGCTTGTTGGTTTCGAGATGATTGACAGAGGCATTCCTCGTCATGATTACGAAATCGTCGATGCTGATGGAAATGTAATTGGACGTGTTACTTCAGGTACGCAATCACCAACATTGAAAAAATCAATCGGTTTAGGTTATGTGGATACAGCCTTTTCAAAAGACGGCACCGAGATCTTCATTCTGATCCGTAATCAAAAAATAAAAGCAAAAGTAACAAAACCACCATTTGTGAAGTAATAAAAAAAGCCTGCTTAAAGCAGGCTTTTTTACTTCTTCTTTTGTTTTGTAGTAGGTTGCTGTTTATCGCTTTCTTTTTGTTGAATAAGCGATCGAACTCGTTTGCTTAAAACAACGCGGAGGTAGATCAAAACCACCAAAAAGGCGATGGATAATCCCGTTACCAACATGTTGCCGGCCTTATACCCTTCAAAACCACTGTAAACTAAAAATACAATAGCCAAACTCAACACTATATTTAGAAAAAAATACTTTAACATATTACTTTTTTATTAATCCCAATACCCGTTGTCTCCATCCTCCAAAGAAATAGAATGCCCCCCCAACAATGTTTAATAAAACGATCGTCAAAGCCATCAGCATCCTTTCTGTGTTAGAAATTGTCCTCGAAAGCATGATTTCCCGTAGAACCAATATTACCCATAGGAGAGACAATAAAATGGAAAGGCTACCTAATATAGGGAATATACCAAGGTTAAATAATCGCGCTAAAATAGCTACGCTATAAAAAGCAAGACTAAACAAGAAAGCTTGCTTAGTCTGATGCTCCAAATTCTTCATCTTAATAAACGTCTAACTCTGGATCGATTTCCTCTTTCCAAGCTAAAATTCCGCCTTTTAAGTTTGCAAGATTGTCAAAACCCTGTTGTTCCAATAACATAATCGCCTGTGCAGAACGTTTTCCAGAACGGCATTGTACGATAACAGGTTTATCTTTCGCAATCTTATCAGCTTCGATCAATATACCTGAAAGTGGAATGTTCAATCCATTTAAATTTGATACTTCATACTCAAAGGATTCACGAACGTCTATCAACTGAAAATCTTCTTTGTTATCGATTTTATCCTTTAATTCTTGTACAGATACTTCTTTCATTTTCAAACTATTTAATATTCAAATATACTACATTTTTTCCGAAAGTGTTCGCTTTCATGGATGCTCAAAATCAGTCATTGTTCGTGAGAATAGCATAAAATATACCTCAATTTTTAGTGTATTAACGGCGTTAGAAATGCTAGAGGGGTTTTCCCTATCTTCGCATCATTTTGTCTGGATCATTTTAGGAAGTTTTTTGCATGCCCAATTCGCTTGTAGAATTTTCCTTATCTTCACCCCGACTTTACTAAGCTTTATATGAATTCAATACCTAAAATTATACTGTCTGTATCTTTACTAGCACTCTCGGCAGTAACTTATGGACAGCAAGTCATTTCCGCACAGGAACGCCAAGATGTGAGCCGCATACTCAATACCTTAGCCGCCGACGATATGCGCGGTAGGTCTGCGCTGACAAAAGACATCGAACCAGCAGCAGATTTTATCGCTGCTGAAATGAAGAGAATAGGCCTTACCCCCTACGCAGAACAAAATTATAGGCAAACATTCCAATTGGATAAAATCTCTCCGGTAAGCAAATCCGCAACCATCAATAAGCAGATTATTCCAGCTGACCATATTATTTCACTTGGAAATCACGTGGATTTACAGTGGGATAATCAAAGTAGCCTTAACATCGTCGAAATAAAATCGGGCGATGATTTTGCGAAAGTATTTAGAGAACATTCACTAGCCAAAGAAAATACACTTGTCTTGGTAGATCCTTCCTTTGAAAGCTATTTTGTACGTTTTGGTCAAATGCTCAACGCTCCAAAATTTATAGAGGAATCCACCAAACAAAAACCATCGATTGTCTACCTTTTGACAGCGGAAAAGCCCAAAACATTTCAAATTCATATTGAACGGAAACTTCAAAATTTCCCCTTGTTTAATGTGGCGGGAATCATCCCCGGAAAAAGTAAACCGAACGAATACATTATCTTTTCGGGACATTACGATCACATTGGCATCCTTCCGGCAGTCGGCCAAGATTCTATTGCCAATGGCGCCGATGACGATGCCTCGGGCGTAACAGCTATGTTGACCCTGGCAGATTACTACAAAAAACAGAATAAAAATGAAAGGACCCTTATTTTTGTCGCCTTTACCGCTGAAGAGCTTGGCATGTATGGCTCAAAATATTTTTCCAACCATATCAATGCGGACCAGGTAGTCGCGATGATCAATATGGAAATGATTGGAAAAGATTCAAAATTCGGCCCCAATACAGTGTATATTACGGGATATGATCAATCCAATCTTGGTGAATTGATGCAGGAGAATCTGAAAAATACAACCTTCAAATTCTACCCAGATCCTTATACTAAACAGAATCTGTTTTACCGTAGTGACAATGCAGTATTAGCGGCTAAGGGAGTTCCGGCACATTCGTTCTCAACCTCTCAAATGGATAAGGATGAATACTACCACACCGTAAAAGATGAGGTATCTACGCTAAACGTTCAGAACATTATTTCCAGTATAGAAGCGATCGCGATAGGTACCTCGGGAATTGTAGAAGGCAGACAAACACCTTCCCGCGTCGAAAAACTAAAAGATTAAGAAACAGCCGAAGCTTTTACTTTCCTTTGCATGACATAATCGTTTAGCACATAGTCATAATAAGGAATATCAATAGTTTCAATGACCTCAAAGCCCTGCTTTAAATAGAAATGGTAAGCAGGGTTATTTCTATTTACATTCAGTTCAAGAATACCTTTACCTTTTAGCAATGTTTTTTCTGCAGCGAAGTCTATCAGCGCCTTTCCGAAACCTTTTCCTTGAACATTAGGCATCAAGTAGATCTTTTCAATACGGACGCGATCTTCAAGAGTTCTCAAGGCTATAAATCCCTGTCCGATACCATCTTCTTTCAAAACATAAAAAAATTGGCCATTAACCATGCTTTCTGCAAGTCCTTCAACGGTATAGCTTTTTTCCAGCATAAAGTCTATCTGATCCTGCGAAAGTATCTCTCCATAAGTAACTGGCCAAATAATATGAGCCATATTTGAAATGCTTCTGATATCGCTTTGTTCTGCCAATTCTATTGTTATCATGCGATCTTTTCTCCTATTAAAATGTATTTTACATGGGAAAATTTAAGGGCAAATAGGCCGTCTTTTTCCATTTCGTATTCGTTGTCACCAATCTTAATCAAGCCTTCGTGTGTATTTTTTTCATCAGCATCAAGTCCCTCAATTCGGATCCTTTCCCCTGCCGGCTTCCATTTGGTGAATCCCGTTGTCACAAAACAATAGCGAACCCCATTCGTGATAAGGACAACATTAATCTGCTCAAGATAGGGCTCGTAATACGCCACATCAAGCTGATCGGTCAAGATATTCACCGCTTTATAATGATGTGCTATAAGGTATTCAATAGCTGTCCTTAGAAAAGCATTCTTATAGGAAATTACCTTCAGATTCTCCTGTGACGCGTTAATGGTATTTTTTGTAAAAACAATATCGAACTTATACCCTCGTGCATCCAGTAAATCCATTGTTCCTTCTTCGATTACAATGGTTGGGCTCCATTCCAGTAGCTGGCCCAAATCCTCTTCATCAATAAGGAAAAGATCTTCAATCAGTAATGCGGGTTCCTGATTTTCGCGGACAATATGATGAGATGACATAGGTTCTATTTAATAACCGAGCCTACGCAAGGTAATGTATGCCATCAATCCCGTACTGATCTCCAACGAGCTTTCGTCCACATCAAAGGTAGGCGTATGAACAGCTGAAGAGATCCCTCGCGCTGCGTTACCTGTACCCAAACGATAGAAACAAGCATTAATTTCTTGTGAATAATAGGAAAAATCCTCCGCGGCAGGCCATAGATCTAAGTCTACAACATTTTCCTTACCGAGATATTCTTCTGCAAAAGTCCGTGCACTTTTAGTCAATTGAGGTTCGTTTATTAAAAAAGGATATCCCTTACGGACCTCAAATTCACAAATTGCCCCCATACTTTCAGCAATGCCGACAGCAATTTTTACCATTCTTTCATGCGCCTCAGCACGCCACTCCTCGTCAAATGTGCGAAATGTACCTTCCAGATATACCTGATCAGGAATAATATTTGTCGCTCCATTGGCTATAATCTTTCCAAAAGATAACACCGTTGGGGTACGTGGATCTGCAAATCGACTAGCGATCTGTTGCAAAGCGGTAATGATCTGTGCTGTAATAACAATTGGATCAATGTTTTGATGCGGATGTGCACCATGCCCGCCCCTGCCTTTGACTGTCATAAACAGTTCATCGCAGGAAGCCATATATTTTCCCTCACGGAAACCAACCTTGCCTACCTCAATAAAGGGCATCACATGCTGTCCTATAATAGCCGAAGGCGCAGGATTCTGCAAAGCGCCCGCTTTGATCATTAGGGAAGCTCCTCCCGGCAAGCGCTCCTCGCCAGGCTGGAAGATCAATTTGATCGTTCCTCCAAATTCGGCTTTCAGGCTATTTAATATTTTAGCTGTCCCCAAAAGAGAAGAGGTATGTACATCATGGCCACAGGCATGCATCACTCCTGGGTTCTTGGACCCATATGAACGGCCCTCCACTTCCTGAATTGGTAAAGCATCCATATCTGCCCGTAACGCAATAACTTCATCTGATGGTAGGTCACCTTTGATTAAAGCGACAATGCCCGTATCAGCTTTAGCCTCATAAGGAATTCCCAATTCATCCAATTGCGCTTTTACAAATGCCGAGGTATTGTATTCTTCGAAGGAAAGTTCAGGATTCTGATGAAGATGTCTACGATTGGAAACCGTATCTTCAAAATATTGATGAGCTAAGGCCAGGACTTTTTCTTTCGTACTTGCCATAAGGTTGATTGATTTATTGATATACAAAAACGTTCTCTGAAAAAACAAAGACGTTGCTAAAATATTGACGTAACTCGCGCATGAAGGCATTTGCCTCAGAGCGACTTCTAAAATCTCCTACCTTAACGCGATAATTAGGTTCATCATAGGTGATATAGGTATCAATATCTTTATACATGCTTCGGAAACGTGTCTGCTCCGAAAATGCCTGATTCCGGTTAGATCCAGCGAAGATCTGTACGCGGAATCCCCTTACTTTGACCCGTGTTGCCGCTGAGCGGACGATAGGTTTGGAAGGGACTACTGTCGTTTTGCTTTCGACAGGATTGATCCCCATAGCTGCCCTGAAATTTTGAAGCTGTGTAATCAATGAATCTTTGGTTACAATTACTCCACCTTTTTCTTGTGCGTTCACCTGAACTAGCGCAAACAACACAAGTGCATGTATGAAAATCAATCCTCTCTTCAGCATAGTTTAACCTTTCTTATCGATTAGTTATTTGCGCCGTGGCAATTTTTATATTTTTTTCCTGAACCACAAGGACATTCGTCATTGCGTCCCACAGTATTCTCGTTACGAACAGGTTCTTTTGCACCCTCATTCACATCCTCCTCACTCACACCTGTAGGCGAAGCCAATTCAGCTTTACTTTCAACAGTTTTCACTGGCGCCTGCTGTACTTGTCTAGCTTGCATAGAAGTCGGTTCTTGACCTGGAATCTCTCCTTTGAAAATAAAGCTAATGACATCTTTATTCATGGAAGCCAACATCGATTTAAACAAATCAAAGGCCTCCATTTTATAAATGATAATCGGATCCTTTTGTTCATAAACAGCATTTTGAACGGATTGTTTCAAATCATCCATTTCACGCAAGTGCTCTTTCCAAGCCTCGTCGATTAATGCTAATACGATTCCTTTTTCAAAAGATTTGAAAACTTCTTTACCGTTACTTTCGATTGCTTTTTTCAAATTCGCCGAAACCTGAATGCCACGGATACCATCAGTAAATGGAATAACGACATTTTCGACAATTTGACCTCTTTCCGCATACACATTATTCAATACAGGAACTGTCAAAGCGCCAACGGCTTCAATTTTATGGTGGTAAGCATTAATTGCATGCTCAAATAGACGATCGGTCAAGCCTTCAATTTTACCCTGTGCAAACTCTTCTGCTGTAATTTCTGGTGTGATCGCAAAAATACGGATTACTTCGATTTGGAAATCTTCATAATTACCTTGTTCTTTTGCTTCAACGACAATTTCTTCGGCAACATCAAAAATCATGTTGTTCAAATCCACATCCAAACGTTCTCCAAACAAAGCGTTTTTACGCTTCGAATAGATTACAGTACGTTGTGAATTCATGACATCATCGTATTCCAATAGACGTTTACGAATACCAAAGTTATTCTCCTCCACTTTACGCTGTGCACGTTCGATGGATTTAGTCAACATACTATGTTGCATTACTTCACCTTCTTCAACACCCATTTTCACCATGATGTTAGAGATTCTCTCTGAAGCAAATAAACGCATCAAGTTATCTTCCAAAGAAACGAAGAATTGCGAAGAACCTGGGTCTCCCTGACGACCTGCACGACCACGTAACTGACGGTCAACACGACGAGATTCGTGTCTTTCGGTACCGATAATTGCAAGACCGCCAGCATTTTTAACTTCTTCGGTCAATTTAATATCCGTACCACGACCAGCCATGTTCGTCGCGATGGTTACTTGTCCTGGACGTCCAGCTTCAGCTACGATATCAGCTTCTTTTTGGTGTAACTTCGCATTTAATACGTTATGTTTGATCTTACGTAATTGAAGCATACGGCTCAATAACTCCGAAATTTCAACCGATGTCGTACCGACCAATACTGGACGTCCCGCATCTGTCAATCGTTGAATTTCTTCAGCTACTGCATTGTATTTTTCGCGTGCCGTACGATAAATCAGATCTTGACGGTCATCGCGTTGTGCAACACGATTCGTCGGAATTTCGACCACATCAAGTTTGTAAATTTCCCAAAGCTCACCGGCCTCTGTAGACGCTGTACCTGTCATACCCGAAAGCTTGTGGTACATACGGAAGTAATTTTGCAGTGTAATCGTTGCGTAAGTTTGTGTTGCATCTTCTACTTTCACATTCTCCTTTGCTTCGATCGCCTGGTGCAAACCATCTGAGTAACGACGGCCGTCCATGATACGACCTGTTTGCTCATCAACAATTTTCACTTTACCTTCATCAACGATATATTCAACATCATTTTCAAACAAGGTATATGCTTTTAAAAGCTGGTTAATCGAGTGGATACGTTCTGCTTTAATTGAATAATCGCGTAACATATCTTCCTTCTGAGCGGCCTTTTCTTCCAAAGTCAAAGAAGACTTTTCAATTTCAGCGATCTCAGTACCAACATCAGGTAAAATAAAGAATGAAGGATCCTCACCTGTTGCTGTAATCAACTCAATACCTTTTTCTGTCAATTCTACTTGATTATTCTTTTCATCAATCACAAAATAAAGTTCTGCATCTACTTTAGGCATATTTTTATTTTGCTCTTGCATATAGTAGTTTTCTACTTTTTGTAAGATAGAACGATTAGCACCTTCGCTTAAGAACTTGATTAATGCCTTATTTTTAGGTAAACCTCTATAAGCTCTTAATAATGCCAAACCTCCGCCTTCAACATCAGAATCTCCTGCCGCCAACGCTTTTTTAGCATCATTCAAGACTGTATTGATGTAAGCTTTCTGTACGTGCACCAAACGTTCGATACGCGGTTTTAATTGGTAGAATTCGTGTTGATCGCCACGAGGAATCGGACCTGAGATAATTAATGGTGTACGTGCATCATCGATCAATACAGAGTCAACCTCATCGACCATGGCAAAGTGTAATTTTCCTTGCACCAATGCGTCCGGAGTCTGAACCATATTATCACGTAGATAATCGAAGCCAAACTCATTATTCGTACCATATACGATATCCGATTGATAAGCTTTACGACGTTGCGGGGAATTTGGTTGATGTTTATCGATACAGTCAACAGATAGCCCATGGAACTCAAATAACGGTGCATTCCACTCCGAGTCACGACGAGCAAGGTAATCATTCACCGTTACGATGTGTACTCCTTGACCAGAAAGAGCATTTAGATAGGTCGGTAATGTTCCTACCAACGTTTTACCCTCACCTGTTGCCATCTCGGCAATTTTACCACTATGCAAGACAATACCACCGATTAACTGGACGTCATAGTGTACCATGTTCCAAGTGACCTCAGTACCTGCTGCCATCCATTTGTTTTTCCAAATCGCTTTATCACCATTGATGATAACGTTTGATTTGTAAACAGCCAATTCTCTGTCGAAATCGCTAGCAGTAACTTCTAATTCTTCGTTTTCTGTCAAACGTCTTGAAGTTTCTTTTACCACGGCAAATGCCTCAGGCAAAATATCCTTCAATACCTCTTCCAACTTCTTGTCACGGTCTTTGGACAATTTGTCCACTTGCTCGTAAATAGAAGTTTTCTTTGCCATATCGTCCTCGTCTTGATCCGCTTCTTTTTTAAGCGTATCAATTTCTTGGTCAATATCTGCTAGGTAATTTTTAATTCTTTCTTTGAAATCAACGGTCTTGGCACGTAACTCGTCATTGGTTAGATTTGAAAGCTTCTCATATTCAGCTTTGATTTGGTCTACCACAGGCTGAATTCCCTTGATATCTCTCTCGGATTTACTTCCAAATAATTTACTTAAAAACTTTAACATAATTTTTTTTCTATCTCAACTTAAGATTTTGTACAATAATGACTCCAAAGTAAAATTGCAGACAATTTGACACTAATCGGGCAAATTTAGTTATTAGATATGATATCTAACAGCTTACATCCATTTTTTTTACGTTATTTTTATTGAAAATGTCAGTTCCTTTCAGCCAGTAAGAATCCTATATATATTTATCCCCTTTTATGCTACCTTTACGTGAAGTTTTTCTGGGTAATATATGGCCTCTAAACCGTCAGCTGATTATGATAAAAACAGCTTTTGGTCTGATTGCGGAATGAATCCCATTTCCTGAGCCTTTTCAAACATTCTCGTAATCGCATCACGTCCTTCAAGCCCCAATTCTACTGAATATTTATTGACATAAAGTTCAATATGCTTGTACATCACCTCTTCACTCATTTCCTGTGCATGCGCTCGAATAAATTCAAGTCCAGATTTCGGATTGGCAAATGCGAATTCTACACTTTCCTTTAAAATTGTATTCAATGTTTCCTTCACTTCTTTTGGCAAACTACGTTTTACGACAATTCCTCCAAGAGGAATCGGAAATTTTGTCGTCTTCTCCCAGTACTCGCCCAGATCCACGACTTTATGCAGTCCTTTTTCGGCATAGGTGAACCTATTTTCATGAATAATCAATCCCAAATCAATGGATCCATCAAGTAAGGCTCCCTCAATATCCGAAAAAACAAGTTCCACTTTATTTTTTAATTCGGGGAATGCCAAGCTTAATAAAAAGTTAGCGGTTGTATACTTTCCTGGATACCCGACTTTCAATTGATCAAATCCCTCCAGGCTCTCAGCTCTTTCTAATTTTTGCTGAAGTAATTTCGCTAATTTCGGATCCTTCGTAATCAGCATAGGCCCTACACCAAATCCTAAAGCACTACCTGCATCGAGCAGCTCATAATCTTCAACCGCGTAGGCAAAGGCATGATAGCTCAGCTTGGTGATGTCAAGATCGCCTTGAAAAGCTTTCAAGTTCAAGGTCTCCACATCTTGATATTCCACCTCAAAATCCAGTCCTTTGGTATCTATCTTATGATGAATCAATGCATCAAAAATAAATGTATCGTTTGGACACGGAGAAAATCCTAATGTTAATTTCATGTTGTACAAAATTTTTCCCATCCATCAGATGGGATTTATGAATTTTAATCAAACCGTAATTCTATGCGTTATCAGGTAAAGTATCATTGCAAAAAAAGTACTGGCAATAATTCCTTTTCCGAGATGATCATTCCCCGATCGATACGCAAAACGTAAAAGCACTAAATTAACCAATATGGCTATGGTATAGATAGCCATGGGTTTCTCGGGTAAAAAATGAAGTTCAAGATCCGTAAAACGTACTAAAATATGAGCCAATACTGGAGATACAGTACCGATACCCAATCCTATCCAGAGATTATTTTTCACGTTTATCGTCTCCCCTTGTATTTCCCAGATGATCAAAGCTCCATGAATTCAATTCTGGAATAGCGTGATGTGCAGTCATATCGAACTGTGTCGGAACGACAGATACATAACCATTGGCCAATGCAAAACTATCGGTATCTTCCCCCCTGTCCTGCAAGACAAATTTACCCGTTGTCCAATAATAATCGCGATTGTGTGGATCAATACGTTCATCAAATTCTTCTACCCAATGCCCTCCAGCCTGTCTACAAATTTTAATACCCTTAAAACCTGCTGTTTGCGGAAAATTAACATTCAGCAATGTGTTTTTAGGGAGACCATTCGCCAGCACCTGCTCGGCAATAGAAATCACGTACGGTCTGCAATAGCTAAAATCCGCATCGTGGGAAAAGTTATCGAGCGAAAAACCAACAGAAGGAATCCCTTCAATAGCCCCTTCTACCGCAGCAGACATCGTACCGGAATACAAAACATTGATTGAATTGTTGAGCCCATGATTGATTCCCGAGACGCATATATCTGGCTTTTGCCCTTTAAAAACTTTATTCACCGCAAGTTTCACACAATCTACCGGTGTTCCTGAACACTGATACATTTCAACCCCTTCATATAAATTGATTTTATCCAAACGTAGCGGTCTACCAAGTGTAATGGCATGCCCCATTCCAGATTGCGCCGAATCAGGAGCAACGACAACTACATTTCCGATTTTCTGCATCTCCTCTAACAACACCTTAATCCCCGGCGCTGTGATACCGTCGTCATTAACAACTAAAATATTGGGTTTCATATGTAAATAATTTCTTTTTTAAAGGCCTTTACAGCATACCCAGCTATTTCTATCCCTGTTTGTGCTTTTAGAACCGGGTATTTCTTTTTAACCATATACGAAGTTAGTAAATCTGAAACCGAGATGTAAATAATATTGACACAACAGGCAATTATTATCTGTAAAAGGTTGCTCATTAGGACATGACAAACAGCATAAACGACTGTGGAAACAGGAGTTCAAACGAACACAGGGAAGCTGCAAGGGAGCGATGAGTTTAGGTGCAGCAAACGAAGATGAGATTGTAATCAAGTTATACGTTTTAACAGTGCTTGTTCAGTACTCGTTCAGTGATTGTTCAGTGATTGCTCAGTAACGACTGAATAAATACTGATTAATCACTGTTTAAACATCGATTAAATATTGTTATTAGGTATAATTTGGTAGGGGTATGATTTACCACCGATCACTACGACATCGTTTGCGTAAGATTGTGTCGTTATTGACAAATATTAGCCCTAAATTTAGCATTCAAACAGACAAACAAAGATAATAATTCAGTTATGAGCATTAATTTTGAATCCCGTTATGCAATAGGGCCAAAGGAATACAAAACTTTAGATACACAAGGGTTAAGGGAAAATTTTCTAATTGAAACAGTTTTTGAAGCAGACAAAATTAATTTTGTCTATACCCACTATGATCGCTATATGGCTGGTGGAGCAATGCCTGTAAGCTCAAAAATCAAATTAGATACCATTCCCGCATTATTAAAAGAACCTTACTTCCTTTCTAGAAGAGAGTTGGGTATTATCAATGTCGGTGGGAACGGTCAAGTTGAAGTTGACGGCATAACTTATGATCTCAATACCAAAGAAGCCCTTTATATCGGACAGGGTGCTCAAGAGGTTTATTTTTCAAGCAAGGACGCCGCACAGCCCGCAAAATTCTATTTAAACTCTACACCTGCACATTGCAGCTACCCAACTAAAAAGGTAACGAAAGAAGATGCAAATAAAATAGAATTGGGTTCATTAGAAACAGCTAACCACCGTACGATCAACCAGATGTTATTGAACAAAGTGGTACAAACCTGCCAATTACAGATGGGAATGACCGAGTTAAAACCGGGCTCTGTATGGAATACCATGCCATCTCATACCCACGATCGTCGTATGGAAGTCTATTTCTATTTTGAATTACCAGAGGGACAGGCGGTATCACATTTTATGGGCCCCATCGATGAGACCCGCCATATTTGGATGCACAACGATCAGGCTGTAATTTCTCCACCATGGTCAATTCACTCCGGAGCTGGAACTTCCAATTATACCTTTATATGGGGGATGGCGGGTGAAAATTTAGATTATGACGATATGGACAAATGTGCCATCACAGAATTGAAGTAATATGAAAAAAACACTCGTATTGAGTTTAGCGCTAGGACTTTCAACACTTGCTTTTGCGCAGAACAACAAAACCATTACTGTAAACAACTCTTCCGCTAGCGCAAGAACAGAGTTGATCAGTATCCCTTATACAACATTCGAGAAACACTTTGACTTGAAAAACAGTGTATTTACGATTGTGGATAAGGACAAAAAGGAACTGGCCTATCAACTTGAAAAACTAGGAAAACCGACGGCAAAAAATATTTTAATCCAAATAACCGTTGCTCCTAAAAGTTCAACAACCTTCGGGGTAAATGGGAATAAACCTACAACTATTGCTTCCAAGACCTATGCAAGATACGTCCCTGAACGCAAAGATGACTTTGCATGGGAAAACGATATTGCAGCGTTTAGAGCCTATGGAAAGGCTTTAGAAGGTAGCTCTGAGGACGCACAGGGTTTTGACTTCTGGGCAAAACGTAGCAATGACCTTGTTGTTGACGAATGGTATAAAACCGGGGATTATCATGCCGATCATGGCAAAGGCTTAGATTATTATTCCGTCGGACAAACCTTGGGCGTTGGCGATGCAACTCCGTTTATTGACGAACAGGTTGTTTACCATAAGCATTATCGCCAATACGAGGTATTGGACAACGGTCCGCTGCGCTCCACATTCAAACTTATCTATGAACCGGAGAATGTAAAGGGTCAGCAGCTACAGGTTGAAAAGACCGTTTCCCTAGATGCTGGGAGTCAATTGAACAAAATAAGCTATTCCATCAAAAATGCAACCTCTGCCTCTACGCCAATTGTTGTGGGGATCGCTAAAAGAAAAGAGGAAAAGCCTCAAATTCTAAATGATGTAAAGAATGGTATTTTAGCGTATTGGGAACCTGCAGAAGGAGATAAAATTACAGGAACAGCGGTTATCCTACCAAAAGTAAAATATATATTCAAAGATAGTCCAAAACAATTTTTACTGGCAACCACCGTCAAAAATGATAAACCGCTGGTTTATTTTGCGGGTGCTGCGTTCAATAAAGCGGGTAAAATAGGTAGTTTTGAGCAATGGCAGTCTTATGTAAAAACATTTAAAAATAATTTAGATCAACCGTTAACAATAAAATATTCAAAATAATGTCCATACTGCAATCTTTTGACTTAAGTGGGAAAGTAGCCTTGGTAACAGGCTGCAAAAGAGGAATTGGCAAGGCAATTGCCGAAGCATTGGCTGAAGCCGGAGCAGATATTATCGGCGTTTCAGCGTCATTGGAACCTGAAGGCTCTGCAGTAGAAAAATCCGTTAAAGCATTAGGTAAAAATTTCTATGCCTATCAGTGTGATTTCTCTAAAAGGACAGAACTTTACAAATTTATCGAAAAAGTAAAATCAGCGCACCCGACGATTGACATCCTGTTTAACAATGCCGGAAATATCCTTCGTAAACCTGCTGCCGAGCATCCGGATGAATATTGGGATGAAATTATCGAGATCAATCAAAATGCGCAATTTATATTGACTCGTGAAATCGGAAAGGACATGATTTCACGTGGAACTGGAAAGATCGTATTTACAGCATCTTTATTAACTTTCCAAGGTGGTATCAATGTTCCGGGATATGCCGCTTCAAAAGGAGCTGTAGGATCTATGGTAAAGGCTTTTGCGAATGAGTGGGCTTCCAAAGGTGTCAACGTAAATGGATTTGCTCCAGGATATATCGCCACGGATAATACCGAGGCACTTAGGGACGACCCTGAACGTTCTAAGTCCATTTTGGACCGTATACCGGCAGGTCGCTGGGGAACTCCAGAAGACTTTAAGGGGCCAGCTGTATTCCTCGCTTCAAAAGCTTCTGATTATGTACATGGAACTATCCTTACCGTGGATGGTGGCTGGATGGGAAGATAACAATCAACCTCTAAGATGAGTTTGTTTTAAAAGTCTTTATCCGAAGGGGTAAAGACTTTTTTTACAATTCTAAATCCCAGATTGCTAAAAGATGCATTGGGACTAACTGAACCTATATATACTGTATTGAAAGCAGCACAGCTATTTTTACTACACCACCAGGAGCCCCCTCGGGCATGTGCAATAGAGCGATCCCCATCTCTTTCAAGCTTTCCAGTACAAAATTCAAAGACATTCCCAAAGATGTCATAAAGCCCCCATGGATTGGGTTTGAATTTTCCGACAGGAGAAGTATACAGATAACCATCTGAATAATCAGGTTTCAAATGATCTCTTCCATGCCATACATTTGCATATTCACCCATATTCTCTTTACTGAAACCTGCAAAATAATAACCTTCGCTACCAGCTCTTGCCGCCACCTCCCATTCGTCAAAAGAGGGCAATCTACAGTTTGCCCATGTACAATATACCAGCACATCCTTATAGGAAATGCAGGTAACAGGATGATCCATCTTAGCCTCAATGCCGCCACGACTTACACCATTCGGAAAGCGCCAATAGGCTGTACTATCCTGTAGCCAACGAAACTCCGCCAAGCCAGGCTCAAAGACCATGGCATTATGGTAGCGTTCTGCTAATGTTTTATAGCCTGTTGCTTGAACGAATTTCTCAAATTCAGCATTTGTCAGCTCAAACTTAGCGATCCAAAACGATTCAATTTGCACAACTCTTTTTGGATTGTCTAGACTGCCTGTATCACCCAAATGATAGTCTCCGGCCGGAATCTGGATAAAGTTTCCAGCTTGGGCTTCACATTGGAGATGCAAAACAATCAATCCTATCAAATAGAGTAACCTTCTCATTCTCCTTGCCGTTTGTTATAATATGCTTGTGCTGTTTCAATAATATACTGTTCATTTGCCTCGGAAAAATCCATCCAGCTCTCATAGTTTGTATCCGGACCGTAGAGTTTCTGATATATTTTCGACTGTTTAAAATCGGATAATTCTCCCTTGTTTAAAAGCAACAAAAGTGTTGTCAATATGTCTTTGTCCCGCCGGTTATTCTGGTAAAAATCAATTAGAAAAGGAATACTTTCCCAAGCGTTCATCTCCAAAATCGCCGACTTATAATTTAGGCCCATTTCATTCGTTTTGCCAGATAGCTCCCGGATGAAAGTCAAAACCTGAGCCTTATTTTTTTTCATATAGGAGATTTGCCGTTCACTCCAAAAGACACCGTTGTAAACAAAAAGCAACTGACCGAATATCTTTTTCTGGGGGTCATTTACAAACATCCGTTCCGCACAGGCCTGACTAAATATTTCTGGATAAATCATCGTATACGTGAATTTTTCCTCAGCAGTCAAAGTATTAAAATCACGAGCAGGTATTCCAGCATCATAATCCGTCAATGCTTCGTCAGGAAGGGTCTTTAAACGTTTATCGATTAAAAATTGAATCTTTTTTGTGCTAAAAGGGGGAATACTATTTTTTTCACGGAAGGCATAATAAGAAGAGTCCTGAGGCCGAGGATCCCCCCATGCAACATCCATATTTTCCTGTGCACTAACGACGGTCCCCCCTAATCCCAAATACAGGAATACTAAAAATCCAACTGCACTACTTGCTTTTTTTCTCATCGTAATATTTCAGCGCCCGACTAAAGATCAGGGCCTCATTTTCTTTATTGTAATTTAGATAGGAGTAATAATTGCTATTTTCTCCATATAACTTTTTAAAAGACGTAGACTTTATAAATTCACTATATTCACCACGTTTCATCAGCAACATCAATAAGGTCAGGGCATCTTTGTCTTTCGGTGTCTTCTTGGCATACTCAATAATAAAAGGAATCATTTGCCAGCCGTTTAGCTCCACTAGGGCATGCTTATAATTTACCCCCATCCGTTTGCTTCGGATAACAGATTCCTGAATAAGTTTGATTACTGAATCCCTATTCTCCTGCAAAAAATCAGTCTGTCTTTGTGACCAGGACGATTCATTAAAACCGTCCAATAATGTACCAAAGATTTTTTTGTCGATCTGCGTTTGGTATTCAGGTATAGCGCAATTCTGTGCATATAGTTCTGCGTGAATCATGGTATAGGTAAACTTTTCGCGCAGGGATAGCTTTTTAAAATCAGTAGCCGAAATTGCATTTGTTCCAGCATCGGTCGTTTCTTTATCTTCTTCGGGGATTATTTTTGCGATTAACGCTTTTACTTTGTCCAATCCATAGGGCGGGATGGTCATTTTGTTCCGCATTTCGATAGCAGCAGGATCCATAAAAAGACTCTCGTCATCCTCTGGATTCGTTTGTGCAAAAACACCTGCCCAACACAGGAAAGAAATAAAAAATAAAAGTCCCCTTTTCATATCGTATGATTTAATATCTTTTAAAAATAAAGAAATTACTGCTACAAAAATTATTCCTCTTTATTTTATAGGGCTCCCTTTCGCCCTGATCTGCCTTTTCCTAATTGCAATGATTTCTAAATACAATAATTCCTTTTTGTAATGAATACCCTCTGCTCCTAACAAAAAATCCCCGGATTTAATAAAACCCAGGGATACTATATTTCTTTTACTTTTGTCTATATCAAGAATATAAACCTTTCTTATCGATAAACTCTATCACCTTTTGCGGTACAAAAAATTGAATATTTTTATTTTCCTTGATTGCCTTTCGCAAAAAGGTAGAAGACAATTCCATCAATGGTGTAGCTGTGATGGTGATTGAAGGATGATCCTTAAGCTTTCCACCATCATATCCAGGACGTGGATAGACATAAATCTGGTAGTCGCGTAAGATAATATCCGCATTTTTCCATTTTTCCAAAGATTCCAAACTATCTTCTCCCATGAGCAGCACAAATTCACGATTGGGATATTTTGCTTTTAAATGGGTGAGCGTATCTATCGTATATGACGGTATTGGTAAATGGAATTCAATATCTGTTACCCGCAGGTGTTCAGCACCCTCCAAAGCCAGATTTAACATCTCCAGACGATCGTAGGGATCTGCCAATGTAGATTTCTTCTTAAATGGATTTTGAGGAGAGACCACAAACCAAACTTCATCTAATTCAGTAAAACTGGCCATATAATTAGCGATGATCAGGTGCCCTATGTGCACCGGATTAAAAGAACCAAAATACAAACCAATTTTTCGCATGGACTTATTTATTGATAAATCCCATAACAATTTCTTCAGCTTCGGCACATGCAGTAGCTAAATCAAAGTTATTCAATATGACATCAAATTTATTAGCATAGGTAAGTTCCAGTTCAGCCTTGGCAAAACGTTCTTTCAATTTTTCTTCTGAATCCGTTCCACGTCCTGTCAAACGCTCCTTAAGCACCTCCAATGATGGTGGTTGTACGAAAATAGAAATTGCCTGTTCTGGGAATTTTGATTTCAGACGTAATCCACCAACAACATCGATATCAAATATAACATGTTTACCTTCTTTCCAAATACGTTCAATTTCTGAACGCAAAGTACCATAGAAAGTCCCTGAATATACTTCTTCAAATTCGATAAACTCCTGTTTGGCGACCTTATGTAGGAACTCCTCCTTTGACATAAAATAATAATCTTTTCCGTCTACTTCCTGTCCTCTGGGGTCACGGGTACTCGCAGAAATGGAAAACTCTATTTTATCGCCATGTTTACTTAAAAGATCTCTTACTATTGTTGTTTTACCCGCTCCTGATGGGGCCGAGAATATAATTAATTTACCGCTCATCCTTATAATACGTTGAGCAATTGCTCTTTTATTTTTTCTAATTCTTCTTTCATTCTAACCACAATCTGTTGGATTCCGGCATGATTGGCTTTAGAACCAAGGGTATTGATTTCTCTACCCATTTCTTGTGAAATAAAACCTAATTTTTTACCATTTGAATCGGCGGAATCAAACGCTTTTAAAAAGTAGTTGCAATGGGCGCGCAATCTCACTTTCTCCTCAGTCACATCCAATTTGTCGATGTAATAAACCAGTTCCTGCTCAAATCGATTTTGATCGACATTTTCTTTACCAACCGTATCATTCAAAAATTGCTCGATACGCTGTCTGATCAAAGGTATACGTTCTACTTCCAAAGCCTCTACCTCAGCAAGGTAAACTAAAATAAGCTCAGCCCGCTTTTTTAAGTCTCCAGCAAGTACATTTCCCTCATCTTCACGAAATGTATTAAAACGTTTGACGGCATCATAAAAAGCATCCATCAATACTTTAGACTCCTCGTCATCAACCGAATCATCATTGTTCGAGATTACCTCAGGCATATTTAATGCGAGTTCAAACAGGTTGACATTCGTATCGTTGAGCTCTACAGCGATCTGCTGCAATTGACTATAATATTTTTTGAGTAAATCAGCATTAATGGAAGACGCCTTCGCAGTTTGATCCGTGTATTCAACCGTTACATTCATGTTAACTTTACCACGTTCAATAAGTTTGCTACTTTCAGTACGCAGGGTCAATTCTTTGTCCGAAACAACTTTGGGCAAACGAAGATTTAATTCAAGGAATTTTGAATTTAAGGACTTTATTTCGACACTATATTTAACTTTACCGTTATCAGCGGAAGCTGTGCCATATCCTGTCATGGATTTTATCATATGCAAAGGTATGACTTTTCAGGAAAAATTAAATACACTGTATTGATTAATTGCTGATACTCGCCAAATTACCTTTCTTTTTATTTACCAATCGTGTTTGGCAATGATAACAACTAAGTAACTTTCATAAGGTTTGGCACCTTTGCATTCAACATAACCAATCCCAATATCATATAGCGAAGCGTTCCAATGATCCATGCCCAGTAAATGGGTACGATGATGATAACCCGGAGCTTCCTTTCCAATAATTAAGGCCTTAATGCCAGCGGTAGCACTGGCTCGGTTGGCGGCAATGGACTCAAAATTGTTGGTGTTTCGTTTTGACAGCCATGCCGGATTAAGCTGATATCCTGCTTCGTCAATGAAATAATTAGGTCCATACCCCTCAGGTGAGACATGGTCAAAATAAGAACGTTTAGCCATATCTTTTGCTCGATAAACCGCAACCTCGGCCAACTGCTTATTCCAATTGAGTTTGGTTCGTTTAATCTTCTGCAGATTAAAAAGCTTCAGCTCCTTCTTATACTTTTCGGGATTTACGCGAATTTTGTTCAATAGCTCATAGGCCTCGATGGCTTGATTATGATCGACAACCACACGTTGTGCAAAAATAGACTGTGTAAAAAGCAGGGTAAATGCTAAAACCAAATAGTTCATACGTGAATAATCTCTTCTTCAATGACCTTACGAAATATCCAGACGATCTTGTCCGCTTCACTTAATTTAACCGCGTACAAACTACATTTTGCGCACAGTATCTGTACTTTCTCAATAGGGATATTTCGTATCAATCCTTTAACCTTAAAAGACCGTATTTAGTATGTAACGTTTAATCTTTTTTTGTTTTTTTCGCAGACAAAAACTGTATAAGCATGGGTATTAAGCTAATAAAGATAACCGCCAAAATAACAAGGGAAAAATTATGCTTAAAAAATGGCAGCTGTCCAAAATAATAGCCAGCCATAATAAATAATGAAACCCATAATATCCCCCCTAGTATATTATATTTTCCGAAGACCACATAGGGCATTTTGCCAATACCTGCTACAAATGGTGCAAAAGTCCTTACAATCGGTACAAATCGGGCATAAACAATAGTCTTTGTTCCATGTTTAGCATAGAAATCTTGTGTTTTTTGCAGATAAGTTGGCTTAAATATTCTTGATCCTGGCTTAAAAACACGGATTCCAACATATTTGCCAATTTCATAATTCACAAAATCTCCGGAGATAGCGGCAAAAATAAGAATGACTATAAATATAGGTAAGGAAAGCTGACAATCTGGGCGGGCAATTATTGCCCCCAAGGCAAATAAAACTGAGTCACCAGGAAGGAATGGTGTAACAACAAATCCTGTTTCCGCAAAGATGATTAAAAACAAAATCAGATAGGTCCAATTTTCATAACTATTGATCAGTTGCAAAAGATGCTGATCGATATGCAATATAAAATCAATAAGCTGTGAAATGATTTCCATTTTTTTGATCTATAAAAAAAGGGAATCTTATTGGACCCCCTTTTTAGTTTTTATCTTTTCTTTTATAAGCTCGAAGATTATTGGTAATATGGATATAAAAATAATAATCAATACAACCTTCGAGAAGTTATCTCTTATAATAGGAATATTTCCTAAAAAATATCCCGCGAGGGTTATACCACCAACCCACAAGACAGCACCCACGACATTATAGGTAATGAAAGTACCATAATTCATCCTTCCAATACCTCCAACGAAAGGTGCCAAGGTACGTACGATTGGTACAAATCGAGCGATAACGATTGTTTTACTGCCATATTTCTCATAAAACGAATGAGTCTTGGCAATTTGCTCATCTTTGACTACCTGCTTACCAAAGAGCTTAAATCTTGTTAGGCGCATACCAAAATGCTTACCGATAGCATAGTTTAAGGAATCCCCAGAAACCGCGGCTACCAATAAAATGAAAATCATCAACCATACGTTAAGATCATTTGGTTGTGCGGCGAGCATGCCCGCTGCAAACAATAAAGAATCTCCTGGTAAAAAGGGCATCACAACCACTCCTGTTTCTACAAAAATAATAAGAAACAGAATAAGGTACGTCCAAGTCTGATAATCATTGACTATTTCAACCAAATGTTTATCAATATGGAGAATAAAGTCTATAAGATGCGTAATTAGTTCCAAATCGTGACGAAGATTAAGCGTTGTTTAACATAACAGGCATCACCAACATCAAAATATCTTCATGATCTTCAGATACGGCCGGAATCAATAAACCGGCACGATTTGGCGTACTCATCTCCAAAACAACTTCTTCACTCTCTAAGTTATTTAACATCTCCACTAGGAACTTGGCGTTAAAACCGATTTCCATATCATCCCCTTCAAATTGACAGGACAAGCGTTCATGCGCTTCATTAGAGAAATCTAAATCTTCTGCAGAGATATGCAATTCACTTCCTGAGATCTTCAGACGAACCTGATGTGTCGTTTTATTAGCGAAAATCACCACCCGTCTCAAGGTATTTAAAAACAATAATCGATCTACGGTCAACTTGTTCGGGTTGACCTGAGGGATTACAGCAGCATAATCTGGGTAACGTTCATCAATTAAACGACAGATCAAATTAATATTACCAAAGCTAAAGAACGCATTGGTTTGATTATATTCTATCGATACTGTAACATCATCGGATGGTAGCGATGATTTGAGCAGTGAAAGTGCCTTTTTCGGCAAAATAAGGGATGCTGGTTTCTCAGCACCGATATCAGTTCTCGAATAACGCACCAACTTGTGCGCATCAGTAGAGACAAAAGTCACATTCTTTTCAGCTAATTGCACCAAAACACCAGACATCGCAGGTCTCAATTCGTCGTTACTGACAGCAAAGATCGTTTTACTGATCGCTTCTGACAAAATAGGAGCTGGCATCTGAATAACTGACCCGTTATCGATTGAAGGAATTTTAGGGAAATCGTCGGCATTTTCTCCACTCAACTTATATTTTCCATCACCTGCACTGATCTCAATAGCCAAGGTATTCATATCTACTGAAAATGCTACTGGCTGATCTGGTAAGGTTTTTAACGTCTCGATCAAAATCTTCGAAGGCATGGCTACTCTTCCCTCTTCTTTTGCTTCGATCTGTAAAGAAGTAACCATACTTGTTTGCAGATCCGTAGCAGAAATAGTCAAGTTATTGTCTTTTATTTCAAAAAGAAAGTTTTCCAAGATAGGCAAAACAGTACTTGTACTGGATGCGCCATTGATAGCTTGTAACTGCTTTAATAAAATTGATGTTGATACAATGAATCTCATTTCCTGAATACTAATTATTATGTGCAATAATACACAAATTAATCAATATTTTTCAGTTTTACAGGCCGCTTTCTTTCCACATAAAGAGATTTTGATCGCTCAAATAAGCAATTGTATTTCAATTAATAAGCACAGCGCCAAAAGTATAGAAAGCAAATTCGGCCCGATAAATCACAATATTTATTACATTTGTATAATAGCAGTAGTGTATGCAGTTTAAAGAGATCATTGGGCACAAAGACATCAAGGAACATTTAGTTCGCACGGTTCATGAAAATCGTGTGAGTCATGCGCAATTATTTCTTGGTCCAGAGGGCTCCGGCAGCCTTGCATTAGCCTATGCTTATGCACAGTTTTTGAATTGTGAAAACCGACAGTCAGCCGACAGTTGTGGCGAATGCCCCTCCTGTCGAAAATATAATAAGCTGATCCATCCCGATCTCCACATGTCCTATCCTTTCATAGCCAAACATAAGGAAGATACGGCAACCGATTATGCGGACAGCTGGCGAAAATCTTTTTTATCCAATCCATACATGGGATTGGAATATTGGCGTAATCAATTGGATGCGGACAACAAACAAGTCAATATCAATATTGCCGAGGCGCATGGTATCATCAAAAAATTAAGCCTAAAGTCCTTTGAAGCTGAATATAAGGTTTTAATTATGTGGCTTCCCGAATACCTGGACACACAAGGCAATGCGCTCTTAAAGTTAATCGAAGAACCACCCGAAAAAACGCTCTTTATTCTGGTTGCAGAAAATCAGGACAAAATATTAAATACAATCATATCACGTACGCAATTGGTCAAAATAAAGAAGTTGGATCACACAGAGATCGCACAACATCTAAAAAGCGTACATCATCTTTCGGATCAAGAATCAGCTGAAATTGCTTTTATTGCGGATGGAAACCTACAAGAAGCAATGAATCAAATCCAGTCGCAAACAAATAATCATTTTGGCATTTTAGTCAATTGGTTACGTTTCATTGTTTCAGATGCGGGAACCAATATGATCTCTTTAGTGGAAGAAGAGCTCTCAAAAATGGGGCGAGAAAACCAAAAAAGCTTTCTTTTTTATGCAATTAATATGATGCGTCAAATTATATTAATCAAAGAAGGGCTTTCCAGCTTAGTATTCTTACCGGCCAAAGAATTGGATTTTGTTCAAAAATTTGCTGTACACTATACCGTTGAACAAATTGAAGCAACAATAAATCTATTTGAGGAAACACATTATTTTGTAGAAAGAAATGCAAATCCCAAAATATTATTTTTAGATTTATCTTTGCAGTTAACATTAATATACAAGTACAAAACGTTTCCGAAAGGAACTCAATATATAATATAGAAAACTATGGGATGTGGCAGTTGCTCATCCGGCGGAGGTTGCGGTACTACCACGGCAAATGGTACACCGGCAGGATGTCAGAATAATGGCTCTTGCATGACTAGCGGATGTAATAAATTAGATGTATATGACTGGCTTTCCGATATGGATATGCCTTCAAACTATAAACCATTTAATATCGTCGAAGTACGATTTAAGGGATCACGAAAAGATTTCTTTATTAATGTAGACAATACCTACCTTGAAATGGGGGAGATGGTCGTTGTAGAACCTTCTACTGGTGGCTATGATGTCGGGCATGTCTCCTTAACAGGTGAATTGGTCAGACTACAATTAAAAAAGAACAATGTTACCCCAGAAATGGTAACTAAAAAAATCTATCGGAAGCCCAATGAAATGGATGCAGAGAAGTATAACGCAGCAAAAGATCTCGAATGGGAAACTATGCACAAAGCACGTAAACTGGCTTTGGACCTGGGTTTGTCCATGAAGATTTCTGATGTTGACTACCAGGGTGATAAAACCAAGGCTACCTTCTACTACACTGCTGAGGGCCGCGTGGATTTCCGTGAGCTTATCAAAAAAATGGCTGAAGCTTTCAGAATACGCATTGAAATGCGCCAGATAGGTATGCGACAAGAAGCTAGCCGCCTCGGTGGAATCGGCTCCTGTGGTCGCGAACTTTGCTGTTCAACCTGGTTAACGGATTTCAAAACGGTTTCTACATCGGCAGCACGTTATCAAAATCTTTCTTTGAATACGTTAAAGTTAGCGGGACAATGCGGAAAATTAAAATGCTGTCTCAATTATGAATTGGATAGTTACATGGATGCTTTAAAAGACATCCCGAATAATATCGACCGCATCGAAACGCTAAAAGGAGTTGCTTATCTTCAAAAGACCGATATTTTCAAGAAAATGATGTGGTTCTCTTTTCCTGGAGCCGAAAATTGGATCGCCATTCCCGTTCAACAAGTCAAAGAGTTTGTCGAAATGAATAAGCAGGGGATCAAACCGGAAGCAATTTCGAGTGCAGTAGATAACGATGAAGTCAGAGAAGAGAAAAATATCAATTACGATTACGAAAATGTAGTCGGACAGGATAGCTTAACTCGACTTGATGATCGGAATAAAAGAAAGAAAAAAAGAAAATCCAAAAGCAGTACTGTCAAACCTGAAAGTAAGGCTGGACAAAAAACTGAGAAGTCCGAACAAAGTACACCTAGACAAAGTGCTAAACCTCAGATTTCGACCGATGCTGGAGCTCCAAGCGCGAATAAAGAAAATAAAGAAGGATCTAATAACAGACCCAAAAAGCGTTTCAATCGCCATCGGAATAAAAACAAAGGTAATAACAACAATGCTGCACCGAAAGCAGAATAAAAAAAAATATGCCTAATTTTAACCCATTAGGCATATTCTTTTTATAAATAAACATGAAACTCAAAAGCTCTCCTTTCCTTATTGGTTTGTTATGTATTGGCATAGGGTGTTCTTGTGACCAAACTTTTGTCATAAATGAAAATAAACCCATTGATAATAAAGCTTGGCTGAATACATCACCGCCTAGTTTTCAATTTCATATCGGCGACAAGACCAAACGATATGATGTATTGATGGATGTCCGTCATACACCGGAATTTGCTTTTTCCAATCTTTTTGTACTTATTTACCAACGAGGCCCAGGTAAAAAGCAATATACTTTTCGTAAAGAAATAAAAATGGCCAGATCGGATGGAAAATGGATAGGAAAATCCTCCGGTAGCTTGTATAACAATCAATCCATCATCCATAAAGATTACCTATTTCCGGATACAGGAATTTATACGATTTCCATCGAACAGAACATGAAAGAAAATCCGTTGAAAGAAATCACAGACGTAGGGTTAACCGTTGTTCCAAAATGATACGCTTATTACGATATCTATTATTTCCTTTTACCATCATCTATGCCCTTGTAGTGTGGATAAGAAATAGATTATATGATCTTAAGCTGCTTCCCTCGCGGTCTTTCGACATTCCAACTGTTGTCATAGGAAATCTTGCCGTAGGTGGAACAGGAAAAAGTCCAATGACTGAACTTGTGGTCTCTAGCCTTAAAGGTCATTTTAAAACGGCAATACTCAGTCGAGGATACGGACGTAGCTCCAAAGGGTTTTATCTGGTACAGACGGATTCATCGGCTATGGACGTCGGTGACGAGCCCTTACAGTTCAAAAATAAATTTCCGGCTATCACTGTTGCGGTTTGTGAAGATCGCTGTACGGGAGTAGAAAAACTTCAATCAGATCATCAACTGATTATTTTGGATGATGCCTATCAACATCGGAAATTATCGCCGCTTTTCAATATTCTATTGTTTGATTTTCTATCATTTGCTAGTCCAATGTTTGTTTTTCCTACAGGAAACTTTAGGGATCTCCTTATGGAGGCCAAACGCGCACAGATCATAGCAATTACGAAATGTCCTATTGATCTTTCTACCAAAGAAAAAAAACGGATAGAAAACAAAATCAGGTATTATAACAAAGAAGCTTTAATTATTTTTAGCTATATCGACTATCTTGAACCCATCAATAGTAAAGGAAGTCTAATCGATATCAAAGGCAAAGACATTATTTTGGTTACGGGTATTGCTAAACCTAAGCCCTTAGTGGATTATCTCCAAAACAAAGCCAATTCAATCCAACACATTTCCTTTGAAGATCATCATTCTTTTACTGAATCGGATATCAATCAAATTGCAAAATCTTACCACAATCTGGCAAGTAGCAACAAAATAGTATTGACAACAGAAAAGGACTTTCAGCGATTAAAACCTTTTAAACAGCAATTTACTGCAATTGATTTGGCTTATCTGCCAATTGGTCTTCAATTTCACGACCCCATCCAACAGGAAATATTCCATAAAAGGCTATATGATGCAGTGGATCAAAGTGTTAATCAACCTTAAATTTTGTTAATATCAGATGCTATACTAAACTTTTTCATCAAATTTATATTCTATATGTAAACAGAGAATCTCAAAAGTTTTCGCTCTGTCTATAATGAACAAATTGAGTGTATACCCGATATTCGGCACTCATGATATAAACTATACAAAGATGAAAAAGAAAATTTTAATGGCAGTAGCTTGTCTATTTTTAAGTGCTACAGGAGTTTTTGCCCAACAACGTCAGCAACGTAGTCCTGAAGAACAAGCTAAAATGCGCGTAGAGCATTTAGACAAATTATTAAGCCTCAATCAAACGCAAAAAGATTCGATCTATAACCTTACATTAAGTCAGGCTCAACAACGGGCTGCACTTAGAAATGATGGTGGAGATCGAAAAGCGAGTATGGAAAAATTTAAACAGCTTCAGGAAATACAAACAACCAAAATTAAATCATGGCTTACTCCTGACCAAGCTAAGCTATTTGACGAACAGCAAGAAAAAATGAAAGAAAGAATGTCTAAACGTTCCGACAATTAAATAAAGCTATCTTAGAAAAGGCCTTGTAAAAAAACAAGGCCTTTTTTATTTCACGTTCAGTTTTATTCTGATGCTGTCATCACAATTAAGCTCGTCTAACTTTATCGATACTGTTAACAGAGCAATAACGCCGATATCATCATTTTTTGTATTTCACACCATATATCAAAACCCATATTTCCATGAATTACAGTTAGTTAATGTTAAAACTTTGTTAAAGTAACATAGTTGATACAATATAAACATCCCTTTCATAGTTTTTATAGGAAGATCGTTTACTTGTAACTTTTTAAATACAATAGATATGAAAAAGCTAATTTTAACAGGAATAGGATTTTGCTTAACTCTCAGCCTAACGTTTGCACAACAGCATAGTCCCGAGGATGCCGCTGCTAAAGCAACGACTGAACTTGTACAGAAACTACATCTGAATGATGAGCAAAAAACTGTGGTATCAACCATTCTATTGGATCAGGTAAAAGCAGAGCAGACAATAGTAAAAGATAGTGGGTCTTCTGCTCAAACGAAAAGCGAAGCACTTCATAAGCTACAGACTGAAGTAGATACCAAAGTCAGTCAATTACTTACCGAAGATCAGAAATCCCTTTATCAAAAAATCATAACTGAAAGACCAGCTAAAGCCGTGCCGACTACAGCTCAGCCTACCAAAACTGAATCCGGTCAATAATCAACAACAAAGTAAAATTAGGTAGTAGAAAAACATTAAATAATTTCATCTAAAATTGAACATCATGAAAAAGTTATTTTTAGCAGGCATAGGTTTCTTCCTAGCGATGGGCCTAACAATTGCACAACAAACAACTCCTGAAGAAAATGCAACAAAGGTGGTGACTGAGTTAGTCACAAAGCTGACATTAAATGACGAGCAGAAAACTGCAGTATCAACAATCGTATTGGATCAAGAAAAGGCTATAGCGGCTGTCATTCAGGATTCCACGACTAAAGCTGACGTCAAAAAGGAGAATATTGCCAAAATACAGGGTGAATCAGATACTAAAATAGCACAATTGCTAACAGATGAACAAAAAGTTGCTTATCAGAAATATGTTACTGAGCGACCTCCCGTAAACATTCCGGCAACGCAAGAAACAACAGAACAAAAAGAATCCGGTAACGGACAGAGCAATCAACAACAATAATCATTCGAGAACGAATGAAAAGCCTCTGGACATGCAGTGCATGTCCAGAGGCTTTTTTATGCCTTACAGCGTCTTAAATACATCAAAAAAGGGCTGACCAAAGTAATATGGACAGCCCTTTTTGTTTTTACTTACTGTAATTGATATTAAGATTTCAATTTTTTCATAATATCACTTACATAAGTCTTAAATTTCTTGTCAGTTTCAATTAAATCCTCTACGGTTTGACATGCATAAATGACTGTCGAGTGGTCTCTTCCTCCGAAGAATGCTCCGATCGATTTTAGTGAAGATTTGGTATGGGCTTTTGCTAAATACATCGAAATTTGCCTGGCCTGCACGATTTCACGCTTCCTCACTTTCGACTTTACCATATCTACAGGAACTTCAAAATATTCACAAACTAATTTCTGAATAAAGTCCATTGAAATTTCCTTATGGGTATTCTTCACAAAATTCTTCAACATCGATTTTGCTAAGCCCAAATCAATCTCTTTCTTGTTCAATGTAGACTGAGCCAATAATGAAACCATGGCTCCTTCCAACTCACGAACACTATTATCGATTTGTGTTGCGACATATTCCACTACATTTTCAGGTAAATCAATACCATCAGAATACATCTTCTTCTTCAAAATTGCCATTCTCGTCTCAAGATCAGGAATTTGAATATCTGCAGATAATCCCCATTTAAAACGACTAAGCAAACGTTCCTCCAAACCAGCTAAATCCTTAGGCGCTTTGTCTGAAGTTAAAATAATCTGCTTTCCAGATTGATGCAAATGATTAAAAATATGGAAGAAAATATCCTGTGTTTTTTCTTTACCAGCAAAATTGTGCACATCATCCATAATGATGACATCCATTGCTTGATAAAAGTTAACGAAGTCATTGATCGTGTTATTTTTCAATGAATCCACAAACTGTTGACAGAATTTTTCACAAGACACATAAATGACCAATTTATCGGGAAGATTTCTTTTGATTTCATTTCCGATTGCTTGGGCAAGGTGTGTCTTTCCCAAACCAACATCACCATAAATCATCAAAGGGTTGAATGAAGTACCACCTGGTTTATTCGCTACAGCATAACCTGCAGAGCGAGCAAGACGGTTACATTCACCTTCGATAAAATTTTCGAATGTATAGTTTTGATTCAATTGCGGATCAACCTGCAATTTTTTCAATCCAGGAATAACAAACGGATTTTTGATATCCCTATTTAAAGATACCGGCACAGGGATAGATTGCCTTTTCCCTTCTGCTCCATTGCCATTCGATGGAAGATTAGTCGTATAAGGATGAGAAGCTGAAGACTTCTCTACTACAATATTGTATTCCAATCTACCTTGCTCTCCTAAGAATTTCTTTACGGTCTTGCGAAGAATTCCTACATAGTGTTCTTCCAGCCACTCATAAAAAAATAAGCTAGGCACTTGAATAGTCAAAACGTCACCCTCCAAACGGACTGCTTTCACAGGTTCAAACCAGGTCTTGAAACTTTGTGCTGGTATATTATCTTTGATAATCGAAAGACAATTATTCCAGACACTTGAATACGTTTTTTCCATTCTAAAATTGTTAATAAGTTGATTTACAATACGCGACAAAAAATATGTTGATAACTTTCTCTGAGAACGAAGATGACAAAAAAAAATCAGCTAAAAAACTAAAATATAAAATAATTGATAAGATGCTATATATCAGATTTTTACCATGTAAAATTGTGGAAAACTAGCGCTAAAATTGATCTCTAAAAATAATTATTAACATTCCAAATTTATTTCAAAAAAAAGAACAAAAAAAGTAGCAAACTTACTACCTATCAGTCTTTAAGGTCTAAATCTAAATTAACCAAAATAATAGCTAATTACAATCTTTAGTTCATATATTTTTAATATTAAATTTATAAGAATTTAAAGCCAACTTAACATCATTGTCAGAGGACTATTAAAGTTATTTATGCATAACCATAAAAGAAAAATCAGTGCAAATTATATCTCAGAAAAAAACAAATTGTAACAGATGAGATTAATTGTAAACTTAAACATACGCACACTTGACAAACAAAAAAGGAGGTCCATATGGATCTCCTTTTTTGTTTGTCAAATATATAACTCTTATCCGACCATTGAACTGGTCAATTTTCCATTACAAAGTTTTTTAGCTTCTGCTATGATCGCATTCGCATCGTAGTGCGCATTCTTCCACTGTGCATTTTGTTCAGCATGTTCAATGATCTTATCCGGAATACCCAAACGAACAACCTGGCTATGATATCCGTGATCGGCCATAAATTCCAATACAGCCGAACCTATGCCCCCTTGTAAACTTCCATCCTCAACCGTGATAATTTTACCAAACTTCTGAAAGACCTGATGGAGCAAGGCTTCATCCAATGGTTTAGCAAATCGAAGATCATAATGCGCTGGATGTATTCCCAATTCATTTAACTGCTGTACCGCTTTAACAGCTTCATTTCCTATCGCTCCAAAACTTAAGATAGCAAGCTCCTCTCCTGCTGTTATAAGACGTCCCTTTCCTATTTCTATTTCTGTAAATGGACGACGCCAATCCGGCATAACGCCATTTCCTCTCGGGTATCTGATAACAAAAGGACCTTTATTAGGCAACTGTGCAGTAAACATCAAATTTCGCAGTTCCTCTTCGTTCATCGGAGCAGAAACTGTCATGTTTGGGACGCATCGCATAAACGCTATATCATAAGCACCATGATGTGTAGCGCCATCTGCACCGACCACTCCCGCACGATCCAAACAGAAAACAACATTTAGATTTTGTAATGCAACATCATGGATTACTTGATCATAAGCGCGTTGCATAAAAGACGAATAGATATTACAAAACGGTAATAATCCCTGTGTTGCGAGTCCTGCACTGAACGTAACCGCATGCTGCTCAGCAATACCAACGTCAAATGCGCGGTCAGGCATAGCTTTCATCATAATGTTCATAGAAGAACCAGAAGGCATTGCAGGCGTTATACCCACAATCTTATCATTTTCTTCCGCAAGCTCAACTAAAGTATGTCCAAAAACATCTTGAAATTTAGGCGCTACCGGTTTATCATTCGAAGACTTCTTGATCTCACCCGTAATTTTATCGAATAAACCTGGAGCATGCCATTTCGTCTGATCTTTTTCAGCTAACGCAAAGCCTTTACCTTTGATGGTGACGGCATGCAATAATTTAGGGCCTGGTATATGTTTAAGGTCTTCAAGGGTCTTGGCTAATTTCTTGACATCATGCCCATCAACCGGTCCAAAATATCTAAAATTTAAAGATTCAAAGAGATTGGCATTTTTTAACAAAGTTCCCTTTATGCTTTTTTCCAGTTTTTTGGCAATACCAAGTGCATTTGGACCAACTTCCGAAATCTTGGTTAATACAGCTGCAATATCGTCTCTAAAACGATTATATCGTTTTGAGGTTGTAATACTTGTCAAATACTCCTTCAATGCACCTACATTAGGATCAATGGACATGCAGTTATCATTCAGAATAACCAAAAGGTTGGATTTGGAAATACCGGCATGATTCAATGCTTCAAATGCCATTCCACCAGTCAACGCACCATCACCAATAACCGCGATATGCTGACGATCCTTTTCGCCTTTTATTTGGGAAGCGACCGCCATACCTAATGCTGCAGAAATAGATGTTGATGAGTGCCCAACGCCAAATGCATCGTATTTAGATTCAAAACGGTTAGGAAACCCAGAAATTCCGTTCTCAATTCGATTTGTATGAAATATATCGCGACGCCCCGTTAGGATTTTATGCCCATAAGCCTGATGACCTACATCCCAGATCAATTGATCGTATGGGGTATTCATTACGTAATGTAATGCCACCGTTAACTCGACGACTCCCAAACTTGCTGCAAAGTGACCACCATTAACCGAAACCTGATCAATAATAAATTGACGTAATTCCTGACTCAACTGTTCTAATTGGTCTTCCTTTAGCTTTTTAAGATCAGAGGGATCGTTTATTTTACTTAATAGTTCTCCAGCCTCAAACTGCATAGTACTGCTATTTACATGATATGTTCGTACAAAGTAACGACAATTTTATTTAATCTTTAAAATTAAATCGCATTTACATATTGGGGTACAACAAATAAAATAATGAATAGTTTGTATCGAAGTTATTCCAAAAGATTTTATATGTAAATTTGTATAAGATATGCAAGTAGAAGAAGGCTACGAAATCAAGCTTCCTCAATTTGAGGGACCTTTTGATTTATTATTATTTTTTATCGAACGGGATGAACTAAATATCCACGATATACCGATTTCAAAGATTACAGATGATTTTTTATCGTATGTGAGCCAAATGCAGGCGCTCAATATGGAAATGGCAAGCGAGTTTATCTTTGTTGCTTCGACACTGATGCGTATTAAAGCTAAAATGCTCTTGCCTCGTCTAGATCTAGACGAAAATGAGAATGAAATCGATCTTAGAGAAGATCTTGTTCAAAAACTTATTCTCTATAAGCAATTTAAAGAAACCTGTGAAGATTTGAGAGCCTTGGAAGAGGATCGTCTCAAACTATACAACCGAGGCAACATACGCTATGATATCCAACAGAGACTTAAATTAGATTCTACCGGAGAAAATTTGGATAGCTTCGACCTTTATAGTCTAATGATGATTTACGAGCAAATGATGTATCAATTCCGTAATCGTCCCCCTGAAGTAACACATACAGTTGTCAAATATCCATACACCATTGAACAACAGAAGAAAGCAATAGCCGAACTAATTGAAATCAATAAAAAATTGGATTTTCAAGAAATTCTTAAAAACTCAGAAAATAAAATACAATTTGTCTATAACTTTTTAGCAATTCTTGAAATGCTGCAACAGAGATTATTACAGATCGAAGTGGGCTTAGGCTATAACAATTTCAATGTAGGTGAAAGAGATCCAAATGAGGCGGAGGAACTCCGGCTTGAAGAGCAAGAAGCATAAAAAAAGACCTGTCTCGAACAGGTCTTTTTCGTATCAATCTTTTTTCTTAAAAGCATTCCAACCTTGGGCTGTTATCGGATAAAGATTCCCAGATTTGGAAATCATCTCACAACCTTCGGATCTTGGCGTCATATAACCAATAATGCTGATATCAGGTAAGTTTTTGATTTTATCATGATCAGCCTGAGCTATTGTAAACAGTAGTTCATAATCTTCACCGCCATTAAGTGCAGCTACGGTTGGATCAATGCCAAATTCCCGCCCTGTATCATAAGTCATCTGATCCAATGGAATCTTTTCTTCATATAATCTGCAACCTTTGTCAGATTGTCTGCAAATATGTAGAATTTCTGATGCAAGCCCGTCTGAAATATCCATCATCGCTGTGGGCTTGATCCCTAGCTTGGCAAATAATTCAACAATATCTTTCCGGGCTTCAGGTTTCAATTGACGTTCAACGATATAATCCTTTCCCTCTAAATCAGGCTGTACATTGGGATTTTCTAAATAGATATCCTTTTCACGCTCCAAGAGTTGTAAGCCCATATAAGCTGCCCCTAGATCACCAGACACACACAAGAGATCACCTTCCTGCGCACCACTACGATAAACGATCTGATCTGCATCAGCATGACCAATGCTTGTCACAGAAATAACCAAACCCTGGGCTGAAGCCGAAGTGTCTCCCCCAATTAGGTCAACATTATATTTCTTACAGGCAATCAAAGCTCCCTGATAAATCTCTTCTACAGCTTCCAATGGAAATTTTGAGGACAGACCTATTGAAAAGGTAATTTGCGAAGCCATTCCATTCATCGCGTAAATATCGCTCAAATTGACCTGAACAGCTTTGTAACCTAGATGTTTTAACGGAACATATCTAAGATCAAAATGTATCCCTTCCAACAGTAGATCAGTAGATATCAAGGTTTTCTTACCTCCAAAATCTAGAACAGCAGCATCATCGCCAATCCCTTTAATTGTGGATTTTTCTGTTAATTCTACAGCTTTTTTTATATAATCAATCAAACCGAACTCACCCATTTCTTCCAAATTAGTTCGCTCGGTGTTATCAAAATCAAACATGCTAAAAAGTTTAAAAGTTTAATATAGATAATGCCAGCTGATAATCATCTTCCAAAGATTTATTTGGATGGCATTACAAAATAAGTATTACTATAAGACCAATGACTCCCCTGCTCATACATTGGACTCTTTCATTGAACTACATATAAACAGCTCAACGAAATCATTATTGATCATTGAAAACCAATCAGTTATTGTCTTGGTTATGATCAAAAATTATGCAGATTTCTATAAGCCTAAACTTGCCGATATTTCCAACATACGTTCAATAGGACGCTGGGCTCGGAGAATAACATCCTCGGGAAGAAGGATTTCGGGCGATTCATACGTCAGACAGTTATATAGTTTCTCAAGCGTATTAAGCTTCATATGCGGGCAATCATTACATGCACAGGCATTATTAGGAGGTGCAGGAATAAAAGTCTTATGTGGACTTGCTTTTTGCATTTGGTAGAGAATACCTGATTCTGTAGCAACAATATAAGCTTGGGCCGTATCTGTCTGGGTAAATTTAAGCATGCCGGCAGTCGATCCCACATAATCTGCTATCGCCAGTATATGATCTTCACATTCCGGATGGGCAATAAACTTAGCCTCCGGGTGCTCGCTTTTCAAACGATCAATTTTATCTTGAGAAAAAATTTCATGGACCATACATGCACCGTTCCAAAGCACAAGATCTCGTCCTGTTTTCTTTTTAACGTATGCTCCGAGATTACGATCCGGGCCAAAAATGATTTTCTGACCCACTGGCAGGCTCTCTACGATCTGAACAGCGTTACTAGAGGTACATACAATATCGGAAAGCGCTTTCAATTCCGCTGTACAGTTTACATAAGTGATGACCAAATGATCAGGATATTGTTCCTTAAATTTAGCGAAAAGATGCGGAGGGCAAGAATCTGACAGCGAACAACCTGCTTTGGCATCTGGCAAAAGAACCTTCTTTGTCGGTGAAAGTATTTTAGCCGTCTCAGCCATGAAATGTACTCCAGCAAAAACAATTACATCTGCATCAGTTTTCGCAGCTTCCTGGGATAAGCCAAGGCTATCTCCTATATAATCTGCTATATCTTGAATTTCAGACTCTTGATAATAGTGAGCCAAGATGACAGCGTTCTTTTCTTTCTTTAATCGTTGGATCTCTTTAATCAAATCCAGTGAGGGATCAATCGGAGCATCGATATAACCTTTTGCTTGAAGCTCATAATTTACAATTTCCATGCGAGTAGTTTCAACTTTTATGAACAGCAAAAATAAGCATTGTTAGATATATAAAAGTCAATTAAAAGCAAATTAATCAGGTCATGGTAATATACCTCTTGCTTGAATGTGCCCCATTATTAGATAATAACAAATAAAACACTGATATAAAACGTATTATTAATCAGTAACAGATTACAACGGATTTGCCAGGTCCAGCTTATTGGGTAAAGTCAGTTTGCAAATTTGATCGAACAACTGCACCTATTGCCCAATTCCATGATCTTGCAGAACTGACAGCTAAATACCTATTTCAAAATACAAATCAACCGTTTATAAGTATTAATAGTTAAATTAGTTTTTATAAAGTTTAATCAGACAATATTACGCCCATATAAACTCTTTTAGACTTGAATATTTAGGAAACTATTAGAACTATTCTTTTATACCAAAAGCTGAAAGGGTTTATTTCACATTATTTCTATCTTCGAAAATCAGTTTCATCCACATCCAACCTTCATAGCCTAAGGAACGTTTTTAGGCATATTACAAAACAATGAAAAATATAGCACAAAAGGAAGCTTTATTTATTAACATTTCAGATTAAAAAACGTTTTTGAGCTCGTATAGGAGAGATTAATGGATTCTGGATTGATGTATAATTTTATATTAAATTCTCAGCGGGTTCATTCGGTAAATTTTAAGGGAATTGTGTATGCATCCAACACTGAAACCGTATAAATAGCAACGAATAAAAAACAAACGCTCTTACAATCGTGTATAGCTTATTTTGTCATTACGGTCTTTATATATGTCATTCTAATTGCAAATATTTGAAGTTTATATATTCGCCATTTACCAACTTATACAGCAACGAAGGCTAGAATGGGGCCAAAACCAATTATCCTAAATCAAAATTGGTCATAGATAATCAATAGAAGGCGATAATTTCTAGAATAAATGCTTTTAGAATTGCATATAAAAATAATAGCAGCTTGTAAAAATGAATATAGGACTGTAGCAAGGGTAAACTCACGCTGATTCGGGGTCAATAGCGTTGAATTAAATAGTTCAAAATAAACCCAATAAGAATTGGATATTTATAAAAAAATATAAAAGAATAGAGTAGAAGGGAATCTAGAAGAGAATAGTTCGCGGAAATTGAAATATCCGACTAAATAACGGCTACAGAATCCAAAATAAAGCGGATGAGAATTAAATATTGACTACTGTAATCGAGGATAGTGTATTTATTTAATTCTAAGAGGGTTTAATAAAATTTTTGCAATTTAATTTCACAAAATTCAAAAGCAATAATAAATACAACTTAAATAAAATCAATTATACCCAGTATCTGGATAGGAATCGAGTAAATAGCTCCCCTCGACAGCTCAATATAACAGAATCGGACTGTATATCCCGCTAGACTGAGCATCTGGCAATCATTATCGCATAAATTACAAAAACTCAGCACATGTAAGTTACAAGATATTAATTAATATAAAGAGAAAGATAAACTTGTTACAGATTATAAATTTTCAATTTTATATTTAATTTAATGAATTAAAACGCTTCATACTCAAATATATAGATAATATTAAAAGAAAACACTAAATATGCGACTGACAAAGCACTTTCAAAACAATTTAGTCGCTTAGAATTAAATATTCGAAACAAATAGCGAATCAAGTCAATATATTCGACCTATAAGAGCTTTATTTTAGAAAAATACACCCTGAGAATGATCTAAAAAAATACTAAAGAACAATAATCCACAATATTCGAATGTCATTGATCTAAATTTGGATAATTCCGACATCTAATGAATGTTGGGCTGCAAATATAGTAAGATTGTTTGTTCTACAATAAATTATTTAAAGAAATTATTTGCAATCCAAAACTATAAACAAGCTAATCTTCGAATTCACGCTAGATCGTAAAAAATTCACTATTTAAACGCATAGAATGCGGTAAAAAGTATTGAAAACGAATTTTTAAAAAATATCCAATTTTAAACGGGTTTATTTTTAAATAATCGCCTTTAGATTCTGTTCAAAATTTAATGCTGTCAAAATCAAATGGATATTTTAGCCAAATCCGAATACAATCGCCTAGATCCAGGAATAAAAAATCCCAATAACCAAATCCGTTACAATTTTCATTTTGAAAAATTTCGCATTCCAATTTTAACTTGTTGACAAAGCCATATTCAAATATTTTTGAGTATGATTAGCAAATATCCAAACCTAAAACGACTTAAAATCCAAATAATAAAATCAACTAAATTGCCTTTTTCAAAGAAATTTTCAAAGCAAAAATTAGTAGCTATTAGAATTCAATAAAAGAATTTATCTGGTTAAAAGCCAAAAATATTGAAATCTCATAGCACCCAAACGAGAATTAAACCTTTTCTTCATCGATTTCTATCAGTTACAATCCAATTAAATTGAAATAAGACCCTACAAGGGAAAATATTCAAGTATAAAACAGCTTAAACGAATTTTTCCTTGAAAAAATTATAAATAACGCGCTGAAACTACATTAAATCCATATGTAAAAAAAAATAAAATAAATATCCAATCCTAAAGCGCTTTAAAAGCCAATAGGAAATTAAAAAAATAATATAAGCTCAATTAGAATTAAATATTTCAATAGGGGACTCTATAATTCCCAGATATTGAAATCTAACGGCCTCTAAT
>NZ_LZZP01000009.1:0-494975 GCF_014170215.1 Sphingobacterium sp. UME9 | reverse complement strand
ATCGGAATATAGCGGATACGGAAGTTGAAGCGAGAAAAGTTCTTTAAGAAAACACAATCATGTAAGCGTGACGAGTAGACAAACGAAAGTCATGAACAAATTCAAGAATTAGTTCAATTCGATCCAAGATCAGAGATATAAAAAAAGAATTCTGATTATGTAAATAGTTGGAATCAAAAACTTCATTTTACAATGGAGAGTTTGATCCTGGCTCAGGATGAACGCTAGCGGCAGGCCTAATACATGCAAGTCGGACGGGATCCGTCGGAGAGCTTGCTCGAAGACGGTGAGAGTGGCGCACGGGTGCGTAACGCGTGAGCAACCTACCTCTATCAGGGGGATAGCCTCTCGAAAGAGAGATTAACACCGCATAATATATCTGACCGGCATCGGTTAGCTATTAAATATTTATAGGATAGAGATGGGCTCGCGTGACATTAGCTAGTTGGTAGGGTAACGGCTTACCAAGGCGACGATGTCTAGGGGCTCTGAGAGGAGAATCCCCCACACTGGTACTGAGACACGGACCAGACTCCTACGGGAGGCAGCAGTAAGGAATATTGGTCAATGGGCGGAAGCCTGAACCAGCCATGCCGCGTGCAGGATGACTGCCCTATGGGTTGTAAACTGCTTTTGTCCAGGAATAAACCTAGATACGTGTATCTAGCTGAATGTACTGGAAGAATAAGGATCGGCTAACTCCGTGCCAGCAGCCGCGGTAATACGGAGGATCCGAGCGTTATCCGGATTTATTGGGTTTAAAGGGTGCGTAGGCGGCCTATTAAGTCAGGGGTGAAATACGGTGGCTCAACCATCGCAGTGCCTTTGATACTGATGGGCTTGAATCCATTTGAAGTGGGCGGAATAAGACAAGTAGCGGTGAAATGCATAGATATGTCTTAGAACTCCGATTGCGAAGGCAGCTCACTAAGCTGGTATTGACGCTGATGCACGAAAGCGTGGGGATCGAACAGGATTAGATACCCTGGTAGTCCACGCCCTAAACGATGATAACTCGATGTTGGCGATAGACAGCCAGCGTCCAAGCGAAAGCGTTAAGTTATCCACCTGGGGAGTACGCCCGCAAGGGTGAAACTCAAAGGAATTGACGGGGGCCCGCACAAGCGGAGGAGCATGTGGTTTAATTCGATGATACGCGAGGAACCTTACCCGGGCTTGAAAGTTAGTGAAGAATGCAGAGACGCATTCGTCCTTCGGGACACGAAACTAGGTGCTGCATGGCTGTCGTCAGCTCGTGCCGTGAGGTGTTGGGTTAAGTCCCGCAACGAGCGCAACCCCTATGTTTAGTTGCCAGCATGTAATGATGGGGACTCTAAACAGACTGCCTGTGCAAACAGTGAGGAAGGTGGGGACGACGTCAAGTCATCATGGCCCTTACGTCCGGGGCTACACACGTGCTACAATGGATGGTACAGCGGGCAGCTACATAGCAATATGATGCTAATCTCTAAAAGCCATTCACAGTTCGGATTGGGGTCTGCAACTCGACCCCATGAAGTTGGATTCGCTAGTAATCGCGTATCAGCAATGACGCGGTGAATACGTTCCCGGGCCTTGTACACACCGCCCGTCAAGCCATGAAAGTTGGGGGTACCTAAAGCATGTTACCGAAAGGAGCGTGTTAGGGTAAAACCGATAATTGGGGCTAAGTCGTAACAAGGTAGCCGTACCGGAAGGTGCGGCTGGAATACCTCCTTTCTAGAGTATCGCGGATCGGTACTCGTCACGTTACATATGATTGCAAAAGAAGAAAACATCAGAAGAAAGTGCCCGCCCCGAAAGGAGCAGGACCGAGAGAAAGAGATGAACAAGATAAGCTAGTCCCGTAGCTCAGTTGGTTAGAGCACTACACTGATAATGTAGGGGTCAGCAGTTCAAATCTGCTCGGGACTACGAAAAAAAGAGGGGAATTAGCTCAGCTGGCTAGAGCACCTGCCTTGCACGCAGGGGGTCAACGGTTCGAATCCGTTATTCTCCACATCTCCGGGAGGAACATCGACAGATGCTCCTAAAATAAACCGGAAAAAGAGTTCTTTGACATATTGAAAGAGAAAAAAAATTACAAGAGAAGACAACAGTATAGAGACAATACGTGTATGTGTTTGAAGTAAGGGAGAGACCCTCGGTCAAGGCCGAACGATCCCGAACCTAGCATACGAGTATATATATCAAAAGCAGCCGCATAGTAGCAAAAGGCTATGCCGGTGAAGAAAGTAAATAAGGGCACACGGGGGATGCCTAGGCTCTCAGAGGCGAAGAAGGACGTGATAAGCTGCGATAAGCTTTGGGGATTGGCAAATGCGACTTGATCCAGAGATTTCCGAATGGGGCAACCTGACTATTTGAAGAATAGTCGTATAAAACGCGAACGCGCTGAACTGAAACATCTAAGTAGGCGTAGGAGAAGAAAATAACAATGATTTCCCAAGTAGTGGCGAGCGAACGGGAAAGAGCCCAAACCGATCATGTTACGGCATGGTCGGGGTTGTAGGACCACGAGATTGTACAGCGCTATGAACTGGAAGCAGGTGGGAAACTGCGCAATAAGGGTGAGAGCCCCGTACAGGTAAAGAATGTTGACATAGTGGTATCCTGAGTACCGCGGGACCGGAGAAATCCTGTGGGAATCCACCAGCACCATCTGGTAAGGCTAAATACTCCTGAGAGACCGATAGTGAACCAGTACCGTGAGGGAAAGGTGAAAAGAACCCCGAACAGGGGAGTGAAAAGAACCTGAAACCGTGTGCTTACAAGCGGTTGGAGCAGACAAGTTCTGTGACAGCGTGCCTTTTGCATAATGAGCCTACGAGTTACTCTTGTCTGGCAAGGTTAAGTCCTTCAGGGACGCAGCCGAAGCGAAAGCGAGTCTTAATAGGGCGCATAGTCAGATGAGGTAGACGCGAAACCTTGTGATCTACCCTTGGGCAGGTTGAAGTTGCAGTAACATGTAATGGAGGACCGAACCGATAAACGTTGAAAAGTTTCCGGATGACCTGAGGGTAGGGGTGAAAGGCCAATCAAACTGGGAAATAGCTCGTACTCCCCGAAATGTTTTTAGGAACAGCGTCGGCGTAGAGTTTGATAGAGGTAGAGCTACCGATTGGGTGCGGGGGAGTCAAATCCTACCAAATCCAGACGAACTCCGAATGCTATCAAATATAGCCGGCAGTGAGGCTTTGGGTGCTAAGGTCCAAGGCCGAGAGGGAAAGAACCCAGACCATCAGCTAAGGTCCCCAAATTCGTTCTAAGTTGAACTAACGAGGTCCGGTTGCCCAGACAGCTAGGATGTTGGCTTGGAAGCAGCCATTCATTTAAAGAGTGCGTAACAGCTCACTAGTCGAGCGGCCGGGCGTGGATAATAAACGGGCATCAAGAACGGTACCGAAGCTATGGATTTGTACTGAAAGATGTACATCTGGTAGGGGAGCATTCCATCGCCGGGGAAGCAGTTTGGCAATGAACTGTGGAGGTTATGGAAAAGCAAATGTAGGCATAAGTAACGATAAGGCGGGTGAGAAACCCGCCCACCGAAAGACCAAGGTTTCCTGATCAACGTTAATCGGATCAGGGTCAGTCGGGACCTAAGGCGCACCCGAAGGGGGCAAGCCGATGGACAACTGGTTAATATTCCAGTACTCTTCATAACTGCGATGTGGTGACGGAGTAGTGACACTGCCGCGAACTGACGGAATAGTTCGTTGAAAGGCGTAGGTATAGGGACGGTAGGCAAATCCGCCGACCCTGCTGAAACCCAATAGTACAGCAAAGCTCCGGTGGCGCTGATAGAGCAGGTAAACAGACTTCCAAGAAAACCCGCTAAGCTTCAGGTTATGAAGACCCGTACCGCAAACCGACACAGGTGGTCGAGGAGAGAATCCTAAGGTGCTCGAGTGAGTCATGGCTAAGGAACTCGGCAAAATGGCCCTGTAACTTCGGGAGAAGGGGCGCTGTCTCAGCGATGAGCAGCCGCAGTGAAAAGGCCCAGGCGACTGTTTAACAAAAACATATGGCTTTGCAAAATCGCAAGATGAAGTATAAGGCCTGACACCTGCCCGGTGCTGGAAGGTTAAGAGGGGATGTCATCGTAAGAGAAGCATTGAATCGAAGCCCCAGTAAACGGCGGCCGTAACTATAACGGTCCTAAGGTAGCGAAATTCCTTGTCGGGTAAGTTCCGACCTGCACGAATGGTGTAACGATCTGGGCGCTGTCTCAGCCATGAGCTCGGTGAAATTGTGGTATCGGTGAAGACGCCGATTACCCGCAACGGGACGGAAAGACCCCATGCACCTTCACTATAGCTTAACATTGAGATTGGGTACAGGATGTGTAGGATAGGCGGGAGATGTTGAAGTGGCTTCGCCAGGAGTCATGGAATCAACCTTGAAATACCGCCCTTTCTGTATTCGGTTTCTAACTCGGTATTTCCGAGGACATTGTTTGGTGGGTAGTTTGACTGGGGTGGTCGCCTCCAAAAAGGTAACGGAGGCTTTCAAAGGTAAGCTCAGTACGCTTGGTAACCGTACGTGGAGTGCAATGGCATAAGCTTGCTTGACTGTGAGACCGACAAGTCGAACAGGGTCGAAAGACGGACATAGTGATCCGGTGGTTCTGTATGGAAGGGCCATCGCTCAAAGGATAAAAGGTACGCTGGGGATAACAGGCTGATCTCCCCCAAGAGCTCATATCGACGGGGAGGTTTGGCACCTCGATGTCGGCTCGTCACATCCTGGGGCTGGAGAAGGTCCCAAGGGTTGGGCTGTTCGCCCATTAAAGTGGCACGCGAGCTGGGTTCAGAACGTCGCGAGACAGTTCGGTCCCTATCTGTTGTGGGCGTTGGAAGTTTGAGTGGATCTGACCTTAGTACGAGAGGACCGGGTTGGACAGACCTCTGGTGAACCTGTTATGCCGCCAGGTGTACGGCAGGGTAGCTACGTCTGGAATAGATAAGCGCTGAAAGCATCTAAGTGCGAAACTAGCCACGAGATGAGACTTCCTTATAGGGTCGTAGAAGATGACTACGTTGATAGGCCATAGGTGTAAAGGTTGAGAGACCAAAGCCAAGTGGTACTAATAGCCCGAAGCTTTCTCAAGCAGACAGACACTGTTGTCTTCCTCTTTAATTTTTGAAACAAACAGAAACGAACCTCTTTCAATAGCTATGTCATTTGGCATGAATAAGATGATATGAATATCATAGATCAACCAATAAAGATTTTTAGGTGCCTATATCGGCGGTGTCTACCTCTTCCCATTCCGAACAGAGCAGTCAAGCCCGCCAGAGCCGATGGTATTGCCGTAACAGGTGGGAGAGTAGGTCGGTGCCTTTTTTTACACGGAAGCCCTTGCTGGAAACAGTCAAGGGCTTCTTTTCGTTTAAATACTTCCGTATTTCCATGTACAGGCTATTGCCTATCCTCCGCATATTGGTTATCGCAGCACATGGCCGTTACACTTCCGCCACTGACCATCACTGCATATCCTCTGCACATTGGTATCGCAGCACATGGACGTCGGTGAGCCCGGTCCGTCGGAAGCTGTTGCGCAATTGTCGCTATCCTGCAACCGCAACTGTTACTGTGCTCAGTGGCATAATACATCTTCATAGTAGGCAGTCATGCAGTCATCACTGTGTTCCGGTGCTATGCTGCACTGTCGTAGCCAAGGGGCATTGTCATCCAAATACCCATCGATGGATTGTAGTCCAACCGGTAGCGGTCCTGCAGCCTGCACTGACGGTATCAAATTCCTATTACTTTTGACCTGTATCCTATAGCTGTGTATTAATTGGCCTTGCAGTAGCTACTCGTAATGACTGGATGTATATACTACCCAGATTCCTATCTCGATAGCTTACAGATGGGAGAAAATCTCCCTTTCTAGGTATATCATTCGTATTTCTACGAGATATTATCTAATTTAGTTGTTATTGCATTATATGATGATAAAAGTAAAACAGGTATTGGTTTTTGGTTTTTTAATCGTATTCTTTTTGAAGAATAATCGATTAAATGCGCAAAATAAATCTTTAGATGATGGTGTGCTACGAATATTGGCCATCGGTAATAGTTTCTCGGAAGATGCTATCGAACAGAATTTATGTGAATTGGCGAAAGCCGGCAAGAAAAAGATAGTGATCGGCAATCTCTATATTGGGGGAGCTCCTTTAAGTTTACATGTAAGTAACGCAAAAGAAGATAAGCCGGCTTATCGCTACCGCAAAATAAATCTTGACGGGCAAATGTCCGAGAAAGCGAATGAGCGCTTATCTGAAGCGCTTATCGATGAGGCTTGGGATTATATTAGCTTTCAGCAAGCAAGTCCGCTATCAGGAGATTATGACTCGTATGCGAAGGATCTACCGCCTTTATATGATTATGTGACAAAACATATTCTATTTCCTGAAACTAAGTATATATTGCATCAAACTTGGGCATATCAGAACGGTTCATCGCATGAAGGTTTTGTTCGTTATAACCGTAGCCAAGATAGTATGTATAGAGCTATTGCCAATACTTCGCAAGAGGTGTTTAACTGGGGTAATTTCGATCTTTTGATTCCTTCGGGTACAGCTGTTCAAAATGCGCGTTCGAGTTTTGTGGGGGATCATTTTACGCGTGATGGCTATCACCTAAATCTGAACTACGGACGTTTCGTTGCTGCCTGCACCTGGTATGAGGCATTATTCCATGAAAATGTACTGAACAATACTTTTTTACCGCTCAAGGTAACCTATGTAGAGGGAGAGATTGCGCGAGCGGCAGCACATAAGGCTGTGGAATTCCCCTATACTGTTACCGTATTAAAAGATTTTCAATTAATGAATTAGTATTTATATGAGTATCAAAAGGAGCTATTTGATCGAATTGGATCACGAAACAAAAAATACCAGACGCATTCTAGAACGGATACCGGACGATAAATTGGATTGGCGCCCACACGAAAAATCGATGAGTTTGGGCGAATTGGCCGCTCATGTTGTCGAGTTACATAACTGGGTACACAAGGCAATACCAAAGGACGTATTTGATTTTAAAGTAGATTATATGCCTCTCAAAGTATCCTCAGTAGAAGAGTTGAAAACAATCCTCACTCTTGGACTGGAAGAGAACAAGGCAACACTAGAGGATATCGCCGAATCGGATTGGTTTAATGAATGGGTGCTTAAAGCTGGGGACCATGAGATTGCCCGTTTGCCACGAGCTGGAGCGATACGTTTTATTGTCAATAATCATATTGTTCATCATCGTGGTCAGTTGACTGTTTATTTGCGATTATTGGATATTGCTGTACCGGGCTTATATGGACCATCGGCAGACGAAGCAATGTCTAGTTAATGTTGTCATCTAATTATTAGGTATAAAAAAAGGGAATCAAATTTGATTCCCTTTTTTTATATGCTCGATGGTCTAATTATTTAGCCAATTCTTCTGCGATTGCTTTTCCAATTTCAGCTGGAGATTCAACAACACGAATACCACACTCACGCATGATTTTCATTTTTGCAGCAGCAGTGTCATCTGCACCACCTACAATTGCACCAGCGTGTCCCATACGACGTCCTGGAGGCGCTGTTTGACCTGCGATAAATCCAACAACAGGTTTAGTACCGTGTTCCTTGATCCAACGAGCAGCTTCAGCTTCCATTCCGCCACCAATTTCACCGATCATGATGATCGCTTCAGTTTCAGGGTCATTCATTAATAATTCAACAGCTTCTTTCGTTGTTGTACCAATGATAGGGTCACCACCAATTCCGATTGCTGTTGTGATTCCTAATCCTGCTTTTACAGTTTGATCTACGGCTTCGTAAGTTAAAGTTCCTGATTTAGAAACAACACCCACATTACCTTTTTTGAAGATAAATCCTGGCATGATACCGATTTTAGCTTCGTCTGCAGTGATGATACCTGGGCAGTTAGGACCGATCAAACGAGAGTTTTTGTCGCTCAAGTAAGATTTTACTTGGATCATGTCTTTTGTTGGGATACCTTCTGTAATACAAACAATCACTTCGATACCAGCAGCGGCAGCTTCCATGATCGCATCTGCAGCAAATGCTGGAGGTACAAAAATAATAGAAACATTAGCTCCTGTAGTGTCAACTGCATCTTGCACAGTATTGAATACAGGACGGTCTAAGTGTTGTTGACCACCTTTACCAGGAGTAACACCACCAACTACATTTGTTCCGTACTCAATCATTTGAGTAGCATGGTAAGTACCTTCGTTTCCAGTGAAACCTTGAACGATTACTTTTGAATCTTTATTAACTAATACACTCATTTCTTCTTTAAATTTTGCACACAAATCTACTATTTTGCTTTCTAAAATGGAAGCAATGTGAATAGGAATGTGACCTTTATTGATAAATTTTTAATTGAAATTGCGTTTTTGGATAAAATCCCAAAGAATAATGCCAATTGCGACAGATACATTTAAGGAATGTTTAGTCCCGTATTGGGGGATTTCGATGCAGGTATCAATTTTTTCCATGACATTCTCATCTACTCCATTGACCTCATTTCCAAAAATCAACGCATACTTTTTGTCATTTTCTGGTTCAAACTGATGTAACATAACACTATCATCTGCTTGCTCGATGGCAATAATGACATACCCTTCTGTCCGAAGCTGATCAACAACAGCTGTGGTATCTTTGTGGTATTCCCAAGCGACCGATTGGGTTGCCCCGAGGGCCGTCTTTTCGATTTCGCGATGGGGAGGTGTGCCGGTAATGCCACACAAGTGTATTTTTTCAATAGCAAATCCGTCTGCAGTACGGAAGGCCGAGCCCACATTATGCATGCTCCGTACATTGTCCATAACGATTGTGATAGGAGTTTTTTCTTGTTTTTTAAACGATTCAACATCTGTACGTTGAAGTTCATCCATCGATAATTTTTGCATGTCGCAAATATACTAAACCTAAAAAATAAAATAGATTTTGAATATTGAAAATAAGGTGTTATTTTTGCAGTCCGAATTACAAGAAAAAATTGAATAAAAATTAGCTAAAAAAAATGGCAAATCATAAATCAGCGATCAAAAGAATTAGAGCAAACGCTACTAAACGTTTAAGAAACCGTTACCAAGCAAAAACTACACGTAACGCAATCAAAAAATTACGTCACACTACTTCTGCAGAAGAAGCAAAAACATTGTTACCACGCGTAATTTCTATGCTTGATCGTTTGGCAAAGAAAAATGTGATCCACAAGAAAAAAGCTTCTAACAACAAATCTAAGTTAACAAAATTTGTTAACGGTTTAGCGTAAGCTTTTCGTACAGATATAGAGGGGTACAGCTCGCTGTATCCCTTTTCTTTATGTTATATACTTTGGATTTCTCTTTCCAAGCGAATGGTAAATAAAAAAGCATCGGATATCGATGCTTTTTTATTTTAAAACTGACCTACAGTGTATTTATTGCTGCAAATTTGGAAGTAACTCAGCGATGATCTTTTTCAATTTGTTGGGATCTTTCATGTAAGGTTCTAAATCGTAAAGTTCCACCTTTTTGAAATCAATGGGATGACTCTCACTCTGAAGTGAAATAGTCCCCTTATTTAAAAGCTGACCATCTTTTTTCACTTTAGGATCGAAACCACTTACATTGCCGCCACCAATTTGGGGTTTATTATACTGTAATACGACCTTGTTTTCAAGGATATGCTGCACAAGAGAGTCTCCCAATACCAAAAAATCAGCAGTTACCCACTGATCTCCAGCATAGGTTTTTGATGTTGAGCTGATGCAATGCGGTGTGAATAGCTTATTGTCGATCACAACGTTTGTGCCTGGTGTACAAAGGTTACTTGTGGTCCGTTCGTCCTTGCCATTTCCACCCAACAGTTGCCCTTCTATAGATATCGGAAAGTCTTGATCCACACCCATAGTATTAGGATCCTGTCCATGTAGCATGGCTCCACTATTACGCCAAGCCCAACCTTCGCCACCATTTACCTGTTCACCGACAAATCTGTAAGTGACACGCAACAAATAAGCAGAGAATTCTTTATTGTAGAAGAGATGGCCATACTGAAAATTGAAATTATCATAACCATCATATCTTACCTTGAGTAAACCGTCTTCTACACGAAATGTATTTTTGTAATTATCCCCAACTTTGTGGTTTCTGATTTTTGGGGTCCAGTTCTTCAAATCTTTCCCATTGAATAACTGAATGGGTTTGGGTTTCTTATCTTGAGATTTGGCAAATAAAGAAGTGCTAAGCAATAAAATTCCAGCACTATAAATGATATGTTTGAATTTCATCCTGAATTAGGTTTATTGACCTAAATTAGGTAAACATTTTTAAATAAGCAATTCTTTTTGTTTGACATATTCGCTTGGACGGATACCGACGACCTTATTGAATGTGTTACTAAACGTGGGGAGGCTATTGTATCCAACTTTGAGTGCAACTTCATTTACACTTAGTTTTTCGTCTAAAAGGAGCTTAAGAGCGGTTAGCATTCTGAGGATCGTGTAGTACTGGATAAAAGACATATTTAATTCTTTTTGAAATAGCCTGGCTAATGTACGTTCACTAATGTTAAATAATCCGGCAAGTTTTTTAAAGCTGACATTTTCCTCTATATTCTCTTCGAGGTAAGTGACGATATCCTTTAATTTCTGGTGATTAGGATAAGGCAAGGCCAATGGAAGCTCATGTAGCGATAATTCCGGCAGGATAAGCTTAAATGCTGTAGCAATACTATATTTAGGTTCTTCGACCGGAAATATATTGCCATTCCAGCGGTTGGTAAACATAATCAGCTCTATCAAAAGATCATTTACTGGATAAATCCCCATTTTACTGTAGAAGGGTGCGTCATTATTGGCTTTGGGAAAGTACAAATTACGCATAACGACCTCAGGGGTACTTGGATGAATACTATGTTTTATGCCAGCAGGAATCCACAAATAATGACGGGCAGGTAGAAAATATGATTTTTCCTCTGTTTTAACAAATACGACACCACCTTCTGTATATAAAAATTGGTCCTTATCGTGGCAGTGTTCGGAAATATGATTCTCTGCAATAATAGCGTGGTGACAGTAAATGCTATCTTCAAATGAGTCTACTTCCGTCATATAATAGCGGTTGACATATTTAGCATCTGTCGTTATATCTTGTGTATTCATTTTAACCTATAATACTATATCACAAAGGTAAGACTTTTTTACTATACCCCACCTTTACTTCTTAAAAGTGAGTGTATGCTTACGTTAAAATGGCAATTAATCGACCGGAGAGTTAGTCTTTACTTACTTTGATTTTATCTTAATTATTGTAAGTTGTTTGCTATCAGTGTGATATATATTATCGATCAGTGTGATATAAAATATTTTTTTATTATGATTTGTTGTATATTTTTGATTTGTAGCGAGTTGTGACTTTTTAGTCTCGTTTGGATAATTTTGTGTCGAATGGTAATAAATATGCAGTTGAAAAAAATGCTAAAATTGTTTGGTTAAGAGGTTGGAAAATATAACAAAGAACTTTTCCAATAAGGGAAATATATAGGTTTCAATTTCTTAAGTTTACAATAATGGAATAAAATCAAACTATAACAATATGGCTTACGAAAGAATAAAAGTTCAAAGCTTACATAATAAAGTGATTACAGCGGAAGAAGCTGCTAAACTATTTCAAAACGGAATGGTCGTTGGGTCGAGTGGTTTTACTAAGGCTGGAGACAGTAAGGTTGTGTTACCTGCTTTGGCTGAACGTGCAAAAGTGGATCCATTGAAAATAACCTTGATTACCGGGGCTTCGTTGGGACATGGAACGGATGGTAAATTGGCGGAAGCGGGAGCACTATCTAAGCGGATGCCTTTTCAGGTAGACCGTATTTTACGTAATAAAATTAATGCTGGAGATGTGCTGTTTATTGATCAGCATCTAAGCGAAACAGCCGAATTGCTGCACAATAAGAATTTGCCTCAGGTGGATATTGCTGTTTTGGAAGTAGCAGCAATAGAATCAGACGGAAGCATTGTTCCAACGACTTCTGTGGGAAATTCGGCGACTTTTGCTGCATTGGCTAAGCAGGTTATTTTGGAGGTAAATACTGCGATACCGATGACTATTAAAGGAATACATGATATTTACCAAGCGGAAGATTATCCTCGGCGTAATGTTATTCCAATCGTTGCTCCTGAAAATAAAATTGGGCGTAAAACTATTCCTTTGGATGCAAGCAAGGTGGTGGGAATTGTGTTTACGAATGAGCTTGATAGCCCAGCTGACATTGCTGAACCGGATACCAAAACTACAGCGATAGCGAAGCATATTTTACAGTTTTTCGAAAATGAAGTAGAGTTAGGTCATTTGTCAGAAAGCTTGATGCCTCTCCAAGCGGGTATTGGAAAAGTAGCTAACGCTGTTCTGACCGGATTTATACAGAGTAAGTTTCGTAATCTAACGATGTTTTCTGAAGTGTTGCAAGATAGTACCTTTGACCTTATCGATGCTGGAAAACTGGATTTTGCTTCTGCTTCTTCAATTACTGTTTCGGAAGAGTGTTATTCAAGAGTGTTCGATCATTTGGATCGATACCGTGATAAAATTGTATTGCGGCCACAGAACATTTCCAATACACCTGGACTGATCAAACGTTTGGGGATTATAGCAATTAATACAGCCATAGAGTTTGATATTTATGGAAACGTAAATTCTACCCATACGTCGGGAACAAATATCATGAACGGTATCGGTGGATCGGGTGACTTTGCACGCAATGCTTACTTGAGCATCTTTGTTACACAGGCAGCCTCTAAAGGGGATGCAATTTCTCATATTGTTCCTATGGTTTCTCACGTAGATCATACCGAACATGATGTCGATATTTTGGTAACAGATTATGGTTTGGCAGATTTGCGTGGTTTAGCGCCTCGTGAGCGAGCGAAAGTAATTATTGAGAACTGCGTACATCCCGATTATAAGGAGCAGCTATCAGACTATTATAACCGCGCTTGTGAAAGGGGAGGGCATACACCACATTTGCTAGAAGAGGCTTTTAGCTGGCATATTAATCTTCGTGAAAAAGGAACAATGAAAAAAGACCAATAACCGAGGGCGTGGTTACATATGGACTAAAGGTATAAAGAAAGGCGCGGTTTAATTGTAGACTTCGCCTTTCTTGATGTATAACTATCGCAAAGAAACGCATTCATTTCATTGATTATGATGAACCATTGTGGCTTCCTACTGGATCTGTTTAGCCTCCAATTTGTGGCGAATGAGACCAATGGTAATTTTTGTCCGAAACCATTGTTTGGTTTCTGGCGATTCAATTGCTTTACTGGAGCAGGCGACAAGTTCGGGGTAGAATTTTGCTATTGTTTTAGCCCCCCAGCCAATTCCTTTCTTCACGTGGAAATCTGTCTTATTGGATAGTGAAACCAACAGCTTCAACAAAGTGTCTACGCATGTGGCTGGTAGTCCCTTTTTTATAGCATAGTGCGTAGCTACACCAATGGTACGGAGAATCCATTTATCAGGATGATGAGCTAATTCTTCTAATAATGGTATTGCTTTTTTAGGTGAAGTCAACAGCGCATGACCAAGTACGCGTTCGCCGATGATATCACATACGTACCATTGATTGCCCATGGTTATATAGATGCAGGCTTTATGGATAGATTCTTCAAAGTGTTCGGTGAGACGTTGCTGAAGAATTATTCCCGTTAAAACATAACTTCCCATTTCTGTTGTGGCAATGAGACGATCTGTCAAGTGTAACTGCTCGGCCTCAGGCACGAATAGCATAGTTTCCCTGGCAGCGAACTCCAGAAGTGGAAATCGTACTTTCTTTTTCAGTAAACACTCTTGTAAGCTTAATATAAGGCATTCAATACCGGATTGCTGTCCTTGCTGTTTCGCCGCTGCGACAATTTCTCGGATCTGTACTTTACTGGTAATTTGGTCCATAGCGCTGCTCGAATCCCTATTGTTGATCTTTATAGATATTCCAATAATTAAAGTCTGTCATTGGGGCATCCGTTATTCCAATAGCCCGGCCCATTGTAACGATCTGTCCCCTGTGATATGTTCCGTGAAGGATCAGCTGTTGTATGTATTCATACTTCGTGAAGTCGCATTGAAACCATGGTGATTCCACTTTGATATTTTTTTCAAGATCCAACTCAGATAGCTTGTGTATATAATCCACAAGTTGAACTGAACTTCTTCTTAGTGCTTCAAATATTTCTTCTTTTGTGGTTCGCTTTTTTTCAAAATCAAAATCATTGCTTTCTGCAATGTGGCTCCACCAATATTCCTGTGTCTGCAAGATGTGGTTTAAAGTTTTCAAAATGGTCGGGAAGCTTGAAGGTACCTCTTGGTTAAGTTGGTCGTCCGATTTATCAGCCAGCCAATTGATGTATTTATTAACGACCCAGTTGTTATACTCTGCGCTTTTTGTGATTAAGGTCTTTAAACTCATAATTTCAATCTATAGTATGGTTTTTAATGATATTTTTACTAAATATAAATCCTTTTTAAAAAGAATTTATATTAAATTTCATAGCAGATAGACTGTTTGATAAGCTGCTTTGGAAGTTTTCATTTTTTATAAAATTGTGACAGGTATAGCCCTGTACGCTAAGCGTAACTTATTTGAAATAAATAAAAAGTGTTGTTCATATTTTTTATATTTATTTTGCAATAGCAGAATGGTTTAGCATTTGCCGAATGCGCGTGAGATACCAATAGAATATTTGACAGCCGCTTGAGCTTGTTGGATTAACCAATTATATAAATATGATAAAAGCAACGCATTGTATTCTTTCTCTAATAGCCATGTTGTTTATGAACATGGGAAACGCCCAAGTTAATTATTTACAGGAGTCCAAAAAGGATTTTGATGAACGGATGCATTGGTTTAGGGAAGCAAAATATGGAATGTTTATTCATTTTGGACTTTATAGTCAACTTGGAGGGATGTATAAAGGGAATTCAACTAAAGGATATGCCGAGTGGATACAATCGGAAATGAATATTCCGAAGGCAGCATATTCGGAACTGATCAACACATGGAACCCTAAGGACTTCAATGCGGATCGTATTGTTCAATTGGCTAAGGATGCCGGAATGAAGTATATTGTCCTGACGACCAAACACCATGAGGGGTTTTGTCTGTGGGATTCCCCCTACACAGATTATGATATAGCTTCGACGCCAATGAAAGGAAGAGATCTCGTGCGGGAGTTGTCCACAGCTTGTAAGAAAGCTGGGATTAGATTTGGTACCTACTACAGTATTATCGATTGGCATCACGATTCGCAATATGTCGATCCCAATGGTAAAGGAGATTGGGGCCAGATCCTCATTAAGCCAGAACAGAAAGCCGCTTATATTCAATACATGAAAAATCAATTGAAAGAATTGGTTGTTAAGTATGATACTGACATCCTGTGGTTTGATGGGGACTGGGTGAATTGGTGGGATATGGCCGCAGGAGAAGATCTTTATCAATATCTACGCAAATTGAAGCCCTCTCTTATCATTAATAACCGCGTAGCAAAGCGTGATCAATTTAAGCGAGATTTTGGAACGCCTGAACAAGAACATCCTGGAGCGTTACTGGATTACGATTGGGAAGCCTGTTATACCCTGAACAATTCTTGGGGATATAAAAAATCAGATAATAATTGGAAATCTCCTACAGAAGTAAATACTAAGCTACGGGAGATAAATGAAAAAGGTGGAAATTTGTTGCTCAATATTGGACCTGATGCTGACGGAAATGTGCCGGTTGCTAGTAAAGATATTTTGTTGAAAGCAGCCGCAGAGCGCAAAAAGAACTAATCTAAGCAATATTCGCTGTTTATTGACTCATGGTAAATGTTTTTGGAAAAAAGAGTGTTATTTAATCTTACTTATCAACAAATATGAAAACAAAGATTATTTTAGTTATGGTTTTGATAACCACGCTGTTGGGGTTTCAGTGCAATGCAAAGGCAGATCCACCTTTTCATAAAAAAGGGATGATCAAGGTATCGATCTTTTATCGCAATGGACCTGGAAAGACATTTGATTGGGATTATTATCTCCCTAAACATATTGCGCTTGTCAAAAAAGTTTACGGTAAAGCACTGAAAGGCGTAACCATTGATAAAGGGTTTTCGGGACGTAGCTCAGCAGAAGGCCCGATCTATTTGGCCATTTGCCATTTGTATTTTGATTCTGTTGCGGCCTATCAGGATCCTTTAAAAGAAAATGGGAAAAAGTTTGCCGAAGATTTTCCAAAGTACACGAATATTACGCCAGAGGTACAGATCAGTGAAGTGATTCAATAGACCGTTCGTTAATTCGCCGAAATACTATTGTTTTGTGAAATATAAACCTGATCGAATGAAACACGAACTGAAAAAGTCGTTTGTGCATAGCAAACGACTTTATTTTTATGGACTTATAGACCTAACTATATAGCGGGTTTATAGTCGATGTAATCTAGCTAAAACTATATGAACGATTAAAATTATGAAGATATCTTGTATGCTATTTCCAAAATTATTATTTATTGGCCTTACCGGTGTCACTTCGCTTAGCGTGCGTGGGCAACAGTCTGGCTCGGTCAAACGTATTTATGTCAGTACAAAAGGAAGTGATAGAAACCAAGGAACTAAGGGAAGTCCCTATGCCACAGCTGAGGCCGCACTGCGATTAGTAGAAAAACAGAAACAAGGGAAAAATACACCGGGCATCGAAATCATCTTTATGGCAGGCACCTACCAACTGGATAAACCGATTGAATTGTCTGCTGGGATATCGGGTACAAGAAGGCAACCCTTGCGGATTAAAGCCGAGGATGGAGCACAAGTTACGCTGAGTGGTGCCAAATCGCTTAACCTCAAATGGAAACAGGGCGATCACGGTATTTGGGAAGCTAAGGTCCCAAGAGGAGTAAACTTCCAAAGTCTATATGCTAATGATAAGCATCTTGTCCGGGCACGTTATCCAAACTACGATCCCACTGTCTTGCCATTTCAAGGCTATGCTGCAGATGCATTAAGTCCCGAACGTGTCGCAACCTGGAAAAACCCTAAGGGGGGAATTGTACATGCTTTGCATGCTGGTCGCTGGGGAGGATTCCATTATAAGATTACCGGAAAAGATAGCTTATCAACAGTTACACTTGAAGGTGGACAGCAAAATAATCGTCCCAGCAAAATGCACGAGACCTATCGTTTTGTAGAAAATATCTTTGAAGAACTCGATACCTTTCAGGAGTGGTATTTGGATGAGGAGAAAGCACTATTATATTATATGCCTGCTAAAGGAGTTGATCCCAACCAGCTAAAGTTTGTAGCACCACAATTGGAAAATCTAATCCATCTTTCAGGTTCATCTTCCAGCCCAGTGCATGATATTGAGGTTAGTGGCCTTCGCTTCACGTATACTGCTCCTACCTTTATGAAAACAAGCGAACCACTCTTACGTAGTGATTGGACGATCTATCGACAGGGAGCCCTAAAGATTGAAGGTGCGGAAAACTGTATCTTCCGAGCGAATGATTTTATCGCTTTGGGCGGCAATGCAATATTTGTTAATAATTACAATCGCGGGGTCAAGATCGAAGGCAACCGGATTGAACAGATCGGTGCAGGAGCGATTAATTTTGTAGGAGATCCAGCGGCGGTACGCTCACCGGAATTTCGATATGAAAAATTTGTTCCGTTTGCCCAAATGGATACCATCAAAGGGCCAAAAACCGATAATTATCCTATGGATTGTGAGGCGAGTGACAATCTGATTCATAACATTGGATTGATCGAAAAACAAGTCGCCGGTGTACAGGTCTCCATGGCTGAATCTTTACGAATTTTGCACAATACCATTTACGATGTGCCTCGAGCAGGTATTAATGTAGGTGATGGTACTTGGGGCGGTCATGAGATAGCTTACAATGATGTTTTTAATACAGTCCTGGAAACCAGCGATCATGGAGCCTTCAACTCATGGGGTCGCGACCGATTTTGGCATCCTAATCGAAAGGAGATGGATGAACTGACGGGGAAACATCCCAATTTAATATTGTTGGATGCAGTCAAAACAACCAAAATTCATGATAATAGATTTCGCTGTGATCACGGTTGGGATATTGATTTGGACGACGGATCTTCCAACTATGAAATTTACAACAATCTTTGTTTAAGTGGGGGACTAAAACTAAGAGAAGGATTTTATCGCAAAGTGTATAACAACGTGATGATCAACAATGGTTTTCATCCGCATGTCTGGTTTCAGAATAGTCACGATGTATTCCGTAATAATATCGTGATGGAGTCCCATCAGGATATACAGGTCAAGTATTGGGGGGAAGAGGTAGACCATAATATCTACGGAAGGCAGGATGACCTAGACAAAGATCGGGCGAAAGGCATAGAAAAACATGGTCGTGTTATTCAATTGAACTTTACGAATCCTGCACATGGTGATTTCCGATTGAAGAACTGGAAAGATCAAGATTTTAAAAATTTTGACATGCTGCATTTCGGAGTTACCAGTAAAAGACTTAAAACTCTTGCCGCTAGACCTGAAATACCTCAGTTGATCCAATCCGAAGCAAAGGAGCAGGGGAGCAGATGGGCCTGGAAGTCGGGCTTGTTTAAATCAGTAGAGACTTTGGGAGAGCAGTCGGCTGCGGGCCTACCCTCGATAAGTGGTGTGCTGTTACTCCAGTTGGATGAAAAAGGCAATCTTTATAAAAGCGGTTTGCGTGTCGGTGATGTTGTGCTGAATTACCAGGGCGAGAAAATAGATCAATTAATAGACTTGCAACAAGCGATTAAAAAGCATGTACACGCAGACCAGCCGAAGGTGTTAATTTTTAGAAACCAACAGCAGCAGGAATTAAACCTGCAGCTGTAGCAAATTTTCTATAGGAGATTGAAATATAGCATTGTACTTTGGTTTGTTGATATGTGATATCGCTATTGTGAGGATTTAGCAGTAAACCAAGGCAGTTTTGATAGATCGATCTTCTTATGAGGACGCTTAGTTTTTGTTTATAATTTTTATTTCCATTGGGACTATTGAGCATCTTGGTCGTCATTATAACAGTGTGTTATCATTTAATGGAGTAGACACATGATATTAAATTCTTATTCGTATTAATTGATGTATAAGGCTGTACAGCACCCATGTGCTGGCAGCCTTATTGATTTAACTGTGCAATGGATTTAACCACAGGTGATCGCCGAACGCCGAGCGAGGAAGTGAAGGTACAACAGCGGTATGACAATGAGGAGGGTCTTTGTCGGTATGGGATGGTTGAAACAAGTTTCTTAAACTGGTTTAAGTTTGGACTGTTTTTGTTCTCTTAAATTTGATTTATATCGTTTACACCATATTTATATAATTTATACCATGTATAGTCAACTTTTTGTACGTATAGCTGTATCGACAGCATTTTTGTCTGCTGTTGCAGATCGTTTTGGGGTGTGGGGGGCACCGGGGGCATCACATGTTTCCTGGGGAAATTGGGCCAATTTTGTAGCCTATTCAAATACCCTTAATTTTTTTGTGCCCGAATCTTTCGGCAATATACTTGCTATCGGTGCAACATTATTAGAGGTTGTTTTAGCAATCCTACTGCTGATCGGCTATAAGCTGCGTTTTACTGCATTCGTTGCCGGGATTCTACTGATCAGCTTTGCGATAGTGATGACCCTCTCGTTAGGAATTAAATCGACGTTCGATTATTCAGTCTGGGTAGGAGCGGCTGCCTGTTTTCTACTGCGTACTGCCGATAACTTTCCCATTAGCATAGACCGCTATATTGAACTTCGAAAAAAGTAAATGGATAGATGATCTTCTCATTTTAGGAATAGATCTCAAAAATATAAAAATGCCGTTAAACGAGTTTGTTTAAGGGCATTTTTAGGATTACATTTCCTTTAAGTTTACCTCTTTCTTTTCACCGTCTTTGTCGATGGTAACGTGTTTCTCAACATTGGCCTTGTCGACATAAGATGATCTTGCCGTACCGTAATTTGTCGTGGAACCTGTATAACCCCAATAGTTATAATAATTGGTGTAGCCTGATACATAGGAATAGTTGTAAGAATTGGTGAAATCGAAGCTCGCCATAATCACGTATGCACCTGGCATGAGATCTGCAAATTCGAAATGCCCCTCATCATCATACACTTTTGCTTTTTTAACAGCATAGCCAAAATCAGGGTCTAATGGAACTTCCTGGACCTTTTTCTGTTTTCGGATCTTTTTATTGACTTCCAGCCATTCTTCGTAATAAGCAGAGTTGGCGAATAGCGTAATTTCTGTTCCTTTTGGAGCATATTGCTTTTTTGCAGTATTCACGAGCCCGCCAAGTTTTTTTCCGGAGCTAGATCGTGCGTAAGCCGTCCCGATAATAACACTGTTCCCTTGAGAAATCTGTCGGGCAGACTGTTCTTTGTTGAATCTATTTTTAATAGGTTGATAGTCCAGTTCTTCGTTTACGGTAATTTCCCACTTTCCGTTTCCCATGGACATTTCCCTTTGCCATAATCGGCGATCTTTCTTATCGATGACATAATTGTAGATGGCTCCGGTACTTTCTTCTAAAAGTGTAACCAGCCAACTGTCGTGCTTACCTGTTTTCGGGGAACCATAACTGTAGCTTTTTACTTCCTTAATGGTATAGTCTTCGACAAAAATGTCTGAATCACTATTGTAATAAAATTGCGGGATGCGCGCTTTATACCCGAGATCTAAAGGTAGAGTTGAAATCAGATGATCTGTCCAGTTAAAATCTACAAAAGGTCTCGTTGGCTGTAAGTTGATCTTTTTTTCCTTTTTAGTTTTCTTCGAGTAATAATTACCTGTAATTGTTTCTGCAAAGTTGAGGTTTACTTTTGTTTCCTTGCCATCGCTCGAGTAGCTGATGGACCGAAGTGTTTTTGCGTCGGCAATCGTCGTGCGGATCGAAGTCCATGCATTGTCTTTCGGAACATAGGTATTCGTTAAGGTTAACTGATTGTTGGCCGCTACAATATCGTAGGTCAATGATCCTTGTTTGTCCCAGGTGTTATCTTTAACATAATAGACCGTATACAGTGATTTTTCTGGTTTTATATAGTTGGTATTGATATCGCTGCTACCAGGGGTGACGGTCTTTTGACATAATCCTACGGCCGGAAGTAAGCTTACTCCCAAAACAAAGGCATATAATTTCATATATGTGAACTATAGTTAATGAAAAAACAAGTTGTTTTCTTGTTCGATTTATTTATCTAAGGTAATAAAAAAGTTTCTTATTTTTTACTGGGGATAGCTTCGTCGAATAGGCGGATGCTATAGCGGGAATTTGAAGTCGTACCCCTTTTGGAGCTTGTTCGAATATTGATGATATACTGATGAGAAAAATAAAACGGAGGTATTTCTACCTCCGTCATCGTGCCCTTTTGAGCACCAGTGATGATTAGAAAACAATCTTTGCGATTACGATCAATAGTTATCTTCCGCTTCTTTTTCTTTGTCAATGATAGAAGAGCGCATCCGGTAGACATTCATTTCACCTAGATGGGTATAACTTTTTCCACCGTTTTTAAGGATCATTAGACGGAAAAATTTGGACTTATAGTTTTTATCAAAAGCCAAACTTTGCTCTTCAGCAACATTTGATGTGGGAAGATTATCTTTTGATGTAAAAACTCTGGTCCACTGCTTTCCGTCTGAACTTATTTCTATTCCCCATTGTTTCGGACGCCCGGCTTCATCGCTATTATTTTGTCTGAAGAAGTATTTTATGGCGCCAATCTCTTCTTCCTGAGGGAAATTTAGTTGGATCCAGTGCGGAAGAGGGGCTGTATTTGCAGACCATGCGGTATGCCAATATGTATTTTTATCGCCGTCAAATAAATTCTTTTTGGGGCCCTCGCTGCTTTCCTGTGTATAGGTTTCTACTATATTATCGGTCACCTGTATTTTAGTTAACTCGTTCGGGAAATAGGTCACTTCCGAAGGCCTGACGATTGGCCTAACACTATTGCTGCTTATGATATCTCCACCAATGCTTGTTTTCTTGTCTTGATTGAACAATTGGACGTTGAAGACATATTCATATTTATTGATCAGCCCATCTATACGCATCGTGTCGGCAAAAGAACTTATATTGATTTTATAGATTTTATCGGGATCTTTTGATCCCGCTTTTTTATATGTAATCTGTCCATAAAGATAATTGTTGTCTGAAGGAAGTTTCCATTTCAGGAGAGTTCCGCCAATACGTGGTTCTGCTTCAACCGTAACCAGTTGTGGTGGTTTGGTCATTTTTATTTCTTCTTTTTTACACGCTATTGCTAAAAAGAGTAGAGCGAATATTCCGATAGTGTATTTCATCTTGTGCAATTCATTAAATTAATTAATAACCGGGATTTTGTACCAATTCCTCGTTTTTATTGATCTCTTCCTGTGGTATAGGCATTAAATAATTACGCTGACTAAAACTACGTGGAAAAACGACCGTCGTTATTTTGAAAAAATCTGTATCGGTAGCTCCTTGTATATTCATTCCTTTCGCCTGTTGGTTGAGGTATTGATCGGCGATCATCCAACGTCTTAAATCCCAGAAGCGATGGCCTTCCAAGTAAAGTTCAATGGTGCGTTCTTGTCTGACGATGGAACGTAGTGTTGCCTGATTATTTGCACCGCCAATTGGAGCCCATGCGACATCAATTGTTGGGATGCCCGCACGGACCCGAACGCGGTCAATATATTGTTTGGCAGTATTCAGATCCTGACCATATTCGATCAGCGCTTCCGCGTAGTTCAGGTACAGTTCTGCTAGACGTATCACCGGCCATGGATAATTGACGGAGACCTGCAGTCTGCTTTGGTTCAATTCAGGGGCAATACCTTTTTTGTTGAGATATCCTGTTGGTGAGTAGTTATTAGACCGTCCTTGGATACCGCAATTATCATTTTTCCTAAACTGAACAAGGATTTGATTGGCACTCCCCCTAACCACTTCATAGTAGCTGTTGTGATAGGCGATCCAGGCATTAAAACGCGGTTCTCTATTTAGATTTAACGATAATGTATTGCCATTTGGCGTACTTGTTACACCGTATCGTCCATTATAGTCATAATTGGGATCTTTGTCAATCGGTAAACCATTTTTACTATAAAAGGATTCTATCAGGGTGAGGGTCGGGGATACACCGTTATAGGACTCGCCTTGTGCGCCACTGAGAAATGGAGTAGATTTATTTTGGAAATCGTAAAGACCTTCCCGACGTGTTTCCGCCCAAATCACTTCCTTGGTATTGGCTTTGTCAATAAAAGTAAGGCGTAAGTCCTTTTCAATAGGATTGGCTGGTAGTGCTGTATTGTAGGTACTGTTTTTATACAGCGAAGACCCACTCTGTTCAGCTGCATCAATGGCTTCTTTAGCCGCTAGAGCTGCACGGCGCCATTTTTCTTTGTCGAAGGTTGTACTGATCAATGCTGTGCCATCCAAATTTTTGAAATCGGCATAGAAGCTCTGTTTATCACCTCCACCACCATTAAAGAGCGGTGAGGCTGCATAAAGCAACACTCTAGCCTTTAGCGACCTGGCAATAACCGAGGAAGCACGACCCCATTCATCCGCAGCTCGAAGAGCAGGTAACTGTCCAGCTGTCTCATCCAGCTTTTTAATAATAAAATCAACACAGGCATCATAAGGCGAACGTTTGGGATACGCTGAAGAAGGTGCATTGACATCAAACTCTTGGTCTGCAATAACAACTGGGCCGTACATGCGGACTAATAGGAAATGATAAAAGCCTATCAGGAAGTTGGCTTCAGCTTTATATTGTGCCGCCTCCTGTGGATCTATCCCGGGAACTTTATCTACATTGCGAATTAGGATATAGCATTGTCGTATTCCTTTGTAAAGGTTATCCCAGTAGGAAATGACAGGACTTGAGGCTGTATATTGTCCACGGGGAAATCGGGCGAAGGTTTCATGTTCAAAAGCAGTTGTTACTTCGTCAGAAGTCATCAAATCAATGGAAGATGTGCCTACACGTGAATTTGGAATCCACGCATAGCAGGAATACAAATAACCTTTGGCTGAATTTGGATCACGAAAGGCGTCTGCTTCCGAAGGACGTTCATCAGGGACGATATCCAAGAATTTACTGCAGGAAGTGGTGGTCAAAAAAGTCGCGCATGCGAATAATGCAAGGTAGCCTATATATTTTCTTTTCATCTGATAAATCATTTTAAAATTCTATTGATAGTTTTAATCTCGAAGTTGTTTTAATTGAAACGAAGTTGGACTCCGAGATTGAATACTTGCTGTGTCGGATATCCCAAACCATTGCCTCCACCTTGTTCAGGGTCCCAAAGTTTGAACTTAGAGAAGGTTAATAGATTATAACCACTTAGAAAAATGCGGGCAAATTTGTGTGAATATCCAATCTCAGCACTTCTGAGTTTTAGGAATGCCCCATTTCTCAGCCAATAAGAAGAAGCTTCAGTATTGTTGAGATTGTCCAATTTGCTCAGTCGTGGATAAGCAGCAAATATGTTAGGATTTTCAGGACTCCAGCGGTCCTCGGCGATAAACTGCAATACATTACGCACACCCTGATTTCCAAATGGATGGAAACCACTGATCATAAAAGAAGTTCTGTCAACTCCCTGTAATAGGAAGGAAAAATCAAACTTTTTGTAATTGATGGAAGTACTCAAACCATAGACAATTTCAGGTGTTGTTGGATAACCCATTCGAACTCTATCATCGCTATTGATTAGATTTAGACCATCGATATCATTGGTTAGATCTTTATATTTGATGTCTCCGGGAGCGACAAAACCCCCTAGCTGTTGTAATGGACTGTTATCTATTTCGGCCTGATCAATAAATAAGCGCTCTGCAAGATAGCCTAGGTTTGTGCCAATAGAATACCCAATTTGCGAGAGGTTGCGGTATTTGGTAAAGGCTGGTTCATTATTTTTAAGTACGGTATTATGTGCATATGTAAAGGTTCCACGCATAGATATTCCCCAATCTTTTTCACTTTTGTTCCATTCTAGGGAGAAATCAAATCCCCTATTTCTTACCTCACCAACATTGCCATACACTTTCGTTCCTGCAGTACCAAATACATTAGGGATTGTTGCCGAACGATCAACGAAGATATTGGTTCTATCTTCCTGGTATAGGTCGAAAACAATATTGAATTTATTGTTAAGAATACCGAGGTCCATACCTATATTTTTCTTCTCTGCAACTTCCCAAGAGATCAATGGGTTTGCAAATTGTAGGTATGTAGGTCCTGTATAAGTCGTATTCTGATCGATACCTGTTGTAAACGATGCTCCATCCAATTTGAGGTCTGAAAGATAAGGAAAACGTCCTCCGCCAATCTGATCATTACCAACTTTACCCCAGCTCCCTCTAATTTTTAAATTACTGACAGCAGGAAATAAATCTGTAAAGAACTTTTCATTACTGAGTACATAGCCCAAACCAACGGAAGGGAAGAAGCCAAAGCGACTTCCAGTGGCAAAGTTTTCGGAACCATTGTAGCCAAAGTTGACTTCGGCAAGATATTTATTGGCGAAACCATATGTTGCACGTCCCGTAATACCCTGGCGTCTACGTGGTAGCGAACTGATTAGATCAGCCGGATTATTGACATTGAAATCGGTGGTATTGTAAAGAAATAAACCCGATACGGTGTGATTACCAAATGTTCTGTTGTATTCGATGGAAGGCTGGAAATAGATTTCACGATCACCACTAGTGCCCGTTTCGGTTCCCAAGGAAAGATTTTGTGGCTGCCCCACCATGACTAGATCGTAGGTATATCCACCTGCAGGATCGGGTGCATAACTGTTAATCATGTATTGATTGTAGCCACTGGTTCTTTTTGTTGTTGTGTTGCTCCAGTTTTTAAAGGAAACCAAGGCTTTAAATTCTAGCCCTTTTGTAATGAAATCAAGTTTTTGAGCTCCATCAATTGTAGTCAATAAGGTACTTTGGAAACCATTTTGATAGCCATTGACCATGCGGGCAAAGGGATTGATAAAACCATTGTTGACTGTACCACCAGCTTTTCCTCCGTATTGAACGTCTCTTCTGTCAATACCGGTAAATGGAAACATAATAGGGAAGTCCACTGGATTGGCATTCATGATGTCGCCAAATACGCTTGGAGCATCCACACCGGCACCATAGTAATCACGAAGTTGTGCATTGAGCTTTAAAGCTATTTTGGTGGTTGAAGTAAGGTTGACATTGATATTGTTCTGAAAGCTATAACGTTTGACAGAGACATTATTGTCAAAAGAGTTGAGGTCAAATTTACGCAATAAACCGTTGCTAATGTTGCCTGTTGCGCTGAGGAAATAGCCTATTTTGGCGCCACCACCCTGCACATTTAGATTAAGTTCGTTGTTGATGGTATGGGACTTAAACATTTCATTATACCAGTCAACGTTAGGATATACATAGGGATCCAAGCCTAATCTTGTGCCGTTTATTTTATCTTGGGAATATAAAATTTCACCAGTACCGCGACCTATAACCGCCTCATTGAACATCTCCATATAACTTACACCATCAACAAATTTTGGGATGGAAGTAGGTCTTGAGATCTGCGATTGTGCACGTGCTGAAATACGCGGTTTATTAAGGTCCTTACCTGTTTTGGTGGTGATAATTAGGACGCCGTTTGCTCCCCTAGTACCAAATACGGCGGTGGCAGTAGCATCTTTGAGGACTGAGAAGCTTTCGATAACTTCTGGTGCCAATGCGTCCAGGTCGCCTTTGGAGATTGCGACACCATCCAATAAGATCAGGGGATTGGTGGCTCCGCTAAATGTCGATACACCACGAATGAAAAAGCTAGCCCCATCTGCACCGGGTTCGCCCGAGCGTTGTACCGCGATCACACCCGAAAGTCTTCCCCCCAATGCATTGGAGAGGTTGGCCGTTGGGATACGTAAGGTTTCTGGTTTTACTGATTCCAATGCTCCCACGACACTGGTTTTTTTCTGTGTTCCGTAACCGACAACAACAACTTCACTTAAGCTCTGATCGGGACTTAGCTGCACATCAATGCGACGTTTGTCGGCAATGGCAATTTCCTGGTTGGCGTAGCCGACATAGGAAAATATTAGTGTCGAATTTGCGGGAACCACAAGAATGTATCTTCCATTACCATCCGTTGTTGTACCGATTGACGGGCTGTCTTTGACCTTGACACTAACACCATAAAGATTGTTTCCATCATTTTTCACTGTACCCACGATCTCAACCTTACCGTTTTTTTGAACGGTGGGGGCGAGGGGCGTTTTTTTTTCTCGGTCCGAAATCACAATGATGCCATTGTCAATTGTAAAGACCAAAGGCTGATGTTCCAATAATTTTTCAAGAGCCTGATTTAGTGGCTTATTCTGGATATCTATATTTTGAATAGGCCTTACTTTGTCGAGTTGACTTGTCTTAATGATAAAATCGACGTTTGTCTGTTTTCTGATTTCTTGAAATGCTTCGGACAATGTAATCTGCTTGTGTTTAAGGGTAACATTTTGAGCAGAGGAGACATGTGTTAAAAAGATAAATGCTGTTAAAAGGACCACAACTTTTATAGATGTGTTGCATAGTGATCCGATGTATCGCATAGCTTTAATAAAAAAGACAATACAATACTTACTACATAAATAATAATGCATATATTTATAAATTGGTTAACTGGTTTGATGTTGAAATGAATTCTTGTTTTCCAAGTAAAAAATTAGTCGAGAGTGCTGGCAGGCATTTTCGGCTATTTTTTTGGAAGAAATGTTTAGGCTGGACTGGTTTCTTTCATAATCAGTGGTTATTAATGTGTGTTATAGTTTATTGCGATATGTACAGTTTATTGTTTCGTATGCTATACTTGATGGAACCGGAAAGTTGAAGTGCTCTTAATACATCGTTTAATCGTTTTTTTCTAGAAATTTGAGCGACGTAGGTTTCTTGTGAAATGGGACCTTCAAAAATTACTTCGATATTATACCAGCGCGAAATTTTACGCATGATTTCCTTTAAGTTGTTATTGGAAAAGTTGAAATCACCATTTTTCCAATCTAATACTTGATCCAGGTTTATTGATCTTACTGCGATATTTTGATCCGTTAAAGTAGATTGTTGACCCGGTTTTAGTAAGGTTGTATTGTTTTTGCAACTCACTCTTACAGATCCTTCTGCAAGGGATGTCTGTGTGGAAGATTCATCCTCGTAGGCATTGATATTGAATTTAGTCCCTAAGACTTCGACCTTTTGAAGCGAAGTTTCGACAATAAATGGTTTTTGTTTATTTTTTGAGACTTCAAAATAGGCTTCACCCGTTAGTTCTACGCGGCGTTCAGAGGCTGAAAATGCACTTGGATATTTGAGACTGGAATTTGAGTTCAGCCAAACTTTTGTGCCATCAGAAAGGGTTATCTGAAATTGTCCACCCTTTGGTACATTCAAAAGATTCATGGCGACACGTACATCGGTATTTCCCTCAATCTTATAATTAATTTCGCCTTTTTCTGTTTTTTCAATTGTTGTGCCGAGCTCTTCCGTTAATTTTCCATTAGCAACATCCTCCAGTACGATCGTTTTACCAGAAGAAAGCACAAGTGTTGCTTTATCGCGACCAGGTTCGATGATGGTAGCTGTATGATCATTATATGTGCTACGGTTAAGAAATAAATAAGAGATAGAGATAATCAGTATGATGGCAGCTGCAACACCTGTAATTTTATACCATGTAGGACTTGTGATATTTTGTGGTTCGGTGTCAAGATCAATTTTACCAAAAACACGGTCTAAAATCATCTTGTCTATAAGTTCTTCCTTATCTCGAGATTCAAGTTGGTTCTCGATCATCTGTTCAAGCGCCTTCTTGTTATTCGTATCCTGGAAATATTGAAATAGCTCCGCCGTCTCTTCTCTTGAAGCGTGGTTATTGAGATATCTTTCAAATAATAGTTTTATATGTTTTGAATCTTTCACTGATTGGCTATTTATATATAATACGGAAAATTAGAGCCTGTCCTCTGCTCTGATTTAAAAAAAAGTAAAAAAAATTAAAAGGGTTTAAAAAGGGCTGTTTGAATACCTATGGAAGCAACCTGTTTGTCGATAGAAACAGCGAGTGTCTTATTTTTGATTTAATATGGCACTGATAAGAGCGATTAACAGGGACGGTGTAATTTCCTTGCTCAAACAGAAGCTCTGAATCTGTTTTGTAGCCTTCACGATATGGTCACTGATCGTAGAAGTGGAGATACCTAAGGAGATACTGACCTCCTCATAGGTTTTCCCCTCTATTTTGCATAAGGTATAAATGAGTTTGCGTTTTGGAGATAAGTTTTCAATGGCTTGATTGACAATTTTTTTAGACTCTTTGTACGCATATTCCTCCTCAATGTGGGAATAGTCTGATGTTGAAATGGAAATAATCAACTCTTTTAGATTTCGATTTTTGATCTCTTTATGAAAGAAATCATACACGAGGTGTTTAGCAATAGTGAAGAGATAAGACTGAAGGGACTTGTCAGGGTCTATTTCACCGCGCCTCTCCCATAATTTCTGAAATACATCCTGAAGGATTTCTTCTGCACAGGCAGGTATTTTGACTAGGTTAAGTATATGACGGTAAAGTCTAGGGCTATAGCGGTAGTAGAGCACCTCAAATGCCTTATGATTGCTTGACTTAAGAGCGCGCAGTAAGGCCAACTCATCATTTTTACATGCCTCCATAATTTAAACTTGTATTTAAAACCAAATTCCTCCTGATCAGAATTTAATAATTGGGTATCGTACCGTATAGTAGCAGTACTATCTTAATGATAGCAGATGAATACTACAAGTATACTGTTGGTATACTATTGGTACTCTTCTACAATGTTACCGATTTGTTATTTGGTTTTTATACAATTTTTTTACGCAAACGATTGCTTTAAAAATAAACTATAGTAGAATTTATCGTTTTTTAAACCCGAATTCAATCCTTAATTATATTCTGGAAAATGCTGATGTTTGTTTTTAACTTGATTTTAGATTATATCAATATCTATAAGAAGAGTTGGTACATTAAATTTCGGATAATCTAAACAACATTCTGGTTTATAGGTGAGTAATCGTGAGGAGTAGACATAACGCAATAAGAGGAATTGTATTCCTCTTATTGTATTCCGAAGAATTCTGCTATTTATTTTTTATTTACAGATTTTACTTCTACTTCGGGTTTCATTTTTAGGACGATCCTTGCGGGCGTTTCCTCCTTAACTTGAATATCTTTTTGATCTTGATTTGAACTGACATTGGCATTGGCGGAAAGATTGATCCGCTTTGGTTGACGCAGTTGAATATCTTCGACCCTTACTTCCTCAATTTTAGGTGCTACTTGCACTTCTTCAATTATCGCCGAAGTTTTTTTTGATGGAGTAGATTTTTTTTGAGGTTCCGCAAATTTGACCTGCTCAACATATACTTCCTCGATTACTTTGGGTGATTTTTGAGGTGGGGCAGGTTTTTTTCGAGGTTCCGGGAAACGTACATTACCTTCCTGTTGGGAAGAAGACTTGCGCTGGGATATCATTGGCGGAACCATTTCCTTTGTCGGTGATTTAGGAGATCTTCCACTAGTTTTAGGAGCGTCCGGTTGCTTTGATGCAGGCGGCGTTATTGCGGTGTTGGCAGCTGCTGCTTTTTTTGTCGTGGTCGGCGTTGTTTTCTGTGCCTCCACATGTGTTGAAAACAACGTAGATATCGCTACTGTCAGTAATAAAGTAAGCCCGGGCATTAGCAAGAGTTTACTTCGGGTTGTTCTTTTTTGTAACATAATTAATCGTTTTTTTGTTGTTAAAAAATTAAAATTACTGGCCGGTAATGTGTTTATATCAGGGGTGGACATGCTCCACTCGATAATCAAATGCTGGTATCTTAACTTTTCATGAATCTTGACTACGGCATCATCTGCAAGGTATTCATGGGTTTGTCGGATCGATTTCTGAATGAGATAAAGGAAGGGATTGAACCACAAAAATATACCCAAAATCTGTATGAAAAGTACATCCATCGAATGGCGTTGATTGGCATGGGCCCGTTCGTGAGTTATAATTGACTGATCAATACCGCCCTGTTGATAGGCATCTTTGGGAACATAAATTTTTTGAAAAAAGGAAAAGGGTGTTTTTAAACCATGTATACAATAAATGGACTGTTCATGGGTTGGTGTGGCACTGCGGATATAATATAGGAATTTGCGGTATAACCATACTTGTTTCAGAAGTAATGCAATGGTGACAATTACATAAATCAGCAGAGCGACGTCGTACCAATCGACGTGATAATTATTGAAGAGCGCTGAATCTGTTGCGGGCTGTTTAATGATCGGCCCCGCAGGGGTAACATCACTGTTTCTGTCGTTCAGGAAGTTGAAAATATCAAATGGGACAACGATCTGTAACAATGGAATGACGACAGATAGGGGGATAATCCCGAGTAAATAAAAACGGTTGAATAGCAGTAGTTTTTGGTTGCGTAGTATTGACCAATAAATAAGATAGAGTAAACCCGAACAGGCTATCAGTTTTCCAATATATAGCATCATGTCTCTTTGTTTTTAATTTCGGAATCAATTATATTTTTCAGTTCCTCCAATTGCTCTTTGCTCAGCTGAGATTGTTTAGTGAAAAAAGAAGCAAATTTTAATGCTGAATTGTCGAAGTAGCTTTCTACGATATCATTTACATGTGCTAAATAATAGCTGTCTTTATCAATTAGTGGATAATACTCTCTCGAATTTCCATAAAGCACATAAGATATCGCCCCCTTTTCAGTCATTCTCTTCAATAATGTAGCAACAGTTGTTGGCGCTGGTTTAGGTTCAGAATACGCTTCCATAAGATCTTTCATAAAAGCTTTTTTCATGTCCCAGATGTAGCCCATCAATTGTTCTTCCGTAGCTGATAATTTATTCATACTACAAATATAGAATATATTCTACACTGTGTAGAATTAAAATATGTTAAATAATTTATGTTGTTTTATTTGATTGATTTATAGGTGTTTATTTTTTTTTAGTTCTGGTAATGAGGATAGTTTTCACCCTAAAATTAGTTGCTGTTCCCGGATATAACCGATAAGTTTATACAAATAATAGGGGAACTGAATATGTCATTATATTTTTTTAACTAAAGGATCTGTCGTTGGATTTTGAAGTACTTCGATCCTAGGTTTAGGTGATTTGATCGGGACTAAATGGTATAAATAAAACAAAATGGAATGTATCGCTATTATATATGATGTTGGGTACGTAGTGAGAGACCGTTTAGAAAAACTTTGGATAAATAATGGCAAAACTTTTTTTAGTCCGGCACGGACAGTCACAATGGAATTTGGAAAATCGCTTTACGGGATGGCAAGATGTTGATATTACTGAATTGGGACAACAGGAAGCTCGGCAGGCAGGACTGGCTCTGGCAAATGAACCAATTGATATAGCGTATACCTCGACACTTATAAGAGCGCAGCATACGTTAAATATTATTTTGCATGAAATGGGCGATCCTCCCATCCCCATTGTTATAGACGCTGCTTTGAATGAACGAGGTTATGGAAAGCTTGAGGGCTTGAATAAGGCCGAAACAGCCGAAAAATATGGTGCTGAACAAGTGCATATCTGGCGCAGATCTTTTGATGTGCCTCCGCCTGGAGGTGAGAGCCTGAAAGATACATACGAACGTGTTATTCCATATTATGAACGTTTTATAGCACCCAAACTGAAAGAAGGTAAAAATGTACTCGTTGTTGCGCACGGCAATAGCCTGAGAGCGCTGATTATGTTTTTGGAACATCTTTCTCCGGAGCAGATATTGGAACGGGAGATTGCTACCGGGCAACCAATCAAGTATCAAATTGAAGAATAAACGCCCAATTTTTGCAAATTGATAGTTGAACTGTAGAGAGCGATAATTTATCGTATTTCTATAGATTCTCCGGGTTTAGCATTTTAAAGATTTACTTGTTTTTGTTAGTTGTTTCTAACATTTTTTTTCTTAATAAAGAGAAATAACAGTAGATTTCATTTCAAAAAATAACATTTGGATCTCATTCTCTCCTAGTTTAGGCAATAAGGCGTACAAGTAGTGTTGCGGTGACTTTGCTGCTTAGCACTTCCGTTGGCCTTTCTTTGTATTCCACTGTGATGCTAGCATCAAACGGTTCTATTGATTTGATTGTTAAAGTCGTACCGAGCTCGAGATTTTTCGCTGTCAAATATTGTAAAAGCTCCTTAGAAGATGGCTGAACCGCCATTAATGTAACTATATCACCTACTTTACAACTATTTAGAAACACATAGTTTTCCAAAGGCATAACCCCATTAGAATCGGGAATTGGCGACCCGTGGGGATCCACAGTCGGATAACCCAATAACTCATCCATTTTACTGAAAAATTCGGGCGAATGGATATGCTCAATCTGTTCAGCAATCTGATGGACTTCATCCCAGGCAAACCCCATTTTCTCAACCAGATACATTTCAGTAAGTCGATGTTTCCGGATAATAAGGGCGGCTTCTTTCTTTCCTTCTTCAGTTAACCGCAATGGTTTATAGCTTTCATAATGAACGAAACCTTTGTCGGCTAGTTTTTTCATCATACTATTTACTGTAGGCATCTTGATGTCGAGCCTTTTACTTATTTCATTGACATTCGCATCACCCTTTAGGTAAGTGAGGTTATACAATGCTTTTAAGTAATTCTCTTCGGTCTGTGAAATCATAAGACAAATTTATTAAATATTAGCCGTGTCTAATAATTATGTTATAATTATTTTGTTAGTCTAATCTAACTTGTTAGATTTGCTAATCTAAATTATAAATATAAAAAAGCAAAACATGATGAAAGGGTACAGTGCTCATTTGACAATAGCCATGGTGCTTACAGGATTTATTTCCTTTGGACAGACAGGTAAGATTACTGGTAAGGTTTACGATAAGAATGGTGTGCCGTTAGGAGCAGCATCCGTTGTTATTCCAAAATTACAGATAGGTACCAAGTCGAACAATTCGGGAAGGTATATCGTTGAAAGTATCCCCCATGGTACCTGGGAAGTGGAAGTAAAACACATTGCATTTAAGGAATTCCGTGATTCAGTAAAAGTCGGTCCAGGGGTATTGACCAAAGATATTCAGTTAGATGGGGCTGAACTTTTGCTGGATGAAATTGTGGTAACGGGTACCAAAACATTTAAACGCAAAACAGAGAGTCCTGTAATGGTAAATGTTTTGGATAGCAAGACTTTGGACAATCTACAAGTGTGTAATCTTTCGGAGGGTTTGAAGTTTCAACCCGGATTGCGCGTAGAAACAGACTGTCAGACCTGTAACTATACGCAATTGCGGATGAATGGACTTCAGGGTGGTTATTCACAGATTCTGATTAACGGTCGGCCAATTTTCAGTCCGTTGATGGGACTTTATGGCATGGAGCAACTTCCGGTCAATATGATTGAAAAAATTGAAGTCGTTCGCGGAGGCGGCTCCTCATTGTATGGTTCAAGCGCAATTGGCGGAACGGTGAATGTGATTACAAAGCTCCCACGGGCAAACAGCTATGAAATCAATTCTTTCTATCAGCGTATAGGTGGGGGGGCAAATGATTTTAACCTCGGGGGTAATGCAACATTAGTCAACGAGAAGGGGAATGCCGGAACTTCATTCTTCTTCAACAAGCGGGATCGTGGTTTCTATGATGCAAATAGTGATAATTTTTCTGAAATGCCCAAAATTGAAAATACCTCTTTAGGAATTAATTCATTCTATCAGTTTTCGGATAATCAAAAATTAGAAGTCTCCTTAAGCAACCTGAATGAATATCGTTTCGGTGGTGAAATGACCGATAAACCTGCGTATTTAACACTGCAGTCAGAAGAGCGGCATCATAAAATTTGGATGGGAAGCACGGATTATCAGATTAACTTCAATCAAGATAAATCGGCATTCATCGTCTATACTGCTTTTCAAAATACCAATAGAAAACATTATACCGGCGTATTTCCAGATGATCCTGAGGCGATTGAAAATCATCTTAAGCATCCACCTTATGGGGATTCTAAAACAACAACACTTCAGGGAGGTTTTCAATTGAATCATGAGATCCGCAATTTCTTTAGTGGTCGTAATGTATTGACCATTGGATCGGAGTATGTTTCTGACAAAGTTTATGACGAAATTCCGAGTTATAATTATCTCGTGGATCAGCATACCAAAGATTGGGGAAGCTTCTTTCAAAGTGATTGGGATTTGGCGACTAAGTTTAATGTATTGTCGGGTGTTCGGGTTGACAAACATAATTTATTGCATAAAGTTGTTGTCAGTCCGCGAATAGCACTCCTTTATAAATATGCCCCAACAACACAATTTCGATTAAGCTATGGAACCGGCTTTAGAGCGCCACAGGCATTTGATACCGACCTGCATATTGCATTTGCTGGTGGCGGCGTATCGCGTGTACAGTTATCCCCCGATTTAAGGGAGGAGCGTTCAAAAAGCCTAAGTGGTTCGATAAACTACGATAAAGCAACTGAAACGTGGATAGCAGGCTTCACCCTGGAAGGATTTTATACACACCTGAATAATGCATTTTTGCTTGAGGAAATCGGTGCAGATAATTTTGGGAAGATTTTTGAAAAGCGAAATGGAAACAACGCAACTGTAGCCGGAGGAACATTGGAATTACGTGCAAATTATGCTAAGAAGATTCAGTTGGAAACTGGATTGACAGTGCAGCAAAGCAGGTATGATAGTCCGGTGTCGTATTTGGAAGGAGTAGCTCCAATTCGATCATTTTTGCGGACACCCAACGAATATGGTTTTGCCAACCTCAATATTACAGGAAGTAAACCCTGGACAATCAATTTAAACTATGTTTATACGGGAAATATGCGTCTTGCCCATGTCGGGGGAGCAGATAATTTTCCTGACGATCAAATGGTACGGACAAGAGCCTTTTCGGAACTCAATAGTAAAGTAGCTTATGCATTTAACTTACCTAAATACAAAAATGTCATTGAGCTTTATGCAGGGGTAAAAAATATTTTTAATGCGTATCAAACTGATTTTGATACCGGGAAAAATCGCGATAGCAATTACATTTATGGGCCCAACATGCCAAAGACATACTTTGTCGGTGTAAAGATAAAAACACCTTAATGGTGAAAACAAAAAATCCTGCCACACCGATGATGAGCAGGATTTTTGTTATTTGTATTCGCGTTATGCTATTTCAAAACGAATTTAAATCCTAAAGAAAAACGCGATGGCTCGAAATTAGAACCATGAGAAAGATTCCACCAAGGTTTCCAGTCGAAATGCATGGCCAATGGCGCAGAAGGTATTTTGAACTCTAGACCCAAAGCTGGACGGATCGCAAAATCAGTATGTGTTTTTCCATCTTTCCAATGGTAGTCGTCATACCAGTCGTCGTGCCATTTACCATAATCAATAAATGATACTTGTGGACCAACACCAATGTACCATGAAAGACCTCGAGATCCAGGAATACGTTTGTTGTATGAATAATCCACGCCGATAACAGTAATATTGTCTCCAAATAATACTTGTGCATTTCCAGCGTCATTTCCACCAAAATTGTGTTTTATCTGTGGACCGAATAACGTTTGACCATCGCCGACGTCTATTCCAAGACCAATGGCTGTCCGATACGGAGTTTGTGCGTTTGCTTGCTGATGAGCAACAAATAGTAGCGTAAAAAGTGTTAGAAAAGGTAGAATTACTTTTTTCATGATAATTTAAAAAAATATAAGTTGTGTGTTTCCGATTAGAAAGCTTTCGCTGTTCAAACAAATAGTTTGCCAAAGATTTTTTTTAATGTTTTGATAAACAATAAATGATTTGTAACTACTTCTCTTTTAGTGCTTTTTTTTTGTAGATAATCTAAAAATATCCCCAACTATATACATCATAGTCATATTCTATTTGCGAGGAGTCTGCTTTTCCAAATAAACAACCTGTGATTGGTCTGTTTTTTATTGCTGGACTGTTTTAACAGGAAACAAAATAGAGAAGATGGAGTCAGGATACTTTGATGAAAAGAAAACGGAGCCCCTTAAAAAAGTGCAGTAAAGACAATTTTGTCGCGAATAAACCTGAATAAGATCGCATACTTCTTTTATTTAAAAATCAATTTGTCTATGTTTGGCGTAACATGTTAAGTCTGTATGTATTTGACTTTTAACAGTGTTATGTTTACATCTTGATATATTTTTCAATTTTCAAACATTTTATTTAAATGTTTGAAAATTGAAAAATATATTACTAACTTTATTTTAGATGAATAAAAAGGAACAGGTCAAAGAAAGAATTGGACAGGCGGCCATGGAATGTTTCGAGCGTTATGGATTGGAAAAAACAACCTTGGAAGACATTGCTAAAACTGTGGGATTGAACAAAACGTCTCTTTATTATTATTACAAGAACAAAGAGGATATTTTTATTGAAGTAGCAATACGAGAAGGACAATCTTTTATCGATACATTACAAAAAAGTACATTGAAAAAGAAGGGAGTGGAGAATCAGATTTCTTTTTATTTAGAATCGAGATTGAACTATTATACCAATGTGCTAAATATGAATAGGGTGTCTGTCGAATCACTTGATAAGATTTTACCTCGTTTTTTTGAACTATATGATGCAATGATGGTGCAAGAGAAAGCTTTTCTTACTAAGCTTCTCACGCAGGCCATTGCACATGAAAAATTGGATCTAACAGATCCTGAAAATATAGCTTCTGTACTTATAAATTTTGCTAATGCATTGAAACATAGCACAGAGCAGCAGGCGATACTGAAGCGGCAGGTTGAAATTGACTATGCACAAAGTCTTCGGGATACCAACTTTCTAGTCAGCCTAATTTTTAGAGGGCTCAGAATGTAATTCTCGATTGTCCATTTTTGGAGAATCATGGCGGGTAAGGTGAAGCATTGAAGCGATAATAATACGCTAACCAATATAAACATGAAAAAAATTGCCTTATTAATCCAGATTCTCTGTATCTGTGTGCCATTTAGTTTGTCTGCACAACAGATCATCAATGGGCAGGTCAGCAATAGCTCAACATCCGAGCCGGCCTATGCAGTTTCGATTCACGTAAAAAACGGAAAGGAAGGTACTTTCACGGATGATCGAGGGCGTTTTCAGCTGAAAACAAATAGACCACTACCCATTACGCTGTATATTTCCGCTATCGGGTATGAATCGAAAGAAGTTTTGGTGAATAACCTGTCATCTCCATTGCATATTTCTTTGAATTTATCGCCCATTTTGGGGCAGGAAGTTGTTGTTTCTGCAAGTAGAACCGTACAAAGTAAACTATCCGCGCCAGTAACAATTGAGCAAATGAGCAGCAAAGACATTCGTAATGCTGCACAATTAAATTACATGGATATGCTTCAAGGCTTGAGAGGAGTCGATGTTACCGTATCCAGTATTGGTTTTACCAGTGTTACAACGCGTGGGTTCAATACCAGTGGGAACACCAACTTTACTCAGATCGTAGACGGGATGGATAATCAGGCGCCAGGACTGAATTTTCCGCTCGGATCGGTCATCGGGCTAACTCAACTTGATGTCGATAATATAGAGGTGCTGTCTGGAGCATCTTCAGCCTTGTATGGGTCAAGGGGATTGAATGGTACGATGGTTGCCACAGGTAAAAATCCGTTTAAATATCAAGGATTAAGTGTGTTGGTGACTCAAGGTGTCAACCATATCAATCATAAAAAGAACAATGATCCTGTGCCTACGTCACCCTATTATGATTGGGCTATACGCTATGCAAAACAAATGGGGAATAAAATTGCTTTCAAGATCAATGGTCAGTATACACAGGCAAAAGATTGGGTAGCCAACGATGAAACCAACAAAAACGGTCCTGGGACAGCGCTGACAGATCCAAACTATAATGGGGTTAACCTGTATGGAGGAGCGACTTCGACAGATATTAATCCCTTTTTGGAAGGTGCACTTCAGGGAAATCCGGAATTGGCCCCCCTAATCGAGCCCCTACTGAAAAATCCAAATTATGTTGCCCGGACTGGATACCCCGAATATGGCTATCTCGATAATAGAGCCAAGCTCTTTAAAATCAATGGTGAATTTCGTTACAAGGTTTCCACCACTATTGAAGCCATCGCTTCAGCCACTTTTGGTACAGGTAATATTGTGTATACCAACGATACGCGTTATCAGCTGAAAGGATTTAAAGTAGGGCAATATCGGCTGGAGCTTCGTGGGGATAAATGGTTTTTCAGAACGTATACGACCCAAGAAAATTCGGGGAGGACACTGGTTGCAGGGCCGACGGCACAATATATCAATGAATCTTGGAAAACAAGTTACGATGGAGGAACAGGTGGCTGGTATCCTGAGTATACTGCCGGTCTCTTAAATGCACTTGCTTCAGGTACTTCGCTCACAGACGCTCATCTAGCGGCACGCACGTTAGCCGATCAAGGACGTGCCGAACTTGGAACACCGCTGTTCAATAGACTTAAAGATAGTATCAGCAATACACCAATATCGCAGGGTGGAACGCTGTTTTTGGACCGTAGCAAATTGTACAATGCCGAAGCACAGTATAATTTCTCAGATCTCGTAAAATTTATGCAGGTGATTGCAGGTGTCAATTGGCGCTTGTACAATCTAAATTCAAAAAATACATTATTCCCAGATAAGGATAAGCCGATTCATGTAAAAGAGTACAGTGCTTACCTGCAACTCGCCAAAAAAGTATTGGATGATCGCCTTAATATTGCCACTTCATTCCGTTACGATAAGAATACGTTGTTTGCTCAGCCAAAGTTAACTTCAAGAGCATCACTGGTGTTTGATTTGTTTCATCAGAATTATTTACGCCTTTCTTATCAGAATGCGTATAGTTTCCCCTCTAATATACAAGCCTTGCAAAATACCTTAAACGGTTATAATAGCTATTCCTCCGGTGGTTCATCGCTGTTGTTGATCGATAATTATCAATTTGATCGCTATCCTCCTTACACCTTGGAAAGCGTGCAAAAGTTTCAGCAATCGAACGATCCAACCGTACTTCAGAAATTTAAATTTGATGATATTAAGCCGCAGTCGGTTAATGCTTTCGAACTGGGCTATGCAGCTATGTTGGGCAAGCGGGTGATGATCGATGTGTTGGGGTATTTTTCAACTTGGAAGAATTTTATTGGCTATGCCAATGTTGCCAATACTCCTGGAAGCGATGATTACAATGCTTTTAAAGATCATGCGACCTATGTTCAGTATAATATCGCTTTTAATGGCGGAGAGACCGTAAATACCTATGGATATGCCGCGAGTATTAGTTTGGATCTAGGCCGGAATTTTGTGACCAAGGCCAATTATTATTCTGACTACCTAAAAAATAAGAACAATAGTCAAATTAACAATTTCAATACACCACATTATCACTTTAATCTTGAATTCGCGAATAGTGGCTTTGGGAAAAAACAGGTTTGGTCTTTTAGTACTTCCTTACGTTATAAACCGGGGTACTATTATGTTGTGTCTGGAGGACTTGCCGCAGGTCAAGTGCCAAGCTCAGCGGTGATCGATGCGCAAGTGAGCTATAAATTTGTTAAGGCTCGATCCGGAATTCGTATTGGGGGGACCAATATCACAAACAAGTATTATTCGACAGGAATTGCTAATCCACGTATAGGAGCAGTGTATTATGTCACTTATGCTTATAATATTTTCTAATCAAAAACTAAATAAATCAGAACATGAAAAGATATTTAAAACAATTGATTGGTATTGCGGTCACAGCTTCCTTCCTGTACAGCTGTGCCGACCAATCGAAAGACAGTTACAAAGTCCTTACGTTTACTCCTGGACAAGAAGAGGCTATTGAAGAAGCTTTCCTTTCCATTAAAGATAGCACCAATATCGTGCTAAAAGCTGGAAAATACTCCTTCGATAATCTGAGCATTGCGCAAGTAAATCATATTAAGATTGAAGGCGAGGGCTATGATAAGACAATTATTGATTTTTCCAGTCAGACACAGGGAGGAGAGGGAATCCGGGTTACTGATGTGAAAGGTTTAGCGATTGGGAATATGACCATTCGTGATTCAAAAGGAGATCTATTGAAGATAAACAATAGCCAAGACGTTGTCATTTCAAATCTTCATAGTATATGGAGCTCGGCCGATTCTACAAGTGGCGGATATGGGATTTATCCTGTGCTCTGTAAAAATGTGCTTGTTGAGAATTGTTATGCCGAAGGGGCTTCAGATGCAGGTATCTATGTTGGACAGACAAAAGGTGTCATTGTGCGGAAATGCAAAGCAGCGAAAAATGTGGCAGGTTGTGAAATTGAAAATACAACAGATGCTGAAGTTTACGATAATGAATTCTATGGAAATACAGCCGGATTTCTGATTTTTGATCTGCCTGAACTTTCACAACGCGGTGGAAGGGTAAAGGCATATCGCAATAAAATCTATGATAATAATTTTAAAAATTTTGCCAAAGGTGGGAGTTTCGGAACATTTTGGGGAGTAGGGAATGCATCTCCGGGAAGTGGTATCATTATTCTTTCTACATCAAATATTGAAATTTACGATAATGTTATCGAACAAAACAATACGTCTGCGATTACGATTGCTTCAGGTTTTGCTGTGGATGAAAAAGCTGCGGAACGCATCAATGCAAATTATTCCCCCATACCCACACATGTTAAAATTTATAGAAATACCATTAAGATGGGGGATAAATTCCCGCAAGCAGCTTATGAGCATCGTATCGGTCAATTGATTATTGCTACTGAAGCCCAGTTGAATAGCGTTGAGCCGGATCGAAAAAATAAGCGGATTCCTGCCATATTGTATGATGGTATTACCAGTAATGTGATCACGAATGGTCATACTCAAAACCCGGATTCCATCTGTATCAATCAGCCGGGTGAGAATATGTTTGTATCGGCAGATTTTAGTCACGCAGGTCAACCGGCGAAGTGGAAACCCTCAAGTAATGTACAACCTTTTCAATGCAAATAACAGTGAAACCAACAAAATTTGCCCTCGTCTGTATCGGAATATTGAGTGTGATCCTGCTTTTGCTGCAACAGAGCTGTCGGCAGGGGCAAAAGAAATCATCAGATCATAGGGCTGTCTCTTTTGAATTTAGAGAACGACTGTCCGAATACGGCTTTTTTACTGGAAAACTAAACCAATTAGTGGCAAGAGCTGATATCTTGGGCTACGATCTGAGCACGCCCCTATTTTCTGATTATGCCGTTAAAGACCGCTTTATTGTCTTGCCAAAAGGAGGGAAAATAGGCTACACAGCGTATGGTCCGTTAGATTTTCCCGACTCAACCATTATTATAAAGAATTTCTCCTACATAAATGAACAAAGGCAAAAAGTGTTGATAGAGACGCGCTTACTGGTGAAGGATCCAGCTGATCATGCCTGGAAAGTGATGAATTATCTGTGGAATGATGGGCAGACCGATGCTATTAAACATATTCGCGGTGCTAAACTACCGATTACATTGATAGATAATGCGGGCAATAAGCATACGACAAACTATATGGTACCCAACACCAACGATTGCAAGCGCTGTCATAACAATAGCTCCAAACTGATGCCCATAGGTCCAAAAGCCCGAAACCTCAATTTTGTGCGATTAGGTGATTCGATCAACCAACTAGCCAAATGGCTTTCCCTTGGCCGGGTGTCCAATATGCCCGATCTAAAGAAAGTACCGCAATTGCCTATATGGACCGATGAAAACAAATTCAGTTTGGAACAACGGGCAAGAGCCTATTTAGATGTGAATTGTGCGCATTGCCATACCAAAGGGGGAGACGCTTATAATACGGGGCTTTTCCTGGATTATGATGTGAAAATTCCTTCCCACCTTGGTATTGGTAAAGCTCCTGTTTCAGCTGGAGGTGGAGCAGGTGGCTTGGATTTTGATGTGGTTCCCGGAGATGCCAAGCATTCTATCCTGCTTTATCGGATGAACAGTGTGGAACCCGGTACGGCGATGCCGGAGTTGGCCAGAAGTATAATACATAAAGAAGGTGTGGATCTGATTCGCCAATGGATCAATAATATGCCATCAAAAAAATAATAATATTGATCTTCAATTGGTATGAACAAAGAGACGTTAACGGATCAGATAGGTTTAATATTTGAACAGCAGCAGCTTTTTAAATATGAATTACGGTCTAGCAGTGCACAGGAGCGTATAAAGAAACTCTACAAGCTAAGGGCGCTTATTGAAAGTCATGAGGATTTAATCTATGCGGCGCTCGAAAAAGATTTACGGAAGTCACGAAGTGAAGCCGCCATAAGCGAAGTATTGTTTATTTACGGTGAAATAGCATTTGCAATACGACATTTACGAAAATGGATGAAGCCTAGACAGGTTGGCCGCTCGATGACCAATTTTTTTGCTAAAAGTACAATTACCTACCAACCTAAGGGTACGGCGCTCATTATATCGCCTTGGAACTACCCTTTTCAGCTCACAATGAGTCCTTTGATTTCAGCTATTGCAGCGGGCAATTGTGTGATTTTAAAGCCCTCAGAACATAGTTCATTCACGTCTGCAGTTATTGGGGAGATCTTGACCAAAGGATTTGACCAACGGGAAGTGGCCTGTATTGAAGGTGAACAGCCTGTTTCCGAAGCACTATTAGCGCTTCCCTTTGATCATATTTTCTTCACCGGGAGTCCAGCAGTAGGTAAACTTGTTATGCAGGCTGCCTCCCGCAATCTCAGTTCTGTAACCTTGGAGCTTGGTGGAAAATCACCCGTTATATTAGATGAGACTGCAGATTTGGAAATGACTGCCCATAAAGTTGCTTGGGGAAAATTAATCAATGCAGGCCAAACCTGCATTGCGCCAGATTATGTTCTTTTGCCTAAAGATAAGCGGGATGAATTTGTAAACTATTATCTAAAGGCGATTAAAAGTATGTTTTTTACGGAAGATGGGCAGCTGGATCGAACAGTTTATGCAAAGATCATTAACCAAAAGCACGCTAGTCGTCTTGTTTCATTAATCGCGAATTCAACAGCATGTGGGGCAAAACTGCGCGAAGGAGGGCAATTGGCGGACGATCTGACATTAAGTCCGGCATTGTTGATCGATGTAAAGGCTGACAATCCAATTATGCAAGAAGAAATATTTGGTCCTATACTTCCAATAGTAACCTATGAAGACCTACAAGAGGCTCTAGCACTCATTAATCGCGCTGAAAAGCCTTTAGCTTTATATATATTTAGCAATAACAAGTCTAATATTCAATATATCCTGAAACAGGTGTCCTCAGGAGGGGCTTGTGTGAATGATGTTTTGATTCACGTTTCCAACCCGCATTTGCCTTTTGGTGGTGTCAATGGCAGTGGCATGGGCAGTTGTCATGGGCAGTTTGGCTTTAAGGCATTTTCACACGAAAGGGCTGTCATGTTTCAATCTAAATTTTCAGTTTCTACGTTGATTTATCCACCCTATGCTAAAAAGAGCAAAGTTTTTAAATTATTGAAGAAATGGATTTAGTCAATTGAAAGCACGCTCAAGTGAAGAAAACTGCCCGTTCTTCGTTACAAGCGATCTGGGATGGCTCTAGCTGAAATGTTGTTGCTCGTCAGTCGTTTGACCCGCAACAGGAGTTCTTCTGGGCTAAACGGTTTCACCATAAAATCTGAAGCGCCAAGGTCAAAAGCTTCAATGACGACTTCCTCTTGTCCCATGTTGGAAAGTACAATAACGGGGATTTTTTTCTCGAGCTTTTTTATGGAAGAAAGTACTTCTATCCCCGAAGCAAATGGCATCATAATGTCGGTAATGATCAGATCTAGATCCATTGTATTGAGCTTTTCAATTGCATCTTTTCCATTGGTGGTAGTGATAACCTCGTGACCTGCCTTGATCAGTTTGTATTGAACTGTCCGTAATATCAACTCATTATCTTCTGCAATTAAGATGACCATCTTGTTTTTATTATTAATATACTATTATGGAGGCCACAACAAGTTTAGATGCTATTCCATATCTAACGATAGGTACAGAAATATTTTAACAATATGTTTAGTTTCCAGCTTCTCTTTGTGTTTTACCTGATCTGAAAACATAGGTAGCAAAGAAGGACTTCAATAGCAAGAAGCTGTCTTGGCATTATTGGAAAAATGATCGTAAAATTGCTTTTGGCTAATATAAAATTCAAAGTCCCCAAATGAATTTCTGCGCAAATATATCATTGTAATAGAAATATGCAATAAAAGAAAAGTATTATAAGGTAAATTTTATGCTAATATGTTGCTGATAAGTCATGTAGCCTTTCTTTTTTACAAAAAGTAAAAGTTGTAAATAAAAGATTGTAACATGATGTTACATGTGAAGGAGATGATCGTCGACAGATGATTTAACTCCTGGATACAAGAATTATTCATTATATTTAGGTAACCTAGTTCATTCGATATGTCATATAATATTCCCGATAATCTGAAAGGTCTTTCCGCAGCTGAGGTTAATGCCTCTCGCGCTAAATATGGTTGGAATCAATTGAGCGATAATCACAAGAATACATGGTTTGAACTGCTTGTGGATATTTTGAAGGAGCCTATGCTGATTCTGTTGATTATCATCTCGATGATTTATGTTTTTGTGGGGAATTACGGAGAGGCTGTATTTATGTTTGTCGCTATTGTTGCTGTTACGGCTATTTCTTTTTATCAGGATAATCGTAGCAAAAAAGCCCTGGAGGAATTGGAAAAGCTGAATGAACCATTAAGCATCGTGATTCGAAATGGGAAGGTTAGTGAAATTCCAACACATGAGATTGTTGTGGGGGATCTCTGCATTACAGAGGAAGGTCGAATTATAAACGCTGATGGTCGTATTCTACATAGTAACGATTTTTCTGTCAATGAATCTTCGTTGACGGGGGAGAGTTTTTCCGTCTTTAAGGACAGTAAATCTGAAGATAATCTGGTCTACGGCGGGACGGTTACGGTCTCAGGCCTGGCTGTGTTTGAAGTTACTGAAATCGGTAAAGAGACCCGTGTTGGGAAAATAGGTGAATCGATCAAAAATATCAAGGAAGAAATTTCACCGTTGCAGGTGCAAATCCAAAAGTTTGTAAAAGCAATGGCCATTGTCGGTATCCTAATTTTTTTAATCGTATGTCTATACAGTTTTATTGACAGTGGTAATTTAGTGGCGAGCTTGCTCAATGGACTTACTTTGGCCATGTCTGTATTGCCGGAAGAGATTCCTGTTGCGTTTACAACTTTTATGGCGCTTGGTGCATGGAAACTCATGCGGGAGGGGATTATAATCAAAAGAAGCAGTATTGTTGAAACTTTGGGTAGTACAACGGTGATTTGCACAGATAAGACCGGGACCATTACAGAGAATTCCATGCAATTGAAATACCTCTATAATTATGCTACGGATTCATCTTATGATCAGGAAAGGTTTGATGAGTCCGATTTAAGAGAGCTTATCGATTATGCGATGTGGAGCAGTGAGCCTGTGCCTTTTGACCCCATGGAAATTACGTTGCATAAAATATATGAAAAAACGCAAAAGCAGGACCTCAGAAAGGAATATGCATTATTTCATGAATATCCTTTAGATGGTAAACCGCCGATGATGACCCATCTTTTCGAAAATACAGGAAAAGATCGGATTATTGCTGCCAAAGGGGCACCGGAGGCTATACTTAGCGTATCGAAGCTGCCCGATAGTGAGAAAGATAAAATTAGGGCTATTGTTAAATCCTATGGAGAGCAGGGCTTTCGTCTATTGGGTGTGGGGAAAGCGAAATTCGAAGGCAATAATTTCCCCGCGAAGCAACAGGATTTTGAGTTCCAATTTTTAGGGTTGACCGTATTTTATGATCCACCCAAAAAGGGTATCCAGGAAGTGTTCCAAGATATTTATGAAGCCGGGATTAAAGTCAAAGTAATTACTGGCGACAATGCCGATACGACTAAAGCAATAGCGGCTCAGGCCGGAATTCGTATTTTGTCTCCGCCGATAAATGGCAGTGAAATAGTCAATAGGTCCGAGGCTGAAATTATGGCGATAGCGGAGCAAACAACTTTATTTACCAGAATGTTTCCCGATGCTAAATTGGCTATTGTAAATGCCCTTAAAAAGAAAGGCGAGGTTGTGGCGATGCTTGGCGATGGAGTAAACGATGGCCCAGCATTAAAAGCAGCCCATATCGGCGTTGCTATGGGCAATAAAGGTACTGAAATAGCAAAATCAGCCGCGGCGTTGATTATCACAAATGACGATCTACAAAAGTTAATCATTGGTATAGCAGCCGGAAGAAGGATTTACGCAAACATCAAGAAGGCGGTTCAATACATCATTTCTATTCATATCCCCATTATTTTGACCGTATCACTACCTTTGTTTTTAGGCTGGGTATTTCCGCAGATTTTTAGCCCTGTGCATGTGATCTTCCTCGAATTGGTCATGGGGCCCACCTGCTCGATTGTATATGAAAATGAACCTATTGAAAAGGATACGATGAAACGACCTCCTAGAGCTATGGGCGACACTTTTTTGAGTATAAATGAGCTCGGAATAAGCATTGTTCAAGGCCTGATAATCACTATAGGGATTCTATTTGTTTATCAGTTTACTGTTCAGCAGGGGGGAACAGAGGAAAAAACGAGGGCTATGGTTTTCGCTACTTTAATCTTTGCCAATGTTTTGTTGAGTTATGCTAACCGATCTTTCCACTATAGTATCCTTGAAAGTTTTAAAAACCGAAACTTGCTGCTCGTGGGTATTTCGATCGCTGTGCTTCTATTTTTAGCCGTGATATTATATGTTGCTCCGGTCGCCCAATTTTTTGCTGTAGCAGCCCTGAGCGGATATGAATTGGGGATAGCGCTCTCCGTGGCTGCAGCATCAGTGTTATGGTTTGAGGTCTATAAATTGATCGGGAGAATTGTACGTGCTAAAAAAGATTGAAGGGATATATCGAGATAATCCAAGTATTAAACGAATAGAATTAGGCACAAGTTAGGAATCTTACTGAATAAATTTCGAAGTAATTCCTCTTTTCTTGATGTAGAAATTTAGCGCTCGCCCTGCCTCTGTAGGTCGATCTGTACTTAATATATCTGCACCGCGATCAATAAATCCGGCATAAACTTGAAAGCCTTTTTTGTCGGCCTGTCTGTCTAAGTTTCCCAGTGTACCCAATATGCACATGATTCCATGGTCATGTAGTACTTTGGTCAATGCTGGGTCTGCTTCACGGGTTCCGACGAAGGCTAACAAGCGATTGTCGGGGATATCTTTTTCATTTAGACGAGCAAGGTCATCCAGATTATTGACCGAGGCCGAAATCATGATGTCGCTAGCCAGACTGTGCACTTTGGCCGCCTGGTTGGCACTATACGTGATGATGACTACGCTAGATTCTGCCCTTTGTTTGCGAATTGCATTGATAACGGCTTCATAAGGGACATCATTTTTAATGTCTAAGGTGAAGATTACCTTTCCTTTTCCCCAAGAAAGTGCTTCTTCCAGCGTGGGGATCCTATATGGCGTTATCTTTTTGTTATTATCCAATAGACGAAGCTTTTTGAGCTCAGCCAAACTGCTGGCATTCACAGGCCCTCTGCCGGTGGTTGTTCGGTTTAGCGTATTGTCATGCATTAATATCAGCGCTGAGTCTTTACTGATGCGAACATCACATTCAACAAGGACTGGCTGCAAGCTCGCATTATAGGAAAACGTTTCGATTGCATTTTCGGGGTATCCAGATGTGGGGCCACCACGATGCAAACTGACCAATGGATAACGATTATCGTCATAGGTCAAAAACTGATATAATTCCTCCACATTTTGGAGCTGTATACGTTTACCCACTGGCAAGCCATCCGTATTGGCTCCGTTACGAAAGCAACTGCTTACGATAAAGCAGATCAATAAAAGGAAGTAGTGGCGTATACGTATATTCATTGTCTATCTATTGTGCTGATTAATCAGATCGGCTAGTGCCTCGACACTGGTATTTAATTGGTCGACTGTCAGATGGGCCTGTGTATAATAAGGTTCTCTTTCGATCAACTTCTCTTCAATAAATAGCCGTAGTTCCTCAGGTGATTTTCCGATTAGAATGGGCCTTTTGTGTAGTTTAGATTGAGAAAGACGGTCAAAAAGTGCTTTAGGTGACATCTGTAAATAGACGGCATATCCATTCGCCTTGATCCATTCCATGTTGTCAAAGAAACAGGGGGCACCACCACCGGTAGATATTACGGCAGCATTCTCAGAAAATTTACGCAATTGCTCGCGTTCTAATGCCCGGAATGCGTCTTCACCATGTTGACTAAAATATTCGGTAATGCTCATGCCAATTTGTTTTACGATCTCCTCATCTGTGTCGATAAAAGGGAGTTCGAGTTTAGTGGCAAGTTTCTTACCCAGGGTAGTTTTTCCACTTCCCATATAACCAATCAAAAATATAGGTTTAGGCATAGGTACTATTTGTCTTTACTTAGAAATTTATCTTCAATGGTTTTGGCATCCGGAAAGTTATTATAGTGCCATTTTCCGACGACGTTGCCTCCCTTTAGGAGGAGTACACCAGGATTTGCCCTGACCATGCTTTTCAGAGGAATGAGATCGGCATAGAATATCTCCGCAATTAATTGCATTTTATCACTCAGATATTGGGCATCTTTGGATGCCGAAGCAGTCAATAGAACAATACGAAGCCCATTATAATCTTTTGTTAATTGGATGGCTGCCTGATTGATCTTTTGGATAGCATCAATATTGGTCGAAGAAAGATCCTTTGCAACGATAACAAGATTGTAATACGGATTAGCGATGATTTCTTGCGTATGGTCTGCTCCGTCGGCATCCGTAATCAAGAGATCAGGAATAGGAATATCATATCCCTTTTTGACCAATTTACTCTCAGGTTCACCTATAATTTCCCACGATTCATCTTCCCATAGCTTGTCAGCCATATAGACCTTGTCATTGACCTTTTTTGTTTCACCCGTCTTTTTGTTTTTCATGGTATAGATTTGCTCAAACAAATCGCCTTGTTTGCCTTCAGGAAGCACCATTAATGAAGGTAAGTTGTTGCCAACTTTGTAGGGTAAGAAATCAATAAACGGGAGGTAGTTTACGGTATAGACACCAATACCTAAAGAGATAACAGCTGTAATCACAGTAGCAACGAATTGATTGCCTGATCCTTTGATAATTGATCGTAATTGCTTTCGGTTAAAAAATATAATAAGGATCAACGCCAAGAGCACTAGATCTTTAGAAAATGATTGCCAAGGTGTAAGTGGAATGGCATCCCCAAAACAGCCACAAGAGGTCACGACCTCAAAAAATGCCGAATAGAAGGTTAGAAAAGTGAAAAATAGAATCAGTAGTAGCAGGCCCCAGGCAACGGTATTCGCATAGACCCCCAATAATAACAGTGCTCCTAACAAAATTTCAAAACCACAGATCACTACAGCGATGGCAGTAGCGTATTCATTAAAAGCTGTGAGATGAAAGACCTCAAAGTATTCCTGAAGCTTATAGCCAAACCCTGTCGGGTCATTTGCTTTAATAAAACCTGAGAATATGAAAAGAAGTCCCGTGAAAATCCGGCAAAATCCTAAAAGATAATTTGTTTTGGTACGCTGCTGTGTAACTGTCATAATCCGATTATTGTTGTGCGATTCCTAATTTAATTAATGCGAAAACTGCGTAATTGAGCATATCTTGATAGTTGGCATGGATGCCTTCAGAAACCAGGGTTTGCCCATCATTATCTTCAATTTGTTTGACGCGGTGTATTTTCATTAAGATCAGATCTGTCATGGAAGAAACACGCATATCGCGCCATGCCTCACCGTAATCGTGGTTTTTGGCAAGCATGAGATCTCTGGTCTCGGTAACCTTTTCTGTATATTTCTGATTTACAAAGGTTGGATCCAAATTTTCTTCACCATCTTCACCCAAATCAATCTGAATCATGGCCATGACACAGTAATTGATAATACCGATATATTCATCAACAATTCCTTCGCCTACTTTGGAAACCTTTTTGATTTCTAGCGTGCGTATACGTTGTGCTTTAATGTAAATCTGATCCGTAATGGAAGATAGGCGCATAATCCGCCATGCCGTTCCATAATCTTTTGTTTTTTTAATAAATAAATCCTGACAATGTTTGATAACACTGTTATATTCCTGAATGGTATCCATATCGTTGATTGAAGAAACTTGATGAGACAAGTTGTGATTACACTACAAATATAATTAGAAAATAATACTTCCAACGGTCAAATGAATGTACAATTTGTGCTTTATTGCTAAAATATAAACAATAATTTTGGATATTACCACAATTAAAAGTTCGCAGGGGCTAGGGGCAACAGCATCGTGCAAGTGCATGGCGTGAATTTCTTGTTTCCTATATCCCCAAACGTTTAAATATGGGTAACTTTAGATAAGTTTGATCAGTTTGCAAGGTATCTTGCCAACTTTGAAGATAGTAAAAATATAAATTCATGGATTTTCAACAACCTGTTATTAGAGAAGTAGAGATCATCCGATATGTTCAGCCATTTCGGGAAGGAGGGTCTTTACCCGCATTAGTCGATGCCGATGACGGCTTTAGTTATGTTATAAAATTTAGAGGGGCAGGTCAGGGACGAAAAGCATTGATCGCGGAATTGATCGGCGGAGAGCTGGCAAGATTACTAAAATTAAGAGTTCCCGAAATTGTATTTGCGGAGTTGGACGAATCCTTTGGCCGTACAGAACCCGATGAAGAAATTCAGGATCTGCTCAAATTTAGTGTGGGCAAAAACCTGGGACTTCATTTTCTGAGTGGAGCCATCACATTTGACGCGAATGTCGATGCTATCGGCGCGGAGGAAGCATCGAAAATTGTTTGGTTGGATTCACTCTTGATGAATGTAGACCGTACTGTGCGGAATACAAATATGCTGATATGGCATAAAGAACTTTGGTTGATAGATCACGGCGCTTCTTTATATTTTCATCACAGTTGGGATAATTGGGAAGAACAATCCCTAAAACCATTTGTTCAGATTAAAGATCACGTACTGCTCAAAAATGCAAGTATGGTGGAGAAAATAGACCAGGAATACCGTTCCGTTTTTACGGAGGCGGTATTTCGCGGAATATTGGCGGTGGTTCCCGATGAGTGGCTGGAAGATGCCGAACGTGAGCTCTCTGCAGCCGATGCGCGCGAAGTGTATGTTTCTTTCCTGAAACGGCGTGTAGCCAATTCATCCATTTTTGTAAAACAAATAGAAGATGCCAGAAAAGACCGTATATGAGTATGCTGTGGTACGTTTGATACCACGGGTGGAGCGAGAGGAATTTATCAATGTAGGCGTAGCTCTTTATTGTCGTAAGTATCGTTTTGCGAAGATGGTTTATCTTGTCAATGAACAGAAGGTACGGTCGCTTTGTCCGGATATTGAATTGGAATTGATCGAAAATCATCTTTCATCTTTCCAACGAATCTGCCACGGCGAAAAAGATGCCGGCAAACTTGCTGCACTGGATATCACCGAACGCTTTCGATGGCTGACCGCAAAGCGGAGTACCCTGATTCAATGTTCGGCATCACATCCCGGATTATGTGAGGACCCCGAAGCAACATTGAAGGAGCTGTTTGAGCGTCTGGTTCTGTAAATTAAAAGATGTGCTCCCTTGATCAGGGGACAATACGTGATGGTCAAAGGGGCTAAGTTTTGATAATAAGGCTTAATCTATCAATATTGTATAGTATATTTGTTTTAATAAACTAGTGAAGATGCATGATTTTTATCAACATATCTATGAACAGCAACTGGCTGTTCTAGAAATGCCTTCTAACAAGAAGATCTGCGGCTGGGCTATCCGAATTGTGGATGTGCTCTTCCCCGAACGAAATTCTAGCGAGATGAAATCGGTCGATGATGTGAAGCTCGCTTTTGAACAATTTGAATTAGAACTGGAGCAGCTCTTAAGCAAATCCAAAGCTTGTCAAAGTTGTAATCATTCGGAAGTAGCGCACAAATTTTTTGAACGGATTCCACAGCTTTATGAATTGATGTGCTGGGATGCGGATGCCTTGATGGATGGGGATCCAGCAGCACAGAATAAAAGAGAAGTCGTGCGTACTTATCCCGGTTTCTTTGCCATCTGTATCTTCCGGATGGCCAATGAACTGCATCGCTTGGGTGTTCCTTTGATACCGCGTATATTGACGGAACATGCCCATTCCAAAACAGGCATTGATATCCATCCCGGAGCAACGATAGGCCATCATCTGCATATTGACCATGGCACCGGATTAGTCATCGGTGAAACCTGCACCATTGGTAATTACGTGAAGCTTTATCAGGGTGTAACCTTGGGCGCGCTGAGTGTTGATAAGGTGTTTTCCAATGTAAAACGCCACCCGACAATCGGTGATCATGTCATTATCTATTCAGGGGCCACAATCCTCGGCGGTGAAACACACATCGGCCATCATTCGGTCATTGGCGGGAATGTTTGGTTGACAAGTTCTGTAGAGCCTTACACCACCGTATATCATCAGGCCACCTCAAAATTTATAGATTCGAAACCAATAATATAGATACCATGGGAAATATCATAGATACCATAGGAAATACGCCTTTAGTCGAGATAACACAATTTCATACAAATCCCAAGGTGCGGATATTTGCGAAAATGGAGGGGAATAATCCTGCTGGTTCGGTGAAAGACCGTGCGGCACTAAATATGATCCGCTCGGCGATGGAGCGCGGTGACATTACAAAAGATAGCAAATTGATTGAGGCAACGAGTGGTAATACCGGAATCGCACTGGCTATGATTGCAGGTATATATGGACTTAACCTTGAGCTTGTGATGCCGGCTTCTTCAACACGGGAGCGAACACTTACGATGGAGGCTTATGGCGCTAAAGTCACCTTATTGGAATCCATGGAAATATGCCGCGATTATGCAGAAGAAAAGGCCGAAAAAGAAGGCTATTTTATATTGAATCAATTTGCAAATCCGGATAATTACGAAGCACATATCAAGACAACGGGACCTGAGATCTGGCGTGATACCGAAGGAAAGATTACACATTTTGTAAGCGCTATGGGCACTACAGGTACAATTATGGGAAACTCCATCTATCTGAAGGAGAAAAATGCAGCTATTCAGATTGTAGGTTGCCAGCCTACTCCGGAATCCTCGATACCAGGTATACGGCGTTGGCCCGAAGCATATCTGCCCAAGATTTTTGATCCGAGCAGGGTAGATCGTGTAATCGATATATCCCAACAGGAAGCAACCGAGTTTGCGCGGGAGCTTGTCAAGCGCGAAGGTGTTTTTGCCGGAATGAGTACCGGCGGAGCTTTTGCCGGAGCACTTAAAATTGCAAATGAAATCGAAGCAGGCCTTATTGTCTTTATTGCCTGTGACCGAGGTGATCGTTATTTGAGTTCAGACCTTTTCGGCTAAGAACCCATACAAACAATACCAAGCCCACTACGGATCCTCGCTGATTTTTAGCAATCTTTAGTGGGCTTTTCGATGTCTAAGTATCGGCGCCAAAGGTGAGTAGATTGCTGTCGGGATCTAAAATCGAAAACTCACGCTGACCCCAAGGCTTAATCTCAAGTTTACCATTGGGATGAATCTCAACGTTATTTTCTTTAAAAGATTCATACAGACAATCAATATCGTCTGTGCGTATATAAACCATACCATAATTTTCTTCGGGTGGAAGTTCTTGGAATTCAAAAAAATGAATTTCAATATCATCTTTCTTCAACATCAGATACCCTTCATAGTCGGCAGTGCCACATAATGAAAATCCAAGTTTATGTAGATAAAAATCCTTTGTGATGGTTTTGTTGCGCATGGGCAGTTTGGGATGAATGGCTGTCAGTTTCATCGGTATATAATTATTAAGTCGAGTTTAATCCATATGTTTTGTAACCTATTTGAAATATAATCATTTATCGTAGTATTTTAATGTTCTACCATAAGGATTATTTCGTTTTTATAGCGTATTCTTTAGCTATTTGGCTAAAATGTAGTTTTTTATTATAACTAATTGTTATGACTCATTTATAATTGTGTCTTTTAAAATAATTGAGAGTTATTCAATTTTGTGCCAATCAATGTATCATTGTCATGGACAAAAAAATAAATACGACAATTCGTTATAAACAGTTGCTCAATCGAAAAGTTTCCGTTCGGGAAATCATTTTTATGCTCTTATTTGTATTGTGTCTTACGCCATTCGTTTCAGCTCCGCTTGCCTTACTTTTGGGCATTATTGTAGCACAATGGATCGGTCATCCCTTTCTGGCAGTCAATCACAGGGCAACACAGATTTTGTTACAGATTTCTGTCGTTGGACTTGGCTTTGGAATGAATATCGATACGGCTATCCAAACGGGTAAGCAAGGGTTTGTGTTAACAGTTATTTCTATTCTCGGAACATTATCATTGGGCTATCTATTGGGTAGGTTACTCAAGTTGGAAAAGGTGACCGCTTATTTGATTTCTGTCGGCACTGCCATTTGTGGTGGAAGTGCCATTGCGGCGGTTTCACCGACGATAAAAGCCAATGAGAAGCAAGTAAGTGTGGCGCTAGGGACCATATTCGTACTGAATGCCATTGCTTTATTTGTATTTCCTGTTGTTGGTCATTTGCTTGATCTCAGCCAGACACAATTTGGTTTATGGTGCGCGGTTGCTATACAGGATACCAGTTCTGTCGTTGGTGCAGCGAGTAAATATGGTAATGAATCACTACAGGTCGCGACAACCGTAAAATTAACTAGAGCTTTATGGATTATTCCGATCGCCTGTTTAAGTGCTGTAGCATTCAAGACCAAAGGGACGAGCATTAAAATACCATATTTTATTGGTCTATTTGTATTGGCGGTTATCTTAACAAGTTATATCCCTTTTTTTCAGCATATAGGAGGCTATGTCGTTCCTATTTCAAAGATGGGGCTTACCTTAACTTTGTTTTTAATTGGAGCAAGCTTGTCTAGGGAGGTTTTGTTGGCAGTAGGTTTTAAAGCAATACTACAGGGGGTAGTGCTGTGGTTGGGATTATCAATACCGGTACTCGTCTATATTTATTTTTGCCTTTAGGCATTTAACGTATACTTCAGCATAATCATATCTTTCAACAGCTGACCATTTTCATAAATAGGCAGCTCATAATTTTCGATGAAAAAATCTTTGCGGATGGCGTATTTAACAAAGCCATTTCGTTCATAAAAACGAATTTGAGCCAGACCACAATCTGCGGTACCTACAATCAGGTTCGGGTATTGCTGGTAGTTCTCCTTGATAAAATCAAGCAGTTGACTTCCGAGCCCCATACTTTGAAACTCTGTTGATACGGCGATGTTTTTAATTTCTAATGTATCCGTATTGACCGGATATAAACAGAAAACAGCGATAGGTTTTTCCGTTTCATAGACAACATAAACCATCGATTCATAGAGGTATTTGTCGATTGCATGAATGGTTTCGTCTGCTAAAAGCAACAAATCATAAGGATAATCCTTATGATTTGTAATAAGTTTTATTTGAAAGCTATTGCGCATGTATAAGAATTCGCTAATGGCCTATAGTCTAATGTTGGAATTAATTGAAATGATATAAAAAGATAACATCACCCACGTAAGCCGGTTTTGCACTGTCTTTGATTTTCAATGTAGCTTCAATGGTAACTTTAATAACCCCTCTCAAATTGACCACCGATTTTACTTGTGTATGTAGCTGTACAGCATTGTCAACCAAAACGGGTTGTGCAAAACGTAGGTTTTCAATCCCATAATTGATTTCCATTTTGACATTTCTTACTTCAGCAATTTGTTTCCATAAATAAGGAATGAGAGACAAGGTCAGATAGCCATGGGCAATAGTTGATTTGAAAGGACTATCCGTTTTGGCCTTTTCGCTATCTAAATGAATCCATTGGTGATCAAGTGTTGCATCCGCAAATTGATTAATTTGTTTTTGATCAATAACATGCCATTGGGATTCGCCTAATGATTTTCCTTCAAAGGCTTTATACTCTTCATAATTGTTAATTATTGTCATATGTAATCTTTTTATCGCATTTTGTTGGTATCGTTCCCCGCTTTTAATGGAGAAGGGAAGATAAATTAGTGGCTAAATATAACTATACTTTTAAGAATCCTAAGCATATCCTTTATTTAAAAGATGATTGCATGAAAAGACAAGCTAAGTTCGTTCATCATTAATACGATTACCCGAGTTGTGTCGTTGCATAGGTGTTTTCAACGTAGGATCTAAAATTTTCGAGTATGGCTTGCCATCCATTACGTTGCATATCAATTGGATTTTCCGTTTCTGCATCAAAAATTATCGTGATATCCGTAGCAGACTTTTTTGCATTGAAGTTGACTTCAACATGACGGCCATCAGGCATAACATAGGCTATTTTTTTAAAGGGGTCAAGCGCGGTATAGCTGCCTTCAAAATCGAAGCCCATGGATCCATCTTTTGCCTCCATGCGGTTTTTGAACTTTCCGCCAATGCGTAAATCATTGATTGAGCTTGTACAGTGCCAATCATCTGAAGCATGGTTCCATTGCATGATATCTTCGGCTGAGTTATACGCATTCCAGATCGTTTCTACGCGTACGTTGATATGGGTTTCAATCTTTATCTGTTCCATATAATGTATGATGTTTTCTAAGTTAATAACAGGAAAATTTGGGTTTTGTTATATCTATCGCCAGATAATTATCAATATAAAATAAAAAGTGTAAAGTTGAAACTTATTTTAGCTCAACCAAATAGTTTTGATTGAGTTTTGTTAACTTTAAGCTATTTAACACTTAAATACGATTTATAATGTCCTCCAAATTGCTTGTTATCTTCTTTTTTCTGTTTTCACCAAGTTTGATTTTTGCGCAGCAATATAAAACGACAACCGACGTTGCCTATTGTAAACCTGATGAACCAGATTCTTATAAGAAAGAACGTTGTAAATTGGATATCTATATCCCGACTGATCGTAAAAATTTTGCTACCATCGTATGGTTTCATGGAGGTGGACTAGAGGAGGGAAATAAATTTATTCCACTTGAACTTAAAGAGAAAGGTGTAGCGGTTGTAGCTGTAAATTATCGGCTAAGCCCCAAAGCGAAATCGCCGAGCTATATTGAAGATGCTGCTGAGGCTGTTGCATGGACATTTTCACATATTGCCAGCTATGGTGGAGACCCCTCAAAAATTTATGTGTCGGGGCATTCTGCAGGCGGATACCTGGCTTTAATGGTTGGTTTGGATAAACATTACCTTCAAAAATTTGGTGTTGATGCAAATAATATAAAAGGGCTGGCGCCGATTAGTGGGCAAACAAATACGCATTATACAATTAAAAAGGAACGTGGTCAATCTATGGTGATCCCCCAGATTGACCAGTTTGCACCACTTTCTTTTGCCCGGAAGGATGCACCTCCAATTCTCCTGATCACCGGCGATCAACAATTGGAAATGGCCGCACGGTTTGAGGAAAACGCACATTTGGCAGCGATCTTAAAACAGGTTGGGCATACCAAAACCTCGTTGTACCAACTGCAGGGTTTTGATCATGGAGGAGTGTATGCACCCGGCTGTCTGTTGATGCTTAACTGGATCAAAGGACTCGAAAAATAGTTTTTATGTGGTCAGGCCGAGAATCGGAAATACAGCAAATCAAAATATTATAAACAAAATAAGAAATATTACAATTGTACATTCGTAAATTCTACCGAAATTTACCTCCAAAGTAGCACATCTCTACTTTTCAAATTTAATCCGTTATGTGGGCAAAACGCAATATCGTATTTGTAATCTGTATGCTGGGGCTTTTTTTAGCACCAAATAGGTTATTTGCCTGCCACGAACCGTCCGAAAAGCCAAAACAGGAAGAAAAATCCTGTTGTCTTGATGAAAGACAACATATAAAAGACGTCGGAACAGAAGATTGTTGTAAAGATGAAAGAGCTGAATCGCCAAAATCAGATCACCATGGGGATGACTGTGGTAAACATTGTGGCGAAAAATCATGCCGCACCTCCCTGCAATGTAATCCTATTGTTTCAGTGATCGAAGCTCAGCTTATTTTACCCTTACATGCTGATGCATTAAACGCTTATGCGCGTTATAAACAACCTTATTGCGCAGATGCCTATTTTTCCATTTGGCAACCTCCTCAGATCGCTTAATGTTAGACTGATAGCCTATGCTATGTCTTTTTGGATCGGTTTCTCTATCCAAAACCCTGTTTATTTAGCTTATGAAAATCCCTTTGAATCTATCGGATTCAATACGCAAATACAGTAAATCGCTGTAGAAGGGTTTTTTCGTCAGTATTCTTTTATATACTACATATCATAATCATGAGATTAATTTCATTACTTGGTTTGGTAATCCCTGTATTACTATCCACCCAACATACACATGCACAAATTAAAAATGCAAAGACAGCTACTGTAAAGATTTTTGGAAATACTCCGGCTGTTAAAACGATCATTGAAAAAGAAGGCAAGGACGGACAATTTGCTAAAGTTGACTGGAATCAGACAACCAAGCTAGCAGTTGTTACCTACGACTCTTCAAAAACAAGCGCGGATGAGGTCCTTAAGCGTATTGCATTGGCGGGGTTCGACAATGAGAAATTTCTGGCTCCAGATGATGCTTATGTCCAATTGGCAAAAGCTGAACAATATGAACGAGCCCTAAAACCAGCATTAAAAAATGGCACTGAACATCAGGTTGATCATACGAACCATAGCCAGGGCGTACAAACAACAATTCAACCTTCGGCGAATACAAAATCAGCCGATGAAAAGACCGCATTTGTACTGTTGACAAATCCTTATTTTGCGCTAAAGGATGCTTTGGTGAAGACAGATGCGGTGGCAGCTGCGGCTCAGGCAGAGGCATTTCAAGCAGCAATCAAAGCTGTCGATATGAATAAACTTAGCCATGATGAACATACGGTATGGATGAAGGTTATGAATAAGCTGGCAACCGATGCGGCAGGTATAACTAAAAATAAAGATGTGGCTAAGCAACGTGTGGCTTTTGCATCTCTTTCAAATACGTTGTATGAGCTTCTGAAGGTGATTAAAGTGGATGGACCTATTTATTATCAGCATTGCCCCATGTTTAATGAAGGCAAGGGAGCGCATTGGTTAAGTAAGGAGAATGCCGTGAAAAACCCATTCTTTGGTGCACAAATGATCAGTTGCGGAAGTACAGTGGAAACGTTAAACTAATCGGCTGCGTTATGAATTATTTCCTAGCTATCCTATCGGTTGTTGTGTTGTCGTTAACGGCCTGTGATGGTTCACAAACGAATACCCAAGCTGAAGATCGAATAGTTTCGACTGATCCTGCTATCAATTTGCCTGTACAGTCCGTTCAATACAAGGTAGGCGATCTTGTGCCTACAGCACAAGTTTGTATGGTGAATGATGCTTTTATGGGGAAAAAACAATTGCTGGTCAGACACGAGGGTAAGGATTATTATGGCTGCTGTGAAATGTGTAAAAAGCGCATACCCCAAGAAGCTGCGGTACGTGTAGCCATCGATCCTTTTTCAAAAAAAGAAGTAGATAAGGCGACGGCTTCCATCGCAATTACCGGCGATCAGGGTGAAGTTTCCTATTTTGAAAACGAAGCAAACTATCGAAATTACATTAAAAATCTAAACCTATAAATACACTTAATTATGAAAAAGTTTATGCTAATTGTGGCGACGGCTTTGATATTCGTTGCATGCAACAATTCAACATCGGAAAATACACATGCAGATTATATGGTCGCTGTTGCCGAGGATACCGCAACGATAGCTGTCGGCAATGGTAAAGGCGATACCGCTTTGACTAAAGAAGAGGCGGCCGGCGTAAGTAATACGGCTGCAAAAATAGAATCATCCACCGAGAAAGTTAATCTTAAAACGGCTAGCAGTCCTTTTGCAGGCTTATACAGTGCCTATTTCGAACTGAAAGATGCATTGGTTAAGGATAATGGAGCGGCTGCACAGGCAGCTGCGAAAGGAATCCAGGCCGCCATTGAAAAAGTTAATAGCGAACAATTGGATGCTGTTCAAGGAAAGCTTTGGAAGGAATATCAACGAAAATTGGCTTTCGATACAGAACATATCGCTGGAATTAAGGAAAATGAACATCAGCGGGAGCACTTTGTGACCCTTTCCAAAAATATGTATGTGTTGATGAAATCTCTCAAACCTGAAGTTACGGTCTATTATCAACACTGCCCTATGTATCGTGATGGAAAAGGAGCCAATTGGTTGAGCACACAAAAGAAAATTGAAAATCCTTATCTAGGTCAATCAATGCCCACCTGTGGATCTATCGTAGAAACAATACAATAAAACAATGAAAAGCTTATTCGAAGGACTGCCCAGTTTACATCCGCTATTGGTGCATTTTCCGATTGTACTCTTGTTGACGGCGTTGATTAGTCATATTGGTGCCTTATTGTTAAAAAAACATCGACGTCCTTTCACTGTGCTGACTTTTGGATTGTTGTTATTGGGAACACTTGGAGCGCTTGCTGCAATTCAGACCGCAACCCATATTTCAGGCGATGCCGATGAAGGAGCCTTTACGGTTTTTGAGATCCATCAACGTTTTGCCTGGATCAGCTTTTGGCTAGCAAGTAGTACAACAGTCCTGCATTTTGTTGGATTGCGGAAAGGTGCAGGTGCTTGGATAAACTATTTGATATTGATTTTGTTGATAAGTTTATCGGTGATACTATTTATCACAGGGCATCACGGGGCTAGACTGGTCTACCAATATGGCGTAGGACCGATGGGAAATGGAATACTAATCAATTAAATGAATGAACATGCGTAAAAAGAGTAATATATTAACGGTTGTTTTACTATTGATGACACAACTGACAGTGCTGGCCCAGAAAGTGGTTCGTCATGACCTTTATGTACGGGATACCATTGTCAATTATGCCGGCAAATCAAAACGGGCAATCGCTGTAAACGGACAGATTCCGATGCCTACCCTGACTTTTACTGAAGGAGATACGGCGGAAATTGTTGTTCACAATGAGTTAAAGGAGAGTACGTCGCTACATTGGCATGGTATTTTTCTGCCGAACAAAGAAGACGGTGTGCCACACCTGACGCAGGAACCTATAAAGCCGAATTCGACTTATACCTATCGTTTTCCGATAATCCAGCACGGTACACACTGGTATCATTCGCATTCCGGCCTGCAGGAACAGATCGGTATGTATGGTAGTCTTATTCTCAACAAGCGTGCAGATGATAAGACTTTCCGGAAAGGAATTGATGATTTACCCACGATTCCGGTCATATTGAGTGAATGGACAAATTATAACCCCAATAACATTCAGCGGATGTTACACACGGCCAACGATTGGGCCGCGATAAAAAAAGGGGCTACACAATCGTACGTTGAAGCTATTAAAGAAGGGAAGTTTAAGACGAAAGTTACGAATGAATGGAAACGTCAGCTGGCAATGGATGTCAGTGATGTGTATTATGATAAGGTCTTGATGAACGGGGCTCATTCCACGGATTTAAAATCGGTGAATGGTAAAGCTTTGAAAGCAGGAGATAAAGTGCGTTTACGAATTTCCAATGGCGGTGCTTCGTCTTATTTTTGGCTGCGCTATGCAGGTGGCAAAATTACCGTTGTTGCCAATGATGGGAATGATGTGGTACCGGTGGAGGTCGATAGATTGATGATTGCCGTATCGGAGACTTATGATGTCGTTGTAACAATCCCAAATGAAGGTACAGCTTACGAATTTATGGCAACAACAGAAGATCGAACGCAATCTGCGAGTTATTTTGTCGGAAATGGCATCAAACAGTTGATTTCTCCACTTCCCCGCCTTAAATATTTTGAAGGCATGAAGATGATGAACGATATGATGAAGATGAATGGGGACCTTAATGATATGGGCATGAAGATGAGCTTGAATCAGATGGATATGAATGTGGTGATGTATCCCGAAATTACAGGTGATGGAAAGAAAAAGGAAGATCACAGTAAACATAGCGGTATGGATCATGGACAAATGAAGATGGAAGAAGATCCAAATCGTTATAATGCTAATGCATTGGGCGATATTGTAACGCTAAACTATGCGATGTTGGAATCTCCCCAGGCGACGGAACTGCCTAAAGAAGCGCCGATACGAGATCTTAAATTTACGCTTACGGGAAATATGAGTCGTTATGTATGGAGCATGGACAATAAAATTCTCTCTGAAACGGATAAGATACCTGTAAAAAAGGGTGAGGTATTGCGCATTACCATCTATAATAATTCGATGATGCGTCATCCAATACATCTGCATGGCTTTGACTTTAGACTGTTGAATGGAAAAGGATCAAAAGCGCCATTGAAAAATGTGGTTGATATCATGCCGATGGAGACGGATACGATCGAATTCTTAGCAAATGAAGAAGGGGACTGGTTTTTTCATTGCCATATTCTGTATCATATGATGGCTGGGATGAACCGCGTGTTTGCTGTGGACGATTATAAAAATCCCAATCTTCCAGACAAAGCCAAAGCCTATAAGGAATTGCAAATGGAAAGTAATATGACCCATTTTATGGCGCAAAATGATTTTGCGACCAATGGAAATGACGGTCAGGCCATGTTTCAGAATGCGCGTTGGCAGCTTGGTTCCGAATGGCGATTAGGGTATAATGATATGCATGGCTATGAGGTGGAAACCCACCTGGGTAGATACTTTGGGAAGATGCAATGGTTTATGCCATTTGTAGGTTTTGATTATCGTTATCGCCGTATGGGGGAGGATGAACATGAGAAAAATATTTTTGGACAGGCCAATAAAAAAGATAGTCGCAAAGCCTTAAGTCTGGGTTTTATGTATACTTTACCCATGTTGGTCAATTTTCAGGCGGAGGTGTATCACGATGGTATTGTCAGATTGCAGCTGATGCGAGAAGATATTCCGATCGCTAGAAGAATCCGTGGTGATTTTATGGTCAACTCGGACCTTGAATATATGGCGGGACTAAATTATGTCATCACCAAAAATATGGCTTTTAGAACGCATTATGATAGTGATATGGGCTTTGGTGTGGGCTTGTCATTAAATTATTAAAAGCGTAGGTTTTATTGGAGTTTTAAAGGGGGCTTTGCGATGCAAAGCCCCCTTTTATTTTGCCATTAAAAGAGAGGATAAATGGAGGACATCTTCTGAAATAATACTGATTTTATTGGGACTTCATTGGGAATTAAATCGGATTTTAGACGCTTTTATCCGAATGAGGTCCCTATAAGGTCCGTATAAGGTCCCTATAAACTCCCCATTATTTATTCCTTTCTTCTTCACGGTGCTGCCTGTAAAAAAGAGGATAGGTTCGATTCTTCTTGCGCAAGGGCGATCCTGTTTTTGGTAGCGGGAAATAAAGAAAAACCCCAGAAATCATTGATTCCTGGGGTTTTATTTTAGTGTGAATTTATGACGACTAAAGTTTTTGATCGCTTAAATCATCCATTTAAATATGCTGGCTCCCCAAGAGAAACCGGCACCAAAGGCGGTTAACATGACTAAATCACCGGTATTTAATTTTTTAATATTTTGCCAGATACATAGTGGAATCGTTGCAGCAATGGTATTTCCTAGGTATTCGATATTACTTAACGCTCTATCTTGTGGTATATTAAGACTACGCCCAACGGCATCAATGATGCGCTGATTAGCCTGATGTGGGATTAACCAATTGATATCTTCAATCTGTAGGTTGTTGCGTTGCAAAACCGTATTGCACGCATCGCTCATAGACTGAACAGCATGTCTAAATACAGTTTTACCATCTTGTTTCAGGAATCTGTTGTCGTTAACAGGAAGATTGCTGTCGATTGGATACAAAGAACCGCCGGCTTCAATTTTTAAAAATTCTTTTCCCGCTCCATTGCTACATAGATAGGCATCCATAATTCCACCTTCTAGAGATGGCTCAAGCCATATCACACCAGCGCCATCACCGAAAAGAATATTGGTTGAACGGTCTTTTAAATCGACATAAGTACTGATGTTGTCGGCTCCGACTACGAGTACATTTTTATAACGTCCAGTCTCAACGAGAGCAGAAGCCATATCTAAGGCATATAAAAATCCAGAGCACGCAGCATTGACATCAAAAGCCCAAACATTGGTAAGACCTAATTTTTCTAAAATGATATTTGCTGTTGCCGGCATAGGCATATCAGGTGTAGAAGTCGCCACAATTAGGGCATCTACATCGTTCAGATTTTTATGATATTGTGTTGCCAAATCTTGTATAGCTTTTACAGCCATGTCTGATGTGGCAAGATTTTCTTCTAAAATTCTCCGCTCCTTAATACCTGTGCGTTTGATAATCCACTCATCGGATGTATCGCAAAACTGCTCCAAATCTGTATTCGATCTTTTATTCGGTGGAATATATCCGCCAATACCAGTTATTGCTGCATATGGCCTGCTGGGTATTCTCTCAGTCATAAATTAATGTACTCTATTCTCTCTCTTATTATATAGCTATCCTATTAGGAATTACTCGTGTGTCTTTTGCGCCGTAAAACTACGGTTAATTTATGCGATTAATAAGTGAAAAAATTGATTTTTGACAAAATAATTACGTTTTATCAGCATTTTTAACTGTTTTTTACGTATTACCTATACTAATCTTTTAATCGGTCTTTATGAGGCGGAATTAAATATTGAATGTGCTTGTTTTTTCAGAATTTTAATCTAATGAAGTCCGTCCGAATTGGAAAATAGTCTAGTTGCTTTTTGTGTTTCAAACCATTAGGAGGAGAGTTTTGCCTGTTCCAAAAGTTCAGCCAAAATGACTATTCCTTCTTCGATCAATTCCTCTGATAAGGATCCGTAGCCAAGCCGTATTCCGCCAAAAACATTTTCTCTGATGTAGTTTTCGGGATGCGGTATATGTACTGATCTTTCCTTTAATTTTTGGAATAAAAATGCCCAGTCGATTTGATGTTTAAAAGATAGCCAAACCGCCAATCCCCCTTGTGGAGAAATATAGTTCACATGGTTCTGCAGATGTTTGTCCAATTGGGCGATCATAAAATCACGTTTCCTTTTGTAAAGCTGCGTTGCTTTTCGGATATGTCTACGAATTGTTCCATCCTGAATGAGTTCCAGTACAGCTTGCTCCATAATATTGTCACCTTGGATATCGATGATGTAGCGAAGTTCGGTAATCTGCTGGAGCAAATGCTCGTTTCTCGTCGCAAGATAACCGATACGGAGTGCTGGTGCGACAACTTTGCTCAGTGTACCAATGTAAACTGTATTGATCAGTTCCTGCTGTGAAGCGAGCGGGTAATAGGGAACTTGTTCAAAATGAAATTCGTAGTCGTAATCATCCTCGATGATCGTGAAGTTATATTGGTTGGATAATGCTATTAATTGTGATCTCCGTTCTTTGCTTAATGTGACAGTGGTTGGGTACTGTCGATGTGGGGTAAGGTACAGCGCCTTAATATTGCTCTTTTTCAATAAATGCGGCAGCAGTTCTTCAACGATAAGACCATCGGCATCGACAGGGATAGGAATCAATTTCGCGCCGGCTTTTTCAAAGATCTTCCAGGCTGAATGGTATCCAGGGGACTCTACAAAGATATAATCATCGTGCTGCAATAGGCATTGGGCGACCAGGTACATGGCCATTTGGCTTCCACGACTGATGCATAGCTTGTTTTTATCGATGTGCATGTTGCGTTCGATGTTGAGCATATTGGCGATTTCTTCACGAAAATCTAGATGACCTCGGGGATCGGCATATCCCATCATTTTCCAACGTGCGCTACGTTTAAAAATTTGGCGATAGGCCCGTCCGAGCTGTTCTACCGGGGCAATCTTACTGTCTGGATTACCGTCATCGAATATAATGCGTGTTGGAGGCTGATGATCAGATAATTCGATCTTTTGTGCAACATATAGGTTCGAGCCATAAGGTAATTGGGCCGCTACAAATATACCTCTACGTGCTTGACTAACCAGCCAACCTTCACTCAACAGCAACTGTATGGCATCAATTACCGTGTTTCGGTTTAATTTTAGTTGGGCTGCAAGAGATCTGCTACTCGGTAAGGCCGTTCCCTTCGGCAATCTACCAGATTGAATATCAGCAGCAATGTTATCCGCTATTTGGATGTAAATTGCTTTTGAAGAGGATCTGTCAATATCTATCGTTAAATTCCAAGGTCTAAGCATGAGGCTGTTGTATCGGGTAATTGTTCAAATATACAATTGTTCTGCAGGATTAAAATACATTCGATAGATGGCGCATGAGCAGTGCTGCGCTATTCTATTTAAGATGAGTTATTTTGTTTATTGCCTGTGTCGGCTGGACTAGTAATAAATAACCATCTTGGACTAGGAATGAAAGGGGATTTAAGTGGATTTTTGAGTTTTACTAATTCTAAGTCATTCATGAAACCATTTCCCGTTTTTGAGAAAGTTGATATTGCGATCGAACGAGCCCTTGGTTGCTTTGTCTATGATAAACAGCAGCAGGCCTATCTAGATCTCTATGGTGGTCATGCCGTTATTTCTGTTGGGCATAGTCATCCGCATGTTATTGAGCAAACTATACAACAGATGAACAAGATCGGATTTTATTCAAATGCAGTTACAAACGATCTTCAGGATCGTTTGGCCGAACGCTTAGGCAGTGCCTGTGGTTATCCGACGTATGCTATTTTTTACAGTAATTCGGGAGCTGAAGCAAATGAAAATGCACTGAAGTTAGCTTCGTTCCATACGGGAAGGAGGAAAGTATTGGCGATGTCAAATGCGTTTCATGGGAGAACCTCCGCTGCGGTTGCGGCAACGGATATCCAGTCAATTCGTGCACCATTAAATGAAAGTGAACAATTTGTCTTTACACCTTTCAATGAGATCTCCAGTTTGAAAAAACAATTGGAAACGGAAGAATATTGTGCGGTCATTATCGAACCTATTCAAGGTGTCGGGGGAATTCATCGGGCAAGTCCTAGTTTCTTACAGGAAGTAAGAGCAATTTGCACGAAAACTGGGACCATGCTTATTTTGGATGAAATTCAATGCGGGTATGGGCGCACGGGACTTTTCTTTGCACATCAGCATGCAGGGATAGAAGCCGATCTAATTACGGTGGCCAAAGGGATTGCAAATGGGCTGCCGATGGGGGCAACAATTATTTCGCCTAAGATAAAGCCGGTCATAGGACAATTGGGGACTACTTTTGGTGGTAGTCATGCGGTCTGCGCGGCGGCTCTGGCTGTACTTGATGTAATTCAAAAGGAGCAATTGATTGATAATGCCGCAGCTGTAGGTGAATTTTTGTTGACAGAATTAAGAAAAATTCATGGCGTGAGTGAAGTTAGGGGGCAAGGTTTGATGATTGGCGTAGAGTTTGAAAACGATATTCGACATCTGCGCAAAGAACTGCTGTTTTCTGAAAAGATTTTTACAGGATATGCAGGACGCTATACGCTCCGTCTATTACCGCCGCTGTGTTTTACCATAAATCATGCGGAGACTTTTTTGAAGAGTCTACGGAAGCTTGTGCTTAAAGAGAAACTAGCCCATGCTGTTTCGGGATATTGATTAGCCTCTCTATTGATTTTGTGCAAAGTTTTAATGAAGGATTCTCCAAATTAGCTGTTGCGCTTTGATAAATGTCGTAAAAGAAGTAATTTCACATCTAGCGTATTTAATCAGTAATAGCTTATAATACATTTCATGACAACAACAAAATGTTTGCCTACAGCGGGTTTAGTGAGTATTAAGGAAGATAGATTATTATTAGCGTATAGCAACAATAGAAAGGCATGGTACCTGCCGGGTGGAAAGATTGATGCGGGGGAGGAAGCCCTGCAGTCCCTTCGTCGTGAGATTTTGGAGGAGCTAAATATCAATCTGGATCCGGATAAAATATCTTATTATTGCCATGTTACAGCCCCGGCATACGGGCTTGTGCCAGAGGTTATCATGGAACAAGATTGTTTTCTGTATCCATTAACAGAGCAGATCGAACCCAGTAATGAGATTGGCGCCGTTCGTTATTTTTCACACCAAGAGTACCAGGAAGAACCGATCCAGGTCATTGGCGTTTTGCATGTGTTTGACAAGTTGAAGGCTGACGGATTGATTTAAAAAACTGTCGCTACTAGATGCCGTAGCCTTCATTAAGACAGCTTATACCTTTTGTGTCTTTTAAAGGAATAATTTTCTGGCTTTTGGTATCCATGCGCCATGCTTTGACGATTTTGTCGAAATATTCTTTGCTTTCATCGACCCGGCTAATGGCTATAATTTCACTGTTTGGTTTGTCACCTTGCTTGCAGTTGCATAAGCTGAGCTGCTCGTTGGACTTCAGTTTTTGGATATTGATGGTATCCAAAATCTTGTATTTGACTTTACCTTTGCTATCATCGGGTAACAATTCCTCTAAAATACAAACACCATTTTTGGCATTTGTAAAATAGCCGGCAGCAAAGCGATAATCGCCCTGTGCATTCTTGTCGGTTTCAATAAGTGCGCCAGTTGTGTAGGTATAAGATTTTAATTCAGCAATTTCATTGATCTCACGGAATACTTTCCCGTATAAGGGGTTTTTCTGGTCGTTAACGGTATTGAAACTGGACCAACTGCAGATGGATAGAACCGCAATGGGTATAATTAGTATGTATCTCATAGTTTTCAACAATTAAAAACGTTATTAAGTTAACAAATCTTTCTGTTAACTTAATAACGTTTTTAATTCAGCACTATTGTGTCGACTGAATTTACTAAAACTAATTGCGCGTTTACTTAGCCTGTGTTTCTTGCACTTTTTGAGATTCTTTATATACTTTACTGTCCTCATCATCCATGTCCATATCGAGATCCTCTTCTTTGTATTTTCCCATTTTTAAGTGAAAGTTATCTGGAGTGCCCGTAATTCGCATAGGTATCCCAAAGATTCCAAAAGGAGGTAAGCCCAGTCTAAAACCTAGGTTCATACGTCCGTCTAAGGTCACTTGACCTTCAAAGCGAGGCCTGAATCCCATCATTCTCATTTTCGTGCGTTCGATGGTCATCACATTATTTTTGATATGGGATTTAATAACAACTTTTTTTACTTCGCCATCCTTCAATTTTTCTTTGGAAGTAGATTGACTAATTCCATTGAGTAGTTTGAAGCCTCTGAACTTAATCTGATTTAGCGTTAAGGATCCCTCGCCGACGATAGAAGGCATCACTGGTTGCATATTGCCATTCAATAGGCCACCCAATTTGTAATCCAATGAAACAAGGCCATAAGCATTTTTGGCAGAGCTAACCATTTCTCTGAACATCGGTATCTCTTTGTAAGCGCGTTGAATATCAAAGCTGTCGGCTTTCACCGCATAATCAAAACTTGCTCTACGTGGATTTATGGGACGATAACTTCCGTTCATATCTACTTTCAGTCCCGCGATTTCAAAGTTTGTCTTATTCAGTGTCATCTTACCTTCTTTTACCTGTAGGTCCCCTTTGAAATCTTTGATATTCATTTTGTTATATGATATAGCGTTGACAAGCCCTAAGACCTGAACGTCCAAATTTTTGGGGAGAAGAACCACACCGCTTTCGGAGGAGCTTGCTGTTGTAGACGAACTAGGGGCGGCAAAAACCATAAAATCATCCACATTGATTTTCTTGCTGCTGAGTGTAAATTGACCTTTTAACGGTGCTTGACTACTTGTTGCATAATTAATAATATTGTTGAGGTATCCTTTGATGGAAATATTATTCTTAGCATAGGCAACCAGGAATTTATCGAAATTCATTTTCTCCTGATTAAAACTGAAGTTCCCACTTCTAATTGCAATAGGCTGTGGAAGCATGTCGGACTGAACTTGGATATTTCCAATACTTAACCGACCGCTATTTTGGAGTCGGTTATAATGACCATTGGTGGCATCGCTCTGTAAGCCTTTTAAACTGAAATCTGTATAGATAAAGCCATCGACATTGGTGCCATCCAATGCAAAGAGTTTATAAATAGGGCCGAGATTGAGCTTACCCTTGGACTGTATGTTGTATTTGATGTTATTGAAGTTCTTGAGGTCTGCTTTCAAGAAAAAAGGTTCACCCGCAAATGTAAATGATATCGGTAGAATTTTGACATTCAGATCTCGAAGTGAACCTTTTTCGCTATTGACAAAAGCTTCGACCTGAATATTTTCCATCGGGATAGGATAATCATTTGACTTGATCAAGCCATTCTTCATCACGACGGACGTATTGGTTTCGGGAAAAATGTTTCGTTTGAGATCCACATAACCTTTTGCTATGAGGTTGACATCCACCAATCCCGCCAATTCGACTTGTTTAATTGGGTAGAAATTTTTGATATCTGCTAAATTAAATGATGCCTTTAAATCCGAATTGACTGCAATTTTATTAAAATCTGTTATTGAAATAAATCCTTTTATATAGTTGTTAAGTGCCTGAACAGAAATGTCATGGATTGCTATTGATGCACTTTTTAACTGGCCATCGGGATCTTTTGCTTCCAGACGATAAGCAATTTTGTCCAATCCCTGTGGGAGGTTAGCCAATTTGAATTTACCATCTACGAGTGTATTTTTGATATCAAAAGTAGGAATGGATGCGACGTATTCCTGTTCGCGTTTTTGAAGTCCTACCTTACGAATAGCTTTGGCGTATGTTCCGTCGATTTTTGCGTCAAGATTCCATTTCCCACCGAAAGAAAAATCGGGAAACTGTAGCGAGGCATGGAGTTTATCGAGATTAAGATCACTTTTTATGTTGGCATGCACGGTTACAGGGTGTAGTCCGGCTATTTTACCCTGTGCATTGAAATAGCCTGAAGCAACTTTAAAGTCAAATTGTTTAAGATCAATTTGTAGCGAGTCCGGATTCAGTGCCGGCAAGTCTATCCGTAATTTGGCGTTCCAGTCTGTTAGCGGATTGGTGGATTGTTTATACGCGAGAAAGCCATTGTTGACCATGAGCCCAAGTGAAAGATTAGGCATTTTGTTGTTGTCGACAATATAATCACCTTCTAGATTAACAAAAACCTCAGATGTACCTTTCACGGAGAGGTCCTTGATCCAAGAAGCGTAGCTATTTGGGACTAATGAAAGTAATTCGGCCAGGGTACTTTCCTGTGATTTCAATTTAAAATCAAGGTGATATCCATGGGATATAAATGACAGGAGCCCTCTGAATCGAACCGGTAGCTGGTTAATCTTGATATCGTTTCGTTCAAATACGAACGACAAGTTGTTGGTATTGATACGTGTAAGTAAATTGGCATCAATTGATTTTCGGTCCACATATAGTTCGTTGTCAAAAGAGAAGGAGAAAGATGCAATTTTTGCCCGTGTATTTAAGTCAAATATATTTGACATGAGATCCCCTTTGCCTTCATATTCCAAATCCTTAGCTTCTATCTTAAGCGGAATAGAGCGGTCTTCGTAATGTAGATTGGTTTTTTCCAGTTTAATCAGTTGGAAGGCTAAAGCACTGCTTTCGGAATTGTCTTGTGTTTTTGTGGAATCAGCGGGGCTAGATTTATAAATGTTGTAATTGGCATTACCCAGGGAGTCTACCAGGATGTTGATCTTTCCGCTGTTCACGATGAATTTATTGATGACAATTTTGGATTTGAGCAGGCTCATCAAATCCACACCAAAACTTACTTTCTTTGCGGCAAGTAGTGTATCGTTCTTAAAAGGTTCGGCACCTTTTAATAAGACATCATCCATCGACGCTGTCAGCAGTGGAAACTGGTCAAAGAAGGTTAATCTCACTTTAGCGTAGTTTAACTCGCCCTTGATATGTTCGTTTACCAGTGATTTGACCTTGCTATTGACTTCATTTTCGAATATATAAGGGATGGATAATATGCTGATAACGAGTAAGACTATGATGCTTGCAAAAACGATAGCGATACGTTTCACAACCTTTATAAATGTAGCTTTTGACACTTTGTAATTTTTTGTGGTTACAAAAGTCAGAAAATTATTATTAATCTCAGTTATATGATGCATTTATTTTGAAAAGAGCTTGGATTATGTCGTTTTTCATTGACAAAAGGCTGGGTTAGAGCCTTTCTTATGAACTTGTTTGCTAAAGCTTTGAAAATTTTGATGTATTTTTGCGCCGTGAAATTTCGATTTAAAAATGCCGAACAGAAAAATAGTATTATCCTGATTGTCTGTTTGTTGTTGTTGCTGCTGGTAGGAGGGGGATTGCTCGGTGTTATCCATCATAAAGTTGATCGTCTTAAGAAAAGAATCTTGATCGATTTTGCGGATGAGAATATGTTTCTTGTCAAAAAGCAATTGGAATTGCTACAGCAGGATCTGTACCTTTCTGAAAAAAAAATATTGGAACAACCCACTTTTGATCCAAAGGAGAGTGGTGATTCCTTATTGGTCATTATCCCGGTTGGTCAACCTGATTATATGAGCCATAGGATGCTAACATTGTTACGGACACGAACAATAAATCATCGGCTATATCATATCTATATGGATATCGAAAGGCTGAATGCTTATTTTGCGAAGCTCAATTTCGGAAGGCGGGCTTATTTTGAGATCTATGATGACCGCGGCATCTGTGTGTATTCTCCCGATAATCGAAAGTGGGGAAAGAGAAATACTGCCGCTGTGTCAAAACAGGGGCAAATTGTTCAGTCAGATTTTCTGCAGCTGGACGTGATGGTTAATTCCTATCCCTGTAACATTCTGTTTGTTGGTGGCGAAATCAAGGTGTATGTTCTCTTGTTGAGTATCGAAGAGGAAATTCAGGAATTGTTGACCTATAGTATCTTGCTCGGTGTAGGGTTGATGTTGGTGGCGATGGTATTGATCTATTTTAATGTTATGGAGCGACGCAAGATTCAGCAATTGAAATTGCTGGCCCTGAAGCAGGAAAATGAATATACGCAGATGCGCCTTGTACAATTGCGACAACAGATCAATCCACATTTTCTCTTCAATACATTTGGGTCGCTTCAGTACCTGATCGGAAAAGACGATGAACTGGCCAAGTCATTTATTGGAAAGATGACCAAGGTTTATCGTAAAATGTTGCGTACAGATGAGGCCGAATGGTCTACGCTAAGGGAGGAACTGGAATTGGCCAAAGCCTATTTCTTTTTGCAGCAGGTGCGGTTCGGCGCGGCATTGCAGGATATGGATATAAATATTCCAAGAGAATTATTAGAACAGAAAATTCCACGTTTGGGTTTGCAAATGCTGATTGAGAATGCGATAAAGCATACACGCATTTCGAAAGAGAATCCGCTTACTATTCGTTTAATCTATATACCCGAAACCAACTTGCTGGAGGTTAGCAACAACTGGCAGCCCAGACAGGGAGCAGAGCTTGAAGGTGAAGGGTACGGGCTCAATTATTTGTCATCCATCTATAGTTACTATGCCATGGCAGGTTTTCATTTTGGGATAGCGTCGGGGCAATTTATTGTGCGATTACCACTCGCATAATGCTGTATATGAATAATGAAATTGGAGGTGTCTGCGTATTCATGTTTTTATAGTGCGTGTTCATCACTCTGAACTACGTGTTCATCCCTTTATGTATTATTCTGTACAATATTTTTAACAAATTTGGCTCTTAATCCAGCGGTTTTAGTTTGTGATTAGCCTAATCTTATCCCATAAAATGCCAAGGTCTTTATAAAGTGCAACTTATGATTGACCTCCATGGAATAGATGCAATTACTTTCTGATTCAAAATCCGAAGCTAAAACAGGCTTAGGATCAACAATGGATATTCGGTTGATGTTACGTCGTCACCAGTGAAAAACAAATAGAATGCCACGAGCTCATTTATGCCTTTGAAAGCGAGCTCAAAAATAATTATTTGATGAAAAACACTTATACTAAGCTAGCCATTGGTCTTTTATTTTCGGCGGGTCTAATGCAATCTTGTTCATTATTGCAAACAGTAGGTTTAAGAAAAAAAGAGACGGTTACTTCTGCCAAAGATTCTACGGCAAAGAAAGATTCTACAGCTGCATACGACAAATTGTTGAAAGATGCGCGTGTGGATAGTGGAATGTTTACTGTGATCCGTAAAGAAAACAACTACTACTTTGAAATTCCATTGAAAAAGATGGGGCAAGATATATTGTTGATCCAAAAGCTATCCTCTGTACCGTTGGCCTTGAATGAGGCTGGGGTAAACAAAGGGATGAATTATGAAAATAAGGTCATTCGTTTTACCCATCGTAAGGAGAAAAAAGAAGTGTGGGTTTCGGAGATTAAACCGCAGGTCGAAGTACCTAAGGGTGATGCGATTGCGGCTTCAGTTTATGATAACTACCGTCCTTCTTATATCGAATCTTTTAAGATTGAAAGCTATTCAAAAGATTCAAGTGCCGTGGTGATCAAAGTCAATAAAGTATTTGACGGTTCAGAAAAAAGCTTTACGGATGTGTTTACGTCTTTGGGTTTGGGAACTTCACCTAAAACGAGTATATCTACCGTTGAAGACATTAAATCCTATGCGAATAATATCGTTGTGAAGTCTGTATTCTCTACCAAGGTGACTGAAGGTAATGAATCTGTACCGGTTTCTTTAGAAATTACAAGTAACCTTTACGAATTGCCTGAAAATCCTATGGTTGCGCGGTTTGCAGATCCAAGAGTAGGTTTCTTTACTTCACCACGTTGGTATTTTAATGATAAACAACAGGAACTGGATAAGAAAAATCTGGTCAATCGCTGGCGCTTAGAACCGCGTGACGAAGATAAAGCGCGGTATCTGAAAGGGGAGTTGGTCGAACCAAAGAAACCGATTGTCTTTTATTTAGATCCGGCGACACCAAAACAGTGGCGACAAGCCATCATCGATGGAGTTCATGATTGGCAGGTTGCCTTTGAAGCTGCTGGTTTCAAAAATGCAATTCTGGCCAAACAACAGCCGGATAGTGTCAAATTTGATCCCGATGATGCCAATGTATCCTCGATCGTTTATGCAGCATCTGCTCAGGCTAACGCCATGGGACCTTCAGTGGTCGATCCGCGCTCGGGGGAGATCCTTGAAGCCGATGTGATCTGGTGGCACAACGTCATGACGATTTTAAATAGCTGGATGCGTATACAAACAGGTATAGTAGATACATCGGTACGATCCAATGTGTTTTCGGATGAAAAAATGGCACATGCCATTCGCTTTGTTTCTTCCCATGAAATTGGCCATACTTTGGGTCTTATGCATAACATGGGCTCCTCGGCAAGTTTTCCTGTTGATTCATTGCGTAGCAAAAGCTTCACCGCCAAAATGGGGGGGACTGCTCCTTCAATTATGGATTACGCTCGTTTCAATTATGTGGCACAACCCGAAGATGGTGTGGAACAGATCACTCCCGTGATCGGTGCTTACGACAAGTATGCCATTGGCTGGGCTTACCGTTGGTATGGCAAAACGCAACCTTGGGATGAAATTCCTTTGTTGAGAAAGGAAATTGACAGCCATGTACATGATCCTATTTACCATTACGGTGAACAGCAAGATTCTAAAAATATCGTTGATCCGCGGGCTCAATCGGAAGATCTTGGTGACGACGCGATGAAAGCTGGTGAATATGGCATGCTGAATCTGCGTCGTATGATGCCTAATATTATCAACTGGACCACTAATGTAGGTGATGATTACTACCGTGCCGGTAAATTATATATGGGTGTAGTCGGACAATGGTACGCGTATGCTGACCATGTCTTAAATAATATCGGGGGAATATACCTGGAAAATGCTGTTTTGGGTGATCAAAAAGATGCCTATAGTCCAGTACCAAAAGACAAACAAGTACGTGCTTTGGAATATCTCAAGAAGAATGTTTTTTACATGCCCGAGTGGTTGTTCGTCCCAGAGCTGATGGCAAAAACTTTTCCATTGAAAGATTCTCCAATAGGACCATTTGAGTATGCTCCTTATAACCTACAACGTGAGTTTCAGTATGCCATGTTGTATAAACTGGTCAACGATGAACGTTTGCTGCGTATGGTTGAGATGGAAAATCTTTTTGGAAGTAGAAAAGCATGGAGTGCACCTGAGTTTCTAATTTCTGTACGTCAGACGATCTTTGCTAAAACCATCAGTGGACAATCGTTGGACCTTAAAACACGGATGCTACAACAAAACTATGTGGATGTTCTGATGGTATCTACAAACAAATCCATGGAGAAATTAAATGCGAAGAAACTGGCAGGCATTGAGCAACTGGTTGAAGCGACACAACCTGATCTATGTTTACATCCGCAACATGCATCCTCTTCACAAACGGGACTTCGGAATGTACATGTCACTGGCATGATACGTACTTCCGATATGTTGACCTATAAACGTGCTGAACTATATGAGATTTACCAGTTGCTGAAACAAAAGCAGCGGACAGGTGACGCGACTACAAAATCGCATTACATGGATCTTTTACTACGTATTGCAAATACCTTAGAATTAAACTAATATATTAACATCTACCAAAATGAATAAGTTTTTAATACCGTTGACCTTCATGTGTGTGCACGTTGCGCATGCGCAGGAATCCAGGGAACTGAAAGGAAAGGTTTTGGATGCGGTCACGTTAAAACCGGTCGTGGGGGCGACGGTTGTCGTTGAAAGTTCGGCAGTAGCAGAAGATATCGGTGTACCTAATCAGGTGCAGCAGTCGGCATTGGGTTCATTGACCGATGCGGCTGGTGAATTTCGCTTAAAAGTGCCTAGTAATTTAAAATATGTAACGATTAGCTATGTCGGGTACCAGCGTATTCAGGTGCCGGTATTCCAGGATCATAAAACAATCCTGCTGCAACCAAGTGGTGAATCCTTGGATGAGGTGATCGTAACAGGTTATACGGATATCAAAAAGCGTAAGAATACGACGGCTTACAATAAAATCAATGTAGCAGACATCAAACAGACGGGGGTTGCATCGATCGATGAAATGCTTGCTGGTCAGGTAGCAGGTTTGCAGTTGAGCAATTTTAATGGTGGACCAAATAGTGCACCACAGATCCGTATCCGTGGTACAGTATCACTGAATGGTACACAGGATCCACTATGGGTTATTGACGGATTGCCGATTGAAGGGGCAGAACTACCCAATCGAATTGATAAAGACAATTTGAATAGTCTGAACAATCTTCCGATTGCGGGTATCAATCCCGATGATATCGCCGATATTACCGTTTTAAAAGATGCTGCAGCGACTTCAATCTATGGTGCCCGGGCGGCAAATGGCGTGATTGTGATTACCACAAAAAGGGGGAAATCTGGGCCTGCAAAATTGCAGGTGTCAGCAAACACCTTTGTGACGCAACGCCCGGACTTCAGTAACCTCAACCTGATGGATGCCAATGAAAAGGTGGACTTTGAACTATTGATGGCCGACCGAACCGATTTAAATTATCGTACGGATAAGGGGGCGGTTATGCGTATCCTAAACAAAGCAAATGCATTGGATGCTTACCGTTCGGGTGGTTTAGCGGCTTTGTCACCAGAAGTGCAGCAGTCGATAAGTCAATTGCGCGCACAACAGACGGATTGGGGGAAAGAATTATACCGTCAGGCGGTCAACCAGCAGTATTCAGCATCAATTTCAGGCGGTAATGACGGACATCGCTATTATTTGTCCAGTGGTTTTTATGATGAAAAAGGAGCTACAAAAGGAGCTGATCTTCGCCGTTATTCTTTGACATTAAATAATGACTTCAATATTAACGACAGATTCAAAGCTGGAATTAATCTACTCGGATCCATTTCAAATAGGCAGAACCCGATCCAGGAGGCGGACGGGTTTACTAATCCAAGTAATTATGTACGTTCGGTTAACCCTTACTTGACTGTACGTGATCAATTTGGGAAATACAATTATGATCCGGATATTGAAGGCTACGAAAGAGATACCTATATTCCTTTCAATGCTGTAGAGGAGCGCGAGAATACCAAATATACATTAACAAATAAGGCGCTGAAAGCGATCGGTTACCTGGAATATACCATTGTTCCACAATTGTCTTTACGCTCCGAATTTGGTCTGCAGTTTGATGAAAACAGCACAGAAAAATTTGCCGATCAGGAAAGCTATAATACCCGAAAATTGCGTGCTGCTACACGATATTATGATGCTGTTAGTAAAACGAACAAGTATTTCCTGCCAACTGGAGGTAAGATTGAAAATGACTATAATAGTATTTTCCAATATAATTGGAAAACTTACTTAAAGTATAACAAAACTTGGAATGATAAACATGAGCTGGAACTGATGGGAGGAACAGAGTTGCGGCGTAGTACGAATAAAATCGTTTCAACTAAAGGATTTGGCTATAATCCAGCAACTTTGACTACGCAAAGTATTGTTTTTCCAAATAGTAACAATCAAGAAGATCAACGATTCAACCCGTATAAAAAAGGATTTATTGAAAACTCTTACGCTTCATTCTATGGAAATGCGACCTATACATTTGATCGTAAGTACAACGTCAATGGTAGTATTCGTTATGATGGCTCAAATATGTTTGGTGTGGATCCAAAATATCGGTTTTTGCCAATTTGGTCGCTTTCGGGATCGTGGAATGTATTAGAAGAAGAGTTTATTAAAGGAAAAACAGCGCTATCGGATCTTCGTGTACGTGCATCTTATGGTATCCAGGGGAATGTGGACCGGAATACCTATCCTTTTATTGTTGGAGAGTATAAAAATGCAACTATACTTCCAGGTTATCCAGAAGGTTCTGTGGTAGTTGGAATGCCTGCCAATGATAAATTGAGATGGGAACGCACACAATCCTATAATGCTGGAATTGATCTGGGGCTGTGGAAAAATAGACTGAATATTACCGTTGATTATTATAACAGGAAAAGTTCTGACCTAATTGGCTTCAGCGCACTACCTTTGGAAAATGGATTCCAAAATGTGCAGGTTAACTGGGCTTCAGCACGCAATCAAGGTATTGAGTTGACGATTTCAAGCCGTCAGATTCAGACAGATAGGTTTTCTTGGTCAACGGACTTCAATATTGCACATAACGACAATAAGTTACTTAAGGTTATGAATGATCCGAAGGCTTATGCACCAGAGGCACAGGAAGGTCGTCCGATGAATGGTATGTACGTATTGGAAACAGCAGGTTTGGATAAAGATGGCGTAATGCAGTTTAGAAATCAGGATGGAACGATTTCAAGCTTTGAGGAGTTTTATGGATTATATGATCCATGGGCAGAATTCTTGCCGGGTTATATTTCGCAAACCGATATGACTGCAGCGCAATACCGTGCTAAATTTAAATATAAAGGTAGTAAAGATCCGAAGTTTATCGGTGGTATGACTAACCGTTTCCGTTATGCTAATTTTGATTTGGCAATTTCAGCTGTTTTCAATTTGGAGCGCTGGGTAAGCCGGACACCGACTTATAATCCTAGTAAGGTAGATCGTGGACAGAATTACACTAAGGACCTATTGATGGCTTTACAGGGCAACAACACTTTACCAGCATTGGGAAGTATTAGTTCTGAATTAAATGAACGCTGGATGGCGTATGGGTGGATGGAAAGCAACGACCCAATCAATTCTTTCAACCAGTATGATATTTGGGCTAAGAAAATGAGCTATGTCCGCATCAATAGCATTCGTTTAGGTTATACACTCCCTGCTGCACTAAGTAAAAAAATTGGTGCGAACAATTTGCGTGTGAATGTGGAAGGGCGTAACCTATTTGTTTTCGGAGCGAATTATGAAGGATATTTTGACCCTGAAACTTATGGTAACTATTATGCACAGCCGATCAGCAAATCGTTTGCCTTTGGTCTTTCTGCAAGTTTTTAATTCTTTTAATTGATTTATAACATGAAGAAAATAATTTATTTTGGAATGATCATGACAGCGAGCGCATTGACATCCTGCAATAAATATTTAGATATACAACCGGTTGGAACAGTTATTCCTGCCACGGAAAGCGATTTTAGGGGATTAATGACAAGTAGCTACGTAGGTTTTCCTGCACATAAGTCTTATTTGTCCCTGCGTACAGATGAACTACTTATAGATGAGAGTTCTACAGATGCCTCTAGTATTAAGGATGTCTACCTGTGGAACGATCAAAACCCTGATCCCGCAACAATTGCTTATCCGTATTTGGCATTTTACAACAGTATTTTTTATACCAACCAGGTCATCAGTACGATTGATGAGAAATTAGGAAGTAATGCCACGGTAGATCAGATTAAAGGTGAAGCTTACCTAATGCGTGCCTATGCTCATTTTGAGTTGTTAAATCTATACAGCGAGGTCTATTCGGCGAGTAATGCAGGGCTTCGGGGTGTTCCTTTATCAACAAAGATTGACCTGGAACAACGTTTTGTTCCCGCGACCATTGGAGAATCCTATGTACAGATCCTAACTGACATGGAAAAAGGGACAGCTTTACTGACTGTGGATGATCAGGCAAAAGGTGTTAATTATCGCTTTAGCAAACGCGCTGCTTTTGCCATGGCCTCACGCGTTCATTTATATCGCGCTGAGTGGCAGGAAGCAATTGATGCCGCTAAGAAATCTTTGGCTATAAATGACAAACTGGTTGATCTGAATGTTGCTGGAAGTCTACTTCCGAATGATTTTGAATCGGCAGAGATGATTATGGCTTTGGAAAAAGTATCTGTTCCTGGCGTACGTACAAGTTCCTTTATTTCACCGGTCTTGTTAGACAGTTATTCTGCAGGCGATTTAAGAAAAGGCCGTTACTTCCAAAAAAGTGGTGGTGATTATGTATCTCTCAAAGGCGGTGAAAATCGTTTTAACGTGAGTTTTAGAAATGCTGATCTTTATTTAACGATGGCCGAATGTTATGTTCGTCTGGGAAATACTGCAGAGGCATTAAAATATCTGTCTGCTTTAAAGAAAAATAGATTCACAGCAGATGCCTATGCCAAAGAAACTAAGGCTGACGCAGGTTTGTCAACAGTACAGTTACTGGATGCGGTTTTACTGGAGCGTAAGCGTGAACTGGCGCTAGAGGGATTACGTTGGTATGATCTAAAACGGACGACACGCCCTGCGATCACGCACAGTAGTTTCGGTAGAACGGTAACCCTGCAGCAGAACGATCCTCGTTATGTGATACGCTATCCACAGGAAGCAATCAATAATAATCCCGATCTGTTAAAATAATTGATTTTTTTTAAATCCTATATATATTAATCCATTTTCTTTTTAGGAAATGGATTTTTTATTACATTCAACCCATGGGATGGAAAATACTGATTGTCGAAGACGAAGACTGGGCTTTTGTAGGCTTAAAGGAGATGTTGACTGCGCTCTACGGAGAAAGTGAACTGATCTTTACCAATGCAAAAGAGGTTCAGGAAGCGGTGATGACGATCAATAGAAATCAATTCGATCTGATTTTTATGGATATCCACCTGATGGATGGGCTGAGCTTTGAAATTTTTAAGCAGGTATCTATCGATGTGCCGCTGATTTTTACGACTGCTTACGAACAATATGCATTGGAAGCCTTCCAAAATAAGGGTTATGCCTATCTGTTAAAACCTTTCGACAGCGACGAGTTGGCTGAGGTCATGAAACGTATCGAACCGCTACTGCCCAAAGTAGAACCTCGGCTCAAACAGCGTTTTCTAGTGAAATATGGTAATTTTTTAAAGTCGCTGGCCATTGCTGATATTGCTTATTTTATGGCAGAAGACAAAGAGCTGTATGCTGTAGAAAAAGGATCTGGAATTGCATATATTATTGAAGATACCATCACTCATCTCGTTACACAGGTAGATCCAACAGTTTTTTTTCAGATCAATCGTAAATTTCTTGTCCGAATAGATGCGATTCAATCCATGTTAAAAATTAGTCGGAATAGAATCAAATTAGAGTTAATACCCTCAACTCCAGCGGGAATTGTAGTCATTGTTAGTGAGGAACGATCTCCGAAGTTTCAAAAATGGCTTGATCAATAATAGTGAGTTAGCTTACTAAATAACTTTTAAAAGCTTAGTTTTTAATTTTAAATATTTCATTTATAGTATTTTGTGTTTTTATATAACAAAATCTATTAATTCAATAGATTTTGTTATATATTTGCATTCCAATAAAAACTACTTATTCGGTAGATTTTATTGGAATGCAAGGAGCCACTGTGTTTTTTGTATTTAATCACACTTAACTTATTTAGTAAAGCATTCTTACGATGTACGCAAAACTTAAATACTTTCCTATTGCTGCGATAGCATTATCAGGTGTCAATATGAACAGGTTGTATGCTCAGCAGCGGGCTATACAAGGAAAAGTTGTTGATGCCAATACCGGTCACCTACTTCCTGGAGTAAATGTTCGCATTTCGGGGCAAAATCAAGGAACCTTAACGAATTCAAAAGGAGAGTTTACAATCAATGTCACAGGTGACGCATTACCTGTATTGGAATTTTCTTTTGTAGGTTATGAATCTCAACAGCTAAAAGCAACAAGTACAAACTTAACATTGTCCTTGAAACCCTCCAGTACAGATCTGGAAGAGGTGGTGGTCGTGGCTTACGGTACTGCCAAACGTACAAACATAACGGGATCGGTCAGTACGGTGAGCAGCAAAGCTATTGAAAATAGACAGGTGTCAAATATTACGAAGGCCCTGGAGGGACAGGTACCGGGCTTACAGTCTGTAGCGTCCTCGGGACAGCCAGGTACGGAAGCAGCCATACGTATTAGGGGTATCGGCTCCATTAATGCCTCCAGTTCACCTCTGATCGTGTTGGATGGTAGTCCTTATGCCGGGGATATTAACTCCATCAATCCGAATGACATTCAGTCTATCTCTGTTTTAAAAGATGCAGCATCAAGTGCACTTTACGGCTCCAGAGGGGCGAATGGTGTGATTATTATTACAACTAAGTCCGGTGTGTCTTCCGACAACACCAAGATTAATCTCAATTTTACACAGGGCTATTCAACCCGTGCAGTTCGTGACTATGATCAGGTATCGACCGATGAATATTTTCAGCTCTATTGGGAAGCTTTGAGAAACAAAAACCTGTCAAATGGCCTTACAGCAGAGCAAGCGGCGTCCAACGCAAGTAAGACCGTATTGACAGATTTAAATATCAATCCGTATGGCAGTCAATACCCGCAGCCGGTCGGAGTAGACGGTAAGTTGGTTGCCGGCGCGAAGACACTATGGGATGATCCATGGACCGACGTATTGCAACGTACGGGAGTGCGTACACAAGCAGACCTAGGGTTTAGCGGTGGTAGTGCCAAAAGCACCTATTATATTTCGGGTGGTTATCTGAATGATCAGGGGATAGCGATTGAATCTGGATTTAAACGGTACAACCTACGTGCAAATCTTGACAGCAAAGTGAAATCCTGGTTAAATGTCGGTCTCAACATAGGTGGTAGCAGTACACAACAAAAATATCCGCAGTCTGAGGACAGCAATACGGCAAACATTATAAATTTTACGAGGCTGGTGCCATCTTTTTATCCATACTATGAGCGCAATGCAGATGGTTCGTTTGTGCTTGATGGAGCCGGAAATAAGATTTACGATTTTGGAGAATATCGTCCAAGTGGTGCAACACCACGTAATAATTTAGCTGCTTCTCTTCCTTTGGACAGAAATGATATCCGTCGGGAAAATCTATCTGCCCGGACTTATCTAGAAGTGTTGTTTTCCAAAAATTTAAAATTTAAGTCGACATATAATGTTGATTATATCAACGGGAATACACACGACTATACCAATCCTTTGCTGGGAGACGGTGTGAATACGGGCGGGTATGTTTATCGTTCAAATGTGCGTACCGTAGCACAGACCTGGAACAATCTATTGACTTATGAGAAGCAGTTTGGCTTACATTACCTCAATGTATTGGCCGGCCAGGAATACTATGATTTTAACAGTAGTAATATCAACGGTAGCAGACAGCAATTTGTGCTCCCTTACTTTGATGAACCTGCTGCTGCATCACAACTCAATAACTTCACAGGATCAAGTGCTGGGTATAGGCTATTGAGTTTCTTGGGAAGAGCGGAGTATAACTATGATAACAAGTATTATTTATCGACTTCGTTACGTACCGATGGTTCGTCCCGCTTTTCGCCAGCAAAACGTTGGGGAACATTCTGGTCTGTGGGTGGATCATGGAAGCTGAAACAGGAAGAATTTTTGAAGGATAACACAACAATTAATCAGCTGACGGTAAGAGCAAGTTATGGTGGACAAGGAAACGATAATTTAGGTACCTATTATGCTTATAAAGGACTTTATACCATTGCAAATAGTTTGGGTAAAGGCGGAACGTATACCGGTAGGTTGGCTACGCCAGATCTAAAATGGGAGTCGAACCTCAATTTGAACGTAGGTGTCGATGTATCTGCATTTGAAAACCGGGTTTCATTGAGTGTGGAGTACTTTAACCGTCGGAGTAAGGATTTGCTGTTTACCATGCCGATGGCTTATTCAACAGGCTATACGGGCTATGATGCAAATATTGGAGCCCTGAAAAATACAGGTGTCGACGTGGATATTCGTACTGTCCCGGTTCGAAATGAAAATTTTAAATGGAATTTAGACGTCAATCTTTCGCATTACAAAAACAAGATTACAGCTTTGCCAAAAGATAACAAACCGATCATTACAGGGAATAAACTCTTGCGTGTAGGCGGAAGTATCTATGATTTTTATCTGCCGGAATGGGCTGGAGTAAATCCGGATAACGGTCTCCCACAATGGTATACCGCTGATAAGGACGGTAATAAAACAGGTGAAAAAACTTCGGAATACAGTAAGGCCGGTAATTTTATTGCCGGGACTTCATTGCCAGATCTTGTCGGTGGGGTTCAAAACAGTTTCACTTACAAAAATTTTGATTTGTCTGCTTTGTTGAGTTTTAGTTTGGGTGGACAGATATTAGATAACGATTATATTCAGCTTATGCATAGCGGTAATAATCCAGGACGTGCTTGGTCCAAGGAGATCCTCGAGCGTTGGACGCCCGAGCATACGCAGACCGATGTGCCTAAATTGACTACCGATAACTTGAATTGGACCTCTTCGTCCACACGTTTTCTTTACAGTGGCACTTATGCACGCCTTAAAAATGTGAGTTTGGGCTATAGATTACCTTCGGATTTATTGAAGCGGATAGGTGTAGAAAAGCTTCGTGTCTTTGCAACTGCCGAAAATCTATTGACATTTTATGGTCATCAAGGAATGGATCCAGAGCAGACGGTGAATGGAGCGACTTATTTTCGCTATCCGGCAATGCGAACAATCTCTGGTGGTATTCAGCTTGTTTTTTAATGCCTTATTGTTAATCTGAGAATTTAAATGAAAATCATGAAACTAAAAATTGTATATATCATATTGGCGCTCTCCCTAGTGAATGCATCATGTAAGGATGCGCTTGAGTTGGATCCGACTACTTCTGTGCCGGAAGGTGAGGTGTTTAAAAATACCGACAATGTTGCTACGGTGATCAACGGTACCTGGAAGTATTTAAATGATACCTATTTTACTTATGCCAATCCAGGTTATACGGCGGTAATGCGTACAAGTGATGCAATGGGAAGTGATGTTGCGGTGACGACCAAATACGGTTATCGCGATGCATACGCATTTACCGAATTAACAAACAATCGTTCTAATCGCGTTAATTCTTTTTGGATAATGCTGTATAAAGTGATCGATAATATGAATAATGTGATCGCGAAAGTGGATGGAGCTGAGGGATCTGTCGAAACCAAAAATGTATTGAAAGGAAGAGCGAAAGCATTGCGCGCGTTTTCTTATCTAAACCTGGCGACTTTTTATCAGTTCAGTTATCTGAAAGATAAAAATGCCAAGTCTGTTCCGATCTATACCGAACCAAGTACATTGTCGACTGAAGGAAAATCAAGGTCAACACAGGCAGAAGTGTATGAACTTATCTTGAAAGATCTCAAAGACAGTGAAAGCTTGTTGGCTTCTGCTGGTAGAGCGGATAAATATGAAATCAATGCGGATGTCGTTTATGGTCTGCTTGCGAGAACCTATTTACAGGTAGGCGAATGGAAGCTAGCTGCGGAATATGCTGAAAAAGCAGCTCAGAAGTATAATTTAATGACTCCGTCAGATTATCAGGCCGGTTTTAATGATCTTGGAAATAGTGAGTGGATTTGGGGACATCAGCAGACTAACGAGCAAAATGTGGCAAGTTATACATTTCATTATTTGGATGTGTCGTCAGCTGGATCTTATTACTATAGTTTTATGGCCGATCCTTATTTTAAAGATTTATTCGATGCCAGTGATGTGCGTTACGCTTTATTTGAATGGGATAATTTACCCGGTCGGGAAGGTTTCTTACGGTATAAGAAGTTTAAGTTTAAGTCCAATTTAATTGGAGATATTGTATACATGCGTGCTTCTGAAATGGTTTTGATAGCGGCTGAAGGTTATGCAAGAGCTGGTGAAAACGATAAAGCGGTAGCAGCGCTGAACAAATTACGGACGGCTAGAAACGCTAAGCTGTTTTCAGGAAATGATAATGGACAATTAATTGCTGCCATTCTTGTTGAAAGACGCAAGGAACTTTGGGGTGAAGGATTTGCTTTGTCGGATATTCTTCGGACTCAGGGAAAGGTTGTGCGTAAATCCTATCTTGATGCTGAAGGAAAACCTATTCAAGTAGAAATTGTGGGTGCAGACGGTAAGCCTAAGCTGGTTAATGGTCAAGGGCACCGAGTTATTAAATTTCCTAATGGTTCTAATTTTGTAGAAAACAGTTCTTATTATTTGTTTGCTATACCATACGAAGAGACGGTGCGAAATCCGAATCTTTAGTATGTTTTTGTTGGTTTGTTATTGAAGAAATCCGGTGCACTTCTGTGTATCGGATTTTCTTTTTTTCTCGCACGGCCTTCTTTTTTGGTTGTGTGCTTTGCTTCCTTCTGTTGAAGAATGCTTCCTTTTTTTAGTGTTGCTCTGTTTGCGCTGCTTGGCGTTGGGATCTTCTCGTTTTAAAGATTGTCGTCTTTTTGTCTTGTATGTTGTTTTTTTCAGATGGTGTATCGCATTCCTATAAATTGTACAAGAGATGGTGTCGGTAAATAGGGTAAAGGTTAGTTTTCCACATTATGTTAATAACGCTGTTGAAAACCTGTTTAAAAGAAAAATACAGTTATTAACAGTACTTATTAACATTATGTTGATAACCTTTCTTTTTCTTCTTTTTGCTTTTGTTCATCCAGATAATATATCCTGTGATGGGCAAGGAAGCACAAAAGAGACTAGCTAGGCAAGCGATAATTTTTGTTGTGAGTCCACCGATGCCACCGGTATGAATATCATAGTTAAGTGCACCGAGCTTATCCCCATACTGCAATTCGTTGCTGGATTTGACTGCTGTAAGACTGTTTTCTTCTTTATTATAATAAAGCCAATCAAATACACCGCTTCGTTTTTCATGATGTCTCACCTGTATATCCATTGCTGTTTCGGTTTCTTTTTTTAGTCGGATCGACATCATTTCAGCATCCGGATAATTTGTCAAGGCATACCGCAGCGCATTGTCCTGAAATTTCTTTTCCACAGCGGGCAAGGGTATAGGGGAGCTGCGTGTGGAAGAAGCTGTTGGCGACTGCAATAAATTGAATGTTGCGATATAGGTCTTTTTGAAATCCGGAAAAGCAAAAGCAAGTCCCGTAATGGCAAAAATCAATCCGATAAATAAACTGTAAAATCCGATGACATTGTGGAGGTCGTGGTTCAGTCGCTTCCATTTTACTTTGGTATCTAACCAAAAATTGCGCTTGAGATTCTTGCCCTTCCATTTTTTTGGCCACCAAAGAACGATGCCACTAAGTAAGATAAGGACAAAAATGGCCGTTGACCAGCTGACGATAGAATGGCCATATTGCTTGCCCAAGAGGAGGTTTAGGTGAAGCTGAAGCACCAGTTGAAAGAATTCTGTTTTTGAATTTTCTACTTGCTGTACTTGACCAGTATATGGATTGATGAAAACGCGTTTGTAATAGCGGTAATAATTCCAATGGCCAAATGCTTTTTCGTCCGTTTTTATGGCACGAAATACCCAGGTACGATCCTTCGAAGGATAGAGATCAACCCGCGTGATTTTTTGATTTTTTTTGAGGCTTTTCTGTGCGCTGTAAAGAAGTGTGCTTAAAGGTAGCGGAGTTTTTGAGTGGTTGGTTGTGTCGGAGATAAAATATTTTTCAGGATAAGCCCAGAGCTTGAGCTCATCCTGAAAGGTGTATATGCTGCCTGTCAGGCTTAGGATGAATACCACAACTCCGGTGATGATTCCGAGCCATTTATGCAACCAAAGAATGACAGTTTTAAACATATTAGAATTTGTAGTTGATGTTAAAAGAGGCCAGCATACCTTGTCCTTTGACGTATTCCTCATTTAAGGCACGATATTGACTGACAACAGGGTAATAGTTTTTATTGAATAAGTTTTCTACTCCCATGCCGATAGACCATTGTTTGTTTACCTGGTAGTTTCCATTTAAGTTAAATAGGTCAACGGTCTTAACGGGGCCTTCGCTGTTTTTGTATAGGCCTTTATCGTTTGGAAGAAAGCGATCCCGGGATCCTGTATGCACCCAAAAAAGCTGAAAGGTTAAGGGTTTGATCGGAGTATAGTAGATGTATCCCGTTGCTTTGTCTGGCGAGATACGTGAACCATTGAGGTAGGATTTTGATCCATCGTCTTTTTTTGATTTTCCTTCCACATAGGCATAGGTTCCACCGATGGTCAATTGAGGTGAAATATTAGCGCTTAATGCAATTTCGTACCCATACACATCTTCTGGAAGGCGTTGTGGCATCAGGTAACCGCCAATGTCCACCAGTTCAACGCCCATTTTTGAAGTACTGTAGTAATAAGATGCTGATAGCTGGAAAATGCTGTAATTGCTTGAGAATCCGATTTCGTAATTATTGGTGATAATAGGATCAGTTTTTAGGCTATCTAGATCGTTATCTGTTGCCCGACGCACAATACGGCCGAGTTCATTGATCGCGAAACCTTGTGAGAAACTAACGAAGGGATTAAAGATCGCGAATTTGTTGTAACGCAAACCTGCATTGAAGGTCGCTCCTTTGTAGGGGATATCGCCTCCTTTTACGGCAATACTTCCTTCGTTGTTGGGGCCTGTAGCAATGGTATTGAAATCCTTTATTTTGACTGTTGCATTTTCATAGCGCACACCGCCTTTAAAGATTAAATTCTCTAGGAAATCAATTTTTACTTGGGCGTATGGAGCAACGTTTAACATGTTCATATAGGGAATATAGACCCTGCCGTCGGTCAGATTTTGATCTGTTACATCATTTAGTAAATCTACACCATAGGTGATATCTGCATTTGAACCCAATATCTGAAAAGGTGTGTTTAAGTTAACACGTAAGCCTTTTTTCTCCGAATTGATCTGTGTTTGTCCCGGGCCATACCATGCAGAAGCTTTCTCGACATAACGGTTCATGGATCGAAATGTATTGTAGTATGCAGAAGCAGTTAAAGATGTCGACGCGAATAGATTACTTTTAGTATAGGTCAACATGGCATTGTGGTTATATGGAGTTCCAGCAGGTTTACCTGGATCTTCGCCTTTCACGCCTATCGTTGGCGTTTGACCATATACACCTGTTTGGCTGATGTATCTATTGTGTTGGTTACTTCGGTAGAAGTTGTACACTGCTGTGATATTGGAGCTACTATCAATACGGTAGCCAGCTTTTAGGAATGCGTTATATTGATAGGTGTTTGAAAGACCATCAGTCTGACCAAGGGGGATACCGTCACCATCTCGTTGCAGACCAACATAATCGGCGGATCCACTGACGGTATAATTCCATTTATTTTTTTGTCCGTATAAGGTTTGTCCTATGCGATAGCCCATAGTACCGGCGCTATGAACTGGATTGAAAGTAGTTCTAACACTTGTGATCCCTTGTATCGGAGCTGCGTCTTTCGATGGATTGCGTGTAATGTAGTTGATAATACCGCCTGCGGAGCCATTTCCATAGATGGATGTAGCACCTTTGATAACCTCAACCCGTTCGATGACACTCGGGTCAATGGTCCGAAGATCACGTTGTCCATTCATCAAAGGCGTTGATTGTGGAATACCGTCGATCAAAACAAGCACAGATCTCCCACGAAGTGTTTGTCCGGAGTTTGTCGCTTTATTGGTCGATGTTCCAAGACCGGGAACGGTATTCCCTAAAATTGTTGAAAGATTGGTGCTGATTTGGCTTTGGGCCTCAATTTCTTTTGTGGTTAAGATCGTTACTGAAGAAGGGACAGTGGAGATGCTTTCCGGCTTACGTCCTGCTGTTACGATAATCTCATCTAACACTTGGGTAGAATTAAGCTGAACTGACAATGGACGTTGAACGGTATCTAAATTGACCATTTTTTCAACCGTTGAAAAGCCTGTGTATGATACCCGCAATTGAATCGGATTATTCGAAGGTCTTTTGGCAAAAATGAATTGTCCAAGTTGATTAGAATAGCCGACGCTTTTTCCGTCAACTTTGATATTCGCTTGGCTTAATGGTTTATTGTCTCTGTCTTTTACGATAAGGGATAATTCTTGTGCATGTAGCTGAGCACTTAATAGCAAAAGAATTCCACTGCTGAACATCATATATCGTGTTCTGTTTTTCATGGTAATTTATTTAGATCAAATATAAATTAATGCGCAAATATAGTTTATTTTATAGTTGTGCCAACAGCTATATTATATTTTTTTTTGATTTTTAGAGGTGGTATACAGTGATTTTCAGGAGGATTTGATATTGCAGTAAAAGTTTGATTCCTTAAGTTTATGTTTATATGTGGATTGGTGGTTGATATGAATTGAATGTTTTGTTAACGATTTATTGATCTTGGTTGATTAATTTAGGCTGTTATTTTTTGTGGCTCAAGCTTATATATTTGAACGTAATTATAAATTAATGAGTAGAACATTTTTCGCTTTTTTTCTTTTTGTTTCGTCGTACTCAGTAGTCGTCGGACAAAAAATCCATTCACTTGAGTTTGCTTCTCCAAAGGCGATGCGTGATTATTTTACCTATGCTAAAGATAAAAAAATTGTAAGTGGTCATCGGGGAACGATGGAGGCTGGACTTCCTGAAAATTCGATTGCGGCATTTGAAGCCGTATTACGAAAGACACCGGCCATTTTTGAAATAGATCCGCGTTATACCAAGGATAGTGTTGCTATTTTGATGCACGATGCGATATTGGAGCGAACAACAAATGGAAAAGGAAAAGTATCTGACTATACTTGGGATGAATTGCGTAAGCTGAAATTAAAGGATCAGGCTGGAAATATTACCCGGTATGGTATTAACACACTTGAAGAAGTCATTCAATGGGCAAAAGGTAAAACCATTCTGAACTTAGATAAGAAAGACTTGCCTTTGGCGGCTACAGCAGCAGTTCTCAAAAAATACAATGCCTATAGTTGGGTGTGGGTTACGGTACATAATACCGAACAGGCAGCGTTTTATTTGGCGCAGAATCCAGAACAGTATATGTCCATGCATATCAAAGATCAGGCTGCATTGGAAAAATTTAAATCCTCTGGATTACCCTACGACCGTATGATTGTCTATATTGGGCCAGAACTGAGAGATTCCAATCTGAAGATGTATCAATTCTTCAACAACAAAGGCGTGATGTGCATGATTTCAGCTGCGTCTACCTACGATAAGCTGAAGACAAAGGCAGAACGCGCCGAAAAGTATAGGGCCATATTTGCGGAAGGAGCCTCCATTCTTGAGTCCGATCTCCCTATGGAAGTTGGTGAACTAATCGGTTCGTTTTGACGGATTATTATCAATCCAAATCGATATTGTCATCTAAAAATTTAAGATACTTAGGCGATTCGTCTTCGAAAATGTCTCTTCCTTCCATCATATAGGCGCGGAGAAGATATTCCTGGGCAGACTCGCTATTATTGTCTTCCAAATAGCACTGTCCTAAGCGCAGCATGATAAAAGGGTTTTCGTAGGCATTTTCGATAATGTTCTGTTTTGCCTTTTCAAAATGGGTGAGGGCATTGCCAAAATCGTCCAGTAAGAAAAAGGCATCTCCTATGGAAGCTTCGAGCCAAAGACTTTCCGCATGAACATGTTGTGGACTAGGAACTAGATCAAGTGCTTCGGTCCACACCCGGATCGCCGCCTGATAGTTGCCTTCATCACATTGGATGTTTCCTTCTTCGCTAAGTTGGTCTATTCTGTCTAATGTTTGATCGTCCATAACATTTTATTCTTTAGAGTGCTATATGAAGATAAGAAATCTACAGAAAAAAGCGGAAAAATAACTTCTTCCGCTTTTTTAAAATTGTTTTAACCTACATTTATTCTACATCAAACCACAATTTAGTGAGTAAAGTATTGCTGCCCTGACGTGCGATTGCTTCCTTATAGCTCGTTCCGTTGAGTGATTGTTCGGTTCCGGGATACAGAAACCGCAAAGGAATTTTGCCGTTTAAAGCCCCGGCCTTCGCAGGCGTTAATTGCGGATAATCTAACCGACGCCATTCTGCAAAGGCTTCTAAGCCCTGTCCGTACAAGGCAATCCACTTTTGTTCCCCAATGGATTTTTTGTAGCGGTTGGAATCGAACTTAATGGCTGTCTGGCTGAGGTAGCTAACGATTTGGTCATTGCCAATGTTGTATTGTTCCAAAGAAGCACGGATTGCCTTTTGGTAATAATCTGCTGCATCACCTGTGATAAATCCTCTGCTCACTGCTTCGGACAAACCAAAAAGTGTTTCCGAAAAGCTTAAGATTACTGCTGGAGCATGTGGATCTCTAAAATAGATACCCGGTCTTGAAGTGCGAGCGAAGCCTAAGTTACTAGCGTCACTTGCTGTTAAACCATTTGGTACTCCGATATATTTTTCTGGCGTTGAGGTAGTGGTCGTATCGGCATAAATACCCAAACGCGGATCGTTGAGTGAACGTAGTTTGTCGACAATTGTCTTACTGACTCTATAGTCCTCCCGTGCTTCAAACGATGCACTGACCGGATTGCGATAGGGTGCGTCGCGGTAGATAAGCTGTGCATTGTCTGCATTTGAGGTCAAATATCCACTTCCCTCTGCGGCAATCTCCTGTAATGTTGTTTTGGAGAGATTTGGTAATCGATCTGCGATACGTAAAGCAATGCGTAGACGAAGTGCATTTGTAAAACGCTTCCATTGCGCGATGCTACCATTATAAATAATGTCTCCTTCAATATTTTTTCCACTCGGATTTAATAAAGCCTGAGCACTTTTCAGATCGTTTAATAAGCCTGTGTATACTTTCTCTTGCGTATCGTAATGCGGTGTAAGATAGACGTCAATGTTTCCAGCTTCTGTATAAGGTATTTCACCGTAAGCGTCTGTGAGTAACGAAAATACCCAAGATTGTAGGACGATTGCCACCCCCTTATAGTTGTCATTTCCTGTGTTTTCCGCCAGTTTTTGAATGATTTTCAATTGACTTATGCTTTTCGAATACCAAGTGGACCAACCCTCGTTAAAATCATTATTTGTAAAGATGTAACGGTCGGGATCAGTATATTGTATTCTCGCCCAATGTTGAACAAATAAAAGGCTAGACGCGAGGTTGTTACTTATACCCCAATAGCTATCTGTTGTCGTCTTAATTGTACTGGTTAGCAGGTAGGCAGGCTGAGGAGTTTCCGCTTCATTCTGATTTTGGTTTACTTTTGCCAACTCGTCTTTACAGGACGTCGTTAGACCTAGTAAGAGAAAAAGTCCTGCTATATGTTTGCTATTTATTTTCATTTTCTAATCGTTATTTGTTTATCAATTATCTGTTATCAACTGTGCTTGTGCTCATATTTGCTTTGTTGATGTTGATTGCCAGTTATTTGTATAAATTCGTAAGTTTTGTTCTACTTTTAATTCGATTGTTCCATTTTCTTAAAACTTCAGGTTCAAATTGAAACCAAAGCTTCTCGTAGTGGGCAATTGCAAACTTTCCAAACCTTGGGCATTTCCTGTATTAAAAGCTGTTTCCGGATCAATATTGGGGGCATTCTTATGAATAATCCACAAATTACGACCTACTAAAGAGAAAGATGCTCCCTGAAAACCAATTTTGGAAATCCAGCGATTAGGTAATTGGTAGCCTAATTTTACTTCGCGTAATTTGACATAAGACGCATCGAATACATTTGCTTCATTGGTTCTGTATAATGTTTTATAATATTGTTGTGCCGAAACAACTTTTGTGTTTTCTGAGCCATCTGCATTAACACCATCTGCAATAATACCGTCATCGTATGTTATACCGTTCACGGTATAGCTTAAGCCACCATGTTCAGCATCTCTTCCAGGAAGGGTAGAGGCTAATACCCCTGTGCCTGTACCTGTGGCATTCGTGCCAGAATACAGTTTTCCACCATGTTTGATGTCGATCAAAAAGCTCAGATCAAAATCTTTGTAACGGAATTGATTGGTAATTCCTCCTAACCAGTTCGGTGTAAATTTTCCAAAATAATGGTTGACAGGGTCAGTAGCAGGTGTCCCATCTGCATTGACAATAATACGTCCAGCTTCATTTCTTAAAAATCCGGTTCCGTAGAGAGTTCCATAAGGTTTTCCAACTGCAGCCAAAACCTGTACCGTTCCCGAAGAACCGATCGTATAGCTTTGTAGTAACCCAGCATCGTCTAATTCTACCACTTTACTTTTATTTGTAGCAAAATTTACATTGATGTCCCATTGAAAATCCTGTTTCTTTATCGGGGTAACTCCAAGTTGAATTTCCAACCCTTTATTGTTGATTTTTCCGGCGTTGACTAGTTGTTTTTTGTAACCAGTTGAAGGGCTCACATCGACGCTTAGGATTTGATTGATACTATTGATATTATATAAACTTAGATCCAAACGTACCCGACTTTTGAGGAATGCCAACTCGGTACCTAATTCAGTAGAGGTTGTTGTTTCCGGTTTTAAATCTGGATTTTTCTTGATGTCATTGACTGATAATTGTGGACTATTTCCGTAAGGAGCACTAAAAAGATAAGAATCGATCAAGTTGAACGGATCGGTATCTTTACCTACTTTAGACCATCCTCCACGTAATTTCCAAAAAGAGAGTACATTGCTTTGAATGGAGAAAGCATCTGTCAGTACGATACTTGCATTTGCTGATGGGTAGAAATAAGATAGATTGTCAACAGGTAGGGTTGAAGACCAATCATTACGTGCCGTCAAATTCAAAAAGGCATAATTTTTATAACCCAATTGCGCGGAAGAAAAAATGCTGTAGGCTTTCAACGGACTATATTCACCTGTTGAAATCAAAGCATCTCTCGAGTTTGCCAGTGTATATACATCTGGCACTGCCAAACGCGGTGCCTTCTGGTTATTCCTTTGTCGGGACTGGCTTCGTATGTTTCCGCCCCCTAGGATATCCAATGTGAAGTCATTGGAAAGGGGACGGTTATAATTCAGCGTAAACTCTGTGTTATTTTCATTTACTGTGTATGCGTCCTCTTCGTAAGATCCATACGGCGTACCATTCGTGCCATATGCGATCCTAATTTTGCGACGATCCGTATAATAATCGTTACCCGTACGGAAGTTTGCCGTCAAATACTTATTGATTTTATAGTTTAAACCAATATTGCCAAAAATGCGGTCGCGTTGCTGCTGAACCGTATTCTCTTCCGCAATGAAATAAGGGTTGCTATAATAACTATTGTTCCAATTGACTAGATTGCCGTTAGCATCTCGATAATTTTTTAGACGCGAAACATCCACTTGTCTTCCAAACCACGTAAATTGTAACATGTAACCATTAGAACGGAAACCACCTACACCAGGTAAATTACCAGAATTCGTACGCACATAGTTTGCATTGGCAGTAAGCGTTAGATCTTCTGTGATTTTATAACGGGTATTGATATTGAAATTATTTTTTTCAATGGAAGAATTGGGAATAATCCCCGTTTGATTGCTGTTATTATAGGAGAAACGATAATCAATCTTCTCAGTCGCATCGGCAATTGAAATGCCATTATTTAAGGTTCTTCCCGTACCAAAGAAACTCCTGACGTTATCCGGGTGTGCTACGAATGGCACGGCTTCACCATTGGAATAAAACTGAGGAATCAGTCTGCCGTCCATCTTTGGACCCCAGCTTTCGTCCACACCATCATTGATACCCCCGCCCTTGCCATCTACATAGCTGAATTTTCCATCGGCACCCTGTCCAAAAACATTTTGATAATCGGGTAAAACGGCGAGTCGTTCGATTGTATTATTTGAATTGATGTTTATTCCAAGTCCTTTGCGTTTTTTTCCAGATTTTGTCGTAATCAAAATTACCCCGGCAGCAGCCCTTGAACCATATAATGCAGCAGCATTGGGCCCCTTTAGTACACTGATCGATTCAATATCTTCACTGTTGATGTCTGAGATTGCATTGGCATAATCCCGATTACCGCTCGTACCCAACTGGGAATTATCAACGGGGGTTCCGTCGATCACAAATAGTGGCTGATTATTTCCTGCAATTGATGTTTCTCCACGGATAATAATCCGGGAAGACCCCATATTACCTTGACTATTTGTGACTTGAACACCTGCAACCTTTCCAGCAAGTGAGTTGACTAAATTACTTTCTTTTGCTTCGGAAAGATCCTTTCCTTTCAGCTCCTGAATAGAATATCCCAATGTCTTTTTTTCTTTCGAGATATTCAATGCCGTCACAACAACTTCGTCCAGTTGAGAAGTCGTTGGCAGAAGTTGAACCGTGGTGAAACCTGTGGTATTGGTTTGAACAGTCTTAGTTTCAAAGCCAATATATTGAATGCTGATGTTAAGTGAGCTTCCGGTCGAAGGGAACTCAAATAGTCCATTTGCATCTGTTTGAACCTGTTTTTTACTGTTTGTTTCGGTAACTGTAGCCCCTTGAATAGGATTGTTATTGTTGTCGACTACCTTTCCTTTTATAGTGGTTTGTGCGTATAGTGCGCCAGTACTAAGACAAAGCGCGGCCATTACGACAAAATTTATGTTGTTTTTTGCCATACTAATTATAATAGTGAGTTTATTGTTTGAATTGGGTTATAGGAGATATTTGAAATTTACCTGTAAAAACATCCCCTTAGGACATTCGTTTTTTAAGGATATTATCTGTATGTTGTTTCATGTGTTAAAAAATGTTAATGCAAATATATAAAATCTACCTGATAACTATACTTTGTTTTTATGTTTTTTGTAATTTTTGAGTCAGAATGATGAGATGCCATCGTTATAGGAAAGGAGTAGCTGAGTTATCAAGTTTTTTTTCCGGAACGCCTTCTTGTGTTATTTGCAATATGTTGCCTATCAGTATATTGATTGATAGGTGCGAATCGTAAACAACAACGCACGGATTGTAAATCCTCGTATTTTCGAATAAGAAAGGGCAATGTTCTTGTGTCTCCATGATAGTAAATTAAAACGTTAACACGATGATTATTTTTGGCACAAGAACAAAAGTTTTAGCTAATAAATCGCAATCGGCAATCGGAAACTGCGATTATTGTGGCACAGTTCAATCCCTTTTTGCATACAGGCAAATTAAATATTTCCATGTTTTTTGGATACCCATATTTCCCTATAGTTCGGAGGTCATTACCATTTGCAATCATTGCAAAAAGTTGAGTTACCAACGTGAAATCAACCCACAAACACTTCATGCCATATCTTCGGGAGCTATCCGTAAAACACCTTTTGGATATTTTGCGGGCTTAGTTCTGATTGGGCTTTTTGTATCTGCTATTGTTATAGCAGGAATTTACGGTGCAAAAAAGAAGGAAAAATACCTGAAAGATCCAAAGGTTGGTGATGTGTATGAGGTTTCCTATACAAAAGATGGAAAAACGATGCGTACGCTTTATCGTATCGCCAATTTAACGACCGACTCTGTCACCTTTGACCTAAACGATTATGAAGCGGATAGCCGAAAGGGTCTACGCAAATTGCGCGAGCAACATGCAGATAGCTATTCTGAAAAGCAACGTTTATCACGTACTGAACTTGAAGAAATGAAAAGTAAGATATCGAATATTGAAAGATTGTAATGATCATTTTTATTGTTGTTATAAACAAGGTTCAGCTCTTTACCTGATCTATTTCTTTGTTTTGATAATATTAAATTTATGGATGTAGCCCAACATAAAATATTGTTTCAATGTAAGTGAATTCCCAAAATATGTTACGTTTCCTTGACTGCCCCAATAATTTTGGGTATTCTGATTCAATATGTCAAAACCGGTCAGTTTTAGCTGTGAATTATTTTTAAAGGTATAATAGACTGACGCATTTAGGATATGGTAGTTTTTTCTGCCGCTTAATCCACTGGCCCGGTTATCTAAGGAGTATGTTGATTCCAGCGAAAATCCGTGGATCGGATTAATATTCAATCCTGCACCAATTTTACGGGTTGAATAAGTTGATTCAATAAAGTCGGTGTTATCTTTTACCGAATTTATGTTCTTGTTCCAAGAATAGGTATACTGTGGTGATATCGTCACTAGGTTTTTCCATGTCGCGGAAAATTGTTGGCTGGCATTGATCCCTATATTGGTTCCTTTATTATCAACATCATTGATGGAACTATAATTTTCATAGGTATAGAAATTGTTGTTTTGCGATAGATAGAATGACCAATTTTTACTGGCTTTTAGGTTGTATCTCAGGTAAGTATAGGCACTATAGTTATATTTTGAGCCAGCGAGAAACATCTGGGTGGTCATTTGTCCTGTATTGTTGTTTCGCCAGCTACGGGATCCGATGCTGTTATTGACATAATTGATATTTCCATTTACATTAAACTGCAATTTCGAGGTATACTTATAGTATGATATACTGACATTCTGTTTTTCGATATTGTTGAATATAAAGGATGTCTTTCGTGTATATAACGGATTTAAATCCAAGACGAGCTGCTGAATTCCATAAAGCTCGGGGGACTCGAGATCTTTATACCAGCCGAGGTTTAGATCTTTATAACGGATATTAATATTGGGCAACCAGTAGCCTAAAGATGATTTCTCGACAGAGTTGATTTTAAGTAAATCAAAATGATTTGCCTTTACTTGATAGGCTGTTCCAAATTTTACGTTAAAATCTTTGGTCGGTCTCCAGTAAAATATAATACCCGTAATATAATCCTGGTATTTGTAACGATAGCTATTTTCATAAGGAGCTGCATGCATCTCTCCAGTGCTATCGCGGTTGATATATACACTTTCCTGTGGCCCTTGGCGGTTAGTAACATAGGTGAAGTAGTAGTCAAAGTTTAGTTTTTTAATTATTTTATTATAATAGGCTGCACTGAAATATAGGTTGTTGGAATTATTTTGTGTTCGGTTTTTATACCATAAACTAGTCCGCGGCTTAGCTGTGTCATATATATAGGTGTTTTGGAAGGAGGTATCGGTTTTTTCATTTGTATTGATGGAAATCGTATTTCTAAAAGATACGATGTGGTTTTTATTGAGTTGTTTTTCGATATAGAATCCATGTGAATAGTTCAGCGTATTTTCCTTATTTCCGCCCGTACCTGTTGCGTCATTTAGTTTTTTGAGATCCGTATAGGAACGGTTCATTCCGAAGGTTGAATTGTTTTTTGAATTGATACCCAAATTCGGTGTAAATTCAAAATAGGCTGTTGTATCCATGCGATGTCGGAGGAGGGTTTTGAGATTATGCCCTACAGATTTCTCCTGTTGCTGGTAATCGGATGCTGAATATTGTTTTTCCTGATCGTATAAAGAGATTTGATTGCCGGTATTTTGATTTTCAGCTTTATTATATTTCAGCATGTACATGATGTTCAGCTTGGTCTTCTTTCCCCAGTCATTGTTGAGATTAAAGCCCAAGCCAATATCGTTGGCTTTACCCGAATAGTTCCTACCTCCAAAATTATCAAATCCATAGTTTTCGGCACGTCCAAGTCCAGCTTCTTGGTTCAATTCATTGTAATCAAAACTCTGGCGGTTAATGTTATTTCCAAAACCGAGGAAACTCAGCTGTAGTGTGTCCTTAAATGTATTGAATAAACCACCGGCCTCATACCTGCTCCTTGTACCTGCACTACCATAAAGTTTACCAAAACTGGCCTTGAGAAAATCTTTCTTAAATTTTAGGTTAATCGTAATCGGCAGTTTATCTTCGTCTTCGTTATCTTTTTTTGTTTCGCCCTTATCACGGTACACCTGTACTGTTTTGATAAGAGAAGCATCCAAATTTCGTGTGGCAATACGTACGTCACTCGAAAAGAAATCCTTGTCGTTTACTTTTACTTTTGAAACCTCTTTCCCTTGATAGTAAATAGAGCCATCCATATTAACCTGAAGACCAGGTAGTTCTTTGAGCAATTCCTCTACGTTGGCGTTTGGACGAGTTTTGAAGAAGTTGGTGTTATATTCTAACGTATCTTTATTCATCCGTACGGGGGGAACAATATTGATGACTACTTCATCGAGGCTTTTCGAGTCGAGCTTTAAGTGAGCGAAATCATAATTTTCTCCGTTAGGTATAGTAAATTCCTTACGAAAAGGATTTGCATTGACATGTGAAATAAAAAGCGTTAATGCGGTCCCTGTGGGAATTTTAACAAATTCAAATTTACCTTTTGTGTCAGTAAGGAGGTAGGAAACTACGGAAGAGTCTTTTGAATTGAGAATCGTTACAGTTGCTTTTTCTAATGGTTCCGCATTTTGAGAAAATACAGTCCCAAGAACTTTGCCCTTCGATTGACCTAGAACTATATTTGTGATGAGTAATAAAATTAAAAATAAGTAAATTTTCATAAAATTAAGTACGCATATCTTGGCTATATTGGTGATTAAAATGATTTTATGTAAACCATTTTAATACTATATTAAAGAAATGAAAATTATACTATAAATGAAAATTTATTTATAAGACAATCGATTGCGGATTCTATTTATTACAATTTTTTTAAGATTATGTGTCTGCAAAACAACCTATTTACAATGAGCCTATTGGACTTAACTATATAGGCAGCATTTCAATAAACATCTTGAAGAAACGTATAGCAATAAAAAAAGGCATCCAATAGATCGGATACCCTGATGGCATAATTAGTCGATGTTGATTTTGTAAATAGCTTCTGCTTCTTTGTCATCAAATTGGCGCATTTGTGTGATCAGTTTCTTTTTCATCAGTTTGACGACGCTTTGATAGGCAGGATCTTTGTAGACATTATGGAGTTCATTGGGGTCCTTTTGAAGGTCAAAGAGTTCCCAATTTTCGATTCGTTTATAATAGCGGATCAATTTATAACGGTCATCACGAACACCAAAATGGGGGCTCACGGCATGTTCTCCATTTTCAAAATAATGATAGAAAAGATCTTTTCGATGTTCCTCTTTGTTATTTTTCAGGACATGTACAAAAGATTCACCTTGCATGTCTTTCGGTTTTTTGATAGCAGCTAACTCCAATAACGTGGGAGCGATATCAGCGTTGACAATTTTAGCGTTTATGGTTGAGTTTGCGCGTAATAGGGCTGGGTACCGCATGACCATTGGGGTACGAAAAGATTCCTCATACATCCAACGTTTGTCGAACCAACCATGCTCACCCATATAAAAACCTTGGTCTGAAAGATAGATTACAATTGTATTTTCACCGAGTGATTTTTGATCCAGATAATCTAGTACTTTTCCTATATTGCGGTCCATAGATTGGGCAGTATTGAGATAATCAATCATATAACGTCTGAACTTCCATTCTGCAAGTTGCTTGCCCGTCAAATTACCTTGCTTTAGTTGTTCATAAATGGGCCGGTAATAGGCGATATAGCTATCCTTTTGAGCTTGGTCCATCCGCTTGAAGTTACCGTCGGCCATCATGTCTTCCAACGAATTGAACATTTTGAGATCGTAGCCCATTTTCATGTCCTTGTCAATGGACATTTCCTGCAATGCTGCTGCCGACCTACTTTGGTAATTGTCGTAGAAAGTAGCGGGTAAGGTGAAATTTACAGTATCGTAGGTGCCGAAGTCCTTTGGATCTGGCATCCAGGTACGGTGTGTGGCTTTATGACCGATGACTAGACAAAATGGCTTATCAGCGTCTACCGTATCGAGCCAATCAATAGCTTTTTCGGTTACGATATCAGATACATACCCTTGAGTGCGTTTGCGACCCTCTTTGCTGATAAAATCTGGATTAAAATAGGTTCCCTGCCCAACAAGAATGTCATAATAGTTGAAACCCTGCAGTTTGTCTCCTAAGTGAATTTTACCCACCCAAGCGGTATTGTAACCTACGTTTTGGAGCTGTTTCACAAAAAGATCCTGACTAAAGTCGAATTCAGAAGTTTCATTGTCTTTGAATCCATTTTTATGGCTGTATTTACCCGTTAATAATGTCGCTCTGGATGGCCCGCAGATGGAATTGTTGACGAAGGCATTTTTAAATAGCGCACCCTGAGCAGCGATGCGGTCTATTTGTGGTGTTTTCCCATATTTCGAACCATAGGCACCAATTGCTTGATAGGCATGATCATCGGAAATAATGATGATGATATTAGGCTTTTTTTGTGCAGAAGCATTTTTATAGAGAAGTGTTGCGATTACGGCAAATAAAAAGATCCTGAGTTTCATTGTGTTTTTGGTTTAAATTGAATGTATCAAGCTTTTTTCAGCTATGCTATTTGAAAATAGTGTAAATTTCACGATGGTGATAACGCTGACTAAGATAATGATTATTATGTATTACATAAAATAATTAAGTGATTGAATTTACTTTTTCATATCATTGTCTCTATGTATTTTTGAAGCGGATTAAAATGAAAATAAAAGAGAGATAAGATCTTTTTTTATACTACAATTATGGGATTTAAGTTATTATTTAAGGGTATACTTTTAGGAGCTTTAGTAGGTGCTTGGAGTCTAAAAGCGTTGTGTCAAGAGGCAAAATCGCCAATAATGGGTTGGAGCAGCTGGAATAGCTTTCGGATCCATATTGATGAAAAGTTGATTCGGGAGCAGGCAGATGCCATGGTCGCGACTGGCTTGCACGATGCGGGATACAGTTATATCAACGTGGATGACGGGTATTTCGGGGGGCGTGACCAAGCGGGAAAACTTTACGAAGACCGTTCAAAATTTCCCAATGGAATGCGGGCGCTAGCTGATTACATTCATTCCAAGGGGTTAAAAGCTGGATTGTATTCGGAAGGTGGAAAAAATACCTGTGGTTCTATCTGGGACAAAGATCCAAAAGGCATCGGGGTAGGAATGTATGGTCATGAAGACCAAGATGCACAGTTATTTTTTAAAGAGTGGAATTTTGATTTCATCAAAGTGGATTGGTGTGGTGGATTGGAAATGAAACTGGATGATCGCGAGCAATATACAAAGATTATAACAGCAGTGAGGAAGGTTCGTCGAGATGTAGGCTTTAATCTTTGCCGCTGGCAATTTCCCGGGGAATGGGCAATTAAACAAGTGGATTCCTGGCGTATTTCACAAGATATACAACCAAATTTTGCTTCAGTGTTGCATATTATTGATCTCAATCGTAATCTTTATCCTTATAGCTCTCCAGGTCATTATAACGATATGGATATGCTTCAAGTGGGCAATGGAATGACTCATGAAGAAGATAAAACACATTTTTCAATATGGTGTATGTTAAATTCACCTTTGATGGCCGGAAATGATCTGCGTAAAATTTCAAAAGAGACACTCGCTATATTGACGAACAAAGAAATGATCGCGCTTAATCAGGATAAGGCTTTTAAGCAAGCACAAGCTGTGTTTAAAGCGGGTGAGGTAGAAGTATGGAAAAAAGACCTGGCAGATCCAAAGCGTAAAGCACTTGCAATACTTAATAGATCAGACAAGGAAACGATGTTTAAACTGGATACTAAAGCGCTGAATTTGTCTCCAAAAAATCGCGTCAGAGATTTATGGCTTCATCGCGATGAAGGAAACCTTGGTCAGAATACAAAATTCATTCTTCCTCCGCATGGAATCATTGTACTGTTGCTGTCTGAATAACAAAGTGTCAAATTGTACGATAACCAAGTAAAAGGATCAAGTGGAGACCCTTTAAAGAAAAAGCCCAATCATATGATTGGGCTTTTTTATAGTGTTGTGAATCGATCTCGTAAAAGGGATTATCCAACAGATTTCTTATATAAAAACAGTCGCTGATAATGATTGTCAAGATGCTTGCGCATGGCATTTCGAAAAACCTCGGCATTGCCCACCTTTAATATATCAACTAGGCCTCGGTGTGAGATGAAGCTTTTCGATGAACTGGGACTAGTTAGTAAGCCGCTGCTATGCACATACTGAAAAACTGGTAACAACATGTTCTGAAAATCTTTGAGAATTGTATTTCCAGTGATTTCATAGAGCTTACCGTGAAAGGCAATTTCAGTTTCAATATCGAAAATTGTATTATCTGCATTTATAGGTTCTTTGGCAACGATCGCTTCCAGCTCCTCAATGTCTTTTTCCTGTATATGTTCAAAAAGGATATCCGCCATACCCACCTCCAGCACCATACGCATTTCAAAAAGATCCTGTAAGGTCTTGTTTTCCATGATAGTAGGATAAAGTGATTTGCGTAGGGGTTTTATAAGATCTGGACTTGTCAAAACAGCTCCGCGATGTTTTTTTGATTCGATCAATCCAACCATACGCAACCGCAACATGGCTTCGCGAACTACTGTACGACTTACACCAAGGGTTTCGGCCAATTCAATTTCTTTAGGTAAAGCATCTCCAACCTTTAAGCCTTGATTGACAAAAAGATTGATGATTTCTTTTTCCGCACGATCTACTAGTGAAGAGGTATCAATTGTATTCAGATGTTCTATCAGCGAAGAATTCGGTTCCATATATATTACATATAACGCATTAGGCGCATTAAGACAAAGATAATTAATAAAAGCGATTAATATGTTATACATAATTTAATTAAAATTTGTTTTTTACATTTTGTTATTTATATATTTGTATATATGTAATACTTAATACAAACCAATATGTATTCAAACCTAAAATTACGAACCCTTCTCACCCTATCCGTTTTGATGGGTAATATGCTCTTAGCGCAGGCGCAAGATCATGCGGTGCGGGGAAAAATTACCGATGCAAAGACAGGGGAATTGCTAGGCAATGTGACTGTAAAAATCAAAGGATCCAATCAATCTTTGCAGACAAATACCGATGGGACTTTCTCAATCAGTACCAATCCCAATACTATTTTAGTGATCACGTCTACAGGGTATAGACCATATGAAGTAAAAGTTGGGCAATTAAATCAACTGGATATCAAACTTGAATCCAAGGTTGAGCAAATGGATGAAGTTGTGGTGGTGGGATATGGAACACAAAATAGGAGAAATGTAACCGGATCTATCGCTAAAGTGGACAAAACTGTTTTGCAAAATACGCCCCGTTCTAATGTTGCTACAGCATTACAGGGAACTGTGCCTGGATTGCAGGTGGTGAACAAATCAGGTACCCCCGGAGCAGCGCCCATGTTGAAATTGCGCGGTGGAGCATCAATAAAGAGTTCTAGCCCACCATTGGTGGTGATAGACGGTGTTATTCGTGAGATGAATGATGTGAGTTCGGATAATATTGAATCCATCGAACTTCTAAAAGATGCTTCTGCAACGGCAATATATGGTGCTCGTGCAAATAATGGCGTGGTTTTGATCACAACGAAAACCGGTAAATCAGGACAGTCAAATATATCTTATAAGTTCACAGGAGGGTTCAACCAACGCCGTGACGGGTATCGTTACATGAATGCTGGGGATTACATTTATTATACGCGCTTGGGTTATTTAAATGCAGGTAAAACGATTGAGACAGCTAATGGCTCCAGAGGACTGGGATTATTGACTGATAATGCAAATTTATCTTCGTTCGATATTCGTCGTTACACATCTGACTTGGATCCATTACTAGCTAAAGGGTGGCAACTTGTAGATGATCCGTATGGTGGTCAGATAATTTATAAAGATCATTCGGGTGAAGTTGAGGATATCTTATTTCGAAATACCTATACAAAGGATCATTATGTGAATGTATCGGGCGGTAACGAGCGAGGAAAATATTTCGCTGCATTTGATGCATATGATGAGAATGGAATCATTGTAGGCTCCAACTATAAAAGATATACTGCAGATCTAAATGGTTCATATAAGCTGAAACCGAATCTGGAGGTAGCAACCTCGGTTAATTTGTCAACTGCTTCTCAATATGGCGTTGGCGGATCTGAAATAAGTGCATTATATCGGAATTTGGCTATTTGGCCTACATTCAATCCCTGGGTTGATGAGGCGAAGACGAGGCCCAATCCAGGCAACGGCATCAATGATGGAAATCCACTGTATTGGTTGAGCCGTATGGAGAGAAATAATGAAACGAATCGCATTGTCGTAAATGGTTCCCTAAAATGGGATATTATTCCTGGTCTATACCTCAAAGTCTCGGGAAATGCCTATATGAAAGAGGTATTGAATGAGTTCTTCCAAAAATCGACCCAAACCTATGCCAATGTGTTTTCTAACCCTGAAACAATAGGCAGTACTTCAAGAGATGCTTATCGCAATATAAATCGCGATTTCCAAACACAGTTCAACGGTATTTTAAATTATACCAAGACATTTGGTGAGAAGCATAATCTGAATGCTATGCTTGGTGCGGAATATTTTAACACGAAAACAGATTATATGCAGGTGTATGGGAAGAATGCGCCTACAGACGATATACCGACCGTCAATGCTTCGACAGTTTTTGTGGCTGGAAATAACACATCTTCAAAATCTGAATATAGAATTATTTCGTCCATGGGACGTTTGGCTTATGATTATGATGGGAAATATCTGTTGAATGCCGTATATCGTTTGGATGGTGTATCGAGCTTAGCAGATGGTCATCGTTGGGGCTTTTTCCCAGGTCTTTCTGCAGGGTGGAATGTTCATCAAGAAACATTTTTTAAGGATACCAAATTAGCGGAATATATTTCAACTTTGAAGCCCAGACTGAGTTACGGAGAAAACGGAAATATAAACGGATTAGGCAGATATGAGGTCCAGGGAACTTATTCTTTGCAAACCAATTATAATGGAACAGCTGGATACCTTAATACACAGCCTGTAAATGGAAATCTGGTTTGGGAAACGAGTAAAACTACTGGTGTAGGTTTAGATTTAGGTTTATGGAAAGACCGTGTAACCTTATTATTCGATTATTACAATAGAAAAACTAAAAACCTTTTAACAGATCTGACTCTGCCTAGTTATATCGGCTTCTCGTCTATAAATACCAACTTAGGAACTTTACAAAATAAAGGCTTGGAGTTTGGTTTACAAGCTCGCGTGCTTAGAAATCCCGATGGTATTAGTTTGAATATTGGCGCCAATGCTGCATTTGTTAAAAATAAAATACTGGAGCTGCCGAATAATGGAAACGAAAATAATCGTCAAGGTGGCCTACAGGTCTATGATCCAACATCGGGTCAAGTTAAATGGGTAGGTGGATATCAGGAGGGGCAATCGCTGGGCGATATCTACGCATATAAACAAGTATCAATATTTAAAGATGATGCTGAGGTAAGTTCAATTGCCGGAAACCGTACGGATAATATTGCCGGAATTACTGGACCTAATCTTCCTGTTGGAAAAAATGGAAGAATTACTCCTGGAGATGTCAATTGGCTGGATGTCGATGGAAATGATATTATCGATTCACGTGATCAAGTGTATATCGGCAATATTAATCCAAAATGGACGGGCGGATTTACAACGAATTTAAGCTATAAGAATCTGAGCCTTTTTTCAAACTGGGAGTTTGCTCTGGGACATAAGATTTACAATGATCTTGTTGCAAGAACATTGGGTAATTATCAGGGCACATTCAATTATATTGAGCTGCAAAAGCAAGCTTGGTCACCGACCAACACTATAACAGACATTCCAAAGGTTTATTTTGCGGATCAGGTTGGTGGTTCCAAACAGAATTATACACGTGGAAACAATGCCAATGCGGTATTGAACAGTAACAATTCGAGGTTTTATGAAAAAGGAGATTATTTGGCACTCCGTGAGCTGACTCTCTCGTACGACATGCCCAAATCATTGCTCGAAAAATCGCGGGTATTTTCGCATGCACGAATTTATTTTACCGGATCTAATCTTTTTTACATCACAAAATTCTCGGGGCCATCACCTGAGCCGCCAGTAGATCTGAATAATTTGGTTACAGGTATATATTTAGGTACTTATCCCACACCAAGATCTTATGTCCTAGGTGTTCAACTATCCTTTTAATCTTAAAAATTGAAAACGATGAAAATCAATATAAAAACCTTGAGCTTGGCAACGGTATTGGGACTAGGCCTCTTAAGTTCCTGCAATAAAAATCTAGAGTTAAATCCAGTGAGTACAATTAGCGATGGGAATTACTGGAAGACAGCCGATCAGTTTGATTCCTTTGTGAGTGGTTTACACGCAAGATTTCGGAATCATGAGCGCGCATTTGTACTTCTGGGTGAATACCAGGGGGAGGTCTTTGGCAATGATCCCGGAACGACATCGTCTTTTACAGGGGAAGCTCCGCAAGGGTTGGAAAGAATGTGGAATCATAATTTGGATCTTGATAATCCGGGGGTGAGCAATTTCGGCGCTTTTTACGAAAACATCAATCAGATAAATTTGTTGATCAGCAAACTTAATACGACTGATATTGTGACCGCTCAAAATAAAGGTTACTATTTAGGGATTGCTTATGGAATGCGTGCATTCTACTATTTTCAGTTGTATCGTTCCTGGGGAGATGTTGTCCTGCAAACAGAGCCTGTTGGAAATATTGATATCACCAACCTTGCTAAAGCCGCTTCTCCAGCTTCGGATGTTTTAGGACTTGTAACTTCGGATTTAGAAAGCTCTTTGACATCTTTTGGAACAGATTACTCCGTGAAGAATACAAAATCGTATTGGTCAAAAGCTGCAACATTAATGCTTAAAGCAGAAGTGAATCTTTGGAATGCACATCGAGGCGGAGGTAAGGATGGCGCTTTAACAGCCAAAAATGCTTTATCGGAAATAAAATCAAATCTAACCTTGTCTCTGCAATCAGATTTTTCTGGTCTATTTTCTTCAAGCAATCGCGGCAATAGTGAAATGATTTTTGTAGCGCGTCATCAATTAAATGAAGCGACTTTAGGTTTTATATCCGATTTCGTTCCACAATCTGGTCTTATCGCAAATTATTATGACTCACTTTCCAACAGAAAATTCACCGTAACTGCTGAAAACTATGGTGGAATATTACGTGCACCGACTCGTATCCGTTCGTATCGGGACTACAATGATTTGGATCAACGTAAAAACACATCTATTCAAGCGGCCTATTCAAAAGATGCAACAGGAAAATTCAATATGGCCGGTTGTTTCCTGAAAAAATATCAAGGTGAACAAAATGCTGGATCTCGGGCATTTACGAATGATTTTCCAATCTATCGTTATGCAGATTTACTCTTGCTGTTAGCTGAAGCTAAAGTGCTACTAGGTGAAAGCCCCAAAGAAGAAATCAATTTGGTTCGAGCAAGAGCTTTTGGAAGTAATTACAACGAAGGTACTTTTGGTTTTCCAAATCAGAAGATAGACAGCGATCCGATGGAAGCAATTTTAAAAGAACGCAAATTAGAATTTATTGGCGAGGGGAAATATTGGTATGATTTGAGAAGAATGGGCGATAGCTTTGTTTATAAATATACATCATTACCAGTAGCAGAATCATTTCGCCTTTTATGGCCAATTAATAGGGATGCATTGACAAATAACCGGCTATTGGTTCAAACGAAAGGTTATACGTCGTTTTAGTTACATTTTAAAAAATAATATAATATTAAATACACATATCATGCTAAATCAAAAAATCTCAGGATTAATTGCAGCACCATTTACTCCTTTCGATGAAAACGGAGAATTGAATCTTGAGCTGATTCCGCAATATTATGCGATGTTAAAGCGCAACCGGGTAACGGGTGCCTTTATTTGTGGCTCTACCGGAGAAGGGGTGTCGTTGACTTTTGAGGAAAAAGTTGCGGTGATGACAGCTTGGGCCAGATTAACAAAAGAGGATAATGCATTTACACTCATGATGCTTTTGGGCGGGACGAATATCAAAGAATGCCAACAATTGGCTAGGCTGGCCGAGCATGCAGGGGTAGATGTCGTGTCATTTACTTCACCATCTTATTTCAAACCTGCCAATGTGGATCAATTGGCAAAATGTTGTGTCGAAATTGCTAGTGCAGCCCCGAATACGGCTTTCTATTATTATCATATCCCGGTATTGACTGGTGGAAATTTCCAGATGATCGACCTGCTGAAGCAGATTGATGGCATAATACCCAATTTTAAGGGAATCAAATATACGCACGAAGATTTTATGGATTTTCTAAGCTGCTTGAATTATGCAGATCGCAAGTATGATATGTTATGGGGAAGAGATGAGAATATGCTGTCCGCTTTGGTATTGGGTAACAAAGGAGCTGTCGGCAGTACCTATAACTACGCTGCACCTTTATATCTTGAGCTTATTGAGGCTTATGATCGGGGAGATCTTGAAAAAGCTAATGCTTTGCAGCAGCAATCTATCGATATGATCACATTGTTAGGGAAGTATGGTGGTATTTCAGTAGGAAAATCGTATATGAAATTGATTGGCCTTGACTGCGGAACATTTAGACTGCCCGTGAAAAATATGTCGGCAGAGCAATTTGAACTCTTTAAGAGTGATGTGAACAACCTTAATTTTCAGAAGTTTTGTGCACAGTAAAATAGATCTCCCTCTCGAGATGAGTATCATGTGTGCTTACATTGAGAGGGAGATTACAAGGTAGACTGTAGGTTCGAGAATAAATAGATATGACAAAACAATATTGGATGGGAGTTATCGTGGGAATACTGTTTACAGGTGCTGTTCATGCACAGGTTGGTCGATTGGAATGGCATAAAGGCATTACGTTGCCAGCTATGCAAGATGGAAAGGCGCATATTGGTATGGCAGGACCAATAGCTGGTGTCACAGGCAATTGTTTCCTGGTTGCCGGCGGAGCGAATTTTCCACATTTACCACCTTGGAAAGGTGGGGCGAAAGAGATCCAAAAAGATGTTTTTATTTACGGAAAAAAAGAGGGACGACTGAGTTTAATAGCCCAGGATAGTCTTCCTATGGCGGTTGCTTATGCAGCCAGCCTGAGTCTACCTGATGGATTGCTGGTTATCGGTGGAGAGACTCCTGATGGAAAAACAGCCGTTTGTAGACTGATTAAATATGATGGCTCTACCAAGAAAATTACGGTGTCAGACTTTCCGAATCTCCCATTTCCGTTGGCTAATATGGGAGCGGTAGTTCATGGAAATAAACTTTTCATTGCCGGTGGTGAAATGCCTGATGCTGTATCGGATCAAGTGTTGAAATTGGATCTAGCGCATCTTGAAAAAGGATGGGTTTGTGTTGGAAAATTACCCTATGCAGTCTCCCATTTGCAATTGTTGTCTGATAGTCAAAATGACCTGTATCTACTTGGTGGAAGAAAGGCTCATCCAGAGAGCCCTTCAACGTTATATCATGAACTGTGGTGCTCAGCCGATGATGGTAGTACTTGGTCCAAACGGGCGGACATTCCTTTTCCTGCTGCGGCAGGAACAGCTTGTTTATTGCCCGACCAAGGAATATGGTTGCTGAGTGCGGATCGGGGCAATACCTTCCATCAGGTGGAAGCGCTAATCTTTGATGCTAAAAAGGAAACAAATCCATCGCAGCGACAGAAACTTATTGATGCCAAGAATAAATTGCAAGTCAATCATCCCGGTTTCGGCAGAGCAGTATGGCGTTATGATCTGAAATCGGATGAATGGAAGCGGATGGGGGATCTGCCGTCGAATGGACCTGTAACCACGACAGCTGTTGTCTGGGACGACATGATCATTTTGCCCAGTGGCGAAGTTAAGGCGGGCGTTCGTACTCCTGAGATTTTAGTAGCCACATTTTCTAATAAATAGGATTGAAAAAATAAGATATAAAAAACTCAATATAAACCTGATAAAACTTGAAATGATATCTTCTTTGCGATATAAACCTTTTTACCCATGGCTCGTTGTAGCCCTCCTTTGGGGGGTAGCCCTGCTGAATTATATGGATCGACAGATGCTATCAACTATGCGTGAAGCCATGCAGGTCGATATTCCACAGCTGCAGCGTGCCGAGACTTTTGGTGTATTGATGGCCGTTTTTCTTTACATCTATGGTATCATGAGTCCTATAGCCGGTATCGTTGCCGATCGCAGCAATAGAAAATGGCTGATCGTAGGCAGCCTTTTTGTTTGGTCGGCCGTAACGTATGGCATGGGGATGGCACACGATTACGCAACGCTATTGGCTTTACGGGCAATTATGGGATTTAGTGAAGCATTGTATATCCCAACAGCTCTTTCGCTGATCGCCGATTACCATACCGGAAAAAATCGATCGTTAGCCATTGGGCTACATATGACAGGGCTATATACAGGTCAGGCCTTGGGCGGTTTTGGCGCCACATTGGCCGCTTCAAAAGGATGGCATACCGCTTTTCATTGGTTTGGAATTATCGGAATATGTTATGCGCTCCTGCTAGCAGTCATGCTTGTGGAAAAAAAACATGAGCCATCCCTTGAGGAGCCTGCTTCGGAAGGGCGATTGTCTCTTCCCAAAAGTTTACTGCTGCTATTTTCCAATGTGGCGTTTTGGATTCTGTTATTTTATTTTGCGGCTCCAAGCTTACCTGGCTGGGCCATCAAAAATTGGTTGCCAACATTGTTTGCCGATAGCCTGAATATTCCAATGGCCAAAGCTGGTCCATTGTCTACCATTACAATCGCGATCTCATCCTTTATTGGGGTTATTGTCGGCGGAATACTGAGTGACAAATGGGTACAAAAAAATATCCGTGGCCGCATCTATACCAGTGCAATTGGGCTTGGACTGACCATACCAGCTTTATTGTTTTTAGGATTAGGTCAGACTTTACCCGCGGTGGTCGGAGCTGCAGTCTGTTTTGGAATTGGCTTTGGCATATTCGATGCCAACAATATGCCTATCCTATGTCAGGTTGTTCCTAAAAAATTGCGCGCAACCGCTTATGGTTTTATGAATATGGTGGGCGTGTTTGCTGGAGCCGTTATCACGCAATGGTTAGGGAAATTTAAAGATGAAGGTCATTTTGGTTTAGGCTTTGCATTATTGGGGGGCGCCGTACTATTGGCGTTACTCTTGCAACTCCTGTTTCTCAAACCTAAAACAACGGAGAAGTAATCGCTTTTATATCCTGAATGAATAGATGATGAAAATGAAATCTTTAATCAGCACGCTGCTTACCTATATTTCAAAAAAAGTAGGCCTACTTTTAGGTTTGATTGTCTCTATCTCCATTTCAGTGGGACAACCCCGTACAAAAGTAGCTTGTATAGGTAATTCCGTAACCTTTGGTTATGGGCTCGGCAATCCTGCTCAGGATTCTTATCCGAGCCAGCTTCAAGCGTTGCTGGGCCAGCGGTTTGAAGTGAGGAATTTTGGCCATTCAGGGGCTACACTTTTACGTAAGGGGCATAGACCTTATTATAAAACGGAAGAATACAGGAAAGCCTTGGATTATAAACCTGATGTTGCCATTATACACCTGGGACTCAATGATACTGATCCGAGAAACTGGCCAAATTATAAGAACTCCTTTGCATCAGACTACGCGACTCTGATTGACTCCATACGATCCGTTAATCCCAAAGTACAAATTTACATCTGTCGATTGACTCCTATTTTTAGTGGTCATCCGCGCTTCTTATCCGGGACACGCGATTGGTACGATCAAATTCAGGCGCTTATACCGCAGATAGCAAAAAATAACCAAGTGGGACTGATCGATCTGAACAGCCCACTGCGGTATCGGATTGATCTTTTTGACGATTACTTGCATCCGAATAAGCAAGGAGCTGCATTGATTGCTGAACAGGTCATGCATGTATTGATCCCTGTTCTCCAAGATTTGCAAGTGTCCGAAACCATCGGTTCGGATATGGTGCTCCAGCGTAATTGGGAAAATAGCATCTATGGTAAGGGTACTGCCGCCGATGAGATCACTGTTGCATTTAATAAGAAAAACTATAAGACCCAAGTCAATCCCGAAGGCTCCTGGGCAATAAAGTTGCCTAAAATGGAAGCCGGAGGACCTTATGAAATAACAGTGCGTTCGGGCAAGCAGAAAATAGTGTTGAAAAATATTCTTTTTGGCGATGTATACCTTGCTTCGGGGCAATCAAATATGGCTTTTCAACTTCGTGGAGCCATAAAGGGCGAAGAGCTGATCAACGATGCACCGCACTTAAAGAATGTGCGCCTTTTTAAATGCCGCAACCTTGCGGAGACCAATGCTGTTGCATGGGATACCGCGACCTTAAGGAAAGTAAACGATTTGTCCTTTTTCAGCGGTGCCTGGCGGCAGGCTACCGGGGCGGAGGCCGCGCAATTCTCAGCTGTTGCTTATTCATTTGCCCAGCAGATCGCCAACGAACAGCATATTCCTATTGGCATTATTGATCTATCGGTAGGTGGGTCTAATACCGAATCATGGATTGATCGAAAATCATTGGAAAGCGACGATCTTCTTGCCTCTTATATTCACAACTGGCAAAAATCAGATTTCCTGCAGGAGTTCTGTCGTGAGCGCGCCAGTCAAAATCTAGCAGTTTCAAAGGTGAAAAATCAACGCCATCCGTATCAACCAGCTTACAATTTTGAAGCGGGTGTCAGCAAATGGTTGAACACAGGATTGAAAGGTATACTGTGGTATCAAGGTGAGAGCAATGCGCATAATATAGAACTTCACGAACGTCTTTTTAAAACATTGGTTTCTTCCTGGCGGAAGAGTTTTCACCAAGATCTACCTTTTTTCTTTGTTCAGCTCACAAGTATAGATAGGCCTTCATGGGGTGATTTTAGAAACTCACAACGCTTATTGGAGAAAGCCATTGCTGGTACATACATGGCCGTAACGATCGATGTCGGTGATTCTTTGGATGTACATCCCCGTGAAAAGATTGTGGTAGGCCGACGGTTGGCAAATTTAGTGCGTAAACATATATATGGTGTTGAATTGAATGCAGATCATCCTGATCTGGTCAGGTATGCGCTTCGCGATGATAAGCTGTTATTGACATTTGATCATTGTATAAAATTAATAACCCCGGGGAATGTGGCTGTGAAAGGTTTTCAGGTAATGGACAATAAGGGGAAAGTTTCTGATGTAAATGCAAATATCCTATTGGGCAATGTCGTCGAAATCGTTAAGCCGAATTTCCAAATCACCAAAATACTGTATGGATATGAACCTTTTAGCCGAGCAAATCTTCAAAATGAAATTGGAACGCCAGTGTCCACTTTTGATTTGACGATCAACTAAACATAAGACGATCAAATAAATAGAAATAAATTGACACAAAAACTAGAACAGATGAAACAGACAAGTATAAAAGATACCGCAAATATAATAGACACTGATTACTTGAAGGAGTTGGAAGCTTTTTATCGTGATCAGCTTTTAAAAGACACTGTACCATTTTGGTTTCCACGATCGATTGACCATGAATGTGGCGGCTACCTATTTATGCGTGATCATGATGGGGCTTTGATTGATACAGATAAAGCCGTGTGGATACAGGGAAGAGCATGCTGGTTGCTGGCCACACTTTACAATACAGTTGAGCAAAAAGAGGAATGGCTGGAAGGGGCCCGGATAGGCTATGAATTTTTGAAGAAACATTGTTTTGATGCAAACGGCAAAATGTATTTTCATGTAGACCGCATCGGTAACCCAATTCGTATGCGTCGTTATTTCTTTTCGGAGACTTTTGCGGCAATCGCCTTTGCAGCCTATGCAAAAGCGACGGGAGATGCCGGTATTGCTGTGGAAGCACGTGAGCTGTTTGGAATTTGTCTGGCTTATGCACAGGGAGAAAGATTGGTGGAACCAAAGTACGAACAGACCAGGCCAATGAAAGGGATCGGTGTGCCGATGATTATGATCAATACCGCACAGCAAATTCGCGAAACAATTGGAGATCCACGCTGTGATTTCGTTATCAGTGATTTTATCGCGCAGATTGAACGTGATTTTGTAAAAGATGACATACGTTGTGTGATGGAACAAGTTGGTCCTGAAGGTGAAATTGTTGATCATATTGACGGGCGCACACTCAATCCCGGACATGCCATCGAAGGAGCTTGGTTTATCTTGCATGAAGCGAAATATCGGGCGAACGATCCGCATCTGATTGATCTTGGTTGTCGTATGCTCGATTATATGTGGGAGCGCGGCTGGGATACAGAATATGGTGGTATACTATATTTTCGAGATGTCTATGGAAAGCCGGTACAAGAATATTGGCAAGATATGAAGTTTTGGTGGCCGCAGAATGAAACGATTATAGCAACATTACTCGCTTACCTAATGACGGGAAATGAGAAATATAAAAGTTGGCATCAGCAGATCAATCAGTATGCCTATGATCATTTTCATGATAAAATCAATGGTGAGTGGTATGGGTATCTGCATCGTGATGGGAAGATTGCGCAAACGGCAAAAGGTAATTTATTTAAAGGACCTTTCCATCTCCCTCGTCAAGAGTGGTATTGTATGCAAATACTACAGGAATTTAACACGATTAAGGGATAACATGATGCGACAAACTGTAGCGACAACTAAGTTCCTCCAAAGGCTGATGATAATTGTCATGATGATCTCTCCGCTATATGGTATGTCCGAAAAAATCAGACCTTTGCTTCCCATGCCGCAGTCTGTTACCTGGAAAACCGGGTATTACCAGGTCAAACATATTGTGTGTGTACGCACCAAAGGAGAAGTGTCAACTACAGATAGACAGACTTTGACAGCACTGCTAAGCGATTGGGATGTAAGGCGGATAGACTTCGATAGCAAAGAAAATATAGCTATAACGATTAGTTGCAATAAAGAAATGAAACTTCCCTCGTCTTCTTTGGAAGGCTATCGGATCGTTATAAATAAAAGGGGAGTAAACATTGAAGCCCGAGCGGGTAAAGGGGTTTTCTATGCCCTGCAAACTTTGCGTCAACTGGGAGGCAGCGATGGTAAGTTGCCGTATTGCGTCATTACAGATTATCCATCTTTTCGTTGGCGTGGCTACTTGGTAGACGTGGGAAGAAATTTTCAGTCTATGCAGGTGTTGAAGGAGCAGATCGATATGATGGCGCGGTATAAGCTGAATATTTTTCACTTTCATTTCACCGAGGATATTGCATGGCGACTGATAAGTAAAAAATATCCCGGTTTGACCGACTCGGCAAATATGGAGCGTTGGAAGGGAAAGTATTATACAGTCGACGATATGCAGCAGCTCATCCGGTATTGTCGTGATCGTCATATTCAGCTCGTACCCGAAATTGATATGCCAGGGCATTCCGCAGCATTTCGCCGTAATTTTAAAACCGATATGCAGAGCGATAGCGGCATAGCGATCATCAAAGAACTGCTGAAGGAATTTGCGTCCACCTATCCCGGGCTACCTTATCTGCATATTGGGGGAGATGAGGTGAAAATTCACAACCAAGCATTTTTGCCGATGATGACAAAATGGACGGAGGACTTAGGTCTAAAAACCATCGGCTGGGAGCCTGGTGGTAATTTGCAGGAACACACAATCCGCCAGCTTTGGATGGGTGGGCCACAGGCTATTACCAATAACTGTCCTTTTGAAGTGATTGACTCAAAGCATTTGTATATCAATCATATGGATCCTTTGGAAACGGTGCCGACCTTGTTCTATAGGGCATTGGGCGGTCAATCGTCAGAAAATGAAAAGTTAATGGGTGCGACGTTATGTTCCTGGCCCGATCGTGCAGTCCATCATGAGCGTGATGTATTCCATCAGAATGCAGTTTACCCGGCTTTGCTGACTTTTGCGGAACGAATTTGGCGAGGAGGAGGAGATTTTGAATGGCGTAGTAATATCAAAACGGATGTAAAGGGATTAACGCAATTTGTTGAATTTGAAAAGCGTTTGCTCCAACATAAAAGATTATATTTTAAAGATCTTATTTTTCCGTATTACGCACAAAGTGGACAAAAATGGATGTTGTATGGGCCTGTGGAAAATAAAGGTGATCTGAGCATGGTCTTAAAAAATGAAGCGACAGGAAAATTTACCGCTTTAAAAAAGATCGGTGAGTTTTATGGTGGAACTATCGTATTACGCCATTGGTGGGCTGATGTGGTAAAAGGGGCTATTGATCGGCCGCTTGAAAATAACACCGTATATGCTGTGAGCAAAGTATGGAGTGAAAAAGGGGGAAACCAAAGTTTTTGGATCGGTTTTAACGACCTCTCCCGTTCATATGCCAGTGATTCACCAAATTTGGGGACCTGGGACGATAGAATGAGCAAGATTTGGGTAAACGGACGTGAAGTGCTTCCGCCGAATTGGCAACATGCTGGCCAAAAAGGAAATTTGGAGCTCCCATTGGTTGATGAAGGTTACAGCTACCGAAGTCCAAGCATTGTTCTGCTGGAGAAAGGCTGGAATACAGTTGTGGTGAAACTTCCTGTGGGAAAATTAAATGGGAAAGATTGGCAAAATCCACTAAAATGGATGTTTACCTGCCTACCGATTGAAAGGGAGTAATAAATAACCGATCGCATTGTATTAACACAGATGAATTTTTTAAATAGAAGTAACAATAAAACTTATATAGATATGAAGAAATTAGGGACAATGTTGGTATTTGCACTGTTGGCAGGAATTTGTCACGCTCAGGAAGTGAATGTATTTGTTTCAGGAGAAGATGGCTATAAAAGCTACCGCATACCTGCTATTGTAAAGGATAAAAGCGGACAGTTAATTGCTTTTGCAGAAGGTAGGGTGGATCATGCCGGCGATTTTGGTAATGTAGATATTGTTTATAAAATCAGTCAGGATAATGGAAAAACATGGGGCCCATTGCAAGTTGCTGTTGACAATGATAATTTGCAGGTCGGAAATCCAGCTCCGGTAGTGGATCTATTGGATCCGGCATATCCGAAAGGACGCCTGTTTCTTTTTTATAATACGGGTAATAATCATGAGGGAGAAGTCCGCAAAGGAAATGGTTTGCGAGAATGTTGGTCAATTAGTTCGACCGACGGTGGTAAGACGTGGTCTAATCCAGAAAACATAACGCTTGAGACGCATCGTCCCAATCAACCATCCGTAAATGCACAATATATTTTTAAGGAAGACTGGCGGACTTACGCAAATACGCCCGGACATGCTTTACAATTTGATTCGGGCAAATATAAAGGACGTATTTATATTCCGGCTAACCATTCTGAAGGAAACCCGAAAGAAAATGGCAAGGACTATTTTGCGCATTCGTATTACTCGGACGATCATGGAAAGACATTCAAGATAGGATCAAGTGTGAAATTTGAGGGATCAAATGAAACAATGGCCGCGCAGATCTCTAACACAGGGCTGTATATGAATTCCCGTAATCAACAAGGTAATATAAAATCGAGGATTGTATCCTATTCCGGTGATGGTGGTGTCAATTGGGATACAACCTATTATGATGAAAATCTGCCCGATCCGGTCAACCAGGGTTCAGTGCTTTCCTGGCAAAAGAAAGGAAAATATATATTGGCTGTGTGTAATGCTGCATCAACCAATAGAAGAGACAATCTAACCGTTCGATTAAGTAAAGATCAGGGCAAAACATGGTATTTTAATCAGGTTGTGGCCAAAGCGCCGGAGGGTGTGAAAGGGGATTATGCTGCTTATTCCGATTTAGTACTTTTAAATAAAAATAATCTCGGCGTTTTATTTGAAAAAGAAAATTACAGCAAAATTGTCTTTTTGCCCGTAAATTTTAAATGATCGGGCACATCGTATTATCGAAATAATCCGCATTTTCTTTCATTTCTTCCTTTTGGTTAAAACAGGAAGGAATGAAAGAAAAAAATGAATCTTCGATTATTATCCGGCTTGCTCCACAAGCTGTTAAATAACGATATAAACTTAAATAAAACCAATAATCCAAAACTAAATGAGAAAAACCAAATTTTGGCTGGTGTTGAGCCTAATCGCAACCAGCCTGTCTATTTTTGCCTGCAAGAAAGACTCGACAACAACAAAAACTCCGATTCCGGAAGTAAGTAAGGCGAAGGCCTCGACTAAGCTATTAAATGCGACTACCGTAGCGACAACAGATTACGAATTGATCTGGTCGGATGAGTTTAATAGTAGTGGGGGATTTGATTCCACAAAATGGTCTTATGCTGATAGGGGCACTGTCGCATGGAATAAGTATATGACCTCCTTGCCAGCTTATGCATCCCAAGATGGGAGCAATCTCGTATTGCGTATGGATAATGCTGTTGTGGCCGGAGATCCTGTTGCCTATCATGCAGGAGGAGTTAAGTCGATGGGGAAATTTAGTATGACTTATGGAAAAGTTGAAGTGAGGGCCAAATTTACGCAAGGAAGAGGTTCATGGCCTGCTATTTGGATGATGCCCGAACCTGCTACAGCGTATGGCGGCTGGCCTGGCTGTGGTGAAATTGACATTATGGAGCATGTCAACAACGAAAATGTAATGTACCATACGATCCACAATGGTTCAGTTACCAATGCAAATGGTGGGAGCACAGCATCGAAATCTGCCACCTATAATACGACAGATTACAACCTATATACAATGATCTGGAGTCCAAACGACATTCGATTTTACGTCAACAATGTATTGCAGTATACCTACGCAAGAGTTTCCGGTGGGGGAACGCAGCAGTGGCCATTTGACGTCCCTTTTTATCTGATTCTAAATCAGGCCGGTGGAGCTGGATGGCCAGGGGCGATCACAAATGCTGACTTGCCCTTTAATATGCAGGTAGATTATGTACGTGTGTATAAACTGCCTTTATTTAGTAATGGCGATTTCGAAAATGGTGTCATCTATCCATGGACAACATGGGGCGGTGGTTCATCGGTTGTTTCTACCGATGCCCGGACAGGAACCAAATGCATCCGCGAAACAGGCGGAGAGACATCCATTGAACAATACCTGACCGGTCTAACGCCGAATACCACCTATCGGTTCGGTGGCTACGCCAAAGTGTCTGCAGCTGGCCAGTCGGTCAGTATCGGTGTCAAAAATTATGGGGGAACTGCTGTCGATGCAACTATAGGTACAACCAGCTACTCCAATAATTCGGTTACTTTTACAACTGGAACCAATAATACCACTGCTACGGTCTATTTCTATAAACCATTGAGCGGTACGGTGTATGGTGATGATTTCTATTTGGAAAAATTGTAAAACACCGTAGTTGAAAGAGCAGCGGTTGAACTAAACCGCTGCTCTTTTAGCGATACTGCGTGATGACGGGGCATCGGTCCTCAGTGAGGATGTCGATATCACTACCGAAGGAAAAATGTAAGTTAGTGCCGAATAAAGGCCATGGATCTTCGCTTTAGTATTTAACCTCAGTGTCTCCTTATTTCTTCAAAACAAGAGTATGTCCATTTTGATAGAGTGTCATTTTATTTTCACTACGTTCGAAAACTATTTTTACACCAAATTGTGGTTGGACCAGCGTGTTTCTATCCTTGGGTTTCAGTTGAAATGAAGGTTGACCAACGACCTGTCCAAACACCTTGTTGCCCTCTCTCGTAATATTTATCTGAATAGGAGGTTGCTCGCTTTTGTATTCGCCGACGAGACTTGAAATTTCTTCCTCTGTCAATTGTATTTCCGTAAGATCAGGAAGTGGAAAAGGTTTTTTATAAAGCTCGCCAAGGCTGAATTTTAGAATTTCATTATTATTATAATTGTTGGCATTACTAATAAGTGCGACGTTATAATTGCCGTCATCAAAATGACCAGCTACGGAGGAGTATCCATCTATACCACCTGTGTGGCCAAACCCTATATGTTCATAGAATGGCAATTGGAATAAGCCCAGTCCATAACCCTGATCTATTTTTTTCATCTCTTCCAGGCTTGCAGCATTGATTATTTTATGGCTAAATAAACCATTGAAAAATTTGTCCAGATCTGCTGGAGTTGACCAAACTGCTCCGGCACCAAGCGGAACAGAATTGTCCGTGTGTGGTTCAAGGCTCCATTCTTGCGTGTAACGATAGGATTCGCTAACATCCCTGCTGTTATTTTGTGGACGGCCAAATGTGGTCTGTTCCAACTTTAATGGTAGACATATATATTCTTTCAATAGAGCAGCATAGTCTTTTTTCCATACTTTTTCCAGGATATAAGTAAGTAGAATATAGTTTGAATTACTGTATTCATGTTTGCTTCCGGGGGTAAATTCAGCTCCGCCTTTGACCATGCGTTCAACAAGTTCCTGCTCAGTTTGGGGTTTAGTGTTCCATGTCAAATAATCTTTGTCGTCCGTGACGCTATGAACTCCGCTGCTATGATTTAACAATTGACGAACGGTAATCTTTTCGGCGTTTGGAATGCTCTTAAAGTATGTTGCTAATGTCTGGTTTAACTGGAGTTTTCCGAGTTCTATCGTTTTTAAAACAAGTGTTGCGGTGAAAGTTTTGGAGATCGAGCCAATCCCATACCGTGTATCTATGGTCGCTTTCTTTTTCTGTGCCAGGTCTGCATACCCAATTGCCTTTTGATAGAGTAGTTGATCGCCTTTGCTGATCGCAATACTGCCCATCCAGACATTATTTTTATCCATGAGAGACATCAGGCTGTCCATGCGAACAGGATTGAATTCCTGGGCTTTGAGAGTGGGGCCCGTTAGCGTTGCTAAGAGGAGCAATAAGACTGTGGTTCTTTTCATAATTTATGGTGAATAGATTTTTTGAGTTTCAAAATTAACGTAGAGGAATAGTAAAGTCCACTGATGATAAATAGAAAGGCCGGAATGAAATAATTGCCCAATTGTTCGTAACGTAGGGCTTCTTCGTGCTGTAAAATAAGTTTGCCGAATATGAAAAACTTGTTGGGTGCATAGAAAAATCCGACTCCCTGAGGATCAATAAATTTGGCCACGACTAGAAAGACGGCGATAAGCATAAGGGTATAGATGGTATAATAAATGATGTTTGCTATCCCTTGTGTGAGTATAATAGGTGCCTGCAAAAGGGATGCCGATTTACGAGAAGGTTCTATTGACGGGGCAACGTACGTTGTCGAAATCATTTCCCGGATAAAAATTTCCGGTAATCCAAGTTTATCCAAGATATCTTGGAGCTGACTGGGCAGGGCATTCTGGATTAATTGCGGAGGAAGCTGCTGTTGCAATGCCTCAAATATGTGGCTATTGATTTCACATAATATATCCTGTCTTTGCTCCAAGGCTAATTTTTTCACAAGAGCCGATGCTGTTGACATGTAGTCTTGATATAGCTGAGCTGAGGATCTATTTGTAAAGGGTATCTGGTTATAATGCATGCGTCAAAGTGGTTAAATGTTGGTTTAAGCTTGTCCAGTAGGTTCTCATCTCTAAGAAGGTACTTTGGCCTTCCTTTGTTATTTTGTAATATTTTCTTGGAATCCCAGTAGCCTGAGGCACCCAGTTCGATTCGACCAGGCCTTCGTTTTTTAAACGGATCAATAAGGGGTATAAAGTTCCTTCAGCAATATCAATGGCCGTTTTCTTCTTGACCTCCTGGATAAGATCGTAGCCATAGTATTCCTGATCATAGGCAAGAATACCTAATACAACAAAAGAAAGACTTCCTTTTTTTAGCTGTGAAACCCATTTGTCAATAAATTCTTTGTTCATAGAAGTAAATATATAACAAAATACATAGTAATACAATGTATTGTTTTAAATTTTTAATATACCTTTTAGTGAAGGAAAGTATCCTAATTAAAAAAAGATGGGGGAAGTGGATTTGATGTTACTCGATTGAATTTTTTCTAAAAAAAAACACTTGAAGTGGGGAACTTCAAGTGTTTAACCTAACCAATTATTAACCTAAATTTATGAAAAGTATACTTTCTCAAGTATAACAAACTATGTTCAATATCTGTGCCATTCTATTTGTTAGTTTTATAATATTTTTCTTTGTGTTATTTTTGTTACGTATTATCTTCGGATTTGGCGGATGTTATATCTTATTTGGTAATATTTTTATGTTTTTAAAGATATTCAACAGCCTAAAAAAGTACTGAGTTAATTTTCTATACTATTTTTGACTACTTTAACACTCAAATTGTCCTTTTGTGTATATAAAAGAAAACAGCGGCTGTCCGAAAATAGGGTAATTGTAGTTATGGAACGTAACATTTGAAGAGGTCTTTCCACTCATCATCTAAATTACCTTTGTATACATTTTGTTTGGCACGCCGATACCAATATTCTGCATTCCATTGATCGCCTTCTTTGCGGTGTAAATAAGCATGAACATGTGCTGCGTCGGTTCCGCCCAATTGATCGATCAGGTCATGCGCGGTTTTCCAATTTCCTTTTAGATCATACCAAAGTGACTTTTGTACCGCTGTCCAATGCTGAAGCGGAGCTTCAAGAGATTGAAATTCTTCTATTGTCATATTTTTATTCTGTTATTTCTTTGCTCCAGATTTCATAAATATCATCTCCTTTCGAACTTTTTCCTTTATGCTGCCATTTGTCCTCTACGATTTCACCATCAAAGGCCAGTTCCTGCCCAACTCTATTATTGTCTCTCGAAAAGAACTGTATTTTTTCAGTATACCGATTGTTATTGTACTGATAGTTGCCTCCGCCTGTACCATAGAAGCCTTTTTGAGCAGGATTAATCGCTATCCATTGAAAATATCCATCAACCAATATTTTGATTGTTTTACGATCTGCTTTTGGAATACCATGCATTCTGCCTTCTTGTTGGCGACCGGTGATACGCCAAAGTGCGTCGAGGTCCTGCGGAACTTTTTTCTGCTTAATATAGAGATGGTAGCTATTGGCTATTTTTAGGCGAAGGGAGTCTGCTTCACTCCGATAAGGCAATTGGGTTGTTTTGCCAATGGCAGACGAATCCTGTGAGTTATACTCGATGACGACATTGATCAGATTAGGTTGTTTATCAAGTGCGCCACCCCAGGTATGTTGAAAACGTTTTCTGACGTCATCGTAACTTATAAACGAGATATAATGATCTTTAACGAGCATTAAGTGTTTATTGATGCCATCCTGATATAGATAGGCTCCGTCGTGAAGTTGTTGTGCCTGGATTTTAGAAAAATAGATTCCAAAAAATAGAAAGAATAGGAGGGTACAATTTTTCATAACGGGTCTAAATTTGTTTCCTCTAAATTTACATTTAATTTTCCGATTACACACAAGCGGATAAAAATTGGCGAGAGCTATCGCAATCAAAGCAAGTCCCGCTGCTTATCTTTATGTTGAAAAAAAAAGTTATATGAAAACAGCAGGACTTGACGTGCATAAAGATAGTATTTTTTGTGCGGTATTTAATGGGAAGCATTATTCGGATGTGGAGGTTTTCGAAACCTTCAGTACGGGCATTCGACAGTTGGGAGCCTACTTGAAGGCTGCGGGTGTTCTCCGAGTAGCGATGGAGAGTACCAGTATTTACTGGATCCCGGTCTGGAATATTCTCTCTGAAATGGGCTTTGATCTGATGCTGGTGAATCCCTTTTTAATCAAACAGCTGCCCGGCCGCAAAAGCGATGTAAAGGATGCACAGTGGATTGCCCAGCTACTTCACAAAGATATGCTTCGCGGGAGTTTTGTGCCCGGTGAGCGAATACAGGAACTCAGGAGCTACACCCGTTCCTATAGCAAGTTGCAGCAGCGGATAGTCCGTATGCTTACCAAAATGGACAATATCCTCGTACAGGCCGGAATCCGTTTGGGTAGTCTTGTGACCGATATCGGAGGGAAAAGTATGCTGAGTGTCATTGATGCCCTGATAGCCGGGGAGCGTGATGCCGTACGTTTAAGCAAACTGGTCTATGCCAGTAAGAAGAACAAAGAAAACGGAAAGCTGGCAGCAGCACTAACCGGCTGCATGAAGGAGCACCACCGCTTCAACCTGCAGATGGCAAAAGTTGAATACGACCTGTTGATCAAGCAGTCTGCTGAGTATATAGAAAAGATTGAAGCGATCTGCCTGCGTGATTTTCCACGGCAGAGTGCCTTGCTAAAGACGATTCCCGGCGTTAGCCGTATCAGTTCCGCTGTGATCATCGCCGAGACCGGCGCAGACATGAAAGTTTTTGAAAACAGCGGTAAACTGAGCGGATGGGTCGGATTACGACCAAAGAATGATGAAAGCGCAGGGAAATATAAAAGTACAGCGATCACTAAAGGAAACAGATATCTCAAGCCAATACTGGTACAGGTTGCCTGGGCGGCAAGCCGCTGTAAAGGCTCCTATTTTAAAGACAAATTCAACCGTCTAAGTATAAGAAAATCCTCGAAAAAGGCCCTGATCGCTATCGCACGAAAAATATCCGTTGTTGTATGGAATATCCTAAAAGACTTAACCCCTTATAATCCGGCACTACAGGTGATCTACGAACCAGCCAAACTAGATGCCAGGATACGGTATCACCAAAAAGAAATGGAACGCATAGCGAAACTTAAACCATAACAATTTTTTGCGTAAAGGCCGGGTATCTTTATGGTGGCTAAAAGACCCCGTTTTTAAATTGGCCAATGCAAATGCCTGAAAAGGCTATAAGTACACAAGCATGAGTTAATGCCAGCCTTACGGCTGACCAAACTCGAAGAGGAAAATCGCAAAACCCAATGCGCAAGGGGACTGTATTATAGTTAATTTATAGAGGAAAGATACAAAATAAAACAGCGACACGAACGACGAACATTGGATTTAATCGACTCAAAAAAAGCTGACCAAGCGATGCCTTGCCTCTAAAAAGTTAGACACTTTTCTTGGCAGTTCAGCGAACGGTCAGCTTTTTTGATTCGGAGTTAAATGTATCTATTTGAACTTACTCGCCAATGCAGCGAGCTTGCTGGCCATATCCGTTTGTGGTTCGGCCTGCTTTTTAAAATCATTTTTTTTGTTTTTGGGTAGCGCAGGCTTCTCATCTGTTTTCATTGACAATGCGATGCGGCTACGTTTTTCGTCTACTTCAGTTACCGTTACCATGACGTGTTGCTGTACTTTGACGACTTCATGCGGATCTGATATATAGCGATTAGATAATTGGCTTAGGTGTACCAAACCGTCTTGATGTACGCCAATATCAACAAAGGCTCCGAAATTCGTAATATTGGTCACGATTCCCGGCAGTTTCATGCCAACCCGTAAGTCGCCAATACTGTTGACCCCATCCGTGAATGAGAATGCTTCGAATTTTTCCCTTGGATCTAATCCGGGTTTTGCTAATTCATGAAGAATATCATTCAATGTCGGTAATCCAACTTCCTCCGAAATGTAATTTTTTAAGGGAATAGATTTCCTTAAGTCAGCATCTGTCAATAGGTCCTCCACTTTTTTTCCCAAGTCTTTGGCCATTTGTTCCACCAATGTATAACGCTCGGGGTGTACTGCAGAGGAATCCAATGGATTTACCGCATGGCGAATGCGAAGGAATCCCGCTGCTTGTTCAAAAGCTTTATCACCAAGGCGAGGAACTTTCTTTAGCTCGCGTCTGGAGGCGAAAGGACCGTTTTCATTTCTATATTTTATAATCTGTTGTGCTAGGGAAGGACCTAATCCAGATACATAGGCTAAAATTTGTTTGGAGGCAGTATTCAGTTCAACACCGACAGCATTTACGCAACTAATGACAGTATCATCCAATGAGGTCTGGAGTTTATTTTGATCAACATCATGCTGATACTGTCCGACACCGATCGATTTTGGATCAATCTTAACCAGCTCAGCCAAGGGATCCATTAATCGTCTACCAATAGATACTGCACCACGTACCGTAATATCTTGATCTGGAAATTCTTCACGTGCAGTTTCGGAAGCCGAATAAATAGAGGCTCCACTTTCATTGACCATAACGATAGTAACGTTATTTAATCCGAGTTTCCGTACAAATTCTTCCGTTTCGCGACCAGCGGTTCCATTGCCGATTGCGATGGCTTGGATATCGTATTTCGAGACTAAATACTGAATTGTTTTTTTTGCTTCTGCTAGTCCATTGGCACCCGTATGCGGAAAGATAGCCGTATTTTCTTTGAGCTGTCCTTGTTCATCCAGAACAACCGTTTTACAGCCTGTACGAAATCCTGGGTCGATCGCAAGTAGCCTTTTCTGCCCTAGTGGAGCGGCTAGAAGTAATTGGCGAACATTGTCGGCAAAAACTTTGATGGCTTCTTCATCGGCTTTTTGACGTGTCAATACACGAATTTCCGTCTCCATGGAAGGTTTTAACAGACGCTTGTAGCTATCGACCAAGGCGAGTTTTACCTGAGCTGCGGCATCGTTGGCACCCTTAACATAGATGGATTCGATACGGGGTAGAATTTCTTCTTCATTGATCGCTATATCTAAGTAGAGCAACTCTTCTTTTTCCCCACGGCGCATGGCCAGCACACGATGGGAAGGTGCATCCTTCAAAGATTCAGACCATTCGTAATAATCTTTATATTTTAGGGCGGCTTCTTCTTTTCCAGGAACTACTTTTGAAACAAATGCGCTTTTTTCGAGGAATATTGCTCTCGACTTGGCTCTCACTGTCGCATCTTCGGCAATGACCTCTGCAATGATATCGCGGGCACCTGCTAGTGCCTCCTCTGTATTTTTTACGCCTTTTTCTTCATCTATTAGACTGTCGGCAAGAGCGAGGAAATCGCCTGTTTCTTGCGCTAAAATAAGATCCGCTAAAGGTTGCAGACCTTTTTCACGTGCCACACTGGCGCGAGTTTTACGCTTAGGTTTGTAAGGCAGATAGATATCTTCAAGACTGGCCATGGTTTCGGCACTTAAAAGCTGCTGCTCAAGCTCCGGTGTCAATTTCCCCTGATCGTTGATAGATTTAAGAACAGCTTCTTTACGTTTATCTAAATCGCGCAGCTGCTGGAAACGATCTCTGATATTGGTGATTTGAACTTCGTCCAAACTACCAGTCATTTCCTTGCGGTAGCGTGAGATAAACGGAACGGTAGCGCCTTCGTCTAATAGTGCTATAGTCGTGCGAACCTGTTTTTCGCTAATAGAAAGCTCGTTAGCAATAGTAATTTCGTGTGTTGATAAGCTCATTGTCGGTTTAATCTTAAAAAGTAGAGCTGTTGAATCACCATTCAACAGCTCTAAGTATATCTAATTATAAACTAAAGTAGTAAAATTAAGCAGGTTTATTGGTATTGTCCTGCTCAGGAACTTTTTTATCTTCTACCTCGTTGTTTTTAGTTTCAGCAAAATGATCGTTATACCCGTACGTGATGTGAGATGGCTCTTCGCCGTAATCGGGTTGTTTATGTGGATTATGTTCAACGACACCGGCAGGTGTTGTGAATTCATATTTTTTCTTGGGCTGCTCTGTTTCTGAACCTTCTACGGTTTCCTGCGGCTTAGCCTCTTCTTCGTGTGCTGCTTGAGCCTTCTCTTCAGCTAAACGCACATCATTAGGAACAGCTTCTTCTTTTACTTCTGTTTTAACGTCTATGTCTTTCTCGAAATTATTGATTTGATCTGAAATTTCACGTTTGATACCTTCTGATGCATCTTTGAACTCACGTATTCCTCTTCCCAAACCTCTCGCCAATTCAGGAAGTTTTTTGCCTCCAAAAAGTAACAAGATTGCAAACACAATTAAGATCATCTCTTGTGTTCCGATGTTTAGAAATGCTATTACTGGATTGTACATACTCTTTTTCCTCTTCTTTTGATTACTAACTAGATGCTAAGGTACATTTATATTTCTATAGTTCTTAGACCCAAAAGTAAATTTAAGATAATTTTAAGGTATTTGAAACATAAAAATTACTTAACAAAGTGCGGTTATTTGATGGGTGTAAATTGTTATATTTTTGCTAAATATTTTTTAATATGACGATAGGGTAGCAATATCTTCGTATTTTTGTGGCTATTTTTTTAGGGAAATCGATTATGTTGGGAAATTTTAAAACATTTAAACCGTATTACAAAAGTACGATGGTATTGGCGGGGCCCGTGGTGATCTCACAATTGGGACATACACTGGTGCATACCGCAGATAGTGTGATTGTTGGACATTTTGCAGGAACCATTCCATTGGCCGCAGTTTCGTTGGTACATGCTGTTTTTATGGTTGTTATGGTCATCGGGTTGGGAATTGCTTATGGTATCACGCCGTTGATTGCGCAGGAGAATGGCCGTGATAATAAAAAAGAATGTGCCATATTGTTGTCCAATAGCTTTTGGTTAAATATTATCGCAGGACTCTTGTTGTTCGCTTTAGTTTACTTTGGTTCGATGTTAGCTATCGATCACCTCAACCAAGATCCGGCTGTGGTGAAGGAGGCAAAGCCTTATTTACTTATTCTGAGTTTATCGATGCTTCCGTTGATGGTATTTAGCACATTTAAGCAATTTGCCGAAGGCTTGGGGTTTACAAAGCAAGCCATGAATGTAACTATTTGGGGGAATGTACTGAACATTATTTTGGCGATCATCTTTGTCAAAGGGATGTTTGGCATTAGTCCTATGGGGGTCAAGGGTGTCGGATACAGTACATTGATCGACCGTGTGTTAATGATGTCTGTGATGATGACTTATGTATTGCGATCGCAGAAATTTAAAGGATATATTCAATACTTTAAGGTGACATTGATAGATCGGCAAAGATTACTTAAGATAATACGGATCGGGGCACCCGTGGCTATGCAATATGTATTTGAAATTGGGGCTTTTGCGGGGGCTTCCCTATTGGCCGGTACGATAAGTGCTACAGCGCAAGCTTCTCATCAAGTAGCCATCCAGCTGGCCGCGATGACGTATATGATGGCGAGTGGTATTGCTGCTGCTGCAACAATCAAGGTGGGGAATAGTTATGGTAATAGAAACCTTTTTCGCCTCGAACGATTTGCCATCACTTCGTATCAATTGGTGTTGATCTTTATGGTGATTACAGCGTCTTTGTTCGCGTTGTTGAATAATTATTTACCTTATATCTTTACCTCAGATCATGCCGTGGTGATTATTGCTTCTCAGCTGTTGATTATTGCGGGACTTTTCCAATTGTTTGATGGTACGCAAGTTGTCGGTCTGGGGGTGTTACGTGGGATGGGTGACGTGAATATTCCAACCATTATCACATTTATTGCTTACTGGATTATAGGGCTACCAAGTGGCTACCTCATGGGAGTGGTATTTAACTGGGGTATCAAGGGGATTTGGTATGGGCTGACATTAGGCTTGTTAACCTCTTCGCTTTTACTTTATCTGCGGTTTCAATTGGTGATCAAGAAGAAGAAAATACAATTCGAACAAAGTATGTTTAAGTAACAAAAAATATATTTTAAATAATAAAAAAGGCTCGGTTATAAAAATGCCCCAAAAAGTTAGACACTTATTTGGGGCATTTTTATTATTTATCGATTTTGATTGTTAGATCACTCTATTGCTATCCCAATTTTCCAGGTAGTCCGCCACACGTTTTAAGAAGGTACCTCCGAGGGCACCATCGATTGCACGGTGGTCGTAAGAAAGTGAAAGATACATCATATGTCTAATACCAATCATATCACCATACTCTGTTTCTATGACTGCTGGTTTTTTCGTAATTGTACCTACAGCCAAGATTGCAGCTTGCGGTTGGTTAATGATAGGAGTTCCCATAATATTGCCAAAAGCGCCGATATTGGTGAATGTAAATGTGCCATCTTGTGTGTCGTCAGGCTTTAATTTATTTGTCCGTGACCGTTGTGCGAGGTCGTTGACACTTTTACTCAAGCCTACTAAGCTTAATTGATCTGCATTTTTGATAACAGGAACGATGAGATTGCCATTAGGCAATGCTGCCGCCATACCAATATTGATGTTTTTCTTCTTGATGATATTGTAACCGTCGATCGAGATATTGACCAATGGAAAATCTTTGAGCGCCTTGCTAATAGCCTCGATAAACAAAGGGGTGAACGTAATGTTTTCTCCTTCGCGTTTTTTATAGGCATCTTTAACTTTATTGCGCCACAAAACTAAATTGGTTACATCTGCCTCAACAAAAGAACATACATGGGGAGAGGTTTGTACACTTTTGACCATATGGTCTGCAATCAACCTTCGCATGCGGTCCATTTCAATGATTTCATCACTGCCATTGGCAACAGTATGAACATGCGATGGAGCTGTGGAGGTTATTTTCGGAGATTCCGTAGCCGTGTTCGTGTGCTCTACCGGAATAGACTTTGTAGGTGCTGAGGATGAATCTCGGTGTGTTACATAAGTTAAAATATCTTCCTTAGTCACTCTTCCCTCTGCTCCAGTACCCTGGATACGGTCAAGTTCATCTTGCGACAATCCTTCGTGGCGTGCGATATTCTTTACTAAAGGTGAATAGAAACGAAGGGTATTTTCGTAGGGAGAAGACGAAATTTCAGCTGCTACATTTGGCAGCTGGTCTACACCAGGGATATTCAATGCTATGATCTCTTCGGGAATTGTCGCTGAAGGAGTTGTATTTTCTTGCGCTTGAATCGCAGGTTCTTCATTTTCGCCTTCAATTTCTATAATTGCAACGACTTCACCAACTTGGACAGTCTGGTCTACGGTATAGCAATGCTCTTTTAAAACACCTTTTACAGGGGAAGGTACCTCTGAATCAACTTTGTCCGTTGCGATTTCCAATAAAGTGTCATCTTCATCAATCAGGTCACCAGGTTGTTTTAACCATTTTGTGATTGTTGCCTCGGATACACTTTCTCCCATTTTTGGGAGCAAGAGTTTATATAAAGCCATATTTTTTAGCAATCTCGTTATAGAAAAACGAAGTTAAATAAATTGTGGTTTACTTTCAACAATTTAAAATATTATTCCTTAAATAACGTGTTTGTTGAAATATTATTTTACTTTATTGTGTATCTTGTTCTTTTTCTTTTACAAGCAACTTCCACAAAAGTAATAAAGCATTCATACGGGTACGTTCGATGTTGATCAGTCTTTCGTTATTAAACTGAAACTTCTTGGTTAAAACTTCTTTTTTTCCCGCAACAGCCACCCAGATAGTGCCAACTGGTTTCTCAATTGTTCCACCACCTGGCCCCGCTATCCCAGTTGTCGCAATAGCATAATCCGACGAAAATGCCTTTTTTGAACCCGAAGCCATTTCGATAGCAGTCTGCTCACTTACTGCGCCATATTGGATCAGTGTTTCTTCTTTGACGTTCAACAATTGTTGTTTTAAAGCGTTGGAGTAGGGGATAGTACCACCAAGGAATATAACGCTGCTTCCCGCTACTGCGGTTATTGAAGCGGCAAGGCTACCGCCTGTACAGCTTTCTGCGGTAGTCAATGTAGCACCTCGGCGGCCAAGCTCTTTAATTAAATAAGGTTCGATGCTGGTATCATAATCTGCAATGACATATTGTTGTAAACGATGGAGTAGCTTTGTTTTAAAAAGGGCAACCTGGAGCATAATGTCAGATTTATTCCTGCTTTTACCAGAGAGTCTCAATCGGATAAAGGCCAAGGTTGGTAGATAGGCCAATTTTATGCTTGAAGGAAGTTCTGATTCAATATCCTTTATTTCTTCTGCCAAATAAGATTCTCCGATTCCGCCGACCAAAATTGTCTCATGACAGATAAATAAGTCAGGATCCTGTTTGGCTAATAAAGGCAACACATGTTTTTCCATCAGAAATTTCATCTCAAATGGCACTCCAGGCATAAAAATAAACTTCTTTTGGTTCTGGTGTACCAACATGCCAGGTGCAGTACCATAGTCGTTAAATAGGACTTCACAATTTGCCAAAACATCGGCCTGCTGCAGATTGATGTCGAGCATTTTTAGATTGCGCGATTCAAATATGTTGGTCACGTGCCGAAGTACATGCTCATCCCGTATCAAGGTGGTTCCAAAATACGCTGCGGCAGTTTTTTTTGTCACATCATCTTTCGTCGGGCCCAGACCTCCGGTGATTAAAATAAGATCTGCTCGAGCTGAGGCCTCTTTCAATGTCGTTGAAATAGCCTCTTCGGTATCTGGGATCGATGTCATTTGAACGATATCGACTTCGAATTGGAGCAGTTGCTTGGCAATCCAGCCTGAATTGGTATCAATGATCTGCCCGATGAGGATCTCATCGCCTATGGTAATAATCTCTGCTTTCATCTTTAAAATAATTATGCAACCACCTCCCTACTTTGAAAAATGCATCTGTGGAGGATAGTGTTGGATTTTCTTAATCTTTTGGTGTTAAAATGTCCATGCGCTAGCGCCTAAAAAATGAAAATTCAATACCAAAAGATTCAGGATATAAACTTACATAAAATTGCGGCTCAACGAAATGGTAAAAATGTATTTGATGGAAGAAGTTTTTTGAAAAAAACTGACGGTTCTGCTGACCAATACAAGTACGGCATTTCAAAAAAAAAGCAGTTATTTTAAAAATAACTGCCTCCTGAACTGGCTCTTTTTGTGAGCTTAAGATCTTGTAAGATCGATGCCTTTGCACGAATGGTGACGTTATAGCTTCGGAACCGCCCAAAAGGCATCCAGCCAAATGACATATCCCAACAATGCAGATCTCGATAGATATTGAAAGAGGTCATGACCACTTCCTTCTGTTTGAAATCGTATCCCGATTGAAAGGTGACTTTCCATTTGGGCGTAACACTGAAATCACCATGTAAGTTTAAGGTACTTGTGATTTGACTTTCCATTCTCCGCGTACTGGAGTTGAACGATTTTGCCATATTGAAACTGAACGATGCCGCAAGGTTCCATGGGATGTTAAAGTCCACAAATGCGTTTGGATCTGAGCTGATTCGAGCTAAGGCCTGTGCTTGCTCAGGAGTCATACCTGCTCCAGACATTTCTTTTCTTAAAGAGTCGATATTGTTATTACGTGATTTCGCAGCCTTAGGATTCAGACTATAGTCAAAGGAAAGACCAAAGTTTGTCAGACGAGCAAGGCTACCGTCTTTAATGGCATAGCGATTGACGCGGACACCATTTTCGTTGACCGAATAGGGATCAAATGTACCGTTGAAGTTTACATTCATCTTTTGGTCGAAAAAAGCTGTACGGCCAGAGAAAGTAATTGGGGACAACTTCAGCGAGTCGGCAACAAAGTTGTAATTTCCGCTGAACGTCAGACCTTGAAGAATAGGGATTTTCTTTAAGCCACCATCTGTGGTATCGGATTTACTTTTGACCTTTGCTTCGATGTTATTGTCAATGGAAAAACCTATCCCTGCAGATTTTCCTGCAGAAGGAGATCCGTAGACACCCTGACTAAAGATTGAGTATACATTTCTGTTTCCATATTGATCGTTATATTGCTGATAGAAACCATATCTTGGATCCGAAAAATCGGGTCTATAGTTCAGGTTGATCGACGGTGTGACGACGTGTCTGATCTGCTGAAGGTTACCGATTTTCGGATAATAATTACCATAAACCTTGGTCGAAAGTCCGGTCGAAACAGAATAATCGTATGCACGATTGAATCCCTGAACGGTATCGATACGTTGTTTATAACCTGCGGCCGTATTGTCGATGCTTTGTCGTGTACTTTGCAAATACCAACGTTCGGTATAGTTTACACTGGTGTTGAACTGAAAATATTTAAAAGCATTGAGTGATAAACTGATTGGAATATTGTGTTGGAAGCCATTTTGGAATTTCTTGAATCCCCCTGGTTTAAATAACAATGTATCAATGGTGCTTACCGAGTTTTGTGCTTGGAAACTATAGCCGACATTAATTCGTTGATACCATTTTTGTTCACCGACACGGTCTTTGCTGTCAAATGGATTGAAAGAGGATACGTTTAAGCTGATATTTGGTAAACTCATCTGTATACTGCGCGTAGCCATATCCTGATTATGCGTTAAGCTGGCCGTGAGGTTTACCTTGCCATCGGCAAATACTTTTCCATAACTGATGGACGATCCCATACGGTTACGTGCAAGATTTTCATAGGTGTTTTGTGTACTTCCGGTTCCGGTGTTTTGAAAGAAAGAACTTGTACCAAAGTTAACACTTGCTGAGAAAGATGTTCCTGGATTGGCTTCCTGGCGCTGGGTATGGTTCCAAGTGACATTAAAATCCTTATTGGAGCCATAATTAGATGTTCCTTCAATACCCGTTTTGGTATTGGCGTAACGGATATTAAAACCACCGTTAAATTTATAGTTGACGGTATAGCGCGTATTGATGGAAGCTTCCCATGAACCTTTTGAATACAAGGAACCTCTAATCTCACTATCCCAATAATCGTTGAAGGCCAAATACCAACCTATATCCCGCATCGAAAATCCTCTGGTATAATCTTCCCCAAAAGATGGGAAGAGAAATCCAGATGCTCTTTTATCTGGTTTTGGGAAAAATGCAAATGGAAATGCCACGGGCATAGGCACACCCATCACCACAAGATAAGCCGGACCAGAAATAATCTGGTTTTTAGTAACAATTCCTTTGGTGATATGAATGCCAAAATGGGTATGCGGGTAGGGTAGATTACAAGTACTATATAATCCCTTGTATATCGACATTTCGTCGTAGATATTCTTTCGCACAATATTGGCCTGGATAAATCCACCATCAACTTCGGTCATAATACCATAGGTATTTCCCTCTTGTTTCTCGTAATCGTAATAGAGTGAGTCTACCGTTTTCGGTGATTCACCATTTCCCATAATGACGATCGGACGCCCCACATACTTCCCCGTTTTGTCATAGATCCCCGAAGCCAAAATCTTTTTCTTGTTTCGGTCCAGACGGATATAATCGGCAGAAAGTTCAAAATCTTGATACTTTACCTTCGCTCCGCGATAAAGGTGACTGATATTCTTGGCAACTTCAGATTTCTGCGAGTCAACCGCAATAATACTCACTTCGGCCTGTAAGCCACTTCCTTTTTTCTTGGTCGTATCGCTTACAGATTTGGTCGTATCTACAGTTTTGGATTTACTCGTATCTTGCGATTTATTGGTCGCCGAAATAGGATCTTTACCTTGAAGTCCGTTCTGTTTTAATGGAATATTACTTTGAGCAAAGCTAGAATTGCTCATTGCAAGAATGATAAATAGTGTTAAAATGTTGATTAACGACTTCAAAATTAAAGACAAATGTTATTTTTGTGAAATAATGTTAAACTTTGAGAGACAAAATTAGTCAAAAAAGCAATAGAAAATATGTTAAATATCGTTATCTATTAAAGAAATAATATAGACTCATTTTGATTCGTTTATAGTAGAGCAAATAATTATTCAATGAAATCAGATTTAAGAATTAGAAAATGGTGTAGCGTTGTGTTTGCTACTTTGGGATTTTTTTTATTGAATTCTTTCAAATTAAACAATGGACAGCCCGAGCCTCCAGACTATCAAATAAGGACAATTGTAATTGACGCTGGCCACGGTGGTAAAGATACCGGAGCACAGGGAAGACGATCTTTAGAAAAAAATGTAGCCTTGGATGTTGCTTTAAAATTGGGAAAGCAGATTCAGAAAGATATTCCAGGTATCAAGATCATCTACACAAGAACGACGGATGAATTTGTTGAGCTTTATAAACGGATCCGTTTAGCGAATGCCAATAAGGCAGACTTATTTATTTCGATACACTGTAATTCAAGTGGCGCTAGTGCACATGGTACCGAAACACTGGTTTCTGGTTCGCATCGTTTGGGACAGCAGGATGCTGCAGTTCGTGAAAATGCTTCATTGTTATTGGAATCAAACTATAAAGAGAATTACCAGGGATTTGATCCAAAAGATCCTGAAAGTGCGATCATCTTCTCCTTGATGAAAAACCGATTCCGTGAAAAAAGTATTCGTCTGGCGCAGATGATCGAAGGCGAGTATGTGAAAGCAGGTCGATACAGTAGAGGGTTCTGGGAGAAAGGTTTAGCTGTACTAGCAGAAGCAGGTATGCCTGCTGTATTGACAGAAATTGGCTTTATTAGTAATAGAGAAGAAGAGAGCTATCTATTGTCCGATGAAGGACAACAGGAGATTGTTGATAATTTGGTTTCAGCTCTAAAAATTTATAAAAATTCTGTAGAACGCTAAACAGATTTGCTTTTATGCTGTTTTAAACTTAAATTAATGATCATTACTAAATAGATTATTTGTGAAAATTTCAAACGAGACAAAAGTCGGCATATTAGCAACAGTTGCAATAGTTTTATTATTTATAGGATATAGCTTTCTAAAAGGAAATGATGTTTTTAGTAGCGATAATACTTTTTATACGACCTATACGGCTGTAGATGGTTTAACTCCCTCCAAGCCTGTCCTAGTCAACGGCTATCAGATTGGGCGTGTTTCAAAAATGATTTTACAGGCAGATGGGAAGATCAAAACCGAGTTCAAGATCCATTCTCATTACGATATACCAAAAAATACAGTAGCGAGAATTTCTAGTACAGATTTATTGGGCGGTAAAGCTATTGTTTTCGAAATGGGCAATAGTAAGGAATTGGCAAAGGATGGTGATTTTTTAGCTTCAGGTGTTCAACCGAATATTATGGATAAGGTCGAACCCATTCAAAAAAGGATCGAAACCATTACTATTAAACTAGACTCGACGCTATCAGTCGTTAATAGTGTCTTAGACAAACAGTTTCAGGACGACTTTAAAAAGAGTATCCATAGTATCTCCACTTCTTTGAAAAATGTGGAAGGCATCACCAAAGATGTCGAAGGTCTGGTCGGGGATGAAAAGGGAAGACTGAATAGAATCATGGCTAATCTGGAATCAATCACTTCCAATTTTTCACAAAATGGTGAAAAAATCAATGCGATTATGTCTAATCTGAATAATATAACCGATAAGGCTGCACGATTGGATTTTGAACACACCATGAACAAAGTAAATGCTGCAGTCAATGATTTTCAGGAGATCACTGGAAAAATTAATAGTGGTAAGGGATCTATCGGTTTATTGCTCAATGATGAAGCTTTATACAATAATCTCAATAATGCTTCGAAGGAAATGGATAATTTGATGAAGGACGTTAAAGAGAAGCCAGGGAAATATATCAAACTTTCCATCTTTGGAAAAAAAGGTGAAAAGTAGATTTCAGCAATCAAATCGGATAATATACATAAAGGGCCTGCATATAGCAGGCTTTTCTGTTTTCATAAGATTGCCTTTGGACGTTGGAATTTGTCGGCGGTCCAATACCTTAAATTTGCTCCCTTGGTCTATGCTTTACCGACCAGTACTTTCCTGTAACCAAGTTTATACGATGTTCTAAATTAGCAGCGTTTTAACTGCCTTTTTACAGGGTATTAACACCGGGTTAATAGGGGTAGACCCCTGTTGACCCCCTGTTATACCCCTGTTAACCCCCTGTAAAACCCTAGTGAAACTAGAACTTGATATTAATCGTTGGTTAATAGGAGCATGATACGGTCAATTATGAGTTGAAATAGAAACGCCACTCATGGAGTGGCGTTTCTAATCTGCTAAATTCAGCACTTTAGGAGCGACTTTATTAGTCGCGAAAGTAGATGATCTTCCAATCCGATTTCACCGTGCTTTCTATAAGGTTTCTTTAAGCCAGGTAAAGAATTCTCTTTGCCAAACCTGTGCGTTTTGTCCTGACAGAACCCAGTGATTTTCATCCGGTAGGTAGACCAGACGGCTCTTAATTTTTTTGAGCTGAGCCAATTGGAATGCTGCCAGTCCTTGTCCGATTGGAACACGATAATCTCTTCCACCCTGAAAGATCAAAATTGGTGTGTGCCAATTATTTGCTTTTTCAATCGGGTTGAATGCGGTATAGGATTTCTCATTTTTGCTATCCCAGTACGCTCCGCCCAGTTCGTGGTTGGCGAAAAAGAGTTCTTCTGTGGTACCATACCAGCTTCTCATGTCGAATAAACCATTGTGCGCAATGAAAGTTTTGAAACGGTTTTGATGCACGCCAGCTAGCTGATAAACAGAGTATCCACCATAACTAGCTCCAATCGCCGCGCGGCGTGTTGTATCTACATAAGATTCTTTGGAGATATCGTCTATGGCTGTTAAGTAATCACGGATTGGCTGACCGCCCCAGTCTTGGGAAATAGCTTCATTCCATTTTACCCCCCAGCCAGGCATACCTCTACGGTTTGGAGCGATGACGATATAACCTTGTGATGCAATCAATTGTAAATTCCAACGGAACGAGTAAAATTGTGTCAGAGCGGATTGAGGGCCGCCTTCACAGTAAAGTATGGTTGGATATTTTTTTGCAGGGTCAAAGTTTGGCGGATAGATTACCCATGAAAAAAGATCTGCTCCATCGGATGCCTTTGTAATACGCTTCTCAATTTTGTTTTCGCTGATGCTTGCATATTTTGCATCGTTGACTTTGGTGACCGGAGTTAATGATTTGGTTTTTAGATCAAAGCTGAAGATTTCTGTAGCCCGGGTAAACTTTGTCGAGCTAACGATTAATTTGTCCGCTACTTGGCCTACAATACCGGTGATGTCAAAGTCTCCTTCTGAAATTTGATGTATTTTTGGTAAACTTTTAGCTTTGATATTGGTCGGTACTTCAAGTTCAAATAATTGAACGGTACCTTTCGTAGCAGCTGTAAAATAGATTTTGCGATTGTCACTGCTCCAGATAAAACTATTGACCGTACCATCCCAATGTGCTGTTAGATTTAAACGAATTGAGCTGTTTTTGTCAAATAGCATGATGTCATTTTTGTCCGATTCATAACCATCGGTCTTCATGCTGAGCCAGGTTAGGCTTTTTCCATCGGGAGAGTAGGTTGGAGTTGTATCATACCCATTCATGCCTTCTGTCAGGTTAGAAGTCGTTCCGGTAGCGATATCATAGCGATAAATATCGGTATTGGTACTGACGGCATAGTCTGTTCCGAATTTCTTTTTACAGACATACAGCACTGCTTTGCTATCTGGAGACCAGGCAAAATCTTCGGCGCCACCAAATGGTGCCTGAGGGCTATAGAAGGCTTGGTCCTTCAATAGGTCTACCGGCTCACCAACTTTACCGTCAATAAAACTCGCCACAAAAGGATGACTGAACTTACCATCATTGAAGGTATCCCAGTGCCTATAATCTAAGTTGTCATAGATATAAGCGTCTGACTTTGGCAATTCGGGGTATTTATCTGTACTGTGGTATTTTTTTACCAGAATGGACTGGCTGAAGAGTATTTGCTTACCATCGGGCGAAAATTTGACATTTTCTAAGGCGATATCGCCATTGGTCAATTGAAGTGCTTCACCCTTAGATAGGTTCTTCTTCCATAACTGCCCCTTTAACAAATAAATTACGTCGCCGTTGGGGTCGATCTGAACGACTGTTTCACCGCCTTTTTGGTCGGTGAACTGATGGTTGGTGCCATTGGCCAGTGAAATCGTATATAGATTTTTTTCACTTGAATTGCTTTCCAAATTATAATTGGAAACACCATATACCAATGTTTTGCCATCTGCAGAAAGTCCTTCGGCCGAAACACGACCAAGATCCCAAAGTGTACTTGGGTTGATCGGTTGTGGCGATTCCGACACTAATTTAAAATTGCTTTTTCCACCTTTGCTTTCTTGCGCATTGCTTAGGTTGCACGCCATAATCGCTAATGTAAGTATTGTAAGTTTTTTCATCTGTTTAAACATATCTATGCCGCTGAAAAATTTCTTCGCAAGTTACAGAATTTGGTCATAAATGCTAAGTCAAGTAAAAAAAATAGCCATCTCTTTCATTTAGAAATGGCTTATGAGAATTGTAAATCCCTATTTTTTAAGTAATATCTGAATCAATACCCAATAAAGTCGAAGATGTTGTCTATTGATCCACATGGCTATTGTCAAATTGATACCAGTTTATTTTTGTCGAAATGCGCATCAAAATCGCTAAAATGATAAAGATGCCAATTGTTCCAGCGACAAGGGAATAATCCCGAAGTTGCATGAGGATATAGATAAAGAGATAAAATAAAGCCAGAATTGAACTGAGCAACAGCGCCGATTTCTGATCTTTGGTAATAGATTTAATAAAACTGCCAATCAGCATAACTGTCGCCACGGAAGCGGTTAAATAAGCTAGATTAAATCCAATATGCTCGGATAGCGCGAGTAGCAATGTGTAAAAAAGAACCATCGCTGCTCCAATTAGAATATATTGAATGATATGGATCCGTTTTTTCTTGATCACCTCGGTGAATAGGAGCGAAGTAAAGGTCAGGAGAATGACTAAAATACCATATTTGGCAACCCGTGTTGTTTTTTGATAGTTGTTGATATCTGGTAAGAAGTTAATTGTAATCATGTCCGTGTTATCCAATAGGTTATTTGCAGAGGCAAGTGTAGTGGTGGCGGTTTGTGCCGCTTTGTGCTCATTGCCCTCATTTCCATTTTCGAGGTTGTTATCGAACTGATAGATTGGACGGGCATCGCCAGTCCATTGTTGTGGTAACTTCCGACTGAAAGATGGGATTTCCCATGAAGCCGAAAAATTGGATGTTTCGGTATTACGTTTGCTCGGTAAAAATGCACCAGTGAAACTTGGATTAGCCCAGTTACCCTTAGCCTGGATGTTTGTCTGGTCACCAAGAGGGAGGAAATTCAATGATTTGGATCCTTTTAGATTTAGTTTTATCTTGAAACGATTGTCCGTTTTCTGCGGATCCAAAGATACCGGACAGACTAAATTTTGAGTAAATAATTTGAGATTATTAAAGTCTGGATCGAAAGTTAACTCGTTTCCATCCCAATTCAAGGATGGGCGCTTGCCTAAGCCTTTAAAATCCTGGATACCGAAAATAAGCTTGCTGCCTTTCCAGTCAATTTGCTCATGAGGGATCTCGAGTTTTTCTAGGGATATTTTGTCAAAAGAACCTTCTAATGTTATGTTGCTGTTGTAAACTACCGCATTATAAATACCTCTGGAGAGATGTTGTGGTGTTACATCTGTTGCAATATTGGAAGTTTTGGGTAAGACAAATATCCATTTCAGCTCTTCTCTAAGGTTAGATTTTTCGGCTTTTTCGGCAGAAAGTGGGATAGTCTCGCGATAGGGGATGGCGAGAACAGGGCTTGAAATAACCTGATCCTTTCCCCAATTTAATGTAATTCCATCGGATACTTCCTGTTCGCGGTTTTTCCGCTCTTCAATCAAATCGCTGATTAAGGCTAGCGGAATAAGTAGTATGAGGGAAAGAAAGAAAATGACAAATAGCTTTAGGACAGTAGAATTACTGATTTTCTCAAAAAATGAGGATTGCTCTGTCGGAGGTAAATTATTGTAGTCCATTGTTTTAGCGGTTTAAGTTAAGTTGAATGTTTTTGCTGTATAAGGCAATTTGAAGCTCCGTTAATTGCCAATGAAGGATTTCTTTAAATTCTAAATGATGAAAGCTCTGGAGCGATCGCCCCTTTTGAAAATGTTTTTTGTAATAACCGAAGTATTCAGGAAATAAGGTGCCGCCAATAAAAATCATTGCCATGAGATACAGGCTTATCTTTCCATTACCAAGCAAAAGGAATTGCATGGCAATTTCATCTTGTATCTCTGTTCCGGTTTCAGTCAGGATATGAAAGACATCGTGATTTTCCAGTTTGGGCATGACATCGAAACCTTTACTTTCATAAAAGAACCCCAAATTATGGCCGATGCTTCCAATGGGGTAGGTCATGAAATCTGCTTTAGAGATTCCCCAGGCTTTTTTGTTCCATTTAAAGATGTTTGCATACACTTTGGAGGACCAATTGTAGAGGTGCAGCATCAGTTTCAGTCTAATTCCTTTCATTTAATTATGTTTTAAAAGTACTTTGGTTTTCAAAGTAAATAGATAAAAAAATTATTTGTATTGCTGTTTTATTAAATTTTCAAGTGCAATAAGGTGATTTTCAAAGGCTTTAAGTCCTTTTGTCGTTCTTTTGTATCTGGTGTTCGGCTTCCGGTCGACAAAGCTTTTTTCGACAATAATGTATTCCTCTTTTTCCAATGTTTTTAGGTTGGAAGCAAGGTTACCATCGGTTACATCCAACAATTCTTTCAATGAATTAAAATCATATTCTTCATTGGCAGCGAGAACACTCATAATTTGGAGGCGAACTCTGTTTTCAAATATTTTGTCATATAAGGAAAGATCTAATTTCACGATTCGTACTTTTTGTAAACGATAAAACCATAGATGATGTGTAGCACACCAAATCCCAATCCCCACAATAGTAATCCGTTGTCCGGGAAACATATACCAATCAAACCCAGACAGATTTCCAGTATACCCAGGCCTTTTGCTTCGGCAAAGGTATAGATACTACCCGCAGTCAGTGCCAGTCCATAAAAGATCAGCAGCATAGCAGCAATCAGCTGGTAGTAGCCTTGGACAAAAAACAACAAGGATATCATGCCACCTGTTAGTAAAGGGATTGAAACTGCAAATAAAAGAGATTTGCTTGTAATGTTCCAAATCGACTGCTTATTTTTTCTCGCCTTTTTACGTGCCATTAGCCAGCCGGTCACTAGGGATGATAACAGGACGATCAGCGCAATCATTAAAAACAGTAGGGGCTCATTCAGATTTTTGCCCAATAGTAGAGCGATACTTTCGGGTTGATGTATAATATAGTATCCCAATAGTGTTCCGACCAAAGCATAACAGCCCATGAGTACACCTGATAATCCGCTTATTGAAACAAATTTGGACGATTTTTCCATTAATGATCTGATCTGCCCAAGTTCTCTAAATAAATCTTTCTGTTCCATAAAAGTACTTTGATATTCAAAGTAAATGAATAATAATGAATTATGCAAGGGATTGGGAGAATATTGAAAAAAAATAAAAAAAAGAGTGGAAAATACTTGCAGGATATAGGTTTGGTTTCTATCTTTGTGGCATCAAAAGAAATCCTAATGCGGAAGTGGCGTAATTGGTAGCCGCACCAGACTTAGGATCTGGCGCCGCGAGGCGTGGGGGTTCGAGTCCCTTCTTCCGCACTTGATGTCCTCCCGAACTTAAAACCTCGGGAGGATTTTTTTATGAATGCGATATAGCTAAAAAGAGTATGAATATTTCACACGAGAATGTAGATGCAATCAATGCGGTAGTCAACGTCGCATTAGCACCTGAAGATTATAATCCTCAAGTCGACAAAGAGATTAAAGCGCAAGCTAAAAAAGCAAAATTACCAGGGTTCCGTCCAGGTCAAGTTCCAGTGGGACATATCAGACGTACTTATGGTAAATCTATTTTATTTGATGAGATCAATAAATTAGTGAATGAGAAAATCACCAATTATATTGCTGAAAATAAATTAGAAGTTTTAGGTCAACCACTTCCTTTGGAAGATGATGCACAATACAGCTGGGATTATAAAGACAATTTCAACTTCAAATATGAAATTGGTCTTGCTCCTGCTTTTGAATTACCTTTTACCGCTGAGACTGAATTTACTTCGTACGAAATCAAAGCTGATGAAGAGACATTGGCAGATCGTATCAAGAACTTGCGTCGTAGCTATGGAAAAATGACTAATCCAGAAGTATCTGAAGAAGGTGATGTATTGTATGCAACATTGAAACAAGATAAAGAGGAAGGTCTAGAAAAAACAACTTCTATCCGTACAGATATCGTAGAAGATGCTAAGATTAAAAAATCATTAGTTGGTCTTAAAAAAGACGATGTTGTTAAGATTGATGTTAAAAAAGCATTCAAAACTGAAGATTTAGCACGTATCTTAGGTATCACTGAGGAAGAAGCAACTGCTTTAGACGTCACTAAATTTGAATTGACTGTTAAGAATATCAACCGCTTAGAAGAAGCTGATCTTAACCAAGAATTTTTCGATAAATTATTCGCGGAAGGTGAAGTAACAGAAGAAGCTCAATTCACAGAAAAAGTGAAAGAAGAAGTTGAGAATTTATTCAAACAAAATTCAGATCAAAGATTACGTAATGATATGTATACTTTTGGTATGGAGAAGGTTGATGTATCTTTCCCTGAAGAATTCTTGAAAAGATGGTTGAAAGCAACTAACCCAAGCATTTCTGAAGAAGAATTGAACGAAGGTTTTGCTGATTTCTTGAATAACTTGAAATGGACAATCATCGAAAATCGCGTTGTTACTGAAAATGGTCTTGAAGTTAAATATGATGAAGTTATCAATTTAGCAAAAGAACGTATCTACGCGCAAATTAAGATGTACAACATCAACGAAGAGCCTTCTGATGAGCAGTTGAACCAATTTGCAATTCAATTGTTGCAAGATAGAGAACAAGGTAATCGTTTGTTCGAAGAAGCTAAAGCTTTAAAAGTATTTGATCACTTGAAAGGTTTAGTGAAATTGAATGCTAGTGACATTGAATACAAAGAATTCGAGAAATTAGCATAAGCGATTTTTAAAATAAAAAGAAAGTCCCTTCAATCTATTTGGAGGGACTTTTTTATTTTCAGCGCAGTGTGGTCGCAGCTTTTACACTATTCTTTTTTTTTGTTGTTCAGATCATCCACAGATCGCCTGTGTCGGTAGTTATATGGAGCTGGATAGCTGGATAAGTTCTACTGGTGGAATCGAAGCGGACTCCCAGAATAGGGGCATGCGGTTGGAATAGGAGTTGGTCTGCCCGAGTTGAACGAGCTCAGCCTGAGCTGAAAGAGGTCTGCTGGAATTGGAAGAGGCCTGTTGAAATAGCAAAGGACTATTTCGAAAGGTCAATTGACCTTGCTTTTCTTTGTTTCAGCAGGAGCTGTCGTAATCGTCTTCTTGCCAAAAGGGAATAGCCTTTTCAAGAACTCTGAGAAGGTGTTGAATTCCTGTCGATAGAGTAATCCGAAAGCACTAATATATTCGCCGTCGTTGGGGCTAAGAAGAAAGTTACGTGTATTTAGGCGATTGGAAGCACGTAGGACCAAACGTCCGTCTTTTCTTAAATAAAACATAGCCTCGGCATCGGTTGAGACCCGATCTGAAAATACATTCAAATCCGTTAGAGCCTGACTTCTACGGTCGGAGATACCTCCTGTCAAAACAAGCCTGTCGTTGAATAGACGCAGCGAGGCAGATGCATCATTTAAAGATTTGATATTAATATCAAAGAAATTGATGTTTAGCGATTGGGCTATGATGTTGTTGATTTGGTTGAATGCTATTTCTGTGCCTGCGGATAGCAAGGTGTTATTTACTTCTTTACCGAAGTCTGTCTGTGTACCAGGTGTAAAACTTCGTCTCACGATTAGGCTAAGCGCTTGTTGATTGACATTGTTGGCATCTGAAAAGTATCCTTGCAGTTCATCCTTAACCCCGGGGTTTTGTGGAAAGTTGATATCAAACGTGATTTCCGGCTGACTTAACTGCCCTTTTAGGATCATGTCGGCCTGTGCCAATACACGCTCGGGATTTTCTTCCCGGCCTGCTGCATTATACAAAGGGGCTAAGCTTGTTCTTTGTTGATAGATGGCATTGATATTGATATTCGCTTCGGTTGGGTTTCCTGCCCATCGCACTGTTCCGCCCTCTTTGAGATCAAAAATCTTGTTGATATAGTCTTGGGCAGTGAAATTGAATTTTCCACTGTTTATGATAAAATCCCCAAACATTTCAAAATCCCCCAATGAAGATATCCGCATGTTGAGATTGCTATTTCCCCTTCCTGATAATTCGCCCATACTGGAGAATAGATTTATTTCTGCATTCGGGTTGATCAAGAGGTCCATATTCATCGTCAGACCGTTGAAATCTCGTTTTTTAGTGTTTTTCTTCGTTTTGGTCGAGTCTTTCTCAATAAAGTAGATAAAGTCGGTATCTGAGATTGTACTGGCACTATTGAAGGGAATATTGATAATCGTATTTTCTTCGGATTTAGCACGGATATTGATGTTCATGGCGGAAGTTAGTCCTTTAAACTGAAAGGTGCCTGAAGCGTAAGCAGTGCCATAATATACATTATTGTCCTTTATTGTGGTATTTAATACCATGAAATTCTTGGTTTCGGCAGTTACATCGATATCGGGATCACTCAATTTGTTGAGATCTACAACGCCATCAATGGTTGCTACATTGTTTTTGGGATCGTATACTTTTAGCCCTGTGAGAAAAATTCGGTTATTGGTAACCGCAATTTCGTCGGAAAGGCGGTATGGCGTTTTTAGGTAATTGATGACCATCGAAGCGTTATCCAATTTTCCAGAACCCGTAATTTTGGGATTCAGGATGTCTCCTTCAATAGCAAGATCTGCAGTGACCTTGCCTTGCATATTGGATACTAAGCTTCGTAGAAATGGCTGAAAAACAAATACATCTGTATTTTCCAGTTTAGCTTTCAGATTAAGCTTATTGTTTTCGCTTAGGTGGTTATAGGAACCTTGTAACTGAATTAATTTATTTCCTTCCTCTATCTTGCTGTCTAGTTTAACCAATTGATTTTCGGGATCGTAGTTGGCATTCAGTGCTAATGAGCCGATCGGAATATTGTTATACAGGATAGGAGATGTTTTTATATTGGCGACAATAAAGGGTGCTTTGAATACGGAATTAACTTCAATATTTCCGTTTAAATTTCCGGAGAGATTGATGCCATGGGGCTTGGTAATCCCATTTAAGGATGTAAGATTAAAGTCCTGAAATTTGAGATTGATCTGATCACTGACTTCGTTGGACAGGATGCCATCGATGTGGACTTTTTGTTCGTCGTGACTCAGTGTCAGTTTTTCAAAGTACCATTTTCCTTTCGATATTTTCAATTGTGCATCATTATTGACAAGCCATCGCTCTCTATTGATTAAGATATTCGATGGATAGAAATTGATATAGGCAGGTTTGGCATGGGCAAAGCGTATGACGCCATTAAGATCCAGACTATTGCTTGCTTGAAGTTCCGACATTTTGATGTTGAATTGTAAACTATCGTTTGCCAAGGTGTTTGAAATATTGACGTTTTTAATATAGGTACTGTCGGTAAAATTTATGCGATCGATGGAGGTCTGCAATTCCATATTCTTCAAGTTGGCATTTTGATCGACAATCAGGTGAGTTAGTCGAATGCCATTGTACTTGAATTCGGGTGCGTAAAAATTAAAACTGGCCGTTTGTTTTTCACTTTCAAATTTTGCATTGAGCGTTGCACCGCTGTCTAACGCAATGTCCTTTCGAAAGAATGTTGCGATCGGCTTAAAAGAAGTTATATTAATATTCAGGTCAAAGTCCTGGCGATTAAAAATGTTGTTTTCAAACCCGATTGCCGGAGCGTAGCGCATGGCTAAAGCTTTAAAATAAGGAACAATTGTATTGAGGTCTATTCTTCCTTTGAGATCAATGTGTCCGATAGCCGACTGCAAGGTTAGGGAGCGTGCATTTTCATCTCCTTCGGCAAGGAAATTGATGTTGCGGATGACGAATTGGCCCTTAGAGGAAGTGAAATTGACACTGTCTGATTTAAATTCGCCGGTAATATTATTGATGTTGTCCCCAATTAAACTGGTGTGGAATTTCGTGTTAATAATGTTGATGGAATCCCCTTGAAAGAAGTTGAGTTTTTTTAGATTGGCTTGTTGGATATCAGCATCCAGGTGGTAGTTGGGTTTGACAGACCAATCGATATCTGTGGTAAACTGTAGTTTTAAATTAGGATCATATATTTGCCCTGAAGCAAGAATTAACTGTTTATCTGTATTTCCTTCAATTTGTATATGTTGATAGCTGTAATTCTTGAAATTGAAATTACTAAGATCTCCTTTTATCTTTAAGCTCATTTTCTTAGGATCGGTACCTGTTCCGTCAACCTGTAAATTGAAGCCTGTTGCTCCCAGGTCTTTTAATTTTGTTATCGTACCTACATCGAACTTTTTAGATTGAAAATTGCCCGCATATTTTATTTCCTTTTGAATATCCAATAAGGCATCAGCCTCAACATTACCGATCGCAGTCGTGAAAGCTCCCTTTGTCTTAAATTTATTGTATAATCCATTTAGGCTGCCTTTGAATGAAAATTTGTCGAAGATCTGGACAATTTCAGGGAGTTTGAAATTTTTTAGATTTCCGAGATCTGTAATAACTGCATTTAAGTCTTTGTGCTCAGAAGAAATTGCTATGCTGGGAACAATAAATTTAGTTTTGTCGATATCTGGTAGACCGATAATCTGGAGGTCGCCTGCTAAACTAGTTTTTTTTCCAATTGTTAAATCGACCTGTGATGCGTTGATGGAAGATACAGTTCCTTCTAGATTTGCCCGCTTGATATTGACGTCAAATTTGACTTGGTGCATAGGCGAGGAAAAGAAAGCAATATCCTCGGAGTGAATACGGGAGTCCCGTGCACGAAGTTTTACATGAACTTTATTGATGAAGTCCGAAAAATCGTCAAAGCTGTTGTAGCTAAGTTTGATGTAATTTTTGAATGTAGAACGGTTGGTGGCTAGCATAAGCTCACTGAGTTCGATGCTTGTATTGCTTACCGTCGTTTGGCCAAGAAGGCCTTTGATCTCTAAACCCTTCTTTTCGCGAAGATTGAATGTCTTGATGTTCGCTGAAATTTGATTAGAATCGATTTTTATCTTATCAAAATGGGCGTTAAGTTTGGAAATCCCTAAATCTCCAAAATCGACGACTTTATTGTAATGTTTACGTTTATGGTTAACATAGTTAAACGCATTGTTCTTAATAACAAGTTCCTTGAAATCGAAGATGATTTTTTTTGAACTTTTCTTTTTCTCTTTCTTAGGTGGGTTGAAATAACGAATTAAAAATGAGATGTTTGAGCTGTCCTGAAATTGCTCAAAAGTAGCTTGGGTATCCTCAATGGTTAGTTTATTGATCACAATCTTGTTCAGTTCAATGAACTGAGAAAGGTTGACGTTGGCTTCTAACCTTCCTGATTTTAATATTTCTTTTCCCTGTGGACTATAGAGTTGAAAATCTTCTACTACAATAGATTTAAAAGGTTTGAAATAGATACTTTTGAGGCTTATTTTGGTGTTTAGTTCGTTGGATAAATAGTTGACAGCTTTTTGGGCAACATAATTTTGTACCGGTTTCAACTGTAGGGATAACGCCAATGCAAGCAGTATAATGAATATACTACCAAGGACTATTGACACTATTTTAATTATTTTTTTGATACTTTTGTATTAAAATTTATTACCTCAAGCTATGGCTATTATTTTAGGGATTGAATCCTCTTGTGATGAAACCTCCGCTTCTATCTGTATTAACGGTGAAATACGTTCAAATGTTATTGCAACTCAGGCAATCCACGCAAAATATGGTGGAGTGATTCCCGAGCTCGCTTCACGTGCTCATCAACAAAATATTATTCCAACGGTGGAAGAAGCCATTCGCCAAGCAAAAGTAAGCAAAAATCAAATAGATGCAGTGAGTTTTACGCGGGGACCTGGATTATTAGGTGCACTTTTGGTGGGAACATCTTTTGCTAAATCATTTGCACTTGCACAGAATATCCCTTTAATTGATATAAACCATATGCAGGCGCATATTCTGGCTCATTTTATTGAGGATCCGAAGCCTAATTTTCCATTTTTATGTCTTACTGTTTCTGGTGGTCATACACAAATTGTGTTGGTAAAGGATTATTTTGAAATGGAACTTTTGGGAGAAACATTGGATGACGCGGCAGGGGAGGCTTTTGATAAAACAGCTAAAATCCTGAATCTTCCTTATCCTGGTGGACCGCTTATTGATAAATTTGCAAAAGAAGGTAATCCGGCAGCTTATCGGCTTCCTGAACCCCAGATCCCTGGTTTAAATTTCAGCTTTTCAGGATTGAAAACCGCGATATTATATTTGGTTCAAGATCAATTGAAACAGAACCCGGATTTTCTGACCCACAATATGGCCGACTTATGTGCTAGTGTACAATCGCGTATTGTATCCATCCTGTTGAATAAACTAAAGAAAGCGGCAAAGGAGACAGGGGTAAAGGATATTGCCATCGCGGGCGGCGTTTCGGCTAATTCTGGCCTGAGACAAAGCTTAATTGAAATGGGTGAGAAATACAATTGGAGGGTGTTTATTCCAAAATTTGAATACTGCACCGACAATGCCGCGATGATTGCTATTGCAGGTTATCACAAATTTTTAAAGAAAGATTTCGTAGGACAGGACGTCGCTCCTATGGCTAGGATGCATCTGTAGTTAATACGGGTATTTGAGTTTCCCCGGGCACTATCCTTTTGTACTGGGGAAACTTAAAATGGTTTATTTTATAAGGGGGAACTGTACCCATAGGCCTGTGCCGTAGAGGTAAATAAGTTTTTCTTTGGCTGGTAAAAGTTCAGTTCATAACCCTCAGCACCCCAAAAGATACTGATAAAACTAATTCCTTGCTCAGAACGTAATACTGTTAGTATCTGAAAAGCCTCGTTGTCAAACTGACCGCCATCATCAACACGCCAAGTGCTGATATCATCGTATAAAGCCGGGAAATCCAAATTGATCAGCTGTTCATCCTTTGCGTAGGACAATACAGCTAAAGCAGAGTCTTGTTGATTTTCAAACACAGTAAGATTAAACTCGGACTGATCACTGAGGATGGCAACTGTCGTACTTTTATTAATCTTCCTATTGTATTTCTTCTCAAGCTGCTCCCTAATTTCTGGAGAAGTTTCTTTTTGAATTTTTGTAAACTTCTCAATTTTATACTGGTCTATAAAAGCTTTATTGACAAGCATACCAAATTCGCCAGATTTAATCGCATCGCTAATTTTAAATAATGAACCTTCGCTATTCGCGAAGTTCTGAGCGGTCTGTCTTCCGTTACTCTCTTTATTATCCATTTTATTTTGAACAAATTCAAGCGGACTGACCTGATTTTCCACAATGACATAATTATATTTTTCGGGACCCTCCATTGCTTGATCCATAGGAAGAGCGATTAGTGAGTCCTTTTGCTGGTTTAAAAAACCAAAATATGGCGAAATTGTCTCTTCCTTATTTTCATGCTTAATTGCAGTCTTGGATTGATTTTGATTGTTACCACAAGCATATAATGTAAGTAGAAAAATAGCTGAAAAAAGTGACTTCATAAGTATTTTGAATTTTTTTGTGAAATATAAGGCTTTCCCTCATCATAATGAAAAGATTTAAACTTTAATGTTATGATGAACTCTAAATTGAATATCTACCGCAAAGAATGGCTGGACGTTATTTTTGCTGGTCGCAACAAAATGTACGGTGCTTATGAGTTGCGAAATCTCTCTGATAAAGCAACAAATGTGGGTTTGGGAATTGTTGTTTCTTTTGCAGTTTTGCTGATCGCAGGATCCTATGCATATAATAAATATTTTAAGCAAACTGTTCCGGCCGTGATTTATACGGTACAAGATATTGGGCCCGACATGCTGGAAGAAATTCAAAAGAAGGTAGAGGAAAAAGAGGAGGTTCCTGAAGAACCTGTCATGATGCAGGAGAAAGCCCCGCAGCAGGTTGCCCAAGATGTGTCCAAATTTGATTTGGTTAGAATGCCTGATATAAAAGTGGCCAAAGCAAATCAAGTTACGGAAGAACTTGTGAGTCAGGATGAGTTGAAAAATCCCAATACAATGACCTCAAGGATCACATTGAAGGCAAGTCCATCGGGTACATATATTGCGCGTGGTGAATTTGGTTCTTCAAAAAGGGATGGTGATATTACAGGTTCTAAAGATGGTTCATTATCCGGAGGTGGAACTGATGATAATTCTAACAATACATTTACATCAGTAGAAATTATGCCAACACCTGTAGGGGGACTACCTGCGTTTATGAAGTGGATCGCCGAGAATTATAACTTTCCACAACAGGCTTTGGATCAAGGGGTATCTGGTGTTATAGAGGTTTCTTTTGTCGTTGAAAAAGATGGATCACTAACAGATATTGCTGTTAAACGTGATATGAAATTTGGTACGGGAGATGCTGCGATAAACTTATTGAAGAAAGCGAAAAAATGGAAACCTGGAGTACAAAATGGACTTAAAGTGCGTGTAGCGTATACATTACCGATCCGTTTAAGTGCTGTCTCACAATAAATGCTTCTTAACTTTATTTAACAGATCATCAATTAAACTTTCGATAGCCGAGAAGACTCTTACTGATAAATAAGTTGAAAAAGGGTACTTATTAAAAAGAATGATTGTTGGTTTTATAAAAAATAAAGAAATGAAAAAGTTGATGTTAAGTTTGGCGTTATCTGGATTGATGTTAGCCGGTTTCGCTCAAGAAAAAAAAGATGTTAAACCAGAAATGAAAGAAATGCAAACTTCCGTGCATAAACATAAAATGGGAAGAATGCACGATGGTTTTAAAAATAAAACTCCAGAGGAAGTTGCTAAGATGAAAACTGATCGCATGGATCAAAAATTGAAATTTACAGATAAACAGCGTAAAGATATCTATGCCTTTAATTTGAAGCAAGCAAAAGACCATCAAAAAATGGCTGCCGAACATCAGGAACATCGATCAAAAATGAAAAAGCAACGTGTGGCAGAACATGAAAAAATGATGGGAATGTTAACTCCAGAGCAACAAAAAACGTTAAAGGATTCCTACGCTGAAAATCGTAAAATGCACAAAGAACATTGGAAAAAAGACAGACAGCTAAAAAGAAAGGACTTTAAAAAAGGTGAAGTAACTAAAACAAATGATGCAGAGGTAAAAGCATCATAAAAATTAAACAAGGATAGTTTTCATATTAAATATTGGTGAGTGTTAGTAGAGGAGGGAACCATTGGTTTCCTCTTTCTTATTATGTAAGCTCATCCTTATTACCTAAGCTCGTCATTTATTCGAAGTGTTTTGTCTAGCTCAAGGTTACATGATTGCAAAATGCTTCGGTACTCCCATCAGGATACGCTTATTTGATAAACCTTCTTGTTATTGAATTACTATCCATCAGCTTGGTGATCAGAAAACTTAAGCTAAAACCTAGGAGCGCTATGGAGAGGATTTTCAGTGTGGCTGGAAGATTAGGAATAGTCAAGAAGATGTCTGTCAATGCTTGAACAATGATAAAATGCGCTAAGTAAATACCAAACGTGGCTGATGAAAGGCGTTTTATCCATTTAGATTCGGGTATCTTCAGTTTTTGAACGACAAGAAAAATAGAAATGGTCATCAACGCTACGTTGATATTACAGAAATACCAAATAACCTCGAGATTGGCATAATTCCCAGGATAGTACTTCTGGGTCACCAAAAAGCCAAAAAATGTGGCTAGAAATCCAACGATAAATAAAGGTAAGGCAATCGCTATGGTCTTGGTGATAGACCATTGAAAAGGATAGTTGACCAGATAATAAGCTAGCACAATATAGCCCAGAAAACCTGAAAAATAATAGAAGGTGCCAAATTCATTCCAGTTACAGACACCCCAGATTCCCATCTGCTCATAGTTGCCAGCATATCCCAATGTTGGAGCAATCATTTTTATGTATGGAATGAGGAGTGTGACCATCCAGAACGCAAGAAAATATTGAATGTCTTTTTTTGTTGCCTGATTCAACCAGCTGCCAATGATAGGTATGATTAGGTATAGACCAATTAACATGTACATATACCAAAGGGGGGTAGTATCGTAGTTAAAATTAAATATTGCTGTATAAATTTTTGTAATTGTTGCCTGCATCGTAAAATTATTCATATCGATCAAAGCACTGGGACTACTTTTAATAAAGTTCAGGTATACAAAAAAAGCTATTGGCAATACAATTGACCAAAAGATCAGTGGGACAATTATTCTTCCGATTCTCTTTTTATAAAATGTGGCCAGATCGGTTTTGACAGGAAATAGGAGTATACCTGACATCATTGCAAATAAGGGGACACAGGCGCGAACAATACTTCCCCAGAACACACCTTGGTGGAAGGTGCTGCTGTTGTCAAATGTTCCGACAAAGGCGTCGCAGCTATGGGATATGAGTACCATGAAGCAGGCAAGAATACGTAAGAAATCAATCCAGGGAAGATAAGTTTTTGTATTTTCAGAAGTCATTTGTAATGAGGTTTGGGAGCGAAGCTAACAAAAAAAGCGGCATTAGTTTGATCGACTAATGCCACTTTTTTGTTATTCTTTATTTTTTTGATGTTCTTTCCATTGTTTGGAGAAAGATTTGTCGGCCAATTTGGGTAGTTCCCGTTGATCTCCCCAGGTTTTCTGAAAGAGTTTTTTGAGAAAGAAATTTTTGAATTTCCCACCAAAGAAATCGATCAGTTTTCTGCGCATTATCCCGTAGGTGAACCATTGCCAGACTTTTTGTTCTGTTTTTGTTGCCAGACCTTGATCAACTGAATCTTTTCTGTTGACGAGAAGCATGCGCTGTATGTCAATACCAACGGGGCAGACCTCTGTACATTTTCCACAGAGTGTGGAAGCGTAGCTTAGGTGTTTAAATTCCTTCATGCCATTCAAATGTGGCGATATGAGCGATCCAATTGGGCCTTGATATGTCGTTTCATAGGTATGTCCACCGATGTTCTGATAGATTGGACATACATTCAGACAGGCGCCACAACGGATGCAGTATAAACCTTGACGTTGTTCTTTTTGCGCTAAGAGCTTGCTGCGGCCATTGTCAAGCAGTATAACATACATTTCTTCGGGGCCATCTGATTCATAAGGCTGTTTCGGCCCAGTGAGTAGCGTGTTGTATACCGTTAGATTTTGGCCCGTGCCATGTGTGGATAGGAGTGGCCAAAAGACTTCTAAATCTTGTAGGTTGGGAATGATTTTTTCTATTCCAACAACGGCAATATGTGTTTTGGGGAAGGTCGATGTCAATCGGGCGTTTCCTTCATTTTCGGTAATTGCTATACTTCCAGTTTCAGCAATTAAGAAATTGGCTCCAGTAATTCCAACTTCTGCCGATAGGTAGCGATCTCGAAGTAATTCACGGGCCTTCATTGTAAGTTGCTCCGCAGATGCATCTAGCGGTGTGTCAAATTTCTCGTGAAAAAGCTTGGCAATATCTTCCAGGCTCAAATGCATGGCCGGCGTAACAAAATGATAAGGTTTTTGATCCAGAAGCTGAATGATATACTCGCCAAGATCAGTTTCTATGGCTTCAATATTTTTGGAGGCCAGAAAATGATTAAGCTCGATCTCTTCTGTCGCCATCGATTTTGACTTTACTACAGATTTTGCTTTTTTACGTGCAATGATCGAATAGATTTCGTCCAAGGCTTCCGTCGCGTCATTTGCCCAGATTACTTTTCCGCCTCGAGCCGTGAAGTTTGCTTCAAATTGCAACAAATAGCGATCGAGATTTTCCATGACCTTCCATTTGATCAGGTTCGCCTTTATCTTGCTATTTTCAAGGTCCGCAAATTTGCTCTTGCCTTTTTCGAAAGCCATGCTGTATTTGTCGATATTGTAATTGATAATATCGCGGTGTTTGGTGTCAAATGCTTTTTGCGCACTTTCCTTAATAAACGTATTAGCGGTACTCTCTGCCATCTAATCTGCTAATTTTTCACAAAAAAAGTTGGTAAAAATTACCAACTTTTAAATATACTGTTAATAAATTGTTTCTCGAAAATCGAGTTAAATAATTTATGCTTTTATTGCAATATTCAAGCTTAGCTCGTCCAGCTGCTCTTGGTGAATGGTTGACGGTGCGTCAATCATAACATCTCTTCCCGAATTGTTTTTTGGGAATGCAATGACGTCGCGGATGGAATCTAAACCTGCCAATAAGGATACTAGTCGGTCAAAACCAAAAGCCAATCCGCCATGTGGAGGAGCACCGAAGGTGAAGGCCTCCATAAGGAACCCAAATTGTTTTTTTGCTTCTTCAGGGCTGAATCCTAAATGTTTGAACATGAGCGATTGAAGCTCTCTGTCATGGATACGGATTGATCCACCACCTACTTCTACACCGTTTAAAACAAAGTCATAGGCATTTGCTCTTACTTCTCCTGGATTGGTATCTAAAAGTGGGATATCTTCCGGTTTTGGTGAAGTGAATGGGTGGTGCATTGCATGGAAACGGCCATTTTCTTCGTCCCATTCCAATAGTGGGAAATCAACGACCCATAATGGTGCAAAGGTTTCTTTGTTGCGGAAACCAAGTTGCGACGCAACTTCGAGGCGTAATTCATTGAGTTGTTTGCGAACTCTGTCTGTTCCACCAGCCATAATTAACAATAAGTCACCAGGTTTCGCGTGAAACGCTACTGCAATTGCCGACAGTTGTTCTGGCGTGAAAAATTTATCAACGGACGACTTCACTGAACCATCTTCATTCACGCGCGCATATACCAACCCTGTTGCACCGATCTGTGGACGTTTGATAAAATCTGTCAATGCATCCAGTTGTTTTCGGGTATAATGTGCACAATTTTCCGCGTTGATACCAACTACTAATTCCGCTGCATCAAATACAGGGAAACCTTTTCCTTTGGCAACATCGTTTAGTTCAACAAACTGCATTCCGAAACGGATATCTGGTTTGTCTGATCCATAAAGGCGCATCGCATCTGCGTAAGTCATACGCGGAACAGTACCTAAGTCGATGCCTTTGATTGTTTTGAAGATATGTTTTGCAAGCCCTTCAAAGATATTTAAAACATCTTCCTGTTCTACAAAAGACATTTCACAGTCTATTTGCGTGAATTCTGGTTGACGGTCTGCACGCAAATCTTCATCACGAAAACATTTTACAATTTGAAAATAGCGATCAAAACCTGAAACCATCAATAATTGTTTGAAGGTTTGTGGGGATTGTGGTAACGCATAAAATTCTCCAGGATTCATACGGGAAGGTACGACAAAGTCGCGTGCTCCCTCTGGAGTTGATTTAATCAGATATGGGGTTTCTACTTCCAGGAAGTTTTGGGAATCAAGATAACGGCGTACCTCTTGTGAGGTCTTATGACGTAAAATAAGGTTTTCACGTACGGGGTTACGACGTAAATCGAGGTATCTGAACTTCATTCTGATGTCATCACCACCATCTGTTTCATCTTCTATTGTAAAAGGGGGTAATTTAGCGGCATTTAATATTTCAAGATTTGAAACCTTTATTTCAATATCTCCAGTGGAGATTTTAGCATTTTTATTAGAGCGTTCGATAACTTCTCCAGTTACCTTGATGACATATTCTCTTCCGAGCTCACGGGCACTTGCGCGCAAGGAAGCATCATCATCTGCATTGAACGTTAATTGTGTGATACCATATCGGTCTCTAACATCGATGAAAGTCATACCGCCCAAATCGCGCGATTTTTGAACCCATCCACTTAGGGTAACCGTTTTCCCTAAGTCAGCTAGTGTTAATTCTCCACAAGTGTGTGTTCTGTGCATATCGTTATGAAAATTATATTTGACGCAAAATTATTGGTTTTACTCGACAATAACGAATTCTGTTCAGGTTATTTGAGTAGCATTTTCCCACTTTCTTCCACATCTTTTGTTTCTGTTTTTGGTGCCTCCCACTTTGCCCCCTTTTGATAGAAAAATTGGGTAAAATTAAATTTCTAAAGAGGAAATTTTTACAATTCATTTCTGATTTTGATAAAAAAAAGAGCGAAAAATCGCGTCTCATGCAATAGCTTGTTTTATAGATAAATTGGTGTTTAACTGCTTGTAAATAAGGTTTTATGTGTATTTTTTTTAAAGTCGACTTCTGTTTGTTGTAGCTATTTGTCGATGTGGAAAACTTTTTTATGTGATAAAGTGGGGGAAAGTGGGAGAAAGTGTATACTTTTACATTTAAATTAGAATAGGATAATTGACTATATGACTCAGTTGATCGGAGAATTCGAATGCAAGCTAGACGCCAAAGGAAGGATGGTGTTGCCAGCTGCGCTCAAGAGGCAAATGCCTCATGTAGAGCGGGATGGTCTTGTAGTGAATCGCGGTTTTGAGAAACATCTGGTATTTTATCCAAGGGAAGAGTGGGATTTGATGACAGCCAAGCTGGCTAAATTGAATCAATTCGATCCCAAGGTTCGTGCGTTTGTTCGTGCTTTTACACGCGGTGCTACGGAATTGACATTGGATGCTGCGGGTCGTGTTTTGTTACCAAAAAGTTTGTTGGAATTTGCAGGTATAAGCACTGAGCTGGTTTTGGCTTGTCAGTTTAACAAGATTGAGGTTTGGTCAAAAGAAGGGTATGAGGAATTGATGGGTGAAGGCGGTGTAGAAGATATATCATCTTTGGCGGCAGAGGTAATGGGAGATATTAATTTTGGACTATAAGTGTATGGAGAATGTATATCATGTTCCGGTAATGTTACAAGAATGTATGGATGCTTTGGCTATTAAGCCGGATGGTGTCTATGTGGATGTAACTTTTGGTGGTGGTGGTCATTCTCGGGAGATTTTGAAGAGATTGGGGCCAAAAGGGAAGCTGTTTGCTTTTGATCAGGATCCGGATGCATTGGAGAATGCAATCGACGATCCTCGTTTTACATTGATACATCAAAACTTTAGATTTTTAAAGAATAGCCTTCGTTTGGAGGGGGTGCGTACTGTAGACGGTATTTTGGCGGATTTAGGTGTTTCTTCGCATCAATTTGATGCTGCTGATCGCGGGTTTTCTATCCGCTTTGACGCGGATCTGGATATGCGTATGGATCAGGTTGGCGATTTGGATGCGAAGTCGCTTTTGGCGACTTATTCGGAGGAAGATCTTCACCGCATTTTTGGGATGTATGGTGAAATCATGAATGCCAAGTCGCTTGCAAAAACAATTGTTACTGCGCGTTTGGCACAGCCGATTCAGACTGTTGCCGAATTGAAAGAGGTGATTCAACGGATGGTTCCGAAAGGTAAAGAACATAAGTATCATGCGCAGGTGTTTCAGGCGCTTCGTATAGAAGTGAATCGTGAGCTGGAAGCCTTACAGGAATTTTTGTTGCAAACAGTTGATGTGCTGCATGTTGAAGGTCGATTGGCGGTGATGTCCTATCACTCGCTGGAGGATCGTTTGGTTAAAAATTTTATGGCCAAAGGAAAATTCAAAGGGGAAGTTGAAAAGGATTTTTTTGGAAATGAAATTAAGCCATTTCATGTGTTGAGCCGTAAAGCAATTACGGCATCTGCGCAGGAGTTGGCGGTAAATAATAGATCGCGCAGTGCGAAACTGCGTATTGCTGAAAAGTTGGATTTGTCTTAAAAATGGAGCGAGAGGATGAGCAGAAATACGATAAGACAGAAAGAGTTGAGTGAGGAAGTTCAAGAGGAACTACAAGAAACTGTCGAAGAAAAGGCGGAACAAACAGAAGCGTTTATTAAAACGCTTTTTACCGTTGGAGACCTTTCGTTAAATAAAATATTGCAGTACTTGCCTTTTGGAGCCTTTATCGCCTTTCTGATGTTGTTGTATATTTCCAATCGTCATTTTGCAGAGCGAACTATTCGGAGCATCGATAAAGTGAGTAAAGAGGTTAAGGAATTGGGCTGGGATCATAAATCGCTCTCTGCTGAACTGATGAAAATGTCTACACAGACAGAAATTGCCAAACGTGTAGATTCTTTGGGATTGAAAGAGCGTGTAGAACCACCGATCAAGGTTGAAGTTATAGAGAATAAGGAAGATAAATAGGAAGAGTTATGAGTATCAGAAATACGATTCTTGTTCGTGTCTACTTTGCTTTTGGGCTTATTGTACTACTTGCGTTTTTGGTATTTGGAAAAATGACAAAGTTGCAGTATGTCGATGGAGAGCATTGGAAAGCTTTAGCGGATAGCCTTTCTATTCAGGAACGGGAGGTGGAGGCTGCTCGTGGTAATATTTATTCAAATGACGGAAGCTTATTGGCTACCTCAGTACCTGAATATGAGCTTCGTTTTGATGCAATGGCTATTCCGGAAGAGGGTGAAGAGTATTTCAATTTGAAAGTTGACTCCTTGGCTATTAAACTTGCTGATTTTTTTAAAGATAAATCATCTCGGCAGTATTTGACATTATTAAAACAGGCGCGGAATAAAAAACAGCGCTACTTGTTGCTGAAACGTAATGTGTCGCATCAGGATTTAAAACGGATAAAACAATTTCCCCTACTTAAATCTGCCCGTGTCAACAAGGAGCGTTTTCCAAGTTGTTTGATCACAGATAGGCAGAACAAACGTATTTTACCTTTTGTCAATCTCGCTGCTCGAACCATCGGTTATAAAAATGTGAAGGAAAATATTCATGTTGGACTGGAGGGAGCCTATGGTGAGTTTATCGACGGGAAAAGCGGAAAAAGATTAATGCAGCGTATTGCCGGCGGGGTATGGATTCCCGTTAATAAAGATATCGAGGTCGCTCCGGTAGATGGGTCTGATATTATCTCGACCATTGATGTGAATATGCAAGATATGGCGCAAAGGGCGCTGGAGAAGCAGATGATAACGAGTAACGCGGATGAGGGCTGTGTTGTGATGATGGAGGTGAAAACAGGAGAGGTGCGTGCGGTGGCCAATTTTATGCGTGATAAAGATGGGGTCTATCGTGAAAAGTTCAATCTTGCGATTGCGCAAAGTGCAGATCCAGGTTCAACGTTTAAGTTGGCTTCTTATTTGGCTTTGATTGATGATAAGAAAATAGACTCGAGTACAACAGTGAATATTGGTAATGGTAATTGGCCAATTTACAAGCATACCATTCGTGATTCACATGCGCCTAAGAAGTCTATAATTTCTGCGAAAAGGGCCTTTGAGGAATCGTCGAATGTGGGTGTTACTAAGTTTGTTTATCAGGCCTACAAAGATAACCCAGATCAGTTTACATCAAAACTGCATTCTTTTGGTTTTGGTAAGGCACTCGATCTACAGATTCCAGGGGAAGGTATACCCTTGGTGAAATCTTCGAAAAGTAAAAGCTGGAGTGGGTTGTCGCTGGTACAGATGGCTTACGGCTATGAAATGAAAATTACGCCATTGCAAACGTTGACATTTTATAATGCTGTCGCAAATAACGGTAAGTTGATAGCGCCGCTATTTGTTAAAGAAATTCGGCATTTAGGAAATACAATTCAAACGTTTCAAGCGAAAGTCATTAACGAAAAGATCGCCTCGGATCATGCTTTAGCAGAGGTGCGGGGAATGATGGAAGGTGTTATGACTGAAGGGACAGGTAGAAGTGTTGCCAGTCCATTGTATAGTTCTGGTGGTAAAACAGGTACAGCGCAGATGGCTGATGGCTCGAGAGGGTACGGTGCTAGACGATATCAATCTTCATTCGCCGGGTATTTTCCGGCGGAAGATCCAAAATATTCCATTATTGTGGTGATTCGTAACCCGAGAAATGGATATTATGGTGGATCTGTTGCCGGGCCTGTATTTAAAGAACTTGCCGATATGGTTTATGCTAATGATATGGAGATGGAGGGGAAAAAGACCTTTAAAGCAGTGAATGTGGGTGGGCGAATGCCATTGACTTTACAGGGATCGAAAGAAGCAAGTAAAAAGGTCTACGATAGGTTGGGGATTAATACCGTGAATTGGGATACGATTGCGCGGGGAGAGGTGGATACCTCGACACGAGGCGTACCATTCATAGATTTAAAATATAAAGAAGGAATTGTTCCGAATGTTGTCGGAATGGGATTGATGGATGCTTTATATGTTGTGGAGAATGCAGGATTTAAAGCGCACGTGACAGGAAAAGGAAGAGTAGGAATACAGTCGTTAGCTGCAGGACAGAAACTGGCTTTTGGAACGGCGATAAATTTAGAACTTAAGTAATGATGGATTTAAAAAAAGTATTGCATGCTATCCCTGTACAGCAGGTTGTAGGGAACCTTGAAGAGGTCGATGTGCACTCTTTGTGCTTTGATTCCAGAAAAGTGGAGTTGGGAAGTTTGTTTATTGCAGTGCGGGGTGTTCAAACAGATGGTCACTTGTTTGTAGACAAGGCAATTACTTCCGGAGCAAGAGCCGTTATTGTAGAAGAGTTACCAAAAGAGACATTAGACTCTGTCGCCTATATCTTAGTGGCCGATTCTGCTTATGCTTTGGGTGTAGCTGCTGCTAATTTCTACGGAAATCCTTCGGAACAGCTGAAACTGGTCGGTGTGACTGGAACAAATGGTAAAACGACAGTAGCTACATTGTTGTTTCAGCTGTTTACTGAGTTGGGCTACCATGTAGGCCTATTATCTACGGTGCAAAACCAGATTGGGACAAAGATTATACCAGCCACACACACAACACCAGACCCTATTCAATTGAATAAATTGTTACGGGATATGGTTGATGATGGCTGTGACTATGCATTTATGGAGGTTAGTTCACATGCTGTCGTTCAGGAACGTATTGCAGGCTTGGTGTTTGCGGGCACAATATTCACGAATATTACGCATGATCACCTGGATTTTCATAAAACTTTTGATAACTATATTAAAGCGAAAAAGAAGTTTTTTGATGATTTAGATGCGAATGCTTTTGCTTTGACGAATGCTGACGATAGAAATGGTCAGGTTATGCTTCAAAATACAGTGGCACACCGGAAAAGCTATGGCTTACGTTCCGGTGCAGATTTTAAAGCAAAGGTGATCGAAAGCCATTTCGATGGTATGTTGATGAGTGTTGACGGACAGGAAGTATGGGTGAAATTGATCGGCGATTTCAATGCATATAACCTTTTGGCGGTTTATGCTACCGCTATCTTGCTTGAGCAGGAAACGGTGAAAGTGTTGACCGCACTCAGTAACTTGAAGGGGGCAGAGGGACGATTTGAAACGATGAAATCGGCTTCGGGTGTTTTTGGGATCGTAGACTACGCGCATACACCTGATGCGGTTGAAAATGTGTTGAAGACCATAAGTTCATTGCGACGTCCAGAGCAAAAAATCATCACGGTGTTAGGATGCGGAGGCGATCGGGATAAGACCAAGAGACCTGAAATGGCAGAGGCGGCTCTGCGTTATAGTGATCGTTTTTTAATTACATCTGATAATCCGCGTACGGAAGATCCTTATCAGATTATTAGAGATATTGAGGCTGGTGTGGCAGCAGACCAGAAGGCGAAGACGCTTTCTATAGCTGATCGTAAGGAAGCTATACGGACGGCATATCAGCTGGCTAATCCCGGGGATATTATCCTAGTGGCAGGAAAAGGGCATGAGAAATATCAGGATGTAAATGGTGTAAAGCATCATTTTGATGATAAAGAAGTTTTAGAGAATACATTTAACGAACAATAGAAATATGTTGTACCATCTTTTTACGTGGCTTAGCGAATATATTCATATACCTGGAGGAGGTTTGTTTCAATACATCTCTTTTCGGACATCTATGGCTGTAATCGCTTCATTGATTATTACCACGGTTTTTGGGGGAAAATTGATTCAATTCTTGCATAATAAGCAAGTCGGAGAGACAATTCGTGATTTGGGGCTTGAAGGTGAAAAAAAGAAAGCTGGTACGCCGACAATGGGTGGGATCATCATTATAGCAGGTATCCTTATCCCTACCTTGTTATTTGCGAAATTGACAAATATATATGTGATTATCATGATTGTGACAACACTTTGGATGGGCGCAATTGGATTTTTAGATGATTATATAAAGGTTTTTAGACATAATAAAGAGGGCTTAGCTGGTAAGTTTAAAGTTGTTGGACAAGTTGGCTTGGGAGCCATAATTGCTTGCACGATGTACTTTCATCCAGATATCGTTGTTCGAAAAGGGGTGGATAAACCAACCTCTACCAAGCCCGTTGAAGTGGTTATCAATGAAGGTACAGGTGAGAAGACCTATGCTGAAAATGTGAAATCGTCTAAGACAAATATTCCATTTTATAAAAACAACGAGTTTGACTACGCTAAAGTGTTCAAAATATTTGGTTTACAGAGTGATTATCTAACTTTTGCCGTCTTTTTAGTTGTCGTTATTTTTATCGTTACGGCAGTTTCAAACGGCGCAAATATTACGGACGGTATCGATGGTTTAGCCACGAGTACATCCGCTATCATTGGTGTTACTTTAGCCATTTTGGCGTACGTGTCAGGTAACGTAATCTTTTCAGATTACCTCAATATTATGTATATCCCCAATTCCGGAGAACTCGTGATTTTCGCCGGGGCATTTGTGGGGGCTTGCGTAGGTTTCTTATGGTATAACACATATCCTGCCCAAGTTTTTATGGGTGATACGGGTAGTTTGGCAATAGGAGGTATAATTGCTGCTTTTGCTATTCTGATCCGGAAAGAATTGTTGATTCCGATTTTGTGTGGTGTATTTCTGTTGGAAAACCTTTCGGTTATTCTTCAAGTGTCGTATTTCAAATACACTAAAAAGAAATATGGTGAGGGTAGACGGATCTTTTTGATGTCGCCATTACATCATCATTTTCAGAAGAAGGGGTATCACGAAGCAAAAATTGTAACTCGTTTTGTCATTGTAGGAATCATATTGGCCATTCTTACTATTGTAACATTGAAAATTAGATAATGATGTCAAATATTGCAACAACATATTATCCTCAATCTGGAAGTTTGGTCGTTCTAGGCGCCGGCGAAAGCGGTGTTGGAACGGCGATCCTTGGGAAAGAAAAGGGATTTGATGTATTTGTATCAGATAAAGGACTGATTGCGGACCATTATAAGGAACAATTGAAAGCCGAGGGAATAGCTTTTGAAGAAGGTAATCACGATGAAGAACGAATTTTGAGTGCCGCTTTGGTTGTGAAAAGCCCTGGTATTCCAGAGACGGTGCCTTTGGTAGTCGCATTGAAAGCAAAGAATATACCCGTGATTGCAGAAATTGAATTTGCGGCACAATATACCGATGCAAAGTTAATCTGTATTACAGGATCAAATGGGAAGTCTACGACAACCATGTTGACCTACGAGATGCTCAAGCATGGGGGCCTAAATGTCGGATTGGCCGGTAATATCGGAAAAAGTTTTGCGCTGCAGGTGGCCAAAGAACAGTTTGAATGCTATGTATTGGAAATATCAAGCTTTATGTTGGATGATATGTATCATTTTAGAGCCGATGTTGCTGTTATACTGAATATTACACCTGATCATTTGGATCGATACGACCATAAAATGGAAAATTATGTGGATTCAAAATTCAAGATGATACAAAATCAAACCGAGAAGGATTATTTTATTTATTGCCTGGACGATCCCGAGACTATCAAAGGATTAGAAAGACATCATAGTAAAGGGACTTATTTGCCTTTTACACAAGAACAACTTGTTGAATTGGGCGCTTATTTGAATGCCAATAAGACAATAATTATTAATACACCAAATAACGATACATTCACTATGAGAGCTGAGGAATTGTCATTGCAGGGGAAGCATAATATTTATAATAGCATGGCTTCTGGGTTAATTGCGAAAGTGCAGGAATTGAGAAATCAAGTGATGAAAGAGAGTATGGGGTCGTATGTGAATATTCCACATCGCCTGGAACATGTAGCCTGTATCGGCGGTGTAAATTACATTAACGATTCAAAGGCGACAAATGTAAATTCGGTATGGTATGCTTTGGAAAGTTTCTCTACACCAATCGTATTGTTATTAGGTGGTGTCGATAAAGGAAATGATTACAGTATGCTTGCTGATTTGGTTAAAGACAAGGTGCGTGCTATTGTTTGTTTGGGAAAAGATACGGCTGCGATTCATACGGCATTTGAACAAGATGTGGAGATTATTGTCAATAGCACTTCTATGCAAGATGCAGTGGTATTGGCTTCGCACTTGGCGCAAAAAGGTGATACCGTATTGTTGTCCCCTGCATGTGCCAGTTTTGATTGGTTCAAGAACTATGAAGATCGTGGCGATAAATTTAAAGCGGCTGTAATGGAATTATAAATGATATAACCCAATAAGAGGAGGAAGGATATGCTACAGAACATAATGTCTAAATTGAAGGGTGATCGATGGATATGGATCATTGTGATTATCTTATCGGGATGGTCACTTTTGGCTGTGTACAGTTCGGTGGGTACGTTGGCGTATAAAGAAGGAAAGGGTACAGAAATGTATTTGTTGAAGCACTTTTCTATTATCGCCATTGGGTTTATCCTCATGTATCTTTCCCATAAATTGGATTATCGGTATTATGCTGGTATATCCAAAATCTTAATGGGAATTACAATTCCTTTATTGCTATTCACCTTAGCATTTGGAAGTAGCGTAAACCAGGCAAGTCGTTGGTTGACTATTCCAGGTATTGGGATGACTTTCCAAACGTCAGATTTAGCAAAACTGTCATTGATTGTTTTTCTTGCACGGATGTTATCCCGGAAACAGGAGGAGATCAAAGATGTGAAAAAGTCATTTTTACCCATCATGGGATCCGTATGTGGGGTTTTCGTATTAATTGCATGGGCTAACATGTCCACCGCGATTATGCTATTTGGAGTGAGTGTTTTATTGCTTTTGATCGGTCGGATATCCTTTAAACAGATTGCTATTGTATCTGCTGGGGTTGTTTTGCTAGGAATTATAGTCGTTTCTATTGGTCCTCGGCGTGCAACCTATTATAGTCGTGTGAAGTCTTTTTTTGGTGTAGAGAAGAAAGATGAAGCGACGCCGGTATCCTTCCAGGATGATAAAAATTATCAGGCAAACAATGCGAAAATTGCTATAGCAACTGGTGGGCTTTTTGGAAAAGGACCCGGAAATAGTGTGCAACGCAACGTATTGCCACACCCTTATTCCGATTTTATTTACGCGATTATCATTGAAGAATATGGGACAGTCGGTGGTGTAATTCTGCTATTTCTGTATCTGGCATTTATGTATCGATGTATACGTATTGTCACGATGAGTCCCAAAGCTTTCGGTACTTTTTTGGCTGCGGGTTTGGGATTTAGTTTGACGATTCAGGCTTTGGCCAATATGGCTGTTGCTGTAGGATTAGGGCCAGTTACTGGCGTTCCACTACCGTTGGTAAGTATGGGAGGAACCTCGATTTTATTTACGAGTGTCGCCTTGGGAATTATCCTGAGTGTGAGTAGAAATATTGAAGAATTAAAAGGTAAAGAAGAGCTGGATGAAAAGCCTAAACCGAAAAAAGTGGTTATAGGATCTATTCCTGCATAATAACAAATTAAGCATGGCAATTCGCGTAATTATCAGTGGTGGTGGGACCGGAGGACATATCTTTCCGGCGATTTCAATCGCAAATGCGTTGAAGGCAATGGATCCTGCAAATGAAATTCTATTTGTGGGTGCCAATGGCCGGATGGAAATGGATAAAGTGCCGGCTGCAGGATATAAGATTGTTGGGCTTGATATTCAGGGAATAAATAGAAAGCAGCTGTGGAAGAATATCTTTTTGCCGTTTAAGCTTATGAAAAGTTTAAATAAAGCAAAAAGCATAATTAAAGATTTTAGACCAGATGTGGCTGTAGGTGTAGGTGGTTTTGCTTCTGGTCCATTATTAATGATGGCCAATAAGCTAGGGGTGCCTACAGTCGTGCAGGAACAAAATTCCTATGCGGGTGTAACCAACAAAAAAGTTGGCGCTAAGGCAGCAAAAATATGTGTGGCTTATGAGGGGATGGAGCAATTTTTTCCTGCTGAGAAAGTATTGCTCACGGGCAATCCAATAAGACGCGAGTCCATTGCGATAGCGGGAAAAAGAGAGGAGGCCGTAGCGTTCTTTGAGTTAGATACACACAAAAAGACAATTTTGGTGCTCGGAGGTAGTTTGGGGGCTAAAACATTAAATGAAAGTGTCGTTGCTTACCTCAATGAGCTGAAGGAAGAAGTGCAGGTGATTTGGCAATGCGGTAGTTTTTACGTTGAAAAGTTACAGGCGGAGTTGGCAGGTAAACTTCCAGATAATATCAAGATGTTGGCCTTTCTACAGCGTATGGATTATGCTTATGCTGCGGCAGATTTAATTATTAGTCGCGCTGGAGCTGGTACGATTTCTGAGCTCTGTGTAGTCGGTAAACCTGTTATCCTTGTGCCTTCGCCCAATGTGGCCGAAGATCATCAGACAAAAAATGCAATGGCGTTGGTTAATAAAGATGCTGCGTTATTGGTTAAGGATAGTGATGCAAAAAAAGATTTGGTGCCTGCTGCTTTAAATTTATTAAAAGATGCAGATCATGTCGGACAATTAAGTGGAAATATTAAAAAACTCGGTAAGTTGAATGCTGATGTTCAAATTGCTGAGGAGGTATATAAATTGGTTAATAAAAAATAGACGAATCGTATGAATCTAGATGCAATAAAACAAGTTTACTTGATCGGAATAGGTGGTATAGGCATGAGTGGTCTTGCGCGCTATTTTAAGCATTTGGGCTGTGAGGTGAATGGATATGACCGTACAGAAACTGAGTTGACTAAAACGTTGGTCAAGGAGGGAATTGTGATTTCATATCAAGATGATGTCAATACTATTGATGCCATTTTTCACATACCTACTGCGGAAACATTGGTCATTTTTACACCAGCTATTCCAAAAGATTCGAAGATTAAAGCTTTTTTCGAATCCCAAGGACATATTCTCTATAAAAGATCTCAAGTTTTGGGAATCATTAGTGAGAGTAGATTTACAGTCGCTGTTGCCGGTACACATGGTAAAACGACAACTTCTACAATGGTGGCACATGTATTGAAAGACTCGGGCTATGACTGCTCTGCCTTCTTAGGAGGAATCAGTTCTAACTACGGTACAAATGTGCTTTATGGTAATAATAATACAGTTGTGGTGGAGGCTGACGAATTTGATCGTTCATTTCTGACACTTCACCCCAATATTGCAATAGTAACTTCTTCGGATGCTGATCATTTGGACATTTATGGAGATCGCAGCCATCTGCTCGAATCATTCCAATTGTTCTTGGATAAAGTAGTTGAAGGGGGAACACGTATTATAAAAAAAGGCCTCGAGTTTGCGGGACAAATAAGTTATTCAGGCCATGAAATCGCTGATGCATATGCTTCCAATGTGCATGTACGCGACGGAGAATTCTTTTTTGATTACCAAGATACCAACGGACGGATAGACGATATCCATTTAGGTATTCCTGGTACCCATAATGTTGAAAATGCGGTAGCCGCGATTGCAGTAGCCCGTTTACTTGGGATTGAAAATGAAGCAATCAAGAAAGCATTGACAACATTCAAAGGAGTGAAAAGAAGGTTTGAATATATTGTCCGTAAACCTGGAGCGGTGTACATTGATGACTATGCGCACCATCCAGAGGAACTGCGTGCATTTTTAACTTCGATGCGCAAATTGTATCCTACAAAAAAACTAAATGTGGTCTTTCAGCCGCATTTATTTACCCGTACGCGGGATTTTGTGGATGGTTTCGCAGAGGTATTGTCCATGGCAGACAATCTGTTGTTAATGGAAATTTATCCAGCACGGGAGCTTCCTATTGAAGGGATCAATTCGAGTTGGTTATTGGATAAAATTACGGCAGAGAAAAAACAGCTTGTAACAGCAGAAGAAGTCTTGGAATTCGCGCGCGATGAAAAGCCAGAACTGATTGTTACAGTTGGGGCAGGTGATATTGACAAATTGGTTAAACCGTTACAGACAATTTTAGAGCATGCTTAAAAAATTACGTAACATACAATGGAATCGTGTACTCTACTTTACGCTGTTTTTTATCGGCGTAATAGTTGTCGTCGTGATTATGACTATTGTGGGGAAACGTGATGAGCAGCAGGTTTGTAAAGATATCAAAATTGTCATTGAAGGCACGGAAGCTTTTATTGATCAGGCTGATATCTCCAAACTGATAGAACAAAACTTTGGTAGTTTTGCGGGAAAGAAAGTCAATGGAATTCCCTTTCAAAAGGTTGAAAAAACCTTGCGTAAATTACCTTATGTTTCCGATGCCAGTATACATGCCGATATGGATGGTACGATCAGAATTAATATTAGTCAGCGCGAGGCTGTCATGCGGGTCATCAACAAAAATGGAAAAGAATTTTATGTGGACCCCAATGGGTTGAAGATACCGACAACATTGAAGTATATACCGCATATCATGGTTGCAACGGGTAACATCGCAGAAGGATATAATGAAGCACTGGATACCATATCAACGCCTTTGGTTAAAGATTTGGTGAAGGTTATTGAGTTTATCAAAAACGATGAATTATGGAGTAATCAAGTTGTGCAGATCTATGTCAACGGGGATAAGGATATTGAACTTGTGCCTCGTATAGGTACACAGCAGTTGATTGTTGGGTCGGCAGATTCATTGGAACAAAAATTTGAATTATTAAAGACCTTTTATACGCAGATAATGCCAAAAGTGGGTATAAATGCTTACGGTGTTGTCAACGTAAAATATGGAGGTCAGATTATCTGTGAAAAGAGGGGAAACTGGAGTTTTTCAGATGATCAAACAAAAAAAGTAGCAAATAATACATTATAGTAATACAGCAACAATACAGGAAATTATGAACTCAAAGGCAGCAGAAATTGAAAGAGAAAACCCAATTATCGTGGGACTCGATATTGGTACTACCAAAATTTGTGTTACGGTTGGGAGACGTAGCTCAGGAAACAAAATTGAATTATTAGGTGTGGGCAAAGCTGACTCTGCAGGTGTAAGCAGGGGGGTGGTTGCTAATATCCAGAAAACTGTGGGGAGTATTTTAGAGGCTGTTGAGATAGCCGAAGCACAGTCCAATGTGGATATTAAAGTGGTGAATGTGGGAATTGCTGGCCAACACATCAAAAGTATTCAACACCGTGGAATATTTACCAAAACCGATGGTGATGATGAAATCATTCGACGCGATATCGAACGACTGATTTCGGATATGTATAAACTGGTACTGCCTCCAGGAGAAGAAATTATACATGTTTTACCACAGGAGTTTACGGTAGATAACGAACCCGGTATTCGCGAACCAATCGGTATGGCTGGTCGCCGTATTGAAGCAAACTTCCATATTATATCGGGACGTGTAACAGATATTAAAAATATCAAGAAATGTATTGATAATTCCAATCTGGAAGTTGCTGAATTGATTCTCGAACCTTTAGCGTCTTCTGAAGCTGTATTGGATGAAGACGAAAAAAATGCTGGCGTTGTATTAGTGGATATCGGTGGTGGAACCACAGATGTTGCCATCTTCCATGAAGGAATTATTCGTCACACTGCTGTGATTCCTTTAGGCGGTAATATTGTAACGGAAGATATCCGTCAGGGATGTTCTGTTTTGCGTTCTCAGGCTGAATTGTTGAAAACTCGTTTCGGATCGGCTCTAGCTGATGAAAATAAAGAAAATGAGGTGATTTGTGTGCCAGGATTGAAAGGTCGTGAACCAAAGGAAATTTCCGTGAAAAATTTGGCTTATATTATTCAAGCTAGAATGGAAGAAATTATTGAGCACGTGTACTATGAAATCAAATCTTCAGGATATGAAAATAAACTGATCGGTGGTATTGTTATTACCGGTGGTGGTGCTCAATTAAAGCATTTGGTACAACTTGTTGAGTATATTACTGGAATAGATTGCCGTATCGGATTTCCGAATGAATATCTTTCTAAGAATGAGGTTTTACCAAAACCGTTGTTTGAAGAATTGAAAAGTCCTTTGTATGCAACAAGTATTGGCTTGTTGATTAAGGGAATTCAATCCCATGAGGAAGAAGAAGATAGCCGTAGAGAAATGCACGCCCCATCGAAAAAAGTGCAGGCTGCTACGGTGACAACAAAAGAGGTTTCTGAACAACAACAAAAAGAGCAAGGATTATTGTCATGGTTCAAACGTTTTATCAAAGACGGTAACGAAATCGATGACGCAAGTTTTTTAGATAAGAAGTAAGTTTTCCACAATAGTTGAAGTTTTCCACAATTTAACAAATGTGGAAAACTTTTGTTGAAATTATATTATTATTACATTACATATAGTGGGTTTGATTCGTTTTGATATCATCTTCATTGTAAGTTAAATAGGGATAAGTTATGTCAATACAGTTTGAAATGTTAAAAGAACAATCTTCAATAATCAAGGTTATTGGGGTTGGTGGTGGTGGCGGCAATGCCGTAAACCACATGTATAAACAAGGAATTAGTGGGGTAGATTTTATCGTGTGTAATACTGATGCGCAAGCATTGGAATTAAGCCCGATCCCAAATAAAGTTCAATTGGGAATAAGTCTAACCGAAGGTATGGGAGCAGGAGCAGATCCTGATGTAGGTGAAAATTCAGCGATCGAAAGTATTGAAGATATCAAACGCATGTTGGGTACCAATACGAAGATGTTGTTTATTACCGCTGGTATGGGTGGTGGTACCGGTACTGGAGCAAGCCCCGTTTTGGCTAAAGCCGCTAAGGAATTGGGTATTCTTACTGTTGCAATCATAACTACACCGTTTACATTCGAAGGTAAACGCCGTCGTTCTCAAGCGGAGGAAGGGCTTTCGGAATTACGTAAATATGTAGACTCTTATCTTGTTATTTCTAACGATCGTTTGCGTGAAATCTTCGGAAATTTAACCATGACCGCGGCTTTCGCAAAAGCAGATGATATTTTGACTACTGCTGCAAAAGGTATTGCCGAAATTATTACTATCCCTGGTTATGTAAACGTCGATTTTAAAGATGTGCGTACCGTTATGAATGATAGCGGTGTTGCTATTATGGGTAACGCAATAGCTGAAGGTGAAGATCGTGCATTACGTGCTGTAGAGGGAGCCTTGGCTTCACCATTGTTGAAAGACAATGAGATTGAAGGCGCTCGTTATATCTTGTTAAATATTACTTCTGGAACGAAAGAAGTAACCATGGATGAGGTAGCGATCATTACGGATTACATTCAGGAAAAAGCTGGTCTATCAGCAGATTTGATCTGGGGTAACTGTATTGACGAGAACTTTGAGGATGAGCTGTCAGTAACAATTATTGCAACTGGTTTTCAAACTTCTGAAGAACGCGATAAAGAACGTGAAAATACAAAGGTGTCTATGCCCTTAACAGCTGAACCGGCTAATTCTTTTATTAAACCTGTTTCTCAGGTAGCACCAAGAGAAGTTCCAGCTACGAATAGTTTCGTAACTCCGGTTCAACGTGTGGATACACCAGTCCCTTCTTCAAATACGCCAACTCCGAATAATTTGCAATCTGATTTGTTCACTTCACCAAGAAATGCTGTGCAACAACAGGTGGCTGTTGAGGAACCTCAAGTTATACGTCATGATTTAGGTTTTGATGGTGGTTATGAAGAGGAAACTTCATTTGGAGACAGTGATTTTCAATTGAAAACCTCACCATCTGTGTTTCAATTCCAGATGCCAACAGTTTTTGATTCTTATGCAGCCCCTTCTGCATCGGGATATGAGGAGAAACCTACCTTTTCATCAAGTACAACAAATGAGCAAGTAGAAGTTCCTCAGGTGGAAGAAGAGCAGGTTTCGTTTGAAGATCAGCTGGTTCGTACGAAAGAGCGTATCTTGCGTCTTAAAGAATTGAGCATGAAACTAAAATCTTCTAATGGTCTACATGAGTTGGAAAATGAGCCTGCTTATAAGAGAAAACAAATGTCATTGGAAGATACACCGCATTCTTCACAATCTCAGGTGTCTCGTTTTACACTTTCTTTTGAAGATGGAAATACTGAAATCAGACCGAACAATTCTTTTCTACATGATAATGTAGACTAGTTGATTCACCATAAAATAACAAAAAGCCATCCAATCGGATGGCTTTTTTAGTATCTTTAAATACCGAAATAAGACAATTATACAAGCTATGACGACAAAATTAAATAACCCTGTATGGGTAATGAGTTCTGCATTTGATAAATTATCCTTACCGGAGTTGATTCAGACGACCAAAAGAATCGGAGCGGGGGGGATAGACCTTTGTGTGTTTAGAAAAGATGGTACCCGAGAAGATCATACCGCAACACATTTGGATTATGATGATTTCACTCCTGCAAAAGCAAGGGAAATCATTGAGCTGTTCAATCAGGCTGATTTAAAACTTTCGCTTGGTGCTTTTGAAAATATGATTGGTGGTGATCCTGAACAACGTGTGAAGAATCAAAATCATTTATTGAAATTGATCCGTATTGCACATTTGCTTGGTGGTGATGCAAATAACGTCAAGGTAGGAACATTCGTTGGGTATAATCACGAATTGGGCAATCAAATTGATGGATTTCAAAAAAATCTTGAAGAATACAAACGTGTATTTGCTCCCATTGTTAATTATGCAGAGAGTTTAGGCGTAACCATCCTCTATGAGAACTGCCCAATGGAAGGATGGCGCTCATCACGTTATAGCTCTACCTATAACAATCTTCCCGCAGTGCTGGCCGCTCGTAAATTAATGTATGCTATGATTCCGAGTAAAGCTCATGGTGAGATTTATGATCCTTCACATGATGTTTGGCAAAATACAAATCCAATTGAGGTTATTCGTAATACAGATATCAGCCGCTTACAGCGTATACATGTAAAGACTACACGTAATTTACAGACTGCTGCACGTATTGATTGGGGTGGAATGTATCCTATGCAGCATGTTGATGCTGAATTGGCTAAAAAAGCCAACGTAAGTATTCCTGGACATGACTGGGATAGACATCACTATGAAGCAATGTTACCGGGCTTTGGTGGATCCGATAGTATGGATTGGCGCGGCTTTGTTGACTTATTGCAAGAACGTGGTTTCAGTGGACCTTTTGAGATCGAAAACGAAGCTAAGAATTCGAAAGATACAGGTGATTTTTCTGCAACGGTTCAGGGATTTACGACGTGCCTCAACTTTTTAGCGCCGATGTTATGGGATTTAGAAGCAGAGGTGGGGTATTCTTATAAGAAATCTCAACCTTTAAAAGACCTGAACGTAAAAGATGTTCCAGTTGTTACTATTGATGAGTTAATTTAGTAGGATAAAAATGCACTCCAACAAAATGACTAGTTGTTGGAGTGTATTCTGAAGAGTTCAATAAGTTCAGGAATATTAGAAACATTGAGCTTTTCAAAGATTCTACTTTTATAGGTGCTCACTGTTGAAGGGCTTAACTCCAACAAGCTAGATACTTCAATAATCCCCAGTCCCTTTATCAATTGCTTAGCAACGTCCACCTCTCTATTTGACAAACGTGCCAAGGGATTTAGTTTCGTCAGTTCAGACTTGCTCTGTGTCAATTTCTGAATATATAGATCCTGTACATTGCTCGACATGTACTTCCCTCTATCCTGAATAGCCAGAATAGCATTGGAAAGTTCAGCCATAGCTGTTGTTTTGTTGAGGTAGCCTACTGCTCCTGCTTCGATATAGCGTAGAGCATATAGTGATTCGTCATAAGACGAGAAAATCAAAATTTTGATGCTCGGTCGAATTTGAAGGATCTCCTCAACGACGCGTATATTATTTCCTCCCGGCATATTAATGTCCAGCAATAATAGGTCGAAATCCTCTACCTTTATTTTTTCAAGAACCTCGTCAAAGGTTTCAGCTTGGAATATTTCTGCCTTTTGAAGAGTTTCTTTAATAATAACGGAGGCTCCTAACCGTACAATACCGTGGTCGTCTGCTATAAGAATCTTTTTCATAGATATGCTATCTGATGCTGGGCTTTAATTACCGTATGAAATAAAGTACTAACAATATACAATATATCTTGATATTTTACTAGTTAACGCGCAAATATAAGAAATTAAGTTAATAAAAATTGGGGTGGGGCGAGTTGCGTGTTTTTTTATATAAATAGGACATAGGCTAGAAAATATAGCACAATATGAGTTTAACGATAAAAAATTAGCATATTTTAATTAGATTTATGTGACAATTATTAGTTTTGTCATAATTCATGGACTAAAAAAATTAAATATGGGATTTTTAAAAGAGTTTAAAGAGTTTGCAATGCGCGGTAGCGTAGTAGATCTAGCTGTCGGTGTTGTCATTGGTGGAGCTTTTGGTAAAATTGTCACCTCATTGGTTGATGATATTATCATGCCACCCATTGGTTATTTAACAGGTGGTGTTGATTTTTCCTCCAAAAAATTGATCTTGAAGGCTGCTGATGAAGCTACTAAACAAGCTGAAGTATCTATTAATTATGGAAACTTTATTAATGTGGTTATTCAATTTTTAATTGTAGCATTCTGTATTTTTTGTGTTATTAAGGCTTTAAATTCATTGAAACGTAAAGAGGAGGCAGCTCCGGCGGCACCTGCAGCACCAACGAAAGAAGAAACGCTTTTGACTGAGATCAGGGATATTCTGAAAAATAAATAGTGTAAGGTATATACTTTATTTATAAAAAACAGCACAGTCGAACTGTGCTGTTTTTTTATTTTGTGGTAATTGAAAAATTGTTTTTTGAAGCTGTAGCTGAATAAATTAGCTTGTCCGCGTCACATTAACTTTAAATGTTCGTAATATTGTTTGTTTTTGTCTAAAATAAACTTTACTTTTGCATTCCTCTTGGGGAGTTTTGTATTAATTGAAGTAAGAACAAATTAGCATAATAGCGTCATGAAAAGAACATTTCAGCCATCGCAAAGAAAGAGAAGAAACAAACACGGTTTTAGAGAGCGTATGAGCTCTGCAAACGGTAGAAGAGTATTAGCTTCACGTAGAGCTAAAGGTAGAAAACGTCTTACAGTGTCTGACGAATACCGTCACAAAGGTTAATCTTTGACAAGGATCGGTGGCCACTTATAAGAGCTTTTTCTAATAAGATTAAGTCATCGTATGAGAAATACATTTACAAAAGAAGAACGGTTATGTGCGAAAAGGCGTATTGATACGCTTTTTAAAAGCGGTTCTTCTTTTGTCTTGTATCCGTTTAGAGTTGTTTTTATCTTCGAGAAAAACAACTTGACTGACGATATTCCCTCCAGTCAGTCTATCATTTCCGTATCCAAACGTAGGTTCAAAAGAGCAGTTGATCGCAATTCAATTAAGCGAATGATGCGTGAAAGTTACCGTTTACAAAAATCGAATGATTTGATTCCGTTTTTGTTGAAACATAATGTAACTTTGTATTTAGCTATTCAATATGTAGGCAAGCAGATCTTAGCGTATGATGTGTTTAGCACCGCAATGAATAAAATGCTGAAAAAATTGCAGAATGAATGTGCTGAAGCTTATTTGGAAAAAGGGGATTAGACCCTTGTTTAGTTTTATTTTCTTGGCTATTATTCGTTTCTACCAAGTTTTTATCTCACCATTTTTAGGCGCCAATTGTAGATATACGCCTACCTGTTCTCAGTATGGTAAGGAAGCTATTCTGAAATATGGTCCTTTTAAAGGTGGCTGGATGGCTTTGAAACGAATTGGGCGTTGCAACCCTTGGGGTGGCCATGGGCATGATCCTGTACCTTGATTTCTATAACGACGATGAATAATTTAATTTTACAAATTGATACGTCAACCACTGTATGTTCGGTTGCCTTGAGTGAAAATGGTCAAACGTTGCAAGTTATCGATCTCGATGAACAGAATGCTCATGCGGCTAAATTGACTATTTTGATTGAGGAAATTCTCAAACAGACAGGCCGAAAGATGCAGGATTTGAGCGCTGTTGCGGTGAGTATGGGGCCTGGCTCGTATACTGGCTTGCGTATAGGGGTGTCTACGGCCAAAGGTCTTTGTTATGCCTTAGATTTACCTTTAATCGCTATTAATACGTTAGAAGCTCTATTTCTAGGTTATAAAAGTCAATTTGGCCTAACAGAAGGTGAGGCATATCTTCCGATGCTCGACGCCCGTCGTATGGAAGTCTATACAGCAGTTTATAATCATGATGCTACGTTGGCGAGAGCAACATCTGCAGAGATCATCGATGTTGATTATTTCAATGAATTATTGCTGAACTACCATCGTGTCCATTTATTTGGTTCGGGAGCCGATAAATTCGAAGATTTGTTCAGTGCAACGGATCGCGTGGATGTGCTGAGCGGATTTAATGTTTCCGCGGCTTTTCTATCGACGTTGGCTTTTGATAAATTTCAGCGCAAAGAGTTTGAGGATGTCGCTTATTTCGAGCCATTCTATCTTAAAGATTTTGTGGTTACCACGGCAAAGAAAAAGGTTGGCCTATTATAGCCAGCCTTTTCTTTTGAACCACAAATAAATCGCAAGGGATATGGCGACCATGATCCCCATGGCTACCGGATATCCATAGTACCATTCTAATTCGGGCATATTTTTGAAATTCATTCCATAAATTCCTGCCACAAAAGTGATTGGCATAAAAAATACGGAGAAAATCGTCAGGATACGCATAATCTCATTGGTGTGATTAGACGAGATGTTGAAATACACATTAAGCAGCTGTGCTACATTTTCCGATAAGTTTTCGTACAAGGTTGATGTCCGGACCTGCAGATCTTTTAAATCCCGGGTGTACACATCCTTTTTGGAGGATGAATGAAAATGCTCAACAACCTCCTTGTAGAGAAAGATGACCTTTCGTGCAACATCAATCTGCCTTTTTATAAAATAGAGATTTTTCAATATTGGCTGTTGCTTCATGCGTTTCAGAAAAATCAATTCTTCGTATGCATCGATGCGTGTTGAAAGTTGCTCTAACGTTTGGCTAAAGGTAAATACAGCTGCAGTCGTGATAAATACAGCCAGTTTACGGCTATTTTTTGTCTTGATGGACGTAAATTCAATGTTCTTAAGTTTTTCTAAAAATTCAATACGACGTTTGTGTACAGTAATCACAAAATCGCTTCCGTAGAAGATGGTCAGGCGGTCGGTGATTTCTCCGATGCTGTCTGAATTTTCCTTGAAATTGTCCGACATGACACGAAGAATAACAAAGGTATAATTCTCAAATTCTTCAATTTTCGGTAGATGTTCTGGTTCTTTGGAATCCTTGATCGAAGCTTCATTCAAATTGAAGCGCTCTTTAATGAAGGTGAAGTCTTCTGAGGTTGGCTCAGCTATATCTATCCATTCGTAGTTTGCGATTTCCTTTTCAACAATCGTTCTGACCATAAATCTAATTTTAGTAAGGACAAGATAAGAAAGAAAATAAAAAAAGCCATCAACGGAGTCGATGGCTTTCCTAAATTATTATGATCTTCTATTTGTTTGAAGATTTATATTCTTCGTTTAACTGTTTGATTACTTCATTCGTGATTTCCAAAGATGGGTCAGCATACAATACAGTTGGGTTGCTTTTTGAATAGGTAAGCACCAGTTTGTAGCCATTTTCTGCAGCATGTTTTTTCAGGAATTCGGTAATTTTATTATAAACATTGTTGAACTCTTCAGACTCGTCTTTTGCAATAGAGGAAGAAGCTGTTTGGTCTAAACGTGCAAGCTCATCTTGTTTACGTGCTAGTTTTTGTTCAGTAGCTTGTCGATCAGGAGCAGACATTGTAGCTGCATTTTTTTGATATTCGGCAACTTCACGTTGGAATGCAGTACTTTTCGATTGCAGATCCGTTTGTGCTTTCTTTACTTTGTTTTCAAGCTTCGATTTAATGTCCTTAAAATATTGATATTTTTCAGAAAGTGAATCCGAGTTTAAATAGACGATTTTATCTTTGTTACTTCCCTGGCTCTCCTTGCTTACGGTATTGGAATCATTTTTTGCAGGTTCGTTTGTTGTTTTTGCACCTTGGTTACATGATGCAATAGTTCCAACCAATAAAAGGCCAAAGGAAACTTTCGATACAATTGAAAATATAGTGTTCATTTTTTTGTTATTTGCAAATTATTACTGAAAACAAACCTAACATAAAAAAATCGAAATTCTAGTTTTTAGTAATAAAAAAGTAAAATTATCCTGTGTATTATAATTCGGAATATAGGTGCAATACTTGTTCACGGACTTGATAAATCGGCCAAAATTTCGTATTTTTGAATATTACATTTAAGAGGTTTTCAATGAGCGAAGAAAATAAGAATGCATCCACCTATTCGGCCGATAATATTCAGGTATTAGAGGGTTTAGAGGCGGTTCGTAAGCGTCCATCCATGTATATCGGTGACACCGGTGTAAAAGGATTGCACCATTTGGTATACGAGGTTGTTGATAATTCAATCGATGAAGCTGTAGCGGGATATTGTACAGATATCTTTGTTACTATCCATAAAGATAACTCGATTTCTGTCCGCGATAACGGTCGGGGTATTCCTACAGGGATCAACAAAAAAGAGAATAAATCAGCCTTAGAGCTTGTAATGACAGTATTGCACGCCGGAGGTAAATTTGATAAAGATACATACAAGGTTTCTGGTGGTCTGCATGGTGTTGGGGTTTCCTGTGTGAATGCGCTATCTACCCTTTTGAAGGCCGAGGTTCATCGTGATGGAAAGATCTACCAGCAGGAGTACCAAATTGGTAAGCCCTTGTATGATGTGAAAGAAGTTGGTGTTTCGGATAAGACGGGTACTATTGTAACGTTCCATCCAGATGCGACGATTTTCACGCAGACTACGGTTTATAATTACGATACATTGGCAAATCGTCTTCGTGAGCTTGCATTTTTAAATAAAGGTGTAAACTTGACCTTGAATGATGAGCGTGATACAAATGAGGACGGTTCTGAAAAGAAAGAAACATTCTATTCGGAAGGTGGTCTGAAAGAGTTTGTGAAATTTTTAGATGGTAACCGTCAGTCGTTGATTCCTGAACCTATCTATGTTGAAGGCGTAAAACAAGGTATCCCTGTTGAACTGGCTTTACAATATAACGATACGTATTCGGAGAATGTCCATTCATATGTGAATAACATCAATACGATTGAAGGTGGCGCTCACGTTGCAGGATTCCGTCGTGGTTTGACACGTACCTTGAAAGCTTATGCGGACAAGTCTGGTTTGCTTAAAAACTTGAAAGTGGAAATTACTGGCGATGACTTCCGTGAAGGATTGACAGCCGTAATTTCGGTGAAGGTTGCAGAACCTCAATTTGAGGGACAAACCAAAACTAAATTAGGTAACTCTGAGGTGATGGGGGCTGTAGATGTTGCTGTTGGTGAGATCTTAGGTGTTTATCTGGAAGAGAATCCACGCGAAGCAAAATCTATTGTTCAAAAGGTTGTCATTGCAGCTCAAGCACGTGCTGCTGCACGTAAAGCCCGTGATTTGGTCCAACGTAAAACCGTTATGGGTGGCTCTGGACTTCCAGGTAAATTAGCCGATTGTCAAGACAACGATCCTACGAAATGTGAGATCTATTTTGTCGAGGGGGATTCTGCGGGTGGTACTGCCAAGTCTGGTCGTGATAGAAAGTATCAAGCAATCATGCCTTTACGAGGTAAGATTCTGAACGTAGAAAAAGCGATGGAACATAAGATCTACGAAAATGAGGAGATCAAAAATATGTTTACAGCTTTGGGGGTGAGTGTAGGTACTGCCGAAGATGCTAAGGCACTGAATATTGAAAAATTACGTTATCACCGCATCATCATCATGACCGATGCCGATGTGGATGGGTCCCACATTACAACATTGATCTTGACGTTCTATTTCAGATACATGAAGGAACTGATCGAGAGAGGATATGTATATATCGCTACACCGCCGCTATACTTGGTGAAAAAAGGAAAAGAGCATGAGTACGCTTGGAATGAAGACCAACGTATCAATGCGATTCAACGTTTGAAAGGATCAGGTAAAGAGGATAGCGTACACGTACAACGGTATAAAGGTCTTGGAGAGATGAATGCTGAACAGTTATGGGATACAACCATGAACCCTGAAACGCGTACTTTAAGACAGGTGACGATTGAAAATGCTGCGGAATGTGACCGTATCTTCTCGATGTTGATGGGGGATGAAGTTGCTCCGCGTCGTGAATTTATCGAGAAAAATGCACGCTATGCTAAAATTGATATTTAATTGATCTGATCATAAAAGAATAAAAAAAGCCTGATGAAATTTTTCATCAGGCTTTTTTTATTCTTTTATATTTCCTAATTTCATACCAGTGAACCGTTTTCTGCCGGGAAAAAGGTTCATCGCCTAGCATTTAGCCAATATTAATTAAAACCTATTATGAAATATTGTAGCAAAATTTTGCTCTTTATAGGTTGTTTTATTGGACTAACCTGTATGGCGCAAACAAATGAAAAAATCGATCTCCAAGATTTATTTGAAAGCTTATCGGAAGAACTTCCTGAGGATGCTGATTTGAGCGAATTGACTGAAAAGTGGTATTATTATCTCAAACACCCCATCGATCTCAATAAGACTGATGGCAGAGAGCTCTCTGAATTACAGTTTTTAAATCCTTTATTGATCGGACGCCTACTGGACCATAGGGCCATTTCAGGAGATTTTATCAACGCACTCGAATTACAGTCCATTGAAGGATTTAATGAACCGATAATCAGTTTGCTGTTACCTTTCGTAAGTGTAGGCGCCGGGTCGCCCCTTGAAACTCTGAAATCGAGAAATTTTAAACAGGAATTTATAATACGATACGCCCGGGCACTCGAAAAAGCAAAAGGCTATCGTATAATGGATACGGCGAGATCCCATTATCTCGGCGATGCGAATCGCTATGCGATAAGATATCGAGCCCAATTGAATGATGCGATTCATCTTGCGCTTAACATGGAGAAAGATGCCGGAGAACCATTTTTTAGAGACAGACAAAAAATGGGATTTGATTTCTATAGCCTAAGTATATCGATAAAGTCTTTAGGCCGTTTCAAGAATATCGTGATCGGCGATTATGCTTTGCAATTTGGCCAGGGACTCAGTATGTGGAACGGTTTGAATTTTGGAAAAGGGGGATTGGTACAGCATACTGCAAGACAAGGGATCGGTGTAAAGTCATATACGTCATTAAATGAGGCTAATTTTATGCGCGGCATTGCAGGAACATTACAGATTAGGCAGGTTGAAATTACACCTTATTTCTCCTACCAATCCATTGATGGAAAAGTTGACCATACAACTTCTCCGCCTACGATTTCAACGATTGCAAGCTCGGGCTTGCATCGAACTGCAACCGAACAGCAATACCGTCATGCCGCATCTCAGCTGGCCTATGGATTGAATCTATTGTGGCGCTATAAGCGGTTCAAAATGGGTGTTCATTTCAATCAGACGCAATTGAATGTCTTCAAAATAAAAGGGAAGGCAATACGGCAAGAAGCGGACTTTGAAGGTGATTTTTTACGAAATATAAGTCTATATGCAAACTATACGATTCGAAATGCTTATTTATTTGGCGAATATGCAAATAGCATGGATGGTGGTTCAGCACTGTTAGCAGGATCTATCATAAGTTTGCATCCACGTTTATCGTCGGTTATATTGCTTCGGGACTATAAGAAGAATTTTCATACTTTTTATGGACAGGGATTTGGTGAATCGGATAACACCTCCAACGAGCAGGGGGCTTATTTGGGACTAACGTATCAATTGGGTAGAAAATTACTCTGGTCCAATTATGCCGATATATTTCGTTTTCCGGGAGCAAAGTATCAGGCTGATACGCTATCTACAGGTGCTGATTTCTTTAGCCAGCTGAGTTACATGTGGTACAAAAAAGGCCAACTTTCGTTGCGCTATCGCAACCGATTGAAACAAGTTAACTACCAAGGAGAGGGACAAACCGAGAATGGGCTTGTGAATACCAGCAAACAGCAGTTCAGGGTAGAATTTCAGTACCGCCTAAGTTCAATATGGACTATTCGCTCCCGTGTGGAAGCCAATTTATTCCAAAAAGAGTATCAGGGAAATAGTTTCGGATATATGTGTTATCAGGATATACTTTGGAAGTCTAGCGCTGGAAAATTCCAGTCGAATATACGCGTTGCGTATTTCGATGCGGCAAGTTATGATAATCGGATCTATGCTTATGAGCAGGATGTATTATATGCATCTGGTTTTGGAATGTACAATACAAGGGGATGGAGAATGTATTTAAATCTGCAGTATCGGTTAAGCCGCCATGTTCAGGTATGGGCCAAATATGCGATCTATTACTATCCCGAAAGGGGGAGTATTGGGACTGGACTGGATCAAATTGAGGGCAATAAAAAATCGGAGGTTAAGGTGCAGTTGAGGTGGCAGTTATGAAAAAGTTGAGTTTTCTGCAAAGATTGGAGCGACTTCCTACGCTGAAGCTTGCTGTTCCATATCTTGTGACGCTTCTTCTGGCACCTGGATTGCCGATGTCGCTCCATATTTTCCAATGCGTTCAACAGTTATTGGTTGTGCTGGTTTTGATAACGTTTTGTTGTTATTTATTAAAGGGAAGAATTCGCCGATATGGCTACATCTACGGGTATTATGTGTCTGTTGTATTATTTGGAATTTTCCAATTTTGGCGCGAGGACCCTTTGGTTACAATCAGTCATTTTTCCCATATAATGACGGATAGTTATGTAGTCAAAATTATTGAAGAGCCAAAAATGAAGCGGGATATCATTCGTTTTTCGGCAGAAGTAGTAGGAGCTTACCAAAAAGGTGAATTTGTTGAAACTACAGGTAGACTAATGTTATCGCTAAAATCTAGCCAGAAGAATTCACTGCAGTTTGGTGATCTATTGTGGTTAAAAGGTCAAGTAAAGGAAATAGCTCCGCCATTCAATCCAATGGAATTTGACTACAGACAGTATTTGAAAAGACAGCATATCTATCATGAAATTTTCGCAGTCTTTGGTCGGTATAAGCTGATCAACAGGAAAGAAACAACGGCTTTTTCATTAACTGGGCTCGCTTTACAAACGAGGAGATATTTTTTGGTTAAGCTTCGTCCCCATATCAAAAGGGATGAGCACTTTGCTATTGCGTCAGCTTTATTATATGGTTCTCGGAGCGATATCAGTGCCGAAAGCATCCAGGTGTTCACCAATACAGGAACGATACATGTGTTAAGTGTATCGGGAATGCATGTTGCTGTTTTATTCGGTTTTTTATCCCTTATTTTCAAGCGAATTGCCTGGCCTTCCTATCTCAGATGGCTGCCACTAATTTTGTTATGGAGTATGATCTGGATATATGCTTTTATTGCAGGACTTGATCCGCCCATTACGCGGGCAGCTATTATGATTAGTTTTGTGCTGTGTGCACAGCATTTTAAACGAAGCTTTTCAACACTGAATTCGCTTATTATTGCCGCATTATTGATTTTGCTGGTCGTTCCCCGGGCTGTTGTTGATGTGGGTTTTCAGTTGTCCTTTCTCGCCGTTTTGGGTATGACGATATGTTCGCCGCTTGTCGAGGGATTCCTTCCGGTCAAAAGACCAATATTACGACTTTTGAGAGATGCATTGGCTGTTTCTATTGCTGCGCAGATACTGACAACGCCACTCAGCCTTTACTATTTTGGTCAATTCCCAACTTATTTTCTGATAGCCAATGTATTAGTCGATTTGCCTTCAACCTTAGTGATGTACCTTGGTTTTATCATGACAATCAATCCAATGCAGGGGCTTAACGATTTATTGGGTTTCCTTTTGGAGCATCTCATTGCTTTCATCTTATACTGTTTGAAATTTATTGACCATTTGGCTTTTTCAACAATAAAAGTTGAACCTATGGGGCTGGAGCTTCTATTTTTGACCTATTTTGCACTATTTTCTTTTTTATATGCTTTTCAATGGAAAGATAAAAAATACGTTTGGTTAGGGGGATGCTGTACAATTGGAATACTATTGATCACTGCGCAAAAATGCTTAGAAAATAAAGATGTAGAACGGTTTCGGGTCTATAATACGAAGCATGAGTTGACGATCGGGTATTTCAAAGGTGGGCGCGGTATCGTTTACAGCACATTTGATTCTTTGCAAGCCTCGGGTTTGCAATATTCATGTGGAAGAGAAATCCAATTATTGACGAGTGAAAAAGTTCAGTTTGTAGCTTTGAATGGTCGGGAGCGGAAAAACTATCTTGTTACGCTCCCCTTGGGTAATATCGCGATTCTGTGCCATGCCGTTGAAACTATGCCACAAGCTGACCTCGTTATTGTCAGGAAAAATTTACTAAATGGTTTACCCCATTTATTGAAGCAAATTAGACCAAAACTTGTTATACTGGATGGATCCAATTCGATGGAGAAATCCAGGCATATACAACGTATGTTAGATAGTTTGGGGATACAGAATTATCTCATGAAGGATAATTTTGCGTATGTTTGGGATAAGGAGAACTTATGACGCAAGATAGTATATCAATCTTAAGGCAATACTGGGGATTCGATTCATTTAGACCCCTGCAGGAAGAAATTATTCAATCGGTCATTTCAGGTAAAGATACACTGGCTTTATTGCCGACTGGCGGTGGAAAGTCGATTTGTTTTCAAGTACCTGCCTTGATGCGAGAAGGGATTTGTATTGTCGTTACACCGCTTATAGCATTGATGAAAGATCAGGTTGAGCATTTGAAAAAAAATGGAATTCAAGCGGTCGCAATTTATGCTGGAATGCGGAAGAGGGAGGTGGATATTACATTGGATAATTGCGTCTATGGGCAAATAAAATTTCTCTATCTTTCTCCTGAAAGATTGTACAATGATATAGTAAGGGAGCGCATACGATTTATGAATGTAAATCTGTTTGCCATAGACGAAGCGCATTGTATTTCTCAATGGGGATATGATTTTAGACCGCCCTATTTAGAACTCGCTAAGTTACGGGAACTGCATCCCAAGGTTCCTTTTCTGGCTCTTACAGCGACCGCAACTGAGCGTGTCATCAGCGATATACAACAGAAACTGAATTTTCCGAAAGAAAATGTATTTGTCAAAAGCTTTCTCCGCGACAATTTGGCTTATATGGCCATTGAAGAAGAGGATAAGATGGGACGCATGGTACGGATTATACATAAGTTGGGTGGATCCGGTATTGTCTATGTCAGAAATCGGCGAGAAACGCAGGAGATAGCCCGTATTTTGGTCAATAACGGCATTTCAGCAGATTATTATCATGCTGGGCTTTCGGGGCAGGAACGGGATCAGAAACAGCAGGGATGGATGACAAATGTTGTTCGCGTTATTGTAGCTACAAATGCGTTTGGGATGGGAATTGATAAACCCGATGTACGGTTTGTGATTCATCTCGATTTGCCCGATTCGCTGGAGGCCTATTATCAAGAAGCTGGTAGGGCAGGAAGAGATGGCAAGAAGGCCTATCCTGTTATTCTTTATCAAAAGGCAGATGAGCAGAAGCTTGTCGATAATTTGCAAGCTAGCTTTCCTGATATTCCATTTATTCAACAGACCTATCATTACCTTTGTAATCATTTTCAGATTCCCTATGGTTCTGGCGAAGGAGTGACTGTAGATTTTGATGTTGTTGCATTTGCCAAAAAATATCAACTGCCATTGGTTCCTGTTATGAATGCGCTGAAGTTTCTGGAGCGCGACACTTGGTTGGTTTTGTCAGAAGCTGTCACAATACCCTCACGCTTTAAGTTTGAAATTGATAGCGCCGAATTGTATAAAGTTCAGGTGCAGTATGTAAAATATGATAAGCTCATTAAAGCTATTTTGCGCAGCTATGGAGGTGTATTTGAAAACTATATCCTCATCAATGAATATGAATTTGCACGTAAGTTAGGTCTGCCTTATGATCGTGTTGTCGAGCTGTTGAAATCGTTGGAGACATTGGAAATAGCGAGCTATCTGCCTTCTACAGATGCGCCACAACTGACCTTTTTGCAGAACCGCGTCGATTACAAACACCTGCATATCGATCATATTTTTATTCGTGATCGACATCAGGTGAAGGAAGAGGAAGTCAATGGCATGATCGGTTATATTGAACATAGCAATTGCCGTAGTCAGTCGCTATTGTTATATTTTGGAGAGAAAAATGCGGGGTTCTGTGAAGTATGCGATTTATGTCTGATCCGCAATCATCAGGAAAAGCAGCGGGCAAATATAAAAGCAGAAATCAAAAACAGTTTGCTTGCTGGAGCAAAAAATATTCATGATTTGGTGGCAAGTTTGACGATAGGTACAGAAAAGAAAAGAATAGAGATTATCCGTGATCTCCTAGATGCCGAAAAAATTCGCTTGGAGGATAATCTCTATTCTTGGAATACCTTGTTTTAAACTATTTTTCGATGGGTAGATTGAGCTCCTCACGGCCCCATTCTGACCAAGAACCATCGTATACACGGATTTGCTCGTGACCAGCAAGATGACAAGCAAATGCTAAGATTGAGGCCGTGATACCCGATCCACAGGAGAATACATATTCATTTCCGGTCGCATTAAAATGATCAAATTGCTGTTTCAATTCATCAACGGGTTTATAAACGATTCCGTCAAATACTTCTTCGAAAGGGAAATTTTTGGAGTGGGGGATATGCCCACCATGAAGGCCTTTCCGGGGTTCAGCTACTAAACCACTAAATCGACCTTTACTTCTGGCGTCAAAAATATTCACTTGAGCATCCCGATAATGTGTTAAGATATACTCTTTATCGGCATACAGGTTTGCTTGAAATTGGGCTTTAAAGTTACCGGGTCTTGCAGTGGTTGTATACTGGTCTACGAGTGGCAGTTTGTTATTTTTCCAAGCGGGAACACCGCCATTTAGAATAAAGACCTGTTCGCATCCCATGACCTTAAACATCCACCAGGCCCTTGGGCTTGAATAAACGCCCCATCTGTCATATAAGACGACCGTACTATCCTGATTAATTCCCAGGCTTTGCATTTCGTGTTCAAATACTTCTGCCGACACGAGGGTATGCGGTAATTTAGAAGTTGGATCCGATAGCTTTCCTTCGATGTCAAAAAATTGAGAATGGGGAAGTATTTCGAGCTTGGTATCCTTGATGGATTGGCCTACTTTGTCGATCGTACAATCGAGAAGGACAATGTCTGTATGCTGTCCCAATAATTCCTGAAGTTCGGTGGGGTTAATTAAGGCTGATTTGAATGACATAACAATAACGTTTATTGATACAAAATTACAAAAGCATCCCTATAAAAACAAAGCGGCTGTCCTTTTGGAACAGCCGCTTTTTATGGATTGAAATTGCTAATTACTTAGCGTTTTTATCATTTTCCATTTGCTCTTTCAATTGAGCTAACACGTCTAAGTCGCCTAAAGTAGATTTTTCAACAGAATCTTTTACTTTTTTCACAGCTGAAGATTCAGCTTTAGCGTCTTTTTTACGGTTGTTAGACTCTTCTTTGCGAGCTTCTTCTTTCTCTTCTTCCCAGATACGAGAGTGAGAAATTACCAAACGTTTGTTCTCTTTGTTGAACTCGATGATTTTGAATGAAGTAACTTCATCAACTTTCAATGAAGAACCGTCTTCTTTAACAGAGTGTTTAGAAGGACAGAAACCTTCAACACCGTATTGTAAAGCTACGATATCACCTTTGTCACCAACTTTGATCACAGTACCTTCGTGGATAGAACCTTCAGTAAAGATCGTTTCGAAAGTGTCCCAAGGGTTTTCTTCCAATTGTTTGTGACCTAAAGATAATTTACGGTTTTCTTCATCTAATTCTAAAACAACTACATCTAATGTTTCACCAACTTTAGTGAATTCGTTAGGGTGGTTGATTTTTTTAGACCAAGATAAATCAGAGATGTGGATCAAACCATCGATACCTTCTTCTAACTCAACAAATACACCGAAGTTAGTCATGTTTTTAACAACAGCTGTTTGTTTAGAACCTACAGGGTAACGCTCAGTGATATTTTTCCAAGGATCTGGAGTCAATTGTTTGATACCTAAGCTCATTTTACGCTCATCGCGGTCTAGCGTTAAGATTTGTGCTTCGATCTCATCACCAACTTTCAAGAACTCTTGTGGAGAACGTAAGTTTTGTGACCAAGACATTTCAGAAACGTGGATCAAACCTTCAACACCAGGGATGATTTCTAAGAAAGCACCGTAATCAGCAACTGTTACGATTTTACCTTTAACTTTAGAACCAATTTCTAATGCAGTATCTAAAGATTCCCAAGGATGCTCAGATAATTGTTTCAAGCCTAAAGCGATACGTTTTTTCTCATCATCAAAGTCTAATACAACAACGTTGATTGTTTGATCTAGCGATAAAACTTCTTTTGGATGCTCGATACGACCCCAAGAGATGTCTGTGATATGCAATAAACCGTCAACACCACCTAAGTCGATGAACACACCGAAGTCAGTGATATTTTTAACTGTTCCTTCTAATACTTGACCTTTTTCTAATTTAGCAACGATTTCAGATTTTTGGTTTTCTAAGTCGTTTTCAATTAATACTTTGTGTGATACGACAACGTTTTTGAATTCGTGGTTGATTTTCACAACTTTGAATTCCATTGTTTTACCTACGTATATATCGTAGTCACGGATAGGTTTGATATCGATTTGAGATCCAGGTAAGAATGCTTCAACACCTTTGATATCAACGATAAGGCCACCTTTAGTACGGCTCTTAACGAAACCAGTAATGATTGCATCATTTTCCAATGCCTCATTGATAGCTTCCCAAGATTTTTGAGTTTTAGCACGTTTGCGAGAAAGTACTAATTGACCGTTAGCATCTTCTTGAGATTCAACGAATACGTCAACTTTGTCACCAACTTTTAATTCTGGTAAGTCACGGAATTCTGATAAAGAAACTAAACCGTCAGATTTGAAACCAACATTTAAGACTACGTCTTTGTTGTTGATAGAAACTACAGTACCTTCAATAATTTCACCTTGGTTAACTTGGTTGAAAGTATCTGCGTATTGTGCTTCAAGTTTAGCGCGTTCAGCTTCGCTATAATTTCCGAAACCTTTATCATTTGCATCCCAGTCAAATTCACCTTCTGGTGTGATCCAAGTGTTTGATTTGATTTCATCGATTAAGTTTGAATCAGCTTCTGATTCAATTTTTTCAGTGTCTTTCACTACTTTAGTGTCAGCACCTTGTAGCTCTGCGTTTTTCGCTGCTAATTCTTTTTCTGCTTCTTGTTTTTTTGCCATTAATTAATTTTCTCCTTTTTCCTACTTTGTAGGAGTTGCAAAGGTACAAAAAAACTTTAAATGCAAAATTTTATTTTTCTTATTTTATTGAAAGACTTTCAGTTATAGGGGACTTTTTACATGCCAATTTTACAACGGATGGTATTTGAATTGTACTATTGCTAATTCTCGACTTTATTTGTGGAAATTCTTTTCCCATAAAATAGATTTTAAGAGTCTTAAAACGACTAGTCTTCTCTCTTAAAAGAGTTGAAAATGCGTGGCTTGGCAATAACAATGGTTTGTTTAGACAGCGCTATTGCCGCATTCAGTTCATAACCCAATAATAAAATAAGCGTATTCAAGTAAATCCAGAGCATGATAACGATTAATGTCCCGATGGATCCGTACAATTTGTTATATGCACCGAAATGATTGATATAAAATGTAAATATTGAAAACGTCAATATCGCTAGAATGGTAGCCATAGATGCTCCGGGACTAAAGAGTTTCCATTTATTGGAGGTAGAAGGGCCAAATTTATAAATACAGCTTACCGTGAAAAAGTAAATAGCGAATATAATCAACCATCGGGCGATTTTAAGTAGAATAGCCCAGAAGCTGGATTTAATACCTGTCGTTTCCTTGAGGTAGTCTATCGTAATACCGGCGATGGTAAATATCGTCATCCCCACGGTTAACGCAAAAATAATCAGGATAGCCAAAGCTAAAGCAAGCAATCGCTTTCTGATCCACGGTCTTCTTTCCGTCATCAATGAAGCCTTATTGAACGCATTCATGAGGGAGGCCATACCATTAGTCGCGAAATAGGCCGCAAACACAAAACCGAAGGATAGCAACCCGCCATTTTGATTCTTGATAATATCCTCCAAAGTCGTTTCAACAACGAGAAATGCATTTTTAGGAATAACTACGGCAAGGAAATCCAACAACTGTTCCTGAAAATTATTAATCGGAATATAAGGGATTAACGTAAATAGAAAAATGATTCCCGGAAAAATGGCCAATAGAAAGCTATAGGAGAGGGAAGAAGCCTTGCTGGCTATGGAATCTCTGGAAAGCTCCTGGAAAAAAAATACGGCCACAGTGTAAAGTGGTAGTGAGCCAAAGCCAGGTAGTACGACGCGTTTACTCCATTCGATTAATCTAAAATAAGGTTCAAAATTTAATAGCCATTGGTGGATTTTCCCCATATCAATTAAAATATTTACTCATCTTATCCAGGAAAACCTGTGGCGGCATACAAGGCCTATTTTTCTCCATATTGACAAAGACCAATGTTGTTTCTCCCTGGTTGAGTAGTTCCCCACTCTCATTGAAAAGCTCATATTCGAAAATGATGCGAACGGCGGGTTTCTGACGAATTGTTACACGTATTGTGATCAAGTCATCATATTTGCCTGGTTTCAGATATTTCGTTTTCATCTCCGCAACGGGGAGCATGACCCCCATTTCTTCCAGTTCCCGGTAGGATATCCCTGTGCTCCGCAACATTTCAGTTCTCGCTATTTCATAAAACGCAGCATAGTTTCCATAATAGACATAGCCCATTTGGTCTGTTTCTGCATAGCGGACGCGAATCTGATGGTCAAATACAAACATTATTTTTTAATATTTCTAGCGTCCAGAGCCTGTTGAAATTTACGTGCATTGATTAAATGCTCAGCTTCTGTTTTTGCAAAATTATGGTAACCCGAAAAATCATCTTTGGCACACATGTAGATATAATCATGTTGCTTAAAGTTTAAGACCGCATCAATTGCAGCGATACTTGGAATTGATATAGGGCCTGGAGGCAATCCTCTATAGATGTAAGTATTGTAAGGATTGTCTGTTCTGAGGTGCTTATTCAATACCCTTCTAATTGTAAAGTCATTATTAGCAAAGATCACCGTAGGATCTGCTTGCAATAACATACCTTTTTTGAGACGATTTAAATATAAGCCGGCTATCATGGGCATTTCATCCTGGTGTAACGCTTCACCTTTCACAATCGATGCCAATGTGCTAACCTGTTGTGGTGTCAGATTAAGCGCTTTTGCTTTTGCCGTACGATCCGCATTCCAAAACTTTTTCCACTCGTCATCAAAACGAGCGATTACCTTTTCAGGATCCGTATTCCAGTAGATTTCGTAGGTATTAGGGATGAACATAGAAATCAGATTTTCTTTTGTAAATCCATACTTCTGTGCGGTAGCCTCATCATTCAATACAGCGATAAATTGTGCAGAATCTGCCTCGAAACTTTTTCCAAGGAGTGCGGCCATATGCTCTTTCAGTCGCACATTGGAAAACCTGAATTTTACCGGTTCTTGGTAGCCACCAATCAAATTGCCGACTAAGCGTCTATTGTTCATTCCTGGGGTTAACAGATAACGTCCGGGTTTTACGCTTTCTTCATATTTTTTATATTGTGCTGCACGCTCAAAGGAAGCGATATCATCCACGAGATTTGAATCCTTGATTGATTTCAATACATCCTCATATTTTTCACCCTCGTGTATATACAGGTACTTTTTCTCTCCCGATACATTCGAAGCATAAAATGCTCTATAAAATGTCCAGGCAAAATAACCTCCAACAACGATAACGATTAACGCAATGATTTTTAACCAACTTGGTATTCCTTTTTTATTTTCCATTCTAAAATTTTTTATTCATCTGTTGTTCGCTATTTATAGCCGTTATATAGCCTTTAGCGGTCAATGGTTGATGAATCTGCCAAGAACTTTAATCCATTATGATGGCGGTCATTCGACGCAGCTTCATTTTTGAGTCAATAAACTTAAAAGCCTAAACTATTCCCTTTATTTTCCTTTTCCTTTTTTTGCCCTGCTGCAGGATTTGTCGTTGTCGGCTTAGCTGCAGGGCTATTTGTTGTGTTACTTTTTGCTGGAGCAACAGGCTTTGACTGAACCGGAGGTTTTGCCGCTGGCGGAGTAACCTGTGTTTGGTTTGCCTGTGGTTTAGGTGTTGTCGTACCACCAATTGGAGCTCCTGTAGTTGTTGTTGGTGCTGTGAGTGAAAGTGTTACGTCAATTTTAGCGCCTAAACTGGTCAGGCCCTTTTCTATTCCTGGTGATTGCACACTGATTACTGCAGTGGCTGTATCCGTTACGCTTGGATCATAGGTTACAGTACCTAGACCTAAGCCAGCTCCAGATAAGGCGAACTTTGCTTCGTTTAATGGAAGCCCAACTAAATTAGGTATCTCCACTTCATTTGCTCCCAGTCCATTTCCCAAAACTAGATCTATACGTGAACCTTTAGGAATCATGCGCCCGTTGCGGATAGATTGTCCCGCAAATTGAGCATCCAATACGATATCCCTGGCGATGTCTGCGACATAAGAAGTGTCACCGATTCGAAGGTTATGGTTTTTCAAGATGGCTGTTGCTTCGATCAATGTTTTATCTTTTATATTCGGAAAAGCAACTTCAGGTGCAACCTGTGTGATAATGGTCAAATAAATAGTCCGACCCGATTTTACATGAAATCCTTGTTCGGGATCCTGCTCTATGACCATGCCAGGTTTGGCATCCATCTGATAGACGGAGTCAATTTGATATTCCAGCCCGGCGTCCTCCAAAGCTTGGATGGCAGCACTGATATGAAGGCCTTTCACTTTAGGAACGGCGATAGATTCATCATGTTTGGTATATATTTTCAGTCCAATATAAACGAAAAGGAATAGACATACTATCGCAATAAGAGCGGCAATAAGATTTTTCCTAAAAGTGGGGGTCTGAAGATATTGTACGACTTTGGACATTTCTCTGTTTGATAAAAATTAATTCTGCATAGAACCGCAATATTAAAGCCAAGTTTGCAGAATGATTAAATAAAATTATTCCTCACAAAATTATTCGTTTTTCCGTGTATAGCAAATTATATTTGCTATTCGAATCGCTAAAATTTATGAAAGCAAAAATAGCATTAATAACTGGAGGTTATACAGGAGAAGCTGAAGTTTCTTTTAAAAGTTCTGCCTTCGTCAATTCTCAACTTGATCACGACAAATACGATATATATTTGATTACAGTGACCAAAGAAGCATGGTACTATGAAGATTTAGACGGAAAGCGTCATCCGATTTCAAAAGCTGATTTTACCCTTCCATTGCATGGGGATATCTTGACTTTTGACTTAGCTTTTATTATGGTGCATGGTGTGCCTGGAGAAGATGGAAGACTTCAGAGCTATTTTGATTTATTAGATATTCCATATACCTCATGTGATGCTTTGACGTCCGCATTAACTATGAATAAAGGGTATACAAAAGCGATCTTATCGGATATTCCCGAGTTGCATTTGGCAAAATCGGTCCTACTATTTGAATCGCAACGCCCGGAGGCACTCAAAATCGTCGAAAGCAATCTTTCACTCCCTTATTTTGTGAAACCTAATGCCGGTGGAAGTAGTATCGGAATGACCAAAGTAAAGGAATCTGCACAACTGCAGGAAGCGATTGACAAAGCTTTTGATGCGGAAAATACAGGAAAACAGGTTATTGTTGAAGAATTTGTGACTGGACGCGAATTTTCCGAGGGAATTTTTCGGAATTCAAAAGGCGAGCTTGTTGTTTTGCCTGCCACAGAAGTTCGGACTACACGCGAATTTTTTGATTATGAAGCCAAGTATGTACCTGGATTGACCGAGGAGATTACGCCGGCAGACCTGACGGTCGAACAGCAGGAGCGTGCTGCGCGTATTTTAAGAGAAATCTATGTTAGATTGAACTGTAAAGGTATGGTTCGCGTGGACTTCTTTTTGGAAAACGATACCGATAAATTTTATTTTATCGAAATTAATACCATTCCCGGGCAGACTCCACAAAGTTTTATTCCGCAGCAGGTACGGGCTTTTGGAATGAAGGAGGGGGATTTTTACGGTGAGTTGATCGAAACAGCCTTACAATCGAAATAGTTCTATTCAGAAATACTTTGAAGCAAGCAACCTTCTGGCCAAAGCGGATAAAAAATATGTCACAATAGCGACACACACAAAAACGGTTTCATACATTGAAAGCCGTTTTTGTGTGTTTTATTTTCTGAAATCAAATTTGGATAGATCGGGTTTGAACTTTTTAACCCTTTTCAGTTCCTCCTGATAAATTACCTGCCCGATATTCTTTAAAAAGGGGTAGGTTACTGTGTCGTATTCATAGCGTCCATCGTTGTAGATGCCATTTTCATTGGACTGCACAACAACGGCGAGCATAAATTCTACCCCATGTTCAAAGTCGACGATATAGGCATTATCAATATTATAGCCATAAGAATCTCCATACTTGTTGAAGATCCGGATGTTGGGATTTAAGGTCGCATTTTTTTCACGGCCATAAAAAAGGAGCTTGCTATACGTTGGCCAAAATTCTGTTGGATCATATTTCGGGAAATCCGATTCAAAGGGATAGCGCGACATATAGTCATAGAGTAGGTCATAATCCTCCTTTTTTAGATTAAATCGTTCTTTAGGCTGAAATGCTTCCGGAAATAGTAATTTCTTCAATATGAACTGTTGATCTTCGAGTGCGTAGACATTAAGACCCTCAAAACTCCAGGGCTCATGAATAAATTCATCTTTATCGTTCATGTAACCTTTCCCCTGAAGAGTATTGGCCAGCTTCATCGTGTAGTCTTTTGGGTCGAATTGGGCCGTTTGTTGGTAGATGACATCTTTTCCATTATAAAAGGTAATGGGATTGGTATGTTTGGCCCATATTCCTTTGTCGCCAATGGCAAGACGGTTGACAATACGGCTGTATTTGGTGCCGTGTTTTTTTAGTTTCGCATTCAGTCCGGCACGGCCAATAAATTCAAACAGTCTATTTTGTGCATCATTGTCGCTGGTCAACAATATTTTTTTTACGTATTGTGCAACAGAGGGAAGACCATTGGCTGCGGACTCGTCCACAAGAACCTTAGTCTGCTTTTCAAATGCAGAATCAATGCGGAGGGGAGTATCTTTGGTTAAACCGGGAAGATGGAGGTCGTTGATTTTTTCTAAGGCCAGAATTGCTGTCGGCAACTTTACGGTACTTGCGGGATAAAAATACCAGTTCGGATTCAGTCGATAGCTATAGGACCTAAAATGTGGCCTATTGGATTTGTCACGATCAATTTGCGTATACAGAATCTGCACCTCATTTTTCGTCGGATGACTTAATATGTTTTGAAATAGATCAGGATGACTTTGGAGTAATTTTTCCAGGTAAACAGTATCTATCTGCTGAGCGTATGCGTCTGACATGAATAGGGCGAGAAATAGGGTGAGGTATTTGCGCATATCCAAGTATCGTGTTTATTTACTGTCGGTTAAACTCCTCTATGGCTTTTAACAGCTGGTTTTTTGATAACAGTTTTTTTGCTTTTTCATTTCCCTCTACATAAGGCTCCAAGGTTTCTTTTTTCAGTGGTAAAATTTCCTTCGCCTTTTCCATCTTGAAATGCGATATGGCAGGCTGATTGATATCAGCGGTCATGCTATAGCGGCGGATTCGCTTTTCATAACTGACAGTGTCGACCAAAAATAACCAGCAGCTATCTTGTGGAATGCCTTTAATTTTCTTATTCCAATAATCTATCCGATAAATTTCTTTTGTTTGATCTGGTGTTACAGTGTATTTTTTGCCTTTTTCCCGCCAAGATATCTCACTGGGTTTGGTTGCCGTTCTCAATTTTATTTTGGTTTTTGAAACGACAGTACTGTCATTTTTTAAAACAATATAAAATTTATACCTACTGCTGATCGGTTCGCGGTCGAAAGAATAGAGGATCGGCGCATACGATCCTGGTATTGTAATATTCCCACCTGGCGTACGCATCGTATAAGGTGCACGGAATTGCGCAAAAACTTGCGACAAATTACCCAGCATAACAAGTCCGAAGCATAAAATAGGCAGCACATACTTGGGCGTTCCAGTGTATGTTTGCCTGTTGGTTTTAATACCCATGGATTTATTTTCTCGAATAAACTTCAAAGGTATAAGCAAATGCATGTTTCTCATCTGCCTGATGCGAATCTGAGGAAATTAATTCCCATTCTTCGGAAGGTAATTCAGGGAAAAAAGCATCTCCTTTTAGGGTTGTATGTACCCGTGTCAAAAGCACTTTGTTTGCCAAGGGTAGCGCTTGCTGATAAATGTTTGCGCCACCAATGATAAACACTTCGCGTTCATCCCGGCAATATAAAAGTGCCTCTTGAATACTATTGGCTACATCAATATCTTCTCCCTGGAAATTTGCATTACGCGTGATGACAATATTCCTTCTGTCCGGTAAAGCTTTGCCTATGGCCTCAAAAGTCTTTCTGCCCATTAGGACAGAATGCGCAATGGTATTTCTCTTAAAATATTTAAAGTCGTTGGGTAAATGCCAAGGCATCTGGTTGTCGATTCCGATGGCATTGTTTTCCGACGCAGCTACGATTAATGTGATCGTTGGGTTGCTCATTTTTGATATAATGTGATTATTCGTCCGCTAAAATAATGTTGTTACAAAATTAGGTGCCTTCATTGTTAAACGGCAACCGGAGCTTTGATATGTGGATGTGATTCGTAGTTTAACAATTCAAAATCTTCAAACTTGAACTCAAAGATATCTTTTACTTCAGGGTTTATTTTCATCTGTGGTAGCGCTTTTGGCTCGCGGCTCAATTGGAGCTCCGTTTGCTCGAAGTGATTACTGTAGATGTGTGCATCGCCCAGAGTATGGATAAACTCTGCGGCTTCCATGTCGCAAACCTGTGCGACCATCATCGTCAACAAAGCATAAGAGGCAATGTTGAAAGGTACGCCAAGGAATATATCCGCACTGCGTTGATACAGTTGACAGGACAATTGTGGTTTCATGATGCCTTTTTCGGGCTGTGCTGGCGCCACATAAAATTGGAAAAAAGCATGGCAAGGAGGGAGTGCCATATGCTCTATTTCGGCAACATTCCATGCCGATACAATAATGCGGCGTGAATCCGGTGAATTTTTTAGCTGGTTGATCACCTGTGTGATCTGGTCGATATGGCGGCCATCAGGTGTTGGCCAGGAGCGCCATTGTGATCCGTATACAGGACCTAAATTCCCTTGTTCGTCAGCCCACTCGTCCCAAATGCTTACGCCATTTTCTTTGAGATACTGAATATTGGTTTCACCTTTAAGGAACCAGATCAGCTCATGAATAATGGATCGCAAGTGTAATTTCTTCGTCGTTACCAAAGGGAAACCTTCCTGAAGGTTGAAACGCATCTGATATCCAAAGACACTTTTGGTACCCGTGCCAGTACGATCTGTCTTTACAACACCATTCGTATATACATGTCTGAGTAAATCTAAATATTGTTTCATCTGTAAAAAAGTAATTATTAAATACTAAATATCAATGCTATAATCGAACTGGATAGGGACGAATAGCGCTGTTTTATGTGTCTGATTCTCAATCGGGGAATATTTGAATACATCATGTCCGGACTAATTTCGTTTGCCAGTAATAAGCCGCCGGTGCATTCAGCCTTTCAAGATAGTCAAAACTAAGGAAAATCCTTATAACGAGAAAGTCAAAACTTAAAATGATAAGAGCGGTTACTGAAAAAAAATGTAATTTTGCAAAATATTATGGAGAATAAAAAAGTAGCTTTTTATACACTTGGATGTAAACTGAATTATTCGGAGACATCATCCATTGGTCGTTTATTTAAAGATGCGGGCTATGATACCACAGCGTTCAATAGCCGTGCAGACGTTTATGTAATCAATACATGTTCGGTAACGGATAATGCTGACAAGAAGTGTAGAAAAGTAGTGAAGGAAGCATTAAAGCACTCTCCCAACGCCTATATTACGATTGTTGGCTGTTATGCGCAGCTAAAACCAAAAGAGATTGCAGAGATTCCCGGAGTGGATATGGTCTTAGGTGCAGCTGAAAAGTTTAATATTATTGAGCATATCAATGATTTGACGAAACAGGAAAAAACGATCGTTTATAATGGTCCAATCGATGAGACCAATCAATTTGTCTCGGCTTATTCGATTGGCGATCGTACGCGTACCTTCCTAAAAGTACAGGACGGGTGCGATTATTCATGTACATTTTGTACGATTCCTCTGGCACGTGGCGGAAGCCGCTCGGGTAAGATCGAAGATATTGTGCGTCAAGCGGAAGAAATTGCAGCTTCAGGCGTAAAAGAAATTGTGTTAACGGGAGTTAATATTGGTGATTTTGGTATTCGGGATGGTAAGCGTGAAGACCGATTCTTGGATTTGGTAAAGGCTTTGGATGAAGTCGAAGGTATCGACAGGATTCGGATTTCTTCGATAGAACCTAATCTTCTTTCCAACGATATTATTGAGTTTGTGGCACAATCAAAACGTTTTGTTCCACATTTCCATATGCCACTGCAGTCTGGAAGCAATAAAATTCTGAGTTTAATGCGCAGAAGGTACAAAAGAGAACTTTACACAGAGCGCGTCGCATTTATCAAGTCATTGATGCCTAATTGCTGTATTGGTGTTGACGTTATTGTCGGATTTCCGGGAGAAACACGTGAAGACTTTATCGACACGTACAATTTCTTGAACGATTTGGATATTTCTTATCTGCATGTCTTTACCTATTCAGAAAGAGAGAATACGATTGCAGCTCAAATGGACGGTGCTGTACCGGGAGCTCAACGCAGTGACCGTAGCAAAATGTTGCATATCCTTTCGGAGAAGAAGCGCCGTGCTTTTTATGAGTCACAGCTTGGCGAGACTGGTGATGTCTTGTTTGAGGCTGATGAGAAAGATGGATATATGCATGGTTTTTCTAAAAACTATGTCAAAGTACGGACCTTATACGATCCATTATTGGTGAATGAGGTTGTGCCGGTTAAATTTATGGACGTAACGGATTCTTGTGAAGTGGAGGTAGAAGAAATTCCGGAGACACTGACACATTAATCTTTTTAAGGGGGATACCATATTAAGATTTATAACATATAAAAAAGGCAATCTTCTCTAGTAAGATTGCCTTTTTTCGTTAAAAGGAATTCCAAAATTTCCCTATTGATTGCACCCCTAATGTGCACTGCTCTTTGCTGCGTTCAACCAGACGACGGTACCCAAGATCAAAAGCACTCCGAGCCATTGTATCGTGGATACACTTTCATGAAGGATAAAAAATGACATACAGGTGGCTACAGGTAGCTCCGCCGAACTTAATATTCCGCCTAAGGAGAAGCCTGTTTTAGGTAAGCCGTAGGCAAACAATAAAGGCGGGATGACTGTGCCAAATAGAGAAAGGATCAAGCCGAAATAGAGGAAGTTACCATCAAATTGACCATTCAATAAATAAGCAGGTGGAAATAAGGTAAAGACCATGATACAGGCCCCCGTTACCATAATAGCGCTTTTTTGAATGGGGTGATAGTCATTGCCGACACGGCCATTCACGATCATGAAGACCGAATAGGCGGTCGCCGCTAAAAGACCAAATAAAACACCTGTTAAGTTGAGGTGTTGTAAGCCTTTTTCAATAAGTCCAGTCGCTAATAATGTTGCAATGAGTACAATGCCGATGCCAATCAAGTTGTTTTTTGAAGGTTTTGCCTTGAAAAAGATAAATTCAATCAGCACACCGATCCAGATATACTGCATCAACAGCACAATGGCCAACGAAGCCGGAACAAGCTGCACACATTTGTAATAGAGGATACTTACCAAACCGGTAGAGGTACCACTGATTAATATCTTGATCCATGAAGATTTCTTGCTTGAAGAGTGAAATGACTTTGCAGAAAAGAGTTTGATGACAATATAGATAAGCCACAGTATAAGCATGCCAAATAAAACCTGAATTCCCGTTACCTCTCCTAAAGTCAACCCTTTACCATAAGCTTTCTTAACAAACGTTGATAGTATCCCAAAACTACTCGCACCTAAAAAGACAGCTAATGCACCTTTTAATTTTTCCATTCTCAAATAAATTAGGCGTCAAAGTTACGATTTCTGAACAATTCTTTTTCTTATCTGACGTTCTTATCAAGAAAAGCAATCTTCGGAGACAAGCTTAACAGTAAGGAGTAAATGCATCCAATAGGTGAAATTTATTGACTGGAAACATTCCTGTTCGTCGTAGCATGTTGCAGGGGACGGCTTTATAGCAGCGGTCATAGGAGTAAATTGTTTTTTAGCAGTGGGCAAATTTATTGGATATAAACAGCAATTTAATTAAGTTTGTTAGGCAAGTAAGTTTGTTAAGCAAGAACGTAAATCGAACAGCATGAGTGTCAGATCTTATTTTATCTTCTTTTTAGGTGCAGTTCTATTTTTGAGCAGTTGTTCAACGAAGAAAAAGGTACTTAGCTCCAACACACATTCTTCCAATGGCGCGGTTTTGACAGATGCGAGCTCAGCGCGCGGAAAAACCTTTTCCGGATCCCGACTTGACAATTATGCAGACTTACTCAATGTGAGTACAAAAAAACTAAATCCGCACCTTTATTCATTTATTGACGATTGGATGGGCATACCGCATCGTATGGGTGGACAGACCAAATCGGGGGTAGATTGCTCGGGATTTGTTAATTTGCTCTATATTGAAGTATACAAAGGGAATTTGCCCCGGACTTCGCGTGACATGGAAGGAATAGTAAAAAGAAAAAAGGTCGATAAACTTGAAGAAGGAGATCTCGTGTTTTTTTCTTTCGGACGAAATGGGATAGATCATGTAGGTGTATACCTGCATAATAATAAGTTTGTTCATGTTTCGACACGGAAAGGTGTTATTATCTCTGATCTTTCTGACAGTTGGTATGCTAAGACCTTTGTCGACGCAGGCTCTCCGAATATCTAAATGCGTGAATTTCATGTAGGTTTTATGTCATATCTTGATATAAACTTTTATACCCTATATAAATCCTTATTTTTGTCAAAATTTTATAGAAATGACAATCAAGAGTAAGAAGATTTTTTTGGGCCTTTGTATTATTGTGCCGTTTTTGATGTATTGTGTTTATTACTATAGTAATATGATCAAAAATGCCCCTTTTCGTTTTGCTGATTTTGAATCCATTGAATTCAAATATGGCGAGCCGAACCACATGGTCAACGAATACAATTCAAAAACACGTATCTATAAATATTTAGACAAAAAAGATTCTTTAATTACTGATACTGTAAAATTTACAAAAGACGATTTATTGTACCTGCACCGCAAAGCAATGGAGCTCGGCTTTTGGAACTTGGATACCGATATGACTGGTCCTGAATGGCAGCAGGATTCAACACATTCTAAAGTTCCACGTTTTTATTTAGAGTACAACTATAAAGATAAGTCCAAGCATATTACTTTAGATGCAGATTTTGCAGGCAACCCGCGTATGCATGACGCGGCAAAATCAATGATCGATGAAGTCAACCGTATGTTGGCAACCGCGCAAGCCCGATAGTTAAGAAATAAACCCTAAGGGTAAGAGAGAAATCAAGCAATTGGTTTCTCTTTTTTTTTGCCAAATACCTGTCTGAAAACAAAGGGAGAAGGATTTAAGTAGCTAACAATATTATTTCTAATAGGGATTTTATAGGGAGCTAATAGGGACCTGATAGGGACCTCATTCGGATGAATACGAATAAAACACGGATAAAGTCCCTATAACGATACTATTAAATATGTGTTAATTAATACGGAAGTCTTAAATTGTTACCTTTGTTTTTTGATAAATTCTTTATATTCTCTTTATACTCCTTTAACCTGAATCGAATACTTTAGCGCCAAAACAAAATTTCATATGAAAGCATTTTTGGCATTAGCAATTTCCTGGGCATTCGTAAACGCGGTGCAGGCCCAAGATTTTGCGAAAGGAAAAGTTTATCTAGACATAAACAAAAACGGAAAATTGGATAAAAACGAAAGAGGCGTTGCCTCCGTTGCTGTTAGTAACGGCCGCGAGGTGACGACAACCGATAAAGATGGCAATTATCAGTTGCCTGTTGGAAATGACAACATCATTTTCGTGGTTAAACCGACAGGCTACGCTTTGCCTTTGGATGAAAATAACCATCCAAAATTCTATTATATCCATAAGTTAAACGGTAGTCCAGCTTCAAAATATCCTGCAGTTGCTGCTACAGGAAAAATCCCGGCTGCTGTAAATTTTGCATTGTACCAACAAGATGAAGATCCTAACTTTTCAGCTTTTGTTTTTGGTGATCCACAAGCCTACACGGAGGAAGAATTAGCCTATTTCAAAAATGGTGTGATCAATGAAATTTCAGATAAGACAATTGCGAAATTTGGAATAAGCTTAGGCGACTTAGTGGGAGATGATCTTTCACTACAGCCAAAGTATAAATCGGTGATTTCCACGATGGGATTACCGTGGTATAATGTCATGGGAAACCACGATATGAACTATGATGCCAAAGAGGATAGCCTCTCCGATGAATCGTTCGAGCAGACTTTTGGCCCCAATAACTTTGCGTTCAATTATGGAAACACGCATTTTATCATTCTTGATAATATCATTTATCCGAATCCGCGGACAGGTAAAGGTTATTTAGGTGGATTTCGTAAAGATCAGCTTGATTTTGTGGAAAATGACTTAAAAAACGTAGCTAAAGATAAATTGATTGTATTGGCATTTCATATACCTTTATATCATCAAAACTCGGATGTCTTTCGTAACGAAGATCGACAACGTCTGTTCGATATTTTGGCTCCATTTAAGCATACCTTGTCTTTGTCCGCGCATACACACTTTCAGCGCCAATATTTTTATGGACAAAAGGACGGATGGAAACAAGAAAAGCCACATCACGAATATAATGTAGGTACAACTTCTGGTGACTGGTATTCGGGCGAGTTGAATGAAAAGGGAATTCCTGTTTCTACAATGCGGGACGGTACACCAAAAGGGTATGCCATTTTAAAAATCGAGGGCAACCAATACAGTTTTGATTATAAGGTTGTAGGTAAGCCGGCAACGTATCAGATCGATTTATATGGAGCTTCGGTCGTTCCAGAAAAATACACAAAGAGATATCCGATATACGCTAATTTTTTTATTGGAAAGGAAGGGGACAAGGTAACGTATAGAATCAATCAGGGCGAATGGAAGGAAATGGATTTTGTCAATGAAAACGATCCAGCATTTCTAAATTCTTTGGCTAAGTACGATACAGCAACTGAATTAAAGAATACGCGTAGACCTTCAAACCCCGAAAAATCCAGTCATCTGTGGACGGCTAATTTGCCTAAATTAAAAGCTGGTAAATATCAGATTGAGGTTCAGGCTGTTGATCTTTTCAATAGAGTACACCTAGCAACGAAGACTATTGAGGTGAGATAAATAACCGATTGTAGAGTTGTTTTAAGTTTAAAGATAGCTTAAGATGCACTTAACATTACCATCCTATATTTGTGTAGAGTAATTTTTGATTCATAAAGAGTTAGGGTTAATGTGTAGATCTGTTGTGAAACACGTCTGAAAATTTAGTTTGTTTTTAAAGTGAAGGTAATCTCCCCAGATTACCTTTCACTGTTTTTAGACCTTTCACTTTAAATTATGCTGCCAAAATTTAAGTCCTTCTACTATGATCTATATCTACACTTTATCCGGTTTGCAGCTACAAACTTTGTTAAGCCGTTAACCTGGTATATGAATGTTAGTGCGGTAGCGGCTTTTTTTTCTGAAAGCGACTGATGTTATTGGCCGGAAAGAACTTTCAGTTCGCTTCTACTGCCGTTGGTCTGCGAAGTCATGAAGGTTTTGTTGTTGGATAACCTGCCGGAAATCATCTGATGCCGGATTTTCAAAGATCTCCAGGTCGAAGTATTTTGTTGCAGCAAATAAGTGGTCGAATACATCTGAAACAATTCCTTCGTAATATTCCCAGCGGATATCATTTACAAAGAAATAAAGTTCGACCGGAACACCGTGTTCGGTTGAAGCAAGCTGACGTACCATCAAGGGCATGGTCTTGTGAATATTGGGATTTTGACGTAGATAGGTGAGTGTATAAGCTCTGAACATTCCTAAATTGGTCATTTTGCGACCGTTTATGGGACTTGATTGATCTATCTGCTGTTCCGTATTGAATTGGTCAATTGTCTTGGCACGCTCCTCGATATAAGGCCGCAGAATCTGTATATTTTTGAGCCTTTCAATTTCTTCATTTTCCAAAAAACGGATCGTGGAAATTTTGATGTTTATGGCTCGTTTTAAGCGCCTCCCGCCCGATTGCTGCATGCCCCTGTAATTTTTGAAAGAATCCGACAATAGTGTATGCGTCGGTATCGTCGTAATGGTCTTATCAAAGTTCTGCACTTTCACATTGTTGAGGTTAATCTCTTTGACAGTTCCATCGGCGCCATATTTAGGCATTTCTATCCAATCTCCTACGCGGATGGAGTCATTGGCCGAAACTTGTATACTAGCAACAAATCCCAGTATAGTGTCTTTGAATACCAACATCAAGATTGCTGACGCGGCACCCAAGGATAATAAGAAGGACCAGGGAGATTTCCCTGTCAATATCGAGAAGCAGATCGTCCCACCGATAAATAATAGGATAATCTGACAGACCTGTAAATAACTTTCCAGGGGCTTGTCGGCAAAAGATTTTTTCATGCGCAACATATCCCGTAAACTTTTCAGAAGCGAATGAATAATCAGTAAACTGACGACGGTTGTCGCTATGTCAAGTACTTTATTGCTGTTTTCTTTCCAGGTTGGAAAACCCATGAAGATAATGGGCATGATATATTGTGCCACTAGGATCGGGACAAAATGAGCAATAAGTTTCAGCGTTTTATTGCGGATCAATAGATCATCAAAGCGATTTGTGCTTCGCCTGATGGCTTTGATTGTTAACAGGAGTAACGTTCTTTTGGTGAAATAGTCAATGACGATCAAAAACAAGACAACCAGTAAGAGTAAAAGGATCGAGTTAACAAAGTGGCTACCCTGATTATCAAGACCAAGTTGTTTAATCCATTGAAATGTCCAATTATAGATGTAGGATTGGGAATCTTTGAATAATTCCGTTGCTGTGCTTTGCATGTTACAAATATACAAAAGCCGCAATTAGCGGCTTTTTGTTATTTTGAGTTTAGCGGTTCACGCTCGTGTTTATGTCTAAAGAATGCAGCAAAGAAGATTGCTATAACCAAGGTGTAAATGGCAAATGCAAGCCAGATATCATGCCAGTCTTTTAGCATGAGGTTACCGCTTAACATACCGTCAGGTAAGATTGAAATACTCTTTTCCTTCAGAAAATGTAGAAAATGGGTATTATCGATTGTTGTATCCAGATATTGTGCGAGATCCTTGCTGTTTTGAAAACTTTTGGTAAAGTAGTGGTCAATGATCCAACCCGATGCAAAACTGCCTACAACGGCACCAAAACCATTTGTCATCATCATAAATAAGCCTTGTGCCGAGCTGCGTATACGTGATGTTGTCGAGGTTTCGACAAATAAAGAGCCTGAAATATTAAAGAAATCAAATGCCATACCATAGACGATGCAGGATAATACAATCATCCAAAGTCCGCCTGCAGGGTCACCAAATGAGAATAATCCGAAACGTAATACCCAGGCAAACATCGAAATCAGCATTACCTTTTTTATACCGAATCTTTTGAGGAAAAATGGAATAGCAAGAATAAAAAGTGTCTCGGATATCTGCGAAATCGACATAATGATTGTCGAATATTTTACAACGAAAGATTCTGCAAATTTAGGGTAGAATTTAAATTCATCCAAAAACACATCGCCGTAGGCATTGGTCAATTGGAGTGCGGCACCTAAGAACATGGAAAAAATAAAGAATAAAGCCATTTTATAATTTCCAAAAAGCTTAAATGCTTCCAAGCCTAATAGTTGTGTCCAGGAAGCATCTTCCTGTTGTAGCTTCTTCGGTGGACATTTAGGTAATGTAAAAGCATAGAGACTTAAAGCCAAAGCTGCGGTTCCGGCGATATAAAATTGATAAGCTGTAGCCTTGTTGCCTGTTAAATTGGTGATCCACATGGCAACGATAAAGCCTATCGTTCCGAAAACCCGGATAGGCGGGAATGCCTTGACCAAATCGTAGTTATTTTCATTCAATGCCGTGTACGCAATGGAATTGGATAGGGCCAAAGTCGGCATATAAAAACACATTGCCGCAAGCATCGCATAAAAAAAGGTGTTTGGATCATTTACCTGAGGTAAATAGAATAAAACACCCGCATAACATAAGTGAAGAATAAAATATAATCTTTCGGCATTTATCCAACGATCGGCGATAATTCCCATCAGGGTAGGCATAAATAAAGAAGCGATCCCCATGGTTGCAAAAATAGCTCCAAATTGTGTACCATCCCATTGTTTTGTGCCAAACCAATAGTTTGCTATTGTAATCAACCATGCTCCCCAGACAAAAAACTGAAAGAAGCTCATAATGGTCAATCTTAATTTAATAGACATAAATCGATGTTATTTAAAATTTTTGTTTCGCTTTAATGAAAGGAGTTATTTTCTTTTGGAAATCTCATCCCTAATCAACGCAGCCTGCTCGTAGTTTTCTTCGGTCAATGCCTGATTAAGAGCTTGCTCCAGTTGCTCATCTGTCAATGAGGAGAAAGGATTTTGTAGGGATTTTGAAGGCGTTTTTTCTTCGACCTCAACAACACTTGGATCCTGAACTTTGTTGGATTTGTCTAGGTTTTCCAAAAATGCAAACTCATGTCCCTCAATGATAATTCCAGCAGAGGACATAATAAATTCGTAGGCATAGATCGGAGCTTCAAACCGTACAGCCAGTGCAACGGCATCGGATGTGCGGGCATCAATCTCGACAATCTTGTTGCCGTCGGAACAGATAATTTTAGCATAAAATATCCCTTCAATCAAATTATAGATCAGTACTTCAATGAGTTTAATACCAAAAGAATCTGCAAAAGATTGAAATAGGTCGTGTGTCAGCGGACGACTAGGAATCATTTTCTCTATCCGAATAGCAATAGCTTGAGCCTCGTGGCTGCCGATAATGATGGGCAATCTTCTGTTGCCCTCCACTTCTCCCAATACAAGAGCATAAGCCCCAGATTGTGTTTGACTATAGGATAAACCAACGATATCTAATCTGATTTTCTTCATTTTAATTCCAAAGCGGTCTACAAACTTAGATAAATTTGCTTTTATATGCAATTATAACAAATAAAAACTCCCCATTCATTTTGGATAAATGGGGAGAATATATCGGATTAAAGCTTTAAATACCTTTGTAAGCCTTCAATGCCTGCGTTAATTTCGGAACGACGTCGAAAGCATCGCCTACAATTCCATAATCGGCCACTTTGAAAAAGGGCGCTTCTGGATCTTTATTGATGACAACGATTGTTTTAGAAGAGCTTACTCCCGCCAAATGCTGTATCGCTCCGGAGATACCGATAGCAATGTAGAGATTGGGGCTCACAACAATACCTGTCTGGCCTACGTGCTCCGAATGCGGGCGCCAGCCTGCATCGGATACGGGTTTTGAACATGCTGTAGCTGCACCAAGGACGTCTGCAAGTTCTTCCACCATACCCCAGTTTTCGGGGCCTTTTAAACCACGGCCTGCGGAGACGACGATTTCAGCTTCCGGTAAGGAAACTTTGTCTGTTGCTCGGACAATCTCTTTGACCATCGTTGTGAAATCTGTTTGGTCAATATTCGGAGCAAAAGTTTCGACAGTTGCGCTACCACCGGTCTCTTTTGTTTCATATGCATTTGGGCTTAATGCGATGACCTTTATATCCGAGGATAGTTCGAGCGTAGCGAATGCTTTATTGGAGAACGCTGTTTTTTTGACAGTCAGTTTGTCGCCATTGATTTTCGGTAATTCGAGTGCACCATCGGCAAGACCAGCCTCCAATTTGGCTGCGATGCGTGGAGCGAGTCCTTTACCAGAGAATGAGTTGGATAAGACAAGTATTTTTGAACCGGTACTTTTTGCGGCCTCAGCAATGATGCTTGCATACGCTTGGTTTACAAAAGAAGCGAGTCGCTCATTGTCGACATTTAATACTTTGGAAGCGCCGTACTTGCCCAAGCCAGCAAGTTCGTCTCCAGCGACATTTCCAATTGAAATCGCAACAAGATCAGTCTGTATGTTATCGGCGATGGATTTTGCATAAGAAACAACTTCAAAAGCAGATTTTTTGAATTTTCCATCGGTATTTTCTACATATACGAGTATAGACATGGTGTTTTAGCGTTTAAAGATTAAATAACTTTAGCTTCGTCGTGAAGAAGAGAAACTAATTTTTCTACCTCGGCAGCGTCAACAAGTTTGACCGTACCGCGCGGAGCTGGTGTCTCATAGCTGACAATGTGTTCAAGAACGTCTATAGCGGAAGGTTCGAGCACATCCAATGGTTTCGTCCGCGCACTCATAATACCACGCATATTAGGTATTTTTGGCTCGGCAACACCTTCTGCTGTACCAATGACGATTGGTAGCTTTGCTGTCAATATTTCTTTTCCACCTTCAATCTCGCGCTCAACTGTGACTGCGTCGCCCGCAATGTCAACTTTTTTGGCAATGGAAACAGAAGGAATATGCAGCAGCTCTCCTACGATTGCTCCCACTTGAGCACCGTTATAGTCGATTGATTCGCGGCCAGTTAAAATTAAGTCAAATGCATTGTCTTTGGCATACTTTGCTATTTGATTAGCAACAAACCAAGCATCGCGTGGAGCGGCGTTAATCCGTACAGCATTGTCTGCGCCAATTGCCAATGCTTTTCGAATGGTTGCATCTGTAGATGCATCGCCCACATTGATGACAGTTACGGTTCCTTTTCCACCTTCAGCCAACTCAACTGCCTTGGATAAAGCAATTTCATCATAAGGGTTTATAATGAATTGTACACCAGCTGTATTAAATGCAGTGTTGTCATTTGTAAAAGTGATTTTAGATGTAGTGTCAGGGACATTACTTATACAAACTAATATTTTCATATACGATTGGTTTTACTCAAACTTACCATATTTTCTTTCAATTAAAAAGCGCTAAGGCGTTTTAAATTCTGTTAAAGGGTCGTCTTGTGATTTTGATGAATTTTTAATTTTACCAGTTATTTTCATGTATTTTTTTTGATGTGATATGATATTAAGGTGTTTTGTTGTACTTTTTGTAATTTTTCATTTTAAATAGCCGGTTTTTGACAATAGATTTATTGCGTCAGCAAATTGTCATTTTATATGCTAGCATAGTAATTTTAGAAAGCATCGTCGCTCATTCGAGGTTCCTTTCTATAAAAAGCTTTCGTGTGATATGGAGAGACGGGGAATTGTTTTAGGGGGACGCACAATTAAATTGCATATAAAATGCAATTTGTCTAAGTTTGAAATAAAAAAGATATGTCGACACGATTGGATCAACTGAATGAATTTTTGAAGGAGAGCCCCGAAGATCCTTTTTTAAAATATGCGATTGCAGCTGAATATCTCAAGCAGGAAGATGAACAAGAGGCCATGCTAAGATTCGAGAATTTAGTACATACAAATCCAGATTATGTAGGAACTTATTATCATTTGGGTAAATTGTACGAAAAATTAAATAAACAGGAGTCCGCGATTGATACCTATAGATCCGGAATAGAGATCGCTCGTAAGACACGTAATTTCCATGCTTTGGGCGAGTTACAAGGTGCATTGTCATTCTTGACAGATGACGATGAAGATGATTTTTAATCTTTTCTAAATTTTTGGTATTTAATTTGTTATGAATTTATTGGTGTAACTGTTAGATGCTGATTTTTTTGAATTTGGAATGAGATGAAAAGGTTTATTTGGATTGTGGGTTTGTTGTTGACAATTGGAATAGTGGGATGTGATAATCCCAAACAAAGTGTTGCGGTCTATAAAGATAATTTACAGGACCTAAAAGGTAGGGATAAGGCGGAAGTAGTGATAGGTGAATACAAAGGCGTAATGCCTTGTGCGGATTGTGATGGTATAGAAACACTTATTTCATTGCATGCTGACAACACCTACCAATATTCATCTAAATACCTTAATAAAAGTGATGATGTGTTTATGCGTGAAGGAAAATGGAAATTGGATGGCAACATCATTACACTGGATGGGGTCGACTATAAGTTCAAATTAGGGAATCGGATACTCAGTCAGTTGGATCTTTCCGGAAATGACATTACGGGAGATATTTCCAAATATTATGTCTTGACAAAAAATTGAATCTAGCATAAAAGATGTATGAAGAATGAAAAAGCCGAATCTATTTTCGGCTTTTTTATTTTTTTGAAATTATTCACTTTTCCCAGTATTACAATCTTTAATTGGGATTATACTGAAAGTTTTCTTCCCTTCTTCTCTTTAATTTTTAATCGTAGCAAGTTCGGATCAAATAGGCTATTTTAACAGTGCTTGTTCAGTGCTTGCTCAGTATGAACTGAATAAGGAGTGACTGATCACTGTCTAAAAACTGATTGAAAACTGTTCTTAGGCGTGAGTTGGTATGATGCTGTATAAGTTCGAGTAATTATGGTAGTTGTCGAAAATGGGAGGACGTATCTAGAACGGTCTAGCGAATACAAATATGCAGTGTAACGTGCTGTTGGATGGGGAAGTCCTCTTACTCCAGCTTGTCGCTCTGATAGCGCGCTGGAGCAAGATTAAACTTATCTAACTCAATGTAGCGCTGATTAAGAATTCTTGCTTGAATTTTTAATCAGCTCTACATTGAGCGATCTTATTCGTTGTCTGCTGTCAACTATTAAAATATTAGTTATTTTTAGTACAAAGTTCTTTTAACGTTGCTACGACGAAGTCAACTTCTTCTTTGGTGTTATGCTTGCAGAATGAAAAACGAACTGAAGGTCGTTCTGAGCTGGATTTGATTGCACCCAATACATGTGAGCCTATATCTGTTCCTGAACTGCAGGCACTCCCACCAGAGCAAGATATACCCGAAATATCCAGGTTGAATAAAAGCATGTCTGCAAGGTCACTGCAAGGGAAAGAAACATTCAGTACGGTATACAGTGATTTTTCGGGTTCAATAACACCATTAAAATCAATCTCGGGAATTGCTTTTTGCAACTCGTCGATCATATAAGATTTGAGTCCTTGAATATAAGCGTGGTGTTCTTCCATGTGCTCGTAGGCAAGTTCTAAAGCTTTGGCAAGACCCGCTATTCCATAGACATTTTCTGTTCCACCACGCATGTTGCGCTCTTGTGCTCCACCATAGATTAAAGGTTTAATCTTGTTATTCGCATTGATGTAAAGAAAACCCACCCCTTTTGGGCCATGGAATTTATGGGCAGCCCCTGTTATAAAATCTATTTTAAGGTTACCAAGGTCATGTGGATAATGCCCCATGGTCTGTACAGTGTCCGAATGGAATACCGCATTATACTTTTGGCATAACTCGGAGATACGTTGAATATCGTTGAGATTTCCGATCTCATTATTGGCATGCATAATGGAAACAAACGTACGCGGGTTGGTACTTAAAAGTTCTTCCAGCTGGTTGAGATTTAAATTACCTTTTTCGTCAACTTCCAATAAATCGAGGTGCACTTTGCCGGCTTTTTCAAGCTCCTCTAAGGTATGTAATACGGCATGGTGCTCAATAGGTGAGGTGATGGCATGGGTTATCCCAAAGTCGGCGATTGACCTAACGATGGCCATATTGTCGGCCTCGGTTCCGCCCGATGTGAAGAATATCTCTGCTGGAGATACATGAAGTAGCTTAGCAATCGTTTTACGTGCTTTTTCTACAATTGTTTTTACTTGTCGTCCGTGACTATGGATAGAAGATGGATTTCCAAAGTTATTGTTCATCACATCAACCATTACTTTTATTACTTCAGGATCTAAGGCTGTAGTCGCTGCATTATCAAAATATACTTGCATGCTGCAAAATTACAAATCTCCAAAGTAAATTAAAGGTATTAAATGACTTATTTTTATCATTTTATTTTCCTAATTATAGCTGATATGCGTTGGCGTGCCGGGGGCTCATCAGAATTAGGTTCTTTTTGCCGAGGAAGGTATAGGATTAGTGCTTTCCCATTCTGATACAGAAAAAATAGCGCCAAATTATTATTTCAGTTTGGCGCTACTTTTCAATTTAGATAAGTTCTTTTTTTCGTCTGACAACGATGAGTATCACAAGTCCGCCCATTGCGAGCACCAAACCCAAATAGGCAGCAATATCACCTGCTTGCGTGTAGAAAGTAATTTCTTCATTTAAATTAATTTCCTGATTTAGGGCCGCAGGCTGCCACCATTTAGTCTGTTGTACAATATCGCCACGTTGATTGATAAAGCCTGAAATCCCTGTATTTGCTGATCGGGCAACCCAGCGCCTGTTTTCAATCGCACGCAGTTTTGCATACTGTAAATGCTGGTCTTTACCCGAAGTATTGCCCCACCAGCCATCGTTGGTGATGATCGCAATAAACTGAGCGCCTTTTTTGACATATTGGGAAACATAATTGCCCCAGATGGATTCATAACAGATTACGGGTGCGGCACCAATACCGCTTTGGGCATAGAATACCGAAGGTTCAGCCTGTTTTCCGTAGCCACCTGTCGTACCACCGAATGCCTTGAATAGTGGTTTCAGGAAATTCATCGCTGCGCCAAAAGGCATTTGCTCTACGCCCGGCACAAGTTTAGACTTATGGTAAAACTGAAGCTTGGAGGAATAATCGATCAATGTTGCAGCATTGAAATTATCCTGGTAAACATTGGGAGCTATTTCACGCGCAGTAGGTGTTTTTGCATAGTTGTACAACTGATAGCTTTCGATACCTGAAAGTACATTACCATTTTTATATTGATCTAAAAATTTTAAAATGCGCTGGTAAGAATAGGTTTCCCTAAAGTTTTCTTCGTCAAAATCGCCGTTCTGTGAAAGTGCAGTTTCAGGCCAGATGAAAAACTCCGTATTGGGTTTGGCAACTGAATTTGATAAGGAGAATAAGGTGTTTAATTGCTCCTCAGGACTTAAATTGAATTTAATATAAGGGTCAATATTCGGTTGAACAACAACAATCTGTGCAGGATTCTGATGTTCTTCGTAGTTGAAGTAACGTATCAGTGAGTAAGCGCTGGGAACCAACAATATGGTCGCCAAAGAGGCAATCGGGACAATCTTACGTTTGATGGGATAAAGTCCTTTTCCATTGAGGTAAAGTGTAAACACCAAGATATTAACCAGCCAGATCCATATTGTTCCGCCATAGACCCCCGTGATGTCATACCATTGGATCAATTGGTGGAAACTTGCGAAACCATTGCCTAAAGTCATCCAAGGGAAGGCTAAATCCCAGGATTCATGTAGAAATTCATAGCTTATCCAGAATCCCATTAATCCGAAAAGGGATAATAGGATGTTCGTTTTGCGTCGTAATTGCCCATATAGCCTGAAAGCCAGTGCCATTAAAGTGGCGCCAAGACAAAAAGGTATCAGACTGATGACAACAGCTGCAAAAGGCGGCATAACTGCCGAAATGGAGTTGTATACCCAGTAAATGGAAGCCGTGTTCCAAACAACAGCCGTGAGTCCCGCTGTAAGAAATACTTTACGGCCTTTTCTTTTGAATGTTTCACTGCGGATAATATTTTCTAATGCAATCAACAAAGGCACAAACCCAATAAATAACAATGGACTGGAATAGGGGATTGGAGGCCAACCCAACCACAATAAAAAGGCACTTAAAAGTGCCAGTAGATAGTTGTTTTTCACTATATATTTTCTCCCATTTATGATTATAAACTGGATAAAACTTCTCTCTTTTTACTCTCGTATTCCTCTTGGGTAATCAATTGTTTGTCGAAGAGAGTTTTTAATTTTTTGAGCTTCAACGTTATCTCATCGTCTTCCTCTTCTTGGGCGGGTGTAGGAGGAACGATAGGAGCTGTCGAAACAGGAGGAATAAAAGGGGTAGAACCGACCGGTTGCTGTGTCTGCATTGGCGCCGGTGGAGTTACTGGAGCCGACACAACAGGTTGAGGTGCCGCTGGAGCAGTAACTGCTGGTTGAACCGGTGTATTACTTTCAGGTCGTTCAATAATCACTTCCTTCGCAACTGTTGGAGCAAAGACTATTTTTTCTTTTTCGGCGGCCAATTCGGCTTTTTTATAGTTTTCAAGTGCAGCTTTAATATATTGATACAGCTTTCTAGCCTGAACTTTTGGGATATAATCTATACTTAGATTTTCTCCTGTAAAAGGGATAACAGTCACTTTTGAACCGAAGATTTCTTCCTTGAAGGCAATATCCTTGATATCTTGCCAACCGAAGATTTCAAAATCAGTAGCCAGACCCAGTTTAGTAAATTCGCACATAAATATGCGCTTATTACTGATGGTGATACTATCTGGTAAAATAGTAACTGCAGGTTTCTTTTGAACTGCAATATAATCTATTTTTTCCCCTGGAGTAAGCATATCTTGGACTTTAGTAACCAATTTTTCAATGATTTTTATGTCCTGCCCGTCCTGTGCAAATTGTTCCATGTTCATGTCAAATACTTTTTAATACCTAAAGATTGTCAAAATTTATTCCAATCCTGCTACACAAAATACAAATTCTCCTTTAATCGGATTGTTTTCAAAGTGTAATTTTAAATCAGTTAATGTTCCGCGAACATTTTCTTCATAGAGTTTGCTCAGTTCGCGCGATATCGAAGCTTGTCTTTCAGCTCCAAAAACGGTAATAAATTCTTCGATGGTTTTGAGAATACGATGTGGCGACTCGTAGAAGATCATCGTTCTTTTTTCCTCTGCCAAAGCTTTTAAGCGCGTTTGCCTTCCTTTTTTGACGGGGAGAAAACCTTCAAAACAAAAACGGTCGTTGGGAAGCCCAGAATTAACAAGCGCTGGCACGAAAGCTGTTGCACCTGGTAAGCATTGCACTTCGAGCCCTTCTTTGATGGCTTCACGCACCAGCAAAAATCCAGGATCTGAGATCGCCGGTGTCCCTGCGTCTGAAATCAATGCAATGTTTTGCCCTTCTTTCAAGAATTTAATGATTTCAGATACCGCTTTATGTTCATTGTGCTGATGATGCGCAAATACTTTTTTGTCGATTCCAAAATGCTTCAAAAGCGGAGCGCTGGTCCTTGTATCCTCTGCTAAGATGAGGTCCACTTCTTTCAGGACATTGATCGCACGGAACGTCATGTCCTCCAGATTGCCAATAGGTGTTGGAACTAAATATAACATGGTCAAAGTTAAGTTTTTTTTACTATATAATATGCGCTAAAACATTCTGTGCTTTTTAGAGTTTTATTTTAAAGATTATGGTAAACTCCATCACTTTATTTTAAATAAATTATGCAATACATTGAAAAAATACAAGCACATCTGGGTGCTGAAGCGAGTTATTTGTTAGAATTTGATCAACCCGCAGTTTCCAAAACAATGCTTCATCTTCCACAAACAGCATTTATTGACCAAGTATATAGTTCGAGTGACCGTAGCCCGCAGGTCTTGCGGAGTTTGGGGCAACTTTTTGGAACGGGACGGTTAGCCAATACCGGATATCTTTCGATATTACCTGTAGATCAGGGAATCGAACACAGTGCAGGAGCCTCTTTTGCTCCAAATCCTCAGTATTTTGATCCGGAAAATATTGTCAAACTAGCCTTGGAGGGAAATTGTAATGCTGTGGCTTCTACCTTTGGTGTTTTGGGCGCTGTTGCCAGAAAGTATGCACATAAAATTCCGTTTTTGGTTAAAATAAATCATAATGAATTATTGACCTATCCTAATCGAGCCGATCAAATCTTGTACGGAACGATTCGTGAGGCCTGGAATATGGGGGCTGTTGCGGTAGGGGCAACAATATACTTCGGGTCTGAGGAATCCGACCGTCAGATTATAGAAGTAGCAAAAGCATTTGAAGAAGCACATTCTTTGGGGATGGCGACGGTATTATGGTGTTATCTGCGCAACTCGGCGTTTAAAGTCGGTGATAAAGATTATCATTTAGCAGCGGATCTTACCGGACAGGCCAATCATTTGGGTGTAACGATCAAAGCGGATATTATTAAGCAAAAACTACCCGAATTGAACGGTGGCTTTAAAGCGCTGAATATGGGTAAAAGTAGTTATGGAAAGCTGGATGAACGCATGTATACCGAGCTTTCTTCCGATCATCCTATTGATCTGTGCCGTTATCAGGTGCTCAATTGTTTTGCCGGTCGGGCGGGCTTGATTAATTCTGGTGGGGCTTCGGGACAGAATGATATACAGGAAGCTGTAAAAACTGCGGTTATCAACAAGCGTGCAGGTGGCACAGGGTTGATATCTGGCCGTAAGGCTTTCCAAAAGCCAATGAATGAAGGTGTCGCATTACTACATGCCATTCAGGATGTTTATTTATGCGATGCTGTAAGCATTGCTTAGCAAATGCGCATCACATGAGCTCATTAGGTTGAATCTCACGACAAGGGTTGTATTATACATCGAATTATAGAGCGTATCGATTAGGCGTCTAATGGATACGCTCTTTCTATGGATTATGGGGTGTAAATACCGATCCCTTTGAAGATCAGTATTCAATGAGTTGGTGGATGCTAACTGGTGCGGTGCGATGAAAATAGAGGACCGTAAAGCAGTTAAAAAGCCTTTTGGATGGTGGTTTAGGAATAAAATTGCTTGTAAATAAAGGCAAATTTATCTAAGTTTGTTCACTATTTTAAATAACACATTTATATTATGTTGCAATTAAATTATATCCGTGAGAACAGGGATACGGTAATCGAAAGATTGGCTGTCAAGCATTTCAAGGAAATTGGATTGGTCGACGAAATCATCAGTTTAGATGAAGATCGCCGTAAGATCCAATCGGAATCAGACGCACTTTCGGCAGAGGCTAATGCGGCAGCAAAACAGATTGGAGATCTGATGCGCCAAGGTAAAAAAGAAGAAGCTGAAACCGTTAAATCCAAATCCTCGGGATATAAGGAGCAAGTGAAGCAACTTTTGGATCAATTGGGTACAATTGAAGCAGAATTGAATGAGAAGATCGTGCAATTACCTAATTTACCGCATCAATCCGTTCCAGCAGGTGTAAGTGCTGAGGACAATGAAGTTGTTTTGAGCCATGGCGAAATCCCTGCATTGTCGGAAGATGCATTGCCGCATTGGGAATTGTTGAACAAATATGATATTGTTGATTTAGAGCTTGGCGTAAAAGTTGCCGGAGCAGGCTTTCCTATCTATAAAGGTAAAGGTGCTAAATTGCAACGCGCATTGATCAATTTCTTTTTGGATCAGGCAGCAGAAGAAGGATATGAGGAAGTACAGGTGCCTATCTTGGTCAATGAAGATTCTGCATTTGCTACGGGACAATTACCGGATAAAGAAGGACAGATGTACTATGTGGGTAACGACAATCTGTATTTGATCCCTACAGCTGAAGTTCCGGTCACCAACATTTATAGAGACGAGATTGTGAAAGAAGCACAGTTTCCAATCAAACATTGTGCTTATACACCATGTTTCCGTCGTGAAGCAGGTTCATATGGGGCACATGTACGTGGATTAAACCGGTTACACCAATTTGACAAAGTGGAGACGGTACAGCTTGTACATCCTGAAAAATCTTATGAAGTGCTGGAAGAAATGAGTTTATACGTACAGCGTCTGTTGCAGAAATTAGAGCTTCCTTACCGTGTATTGCGCCTTTGCGGTGGAGATATGAGTTTTACTTCTGCATTGACCTATGACATGGAAGTGTATAGTTCTGCTCAGAAACGTTGGTTGGAGGTATCTTCCGTTTCCAATTTTGAAACTTATCAAGCGAATCGTTTGAAAGTCCGTTTTAAAAATGCTGATGGCAAGATGCAGCTGGCACATACCTTGAACGGTTCGGCATTAGCTTTACCACGTATTGTCGCAGCGATATTGGAGAATAATCAAACGGAAAAAGGAATTAAGATTCCTGCAGTTTTGGTGCAGTACACTAAATTTGAGTATATCGATTAAATATCAATAAATAAGTCGTCTTTAGACTTATTTAATCTCAATATGAAAGACGCTCAGCCTGAGAAGGTAGAGCGTCTTTTTTTGTTATAACTCGATTTTAAAATGTTTAGAATCATTATAAATTACATGCGATTTTAATACAGAAAAATAATAGAATAACATGTTAACGTTTTCTTATAACATTGTTAATGTTTTGTTAATTATGGTTCATTCCGTATAAAATTCTGTTTGAAAATTGTTTGAGGAGTTTTTATTCTAAAATGATTCTTTTGTAACAATTTGTAAAATTGTGAACTTATTATTGCGGTATTTCTTGTTTTCTGGAGATTATGTTAAAAAACTTGTAAAAGCAACTTTGGCTTTATATATTTGACACCGCTAATAAAAATCGCACTAACTATTATTTACTGTAAATGCTGAAAAGAGCAAATTTTACAGCTGGATATTTATCTAAGGACTGACCCTACATCTACCTGGGGCCCGCTTTTCCAAAAATATTTTCAACTGTTACTAAATGAACTGCAATAGCATGTTATGTTTTTTGCTGTTTATTGTCTAGGCAATTTATGTTTAGACGGTTATGATAACGGATATAATTTATATCAATATATAGGATTAGAAAAAATAATAAAATTAACTAACTAAAACATGAAACAAACATTACTAAGTTTTCTTGTTGGCGGTATGATCTTGACTTCGGTTGCATTCGCTCAAGAAAAAAAGATTAGTGGTCGTGTTACATCTGCTGAGGGTAAAGCAATACCAGGGGTGACAGTAGTTGTACAAGGTACTAATCAGGCAACGCAGACTGATACTGATGGTAATTATTCATTGAATGTACCGGCAGGTAAGGTTGTCGTATTCCGTTCCGTTGGTTTTGATGATAAAACTATTATTGTTAATAACAACAGTACTGTATTCAATGTCTCTTTAGTAAATCATGACAATGCTTTGGAAGAAGTTGTTGTTACAGCAAATGCAATTAAGAGAGAAAAACGTTCTTTGGGATATTCTGCGCCAACAATTAAGAGCGATGAATTGACAGAAGGCCGTAATTCGAGTGCGATCAATTCTTTAGCTGGTAAAGTTGCAGGGGTAAACATTACCTCTACATCAAATTCTCCAGGTAGTTCATCCCGTGTTGTATTGCGTGGTGGTTCTTCTATTGCTGGAAATAACCAAGCATTGATCGTTGTTGATGGTACACCGATTGATAATACAAGTAAAGTTGGTGGATCCAGCGATCTTGCGAGTGTAGATTTTGGTAACCGTGGTAACGATATCAATCCAGATGATATTGAGTCAGTAACTGTATTAAAAGGCCCAGCAGCAGCGGCATTATACGGTTCTAGAGCTTCGAATGGTGCTTTGATTATTACAACGAAAAGTGGTAAAAAAGGTGCTAAAAGTGCAATTACCTTCAGTTCCACCAATACATTGTCTTCTATTTTGAAGTTACCTGAATTTCAAAATGAATACGGACAAGGCTATGCTGCATTTGATGAAAAGACAGGAGCCTTTGTTGATTATGTGAATGATCCGAGGGAAAATGGTTCGTGGGGTGCTCCTTTTACAGGCAATGTTCAAGAATGGGGACAGGCGATAGATGGCGTTCGCCAGAAGAAAGCTTATTCTGCAGTGAAAGATAATGTACGTGATTTCTTTGATCTTGGTATTGCGTCTGACAATAACCTTAGTTTTTCAGGCGGTTCAGAAAAGTCAACATTTTACTTAGGTTTAAATTCTTTGAATTCAAATGGTGTTTATCCAGGTAAGAAAGATAACTACAATAAATATGGTGTCAGATTTAATGGAACAACAGAATTATCTGATAAATTCAGTGCAGGTGTTTCCGTAAACTACAGTCGTATCAACAGTAATAATGTCGGTGGCGGTCAAGGTGGTGGTTCTGTCTATAATAACTTGTTGCAAACTCCGCGCGATATTGATGTTAAAGGGTTGAAAGATCTTTCAAATCCGTATAATGCGTATGGATATACGGATGCAAACGGTGTGCTACATGACGACGTATACGGTTATTATGGTGCTTATACCATGAATCCATATTGGATATTAGACAATTATAATAATTACAATGATGTAAACCGTATCATGGGGAACTTCAATGTAAATTATAAACCAACTGAATGGTTAACATTCCAAGAGCGTGTAGGTTTAGACAATTATACCGATCGTAGAAGAGCGCAGTCTCCAAAATATAGCTACCTGCCTGCTGATAACTCTACAGGTAATTATGTAAAAGGAAACGTTCAGACGGATCCTGGGAGTTATAGAATCGATCAATTTAATGTGAATGAAATTGTACATGATTTCATGGCAACCGCTACTCATAAATTTAATGAGGACTGGGATGCATCATTTATGATTGGTAATAATATTCGTCAACGCAAAACTTCGAATAATAGCACTGCTACCAATTCAAGTGGAGGACTTGTAGTACCAGGTTGGTATAATTTAGCTAACTCGAATGGTCCATTGGATCTAATCGAAGATACTTGGAGCAATCGTCGTTTAGTAGGTGTTTATGGAGATTTGAATGTTTCGTATAAAAATATAGCTTATTTACAAGCTACAGCACGTAACGATTGGTCATCCACTTTGCCTAAGAAAAATAACTCTTTCTTTTATCCAAGTTTAAGCGGATCATTTGTTCTGTCTGAATTATTCAAGCCAGAATTGAAAAGTAAATTCAACTATGCAAAATTACGTGCAAACTGGGCGCAAGTAGGTTCGGATACAGATCCGTATCAGTTGATTACGACATTTTCTCGTAGTGAGATCAATAGCGGTTTCGGAAAAACAAGTTTCCCATTCGGTAATGTTTCGGCTTTGATGTCGAGCAATACAATAGGTAACAGTGGATTGAAGCCTGAAATCACGACATCGTTTGAAGTGGGGGCTGAATTAGGATTTTTAAATAATCGTCTTTACGCAGACTTTACTTATTACAACAACAACTCAAAAAATCAGATTCTAAGTATTCCAATTCCTGTGTCAACGGGTTATGGTTTTGCATTGGTAAATGCGGGTAAAGTCCAAAATAACGGTGTTGAATTGACATTAAGAGGAACTCCTGTTAAAACAGAAAATCTAACATGGGAATTGTTCGGTACATTCACTAAAAATAACAGTAAAGTTATCGAATTGATGCCAGGTGTGGAACAGGTTTCTGTCGGTGGTTTCTCTGGTATGAATATCGTGGCAGCGGTAGGTCGTCCATATGGTGAGTTTTATGGAGTTACAAATGCTACGGACGCTCAAGGTCGTACGATTGTAGATCAGGCATCAGGTATGCCATTAGCTACTGAAAAACCACAATATTTAGGTACCTATAATCCAGATTTTCAAGCATCCTTGGGTACTAACCTGACCTACAAAAATTGGTCAATGAGTGCTTTATTTGATACAAAACAAGGCGGTGTATTCTATTCAAGAACAAAAGATATCATGGCTTTCGTTGGAACATCTGCTGAAACCGGTGGTGAGCGAATTGCACAGATTTTCCCAAATTCTGTCTACTTGGACGATAACGGAAACTCTATTGAAAATACATCGGTAACCTACGATAAGCAAAATTACTATGGTTCACTGGAGTCTGGAATGAATGTAGTGGACGCAACTTACATCAAGCTTCGTAACTTGACACTGAGCTATAAATTCACGAAAAATCAATTGAAAAACACGCCTTTTGGAGCTGCTTCTATTGGTTTGTTCGGAAATAACCTGTTTATCTGGACGCCAAGCGAAAATAAATATGCTGATCCGGAGGTGAATTCATCAGGTGCTGGTAATGCACAAGGTTTTGATTTTACCGCACAACCTTCACTGCGTAACTATGGCATTAATGTTAAAGTTTCATTTTAAAAGCGAATAAAGTATGAAAACTATAAAATTTAATAATACCAAGAAATTCCTAGTTGTGGCTTTAGTTGCGACAATGGGCTTGACTGGATGTAATAAATTCTTGGATATCAATGAGAATCCAAATAACCCGGAGTCAGCAACACCTAGTTTGTTATTGCCGACAGTAGAAGCGTCAATAAGCCAGGTTGTGGGGAATTCCTTTCAGGTATTTGGTAATATTTGGGGACAGTATTGGACACAAAACCCAACATCTTCTCAATATAGAGTTATCGATCAGTATAGAATCACCAATACTTCTATGGATAGAGTTTGGGGTAATATCTACAGGGGAACTTTAAACAACGCTGAATTGATTATCAATTCAAAAGTGGCGGATAACGAAAATTATAAAGGTATCGCTCATATTTTGAAAGCTTATGCATATCAGGTTGCAACCGATGCTTTCGGGGATATTCCGCTTTCTGAAGCATCAAAGGCTGATGGAAATTTGAGTCCAAAATATGAAGCTCAGGAAGTTGTATACGATTCAATTTTCAATTATATTGATAAAGGACTATCTTTACTAGCTGTGAAACAAGCAATTCCAGTAGCAAGTCAGGATATGATTTTCAATGGCGATCTTGAAAAATGGAAGGCTTTTGCCAATACCTTAAAATTAAGAGCTTATTTACGCCTTTCTAATGTGAACGCAACCAAAGCTGCTGCAGGTATTAAAGCACTTTATGCGAGCAATGCTATTTTCTTGAATCAAGATGCGACAATCACTTATACAACAACAGGGGGTAATGAAAATCCTTTCTACAATGAAATGGTTGGTTTAGGAAAAACTCAAAATGTTGTAGCGAGTGGAACCGTTGTGCAAGCATTTGTCAAAAATAATGATCCTCGCAGATTCGCTTTCTATGACAAAGTTGAATACACAGATCCAGAAACGAACGAACCAAAGATACAAGATACAATTGCTTACATTGCTCAAGGGACGTATTCAAGTAATTCAAAAAAATTAGTATCTACTCCTTCTCCAATGGTTGGAGGTAATGCCATGAGTCAAACATCTGCCGTTGCACCGGTAAAACTGTTTTCTGCAAGCGAAAGTTTGTTCTTACAGGCTGAGGCAGTTGTAAGAGGTTGGGGAACAGGAGATGCACAGAGCTTATATAGTGCTGGTATTACAGAGAGCTTTAAAGCAACAGGTAACGCAGCAGATGCTGCCAAGTATATTGCTGATGCGCCAGATGCTAAATTTACAGGCGATGTGGAGGCTAAAGTAAAAGCCATTATCACACAAAAGTATTATGCGATGTGTGGTTTCCAAGGCTTTGAAGCTTGGACTGAGTGGAGAAGAACAGGGTATCCATCCTTCTTTGTTAAATCTGCAGCATCAACTTTAGGTGAAGACAGAATGCCTTTGCGCATGCCTTATGCACTTAGTGAAGCCACAACAAATAGCAATTATCCAGGTAACGTTGTAATCTATACACCTGTTTGGTGGGACGTTAAGTAGTCTCTTAGATTATTTGCTTATGGAAGCGGCAATTTCGAAAGAAATTGCCGCTTTTTTATACATTGTAAACTACTTCAATTCCCCAAAAAAAATAAGAAGTTAATTATTATTCATGAAAGAGCTATCTTTCACTGCATTTCAATCTATCTATGATTATTTAAAAGTAAATTAATTTAAACAATCGGTGATTTTAACTTAATTACCACACATTTGTGTGTTAAACCTAATGATTTATAAATGCGAAATTTAACTATTATTGTACAATAAACATTAAAGTTATGGTTAAAAATCTATTTTTTATTGCAATTGTGCTTCTGGCAGTTATTTCTTGTAAGAAATCAAACTCTCCTGTCCTTCAAGAGGAGGTAACAACAGTTAGTAAAAAGTCAAAGGTGCCTGGTATGAATGCAGGTACACTAAGTGGGGCGAACATCTATTATAAAGATGGCTATTATTGGACACCTTTCGCTGGAGGTCTGAAATTTGATAGATTTACTTATCCTACAAATCCACAAGAGTTTGATAACTATTCAAAATATGAGCCAAGTTTTTCAGGGCCGACTAGTGAGAACAATTTACTCTCGTTTAATATGGATGGTAATAGATTTACTGTAGTTTTAGGAACCGCTTTAGGTGGCTTAGTTTATAAAATGAGAACAAAAGCATATCTTGATACAATTAAAGCAGGATATATGCCAAATGTAAATGATTATCTAGTTCGTGCTACAACTGGAGATGCAGATGGCTTAATAGTGCATACTGGTCAATTCATAATTGATCACTCAGCTCCTCTGGGAGTAAAAATTGTAGATTTAACAGCATACCTGCCTACTCCTGTAAAACTTCCAACTTTAGTATCTGACATGTTGGAAAAAGGTGGTGTATATTATGATATAGCTATATTTCAAAATACTGATAAATTATATCAAATAACTGCAGCCGGCTTGCCTCCTGGTGCACCAAAATCAGTTGTGGCTTATAATGCGATCTATACATTGATAAATCCGACCCAAATAAAGTTAACAGGAAATATGACACTTTTTGATGGAACAGTATACGTTTTAGATGATATATTGAACCTTTAAAAATAATAATAGAATACAGTTGTGTCCTAAATATTTATTTAGGGTTGTTATGACTTTAATAAATAAATTTTAGTTTTTCTAGGCATTCACTTCGCTATATTTTATAAATGTAGTCTGTTGATTTAGTCGATTCTTAAAAAGACTTTAATGTATTTATTTTCAGTTATTTATTTTGTTTTTTTTATTGATTTAGTTTGCAAGGTTTCGTTTATTAATAATGGATCTTGCAGACTAAAACAATGATTCCTATTAAGAGTATCAGCTAGGTTTTTTCTTGAGTTTTGATGATACTTTGAATCAGAAACACTCGTTGTACATCTTGGCTAACAAGGTTGATTATCCATTATATGATACTACTATTATGAACCTAATCAAACAGAGGCGAAGTCAAATTTTCCTCATTATTTGTTGTATTTGGATTCGTTAGGAAATATGCTACTTCGAAAAGGAAATGGTTTTTTTAGATTTGATTATAAAAATGGTCAGTATATCGAAGGTGAATTAGTTAATGATAAGCGAGAAGGGATTTGGACTGGTTGGGATCAGTCAAAATATGAGGAGTTTTACAAAGAAGATATATTGATAAATGGGAAGCGCTATTTGCCCGATGGTAAAATTAATACATACTCTGCCAAGACTATGGAGCAACAGCCCAAATATCATGGTGATTTAACGGCCGATGTTGAATTGGTTATGTGTAGAGTTCAGTTCCCTTTATAATTTTTTGAAAAATATAAAAAGAAAACCGTACTCGTCAGTTTCTTCATTAAAAAGTCTGGTGCTACTGAAGATTATGAAATTGAGGGAGATTCTGAGCTAAGTATCAAGAGGATGATGATTGAGGCAATGCGAAGATTAGGTAAATGAACTCCTGCTTACCTAAAAGGAATGGCAGTACGAGTACGTTATACAGTTCCAGTGAGATTTAATTTTGAATTAATCATGCGTTAAATTTACTCTCAGTAAATTTTTTTTTTATTGTGAGTCGTGTGTTTGTGCTTGTTTCTATATTACCTAAACTTCGGATTTCTATCATTGGCTGATTTTTTAGATTATTAAGATAGTTTTAAGTGAATAATCACTCAAAATTACCTTTTGTTACGTTTAAAAGTGAAAATAATAAACTGTTTATCAGTTGTTTGTGATTTATTGTGAAATAAATGTTATCACAAAGTTATGCTTGCATTGCAAAAGTTAAAAAAAGTTATAAATTTGTATTTAACATTTTTTAACAGCTGATACAGCTGACTTAAAAGATGTATGACTAACTAACATAGCTTATAATAATTATTGAGAAGTAAAAAATTTGCTAGCCAAGGTGCTTTATCGCCAAGAATTTAAATAAACATACTTAATTAAACATAAACATATGAAACACAAACTACTCAGTTTTTTATTGGGTGGTGCTATCCTAACTTCGGTAGCATTCGCTCAAGAAAAGAAGGTTAGTGGACGAGTGACAGGTACAAATGGCGAGGGGTTGCCAGGCGTTACTATTGTTATTCAAGGCACTAACCAAGCCACACAAACCGACGCAAACGGTAACTATTCCATTAATGTTCCTACGGGAAAAATTTTAGTCTTTCGTTCTGTAGGCTATTCAGACAAAACAATCACTGTTGCACAAGGTTCAAGTTTGTATAACATACAACTTAGTGGAAATGAATCGGTTCTTGATGAAGTCGTTGTGACTGGCGCGGGATTGACTGCTAGTCGGCGTTCAATTGGAGCTGCACAAACTACAATTAAAGCAGAGGATTTACAACAGGCTAAACCGACCAATATCGTTACAGGTTTGACTGGTAAAGTTGCCGGTCTTACCGTACAGGGTGTGGGTTCAGGTGTTAATCCCAATTACCGTGTCATGTTAAGGGGGATGCGTTCATTGACAGGTAATAATCAAGCTCTAATCGTTATTGATAATGTAATTTCTCCGTCGTCGATGTTGGGAAATCTAAATCCGGATGATGTTGAGGATATTACCGTATTAAATGGATCTTCTGCGGCAGCACTCTATGGCTCTCAAGCATCCAATGGTGCGTTAATTATTAAAACAAAAAAAGGCGCAGCTACCAATGGTATGGAGGTCACAGTTGATAATACAACGACTTTCGAAAACGTGAACTTTTTGCCAGAAGTTCAGAAACGATTTGGTTCTGGTTATTCTGCACACAATATCTTTTATGTGCCTTACGAAAACCAACAATATGGTCCCGCTTTCGATGGGTCTACTGTTCAAATTGGTGATCCTCTACAAGATGGTTCCACGCAAACAGGCCCTTATTCTTGGAATGGTGGAAAGGATAAATTTTGGGAAACAGGAGTGACAAACATGACGAATTTGGCTGTCGCATCTAAACATGAGAACAGTTCCTTCCGTTTTTCGGGACAATACTTAAAATCAACAGGTACCGTTCCTTTCGATAAATATAATAGAGCTTCTGCCCGTGTGAATGGAACCAGGAAGTTGAATGATATTTTAAACATTAGCTATACTTCATATTACGCTCAAAATAGATACGATCAAACTTCTGCGAACGCGAATATATATGATGCGGTTTTGCAATCTCCAGGTCAGGTCCCGCTAACGAGTTATAAAGATTGGCAAAATAATCCTTTTGCAAATCCAAATGGTTATTATAATGCATATTATAACAACCCTTATTTCATTGCAGCAAATAATCGTCAAAAAATTAGAAATGATTATTTCATGGGTAATGTGGAATTGAATTTCAAACCTTTAACATGGTTAGACTTTATGGGACGTGTGGGGATGACCACTTCTAATCAATCCTATAAATATACGACAGGTAAATTCACATTTACACCATATGCTGCAGGTTTGCATGGTGCATATAAAGGAACCAATATTACTGGTAGCGTTTCCGATGCTGCAAGTTATGCAACAAGTATTGTGTCTGATTTTAATGCACATGCGACACATACAAACGGAGATTTCAAATTCGACTATACGGCTTTATTCCAATACGTTCAGAACCAATCTTCGAATTTGTCAGCTACAGTTAATGGTTTGGTCGTAGATGGAATTTACAATCAGGGAAATAGTTTGAATCCTCCTTCTACTGGTCAGGCCGACTATTTAGCGAGAACTTTTGGATTGGCTGGTAAAATTGATGTAGCTTATAAAAACTATTTGTTTCTAACATTAACTGGACGTAATGACTGGGTTTCAATTTTAGATCCGGACAATCGTTCATTCTTCTATCCAGGGGCAACCGTTTCATTTGTTGCAACTGATGCAATTGAGGGATTGAAAGATTTTCAACCGTTGAATTTTTTGAAATTTAGAGGAAGTTTATCTAAAGTTGGGCAAGTGAATGTGGGTAGCTCTTCCAACTTTGGTGCTTATGCCACAGTTCCTACCTTCGGTCAAGGGTCTGGTTATCCGTACAACGGAATCGGTGGTCATACTGTTGGAAATCAAATTGTACAGCCAGGCTTAAAACCTGAGATGACGCGAGCTATTGAGTTCGGGTTTGAGTCTGCTTGGTGGAATAATAGAATTTCTGCTGATGTAACTTATTTTAACAATAAAACAACAGATAATACAGTACCAACAGGTATTTCTTGGGCTTCTGGATATAGCTCTTATTTGCTAAATGCAGGGACAACTACAGGTAAAGGTATTGAATCAAGATTGAGTGTGTCACCAATACGAAATGCAGATTGGGACTTAACATTAGGCGGAAATTTCACTTACATTCAAAATAAAGTTGTTGAAATTGCAGAAGGTCTAGACCAAATGGCTTTAGGTACATATACTGGTGGAACTGGTTCTTATGCCGTAAAAGGAGAGTCTTTCCCTGTTATTATGGGGTCGACTTATAACAGAGATCCAGAAGGACGTATTATTGTGGATCGTATTACAGGATATCCAACTACAGACGGTACCTTAAAAGTTTTGGGCGCAGCATTACCAACACATACCCTAGGATTAAATCTATCATTATCCTACAAAGGTTTAACTTTTTATACAAGTGCTGAGTATCGTACAGGTAACTATATCTTTAATAATGGAGCGGATTTGTTTGATTTCTCTGGATCAGGAATAAATACAGTCGCTTACGATCGCGAGCGTTTTGTTATTCCAAACTCTTCTTATTGGGATGAAGCAACTAAGTCCTATGTTAAAAATACGAATATTACGGTTTATGATGGTGGCGCCGATTATTGGACAATGGCAACAGGAAGACGGAATATTGATGAAACATATGTGACTTCAGCAGCATTCTGGAAAATCCGTGAAATGTCCTTGTCTTATAATTTACCGAAATCTTTTCTAGCTGGTCAAAATGTAATAAAGAGAGCTAGAGTTAGTGTGCAAGGCCGTAACTTATTTTTATGGACACCTGCGACAAATGTTTATACCGATCCGGAATATTCTGATGGAAACGGATCATCCAATGGAAATGCGCTTGGTTTGACAGGTTTAAGTCAAACACCGCCATCTCGTTACGTTGGTTTTTCTGTTAGTTTAACTTTTTAATATCGAATCTCATGAACAATAAAATAAAATATTTATCCATAGCAATGTCTACTTTATTGGTAGCTTCTTCCTGTAAAAAGGCATTGGATATTAATGATAATCCAAATTCACCGACTCAGTCAACCCCAGAGCTTGTTTTACCTCAGGCGATGGTTGCGACAGCGCTTTCGGTACCTACATTTAATACCTATGGCGGACGGTTAGTTGGTTATTACGCAACATCCGGTGGTGTTTCTGGTTGGGGTGATATGATTACTTACGATTTTTCGACCGGATTTATGACTGGCTTGTGGAGTACTCCATATAATACATTGACAGATCTTCAATATGTAGTAGACAAATCAGGCGAAGAGAAAGCATTATTTGCACAGGTCGCTGAGATATTGAAAGTTTATAATTACGCGAATCTTGTCGATACGTACAACGATGTTCCTTACTCTGAAGCTTTAAAGGGAGCTGCAATACTAACACCAAAATATGATAAAGCTGCCGACATTTATGTGGATTTAGCAAAAAAATTGGATGCTGCAACTGCATTCTTTAAGACAGCTACATCTACCGACGCATTTAAGAGCGCAGATATCATTTTCAAAGGAAATACAACCTCTTGGGCGAAATTTGCAAATACATTGAAATTGCGATTGGTGTTAAGAGCTGGAAGTAAAGCTGCATTTGCTAATAAAACAATTGATAATATTGGTGTAATAGAAAGTGATGTTATCGTACAGCCCGTGTTTACTAAAATTGCTGGTAAACAGAATCCGATGTGGAATACTTGGGCTTATGGGGCTGATAATGCTGCGGTAGGTACTTGGGGTACACAATTTATTCCAACAAATTATGTAATGGCTTTTTATGACGGTTTTAAGATTACAGATGGGGAAAGAGCATCATTGGTATTTGCAAATGGAATTTCAACCAATAAAAATCAACTTGGAAATGTGGATAATCCTCCAGCAGGTATCGCTCCATCGGCTTGGGTTATGCGTCCTGTCTCAGGTACCATTAGTGCCACCAACTATAGAGGATTGGGCGTAATAAAAGGTCCTGCAGCTGGACAACCTTTAATGCTGGCATCAGAAAGTCAATTTTTAGCTGCTGAAGGTGCATTAGAGGGAATAATAACTGGAGGAGAAGAGGCCGCGAAAGGTTATTTTGAAAAAGGAATCAAATCTTCGTATAATTATTTATATATGAATGAGGCAGATACACCTACAAAATCGGCAGCTGATGCTGAAGCGTATTTAGTTGCTTATAAAGCAAGTAATATAAATTCCTATTTGGTGAATTTTTTAAAATTTGTTGACAACACAGGAAATACACCTATAGAAAGAAGTACGACTAAAGCTGAGCGGACAGAGGCAATCATCACTCAAAAATATATTGCACTGAATTTCTTATTTGGGCATGAGTCTTGGAATGAGTACCGTCGTACAGGATATCCTAAGATCGTTGGGTTAAACAACACCGCGAATGCTAGAACCACATTTGTTTCAATAGCTTCACGTGCAACGTCAGCTGATAAATTGCCAACTAGGATATTGTATCCAAATACAGAATTTAGTTATAATGCGGCAAATGTGCCAACCGTTGACAAATATGCAACAAAAATATTTTGGGCTAAATAAAATTTAGATTAACATGAAAAAAATTATAAAATTTATATCCATAGCTTTAGTACTTCCATTAGTCTTGACCTCTTGTTTAAAAGATAAGGAACTAATCGGGCCTGATGCTGATGGTGCTGTCGCAAACGTTATTGAGTTTGGCGACTTGGGAGTTCCCGCTTCAAGTGAAACGAGTTCAATCCCTTTATACACTATGGCTTTTGATGTAGCTCCTACAGGTGTCCTAAACTTAAAATTAAAATGTGTTGGCGCGAAGAAAGCCGAGAGTGATATTAAGGTTACTATAGCGGTAGATAATTCTTTAATTGCAAAATACAACGAAGAGAATGAAACTGAGTATGCGGAGTTATCTTCGTCAGTATATAGTTTCAGCTCAACCGAAGTGACCATTAAAAAAGGCGAGCGGGAGGCAATATTACCTCTTAATTTGAAACCTGATCAATTTCAATTCGACGAAGATTACGCTTTAGGTTTGACAATAAAAACTGTTTCTTCAGGGGTTATTTCAGGTAATTTCGGTAATATGGTCGTGAATATCGGTGCGAAAAACGCGATCGATGGAATCTATACAGTTGCTGGTACAGCATCTGACAATGTCGTAACAACCAATGTTGGATTATATCCTAAAAATATTTCATTGCAAACGAATGGTGCTAATAGTGTATTGTATTTTGATAATACCTACGGTGTAAATGGTACAATATTTAGAACTGCAGCAGGAAGTGCAACGAATTATGGAAACTGGTGTCCGATTTTCGTTTTTGATAGTAGCGGTAAGATTACGAGCGTGAAAAATGCATATGGAACTGCATCGCAAAACTCTCAAGGGCGTGATGGTCAGTTAGATCCAACTGGAGTAAATAAGGTTACTTTCGGGTCTGATGGAAAAGTTCAAAAGATTGAAGTTAGCTATTTTATGACTCAAATGGGAGCCGTAAGATTAAGCTTTAAGGAAGTTTATACATACAGCAAAGCACGTTAATTTTTTAAATAAAATAAGAGAGACCTGACATAATACAGGTCTCTTTTGTTTTTATTGAGAATTTTTGGTAATTTAAAGAAAGTTACTTTATTAAAAAACCAATTCTATGAAACCAATAATTTTTAGCTTAATCGGAATGCTTAGCTGCGTATTCTCCTTTGGACAGGAAAATGCAGCCCTACCAAAAATAGGATATGACAGTTTTGTCAAACAGGTCAATCGTTCTTTCAAATTAACTGATAGTGAGATATCTAAAGATATTTCAGGGGAAATCATATTGGACATCCGTGTAAATGAATTTGGAAAAATTGATTCAGCTGATATCGCGAAGGATATTGAAAAGGGGATGGGGATACGTTTGTTAAAGGCTGTTAAAATGTCTGGGGATTGGGAACCTGCTACGAAAAATGGAAAACCGATTGCTTCTTGGGTACGTTTTCCTTACAAAGTGTTGAGCTTTAAAGAGTCTGCAAATTCAGCTGCAATAGTAAAAGCAGAGCCAATTGAAGGCATGTCTACTTTCATTGAAAAATTCTATAAAAATTTCCAATATCCACCTGAAGCACTGAAAGCAGGCTTGTCTGGTGATTATGAGTTAAATTTTATTGTGAAAGAAGATGGGAAAATTACTGGTGTTAAATTAAAAGATGATCCTGGTTATGGCGTGTTAACGAGTGCGCAACGTGCCCTTAACAGGGCAGGTAAATGGAAACCAGCAACCCAAAACGGGGAGGCTGTAAAGTCTTCTGTTGTTGTTCCATTCAAATTGAATTTGAAAGAATTCAGAACACATATTTAATTAGATCAAAAAAGGAATTTTTATGTAATATAGAGGTAGCAAGTATTTTGCTACCTCTATATTTTTTTACCAAACTGAAGCACATATCCATTATTATCATAAATAGCAAACTCGCGCATCCCCCATTCGAAAGTTTCTATTTCGTAACATATTCTGGCATTATCCTTCAATTCTTCCCATAAATTATCAACATCAGCTATGTTAAAATAAAAGGACCCTGTAAATTGTGCTGTTTCAAAAGTAATGCTTTCAACAGGATGCGAAAACATGATTTCGATGGTTCCACTTCGCAGTAAAGCCCAGTTCAATGCTTCATTTTTTTCAATACATGTAAATTCGAGTTTTTCAGTATAGAACTGAATAGTGTGGTCTAAGTTTTTTGTATATAATATTGGATTTAAGCTTTTGTAGTTCATCTTTTTTTGCCTTTGATTGTTTTGGACTATTGTTTTGTCTTTTTGATAGTAGTTATGTGTTTTTTTTTTATTGTTATCGATTGTAATGGTAGTTTTATGGTGAAAAATACAAAATATTGCAGTATTTGTTGTTACTTCATGAAAAAAATATTTACTTTTTTAGATTGAGGTATGTTGTTTGTGTAATTGTTTGGTATTTAGTGTTTTTTGTGTCGTTTTTTGTGTGAAATACTATGATTTATATCGTTTGTTTTCCAGTTTTTTAATTCTATTTCCAACTTCTTCTTGCAACTTTAAAAGTTTGTTTTATCTTTGTTTTTAACAAAACCTTAACATTTCGTTGATGGTTTTTGTACACTAACTGTATTAGCCTGTTGGGCTCATCACTTTTGAAAAACATATATTAAAAGTTTCTTCGGTGCTTTTATCGTATTTAGTTAGATAAACTACTTATTTAAACAAACATAAACATATGAAACACAAACTACTCAGTTTTTTCGTGGGGAGTATGATCCTGTCGTCTGTTGCTTTTGCGCAAGAGAAGAAGATTAGCGGTCGTGTAACTGGCGCTGATGGGAAACCGTTGGTAGGGGTTACAATTGCCGTTCAAGGATCAAACATTGCTACTCAAACAGATGCAAATGGAAAATATTCTTTATCAGTTCCTGTTGGTAAAGTAATGGTTTTCAGGTATGTCGGTCATTCTGATAAAACTATAATCGTTAAAGATGGACAGTCATTATTCAACGTGTCACTAGAGGATCAGAATACAGCATTAGATGAGGTTGTCGTAGTCGCTTATGGTACTGCCAAAAAAGAATCTGTGACTGGATCCGTAACCTCTGTTTCTGCAAAAGATATCGAAAAGAGACCTGTTACAAATGCATTTGCAGCTTTGGAGGGGTCTGCTGCAGGTATTCAACTGAACAATACTTCTGGTATGCCAGGCGCAGAACCTAGTATACGGATACGTGGATTTTCATCTTTGAATGGATCTAACAACCCGCTTTATGTCGTGGACGGTGTACCTTTTGGTGGTAATATCTCCGATATCAACCCCAATGATGTGGAAAGTATTTCAGTTTTAAAAGATGCTTCATCATCTGCACTTTATGGAAGTCGGGCTAGTAATGGGGTAATTATTATTACCACCAAGAAGGGTAAGGCTGGCCGTTCTCAGGTTAATATCTCAACAGACCAAGGTTTCTACTCGAGAGGTATTGCCGAATACGATCGCGTGAATGATAGACAATTTATGGAAGCCATGTGGCAGGGATATAGAAATAGTTTACTAACTAACAATTCGGCATCCTATCCAACAGTTCAATCTGCAAATGATGAAGCAACCAAATCTTTGGTGAGCAATTATTTGAAATTGAACATCTATGATAAAGCTGATGATAAACTATTTGATTCCAATGGAAAGCTTGTCTCTGATGCCCAAATAAAAAGTGGATATGCAGACGATTTGGATTGGTTTAAAGAAGTAGATCGCGTTGGACATCGTCAAAATTATAACATTGATGGAACTACCGCTACAGATAAAGCAAAGGTTTTTTATTCGACAGGATACCTCGACGAGAAAGGATACATTAAAAATTCGGGTTTAAAAAGATTTACTGGACGATTAAATGCTGAACTTCAAGCTAAAGATTGGTTCAAATATGGCTTTAACTTAGCAGGTTCACATCAGATCTCAAATCAAATTAGTGGTTCCTCTGACGATGCAAGTTCATTTGTTAATCCGTATAACTATGCAAGATCGATAGCACCAATTTATCCAATTCATTTGCATAACGCAGACGGATCATATGCATTGGACGAGGCCGGAAAAATACAGTATGATAACGGTGAATCTACAAGATTGCAATATGTCGGAAGACATACCATTTGGGAAAATGAATTAAACAGAGACCAAACAGTTCGTAATACAGTAAATGGTAGGGGCTTTCTTGAGTTTAAGTTTCTTAAGGATTTTACTTTAACGCTAAACGGTGATCTTAATCTTCGCAATTCGGAACGTCGTACGTATAATAACGCAATAATAGGTGATGGTGCCGGTCAGGGTAGAGCGGCTAGGAATATTTATCGCTACAAAAACTATACAGTTCAACAATTATTGACTTGGAACAAAGATTTTGGCTTACACCATCTGGACTTATTGGCAGGACATGAGAATTATTCTGACAACTGGAGTTATCTATATGGCTATAAAACAGATGAAATTTTTGAAGGCCAAACTGATATGGTAAATTTCACCAAAATTACGTCGCTGTATGACTATCAGGAAGATTATCGTGTAGAAAGTTTCTTGTCTCGCGCTCGTTATAATTACGCAGGTAAATATTTTGCGGAAGCATCTTTTAGAAGAGATGGTTCATCTCGATTCAGCCCAGACAATCGTTGGGGGAATTTTTGGTCATTAGGTGGTAGCTGGAGTGTATCTAAAGAGGATTTCTTTAAAGATATGCTGAATACTGTTAATGATTTGAAGGTTCGAGCATCTTACGGTGAAGTAGGTAATGATGAAAGTGCAAGTAAGTATTCTTATTTATCCTTATATGAGTTAAGCCAAAATGCGAATGCAGGGGCGGTCTTTAAAAACCAAAATCCTTCACCTGACTTAATTTGGGAAACCTCGAGTTCGTTCTCTGCGGCAGTAGAAGCTCGATTATTTAAACGAGCAAATTTAAGCTTTGAATACTTTAACAAGCAGTCTCAAAACTTGATTTTTGATTTTAATCTTCCATTGTCTGCTGGAGCAACATCATCTTCGAGTGCAGTTTCAACAGTAACAAGGAATATTGGTTCAATGTCAAATAGGGGCTTCGAGTTAACTTTTGATGTAGACGTGTTAAAGGGTGATGGATGGAGATGGAATGTTGGTGCGAATGCGACTTGGTTGACAAATAAAATATTATCACTACCTGAGGAAAATAGGGAGAACGGAATTGTAACTGGTAATTTCAAATGGGTTGAAGGCGGAAGCCGTTATGACTTCTGGTTGTTTAAGTATGCGGGTGTAGATCAGATGACTGGTCGTTCACTTTACCTGGCGGACACAGAGCGTTTTAATGTGAATGGTTCTGCCCCAGGAAAAGCAGAGATCCCTACAGCGGAACTTGTTGAAATTAATGGAAAATACTACGTTACTAATGCTTCTAGCTATGGTCTAAGGGGCTGGTCCGGATCGGTTATTCCTAAAATGAATGGAAGTTTCAATACCAGCTTTGAGTATAAAAACTTCAGCTTCTCAGCGTTATTCACTTACGCTATCGGTGGTAAAGTATACGATTCTTCCTATGCTAGTTTAATGGCCATGTCCGGTACGCCAAGTGCGCTACACACCGATATCATGAAATCGTGGAACGGTATTCCAGATGGAATGACAGCCTCCTCGGCGGATAGGTTGGATGTAAACGGTATTCCTTCTATCAACTTTTCTCAAAGTAGTATGAATAATTATGCTACTAGTGACCGTTTCTTAACTGATGGATCATATTTGGTTATCAAGAATATTGCGGTGGGTTATAGTTTGCCAAAAAAATTGGTTAGTAAAATAGATTTGTCTTCCGTGAGAGTTGTTGCTGGAATTGAAAACTTGTCTACAATGACAAAACGTAAAGGAATGAACCCACAACAGCAATGGAATGGTACCAGCACAAATGCTTGGGTTACTCCACGTACAATTTCTTTTGGTGTAAAAATTGGATTATAAGAAATCAAACAATGAAAAATAATAAATATATAAAAGTATTGTTAGCAGGAATGATTCTTGTTTCTTCTTGCAAAAAAGACTATCTAAATACAAGTCCTACAGATTCCGTTGAGCTTTCTAAAGTATTTGAGACGACAAAAAATGCTGAAGTAGCCGTTAACGGTTTGGCAAAAATGATGACCCAACAGTATTTAGGTAGCCAAGGTTTTAATGGAGAGGGGACAATCAAAATGTACTATGGGAACTATCCTGGAAACAATTTTTTTGTCAACTTAAGTGGCTGGGCAGACATTATCAATGCAAATTATAATCAAAACTTAACAAGCATTTACCTGTATTATCCTTGGTTTTATTACTACAAAATCATTGGTAACGCAAATCAAATTGTCGAAAATATTGATGCTGCGGATGGAAACTTAGCCGACAAACAATTTATAAAAGCGCAAGCATTGACTTACCGTGCTTACAGTTACATGATGCTAGCTCAGATCTATGGCAATAGATGGAGTGATTCAAATAATGGGCAGACAAATGGATTGGTGTTAAGAAAAGATGTGTCAACTGGAGATATGCCTTTATCTACCTTGGGCCAGACTTATGATTTGATCTATACGGATTTGAATGATGCCATTTCATTGTATGAATCTTCAAAATTAGTTCGTAATGCAAATAAAAATTACGAAGTAAACAAAGATGTTGCTTATGCGGTTTATGCGCGAGCAGCTCTGAATAAACAGGATTATGTCAATGCCGAAAAATATGCTATTTTGGCACGGGCTAATTATGAACTGATGAATAATGCAGAGTATAAAAGTGGCTTTGCAAATCCAAATAGAGAGTGGATTTGGAGTAGCTACGGTGCGTCTGATGAAACGTTATACTTCTATTCATTTCAATCGTATATTGCTTATAATTCGTCGGCAAGTGCTGTTAGAACAGCGCCTAAATGTATCAGTAGAGAACTATTCGATAAAATTCCTTCAACAGATATTAGAAGAGATCTTTTCTTAGATCCAAAAGGCGAAGCGTACACAACAGCTACAGGATTGGCCGGAGCGACTATGAAGGCTAGGGCTTTTGCTACATTTCCAGATTTACAATCTAATGCAGTGCCTTACGCTTACATGAACTTTAAGTTCAAAGCGAATGATCTACCGGGTGTTGGAAATTTAAATCACTTTAGGGCTTCCGAGATGTATCTTATTGAAGCTGAAGCTAAATTTTTCCAAAATAAAGCAGCAAGTGAAGTTCAAGGTGTTCTTAACGCATTAAACGCAACTTCAGGAAGAGATGTGAAATATGTTTGTACAAAAACAGGTACAGATCTACTTAATGAAATCAAACTTTATCGCGCGGTTGAACTATGGGGCGAAGGATTCGATTGGTTTGATATGAAACGTTGGGGAGATGCTATTGTGAGAAGAAATAACGCAAACGGGGGTAATTTCCTTACATCTTTAGCTGTTACAATTAATCCTCAAGATAAAAATAAATGGACTTGGTCTATCCCTCTTCGTGAAAGCGATTATAATAAGGGTTTGGAATAATTCAACGTATAAATCAATAGGATTGAAAGGCCGATACAATTTGTATCGGCCTTTTTATTTTAAGGATACTTCTAGATTGCGAGTTCGCATTGTCTTGACCGATCTCTTTCGAGATATATTACTAAATCGTTAATTTTATGTATATAAATTAATAGACTAACAATTTATTAATATTAACTTAATATTGAGAATCTATTTTTACGCCGTTGAAAGATGATGGAATAGAAGAAGGAAAAATGATTCTGCTCGTATCATTTCATCACAAGCGAAAAAGATAATTTATTTAAAATTCTCATGAAAAAAGCACTTTTACTCTTAGCCCTGATAGGTCCTGTCGTAGCGCTTGCGCAAAATAATAATGCGCCCTCCAGCTATGATCCACATGATATCAAGATTACGGGGTACCTTCAGACACAGTTTCAGAAAGCGCAATCTCCTGGAATTACGTCCTTTTCAGGTGGGGATTTTTCAAAGAATTCGGATAACAGATTTATGATCCGCAGGGGACGTCTTAAAATTGACCGGGTGGATACGTACTCCAGTATTGTCTTTCAATTGGATGCTACTCAAGACGGTGTACAACTGATGGATGCCTTTATTCAATTGCGTCACCCAAGCCAAAAAGGCTTAAGTTTAACGGCGGGTCTGTTCAATAGACCTTTTGGATATTCCATTGTATACTCATCGGGCTATCGTGATTTTCCGGAACGGGCACGTGTATTCCAGACGTTGATGCCACGCGAACGTGATCTTGGAGGGATGGTAAGCTATCACCCTGGCGGTAAAGCTAAATTCTTAAACTTAGATTTAGCCTTGGTAAATGGCAGTGGTCATTCGGCTAAAGATTACGATTCAAAAAAGGATCTGATCGGTAATCTTGCTTTTAAATTTGATAGCCTAGCAGATAAAAAACTCCATTTGGGATTTGGTGGCTCATTCTATAAAGGTTCGGTTCGTAATGATACGAAAACTTATTATACGCCAAATAGCAATGGTTATACAGCACATACCAGCGACGAGAATGAAGGCAGGGCGATCGGTCGGAATTATTATGGCGCCAATTTACAGTTGGAATTTGATAGTAGTTTGGGAAAGTCCAGCTTTAAAACAGAATATGTCGCCGGTGATCAGCCAGGGGTAGCGGGTGGTGCCGATATCAAAGGACCTTACGCAAGCAGAAGTTTTACGACCCAACCGACAACAGACCTTTATCAGCGTAAATTTAACGGATATTATCTTTGGTTTACGCAAGAGATTGCTAAGACCGGTATAACCGCGCTGTTAGCGTATGATGTCTATGATCCAAATACTAAAGCAAGTGGCATGACAATCGGCATGCCTGATAATTTTACGGCCGACGGAGATGTTAAGTTTAGTACGCTGGGCTATGGTCTTGCCTATCAGATTAACAATAGGATAAAATTGACCGTATATAATGAGCATGTAACGAACGAAACCACAAGTTTACCAAACTTTTCGACTGATCTGAAAGATAATGTCTTCACTACAAGGCTGCTTTATCGTTGGTAAAACGGCTCAGGCTACAATTTTATCGCAATGATCGGAGTTGATCGAAAGGATTCGTATTCGTGTGACTAATGCATTAGGGGGCGCAATTTGATTTAGATGCTGCGAGGGTACTAGATATTTTTCCGAATCCGGCTCAGTGATGATGCGGTAATCCCTAAATAGGATGCTAACATGGCTAGTGGCACACGATTGGCCAAACCAGGATAAAGCTTTAAGAACAGCAGGTAGCGTTCTTTGGCATCGAGATTCATCATGGTATTTGCCGTTTTTAGCTTGCTTTCCACTACAAAACCATAAAGTTTGGCCATCAACAATGGCCAAACTTTAATTTCCTTTTCAAGGAGCGTAAAATTGTCAAAATCGAGGCTCCAGATCTCGGTATCTGTGAGGGATTCTATATAGTCATTGGAAGGTGTTCGATCCAAGAAGCTCTGAAGATCTCCAATAAAACGACCTTCATAGATGAAATAACGCGTAAAATCGTCACCTTTACTGTTGTAATAGAGCGAACGGAATACCCCCGATTCCACAAAAGCAATGCTATTGTTTACTTTACCGCAAGCGACAAAATAGCTTGACTTTGGAATACTTTTTTTTTCGAATGCCTGTCGAATTAGGTTCTCTTCTCGCAAATCGAGCTGTCCAAATTTTCGGATGTATTCCAGTAATTGCTCCATGTTACCTTTATATTACTTCGCTAAGTTAATCAATTCTTCACGTTGAGGTCCTGTTGAAAGATAATTTATGGGAACTTGTAACTCTTCTTCTAAAAAGGAGATAAATGCACCCAAGGTTTCTGGAAGTAAGTTTGCCTGCTTGATATTAGAGAAATCGGTATTCCAACCTTTTAAAGATTTCCAGATCGGTTTAATTTCTTGTTCAGCGGATTGAGGAAATGCTAAAGAAATTTTTTGTTCATCTATTTCATAATGTGTACAGACGGGGATGTCAGCCATTTCGTTTAGGATGTCGGCTTTCGTAAGAACAAGCTGAGTGACTCCATTTAACATGATGGCATATTTTAATGCTGGAAGATCCAGCCAGCCGACACGACGGGGACGCTTGGTATTGGAACCGAATTCAGCTCCTTTTTCCCGCAAATCATTGGCAGCTTGTCCTGTGATCTCGGTTGGGAAAATGCCATTACCCACACGGGTGCAATAGGCCTTTGTAACACCATAAATTTTGTCCACCAGTTTAGGCGACACACCCAAGCTTACACAGGCTGCGGAGGCTATCGTATTTGATGAGGTCACATAGGGATAACTTCCATGGTCGATGTCAAGCAGAGTTGCCTGCGCGCCTTCCGCCAATACCTTCTTGCCATCTCGGATTGCTTTATTCAGAAAGATTTCAGTATCTATAATTGGCACTTGTTTTAACGAAGTGCATCCTTGAATAAAATCGTGGTAAAGCTCTTCGAATGTGGGCATTTCTTGTCCCAGAAGCTGTAGTTCGTTGTATTGACGGTTTAAAATTTGATATACATCAGTATTAAAACTATCCGAGTGAATATCACCAACACGAAGGTTCTGTCTTAGTATTTTATTGGAATAGCTTGGCGCAATTCCATTTTTGGTCGTTCCTATCGTGCGATACAATGGGGACTGTTCCATATAGATATCCCAATAGCGATGGGTCGGTAAAACGAGATGCGCTTTTTGGGATATCAAAATCTTATTGAAGAGATCTTGATCTGGCATAATGTGCGCTAGTTCTTCTATTTCTGCTTTGAATGCTAATGGGTCAACCACCACACCGGTGCCAATAATGTTTTTGACATGCGACGAAAAGATGCCTGATGGAAGTAGTTTTAGTGTAACCTTGTTACCTTGATAATAGATACTATGTCCGGCATTCGCGCCGCCATTAAATCGGGCGATAATATCATAGTCGCTTCCGATCAGATCAATGAATTTTCCTTTACCCTCGTCTCCCCACTGGAGCCCAATTAGAATGTCCATATTGCGTTTGTCTTGAATTTATGGTCAAAGCTAGGGCTTGCAAAGCGGAGGGCAATTGCCATTTGGCAAAAAGTGCTCCTCATTATCATTTGGCCAGCAGTCTTAATGCGTTTGGATTGCGCTTAAGCTTGTTTGTGTCCCAACCGTTGTACTTTTTGTAACCATTTATTTCGTTTAATAGGATCGGAAGTTTTGATAATTCCGATATAGGTGACTTTAACCGGCGATATTCCACAAAATTGAAGGGTTGATCTTTTGAGTTGATTAACACTTGGTCTGCCGTAAACTAATGCATAATACCAACTTGGTTGATCGAGTGTTGTAATAATCCGGGCAGATTTTCCTTTTAGCAATTTGTCCCAAAAAAGAGAATTTTCGCGGTATTGAAAGGCCCGTCCAGGTAAAAATAGTCTATCGATAAAGCCCTTCATCAAGGCAGGAAGACCGCCCCACCAAACGGGATGTATCCAGACCAAATGATCGGCCCATAAGATGTCTTCCCAGGCAAGAAGTAGGTCCTGCTCAAGTTCTGTCCGTTTACGATAACCAAATTCAAGGTTTGGATTGAAGTCAAGGTCAATAATATGGATTGTTCGTACTGTAGCTCCGGACGCTACCGCAGCTTCTTGATAAGCATTTGCAATGCCAAAATTGAAGGATTCCCGATTCGGGTGACCATTGATAATAAGTATTTTTTTCTGCATGATGTCGTATTACATTACAAAAATACCGATAGAGCCACCGTCTTTATAGGACAAATGTCTAAAAAGAAATTTCGCTGCGAATACGACTTAAATGACGTTGTGTGATGCCTAAATAAGAAGCAAGATATTGTAAAGGAAGCTGTTGGATAAACTCAGGATGATCTTTGAGTAAATTGGCATAACGTTGTGATGCGGTTTCTTTTTGCAATTGAAAGACGCGTTTTTCAAGCTCAAGATATTGTTCCTCGGCAATCATTTTAAGGTACTTTGTCCATTTTAGGCTATTTGTGGCGAGTGTATCAATGGTGTTTTTTTTGATCGTCCATAGTTCGGCAGGGGTGATGGCCTGCATGGTCTCCGTACTCGGCCCGCCTGTAATAAAGGAGGAGTAGGCCGCTATCCAGGTATTGGGAAAGCGAAAACAATAGGTAATATCTTCCCTGTTTGTACTGCTATAATAAGAACGAAAGATCCCTGATTGTATAAATGCAACCTCATGACAAGGTTGATTCTCTTTAACAAAAAAGTCGTTTTTGTTCAGCTTTCTATATTCAAAAAGCTGAACAATCTGATTGATCTCTTCTTCCTCAAACAGACGCAAAGACCGAAAATATGCTGCTATCATGAAGTCCAAACTTAGAAAAATTGTGGTGTTCATGCAAGATAAATTCGATGTGATTCAATCGACGCTATGTTTAGTTTTCCGAATGAGCAATAGGTGGATTTTTAATTCGCATCGATTAGAATTGCCAATTGCAGGCACATTTGATTGGAGCGATTGCTCCAAGCATGATTGGTGCCACGTTGGATCACAATATCGCCGGCCTGTAAAAGCGTTTCTTCTGTGTCTGTAATCAAGTAAATCTCCCCTGCAAGAATAACGATGTAATCTAAACTTGCTGTCTGATGCATGAGGGGATGAGGGGTGCCAATCGCTGTTTCTATACCAAGTTCCCGATCGGGTGGGATCTGTACATAGCGGAAGTACGTGCCATTTTTGATGACTTGAGGTATAGCAGTGTTTTCTATGGGATGCTCTTTCTCAAACTTGGCCGGCATTTGACTGGTTTGCCAGATATCGGAAATAACGAGATTGGGATAGTGCTCCGATACATTATCGACCAATGCATCCGCTTCGATAAAGGATTTGCCGGCACGTATGCCTGTCACGATTCGTCTAGGTATAGTTCTCATTGATTTTGTATAATTAATTTATTGCCTTGAGTCTGGTTGTTTTTCAACATTAGATGCCCTTTTTCTATTGTTTCGGGGCTCAGTTTACCAATAAGATAAATAGGGGCGGGTTGAATAATTTCTTGCTCAATATTGTGTCTGATCCGATCCAGTCCATTTTTGAAATAGGGATAATTTAGTTTTTGCGCATGGATAAAGTTGGATATATTGATGATCTGTGCGGCCGAACTAAATAGTTGGTTTCTTGCTGCCGCGGTCGTAAAATGTGTGATGTCGATATAAGTTCCATAGGACTTTAATACTGCGGCGGCAACTTCCGAGAGATGCTGACCCACCGCATCGATAGCGACATCAATACCCTGCTGATTACTTCTACGCTTGATTATTTCCGTTAAATTCTCTTCTCGATAATTGATGATACTGTCTTTTTGCAGTCCTAGTTGGTGTAATTTTTCAATACTGCTCATACTTCCTGCAGTTGCCACGATATTTTTAATGCCGTTAGCCAGGAGTAATTTTAATACAAAAAGACCCACGCCCCCGGACGCGCCGGTTAGGAAAATATGGTCTTGCGGATTAATTGTTGCTCTGTCGAACACTTGTAATGCGGTGATACCAGCGGTAGGAAGTGCTGCCGCTTGCTCAAAAGAAATATTTTTTGGTTTAGGGGCAACGAGGCCAGCTGGTAACTGAATGTATGCTGCATAGGTCCCGTTGCTGCCCATGCTACCACAGGCAAAAAACACTTCATCTCCAATTGCATATTCACTTACATCTGAACCTTTATCTGTAATAATTCCTGCCCCTTCTCTACCAAGTATCGGTGAATATAAATAACGTCGTTCAAATTCATTTTCACGCATCTGGTAGTCTATGGGATTGATTGCGGAAGCTATTATTTTAATTTTCACCTCGTTGGGCTTCACTTGAGGAAGGTCAACGTTGGCATTTATCAATTGATTGTCTTGATCTAATATAACGGCATTCATAGTTCTATCTATTTTAAGGGATGAAAAATCAAATTGGAAATAATTTACACTGCATCCATAGATTTTACATCTTATATAGTTGTTATGACAAATCTACCTTTCGTTTGCTATATATTTGTTGGTAGTTAACAAGTGGTAACTAGTTGTTAGAAATCAATATGGGACAAGTTTTGGACGGAAATCAAATGCGGGAGGCGAGTTGTACAGAAGAATTGCGCGCTATGCGTGACGCGCTAGATATATTGGGCGGAAAATGGAAATTGATGATATTGCGTTATTTGGCTAATCGGGAGTCGCAGGAAATCTATTTCAAAAAAATGGAACGGGAGATTCAGGGAATTTCTGCAAAAGTGTTGACGAAAGAACTTCGAGACCTTGAATTAAACTTGTTAGTCGCCCGCCCGCCAAGTGAAGACCCCATAAAAGTGTTTTATAAAATTACGGACTATGGTAAAAGTGTGTTCCCCGTCACCGAATCTCTGGTCAGTTGGGGTTTGGAATACCGAGAGAAAGTGAAACAGGAACTCACTGCATTAGCGAAATAACAATTTACTCCGATTGAAGAATTAACTTTTTGATCAGTGAAATCTGACCAAGGTGATAATAGCTATGTTCGATTACACCTTCGATATTTCTAAGGTAAGATCCATACTTCTTATCAATAAATGGCTGATCGAATAGGTTTTCTTCAAATTGGGCAATACTGTCGGCAAATGTTGCTGCGTTTTTTAGGAATCGATCTACTAGCGCATTCCAATCGGCTTTGGATCGGATAGGCGGGATATCAAAGCTGTATTTATCGCTGATTTCCAATTTTCCATGCTCAAATGCCATCAGTAATCCCTCTAGGTAATAATTGATATGATAGGTTAGGGCAGCGATAGAATTCAGATTACTTATTTTGAATATGGCCTGTTCCCAGGTCGTATCCAATAGTTGTTCCTGATAGTTGGTATTGGCAATCCAACGTCCATTCAAAAAAACTTCGCGAAGTCTGTCTGCAAGAAATATACGTCTTTCCATTTTGTGTTAAAATTTTCCAATGATTAGTTTTTTCCTGCCCTTTGCCATTATTTACACGTTACAGCTATAGGAAGAATTGGTATTGATTTTCTAAGTCCAATTTACATACAATTTTCCTATTCTTCATCTTTGGTTAATCTCTTGTTAATAAGACTTTCCTTTTTTTGTATAAAGTCATTGTTACCAAGATATCATGTTTGCACTAACCGGAAAAGATCTAAGAAATGTTTGGGACCAATTTGTGAAAGAGGAGTGTGAAGAATCATTTTATACGTTGTATAAATATTATTACCACTATCTTTCTTATTTGGGGCTAAAAAAGAAAATGTCGGTACAGCGTGTTCAGGATAGCGTGAATGATGTGTTTCTACATCTATGGGAGAAAAAGTCCAGCAATTGTCAGATACGTAATCATCATAATTATATTATTACGGTTTTCTTTCAAAAACTTTTCCGCAAGGAATCACTACAGCTGACAGATTTGGATTTTGTAGAAGAAATCCATGATCCGTCAATCCATCAATCTGTTGAAGAACAACATATCAGTGCGGTAACAACAAATACCGTCACACAGTTGGTTGAGGAGCATATGGAGCAATTAGGGACAAAACAACGACTGGTGATTTACCAACGATTTTTTTTGGATCTTTCTTATCAGGAAATCGCTGATGCCAATCAGGTTTCGATCCATACAATCTATAATACCATTTATAAATCCCTAGAAAAAATAAAAAACAATCTTTCTAGTGAACAAGAAATCTTCCTTAAAGTTGCCGTAGGGCTACTTTCTTCATTTTTGTTGATTTTTCTTAAAAACGAGTAGTGAAAAAATGACCCTGTCCACTCTATTGTATAAATTACGATTAGAGTAGTATGAACGAACTTAATTTGCAAGCGTTATTATTGGACGAATCTTTTGTGAACTATTGTAAGGGAACAAATAAAGAGGATATCGAAAAATGGGAAAAATGGTTACAAAAATATCCTGAACATAAAGCGTCCATAGCGGAGTTGCAGGAAACCATTGTGGCAATGGGACATTATGCGGGCGAACTATCCGTTCAAACAAACTATGATCGTTTGCAGTCTCAAATAAAAAAGCGCGCTAACCAGCGCAGCTTTACAGAAAATGGTATGGCTGCCTGGTTAAAAATTGCGGCGCTCCTGGTCGCTGTTGGCGCTATCTCACTGTTTCTATTTAAACAACAGTTTGTGGAGAGCGAGAAAACAGAACGTGCACAGCATATTGGCGTTCCAGGAAAGGATGATGCCTTATTGACACTAAAAGATGGCTCCGTTGTTTCCTTAGCTGATATAAAGAATGGAAGTGTTGTTGCACTTCAGGGCGGGGTAGAAATACAAAAGAACAACGATGGTGAATTGGTGTATAAGGCTGTTGAAAAGGAGCGGATCGCCAGCACAGCAATGAATAAAATTGCGACGAATAGGGGAAATCAATATCAAATTATACTGCCAGACGGATCGAAAGCTTTTCTCAATGCAAATTCAACCCTGACATATCCTTTGAAATTTAATGAAAACGAACGGCATGTCCATATGACCGGAGAGGTTTACTTTGAAATTGCAAAAATTGAGAGGGGAATGGGAAGGGGAAAACGAATTCCTTTTTACGTGGAGACCGCAAATCAAAAAATAGAAGTTCTTGGTACGCATTTCAATGTCAACGCATATGATGACGAACCTTATACAACAACAACTTTATTGGAGGGAAGTGTACGCGTTAGTTCGAAAAAAAGAAATGAATCGGTGCTCTTAAAACCAGGGCAGCGGGCCTTGTTAAATGAAGCCCTGCGTGTTGAAAATGTGGATATTTCTCAGGAAGTAGCTTGGATAAATGGTGACTTTGTTTTTAAAGGAGAGGAGTTAGTAAGTCTGCTGCGTAAAGTTTCAAGGTGGTACAACGTGGATGTAACATGTCCTGAACGACTTGAAAAGTTGAAATTTGATGGTATGGTATCGCGTTCTCAACCGCTATCTACCATTATTGATATGTTGCAAACAACAGGAAAAGTAAAATTAACGCTAAATGGAAGGAGGCTTATTGTGATAGATTGACCTATCTAATTTTTACGATAAGCCGGATAAAAACAACCAAAGGTGCTGGTAACACCTTTGGTCAATGTGTTAAGCTTATCGATCATGTTGCGATTCAATGATCATCAAATAATATTAACAACAACAAATATATGAGTTTTTATCAATGCATGCGTGTTATGAAAATCACCATGGTATTTTTAACTTGTTTGTTGGTGAAAGTCAGTGCGTTTACTTACGGTCAACGTATTACACTTAACAAACAAAATAGTCATATCCCAGCTATATTAAAAGAAATAAGGCAGCAGAGCGGTTATGATTTTTTTTACGATAATGGGCTCTTTAATCGAGCAAAACCCGTTAATGTCAATCTAAACAATGCAACTGTTGAAGAAGCATTGAATATATGTTTTGCAGGACAACCGTTCGGTTATGTTGTGAAAAATAAACTGGTTGTTGTTACTGCGCTTCGGACTGCGCTGGAAAAGCCCGCTGATGTATTGCAGCAGCGCTTGGCTGGTCGAGTCATTGATCAACAGACAAAAAGGACATTGGCCAGTGTTTCAATCCGTGTTAAAGGGACATCTGGAGGAACGAATTCTGATGCAAATGGAAATTTTTCGTTATCGATTTCTAAAATCCCTACTGTTCTCGTTCTTTCCTATCTAGGCTATCAGACCAAGGAAATTGAAATTAATGATGTGAAGGAAAACCTTGTCATTGGGTTGAGCCCTCTTGCTACAGCATTGGAAGAGGTCACCGTCCAGGCAAGGCGTAAAATGAACACTGAAACGGCCGTGCTGGAAGAACGTAAACGCGCTTCTATTGTACAGGATGCTATTTCAGCTGAATTGATTGAGCGTACGGCCAGTATCACGACTACACAGGCATTACAGCGCGTTACTGGTGTTACGGTGACTGACGACAAATATGTTGCGATAAGAGGGCTAGGTGATCGATCTGTGATCGGTCAGTTGAACGGCGTAAGATTGGCTTCTTCTGATCCTGACCGTAGCGCCATCCCATTGGATCTTGTTCCGGCTTCCTTATTGGATAATATTACCGTTTATAAAACAGTAACACCAGATAAACCTGCCGATGCTGCTTCGGGTATCGTTGAGCTCAAAACGAAATCTGTACCTGAGAAAATGACATTTGAGCTTATCGCTCAAACCGGGCTCAATTCGAACATTGGTTTGGGAGGAAATTACAACAGCTTTTGGAACAGTGAGATGGGATTATTGGGAACACGAATCAATAAAAAAGACCTTTCCTCGGATTTTCTAAATCTTGCAACGCAATATCCCAATGGATTAAGTTCTATCCAAGATATGATCGCCAATAGCAACTATAGTCCTTCAGGATACCAAGAAGTAAACCGGGTTAATACGATTATGAAAGGGTTCGATCCCGTTATGACGACTCGATACCGCCGTGCGCCCATGAATCAACTTTACTCGGCAACATTCGGTAATAGTTATGATGTTTTTGGAAAACACAAACTGGGACTTGTCGTCGGAGGAAATTATTATAGAAGAACCGCTGATATTTATCAGGGCGAACTGACCCAGTATAGCATCTATCAAGGGGTAGTAACCGGTAACCCTGATATTTTTAGTTTTAGGAATATCCCTAATTATATTACACCGAATAGTCTTTTTATGGGGAAGTATCAAACTTATAGTGAAAATACAGGAACCGAAACACTAAACTATGGTACACTTGTAGGGGTCACCTACCGCTTTAATCCGCAGCATGAGGTCAGTATGCAATATTTGGGAAGCTGGGGAGGAGAGTCTATCGCAACAAATTTAAACGGGCGCTATGAGTATTCGGGCTTGCCTGGCGAAGTCAGAAGTACTATACACTCGCTTAAGCAGACTTTCCGTAATCTGAATACCTTTAACCTGCAGGGCGAACATAAGTTTTTGAAAAATGAGTTGTCGCCTCGTTTGAGTTATAATGTTGCAACGTCAAAGTCCACACAGAATGATCCGGATTTTAGATTTGCAAGTCTTGTAGACTACAAACCTCGGGGTGGGGGATGGTATCGACGTCCCATTATAGGTGAGCAGGCTCATTTTGATGACTATGTATATTCTGAACATCTCTATGCACTTACATCGGGCTATGTAAACGGATTTGGAAATTATGGCATTATTCAAGCTGAACCTAATGGTCGGAGATGGAGAAATTTGAACGAAGATAATTTTAATGCAAAAGCTGATCTGAGTTTTCCTTTTAGGCTATTTGGTGAAAAACAGTTGTTTAAAACGGGGTTCAATTATTTATTTAGGGATCGTAAATTTACAGAAAACCAGCTGTTTCTGCCAGGTTCAAATTTTACGGGTAATAAGGCCATTCCTTTGTATGACGTCCAAGGCAATTTAGACCGTTTGGTAAGCAATGAAATTGTAGGTGTTGTATTACCAAAAGCGGGGCAGGGTGAAGGTATGATGCCAGTAGGTGGATTTCTATACAATAGCCAAAAATCGCCAAATAACTACAAAGGTTATTTTGAAACCAATGCACTATATGGTATGTTGGATCTCAAGATTGCTGAACGATTCCGCATGGCTGGAGGAGTTCGGTTTGAGATGACAAATATTGGTTCGGCAGTGGATACTGCTAATGTATTTTTAGACCCTGCACTGACCGCAACATCTCCAGATGGTACACGTATTCCACTAGACCCGATTAATCCCAATTCTGTCTATAAAACGAAATATAAACCATTCTATTCTGTCAATGCAACCTACACGCTGAATGACAACATGAATTTTCGTGGGGCCTTCAACACGACCCTGGCAAGACCTGAATTGCGTGAGATTACCAATGTATTTGAATTTGATGCCTTTCAAATGGGCTTAGTTGTTGGTAATCCCAATTTGAAAAATCAATATACCCAAAATGCGGATTTTCGTTGGGAATGGTTTCCTGCTAAAGGAGAGGTTATTGCCGTGTCGGCTTTTGGAAAGCGTATAGAAAATCAATTGGTTAAGGTATTTAATCTAAAAACCCAAGGGTTAGCTGCTACTTATCCGGAATTTCCAACCATCCAATTTCAGAATGACGGTAATACTGGTAGGGTATGGGGATTGGAATTTGAGGTTGTTAAGAACTTAGGAACGTTATATGATCCTTTAAAAAACTTGTTTTTGGGTACCAATCTTTTATTGGCACAAAGTGAAATTAAAAAATCTGAGGAGCGTTATGAAGCAAATCGTTCACTGGATAGATATACCCCCAAAAATAGTCCTTTATTCGAGCAGGCTCCTTATTCGATTAATGCTTGGTTAAACTATGATAACGACAAATCAGGAACCGATCTCACAGTGACCTTTAATATGGTTGGGGAACGCTTAGTCCAAATTAATCTGACAGGGGAACCGGATCTGTATACACAGCCCGTGCCTTACCTTGATTTTGTTTTTTCCCAAAAGCTAAATAAACGGATCTTGTTTAAAGGCTATGCCAAAAATATAATGAATCCCGCTATTAAAACTGTTTATGCAAATCCGCAAACCGGAGGAAAGTGGTATGGAAATGAGTATATCAACAGAAGTTATAAGCGCGGTGCGGAAATTATGATCGGTTTTACCTATAACTTATTTTAATCTAATGAAAATCAGTATGTTTAAGCGTGTGAGTTGTCGGTTTTTTGGTGTTGCAGCTTTATGTTTTTTATCCTTTGTTTCTTGTAAAAAAGAAAAGCTGGATGTGATTAATGACAATCGTCCTGTAACTGAAAACCGACCAAATTCGAATACCAGAATTGTTAATCTATCTGACTTTAATCAGGTTATTGCTAATGGCGACAGCTTGACAAGTTTTGTTGTGTTGCATCCGTTAAATCCGGGGAATCATAAATATCCTGGAACGTCATATTTCCCAACAGACGGACGTTTGGGAAAGACATGGACAGTTCCACAAGATCTTTTTGATCAGAAAGAAGAGACAGATCTTACGTTTGCAGCTCGCTTTTATCAGGGTTTTGGTTTGAACCATGATTTTAAAGTCAAGGTTGACAATAGTTATGAGCAACCCAAGGATTATTTTTTGCTTCCTTCCTTAATCATGAATGGTCAACCTGAAGTTGTTGCATTAACGCGGACTATTACCAGTCCCAGTAAGCCAGACCATTTTAAGATTCGGATTGTTAACCTAGCTGGAGCGATCAAAAACCCTTCCAATGGGATGGGCGGTGCACAGGAGAATCTCGTTGGTGCAATATCGTTAGCTTATGCCGATGGTACTTTGGTTGATCAAAAAACGAATGATATTTCTGTCGCACGCCGCAATTCTGACTATATTGAACTGCCCTATGGAACCTATCAGTTTAAAATATTGCTAGCAGATGGCAGACCCCTTCCTTCTTTGGGCTCGGGGCGGTTTGAGTATGGGATTATTGATCTACCGACTTCCACCATTCCAAAAGATTATGCGAAGTCCACTAATTTTGCTTATGCTCCGATTCAGGATTTCCAACCTGGTGGTGTTTATACGATCGTAGTCACCCCGCAGCGATTTAGTTATTTCTCAAATGAGATGAACGAAACAGCTGAGGCCTATCAAAATTCGTTTCAGATTATCACAGATATTTCAGGGCAGGTTAATCAAAGTTATTTGAGGATACAAGGTGTAAATGCATATAAGGATCAATCGATAGGATTTCGGATCGATGGAAAGGTTATTGCCAGCGGTATCGAATTCGGAAAGGGAAGTAATTATAGTGTGTTTACCCAGAAGCAATATGATATAGAGGCTATAGATGCAACTGGAAACGTACTCGCTACAATAAAGCAGGAATTGCGGAGCAATCAAAATTATACGTTATGGCTCTATCCTGATCTAAATGGAAAAGCTCAGTTGCTTCTCATTTCCAATGATCTGAGTGGTACGCTCCCTTTACCAGCTGAAGACGATGGAACATACAGCCGACTAGCTTTTAAATTCTTCTTCTTTAATCGCTTTTTAAATCTATCAGCAAACAATCCTTATATCACCTTTACACTGCCCAATGGACAGCCTTTCGGGAACAATGGCAATGTAAATCTGCAACCTGGGATTCCTTCGATTAATATGCCTTATACCAATGTAAATGTTATGACGGATCCCTACGCAATAATGGCTTATCGTTCTAAACCAGATGTAATACCAGGTATCTGGGCTGATGATATTGACGTATTGAAATCGACGGAGTTTATAGCAAATAAATCACTCTACACAAACATTGGAAGGTCTCTACCAGCATTTGAGCCAGGAATTTATACTGTGGCGTTGATTGGAAAAAGTGGAATGGGGCTGTCCGATAAAGAGAAAGCGCGAATGATCATTATCAAACATAATAAATAATGAAAAAGCAAAACATATCAAATCGTATTTGGCTATTGGCCATTTTTATATTATTGTTTGCATCCTGTACGAAGATTGAATATACACAGATCGCAGAGCCGGCTTACCTACGTGTTTTTAATAATATCAATTACGTACAGACTATGGGTAGCAAGGATGATAAAGTACCCTATTTTTGTATGCTTATCAATCCAAAAATAGGATCTGATGGAAAATTTACAGGAGCGGAAATTATAGGTGATTTCTTGGATAAAAGAGATCCTTATGCTCCCCCATATCCTTCTCACATCGGGAACAGTACAGATCCAAGCAATCCCGAATATCCAGGAAAAGAAAATGTCCTAGTCGGTCCTATTTTAAATGGATTTGACTTAAGTAGCTGGGCTCAGGTGCCCTCAGGCGAGGTAAGGGTCGTATTTGCATACCGTCCAAAAAATACGGTACGCTTCTTTGAATTAGAAGATCGTTTGAAAAATGATATTCTGATTGACACGGTGATCAATCTTCAAAGCAAAGAAGTTTATACACTAAATCTTTTGCAAAGGGATTTTATCAAGAAGGATCATGGAATTTTATTAAGACATGAAAATTTCTATAAGCTTCCTTTATCAGATTCATTGGTGTACGTAAACTTTTACAATATGAGTGCGAAAGGGTTCTGGGAAGCCGATGCAAGCTTAAAAGATGATGATTATAAGCTGAAAAGCTTCAAAAATGGTGTCAAAGATGAAATGAATGTGTTTTTGTCACTTTATGAAAGTCAGGAAGAGCTCAGCCATTATGCTGCGAAAGTAAATGGTTACCAAGGGCGTTTTTTGACAACCGTTAAACGTAATACAAGTTCAAATGAAGTGAACGCATATGCAAGTTTTCCATTATGGGCGAGTAGTAAGTCCAACGGTATCCGCACAGCTATTTGGCAACGATTTGACTTTTTTACACTTGGAATGGATCCCGTCACGAATCCATTTTATGATAGTGAGACAAATACAGGTAGCAACTGGGCTGTACTTAATTGTCTTTTGAACGGAAAAGTAGGATTGACCAGTAATGAAAACGGAACACTGCTTCCAAATTTGTTGGTCAATGTACATTCGGGAAAGGATAATCCACGCACTTTCGCAACGGTCAATACGATCGAAATTGTCAATGGTCGCGTCTACCTAACTACCATACAACGAAAATATGCTCCACCTATTTACTAAAATTAGCAGAAATGATTCAATATAATAGCAAAATAGAACAGAAGGTTTCACTGCTTCATGCTATGGGCTGGTTTTCTGCGTGCTTATTTATTTTGTTGCTACAAGGCTGCAAACATGATAATCTCACGGTGCCCCAACCTAATGAAAATATACGACCGGCCGCCGACTTTATTCACAACAATTACGAAATGCGACTCTTTGATGCGGCGTTGGAGAAAACGGGTCTGAATGTCGAACTAAATGGTAATGGGCCATTTACAGTTCTTGTGCCAACCGATCTCGCTTTTAATGAGATCGGTGTGTTTCGTCCAGCTGACCTTGATCGAATGAATAAGGATAGCTTGCGGAGACTGATTTCTTATCATATTCTCCCAAGGCGTCTTTATGTGAGCGATATTCCGAGCAATTCGGTGGATTTTAGGTATGCAACACTGGAAGGTTCCGAATTGTACGCCTCAATCGGTTCTGTATCACCTGGGGCTATTACTCCAACAAATATGCTGTTTTTTAGCGGAGCGAAAGCGGTCCGCAAAGACGTGGTTTTATCCAACGGGGTATTGCATGTGCTGGACAAGCTCATGAAACCACAATTTGAGAAAAATATTCAGGATTGGCTCAGTGACAAGAAAGACTATACTGTTTTTGTAGCTGGACTGAAGAAATTTGGGCTATGGGATCAGTTAGCTGAAAAAGGCCCTTTTACGGTATTTGCACCAACAAATGAGGCCTTAGAAAAGAGAGGGATTACGATGGAATTTTTGAATGGTGCCGTTCCTCAAAATTATATCGCTGAGGTATTATTTGGTGCTTACATCATGTACGATAAACATTTTTTTATATCGGATTCGCAAGTTTTTAATGTCATTAATTCGAATGGTAATTACAAATATCACTTGAAAGACAAAATACATTATATGGAATATTTTGCCAATGAAGCCTATCCGACCTGGAAACTAAGTTATAATATGAGGCTCAGGGACAATGATACTTTCTATTCGATTATACTCGCTGATGTAACGTATGCTGTCGGCGCTAAAATGGACTATTTATGTAGTAATGGTCTGGTACATGATTTAGATCAAGGGCTGGTAAGCCCAGATCAAGCGATAAAAAAAGGAAAAGATGAAAAATAAATCAATAAATGCCGTTTGGCATATACTGTTGTTATGTACTACTGCTGTGTTTGTACTGCTATCTTGCCAAAAAACTGAGTTCATGCCGGAGCTTGTGGGGGAGGAAGTCCCTTATAAAAATGAAGCTTCACAAGATGTTACGCAACTATTGACAACGCATAGTGAAGCAAAAGTTTTTTTAGCGGCTTGGCAGAAAAGTAACATTGTAGCACTGATCAAGGCTGCTGGAGTCAATACAAAAGTGACCGTATTGGTCCCAACCGATAATGCGTTGAAGCAAGCAGGAATAACATTAGAGACTATTCAAAAAATGACTACTGAGGAAGCTGCCGATTTCATTCAATTTTACAGTTTTTTAGGAGATCTTAATCAAATTAAACTTGGTAAATATAGTCTCATGGTTCGCTCGATGTTAAAAAATAAAAATTACCGCGTACCTTTTTATGATAATACCGAGCCTGTAGGAAGACGTTACGATATCTATGCTTATCGTCATTATCTCGCTGTGAAAGATGGCGATTTGCTAGTCAATGGTAAGTCTAAAGGAAAATTAGCCTATGAGCCTGCGACAAATGGCGGTGTTTATATGTTGGAAAAAGTGATCGAAAAACCGACTATGACCATATTGGAGGCGCTAATAGCCGACGGAAGGTTTACTTTTTTTGTGGAATCCCAACGTTTGTCCGAGGAAATGTTTTATGAAAAAATGTTGGATGACATTGAACCTCTATGGGGATATCGTATGAGTAAAGAGGAGTTTTTGAGCTATTATCCAGAGGCCAGAGCTCCTTATCAACGAGGCTGGGATGTAGATAGTGGGCCATCTTACAATGAGTCACCTAATCTTACCTTGACAGCCACCTTTGCACCAACAGATGATGCCTTTCGAAAAGCAGGGTTTAATAGCGTGGCAGATATTTTAGCTTTTAATGCTAAACGAGGAGATGTAAGATACGACGACATTTATTTTGAACCACGTGGAGCATATCCGACAGATACTTTATTCAGTTTTCATCGCAATTGGGGCAGAGTGTTTGCAACTAAGGACCCTGCATATGGCATTGCGCTATCTAATAATACCGTCTTTTATAGTAATGATCTGGATCCGACCTTGTTAAATGATTACTATGTGAATGTGGGAGGGTCAGGACAAGTTCAATATGCCTATAAAATGCCGCTTTCCTTTTCCAAAAATGCGAATCAGATCCAAATGAAGGTCAAAGAAGCCGAGCAAGCGCCGATCAATATTATTGATACAGATATCAATACGGTCAATGGACCTATCCATGTTGTTGATAACCTACTGCTTCCAAAAGGATTTAAACTTAAATAAAAGATGAGACGACATAATTTTAGTTATAGCAAGTGTAGCCTATTTTTGCTGGCGATTAATCTATTATTTGCTTGTAAAAAGGAAGAAAACGCGACGAGTTTTGATAATAATAAGGTCAATTTAGTTGTTGCTGATAATTTTAATTTATCGGTATTTAATGCTGCATTGCGTGTCAGTAATATGGATAAGGAGTTGCAAAAGGGCGAAGGTCCCTATACTTTGCTGGCTCCATCCGACAATGCCTTTGGAAAGGCGGGTTATCCAACTGTCGTGAGTATGTTGTCTGAACGCGCAGCGATAGTTTCTAATATCGCTAATTATCACATACTGGATGGAAAATATGAGCTCAATAAGCTTCCTTTTCTGTTCAATCAGGAATTGAAAACACGTCGCGGTAAGGTTTATGCCACACATTGGGTAAAAGGAGCTGATACAGTACTGACACTGAATGGAGCACGTGTATTGACACAAAATTTGCCTGCATCTAATGGACTGATTCAAGTGCTCGACCGCGTTATGACTCCTTATGTACATGACAAGATTGTGGATGCTATCAACGCAGATGCGAGTATCAGCATATTTGCTCGTGCGATAAAAAGGACCGGCATTTTATCCGAAAAAACAAATCAGGGAGCCTATACAGTTTTTGCACCAAATAATGCTGCAATGACTCTGCTGGGATTTCAATCCGTGCAGGATGTGGAGCTGGCCAATTTAGACGATCTGAAAAAATTAGTCCGCTATCATATTCTCCATGACCGTCGTTTTGTGTACGACTATATCTTGAGTACGGGTAATACAAATATGTCTAAGCAAACCATGCTAGATGGTAACAGTGTAGACATTAAGTTGGTTCCAAATACCAGCTCTCCGGGCTCTTTTAGCGGTATAACACTTCGGGGTTTGGGAAATACAAATGATGTCTTATTACAGAAACAGGATATCCTTACCGGAGATGGGGTACTACATATTGTTGATCAGGGTCTACGGCTAACACAGTAATAAGAAGATTTATCTAACGAATTAATGAAACATAGCAATGAATAGATATCAATATGACAGTATATGCATAGGAAGATCAACCATGACTTTCTATCCTATAATGTCAATACTAAAGCTAATTTTACTCTTTTTGTTTCTTTTGCAAGCGCTCAATTCTTTTGCGCAGGAAACTTCGGGTACAATTAACGGAAAGGTGCAAAGTAGCAGTGGAACTCTTGTGGAGAAGGCGACCGTTACTGTGATACACACACCAACGGGGACCCGTTATGTGCAATCGACCGATAAAGATGGACGTTTTACTTTAAATAATATTCGTATTGGAGGTCCATATACAGTTGATGTAAGCAGCATTGGATTACAAACAGAACGTAAAGAAAATATATTTGTGCGTTTGGGAGAATCCTTGCAGACTGATTTTATTATGCAACAGCGTAATGAAACACTTAGCGAGGTCATTGTGACTGGCCGGAAAGCTGATACAAGGGCAGGGACAGTAGGGACCGGAAATCATTTCAGTGGCGAGCAAGTCAGGAATATGCCTACAGTCAACCGTTCTATTACGGATGTAACTCGGCTTACCCCTCAAGGAAGTCGCGACAACAGCTTCGGTGGTACAAATTTCAGGTATAATAATGTCACGATAGACGGTGCCATCAATAATGATGCAATAGGTTTTAGCCCCTCTCTTGGCGGACAAACGGGGACCTCAGGAATGGCGGGGAGCAGTACAAGAACAAACCCCATATCAATAGATGCTATCCAGGATATGCAAGTATTTTTGGCTCCCTACGATGTCAAGATCGGAAATTTTACAGGCGGTTCGGTCAATGCTGTCACTCGAAGTGGTACAAACCAAGTTGAAGGTTCGGTTTACGCCTATGGACGGAATGCCGCATTAACGGGTAAGGACCGTGTGGGAACTTTGGGGAAAATGAATAAAGATTTTTATGATTATCAAACAGGTTTCCGAATAGGATTTCCTTTAATAAAAGATAAATTATTCTTTTTCAGTAATGAAGAGTTTACCAGGCGTCAAGATCCTACGCAGTTGCGTGTTGGAACTATCGAAACAGCTCATATCCTAGAACAGCGTGATGTAGAAGCAATAGCCGAAGCTGCTCGTTCTCGTTATGGTGATATTTTTAATATTGGAACCGCAGGTAATTATACAAATTGGTCCCGGTCAACCAAGTTTTTCAATCGTTTAGACTGGAATATAAATGCCAAACATCAGTTGGCAATCCGTAACAATACAATCTTTAGTAAGGCAACTCACATGGATCGGGATCAACAGGATTTTCGGTTCAGTAGTATGGCCTTTGAACAAGAGAACAACCAAACAAGTACCGTTGCAGAATTGAAAAGTAGATTTAGTAATAATCTTTCTTCCAATATTGTGTTGGGATATACACAGGTAAATGATCGACGTGACCCCTTAAGTGATCCTTCCTTACCTCAGGTACAGATACAAGGACGTACACCGGGCACAACAATTTATCTTGGAACTGATCGTGAAGCTAGTATATTTAACATGCGACAAGGTACCTGGGAGATTACGGCCAATCTAAATTGGACAAAAGGTAGGCATAAATTGTTATTTGGAACACATAATGAGCTTTATCGCATTCGGTATGGGTTTGTTAATAGTTGGAATGGTCGGGTTGATTACAATAGTATTGCAGATTTCGTCGCGAATGTTCCGTATCGTGTAAGAGGAAGTTACAACTATAAGGATAATTCCCGTTCTTACATTTTGGATCATCCCGCTGCTAACTTCTCTGTTGATATGTATAGTCTCTACATTCAGGATGAAATCCGTATAAATGATCGTTTCCAAATCATACCTGGGCTCCGTGCGGATTTGGCAGCTTTGCCAACAATGCCGACACGAAGTGATAAAGTCAATGACATGTGGTCTGACCCTACTTTTGGTACAACCTACACCTATACACCACCGAATCGGTTAAGAAATGAGTTTCTAAATAGGATACAGTTGTCTCCGAGAATTGGCTTTCGATGGGAGGCAATGGACAATAAACAACTGACTGTCCGGGGGGGCGCTGGTTTGTTTACAGGGCGTATACCGTTTGCTTGGTTGGCTTATGCATACTATAATACGGGTAACAGTTACGGTGCTTTCGATCAAAAAGCAGATCAGAAACCATTTGCACCTGGGTCTGATCCTATAAAGCCAAGTCCGAATGGAATAGGTGAGTTTATAGCGCAGAATGGCGCTGTCATTAATGATCCAAGCACCGGAAAAACACAGGTTGATCTGGTCGATAACAATTTTGTACTGCCGCAGGTGCTGCGGTCCAGCTTGGGTATAGATTACAAAGTTGAAAGCTGGAAATTTACGGTTGAAGGCATTTATACAAAGAATATTAAAGATGTTCTATTTCAGCAGCTGAACAACAAGGATAACCCATTATGGTATGGGTATGACGTCAATAAACAACAACCTGTTTATAGCGGTACTGTGGATAATCGTTTCTCGAATGTATATCTTCTGAGTAATACCAATCAGGGGTACCGCTACAGTATAACAGGGACCATTGGGAAAACGATCAAAGAAAAATTGAATGCTACACTGAGCTACACCTATGGAGAATCAAAGGATTTAAGTAATGGCGTACGTAATTCTATGGAAAGTAACTGGCAACTGAATCAGTCACTTGTCCCTAATAATCCAAAGTTAGCTTACAGCAATTTCGATATCCGTCACCGTATCGTTTCGAGTATAAATTACGAACAAACTTGGCGTAATGCAGGACGTACGAATTTTACCTTGTATGTCAGTGCGCAATCTGGAAGTCCATTTACCTATGGTATCGTCAATAACAGCATACAAGGCTTGCCACAGCAAGTAAGTTTGGTTTATATTCCAAGACCGACGGAAGCAATTCATTACTTTAAAGATCTTGCAAATGGTCTTTCTGCTCAGCAGCAAGCAGATGCTTTTAATCGGTTCATTGATGGTAATGATTATCTGAGCTCCCGTAGGGGTGATTTTACAGAGCGTAATATGGGACGTACACCATGGAATGTACAGGCAGATCTTCGAATTGCACATGATCTCTTTCTTCAGAAGTCAAAGAAACAATTTATAACATTTTCGGTGGATGTTATGAACTTGACTAATCTAATCTCCAAGAAATGGGGTATTCAATATTTTTCACCCAATACATTTAATTCGACGAGTAGTGTGGGCCTTACCCCATCATTATTTCCGCCGAGGCAAAATGCTGATAGCTGGCCCGTATTTACCTTTAGTGATCCTGGGCAGCCTTATAGCATCGATTATTTTAACTCAAGAGCACAAATACAATGTGGGGTTCGATATACATTCTAGTTTGGTCATTTGGGAAAAACCTAAAAGGATAGCGGATATATAGTTATAAGAATTTATTCCAATGAAAAATACAATTAATCTAGTCATCATATCTATATGGATGGCTATTGCGACGATCGGTTGCAGTAAAAAGGAAGAATTGGTCGATAAAATTCCGGCTAAAGTGGATAGTTATTACCCTAATTCTGGTAAAGCTGGCACACTAGTTACGATTGAAGGACAGGGCTTCAGCGGGGCAATTACAGAATTTTCTGCAACAGTTGCAGGGAGTTCGGCAGAAGTGATTAGCGCTACTCCAACATCGGTTGTTTTACGTGTGCCAAAAGGTGACAAAAGTGGAGGAATTGTCTTGAAGTATGGAAGTAATAGTTTTGATGTTGGTACTTATACCTATCAAGATCTTTCAGTCTCAAAAATTTTTCCGACAAATGGTACAGGAGGCACCCAGCTACGGATTGATGGGGAGGGGTTTGGTAGTACAGATAAACCTGCAGAAGTCTATGTTAATGGCAAAAAAGCTTTGGTTGTAAGTGTTACAGATAAAATAATCGTTGCAGAAATTCCCGAAGATGCGGGGTATGGTGCTGTAGAAGTTCGTGTGGATGGTAAAAAGTCGCAAGGACAGAATTTTACTTATCAGGTCGTCCGCAGTATTAAACCATTAACAGGTGGGGCGGGAACCAAAGTTACCCTAACGGGTGAAGGCTTCGAAAAAGTCAGTTCGGGGAACATCGTTGATTTCAATGGAAAGATCGCGGTCGTATTGGAGTCTAGTCCTGAAAAAATTGTCGTAGTGGCTCCAGCTGGCGTCAGTACAGGACTTCTATCCGTGAATATCAATGAACAGAAAATTTCAGGTCCGAAATTTACGGTTGTAGGCAAGCCTGAAATCGGCGCAGTTTCTCCTTTGAGTGGCCCAAAAGGGGCTGAAATGACAATAAGTGGGCTATTGTTTAGTAAAGAACTTGACGAAAATCAGGTTTTTATAAATGGAAAGCAAGTTGCTGTTTCTTCAAGTAGTGAAAATCAGCTTAAGTTGATCATCCCTGGAGGAACTGGATCCGGAAAGGTAAGGGTTGTAGTCAACGATCAATCCGTGGAAGGACCACAGTTTAAGGATCAGACGCTTGGTATTCGTTCTATAAGTCCAGACAATGGTTTGGCGGGAACAAGTGTAACCTTATTGGGAACTGGATTTAGTACAAATGCTGCCGAAAATAGGGTTTATTTTAATGGTGTTTTGACCCCTGTGACAAGTGCTAGTGAGAATAAGTTGGTTATGGAGGCACCACAGGGTGTTGCAACAGGCGAGGTAAAGGTAATCGTTGGCGGTCAGGATGCTTTAGCACCGCAACCGTTCCGTCGCGCAGGTGTAATGACATTCGTAGGGGGGCCAGGAAGTGCGGTATTCGGCAATAACCTAGCTGGAATGGCAATTGATCCGCAGGGAAATTTATATGTCGCAGATCCAGAGAATAAACAAGTTAAAAAGGTATCCCCGACTGGAAGTGTATCTATTTTGCAGGTAGATGGTGCCAATGCTGTATTCGACTATCCTACAGGAATAGTTGTTGACCCACAAAACAATATTTATGTCAGCGATCAGCGAACAAATCAGATCTTTAAAATTACACCTGCGGGCAAACGCACTATACATGCAAAAGGATTTTCTCCGGGTTCAATGTGTTTAGATCTGTCAGGGAATTTATATGTCGCAGTAGCTGGTTTTGCGCAGGGTATAAACAAAGTCAACGTGGCTGGAAATTATACTAAGGTACCTGGACCTAGTTGGGTAATGGCTAAGCCCTTTGTGGATAGTCAAGGAGTTTTGTATTATTCGGATCAGAATACGAGCAGCAATAACGGGATCGAAATTGTAAGACCGGGTGATGCACGTGGGGAACGTTGGGTTGGAGGTTCGGATGCGGGCTATCAAGATGGGATTGGAACGAACACATATTTCAACGGAATAGGCGGTATCACAGCAGGATTAAATAACAGATTGATTGTTGCCGATAACTACAATTATGCTATTCGGGAGGTCAATATGTCGACACGAGAAGTGATTACTTTGATAAAGGGAACGAATGGATATGTGGATGGGACTTTATCGACAGCACGGTTTGGTCTGATAAAAGATGTGGTAGTAGATAAAGATGGTAATATCTATCTTCTGGATGTTGGTAATAAAGCTATTCGGAAACTGTTTCTGAAATAACAATTGTACATAAATCCCCGATGCAATCGTATTGTTTTTTTAGGAGATCCTCTCTTTGAAAATAATGCGGAGTATGTGTCGGGGATTTTTATGTTAAAATTGAAAGGACACCTTTAACTATTGAGGCAAATAGACAATGATTAAAGTGTATTATTCGCAAGTAAGAAGTCTCCGTAGAAATCGGGGATATTGCTCTCGTAAATTGCATTTGCGACAGCTGTTATTGGGTAATCTACTTTAACGATCTCGGCATTAATTTCTTTATCAGATAAGGTTATTATTGCGTAGGTCGCTTTTCTGTCTTTTTCTTTACTACGCCCGACTGAACCACCATTGATAAACAAGACGTCTCCATCCTGTTGAATATAAGAATGGTGTGTATGCCCCATCACCAGAATATCGATTGCTCTTTGCTTTAATTGAGTCGATAGAGCATGCTTTGGAGTTGATTCATGGATGTACTCGTCGTTGCTTTGAAGGCTCGCGTGCACAAGCAGTATTTTCCTGAGACTCGTTCCAAGCTTGAAGGTTAGTTCAATGTTGTAGGGTAATGTTGCTAACCACTTTTTATGAGGGGCTGATATCTCCTTCTTGCTTATGTTGATGGCGATTTCCCGATTTGAAGCCTCTATTACATCATGGTGTGGTAAAGGGATAATGGCTTCGTCAAAAGCAATTCTCTGGTCATGGTTTCCTAGTAGACATGGAATGTTTTTTTCTTGTATTCTGTTAATGACTTCATTCCCCCAGGGAGCGAAATCAACAAGATCACCTAAGCAGTAGATTTGTGTTAATCCTCTGTTTTTGATATCCGTTAATACCGCATCCAATGCAATTAAATTGGCATGAATATCACTTATTATAGCAAGTTGTATCATATTCTTATGCTACAAACATAATCATTCGGGTAATCAGTCAACGTACAATTTATGAGGTAAGGAAGAAAATGATAATAGCATTATAATTTTTAGGCTAAAAGGGGAGAAATTGGTTGAAATTGGTGAAGAAATACTTTAAAATAAGCACATAGCTAATAGCCTCAGATATGTGCTTATTTAGGTGGTATGTTACTAAAGATTCATTCCGCCGGATACCTCAATACGTTGTCCGTTGATCCATCTTGCGTCTTCGGTACAAAGGAAGGCAACCACACCGCCGATATCGTCAGGTACACCAGCACGTCCTAAAGCTGTAACAGCTGCAATATGCGCATTTGTTTCTTTGTTATCCCGCACATGCCCGCCACCAAAGTCTGTCTCGATTGCACCGGGAGCGACAACGTTTGCTGCAATACCACGGGGACCAAGTTCTTTGGCAAGATACCTCGTCAATACCTCGATTGCTCCTTTCATCGAGCCATAGGCAGATGATCCCGGAAATGCAAAACGTGCGAGACCAGAAGAAATATTGATAATACGTCCACCATCGTTCAAATAGGGAAGAACTTTCTGCGTGAGAAAAAATACCCCTTTATAATGGATATTATAAGCTATATCGAATTGCTCTTCCGTAGTTTCCATGAAAGGGGCGTATAATGCTGTTCCGGCATTATTGATTAGGAAATCGAAGTTTGGTTGTCCTGTTTCTTGTTTTATATGCTGTGTAACTCGTTCGATGAAGAGATCAAAAGACTGCACATTACCTGCGTCTAATTGGAATGCGGCAGCCTTTTGTCCCAAAGACTGTATATGTGAAACCACATGATCTGCTTCTTCTCGATTACTGTTATAGGTTAAGATGACATCGATTCCTTTTTTCGCAAGATTAATTGCCATGTTTCTACCTAAGCCACGACTTCCGCCTGTTACCAAAGCTATTTTATTTGTAGTCATTTTTGATTTGTTTTAAGATTCAACAACACAAAGGTCCTTTAAAAAGACGGATTCTCCTTTGCAATAAGCAAATGGATATTTGTAAAATTCAAATTATAACGTTTGAGAGCGGAAATTGTTTGGTGCCAAACCTGTCTGTTTTTTGAAAAAATTTGAAAAGTGGGCTATCTCTTCAAAGCCAAGTGAAAATGCGATTTCAGAAATGTTCCAATCGGTTTGTCGTAGCAATATTTTAGCTTCCTGTACGATCCTTGCGGCAATGACATGGCTTGTTGTTTTACCTGTATTTTCTTTTAGGGTTTTATTCAGGTGGTTGACATGTATGGCAAGCCGTTCCGCAAAATCATTAGCTGTTCGTAGTTGTAGGCGTTGCATTGGGGATTCAATGGGGAATTGCCTTTCTAGTAATTCTATAAATAGAGATGTGATTCTATTTGAGGCATTAGACGTTGGATTCGTCATACTCTTTGGCTGGAGTTTTTGCCCATAGTGGATAATTTCCAGTACATAATTTCGCAGTAGATCATATTTAAAGACGTAATCTGAAGATAGCTCTTTATTCATTTTTAGAAAAATTTCCTCTACTTCAATTCGTTGCTCAGGTGATATTTGAAAAATAGGAAGTCCTCCAGGTTGAAAGATCGGCAGATCATCTATGATCACACCACTTTTATTCCTTGCTAGAAATTCATCGGTGAAAACACAAAAATAACCTCTTTGATCTTCGTCCTTTGGTATCCAATGGTAAGGAACTTTCGGTGTGGCAAATACAAGCGCGGATTCATCAATTTCGATTACCTTATCGGCATATTCGGCTATGTTTTTCCCTGTGATTAAGCTTATTTTGTAGTAGGTACGCTTATTGTAGGGCATGACCGGTTTGTCTTTTAATTTAGCCGCAAGCTCCTCAAAGCTGAATACATTAAAATGACCAATTTCTCTTGCTATTTCCTTTGGAATACCGGCATTGATCTCCTGATAAAACTGTTCTATGGAAGTCGTTTTCATTTAAAATCTATTTGCAATAATCAAATGTAATTGTTTTATATTAAATTCAAAACTTACGGTGATATCTTTGGATTTCGCTATTCTCATCTTAATGTAAATTGCAATATTATATTTTGCACAATATAATTTCTTGATATACATTTGTGCAGTCAAAACAAATTAAGATATGAAAACGTTATATAACATCGGCGCGACAGCCAAAGGAGGACGAAACGGTCAGGTAACAAGTGAAAATGGTGTACTGGATTTAGCGGTTCGCATGCCTAAAGGTCTTGGTGGAGCAAATGACGATTATGCTAACCCAGAGATGCTTTTCGCTGCCGGTTATGCCGCCTGCTTTGATAGTGCCTTGAATTTGGTGATCAGATCAGAAAAGGTAAAAACGGGAGAAACTTCTGTCACTGCTCGTGTGAGCATAGGGCAATTGGAAAATGGAGGCTTTGGTCTTGCAGCAGAATTACATGCCAATATTCCGGGAGTGAGTTTGGAAGTCGCCCAGCAATTGATTGAAAAAGCACATCAGGTTTGTCCCTACTCAAATGCAACAAGGGGTAATATAGATGTTAAATTGACTGTATCAACTAACGAATAATAGATGAATAACTTGGCTAATGTGCTGACAGCGCTCGTACTCTTAGAACATGTATACATTGTATGGATGGAAATGTTTGCTTGGGAAACTGCAGGAAAACGTAGTTTTGGCAAGGCTCTCCCTGCTGAGCTTTTCAAACCGACCAAAGGACTTGCCGCAAATCAAGGCTTATACAATGGTTTTTTAGTTGCGGGTTTAGCTTGGTCCTTTTTTATCAATGATCCGGTCTGGAGTGGAAATGTACGCCTGTTTTTTCTAGGCTGTGTCCTAGTGGCTGGGGTTTTTGGTGGAATCACAGCGAGCAAAAAGATATTTTTTGTACAAGGAGTTCCTGCATTGTTAGCAATATTATCCATGATTTTCTTAAAATAATTAAATAATTATATGTCACTAATAGAAGATTTAAAATGGCGTCATGCTGTGAAAGCATATGATCCGACAAAAAAAGTTAGTCAGGAAAATGTAGACAAAATCGTGGAGGCTGCTCGTTTTGCACCTACTTCTTCGGGCTTACAGCCATTTAAGATATTGATTGTTGAAAATCAGGCATTGAAAGAAGAATTGGCAAAAGGAGCACTAAATCCAGACTGTATGCGTGAATGTTCACATGTGCTTGTTTTCGCTGCATGGGATCGTTATACGGAAGAACGTATTGATAAAGTTTATGATTTTACAACGGATGAACGAGAACTACCTCGTGGACGTTTTGGTTCCTATACCGAGAAGTTAAAGTCAATTTATCTGAATGAAGCAGCAGAAAGAAATTTTGCGCACACGGCAAGACAGACTTATATAGCCTTAGGTTTGGCTTTGGCTCAGGCAGCTGAACTTCGTGTCGATTCTACCCCTGCAGAAGGCTTCGATAGCCATGTGGTGGATGCGGTATTGCAATTGGAGAAACACGGATTAAAAAGTGTCTCGTTAATGTATGTTGGTGTCGCAGACAGTTCCCGGGATTGGATTTCAACAATGAAGAAAGTTCGAGTACCCAAGGAAGATTTTGTTGTTGAGTACAAATAGTTGATTACTGTTTTTCAATCCCTTAAAAACTCAATATCTTTGTAAGATGGATGATTTATTAAAATTAGATAAGCAGCTTTGCTTTTCAGTCTATGTGCTACATAGGGAAATTATGCAGCAATATCGAACTATCCTTGAAGAGATTGACTTGACCTATCCCCAGTATATCACCATGATGGCTTTATGGGAGAATGATGAGCAAACAGTAAATCAATTGGGGGCTAAGCTATTTCTAGATAATGGAACGCTTACGCCACTGTTGAAACGTTTGGAGACTAAAGCATTGCTTACCCGGACACGAAGCAAAGAAGATGAACGGGTGGTGAAAGTACAGCTTACCGCACAAGGATTGCAATTAAAGGAAAAGGCGAGCTGTGTTCCCATGCAGATTTTTGAAGCCTTAAAGCTCGACTATGCTGATATGGTTCAGCTTAAAGCCTTGGCAGAAAAAATCGTGATTAATGTTGGAAATGGCTAGTTTTTTTTGATATGGATTGTCTTGAGCTATAAATGTTCACGTTCCTTTTATGATACATCATTTTTAGCATATTTCGGATTTTTTGACAGGACTTTAATGTGGAGATTCGTGGTATGGAAAATGTCATTCAAAACATAGAAAATCTAGATTGGCCTGCGATTACAGAAGAAATGCATAAACATGGTTATGTGGTCATTCCAAATCTATTGACAGATTTACAATGCGATCTATTAAAAAAAGGGTATAGCGATTCGACGCTCTACCGTAAAACTGTCGTTATGGAGAGATATCGATTCGGAATAGGAGAGTACAAATATTTTGACTACCCACTACCAGAGTTGATTCAAACAATTCGATCCCAACTTTATCCCCATCTGGCCGTCATTGCTAATGCTTGGTTTCGCGCGCTGAAAGTCGATAAGTCGTTTTCGATGAAACATGAAGACCTTTTGACGGATTGCCGCTTGAAAGAACAAGAACAGGCAACAGTATTGATTTTGAAATATAGTCAAGGAGGTTTCAATACCCTACATCAGGACTTATATGGAGAAATCTATTTTCCGATGCAAGCGGTGTTTATGTTGAACGAGCCAGAAATAGATTTTACAGGGGGGGAATTTGTCCTAACGCAACAAATACCTCGAGCGCAGTCAAAGGCTGTTGTTTTGAAACCTAAAAAAGGTGATCTCGTCCTATTTGCAACAAATTTTAAACCCGAAAAAGGTAAGATGGGATACTTTAGGGTAAATATGAAGCATGGTGTGAGTGAGGTTACTTCTGGTGAACGTCATGCGTTGGGTATTATTTTTCACGACGCCGAGAGATAAAACCCGCACAATGGAATGGCATAAAAATATATCAGATGCTTCATTGCACGCCAAGATTCGAACGGGAGAAATTCGCTTAGGAGGCAATGAAAAACTAAAAATTTATGGATTGCTTTGTTGTATTTCGGGAAAAAGGATGAAGCGGGAGAACAGGGGCTTTTTTGCCACTGAGCAAGAAGCGCTACAGCATCAATATCGTCCTTGTGGGCACTGCTTAAAAGCGAACTATGTTGAATGGAAGGAAAAAAATAGGAGATTTGGTGAAGTGTAGGTCGCATTAAGTTCTCTTATATAGAGAATCTAAGTAAATCGAGTTTGGAAAAAGCATCTTATGTCAATTTCCTTGTGTATTGTTGAATTTTGTGTTTATCTTGAGGCAGGGTTAATTATCGTAGATCAAAAGAAAAATGCGTTTATTTTCGATTGCTGTTTATTTTATTTTTTCGGCTCTGCTGTTGATAAGCTGTGAAGAGCGGAGGCGAGATACTAAAGTATTGAGTTATATTGCGCATAGTGAACGGGATAGTGCCCGTTTGGATCTTAATCTTTTTGAGAGCCGTTTTCATGGTAAATTGTTCTTTTATAGACCTGGAGGCGAGGTTGATTCAGGAGATATTCGCGGCAATATCCAAAAAGACACATTGCTTGGGGACTATTATTATACGCCATTTGGCTGGGGACAGAAAAAAAGAAGACCCTTTGTTTTATTAAAAAAAGGGTCTCTGTATATTTTAGGTACAGGAGCGGAGCAAGTGTATATGGGAATTCCACATTATATACCTTCAACCGTCAATTTCCAAGACCCAAAGTTTATCTTTGAGAAAGTTAATCACTAGCCCTAATCATCTAAAATAGGCGTCTACAGTATATTTTTTAAACGAATATATTGTAGTAGCATAATGGTTTTTCCATCTTTGATTTCACCTGTATCAATCATATGTAGTGCTTCTTCGATATTGATTTCTAGAATTTCAATATGCTCTTCCTCTTCTTCTAAACCACCGCCATCGCCAACTTTCATGTTATTAGTGTATTCTGCTATAAAAAAATGTAGAATTTCAGTTACAGAACCTGGAGACATATAAGCTTCAAATATCTTTTTTGCTTCCTTGATCTGATAGCCTGTTTCTTCTTCTGTTTCCCTTCTTATACAGTCGTGGGGAGAATCTTGATCAAGTAGACCTGCACAAGCTTCGATAAGCATGCCTGATTCATTTCCGTTGATGTAGGTGGGTATTCGAAATTGTCTTGTTAATATGACTGTTTGAGTACTGGTATTATAGAGTAAAATGACAGCTCCATTGCCACGATCATAAGCTTCTCGGCTTTGTTGCTGTACCGTACCATCGGGTTTGCTGTATTGATAAGTCACTTTTTTTAAAGTGTACCAGTTGTCTGATAGAATTTCAGTTTTTACAATTTTAATATCTTTTATTGCCATTTTTAGCGCGTTAAAGTCAAAATATAAAAATAAGAATTGCAATCCAAACTAAGCAGGAAAAACTAAGAGAAGCTTTGATGTATGTCGCGATTCTCCATGGTGCTATTCAGCGTAGTCGAAGCGGGATAAAAAGTAGGATAAAACCCATTGATAAACTAACAGGTATAATCCAAAAGAAATCAATTGGTGCAATCCGACTGTGGCGAAGTAGCGTAACAACCAAAGCAGTAACTAGCGTCAAAGGGGGGCACAAATTTGAAATTATTTTTTCTTTCTCTGGCCGTTCGTTACTGGAGCCTCGGCCAAAGATGAAAAGAGTTGTGTCCATTACAAGGTTAATAAGCTCAGAAATCATTGATAATGGTGTTTTTATGTAAAAATAACAAGTTTTTGTTTCGCAAATGGACTTGCTGTTTATTTTTAACGAAGAAGTATTGGAGCAAAATTTAGTTTATGCTAGGTATTGGCGAACCTCAGTCCGTTCTAAATTGCTTTGGATTCAGACCTGTATGTTGTTTGAAGAAATTGGAGAAGTAAGGAGAGTCGACGAAACCAAGTTTGAACGAAATTTCTTTGATAGATAGATCGGTTGCTTTTAACAATCGTTTTGCTTCCAAGATAGTTCGTTGCTGAATGAGCTGGCTTGGAGATACTTCGAGCTTTTGACGGCAGATTTTAGTAAGGTGCGGGGTGGATATATTAAGTTCTTTCGCATAGAAAGATACCGACTTCTCATGCCGAAAATGGATATCAATTAACTCCTGTAACTTTAAGAGACGTGGATTGGATTCATTATTTTGTTCATTTTGGACTACCTTTTGTACCTCTTTGCTTAGTATCGATGCGATCACAGCTGTGCGAGAATAGATAATAGCAGGAACGCAATTGTGGTCCTCAAGTTCTTTTCTTATCGCATTAAATTCATAATAAAGTAGAGCAAATGTTTCGTTGGAGAGTGAGATAACAGGATTACGTTGATAGTAAGCGAATGAAAAACGGAAATTGGGTGAAAATTTCTCGAAGTATTCTCTATCAACCATCAATTGGAAACCAGTTGTATTGGCCCCTAATTTCCAGCTATGAACTTGTTTTGGAAACAGGATATGGATTTGATGACGATCAATGTGATAATCTTTAAAATCAATCGTATGGACACCTTCTGCTTGGTCAAAAAGAACCAATAAAAAAAAGTGATGTTGATGTGGACGCGCTATATGATGTTCACCACGTAATTCTGAGTATAAATATCCTTGATTACCTGCAAGCTGGTCTTTTCTAAATTCTTGAATATCTATTGTCGGAAATAACTCCATCGAAATGATTTTGAACCTAAATATAGGTGTTTTATTTTAAACCATCTTCCAGTACCTGTTTGTTGATGGTGAATTCACGATAGCCAAAGGCTCCAGACTTATAACCAATTACAGCACCAAATTCAATGCTTTTTGAGGAAGAGGTCTTTTGGAATACAGAAGAGCGGTATACATTGGCCGCAGCTAAAGGTTTTTCGAAGACGCGAAAGTGTAGACCATCCTTTGAATAGGCTAGATAATTCATATCTGAGGTAAATCGATCGACGTTTCCAATTGCCAGACATAGAAAATAGTATCCATCAATATAGGAGCCTTGCAGATGCCAAGTCGAATATCCCTTGCTGAATTCTAGCCAAGGTTTATTCATAAATTCAACTTTCTTACTGTCGCGATAAGCGGTGAAATCTAAGCCATTTGTAGAAATACGCGATAGGATATTGGTCATAATTGGTGCTTTGTAGCTTGGCATGAAATCCACTTCGTAACTCGTCGTTAGGTTTTTCGAATTTCTCACAAATGTTGGTGAAAGGATATGGTTATCTTGGAAAGATGTAGGTTCATTACTATTATACACGAGTTCCAGCGGTGTCCAGTCAATTCCATTTTTTGATGTTTGTCTTACAATAACCCGTTCAGCTTCTTCATTTAATTTTTTATTGTTGTTTGCGCTTTTGGCGCCCCATTTTTTTAAAATTTTGCTTGAGAAAAAGCAACCTCTATAATATAGTTCGAATTCCTCACCGTTGAAATTCCAGTCTACATCGGACCAATAACCTTGATTAGGGCTGCCGTCCTTTTGGATGAAAGAATCTTCTAGTGCCGGACGTCGTTGAATAGGATTTATTAATCCTACCGGAGTAATCCATTCTTTTCCATCATTAGAAACTACCACAGTCGGATTTTCATAGAGTGAGGCGGTACGGTCTGACCCGATTATGCCAAAATATGGCGTAAATACCATCCAATATTTGTATCCTTTGAAACCGGCAGGGAAATATTCAACATCTGGGTGGCAATAACTCGCACTATTGCCAGAGATATCGCGTATCCAGCCTGGGAATTCTTCGCCGGGTTGGTTTGCATTGGCAATTGTATTAATTTTTATTGAACCTAGATCACTTGTGAAACCTGTAGGAATGGGTAATTTATCTTTTTCAATGACTTCGGGATCAGGTGGTACAATTCCTGGATGAATATCTCTTTTACAACCAATAAATAACAAAAATCCCGAAAAGAAATAGGCAATTCTCTTAAATGACATATAGAATCAATAAAAAATAAATGATAGTACCTTACGGTCTTACTTTCCCTGTTAATCTTAGCTAAATGATAGTAAAAATGATCTATTTTTTTTATTTCTCAAAATCGATTTTAAAAAATATTTTATATGTCGTAAATATTTGGTTTTCTGATTTATAAATGTCTTTTTGACTTGTATTTATGATGTGGAATCCGTCCTTGTACCCCTTGTTTAATCCATCAATTGGGAAAGATTTGAACGTGTAATTTCATTGACTTTAACAGCCAATCGTTTTCAGTACGAAAGAACGGTTGCGTAGCGCAAGTTATTCATTGTTTCATCATCTTGTGGCTTAGTCGGGGAAATAAGTTCGTTGGTGATGAAGTCAAGACCTTATTGTTCAGGTTTTAGACAATAAGTAAACTTAAGATTTAATCGTTAATTTTATGTTGTTATATCAATTAGCATACTCAAAATATGAATGATAAGGACAATTGATGATGGAAGATGGCCTACAATATACAATAGTTAAACCTGATGAAGCGATCGCAAGTTTTGTGGATAGCTTTTGGTGTTTGCGTAATGAATCTGGCGTTATAAAGGAAACCATCGGTTTGCCAGATGGACGTGTTGATTTGTTTCTTTTCAAATCTTCTGTAGATAACTTTCGGATCGTTTTACTTGGTCTAGGAACAATGCCCCATGAAGAAGCGACTATTCCTATTGACGGACAACTATTTTGTATCAGCTTTAAATTGCTTGGGGCGGAGTATATTTTAAAAGAAAGTATTGCCGGTATCATCAATACGGGTAAGTTTCTTTCGACTGATTTTTGGGGTTTTTGTGAATTGGATTTAGTTGATTTTGAGTTATTTGTTGTTAAATCTGTACAAATTATTAAGTCACTTCTTCCTTCTATGATTGATGAGCGAAAGCGTAAATTATTTGAACTGATCTATCAGCGTAAGGGAGCGATTTCAGTTGCCGAACTCTCCGAACAGATTTTTTGGAACAGCAGGCAAATCAATCGTTATTTTAATCAGCAATTTGGACTTTCTTTAAAGTCGTACTGTAATATTTTACGTTTTAGGTCCTCATTGGATCACATTGCAAAAGGGAAACTTTTTCCAGAGGAACATTTTTTCGATCAGACTCATTTTATTAAAGAGATTAAGAAATTTTCGGGAGTAGTTCCCAAAGAGCTGTTAAAAAATAAAAACGACCGATTTATACTATTATCATCGCTTACATCTCAATAGTTTTGTTTTATGAATTTTAAAACAAATAAGATGTTAATAGAAAATAAAAAAATAGCCATAATTGGCGGTGGAATTGGAGGCCTTACGTTAGCTCGATTATTACAGTTAAAGGGGGCTGATGTAGCCGTTTATGAGCGGGATTTAAATCCTGAAGTTCGTGTACAGGGCTCTACTTTGGATCTTCATGAAGGGACGGGACTTGAAGCGATGAAACGCGCAGGATTAATAGAAGAGTTCTATAAATATCATCGACCGACTGCGAGTAAGCTGCGTATCGTTGATCAGGATCTCATCGTAAAATTTGATGACCATGATGAAGAGCAGTCAGTCGCCGAAAATCGGCCGGAAATAGACCGAGCCCCTTTGCGAGATATCTTATTGAATGCTTTGGAATCGCATACCGTTGTTTGGGATAGTCAATTCGTTGGAATGGAAAGATATGGTGAAGGTTGGTTGTTGCATTTTAAACATGCAGTGGATGCATATGCCGATCTGGTGATCGCAGCAGATGGGGCAAATTCAAGAGTACGTCCTTACTTAAGTCATCTAACGCCTATATATTCGGGAATTACATTGGTTGAGGGAAATATCTATGATGCTGAAAAGAATGCTCCTCATCTTTTTAAATTGGCTAACGGTGGTAAAGTGATGGCTTTTGGAGCGGAACAATTTATCGGATATGGTACAAAAGGTGATGGTTCAATGATGTTTGTTGCAAGTACAAAGATTCTAGAAGATGATTATAATAAGGCTAGAATTGATTTTAAGGACAATAAGCAAGTATCGCAATGGTTTAAAGATCATTTCCCTGGATGGACCACGGTTTGGGATGAGTTTTTTGTGAATGACAATGTACAGTTTATACCCCGTCCCCAATATTATTTTGCTCTTGATCAACACTGGGAAACACAGACTAACCTTACAATGATCGGAGATGCAGCTCATCGCATGCCGCCATTTGCTGGTGAGGGGGCGAATGTAGCAATGCAGGATGCCTTCGAGTTGGCTGAATGCCTGACAAATGGGAAACATGAATCTTTGCTGGAAGCATTATCTTATTTTGAAAAAGATATGATAAGAAGGGGGGCAGAAGCAACACAGGATACATTGGAAAATAGTGATCGCATGCATTCGGCTACTGCTTTATCTGCCATGTTGGAATTTTTTACCCATCCATCGGGAGATTAACAACCTTAAATTGCCTAAAGCTGTATGGAGCAACAAAGGGAGTTTCCAGAAAAAGAATATTTATTTTTTCTGGAACTTCACAAGCAGTAAGCTGCCGAAAATAAAATAAAGTATTAGAACTAATGTGCTGCCAAGTGCAAAACCATTGCTAAAAAGTTTATCTAGCCCGTATTTGTGATGAAACAGACCGATTCCGACTATACATTGGCATAGTGCATAACAAATATTTGCCGTTGCCGTATAACCAAAAAGCCCCAAGAAGCGAACTTTTGTTATTCCAAAAATAAAATGGGGCATCGCGTTCGCGAGCAATACAGCTATACTAAAATCGATAAAGTTCATAATTTTATTGTTTTTTCGTGATTCATAAAAAATGAGACCGCCGGTATTTCGAAAGCAAAACACTTTTCATGCTGAACAATATCAGCTAATGTTTCGCTTTTAAAGAAATCAATTTTTAAAGGTCTTATGTCTTTTGGATCGAACTTTAACGCAATATTCGCCTGTCGGAATAGGCCATTGTCCAGTGGAGTTAAGGCTTGGTCCTGAATAATTATTTTATTCAGGAGTTGATTGATATCTTTCGACAGATGGAGAAATTGACTTGGAATATTCCAGTGATCACAGGGGTGGCAAACAACCTCCAAGTCTGGTGCATTGCTTCTTCCCGGGATTATTTTGGTGTGAGTTTGAACGCCGATATGGTTATGTTGGAAAGCCAAAGGTTGATGTGTATACATCATGCTACTGAATAAACGACTACCGATGCAATAGATCTGGCTACTCATTACATTTGCGAGAAATAGGACTGTAGGCACTTTAAATTGCTTTTGGGTTTGACTGATGTAAAGTCTCCAATTACTCTGTAGAGGTGACCCATATAAGGATTTTAAATGATATAGTTTTGCAGGGCCGAAATGGCCATGGCGGTAAGTTAGCACTGAAAATAAAACATGGTCACCGACAAGATCGAGGGCAATTCCTGAGGGGACGAATTGTCTAATTTTGGCGAGAGGTACCATCCAGTTTAAATAAACTACATGGCTAATTTCACTTTTCAATTTTATTGCTGAAAAGGGTTTGGTAAGTATAAACTTTGTTTTCCTAAAGAATAGACTATTCAGAAAGCTTTCAATGCTTAATGTAAATTTGTTTAGTTTGACAGCGCGAAATTCTTTTTCTATTAATGACATGATAACAAGTTGAAAATCTATGAATTGCTCTGTGGTTCAACTTAAAATTTTGCTGGGTAGCTTATATCTATTTTTTATTCCTGCGAGGACTTTCTTGTAGTATTTAGTTTTATTGGTTTCGTCAATAACGACAATTTCAACATCGTTTGCTTGAAGTAATTGCATTTTATCTTTGGAGAGTGCATACCATTTTTTAGTTATATAATAAAAGAGTTGATTTTCAATAAAGGCGCTTCGTCTATAATACTTATTTCTGGCGCGATAGGTTAGGAGCCACCAAAGGTCTATTTCTACAAAATCAAGTGATAGACCTAGAATGTGGATATCCTGCGTGAAAAATAAATCAATCCAGGATTGGAGTTTAGTATCCTTTTTTCGGCTTAATCTTTTAATTAATGCAGCCTTGTAGACCGTTTGTGAATTATAATTTGTCCCATTAACCACATAATCCCTCATTTTTTGCAATTGGCCACAGTAATGTTCATAACCTAGGTTAATGGAAGATGGATTTAGGCAGTCACCATGTATATGCCAATAGCTCGTGTTGCCGATTTGGTGTTTACGAAATACACTGTAGGTCGTTTCACGGATTAAGCCGGTATTTGCTGTGGCGATTTCTCCTTCTAAACTGAATTCATAGTTAGTGGTGATTATGTTTTCGATCGAAAGATCCCGAATTAATTGGTGTATTTCGTTTTGATTGATTTGAGAGACGCAATCCGATATATAGGTTTTAAGTTCTCTTTCATTAATATGTTTTTCTCGAATTGCGTTCAGGAATATTTCCTCATACAACATAGGAAAAGGTTTTTGTCCATTTTCTAATGAGCTGACTTTATACTTTTCTTTGATTTTGTGTAGCAAATCACTCCAGCTTATTCCTGGTGAAATATTATTAATGTCGTTTCCGACTAATAAAGCAAACTTGTTCATTGTATTATAAATCAAGATTCACGCATGTAAAGTTAAATGACGATGTCGATCAATCGCATTTTTGGATGTAACATATAATCTATTGAATTTAGATTTCTCTCCTACGAATTTAATAAAAAATCGTAGGATTTATGTCAACTAGATTTGTGATTGTATTGTAGATGGTATTGTCTGCAGGGCCATGGAAGCAATATAGTGTAAATTGAAACCTCTGTAAAAAATGATTATGTCATTGCGATGGGCGGATCAGTCAGATACGTTGGTTTTATTCGTCAAAAAAGGCTAGGCGAACCAACTTCCTAGCCTTCACGGTATAACTCATCCTATGCTATAACAAACAAATAACAAAGCAGCACAGGAAATGTTTGATGCCTCGTCAATGATGTGAGGTCTGTTGTGATATGACAATGATATCACGGTCTTGGTAACATGTTTCCTCATAAATTTCAGTAATATTTTGTTGTGTTATTGCTTGCTTTTGAGGGGACTATGAAGAGTTAGTCCTGTTAAACTCACTTTTGGTGAACGCGTACACCGAAGAAAATTCTGTGTAATATTCGGTATCTGTAACCTACCGCTTACATCCAGCTAATAGTCCGTTCTGCGACAAAGGATCACACTTAACTTTGTATAAAAATAGAAGCTAAATGACGATTGATAAAGTGTGTTTCCCTTTTTTAATACACAATGGCAATTTTTTTAGCGTAGAAACAGGTTAAGTCATAAAAAAAGTTCGTGATATGGAAATTAAAGAAAACAAATTGATCGGTGTTTCTTATAGAGATACACCAAACAAAGGTGGAATTATTAAACCCGTTTATATTATTATGCACTACGATGGTGCATCCAATGCAACGAGTGCAATTGATTGGATGACTGATTCCCGGAGCAAGGTTTCCGCCCATCTTCATATCAGCCGTGATGGTGTTATAACGCAATTGGCCCCATTTAATATTAAATGTTGGCATGCGGGCCTTAGTACCTGGGCCGGTCAAAGAGATTTGAATAATTGTAGCATTGGAATTGAATTGCAAAATAAGGGTACGGAGAGCTATACCGAAAAACAGATCAATGTGGCGATAGCTGTGTGTAAAACAATTGTCCGTACTTATTCAATTCGGGAGATTTTGGGGCATTCGGATATTGCGCCTGGAAGAAAGGAGGATCCAGGGATGCAGTTTCCCTGGGAAAAATTTAAACCGTTAACAAAAGGAAGTTATAATGGAATTACTTGAGATTTTGGAGAAATTGATTATCCCTGTAGTGACAGCTGTAGGGGGGTATTTTGTTGGAAGGCCCAAGCAGCAAGCTGAAGTGGAGGCAACAAATGTTGAGAATGCCGGAAAGGTAATTGAAAAATGGGAACGATATGCCAATAGATTAGAGAAAGATATTGAGCAATTACGGACGATCATTGAAGATCTTAATGAAGGGTTACGTTTGGCAAATGACGAACGTACGTCTTGCGCTAAGACCTTAGCGGATTTGCAAGTGAAATATGATGATCTCGTGAAACTTCATAATAGGTTACAGATTGAATTAAAGCGCGTTAAAAATGAAGAATACACTACAGATAATCGCAATGCTGCTACTGGTTAGCAGCTGCGGTTTGTTTAGAAAGGTTGAAAAAACCAAGGGATCACAAGAGTTTGGTATCAAAGAGAAAAATACCAATTATGCTACTATAGCACAGCACACGGAACATAAACAAATTGTTCGATCAGATAAAGAGGCTTTAGTAACAGATGGATATGTGATGCAAATTGAAGGTGAAGGGATCCAGATTATGCAGGATGGTGCTGTTCAGCTACATAAGGGAAAAGTCTATACGAAAAAGGAACATTATTCTGAAAAGCTGCAGCTTGAGAGTAGGTTCGATACCAATTGGAAAGCTCAGAAGGTAGAAAGTCGTCAACAAATTGAAACGAAAATGGAGCTACGCAAAGCACAATCAAAAGAGGTTTCAAAACCAGCGGTGTCAAGCCTTCTTTATTTTTTAATGGGTTGCGGTGTATTGGTCGGTTTGATTATTTGGTGGATAAAGAAACGTAAGTTTGTTGAGTCTTGGTAGTTTCCGATTAAAAAATGTTACTATTATTTTTAATGCAATTCAGATAAGAAGCACAAAATAGTCCTTGAGTATTTAAAATTCAAGGACTATATTTTTGGAACCGGGCAGAATTGCCGAATTAGCAGAACTGGTGTGATTGTACAAATAATACTAAACCCCATCGAAATGCCTGTCAATAAGGTAATAATTGGCAATCTGTTTAATTTCCTTTTTGAAATCACGATAGAGGTCAAATTGATTGCAAGCACAGATGATAGATTTCTGTAATGTGTCATTATTTATTTTCAAATAAGGGCCAAGTTCCTTATATATGCTACTTTTTACTTTTGTTTTCAGATTATCTAATTTTTCCGGCTGAAAAATACGTAGAACAACGGCGATAGCTTTGTAACGATGCTGAATATCCTTATAATTGATATATTCACCCATAATCTGTTGAGAAGGTATACCCACAAATTGACAATAGCAGTCAATTACTTGACTGATTTTGGAAAGGTCAGATTCATATATCTTATCGATGGATTTTAGTATTTCAGGATGATTTTCTTTCAAGAAACTCATGATGAATGAATAATATAGTGAGTTCATACCTTGTGAGCTATTTTTGTCGGTTATTGTACTGCTTTCTTCTTTTTTTAAATTACTGTTGTGTTTTTGTCGTTGATGATAATCTACTGCGTAAACAATGTGCTGTCTAGGATGTTGTGTCATGAGCTGTTCCATTTTCTTTTTATCTTTAAGTATGAACTGATTTTAGTCTCGCTAATTGCAAATCCAGTGAATAGCTAATTTACTTATTACCCTGTTCGTCTATTCTATGAATTTAATATAGTCTATTGATGTTAAACAAAGTTAAACAAATTTGTTAATCACACAAGTTTATTAAAAGCATATTTTTACTTTTTTTATGAAAATATAAACTTATTTGTTTAACTATAATTTGTTGGTAATTAGGTTTTTATTGTTTTATTTTGATTGTCTGTTTGTTTAGGTTTAATAAGTTGTGTAACTTAGTGTCAGATTATTATATATTTGTGTAACATTTGTTAAATACCCGATCGACTATGGAAACTTATCCAAATAATAACTTTGAAGTTTTACGCTTGGAGATGCGCGTTACTAACCGTGAATTCGCGTCTTTATTGGGTGTACGCGAACAGGTGTACTCGCGTATTAAAAAAGGAGAGTATCCTATTGGACTTACGATGAAAACACGTATTCAAGCGGCTTTTCCTCAGGTTCAGTATGACTGGTTGTTATATGGAAAAGGTGAAAGAGTAGCGGTAACTCCTTTAATGCACCCCGACACGATAGCAATGCTTAGTATTGGTAACGGTAAGTCAATAGGGTATTTTTCGGAGGACGTCAAGTTTATTGACGAAAATAAGAATAATATATTTTTTGAAGTTTCCCCAGGACGATATTTGATGCAGACAAAACTTGTGACAGAGAAAGCTAAAGCCGGGTATTTGTCTGGCTTTTCTGATGCTGAATATATGGACGATTTACCGGCACATTTTATTACGGTCAATGAGTTTCATAAAGGTGCCTATCGTTCTTTTGAAGTTAGTGGTGATAGTATGACCGATGGAACCGATGCAAGTGTATTGGACGGCGATATTGTGACGGGACGTTTGATTAAAAGGGAGTTATGGCAATCAAAATTTCATACCCACAAATATCGTTATTGGGTTGTTGTACATAAATATGAAGGAGTTATTATCAAAGAAATTGCTCATCATGATGTCAATAACGGAATTCTTACCCTTCGTTCGCTAAATGCTGATAAAACAAGATACCCGGATTTTGAAGTAAGTTTAGATGATGTTGACCAAATTTTTAATGTTGTAGATATTAGCCGTTCGCTTTAGGAACAGCCTAACTCAGCATATGATCGTTTCGGTGGTTCGTCTCTTCATATCAACGTTTATAGGTGGACCTTTTTGTTTCGGCTATATGTGCGATAAATTAATCTAATCGCCCGCTATTAAATTGAAAGTTCTCCGTATCAAGTCTTTATGTGTTTGCTAAAAAATATAGAAATAAAAACTAATTATATTAGTTTTTATTTCTATATTTGACTATAAATTGAACGTATGCGGACATGTTGTTGCGTGCTGTCTTGGCGCTCCTAGTATATATTTAACGTTAAGAAGGCTGATAACGTGACGAGAATATTGGTTGCTCATTATTCAGGCATGTCCGTGGCGTTCAATTGAAATAATAGGTACATGTGCGTAGGTTGTCAGGGCGGGGTGGAGGCATTTTTGAATAAATCGAACTATTTACTAAGTTGTACCTATGGACTTACCATTTACTAATCATCATATGTTTATTTTTGAAGCCAGGTTTTGAAATCTGGCTTTTTTATTTCTTATGCTATCAATTGTTGTTAATTTTAGTCTTTTACAAAGCTTACATCGGTTATTTTATAGGAAAAATTATCTTTTTCCCGTTCAGTTTCAGGTTTTTCCATTTCACTGTAGTGAACGGTTCCCTTCATCTTGAAGGTTGTATGGGAATCTAGATTGATTTTTTCTCCCTTATCGTCAAATACATAAAAGTTCTTAAGCGTATAATTTTTCTGATCTGCGGGAATTTCAAATAAAACATTGTTTTTTTCTGTCCCTACAGGTAATATAACGCTGAATGCAGTGAATTTTTCAGAACTAAATGCATGGGATTTAACTACGAAATTCATGGCCATAGTTTTTGATTTACCTGATGAGAATGTAAAGGATGGTGCATCAAATTCACCTGTTAACGTAATGGTTTTGTTTTGATTGTCATAGTTTGATTCGATAGCTTTTACCGTATCCACAGAACTGCCATTGCAAGATGTGAACAACGCTATGGCAGAAGATACTAACAATGATGTCGAAATTAAGTGTTTTGTTTTCATGGGGAAAAATTTCATTAATTGTATATTATTTTGAGCATAACATACTTCATACTGCTATGCTCCTTTTTTAATTGTAAAGACCCTTTTTATTGATAGACAACTTCTGCTCATTTATGTTTTGGCAGTTTCTTGAAGATTTCTTTGAATCATCAATATACATGCCTTCGTGATGATTTAAGCTCACATTCAATAACATCCGTTGATCAATTTTTATAAAAGTAAGGTATTGAGGAAGAGGTTTTAGTACTTGATTTAAATTCGGGGGGAATGAATTTAAATTCGTATGCCTTGGGCTTTTTTTCGTCTATAAGAGATAGGTAAATGATAAACTCAAGTTTTATTTCGGCGGAAATGTCTGTAAACAGGTTGTAAGGGATTTGATCTTATACTATTAGCCCAATGTTATGATCAATTTTTTCATTTAAAAAAGACCAAGTTAATAACTAAACAAGTGAGTGTAAGTAAAGAAGAGCAAGTTCGGATGTTATTCCAAAATACCCAGGGTTTTTCAAAGGCGTCACGTGCAAGTCTTAACGATTTTTCTGAAGATATCGATAGGTCTATCGAGGCTAATTGATTGTTTAAGGGTACATTTTGCGTGCCTGTAACCACAAATACACCAATAATATAGCTTAGGCATGCAGCTAGGATTAGATAAAATTTTGGTGAATACAGATCAAAAAATAATATGGTAGCCATGAATAACAAAATTGGTGCGCCTAGAAAACAGCTGTAAAAAGCTGAGTTTAGTATTTCTTTATTGATATTTTGCATGGCCATCAAAAAGGCTCTATCGTTGAGTTTATGTAGACCCAAATTGACCGAAAAGGTATACGAAAAAAACAAGCCTGATATGATAGCCGAAAATATTGTTGCCAGCGCTAAAATGATGTCTTGCGATTTCATGTCTATATTTTTTTTGATGTACAATGTTTTACTGAACCTAATTCTCTAGGTGCTCTAATTTATCAAAGCATTGTTTTCTTATAGCAAATCTTTCGAAGAAGTTGAGGCTTTAAGAAATTACACACTTTCGTTGAGCTCGCCCTTAGACAATACAAAAGTTGTGATAAACAGTGAGTCAATATAGAATAAAAACGACAGTAACCTATTTTTTGTTAAATGATGTTGGCGTTGTTCCTGTGAAAGTCTTAAAGACACGAATAAAGTGCGATTGGTCGGAGAACCCATTTTCATAAACTACTTGCGTTAGCTTTTGGAAATCTTTGCTACTAAGCTGTTTCAAAGCGGCCTGAAACTGTACCATTTTAGCGAATTGTTTAGCGGACACCCCAGTTTCCTTGAAAAACCTTCTTTCAAAAGTTCGGATGTTCAATGCTTCTTTTTTTGCAATTTCCTTAATAATGATTTGGCCCTTTTTTTCGATGATTTCGAGAATTGCTCGCTGAATCGAAAAATCTATGTTATATTTCTTGCTATCGAAAAAGCTGAGGAGCGATTGTGTTAATAGTTGGATGCTGTTTTCAGCTTTTGAAGATGAGGATAATGTACTGCTTAGTTGGTGGAAGGCTCTATTTGAAGGAGCATCTAGATCATAGCAGCCGTCGTTTATGCTTTCGGGCGAGATACCCCAAAATCGGCGTAATACAAATGGGTAAAATTGAAAAACGATAATCTGAAAAGGCCCTGTTACATCTATTGAAATTGGTTTTATTGTCTGACCATAGAGAAAAATCGTCGGCATCTTTTTATCATGAGGCTTGATTGTAAAATCACCATAGCATCGTTGAAACAATAGACCTGGGTAACCATCAGCATAAAAAGGTAAGTTGACGCGATCATTTTTCTGACTTTCAAATACCAGGATCGCCTTTACGAATAATGTAATGGATGTATCAGGGCTGATAATTTGAGAATTCATCAATTAACTTTGTTGGCTTTTGATTACGACCTGTTGTACGTTTAAATATACTGAAAAATCTATTATAAGATGGAGTTGCCCTAGGATTTTCATTAGCGGATTTGTAATATCATGGTATATCTAAAGTCTACGCATGCAATCCGACTTATTTGAAATAAAAAAGGGGATTTTTTCTTCTCACCTGAAATAATTGTGCATGTTCCAGTAATTTAACATAATTATTTTGCCAATAATTGGCAATCCAATTTGAATCCAATGAAGGGTTGTAATGAATCAGGTCACTTTTTAAAACGACTGAATCCACTGCTGTCCCAACATTCCAAATGCTTATTTTGCTGTAACGTCCCCTGTAGGGAGGGGTATAACATTTAATAGCCTGCACGCAACTGTCAACCGAGGGATAATCATAACTGTCGAAATTATCCAAGGTTGCGATGCTGATTTTCTGATAATTTTCATCAATCGCAAAGAGTTCGGAATGTGTTTCGATGATTTCTCCGCAAATTGAGTTCATGGATTTCTCTTCGTTCCAGAAATACTGAATAGGAAAACTATGCTTATAAAGCATGGTTTTCCCTTTGATTTTAAGTGGTCTGCTATTGTGGTATTCACCTATCTCAATAAAGTTTTCAACCTTTGGATTAAATAAATAGGCATGTTCTTGCCACTTCTTGTTCCATACAATATCTTCAAAACCGTCTTTATTTTGATCTGTAAACGATAATCCTGAATTATTGGTCCGATAATCCATATCTCGCATAATGAGGTGCCATTGATTATTTTGCAGCTTTTCGACCTGAAAGAAACACACTGAGTCGTTTTTAAAGACGGAAAATCTATAACGCTTATTTGCTATAAAAGAACAATCTTGTTCTATCAGGTTGTAATTCGAAGTTTTTAGGCTATCGATTTCCTGGTAGACTAGAAAAGAATCCGGTAATTGCACATGCTTGATGTGCGAGTTACAACTAAAGAATGCAACGGCGGATAGTCCCAGCAACAATTTCCAGCGCTGGTTTATTATTTTTGTACGGAATGGCTGTTTGAAATGTCTCATATCAATTAAGCTGTGCTGGTGCGTATTATTGATCGTCTGTCGTGTGCCTTTGTTTCAGTGAACTGTGACAATAGTGGTTTTAATTTTTAAGATTCGTACTGTTGTTAAATAGCGTACAAAATAAATTGACTTTTTATTATTGTACTCAAATTATTATTGTATTCAAAATTGAAACTATCATTATAGCTGGTTTCCACTAAATGTATTTGTGTTCAGTTCGGCTGCTGAAAGCGTTTTTAGAAGTTCTCTAGCTGCGGCGCTACCTGCACGGTTTGCACCGATTGTCGATGCTGATGGACCATAACCCACGAGGTGAATTCTTGGTTCTTTAGCGACCATGGTCGCTAGTCTGCCTGCCATTTGAATGCCGCCCTGTTTTTCTTTTGGTAGCACTGGGTCTAGATGGCTCAATGAACTTTTAAAACCTGTATTCCAAAGTATAACATCTGCTTTTTGTTCTGTTCCATCGTCCCATTTGATCCCCTTTTCGGTTATTTCTTGAAACATTGGAAAACGTTGAAGGACACCCCGTTTTTCCATCTCCTGGATTTCTGTAGAATAGGGGAGGCCTGTAACGGAAACGACAGACAAAGGTGAAAGCCCCAATCGTACACGTTCTTCTACCATAGCAACAGCATTATGCCCGGCCATGTCATCAAATGGCCCCTCTCTGAATAAAGGTGGTCGTCGTGTTACCCAGGTTGTCGTTGTAACCTTCGAGATTTGGTCCAATAGCTGAATGGCAGAAATACCGGCTCCAACAACAATAACATGTTTGCCACGAAAATACTCTGCAGTTTTAAAATCTTTTGTGTGAAGTTGCTCGCCCCGAAATAATTCTGCACCTGGATAGGTAGGGATATAGGGGTTTTCCCATGTTCCGGTGGCGTTGATAATACCGAGTGCTGAGAAAAGAGTTTCTGCCGTATCGATATGAAAGCGATCTTGGTACATGTAGACTTTTTCTACTTTAGCTGGTCGATATACTTGAAGTTCAAATTTTTCTTCATAAAGTTTAAAATAATGGGGAACAGCGGTGTTGGCTTGAACTTCCGCCCCTTTTGTTGATAAAGTCTCCTCAAACGACATGCCGGGCAAATCGTGTATTTTATTGACTGTACTTAAGGTAAGGGAGTCCCAGCGAAATTGCCAGGCTCCTCCGGGTGCAGAGGCTTCATCCAGGATGATAAAATCCGGCCCGATTTTAAGTCCGAGCTTCTTCAAATGATAAGCAGCAGAAAGTCCAGCCTGACCCGCACCAATGACTGCAATTTTTGTTTTGTAGCGAATGTTCGTTATCATACAAGAGCGGAGTTAACGCCAACCAAGTTCGGGAGCTACGTGTTCCAAAATGGCTGAAAGAATGTGGACATTGTAGTCGACCCCTAGCGTATTTGGAATGGTCAATAATAGCGTGTCTGCTTCCTGTATTGCTTCATCTTGCGCTAGTTCTTTCACGAGTTGATCTGGTTCTGCGGCATAACTTCGCCCAAAAATCGTCCGCTTGTCCGATTCGATTACCCCAATTTTATCTGTTTTGTCAGCCTCTTGCCCGAAGTAATAACGATCTAAATCATCGACCAGAGCGAATATGGATCGACTGACCGAAACGCGGGGTTCACCAGGGTGCCCTGCTTCCTTCCAGGCCTCTTTGTATAAACGTATTTGTTCGGCCTGCTGAATATGAAAAGGTTTGCCATTTTCATCATATTTCAAAGTGGAACTTTGCAGGTGCATCTTGTTTTGAGCAGCCCATACAGCCGTGGCATTCGATGCTGCTCCCCACCAGATACGATCACGTAACCCTTCCGAATGGGGTTCGAGTCTCAGCAAACCGGGCGGGTTTGGAAACATTGGATAGGGATTTGGTTCAGCGAAACCAATTCCTTTAAGTTTTTCTAAAAATTCCAATGCTTTTTGCCTTCCCATATCAGCATCTGTTTCGCCCTCGTTGATATTGTAACCAAAGTAACGCCAACCATCTATTACTTGTTCAGGCGATCCTCTGCTGATGCCGAGCTGCAATCTACCCCCGGAGATTAGATCTGCAGCTCCGGCATCTTCCACCATATAAAGGGGGGTTTCATAGCGCATATCAATGACACCGGTGCCGATCTCAATTTTGGAGGTTTTGGCTCCAATGGCCGATAATAGAGGAAAAGGAGATGCTAGCTGATTCGCAAAATGGTGTACACGGAAATATGCACCATCTATGCCTATTTCTTCAGCAGCTACTGCTAGATCGATGGATTGCAATAAAGTATCGCTTGCGGTCTGCGTACTATATGCGGGATGCTTGGACCAATGGCCAAAAGATAAAAAGCCTATTTTTTTCATAAATCACAATGGGATTTGATGTCAATCAAATTTAATAAATGTTGCGATTATTTCGGTAGTTTACATTGTCCGATGGGTGTCAATAATATATGGTTTGAATGAATTTGCCAAATGACAAGTAGGCTGTGGCTCAAAAAGAGTAATTTTATGTATTATTCAATTGTATAAGTGATTCAGGATGATGCTTTCAGACAAATTATTACAACAGATCGAGTTTATTAAGGAGATCGATAAGATTAAATATATCCAGCGCAGGACAAAACTTTTCAATAGTGACCGTCCCGAAAATGACGCTGAACATAGTTGGCATCTTGCCCTCATGGCTCTTGTACTTTCAGAACACGCAAATCAATCAGTGGATTTATTGAAGGTAGTCAAAATGGTATTGATACACGATATCGTCGAAATTGATGCTGGTGATACTTTTATCTATGATACCGAAAAAAATCATACCAATACAGGTGCGGAGCGTTTGGCAGCTCAGCGGATTTTTGGAATTTTGCCTGGGGAGCAAGCGGAGGAACTCATTGCGATCTGGGAAGAATTTGAAGCTGGTCAAACGCCAGAAGCACAGTTCGCACGAGCGATGGATCGATTGGAGCCACTTTTACAGAATAGTTCCAATAATGGTGGAACCTGGAATGAACCTGGTGTAAATTATGAAAAGGTTTATGCAAAAAAATCTGTCATTAAGGATGGCTCAGCAGTATTGTGGGAATATGCAGAAAAATTGATCGATGCTGGAGTTGCTCGGGGGATTCTCAAAAAGGGAGAGTAGTTAGGATACTGATCAATGGCCAGCAGTAATCTCGATACTATTGCTGACCATTGTGATTTTATAAATATACATTAATCGTCATCATCCTCTTTTTTTTCGCTTACCTTTAGGAAGGCGGCTCTTTTTGGAGCTGGAGCGGATTCACCTTTAAGTCCCTGCCATAGAATTTCATTGAACACCAAATCAGGTACAGCGTCTTCTTTCGACCAATCATATTTGTCACTCCATATAGCTAGTTTTCCTTTACTTGGATTGCGCTCGTTGAGATCTACATTTGCGTCGATATGGTCAAATGGAGTATAGTCGGGGCTAGTGCTAAACGATCGCCACATGGGTGTTGCAGCGGCGTCGTATTGCGTCATGGGTTTCATTCCTAAAATCAGCTCTATTGTTCTAATCATCCCTGAGGTTGAATACATGGTGTGATCTACAGATCTTCTTTTTACATAGGGGCTAATCAAATAGGCCGGACTACGGTGTGCATCCACATGGTCAGGACCATTCTGGGCATCATCTTCCAGTATAAAGATCGCAGATTCTTTCCAGATTGGACTCTTGCTGATATGATCGACAAACATCCCAACAGCGAGATCATTGTCCGCTACATGTGCATAAGGGGACTTTTTGCCGGCACGCATCCCTTCCGTATGGTCATTGCTGATCCGAATGGTTGTCAATTGAGGCATTTCTCCTTTTTGGATGAGTTGATCAAAATCAGCTTTCCATTGTCTTATACGTGTGGTGTCGGCAACACTCAAGTCATAACTTGTATATCCAGTGGCAACATGCCCTTCCAAAGATTTTACGTTAGGTTTTCCTTTGTCTGCGAATTCACCATAGGTGCGATAAGATACCTGATGTCGCTTGGCATTATCCCAAATAAACCCGCCTTTATTGTTGGCTATTTCTCGTTCCCCTTCTCCTCCATAAGTACCGCCGCGACCGCCATAGCTTGATGGCCAGGTTTTCTCGAGATAGTCGGTGGCATAAGCGCCCATACTCCAATTGTGCCCATCCGCACTAACTTCCGCATCGACATAGAAATTGTCTAGAAGTACAAATTCATTGACAATTTTGTGTTGATTAGGTGTGATTTTTTCGCCGAATAAACAAAGTGAAGTGTCTCCATTTCCTTGTTTAACATCACCTAGAACTTGATCATAGGTACGATTTTCTTTGATAACATAAAATACGTATTTGATCGGAGAGGGTTCTCCAACTTTCATTGGGATAGGGTTGCCGATTTCACCCTCTGTTTGCAGCTCTTTTTCTTTCGAATAAGGCGTATTCCGGTATACCGCACGAGAATATAGGGCGAGTTCTTCTGGTTTAGGATCGGGTATAAAGCTTAGCGTTCCCCTAAAAAGACCAGCAATATATTGTATCTCTTTTGGTTTGTTGAGGTCGCCCGCATGACGATCGACTTTTTCCTTTTGGTCTGTCGGATTAGGGCCTTGTGGATTAGCTTTGGATGATAAGCCTTTACCATTTGTAACCAGAATTGTTGTACCGACTACTTTTACATTCGTTGGATACCAGCCCACTGGAATAAATCCTTTCGAAATAGATCGGCCAGGCTTACTTACGTCGAATACTGCTAAACAATTGTTGTCTGCATTGGCTATGTAAAGGGTTTTACCATCTGTGGACAAAGCAACACCATTGCTGGTCGATCCACTTGGAGCATTAGGATACAATGCCGCATTCAATGTTTCTACCACTGCGCCTGTTTTGGTATCGATTATGGATACCGAGTTGTCATTTGCGTTGGCGACAAAAAGCCATTTACCATTTTTACTAAACGTAATTTCATTTGGGTGGCTACCTACAGGGATCTCTTTGGTTATCTTATTTTGTGTAACATCCCATACTAAAATCTTTTCTCCACCCCAGACACTGATATAGAGTTGTTTTGCATCAGGTGTTAGCTGGCAGGTATAACCCTCAGCTCCCAAATCATAAGTTGCTTTCGTTGCTTTGGTTTTTAAGTCTACGACATATAGTTTTTTATCTTCTCGGGTGACGGTGTATAATTGCTGTTTGTTTTTATCATCTACAGCCAATCCCGCTATCCCTATTTTATTGGGCCATGGCTTGCCAAGAACAATAGAATCTTTGGATGCAATTTTTCCACCGTTGATCTTATAGATCCTGACCATGTTATCATGTCCTCCAGAAGCATACAGTGTATTATCATCGCTCGAAAAGGCCAAACCATACCAAGATTTTGGTATAGCAATACTATCGATTTTTCGTTGTGAAGCTAGATCGATAAGATCTATTGTTTGTGTACTTTGTCCATTGTTGCTGACAGCTGCAAGCTTTTTATGATGATTGATAACTAAGTTCAGTGGTAAATCTCCGAGTTCTATTTGTTTCCCAACAGGGGTTAGTGTCCAACCATTTGGTAGTCCAACTTTATTGCTTTCCAAAATAGAACTAATCCTATTTTGTATATTGTTTTGACTGAACGTGAGCTGCGAGGTTGCAAACATGCACGTTGTCAAAATGAATGTTCCTATTCTTTTCATGGGACATATTTACGAAATTGAGTAGTCAGACTAAATAGGAAGCATCAAAATTAAAGAAAACTTAATATTGGACCGCGAACCTAGCGTAGGTTATAACGCGTTGTTTTTTAGTATGGTCAAGAGCCTCTGAAAATCTGTTTAAAAAAAAATAATATATGACTGATTAGAAAATTTAGTATGGAATTCTCTTGTGTAATTGTTTATAGCAAGAGCTGATCGGTTTATAGGTAAAAGTCTGTTGTTTACCGATGGAAATTGTTCTTTCACCGAAAACTTATGGTTTTTTAAAGTTTGTTTTTTGAAATTGGATTGATAAACTATTCAATCTTTATTTATGATACACTTCTTTAATTCATTGGTAATTTTAACTATAGTAGGATTGATAACCATCTCTACCAACGTGAAAACCAAAGATTCCCAGGCCAATATTGGAGATACTATGATAGAGTATAAATCTTCAATCAATCGCGCTATTAAGCCCAGTATCCTACACAATATGCGACAAGATAAGATTCAACTATACATGGATTACAAAGATTCTATTTTGTAACATTAACTTTCTTATTTGAAGTAACTGTTTTTATTTTTTGAAAAATATAATTTTTAAATTACTTTATTGTTATATAGATTAATTTCGTATATTGAGTTATATTGAAAATCAAGAGGGTATGTTAGGGTGTCTGTTCTGTTTTGCAGCGCTCTAGCGCAATTTCCATCTTTGTGAAAGCCTATATTTTTAAATTGATTATTCTTAAATAGCTTGTTATGAAAAAGAAAAGTTCGTCGTGGTTTTTTTATGCCATTATTGCTATTGTCATTTGCGTATTTCTATTATTGAATCTGCCTGAACTTATTCAGGGATTTATGAACGGTTATAATTCAGTTATCAAATAGCAACCTGGTGTTTACCGTTTAATTTACCATACTTACCGAGTTTTTTACTGTGTTTATCTAAATTTTGTAGCTGTTGCACGCGCTGTATTGTAGTTTAGAATGAGTAAATAGAATAGGATTAACACCGTATTTCTTGAATTGAACTTAATCAGATCTAATGAAACGAGTCGAAATATTTAAAACCAATGTTTATCGAATGAAGGATGCACAGCGAATTGTTGCAACTCTTGTCAGCCTGTTTTCCTCTTATAAAATTAACTTCGATCTTGACGATGAAGAACGTATTCTAAGAATTGAATCTTCACAATTGGAAATTGAGACCAACAGCATTGTTAGAAAGATGTTTGAGTGGGGTTATCGTTGTGAAAGAATCATTTAATTATGCTCAAAAAATAAAAAACTAACAATTATATTAATTTTCATTGTAAATTGTGCTGGTAATTTGTTGAACAAAACTGTTGGCAGGTCTTAGGGATATTATGTCGAATAGTCAAGGATTTCAATATAGGATTATTCAAAAAAACATTGTTAGTAAGCGCAATATATCGGATATGATTGGTAATAGAATGCTCATTCTTTTAATTTTCTTTATTTTTAATACAGATTGTTTGGCACAAAATGGTACTCCTTTATTGATGGGGAGGTCAGAGATTTTGCATTCAAAAGTTTTGGGTGAAGACAGAATGATCAATATTTATCTTCCCGACAATTATAACCCCAATGATTCTGTTCGCTATCCAATTGTATATGTTCTTGATGGTGGTGTTGATGAAGATTTTTTTCATATTGCGGGTATTGTCCGTTTCAGTACACAACCCTGGATCGATAGATTCCCTCAAAGTATTGTTGTTGGAATAGGTGGAAATACACGTAGGAGAGATTTTACCTTCCCTGTTGAAAATACAGATTTTATAGAAAAGGAAGGTTTTCAGAAAGCTAGCTTTCCCTCGTATGGTGGTTCCGAAAAATATAGAACCTTCATGAAAAAGGAATTGATTCCTTACATAAGTGGCAATTATAAATCGAATGGAAAACAGACTTTAATAGGAGAATCACTGGCTGGGCTTCTTTCCGTAGAAATACTATTAAAACAACCCGAACTATTTGATGACTATATTATTATAAGCCCAAGTTTGTGGTGGGGCGAGGAGTCATTATTGAAAAGAGCGGAGAAGTTTCTACAAGGTAATTTGAAAAAAGATATAAAAGTTTATCTTGGTGTGCCCAATAAAGAAGAAGATGTGAGAATGTATGACGAGGCCATAGCGTTATCTGATATACTTAATAACAATAAAAAAATTCATTTTGTATTTGATTACATACCTGATGAATTGCATTCCACTGTAATACATCAAGCGGTCTACAACGCTTTTAAGAAGTTGTATCCAAAAACATTTTATTCAAAGTAGTGTGAGGGTATGTAGCGATTAATTTTATTTTATACCTAGGTTTCTTCTATCGTGCCATTCATCTTCCAGAATTGACATCAATAGCTTATCGTGAAATTGATTATCCCTAAAACAGGCTTTACGCATTCTTCCTTCCAATTGAAATCCTGCGTTTTCATATGCTTTTATCGCTGCATAATTCGGTTCAGATACCGTAAGCATAATTCTATTGAGCCCTAGATTTCCAAACCCTATATCTAGGATTAATTTGGTAACTAAAGAGCCTATCCCTTTCCCCCATTCTTGGCGATCCCCTATAAAGATAAAATACTCTCCGGATCTGTTTGGTTTGGAAATATTACAAATGCCTGCATACCCAATCAGTTTATTCGAATCGTTTAGGAAAATTCCACGATTAAAATTTTTAGAATCGTTGACAACGGATAAAAACCAATTGTCTATATGATCCTTTGATTGGAGTGACTGAAAAAGAGAGAGGGAATATTTAATAGATAAATCGTCATTGAGCCATTCATAAAATGGTGAGACATCTTCAACAGAGAGTGGTTTTAAGTTGACCATGGTTTAAGGTATATTGCATTCATTATTTCCGAAATTTATTCAGGTTCAAAGGCTCTGTAGCTAATGCTCTTTCCCCTGATAGATGCACATGGGGTCGTTTTTCTTGGCTCTTTCGAAGCTTTTTTGTTAGAAATTGACAGCAGCACGATTTGCTGTTAGCATTTGCATATGAAAGTGCAGGTAAATTTCCTGCGCTATTTTCTTGACCATTTTATTTTTACTGCCGATAGGTTGAAAGTCTCAAGACGTTGATTCGGTTCGAGTTCAAAACCATTTTTCATATAGAAACCTAGTGGTGAATTATACTGGCAATTATTGTTTTTTTTCTCCATGTGATGGTCTATCACCCAGCCGTTAAGCTCCGTTTCTTCAGATTTCAATCTGTCAAGTAGATTGGAACCTATTCTTTTTTTGTGTAAAAGACTTGAAAGTATAATAACAAACCAGCGTTTTGCATCGCGATCAAATTTTGAACACCAACCGACAATTTGTTGATTTTGTTTGACAAGGATGTGTTGTGGTTGGCCTAAGCTTTCCAAATAGTCCTCAAAGGTCGATAGGCTGGAATATGCCATAGCCGCGGGATATTCTTCATTCCATAATCCCATGATAGCAATTTTTTCGTTCCTGTCAAGTTCTGAGGTCATCAGATATTCAGTTGAGATTGTGTTCATTTAGATTAATTTACCATAATTTGCTGAATTATAAAGAATAGAGTTAAACTATCTATACGGTAGTTTTACAACATACGGGTATGGCCGTATAGTCCTCATTCATGAGCAAATTTGCTGTTTTATTTTAACGGCTTAATGATCACTTGGTCCACCGTTTTCCCCTGCTGATCGAGAATTTTGAAGATTCCTTTTTCATGGTCTAAATCTACGCGAAGCACATTATTGTTGGAATTTACAATGATCGGAAATTGTACCGTATTTGTCGCATTTTTGATTATGTGTCTATGTAAATGTCCTGATAGCATGATCTGTGTTCCTGCTTTGTTGAGGATAGGAACAAATTTCTCCAAAATCTCTTGTTCCCCATGCCAACCACCAAAAGGGGGCATATGACAAATTACGATCTTATATTTGGCATCTTTAAATGACGGATCTTCAACAGCTTGAGCTAACCAGGCCGCTTGTTCGCTTCTATAGTTATCCATATCTACAATCCCGCTATATTCAATGTCGCTATCGGGTTTATCTTCACCACAATCTAAAATGATAAAACCAGCATTTCCATGCCTAAATTGGTAATATAGTTTACCTGTTGGTGTTGGGAAATATTGGGGATATTCAATGGCAAAAGGTCCACGTGTTTCATGATTGCCTCTTGAATAAAACATTGGTTTTTCGCTGGCGAACTTTTTAATGGCGGTATCCATAAACCCTTCATATAGTTGTGTTTCACTTAATAGGTTACTAACCATATCACCGTTGAATACCACAAAGTCACTAGTCTTTAGACCGCCGATATCCAATAGCTTATCGAGAACCTCATTGCGTTCGTGAATATCATTAACTACCGTAAAATGGGTAGATTTGGCCATGCCAAAGGTTTGGAAAAATAGGGGTGCCTTTTGATAGACATCACTGGCTACTACTTTTCCATATTGCACATTGACTCCAACATGTTTGAGAACTTCCTGACTACACACACGATATCTATAGCGTGTTCCAGGTTTTAAATTGGTCAATGTAACTTGATGTAAGGTGCCTACCTTTTTGAAGCCATAGGCAGCCGCATAATATTTTGGTCTTTCCTTAAAGTAAAAGTGACTGGAGTCATCTGGGGCCAGCTCAACCCAGCCAGTAGCAGGTTTGTCTGTCGTCCAAATAATGGAAACAGATTGCTCTGTCAATCCTTGAATGAAAGGTAAGTGATTTATTCTGATCGCATCCTGACCAACTGCCATAAAACAATTGAAGAACAACGATAGGATGATGCATTTTAGTTTCGTCATTGTAGTAGCTGGGGCGATAATTGATTTACCGATGTAAATCGGTTTTTTCTTAAGCTAAAGATATAAAATTGTGTAAAAAAGCCATCAATCAAAATGTAACAGTCTTGCTAGACTAAATGGCACCCCGTTTTGTTTTTTGCTAAAAAAGTGCTGTAAACAGGTAATAATTAAGAAAATTAGACCTGTGTTTGGCACTTATATTTGGAATAACCTAAGTATGAGCACCTAATCAAACACAAATGAAAAAGATAGTTTTATTTTTATCTGTGTTTCTAACTTCACTAATTGCACTAGGCCAGCAGATCACGGGTACCGTACGTGATAAGAATGGTAAGCAATTAGCCGGAGTAACTTTAAGAAACACGAGTACTTCCAATAGTACACAGACCGATGATCAGGGGAATTTTAAGATTTCAGGTAAATCTGGAGATGTCTTGGAGACGAGTTTTATCGGATACGAGCGCGCGCGTCAGCCTATCCCTGCAACCGGTAAAATGACCTTTACCTTGGTCGAAACATTAAGTATTCTTGACGAGGCCGTGGTAATCGGTTATCAAAGTACTTCCCGCAAAAAAGCTACTGCAGCTATATCAAGTATTTCGGGTAAGGATCTCGAAAATCTTCCAGCTGCCAGTTTTGATATGTTGCTTCAGGGAAGATTAGCTGGCGTCAACGTTCAGAATTTCTCTGGCGCTCCGGGTTCTTCGCCAACATTGGCTGTTCGTGGTACATCGGCAGTTAGTCTGAATTACTCCAATGACGACTATTACAATGTCATTAGTAATCCACTCTATGTTATTGACGGAGTTCCTCAGCCTACAGAACAATTTGTGGGCCCGAATACAGGAACAGGAACCAACTACCTGGCAGGTCTAAATCCGAATGATATCGAATCTGTGGACGTGCTCAGAGATGCTTCTGCTGCTGCAATTTATGGGTCTAGAGCGGCAAATGGGGTGATTATGATTACGACGAAAAAAGGACGTAATGGAGATCCCCGTTTTATGCTAACCGGATATGGTGGTCTAACACAACGGCCCGAACTACGTGAAGTAACACTCGGAAGAACCGAGCGTGAGCAGAAGATGAGGATACTAAAAAATCAACTCTCTTCCAACGATTTTAGAAATCTACCCTTTATGCTTACCGATTCACTAAACCCTGCATTCAATGGAAATACAGATTGGCAGGATCTATTCTACCAAAAAGGAAAGATAAAGAGTGCAGACCTTTCTGTTAGCGGCGGATCGGCAATTAGTTCATATCGTTTTAGCGGGAATTATTACGATGAGGCCGGGATCATTAAAGCAACCGGGTTTAAACGCTATACAGGAAGACTCAATTTGTCCAGTAAGGCTATCAATGAGCGTTTAACGATCAATCCCATTGTTGCCTATTCGTATAATAAGCGAGCGCGGGGGAGCGGGAGTGATGTGAGCCCAATAGCATTGAGTGCGGGTAGTATGCCATCGTCACTTTTTAATCTTTCAGATGCTAAAAAAGCTTATCTTTTGGGTACCTATGATAGTAGTCTTGACAATAATGAATCTTCTAATCTGAATACCAATCTAAATCTGATTTTCAATATTGCACCTGGGTTAACTTTTACCTCCCAATCTGCCTATATCAAAGATATGGCCAACAGGGTTTACAATAGACCATCTGCCTTGATGAGCGGGGCTGGTAATTACTCGTCAGCTTACTCTTATGAGAATAGCCAGGTCAGGATATCGAACTTTTTAACCTACGTCAAACAGTTTGGAAAACACTCGCTCAATGTATTACTGGGCCAGGAAGCTGAAAAGAATAGAATGCAAAATGTATCAGCATGGGGCAGCCAGGGTGTATCGGATCAAATCCAAGTGGTTACCGGTTTTCTGCAAAATAATATTGGTGCCAACTCCGATTTGCAAAAATGGTCACAGCTATCTTATCTCGGTCGCTTTTCCTATGATTTTGATAGTAAATACCTTTTTTCAGGTGCTGTACGTGCTGATGGTTCGTCCCGCTTTGGAGAGAACAACAAATGGGGATATTTTCCATCGGCATCTGTTGGCTGGATTTTAACTGAAGAAAATTTTCTGAAAAACAATCCTACATTCACCTTACTTAAAATTAGAGGAAGTTACGGGTTGACCGGATCTCTCCCCAAAAGCAACTATTTGCAGTATAATCTCTATAATGTCAATAATGGGGGGTATCAGGGTAATTCCGGAGCAACTTCCTATAATGGCCAAGTGGCTATTACACCAAACTTTAACAATGGCGTTGCCCAAAAGAATCTCAGCTGGGAGCGCAACAGGCAATGGAATTTAGGTGTCGATATGGAGTTGTACAAGGGGCGTTTTACAGCCATGGTCGATGTATTCAATAAGGAAAACTATGATGGGCTATTTGATGTGATGCTTCCAGTAACGTCCGGATATGATTACGCTAAAACAAATTCGGTGGGAATCCGCAATTCAGGTGTCGATATCCAATTGTCGGCTGATGTGCTCCCACGTAGTTCAGCACTCAGCTGGCGGTCTAATCTAAATATTTCCTATGTTAAGAATCGGATCATGAACCTGCCAAATGGTGGCCGTGATATGGTCATGGATGGCGATCGATTTGATAAATCACATATCCTCTCGGTGGGGAGCCCGATCAATGCATTTTATCTCTATAAGACTTTGGGGGTTTTCTCTACCCTGGATGATATTCCTGTTAATCCCTATACAGGCGAACGATATCGCAATTCCAATGGAACATTCAATCCCGGAGATTTTTATTTTGAAGATATAGATGGCGATTATTTTGTAGATGTATTTAATAGTGGTATTAATCCAGATAAAAGGGCAATTGGGGACCCCAATTTTAAGTGGACCGGTGGCTGGAACAACGTGTTTAATTATAAAGACTTTTCGCTTACTTTATTTTTTACCTATGGTTTTGGAAGAGATGTACTAAATCTTTTTGAATCAGATCAATTTAATAATTCCACTTCTGGAGATGCGGTATCAAATTTCACTTACTATTCGATACGGGATTTAGATAAACTGAATATTTGGAGACAGCCAGGTGATAAAGCCGAATATGCCAAATATGATATCGGTACCTATCGCTACTACTATACCTCTGCACAGACTTTCTTTTTGGAAAATGGTTCCTATATGCGTTTCAAGAACCTTATTTTTTCTTACAACCTCCCTGAACGCATCAGCAAGAAATGGAGTATTTCTAAAGTGAGATTCTTTGGTATAGTTGATAATGTTGCCCGTTGGCAAAAATCAAAAAAATTGCCTGATGCAGAGGCTGTAAACCCATATGGAGAGTATAACGGTGGAGGTTATCCTATTCCAAGAAAATATACATTAGGATTTGAACTAACTTTTTAAGACGATGAAAAGATTTTTTTTAAACTATAGACTAGCTGTGCTACTGATGCTGGTTTTCTTGCTAGGGTCATGTAAAAAGTTTTTGGTTGAAGAACCTGTCAATTCGACCTTCTCGGGCGCATATTGGAAAAGCTCCGGGGATTTGAGAAGTGCTATGGCCGGCAACTATGCCTTGGTGCGGGATGTGATGAATTCAGGTAACTGGAATCCGAGTCCTCGATACTTTATGTATGGCGATGCAATTGCCAAGAATTATTTTACAATCCAGTATAATGGCGATGGTCTGGAAGGAATTCAAGACGGAGATTTCACATTTCAATACAACGTAGAAAACTTCGGAGACTGGACCAAGTATTATAAAGCGATTACGATGAGCAATATCATTATTAATCGAGTTCCTAAGGTAGCGGACGACTTGCTGACCGATGTGACCAATCCGACGAAATTCAAAAATGAGATGCTCGGAGAGGCTTATTTCTTACGGGCGTTCACTTATTTTATGATGCTACGTGTGTGGGGAGATGTGCCTTTGGTAATGGAAGAATATGACGACCCTATTTCTGCTCCGGAATTAGCACGAAGTACCAAAAAAGAAGTTATGGCGCAGATTGAGAAGGACGCACTATTGGCACATGAACTGCTACCCTGGCAATATTCACTTGTTGGGAATGCGAAAGTTACAGCCAATAAAGGCGCGGTGAATGCATTGTTAGCACATTTTTACCTTTGGAAGGCAACAATGAGCGATGTCAATTCAAACCAACCGGATCTCGAAACAGTAGACAAAGCAGATAAAGCCATCGATGAAATATTAAATAATGGTATGTATTCATTGACCGATACATCTAATTATTACAAGACTTTCGAAGGACTTTCGAGTGAAGGTATTTTTGAAATTGCAATGAGTGAAAATACGCGTGAAGGAACCAACCAACATATTGCCAATATGTTTTTGAGAACAGCGCAGCTGGCAACTACTGGAACAAATTCGAGGTGTTATGTCAATGCAGATTATCTGACAAATCATTTTTATAAAATAGACCAAGTTTGGGATTGGTATTGGAATACAAGTTTGCAGCAGTGGGAGTGGAAAGCGATGCCTTCACAGGTCTTTGACGATAGCGATATTCGCTGTCGACGTAATTTTACAGATTTAAACAGCGATAAAGCTACTTGCATAAAATATCAAAATGTTGTCTACCGTAATCCCTCGCAAAAGCAAGATCCTTATGTTAGCAATAATTTGATTGTCTTTAGGTTAGCGGATATGCGCTTGTTGAAAGCCGAAATTGCACTCTATAGAAATCAAGTCTCCAAAGCGATAGATATCATCAATGAATTTAGAAAAAGGAATGGTGCCGATGAATCTGCATTCGTGGATAATGCTTCGAGTAAAGACGATGTCATGTACGAATATATTATTGAAAGAGGTAAGGAACTTTATCTCGAAGGGCATATTTTTTATGATCTATTGCGAACAAGGCAATACAGCAATTTTGTTCCATGGCTTTCAGAATCCCGTTTTCGTCAGGAAGGATTCTATTGGCCGATTAATCCAGCCCTATTCAAAAATAATAACAAGTTGACACAGACCTCTTACTGGAGAGGAAAGGTGTAAGCACTAACTAGAAGAATTATGAAAAAGATAACAGGATTGTTTGCGTCGTTATTGATCTTTCTTTTTGCTTGTAAGAAAGATAATTACAAAGTAGATGGAGGAAAGAGCGATGCCCACGTGAATCAGACAACCTATGATTTTTTAAAGCAGCACGGTAGCTTTGATTCATTGGTTAAGATTATAGATCGCGCTGGTATTAAAGATATTGTCAATTCGGATGTCACTTTTTTTGCAACGAGTGATTATGGTGTACGGGATTATGTAGCCGCCAAAAAACAACAAAAGATCATTGAAGTAGGAAACGAAAATATTCAGTTCGGGATAAATAACATCCCAGTCAAGGAATTACGCGATTCGATGATGATTTATCTATTCGATGGAAAGATTACAAGAGAGAATCTCAGCCCGGATAATAAATATTTTGTGAGCAAGCTTGGCGCGATCCCAAATGTCAGGTTCAATATTAAGTTGCGCAGAACACGTGATTACAGCGATTATTTGGATTATGTAGACTATCTCAATTTTACAAAGGTTATCGGGACTCTTGATGCTGAAGAACCAGATTATAATGCGATTCCCAAAGATCAGCTCGATAAATCCTATGATTGTCAAACCTCAGGAATTATTACGACGACAGGTGTATTGCATGTATTGCAAAACACACATCGTTTATTTTTTAACGCCGGAAAAATGGCTGACTAAAAAACAGATATGAAAACGAATTTAAAAATTTTATATAGCCTAGTTTTTGTTTTTACACTGACTTCTGGGTGCAAAAAAATTGAAAACGGCTTTTTGAGTGAAGGTATCCGTTATAAAGACAATACTATCTTTTGTAAACGTGGGATGTCGCTTACGATGTCTGACCGTATCAATACAGATGGCTCCACTCCGCCCTATACATTCGAACTGTTAAACTTAAAGGATGAAGCAACAGGTCAGCCCGCACCGGATGTCTTTTTTAAAGAATTTGACATTCTAACCTTTAAGCCTGGTTTAGTGTTCAATGCCGAGACAGATACCACGGTCGAACTTCTCAATAAAAAGAGAGAAACAGTAAAAAAGGCTCCGATGGAATTCAATACCGTCAGTGGACAGCTGGTTTTTAATCGAGCTTCTGCCAACCTACCGCTAGGGCGTTTTAATTTTGATGTCAAAATGACCAATCCAAGAGGGGAACGGGTATTCCCGAAATTGGCAACCATTGAGATTGTAGAGCCCACGATTGATGATATGTTTAAAGTAACTTATCAGGCGGCGACAGGATCAAGTGCTACTGAAGTTTTTACTGGGATCACGGCTCCAAAGGTGACTTGTACAAAAATTTCAAATGATGGCGCTCGTGTTATTCTAAAGATCGTCGATAAAAATGGAAATGCATTCAATCCTAAAAATGGAGAAGTGATCAAAAGAGGGGATCGTCCGATGTTTGAATCTCATGTGAAGTTTAATCCCGTACAGGTTACAGATAATTCAATGATCTGTGATTTTGAAGTTGCACCCTTTCCATTGGCTAAATTAATTGGAAAAGATGGAACAGATTGGGGATTTCTCAATTATTATCGCATCCCAATGAAGTACGCACAGATAGATGGTTTGAGTGCTAATAATGTTAACCCAGTATTTGGATTCCAACTATTGATGGAAGGTACTTATGAGGTTCAGGTGAAACTGCCAGCAGTAACGCGTATAACACAATAACGATTAGGGGGGCCAAAGTGGGGCTCTCCTTGTTTTTAATAGATCCAAATGATCAAAGTGCAAAAATTATCCAATAATGAGCAAATTTTGATATTTTATTTGATGTCAGATTGACGTATAATAAATATGTTGTGTTTGTTATTTATATTTAGTAAACCAATGTTGAGTAACCTAAATACCGACGCACTATGAAAACACTACAGTTTAATATCCCTGTGATACAAGGACAGAGTATAACTGTTCAAGAGGATATATCGGAATCTTTCTATCCGCATTTGCATCGTCATCAAGAAGCGCAACTGATGTGGATTACAAAGGGAAGAGGTGTATTACTCGTGGATGAAACCTTGCATAGCTTTAAAGAAAACGATATCTTCTTCATTGGCGCGAACCAGGCGCATGTATTTAAATCTGTTTCCGAAGATAAGGCGGGCGATGCGGCACGTTCGATTTCCATATTTTTTGATCCTGCTGGGAGATTAAAACAGCTCTTTATGTTGGGCGAATTTGAACCATTGGAGCAATTTTTAAAACAGGATTCCAGGGGGTTTAAGATTCCTAAGATGGATTTCGAAGTGGTATCTAAGCGTATTATGTTGTTAAAACAATCCGAAAAGATAGATAAAATGATGCATTTCTTTTATTTGTTAAGAACACTATCTCAAATTTCAAAGAAAACAGATTCACTCCGTCCTGAACCTATGGAGGCTGCCGTCTGTTCGATTGGAAAAAATAACCGAATTGAAAAGGTTTGTCATTATATCAATACACATTTTAAACATGGGCTTACTTTAGAAAGTGTCGCAGAGCGTGCACACTTGTCGCCACAGGCATTCTGCCGTTATTTCAAAAAACACTGTGGAATCACCTTAGTTGGTTATCTAAACCGGATACGAATTAATGAGGTTTGCAGTCAATTGGGAAAAGATCATTTACATTTGGAAAATATCTCATTTATCGCTTATAACTGTGGCTTCAATAGCATTACAAATTTTAACCGCGTATTTAAACAGATTATCGGTTGCACACCGAAAGAGTATATTTTGCGCTATGATCAGCGATATACAGAAAATACAATTGTTTCATATGTTTAGTTTAAGGCCACGTCGTGAGACGTGGCTTTTATGCTTATTTGACACTTCTTTCAAAATGATAAGTACCCGAACCTATCTCGTGGCTGGAATCAACGAGTACAATTTTTGCCCGTGTATTTGCCGGGACGGTGACATCTAGTTTCAATAGATTATTCTCTAAGACCCAGGCCGATTTTACCGTACCGTACACCGTTTCAAGTTCTGCAGATGCCTGTGTTAGTTTACCTCCCGGTTTTGGAGCAATAACGATAGATTTATAACCCGGAGCATCTGCTGCCGAGTTAATTCCAGCTATTGTTCGATACATCCAGTCACCAATGGCGCCATAGGCGTAATGGTTATAGGAATTCATGTCTGGAGTTTGAAAAGATCCATCAGGTTTAATTCCATCCCATCTTTCCCAGATGGTGGTAGCGCCCATTTTCACGGGGTAGAGCCACGAGGGATAACTCTCTTGCATCAATAGATCGTATGCAACGTCATTATGTCCAAATCGAGTCAAGACATGGCATATATAAGGGGTACCCAAGAAACCTGTCGTGAGGTGGTTGCCATAATCCCGGATGTTGGCAACAAGGCGGTCAGCACAAGCAGATCGTAGCTCTTCAGGCAACATATCAAATTGCAGTGCCAGTACATAAGCAGTCTGTGTACCAGATACGAGGCGACCTGTTGGAGTCATATACTCCTTTGCAAAGGCTGCTTTGATGTTAGAAAGTAATGCCGTGTATTTGGCAACGTCTTCTTTTTTGCCTAAGACCTCCGCTGCATTAATCAGTAGTTGCGTCGAGTGAGCATAAAAAGTCTGTGCGATTAGATATTTATCGGTTACAGCGGCTCTTCCATCATTATCATCATTCGGACGGTAAAAAAGCCAATCCCCAAAATGAAAACCTGAATTCCAGAGATTATTTTTCGCAACAGAAGTAATATAACCCACCCATTTTTGCATACTCTCGTATTGTGTTTCTAATATTCTGCGATCTCCATAAGCGCGGTACATATCCCAAGGAATAATTGTGGCTACATCGGCCCAACCCGCTGACGCACCATCATTGATCCCGAGTACATTTGGTACGACATGAGGAATGAGTCCGCTGGGTTGTTGGTCAGCTTTGACATCCTTTAGCCATTTTGTAAAGAATCCTGCTACATCCATGTTGTAAGCCGCGGTATTCGCGAAAGCTTGTGCATCGCCTGTCCAACCTAAGCGTTCGTCGCGTTGTGGACAGTCGGTAGGTACATCTACGAAATTTCCTTTTTGTCCCCATTGAATATTGTGCTGCAATTGGTTGATTAGGGGGTTGGAAGTCGTAAATTTACCCGTTGTCGCCATATCAGAATAGAGAGCCACGGCCGTTAAATCATCGGATTTTAATTCTCCGGGATAGCCCTCAACTTTTACATACCTAAAACCCTGAAAAGTAAAATGTGGTTCAAAGACTTGTTCGGCCCCGCCTTTTAAAATATAGCTGTCCTGAGCTTTGGCAGATCGTAGATTTGTTGTATAAAAATTACCTTCTTTAGTAAGTACTTCAGCATGACTTAGTGTAATCTTTGTTCCAGTAGGGCCCTGTGCCTTCAAAATCACCCATCCCACCAAATTTTGCCCAAAATCTACCACAGTTTCCCCTTTTGGGGTTTTAAAAATGCTGAGAGCTTTAAACTGCTCATGTTTCCTAACAGGAGGACCGCTCATCGCGATAAGCTTTTCCGTTCCTTTGTTCATCACATTTACATTCTTCCAGTTGATATCTTCTTTAAAATCAATATTATCCCATCCAGTAATCTCCATTCTAGCATCGTAAATCTCTCCATCATAGATATCCGACGCCATAATAGGCCCATAAGTATACTTCCAGTTCTCATCCGTATTTATTGTTTCCTTTGTGCCGTCGGTATATTCGACCTCAAGTTGCAAAAGCAGTCCCCGTGTATCGCCATAGAAATTATGCTGATTTCCAAATCCAATACGGCCTTTATACCAGCCATTGCCAAGACTTGCGCCCAGCACATTCGAACCGACCCTAAGCAATGCTGTAACATCGTAAACTTGGTATTGCAACTGGTTCTTGTAGCTGGTCCATCCCGGAGCAAAATATGTGTCACTTATACGAGCGCCATTAAGCTTGGCTTCGTATAGGCCTTTTGCCGTAATATAGGCCATCGCTGATTTTATCTTTTTTTTCAGGCTGAATTCTTTTCTGAAAAGTGGACTTCGGGACGAAGTGTCCTTTCCTGAGACAGTGATCCATTGTGCAGACCAATCTGAGGCTGAGATTCCCATTTGAAAGAATCCAATTGTGGACCAGGCAGATGTATTGCCATGATTGTCTTTTACCCGGACTTGCCAAAAATATTTTTTCTTTGACTGAAGGGGAGATCCCGCGTAGTCAATTAACACAGATTGATCTGTGGAAGAACGATGTTTCCAAACTAGATCTTTATCTTTATTTAAGAAAACTTTGTCTGTTCCCACTCGGATTTCATATTCGGCTTGTTGTGTGTTTTTCTCCGTAGAGGTTATTTTCCAGCTCAATCTCGGAATCTCAGTTTCAACGGCCAATGGATTGCTCAGATGTTCTACCTTTAGGTCAATTACCTCTAGTTTTTGAGCGAAAGTGGAGAGATTTAGTACGATCAGAAATCCTAATATTCCTAATTTTTGAAGCATAGTCTTCATAGATGGTTTTATATTTGATTAGTAACGTGTTGCTTGGAGTATAAAAGTAATATAGCTATTATCCGCAATAAATTTTATATAAGCGTCATGTACTATCCTGACACTAAAGAAAAACTTGTCTTATGCTAAGGTCGATTGGAAAATCTATCTATAAATTCGTTAATAATAACGGAAAATCGAGGCCGTGTTTAATATTCAAAAAATAAAAATTGACAATGGAAAATTATAGTCAAACTATCCAGTTGGGTGTAACAAAGGATCGGGTTTTTAAAGCACTAACCGATGAAATACCATTTTGGTGGACAACCATGTTTGAGGGCTCTTCCAATAAGAAGGACGATAGATTTACAATTCGCTTTGGCGATCTTATTTACAAAGTAATGCAAGTGGAAGACTTATATGAAAATGCAAAAGTTGTTTGGCATGTCAAAGATTCATTGATAGCCCTTCCTGGATTGAAAAATCAAAAAGAATGGATTGGCACAACGATCGTTTGGGACATCACTGAAAAAGAAAACGGGATTGTGTTGCAACTTGAACATATTGGCTTATCCCCTGAAATCGAATGCTATGATATTTGTACAGATGGATGGCGACAATTTGTGAAAAGTTTAGAAGCATATATTGAAACAGGTAAAGGACAGCCTTTTTCGAATTGATCCTTGCTAGCAAATATAGCTTCTGTTAAGGTATTACTATCTTCATAGTGGGCTGGATGTGACAACCAAGCTTCCGGAATGGATTTTTTACCATAATAAAATATATAACTGTGAGCCAGCCCTTGGGGGGCTCCAGTATCTGTCTCTCCTCAAAGATTAATAATCCCTAAAACAGAGTGCCTCTATAATTTTTCTTTCCCAAAAAAAGTAACATAGGCTTGATTCTAAGCTGTCTATCACATATCCATTGGATTCCAGCTCATCTTCAGATTTACTCCTGATGTCATGTAGAATGACACGGTCGAAATAAACCTCTCCACTGTGGAAAAATTGATTGGATCTGAATACAATGGAACTAGGATAACTATAATTTCTTGTAGAAGCTTTGTTAATTGTTTGATTAATTTATGAAAATAACAATTAAATTAATAATCTGTTTGATGAAATAATTGAAATAATTTACGATATTTGAATGAATTATAAAACTGTGAGGAAATAAAAATTAATATGCTTTCTGAAAGATCAATGGACCTATGGATCCTCATTGATGTGGAAAGCATTTATTTCTAGAATTGAATAAGAACAATGGAGTATTTTTCCCAACTTGGATACCATTCTAACGAAATCGTAAAATTCGCTGCCGCTAGCGGAATCTTTTCCCTACTTTTAAAATGTGGTGAAGTAATCCATTTTACACCACAAGATCCTGAGCATTTTAGAGCCTGGTTGATTGAAAAAAATATCGAAGATATTAAAAGCGAAAAACAGCAGCGAGAATTTTTGGGGACTAGCATTTAATACCATAAACAGTAGATAATATTTTGGTGAAAAACCAAAAATTATATTTTTTTATATAAAAAATCAATTTATACGATCTTATGAAAAAGACATTACTTCTATTGGCGCTGCTGATTTGTATGACCATTAATAGCTTTGCCCAAGGCAGTTCGATGTTATGGAAAATTTCCGGTAATGGTCTAAAACAAGATTCTTATTTGTTCGGTACGATCCATATGTTGTGTCCAGACGACTTTGTCATCAAACAGAAGAATTTAGATGCGCTCAATGCTAGTAAAAAGGTAGTTTTTGAAGTTGATCTTTCCAAACCAGAAAATGCAAAATCTCTACAGGCATTTACTGTTTCGGATCCGAATTTTATAAAGTCATTTTCTGAAGACGATATCAAAAAGATGGACAGCGTGTTGATCGCACAGCAGCTTTCAATCAAATTGTTGGACTATGTATCACCTGTTGCTGTTATATCCTTGTTCTCGATGAAAGGATTTAATTGCCCGGATCCAACAAAGATGAAGTCTTATGAGGTTGAATTATCAGCACTTGCAACCAGACAAGGAAAGGTAATAGGAGAGTTGGAGACACCAGAATTTCAGTTTAATTTACTGAAAGATCTCATTACACCCAAATTGTTCATGGAGTCTGTTTTTCAGTTGGACGAATACCCTGCATTGACCGTTAAGATGGTTCAAGCTTATAAATCAGAGAATTTGGAAGAGTTGACAAAATTGCTCCAAGATCCAGCCTGGATGACGGCAGAGCAAAAAGAAAAATTGTTAATTGGGAGAAATTTGAATTGGAGTAACCTGATACCCCCTATGATCAATGAAGAATCCTGTTTTATTGCCGTTGGCGCAGGGCATTTGGCCGGTGATCAGGGGCTGATTACCTTACTCCGAGAAAAAGGATTCAAAGTAGAGGCCGTAAAATAAATCTTATCTTAGTGGATATTTAAAACTAAGAAAAAAATGGCATCCGAGCACAACAAAACAGGAGAGATATTGAAAACAGGTGGCAAGACATATTTGATTTTTGGTATAAGTAGGGGATTAGGCCGAGCTATAGCGTTGAATTTGCCAAATGAGGATGATCTAATATTTGGTATTTCCAGAAATGAACCAAATTATTTAAGTGCCAATTCAGACATCCGATGGATTGCTACCGATCTATCCCAACCGAAAGAATCTTCCGAGACGATAAAGGCGATAATAGGAAATCAGCGGATTGATTATTTTATCTATAATGTTGGGATATGGGAAAAAGATGCATTTACGGAAGCGTATAATTTTGCAGATAGCAGCGCCTCCGAAATAATAAACTTAATCAATACGAATATTACGTCTTGCATTTTAAATGTACAGTCGGTAATAGATAATTTAAGACAATCGCCCAACGCTAAGATTATATTGATTGGTTCTACTTGGGGTTTAGATAACCACAGTGGAAAAGAAGTTGCATTCTCTGCGACAAAGTTTGCATTACGTGGTGTTGTCCATTCCTTACGAGAAAACCTTAGAAAAGATAAAATAGGTGTTTCCATATTAAATTTGGGCTATTTAGCGACAGAATTTGATCATAATGAAACCATAGAAAACGTTATTGTACAAACACAAGGTAATCTTATTCCCCTGCAAGATGTAATCCAAGCATTACGATTTATTATCTCTACTTCGGCGGCAAGTTGTGTAAAGGAAATTAATATGCCGGCAATGTGTGATTTCAATCTATAACATTGCTTTTGATCCGCACTTCTTGCCGTTATAAATTTTTTGACATCGCGATAAATTTGCATTTGGTCAACGTATACATGCACTATATCAAAAAGATTGGTGCTTGAGCCGTCCAAAAGCTTCCTTTGTTGAAAAAACATGAGGAAACAAGTATTATGTGCAGTTATACTCAGCGGTTTTACTACGCTGGCTGCACATGCTCAAAATGCAGTATCGGGACAGGTTGCTGTGGATTATGTCCCACTATCAAATTATATTCGCCCTGAAGATAGTGTTAAGACAGGTTCAAAGAGCGATTTTAGGAGAATACAGTTTAACCTGGAAGTTCCATTATCTACCAAAATAGATTCTTCTGGCAATATAAAACGCTGGTCCTGGAAGATAGGGGCAGCTTATGCAAAGATGGAAAATAGAGGGTACGAAGAGCCCTTATTCCCGACTGAAATGCTCAATGCTGAAATGGGACTTCAATACCTGACCTCATTAAGGAAAAATTGGTCTCTATTGACTTTCGCCTCCGTTGGGATTTATTCAGACCTCGTTAAAGTAAATGGTAAGGATGTACTGGGACAGGGGGGAGTGCTTTTTATCAAAAAATTTAGACCGAATTTAGCTTTTGGTTTTGGCCCTGTGTTGAGCAATAGTTTTGGCGTGCCAATGATCTTACCTGGCTTGTATTTTGACTGGAAAACAAATGGAAAAGTGAAGTTCAATGTGAATTTCCCACAGGGTCTTTCCGCATCCTATCACCTCAATGAATTGGTTGATCTTCGTGCTGTCGTTAATCTAGATGGTATGACTGCAGAGCGAGAAAAGAATGGGAAATCTACTTTGGCTGGTTTTATGTTATTGACAGCTGGGCTTCAGCCTCAGTTCAATTTGGGCAAGAGCCTTAAGCTCCAGCTGACCGGCGGAAGCACACTTGCCAGATTGTATGTAGAAAATGATAGGTCGCTGAAAAGTTTATTCAAGAACAAAAGTCAGGCGGATCCCCGGTTTTCTCCAACCTTCTATACTTCCGTAGCACTTAAATGGAATATGCCTTAATCATCTGCTGAGGAGCTTCTTAAAAACAACATTTTGGAGAAGCTCCTCTCTTTTTGTACGCGATATCGGTAATTCTTGTTCCTGTATATATACTCTCCCTCCAGTAATAATATCAATGTGGTTTACATTGACTAGGTAGGATTTGTGAATACGAAAAAAATGGTTGCCGGGTAATGCCTCTTCCAAAGCTAACATGGTTTGATGGATTGTAATTGTACGCTCTTTAAAGTGAAGTTTTGTATAATTTTGCATACTTTCCGCGTACAGAATATCTGTCCAGGAGATTTTAACAAAAGCATCCCCCTGTCTTACAAATAACATATTGTCATTCGGACTACTTTCCTGTAAGGGTTTGTTCCGCTGTACAAAAAGCTGATAAGCTTTGGTGCTGGCCTGATAGAAACGCTGGAAAATTATAGGTTTGAGCAGGTAATCAACAGCTTGAAGTCTGAATCCTTCCAACGCATATTCTGAATAAGCTGTGATGAAGATGCATAAAGGCGGGTTTTCAAGGGAGTCTAAAAAGTCTATACCATTGAGATAGGGCATATTAATATCTAAAAAAATAAGATCTATATCGCCCTGCTGTAACCTCGAAGTTGCAGCTAGTGCTGAAGGAAATGTTTCCACTAAATCCAAAAAATCGATCTGCTCGGTCATTTCGGCAATATGTTGCCGCAGCATAGGTTCATCGTCTACGATGATACATTTCATTTTAATTTCTTCCATTGTCAATAGTTAGCTGTTAAGATCGATGGTCAGTTGTATAGTAAAACTGTTGTCAAGTTTATGGATTGTTAACGAATAGTTGTTTTCATATTGCAGTTCCAGTCTTTTTTTTACATTTTCCAGCCCTATGCCCGAGTGTCCTGTCGAAGCTAATTGCGGATAGTCCTGATAACTATTACTGATGTTGAATTGAAGTTTTCCTTCTTCCTCAACACAGGATAGCTCTATGCTTCCTTTTTGATTTGGAAGGCGGTTTACGTGTTTAAATGCGTTTTCGACAAAACAGATGAGCATCAATGGTGCAATATATAAATCCTTTGAAGATTGATTCCATGAACAGCTTACATCCAGTTCGTTACCCCACCGCATTTTTTCTATGGCTATAAAATCCTGTAAATATTGCAGTTCGCGTGTTAAAAGTACGAGCGGTTGGTTGCACTCATAGAGCTGATACCTCAGAATGTCCGAAAATTTCAGAAGCAAATAATCGGCCATTTCCACATTCTTTTTCATGAGGATGTGAATATGGTTCAAGACATTAAACATAAAATGAGGATTGACCTGATCCTGTAAAAATTTTACCTGACTTTCAAGAAAATTCTGCTGCAATTGACCATGGATACGTTGAATATCTGCATGTTCCTGATAAAATCTAATCCCGCAGGCGGTACCATTGATCAGTAGGGAAGATGGAATTGCTTGATAGAAATGAGTGAGTATTAGATCTGTCCGTTCATGGTTAGATATTCCTTCTTTGGTGAGAATGAAGTAGTAATCTATGCCACCAATTAAAATAGCTAAAATGATCACAAAAGCGATCGCTTTCAGCACAAAAGGTTTCATTTGTTGAGTCTTGATCGCTTCAGGCAAAACCCGGTCACTCAGCCATTGTGATACAACAATGGACGAAACCATAATTAATGATGTATGGAATAAGGCCTGTAACGCATTGAATTCATCTTTTATTTGGATCCATACCGCAAATCCAAGTACAAGCCAAAATAAGATAAGGAAAAGATGTTTATTTAAATAGTTTTTTTTGAACATATGACGATTTAATAAAAATACCTTTGGAGCCTGATTCCTAGGTAGCTCCAAAGGTAAAACTTATTCATTGTTTTAGAAGATAAAGTAACCCAATCCAATGGAAAATGCCTGTGGTTTGGATTTAAAAGATTTGTTAAGGTCAGAAAAACCGCGTTCATAACGAACATCGAGTGTAAATCGCTGAATATCGACTCCCAGACCGCCGGTAACTTGTAAGTTTGATTTGTCAAAATGTTTGATTCCTTGTTGTATTGCTTTTAGAGGCGGCAAGTTGTCGTTTAGCGTATAACTGTAAATTACACCAGCCAATACCCGGAAATTGATGTCCTGATTTTGGTAGATTTTGTAGCCTGCAACGACGGGGATATCAATCGCATTCCATTTGAGTTTGCTTTCGGTTTGCCCTTGCGGTTTAAGTGCTGCTTTACGCTTATTGAAAAGAGCTTCACCCTGGATATAAGCTCTTCCAAGATTAACTCTTGCCATACCTCCTACGTGTAACCCTATGGCATATTTGTCATCTAAGTCTGCTAATTCGGTATTGAGTTTGTTGAGACTACTTCCCCCTTTAATACCCAATTGAATGAAAGGTTGCTCCTGAGCAAACAGTGTTTTGCTAAACATCATGGCAAATAATACGATGCATGATAAAATTGCTTTGTTATTCATTTTATATTGTTTTGATTTGTTCAAAAGAACGAAGGATCAATTCCTTGGCAAAAAGAGTTTGACGAACGGCATTTTTGTAGTGACGAAGGTTAATATAGGGATGATTAATCTGTCAAGATTTCTATTTGTTTGTCAAGATTTCTGGCCTAAGCGTATTTTTTCTAGGATTGATGGGAAAAGGTCTATTATTTTTTTTAACTTACAAGATAGATTTTGTTTGGTCAATTGTGTTGTACAAATAATCGATTTCATGAAAAATCCATTGAAGCGAACGTTTTCCTTTTCCTATCTGGTATGGCCGTTTTGTCTGCTTATACTAACATCCTGTTCTAAAGAAGGACTTAATTCACAAGGAGGTCTAATAGATCCCGGTTTTAAAGCTGTCAACTTACAAACCGGAATCAAGGAAAATGTAATTCCGATCAAAGCGGATTTATGGTATGTATCCTATGTCAAAGATGTCCTTACAGGAGAAATATTGAAAGATTCCACTGGGAAAAAGCTCAAATTGGAGCGTACGGGCTCAATTGGAGTTGACGGCGGGTGGCTACAGTTGGAAAAAACAATTAATAACGAGCTTAAATTGACCTTATTGGAAAATTTTAGTGATCAGCCCAGGAATTTTGCTATTGGCATATTATCAGCGGATAAAATGGATGAAGTGAATTTTATTCAAACTAGGGCTGATGGATATGAGTTGGTCAAAAAAGAAATCAAAGAAGTGAAAGAAAGCCGGAAAATCTATGTCAGTACCGAAGGGTGTACTGCGATGAATCTGGTAAATAGCTCAAATCGAGAGCGAAAAGTCGATATCACTGCCATTTTTAAGGACGTAAAGTATAGTTCCGAATTCATAAGTGACAGCTACGGCGCTTTTGACTGGCTCAATAAAACAGATTCTACGATTTTCATGGATGAATTAATGGTAAATGGTGGAGTTCGCTGGCAAGGTAAAGTTCCTTACAGCAAAGACAAAACTTTTGAAAATTATATTAAATCTGGAGATAAACAAGAATTGCTGCTCAAACCCAATGCCCAGATAACTGCGAGAGGTGAATTCAAATACCTCGAAAGAACTTGCAATTATATCTTCACGATCAAGAATAAAACATCCGGGCACGAATTCCAAGTGAAGGGTACCTGGAAGCAAAAGGTTCCGCTGACCCCACGGACTATTTTGCAATAAGATTATTTATTCTATTGAACTAGCGAAGTCGGCATTTACTTTCATAAGGAGTGTAGTGCATGGTTTTCTGTTTTGTAGAATACCTTCAAATTCGTTTTTAGTTTGGTTCTTTTAAAGAGAGACTAAAAGTAAACTTCTTTTGCATTAAAAAGCTATAAACAGTAACAATAAAAGTGCAGAGAATTTGTGATGGAGTAGGATACCAAAGAAATTGCTCAACAAATAACTTCAACAGAAGTTAATTTATCAATAAAGAACCGAGATTGGAAAATAGATATCTACCTAACATCGTATAAACCGTAAATCCTAGAACTTGACAAATATATAAATCTGCTTACCTATAGCGGGTAGATGATCGACAAATTGTTTGAATTGAGAAAAAATTAGGATTACATCGCTATCTTTTCTTATACTTGCATTAAATTAGATTTATTCTAAATAACTGTGGAAAGCGAAAATACGATAATTGTTGATTTTAAGACTCCCAATGATTTTGAGGTCCTTTATAGGAATACTTCCGAACAGTTATTCAATATTATTTTTAAACAAGTAAGAGACCACGCGATCACAGAAGAGCTTGTACAGAATATTTATCTCAGACTTTGGGAAAGAAGGTTTGAAATCCAACTATCTATCCCTATACAACATTATTTGAATCGTGCTGCTAAACTCGCAGCTTTAGATTACCTTAAAACCAATAATCGTCGGAACATACATCTTAAGCAACTCTATATTGAGCAGGAAGAGAGCGATAATGTCACTGAGAAAACTGTCTTTTTCAGGGATTTAAAGAAGAGGATCCATGCAATAACCGATCAGTTACCTCCCAAGTGCAGAACAGTTTTTGTTATGAGCAGAGAACAGGGGCTTAATACCCGTACGATTTCGCAACGTTTGTCAATCGCTGAAAAGACTGTTGAAGCACATCTGACCAAAGCTTTGAAAGCGATCAAAAATAGTATCGATCGAAAAATATAAAAAAAAATCAAAACAGACTAAGGGTATTAGGTACTTTGGCCAACTATACTAATAAAGGGCTATAATTAGATAATTGCCGTTTCCTTTGAAAAATTGATATAACAACAATACGTATTACACAATAGCTTTATTTTGGAAATTAACCCAGATATTTTAAAACGATATAATGAGCATACGGCCAGCGAAGCCGAACGCAAAGCAGTTGAAGAATGGCTCGATGATCATTCAGTGGAAACTAATATTATCCCAACGAATGAATTGTATGCCATGAAAGCATCTGTATGGGATCGTGTTCACGAAAATATAATAGGAACAAATGTAGTCAAGCTTGTGCGTACACGGAAAAAAAGTGACTACCTTCCGTTGACAGCGGCTCTCGGATTACTGTTACTAATAGGTTTAATCTGCCAACAATGGACTTCCCGCGATCAGCGCTACTCCGATGCTATTGTCATTACTTCTGCCCAGGGTGATGTTGAGATTTTGGACGACCACTGCAAATTGCAATTTTCGGGATATCTACAGGTCTTCAACCGTTCATCCAAAGTTAAATCGATTGAATGTAGCAACGGCGAGAAATACACCTTGGCACCGGGCGAGACCTATTATCTGGAAACCATCGATGGCAAACATTCTATTGTACAAGAAAGCAATCTTTCACCAGAAGATAATTGTTCGCGTTTCATCCGCGGTGACGTGAAAATATATGCGGGAAAAGCTAAAAACAATGTATAAAATTTACAGATTTCGAATCACAAATTACGCTATTTTAACGATCTGTCTGCTAGCTCTCTTTTTGGCGGCTTGCAATAGTCCTTCAAATGATAGGATGAATAACGATAATGGATTGATTGTGATCGGAACGCGTGTAAATACCCCCAAAGGGCGGATGTTCTATTTGGGAGCCTATCGGGATATACCCCAAAAAGTTGATCCCAAAGATATGTTGCTCTTGGGACGTGAAAATGCTATCTATTCCTTTGGTGAACATCCTTACATTTGGGATGGTATCTCTGCTATGCTGAGGAAGTATCATGTAGATAAACGGATGAAGATAACGGCGACTGACTCTATTCATTTCAAAAGCTTAATTAACAGTGAATCGTTTGGTTCGTTAGCCTTTATTTCAGAGGAAGAGGCTTATGCATTCTTTCTTGCCGACGGAAAGATTATCCAGTTCAATCCAACTACAATGCGTGTTACAGCGTCTCTGATCGTACAACCACTTCCGAAGGGAAAAGCTACAGAGGTTAATACAAACACCTATTATTCCTTTGTAACGGACGATCATACCGTACTATTGCCTATAGGAACAAATCCCAATAGCTTTGCTAAATTTCCGACCAACGCCCAGGTTGCTGTTTTCAATTACAAGGAAAAGACAATACAGTATTCAAGTGATTCACGTATGTCGCTAGGGTATAATAATTTTGCTGTAGATATTTTGAATGGCGACCTGTATTATAGACCATCTAAGTATATCGCGCGAGCACAGGATTATTCGCCTGTAGTAGATTCACCGCCAACAGGAGGTTTGTTGAAGGTTCGGAAAGATGGGAACTTTGATACGGACTTCTTTGTCGATCTTCAGAAAGTACTTGATGCGCATTGTATCGTGTCGGTTATTTATATCAAAGGCAAAGATGTGCTGGTGCAGTATATTGAAAAGGGATGGAGAGTTCCAGAAGATCCCGGGGCCTGGTTTAACTGCCCGACCAAATTAGCGGTGGTTGATTTGCATAAAATGACCTATAAGGATCAACCTCTTTTAGATAAATATGGAACCATTTATCCAGTGGGTGAGGTGGATGGTAAACAATATTTTTCCAATTTCGGAGCGAAAGATGGTACCTATCATTTTCTTGAACAGGATGATGGCCAAATTTTCAAAACTAGAATAGAGACCCTTGGCGGAAGTGGTATCTATATCGCCCGTATCAGATAACGATAAAATATTTGTCGAATAATTGAAGTGCTGTTTGCTAACAGCAATGGGAATGTTATTGATTAGTATTTTCGTTTAATGTAAATATTTATTGTTTTATATATATTATTCATGTTTTTTTTATTTTTTCAGTTATGAAATCAGTTTTATCAATTTTCTTATGTTGCATATTATCCTTTGCTGCCGCGGCGCAAACGCAGGACAAAGTCAAAGGAAAGATTATGATATCCGAAAGCATTCCGGCAAAAGATGCACTATTGAGACTCCTGAATACGGCCTACCAGACTAGGACCAATGCCGCTGGTGAATTTTATTTTAATGATGTACCTCCGGGAAAATACATTCTCCAGGCCTCTGTCAATGACGTGGAGATTATCCGTGAAAATATCAGTATTAACGAAAATACAGAGAACCTTCCTGTCATTTATGTGATCAAAAAAATGAACAATTTAGATGGGGTAACCGTGTATGGATATAAAAGAAACAAATTCTTGGATCAGGATACAACAATGATTGCCAAGATGCCGCTATCTTATATGGAAAATCCGCAGGCATATACCAGCATCAACCAAACGATCATGAAGGAGCAATTGACGACTGACGTTTCCGATGCATTGCGTAATGTACCTGGTATGATTAAGATGCAGGGTAGTCCTGGTCGAGGTAGTGGCGACGGTAGCTTCTATTACAGTTTGCGGGGATTTCCAACGAAGGTTTCTATGGTGGATGGCGTTCCCGCTACGACAAATGGGGAGATTGATCCAGCAGATATAGAACGTATAGAAGTTATCAAAGGACCGGCAGGAACGTTGTATGGTGGTGCGGTGACTTCTTTTGGCGGATTGATTAATGTGACGACAAAGAAGCCCCGTGACTATTTTGGTGGCGAAGTAGCCTATACATTTGGAAGTTTTAATCTCAATCGACTGACTACCGATGTCTATGGTCCTGTAGATCGCAATAGAAAAACACTATTTCGATTGAATAGTGCTTATCAATATCAGAATGGATTTAGGGATTCCGAATTCAGAAAATCATTCTTTGTCGCACCAACGTTCAGTTATCAGGTCAGTGACCGTTTGACATTTAACCTTGGAGCACAAATCTATAATTACGAAGGTACCAATACGCCGATTATCTTCTTGAGCAGAAACCGCCAATTTTTTGCCAGAACACCGAAAGAATTAGGTTTTGACTGGACAAGATCCTATTCTAATAACGACATGACATTGAAAGCTCCAGCAATTAATATCAAAGGTGAGATCAATTACCGGATATCCGATACCTGGACTTCGCAGACCATTATCTCCAGAAATTTCCGTAAAACGGAAGGACTTTATCAGTATCAGTTTATCCGCGGAAATACCAGTGATGCAATGCTTGAGCGCAATGTGCAATGGAACAATTCTGAGGCTGCTTCTACAAGCATACAACACAATCTCAATGGTACATTCCAGCTGGGTAGCATTAAAAATAAACTGCTTATTGGGATTGATTATCTCAATCAGTCCTTACGTAACAACCATTCACCTATCGTGAAATACGATACCGTAAATGCCCAAAATCTGACAAGTGGCTATGGTTTTATTTCCCAGGAATTGGCAACGGCAAGTATTCAGAAATCAAAAGGCAATATGATCAGAACCTACGCATCTAACAATGTTTATGGCGCTTATATCTCCGATGTTGTCTACCTGACAGATCGTTGGACTACCCTTTTAAGTCTGCGTTTAGACCATTTTGATTCAAGAGGACAGCTCAATCTGAACACGAACGTTCGTGATGGAGAATATAAACAAACAGCTTTATCACCCAAATTTGGTATGGTCTATCAGTTGGTAAAGGAGCAACTTTCAGCTTATGCGAATTACATGAATGGCTTTAGTAATGTTGCACCGGTTGATAATAAAGGAATTGTAGGTTATAGTAATATTTTAAAGCCGCAAATGGCTGGACAATGGGAAGCTGGGATAAAGGCTAATCTATGGAAAAATCGCTTCAACATGACTGCTTCCTATTATGATATCACAGTGAATAATATGAGCAGGGATATTGAAGTTACACAGGATGCACAATCTGCTATTGTCACGATCCAGGATGGTGAACAACGTAGTAAAGGTGTTGAATTTGAATTGATCACTAACCCGGTGAGAGGATTAAATATTATGGCCGGATATACTTACAACGATAGTAAATTTCAGAAAGCTGACGCTTCAGTTGAAGGACGAAGACCTGCATCTGCAGGACCGGCAAATGTCTTTAACTCTTGGCTTAGCTATGTATTTCAGAATAGAACCCTTCATGGATTTGGAATCGGACTTGGTATTAACCGTGTCGGTGAGCAGATTACTGTAGATCAAGAAGCGACAGGTCGGTTCACCTTTCCGGCATACACGCTGGTCAATACATCCCTTTTTCTGGAAAGAGAGAAATATCGATTTGCTGTGCGTATGAATAATTTGACCAATAGCGAATATTTTGCAGGACAGGGGGTTATCGTGGCTCAGATGCCACGTAATTTTGCTGTGCAACTCAGCCTGAGGTTTTAAGCAAATCACAAAAAAGCCACATCATCTGATGTGGCTTTTTTGCGATTTGCTTAATAGCTATACAATGTCTTATTTGACTTGTGTAATTGTTCCGTTAGTAACGCTTCCCCAATTTGTAAGACTTCCATAAACAATTAATTTAGACTTACTGTTGGCAAATTCTACCTTTCCGCTACCATTAATAGTCAAGTTACCGTATACAACAACTTCACCGTCAATAACCATCTTACCATTGATAAATGAAGTGGATTTTGATCCTACAGTTCCTTGAGAAAGTGAGCCAGTTACACTCAAGATACCGCTTCCGTTTACGGTAAAAGTTCCACCAATAACGCCTGAGCCCACCAAATTCATTGTTGAATTGACGTTAATGTTTTGCTTCAAAGCGATTGAACCATACATATTGAATACACCGCTGTTGATGTTAACAGAATTTCCATTGATATTGAGTGTTCCACACCAGTTAAAATTCCGGTTGATATTGACATTTGAGGCAAATGTTTTTGTATCTGAGTAGCTCGCTTCATTATTGACATTCAGGTCTCCTTGTGTACTACCTGTGAAAGCTGGATAAGTACCATTACAGCTTGGAGTTGTTGGTTTCAGATCGATGAGTTTAAGAATTTTTAAGCCACCTTTTCCCGTTGCCACAAAAACATAGTTATCTCTACTGATCACAAAATTACTTGAACTGTTGTCAATAGCGTTGAAACTTGCACTACCGATATAGTTAAAGTTGTTTTGTGTGTCAAATTGATAAGCTGCGATACCAGCACCACCGTTGGCAACAAATACACGTTTGTCGTTTGTGGATACAGCATTTGTCACAATATCTTCCGGATCCATATTGCTGTCGTCGGGACTTACTGGAATACTAATGCGTTTATCCAGTGCTCCTGTATTGATATTATAAATACCCAAGCCCTGAGCGCCTTCAGAAGCTAAAAGATAATTGCTGTAAAAATCGATAGTACGCTTTGCCGAACTTGGATTTTGACCCACATTGATTGTTTTAACCGGATCAAGATTATTGGATACAACTTTTATCCCCTGTGTTCCTGAAAGCACATACACTTGATTTTGGTATGTTCTTACAGATAGGAGATCCGCAATAGTTACCGATTTTTCGATAGCACCCGAAGATTTATTGATTTTGGAAATAGCACCCGCATTACCTGAAACAGCATACTGGCTTTCGTTGTTAAAAGTAACATCTGTTGCCACATAGCTTGGCAAACCTGTATAACGATAAGCATCGGTAGGTAATCCATTCTGAAGTGGTAAAACAATAAGAACTGCAGGTGAGGTCATTTTTGCCAATACACCTTCATCTGCTGCTCCAGCTAAGAGTAGGCTATTGCCATCAACTGCCAATGAGCTTATGTCGATATTCGGCAATTTAGCATTTACGATAAGACGTGGGTTATTAATATCTGAAATATCGATGACATCGACACCACCAAGATATCGATCACCTTCGGTATTGTAACTTACATAAGCGTAGTTGCCCGATACCGCAACATGGGTTGCACGAAGCTTATTGCCTTCATAATCCGGAGGAGCGACTTGTGCGACCAATGCTAACGAGAAATCTGGGTTCTGAGTGGCAGTGACTGTCGAACCATTGGCTGCTCGCTTACCGGATGCTAAAAGATTAGATAACGGCAATAAACCAGCATTTTGATGATCTAAACGTGCATTCAGTTGACTTGCATTATTGTCAATAACAACAGACTGATTTTTAGGATCATCAATGTTATCATTGTTTTTGTTACAGCTAATAATTGCGGTCAATGTCAATGCTAAAAGTGGCAGGTAAAATTTCTGTTTCATAATATTATATATCTATCACAAAAGTAAATCAAAAATCTTATAGTTAAGTTTTGTTGCGGTTAATTTTTATAAAGCTGTAGTTGTTTTACTACTACAGCTTTATGCAGTGTAAACTTCTAATGAACATAAATTTTTCCATAGCTTGTTCAACTGAGTTTACTCGTATACAAAAGGGTCTGATATAAATCAGACCCTTACTTTGGAAGATGGAACTCTTTGTTCTTTCTTATCGCTACGGTTTCCTCTTTTATATGGAATTATTTCATTTTTTAATCCTTATTTGATGTTCAATGCACTAATGCAGCTCAAAGAAGGATTTCTTATTGCTGAACGTTGCGCAACTAAGTCTTGTAGCTCAAATGTCATAAACTGCAAAGCTTTTTATTTGTGGCGTTGCTGTCGAATCAACGACATGAAAACGAATTTTAGATGTTTTGATCTTGTCGAACTTATGTATCCTTTTGTTGCCAACTGATTCACCAGAAGCAACGTTTACCCAATTATTATTGATCCAGGCGGCTATGGTGTATTTTCGAATACGCTCGCCACGCTGTATTACCTCACCAAAGATGACCTGATTTACAGTTTTAGGCGTTTTCAGGTCTAGGGTAAAGTCTTTTGCTGCTTTGTTCTTAACGATTGCTATGGGATGGGATATGACAGTGGTCAATGCGCTACCAAACTCTGCTAGTCGATTAACATCCTCTTTTGGAACCAAGCCGCTCGTATCGACTACAATGCCCAGTAACATGTTGGAATTTCTCCCTACACTGGTATAGTAGGAATCCACCAGTTGATCCACCGAAAGGAGCTTCTGTCCATTTTCTTTCCAAAACCAGCCACCTTGCCAACCGGTACGCATTGGGAAATCGGCTTCCCCCGGGCACCATATTGCCCCATTTGGATTGCCGTTCAAACCATCGATAACAATTGTCCCCGTCGCTGATGTTGTGAAATCCGAACGGCTCCAATTGGGATATGGTGCTCTTCCTTCTTCATTGCCTATCCATCGGATCAAATTTTTGGCATCACTTGGACCTTGAAAAACGACAGCATCAGGCTGTAGTTTTTTTAGTAACGGAGCAATATCCGGTCCGCCATCTTTTATGGGCAGTACTCCGCCATCAAACCAGATTTCAAACAGCTTACCATAATTTGACCATAATTCGGAAAGCTGCGTTTTCACCACTTCATTGTATTGCTGTTGCGTAAGTGGGCCTCCGGGTTGAACTTTACCGGGATTGTTTACGTGCAAATATCCATTGGCGGAAGCGCTGGCATAGATGCCAGGTCTGATGCCATATTTTTGACAGGATTGGATAAAATCCTTTACGATATCGCCTTTTCCTGCTTTCCAAGGTGATTTGCTGATATTATAGTGATGTGCTTTGGTAGGCCATAAGCTGAATCCCGAACAATGCTTTGCGACGAGCACAGCATATTTTGCACCCGCAGCTTTGGCAGCCTTGATCCATTGATCTGTGTCCAATTTGCTAGGGTTAAATACTGAGGCAGGAGGGTGCGAGCCCCATTGTTGCCATTTATAGTCGGGCACATAGTTCACAACATCGAAGTGAAAAATTACCCCGATCTCTGCTTCAGCCCATGCTACATGGGCCGGAGAAGGGATCACTTCCTTTTGTTGGGCGTTACAAAGTAAGCCCAACAAAAGGAAGTAGATCATTAAAATATAGTTCTTCATTTTTATCATTTTTATTGCCATCCTGTATTCTGTCCCAAAGCAGGGTTTAAACTTATTTCCTCTAACGGGATTGGAAATAAATACATTTTGTCATTCCATGATCTTTTTTCTAGTGCAGTGTAGATTCGAATATAAAAATCGCTATTGACAGTTATACCATTGACTTGTGCCGCTGGATATTTGGCTCTTAATGCAGGAGTAAGTTTCATCCCTAATATTGTTTCAGGACGTTCGATTCTTTTTCCTGCTTTCCAGCGTAACAGATCGTCAAACCTGAAACCTTCATCAGCGAGCTCGACTCTGCGTTCCCTTCTAATTTCGTCTATCAAAACCGAAACCTCTGGAAAGACCGAATTGGGATCTCTTTTTAGCGATGCAATAATCATATCTGGCATACCTACACGTCTTCGCAGCAGATTGATACTTTTGTCGATATCAGTTTGTTTGATATCACCCAGTTCGGCCTTGGCTTCGGCATAGATCAATAGTATTTCAGCATATCGGAAGATAAAAAAGTCTAGAGTCGATTGATTGGCTTGCCACATAGCAGGGTCTGAGCTTCGTCCTTTAATCAACTGATACCCTGTATTGGCAGTGTTTGTTCCAATTCTGGGTAGATCAATAATGTCTTTCGATCCGTCGCTGTTTTGTAGTAATACAAAGCCTTTGGTTGCAATTGTCTGTTTGGCCCTTGGGTCACGATCCGCAAATTCATCCTCAGGTGTATTGTCTCCTTTATATTTTGTGCTAAGCGCGGTAGGTAGTCCATCTGAACAAAGATAATTTTGGACGAAATCTTTGCTGTAGCCTGTCCCTGTCTCACCCAAAGTCCTACTGATACCATTCATAAGGATGCTTTGAAGGTAACGTCTTCCAAGAATAGACTCGGTGTTGCCATTGAGTTCCTGTTGGATAAAGAGATTGTAGTAATCCGTTGTTGGATTTCCGGTAGAGTATAAGGAGTATTTATTTGATCCCATGATAAGTTCGGCAGCACTGAGCGCTTCGCGAAGATATTTTTCGCTCCCTTCGACACCAAAATATTTTCTTCGGGTTCCCTCCCATAGACATATACGGGCTTTTAGTGCTGCGGCTGCATATTTATGCAAGCGTCCGGCAGAAACGTTATCGGCAGGAATATTTTCGACAGCAAAATTTAGGTCGGCTAATACCGAATCCATGACGATATTACGAGGCGTTCTCGGCGCATAAAGCTCTTCACTTTTTTCCGTAAGATCCTTATTGTACCAGGCAACGTCTCCATAACGTTTGGAGAGCCCCCAATAAAAAAGAGCGCGAAAAAACCGAATTTCACCGGCATATTGATTTTTAATTGCTGCACTAGCTTCGGCATTGTTATAGCGCTGTAAGAAATAATTTACATTACGGATATTTGTCCAGTTATAACTGGCATCTGTATTGGGAACAACATATTGACCAGCTAAAAAAGCGTTTATACTACTTGGGACTTTATCATCTGACTGATTGTCCTGGATAAAATTTTGGGTAGGCAGCGAAGTATAAAACTGATTCGCATAGAGCATCAGGTCATTTTCATTCTTGAAGAAGGTTGGTTCGGTGATCGAGGACAAAGGTAATCTATCCAGGTAGCTGTCTTTTTTACAAGAAGTAATAAACGCCAATGAACCAAGTATGAGCAGTGTTTTTAAAATTTTCATAATCTAAAAGCTAAATCTTATCAATTAAAATCCGAGTTGTAATCCAAATGCCACCGATTTACTCTGTGGAGCATCTTGAAAATTGAGGACTTCTGGATCGAAGGCATCAAATAAGCTCGTAAATGTTAGGAGATTCTGTCCTGAAATATACACGCGTGCACGCCCAAGTTTGGCCTTTTCAGTCCATCTTTTAGGTAGTGAGTAACCAAGTGTAAGTTGTTTCACCCGAAGGTAGGCCGCGTTTTGAAGGTATTTTGTCTGTTGTTGCGAGTTTCCACCATTACCAAATCGTAGCCTCGGAAAATAAGCATCCCTGTTTTCTGGTGTCCAATAATCTGTTGCATAGACAAAAGGGACATTCCATTCGCTCGTAAATCCCCAGAAAGCACTATTGCTGATCCAGGTATCGCGCTTGCCTATACCTTGTAAGAAAGCCGAGAAATCAAAGTTTTTATAATTCAATCCCATGTTAAGACCAAACGAATACCGAGGTGTAGAATTTCCGATAATTTTTCGGTCTCCTGGATTGCCGACTGTGTTGTTGCCAAAGTCGATTTTACCATCATTATTTAAATCTGCATAGCGGATATCGCCTGGCCTCCAGGTGCCACCCCATACTTGGGTCTGTTTTGGCGCCGAATCAATCTCTTCCTGACTTTGAAAGTAACCCTGTGTTTCAAATCCCCATATTTCGCCGTCTAATTTACCTTCATACCAGTTATTGAATATTTTGGTTGTATTCAGCGGATATTTCGTGAGCTTGGCATGATTGTCCGATAACGAAAGCATCACGTCATAGGAAAGGTCATCGCCTATGCGATCATTCCAACCCACACTAAGCTCCCATCCCTTTGTAACCAATGTACCTGCATTTTGGCTTGGAGCGGCTGTTCCCAGTACGGATGGGAGCGGAACTCCAGCAACAAGCATATCTCGTGTGCGCCTTTCGTAAAGGTCAAAGCTACCTGTCAAGCGGTTTTTAAGTAAGGCGAAATCTAAGCCGAAATTGGTCGTCGCCGATTTTTCCCAGGTAAAGTTTGTGCTCACAAGCCCTGGAGCGCCTACACTCACACCGGTTTGATTACCAAAAATATAGCCCACGCTATTGTTTACGGGCATTGTCGGTAGATAGGGATAGAAATTGGAAGCGGAATATAAATCATCACTATTGAAACCTTGGTTAGGCAATTCACCGTATGATGCTCTCAATTTTAAGTCATTGACAACATCCTTAATGCCTTCCATAAAGTTTTCTTCAGAAATTCGCCAACCTGCAGAAACGGAGGGGGTAAAGACATATCTTTTATCCGCAGAAAAACGGGAGGATCCGTCGTAACGACCATTTATTTCCAATAGGTATTTCTTATCGAAAATATAGTTCAATCTGAAAACTGTTCCAAAGAGTGCCCACTCGTTCTCGGCCCCAGTGACACTTGGTCGGGGATCATTATTTAGATTGATTGCCGGTTTGGTGGGGTCAACTAGATTATTTGCGAATATGCCTAATCGTTTGTAGCGGCTACTTTCTCGATTAATACCAACCATTGCTTTGAAATAATGTTTTTCGGCGAAGGTGTTTTCGTATGTTGCAAAAGCATTTAAGGCAAAGTAATTATGGTTATCTGTTGTTTCTGATACAGATGAAGGGTTTGTCCAAGGAAATGTTCCGAGCAGAATCCCATTCACACCATATTCCTTAAAAGGAATCTGATGGCTTTGTAGAAAGTTGTTGTAAGCATTCCAGGTATAATCAGCGACGACCGAGACATGTTCGATAGGTTTGATTTTTACTCCTCCAGTCAGCCATAAATCATTAGAATATCGTTTTCTTTTTCCATTGTTGGCAGCTACAGCGAAAGGATTGGTAAAACTGCCTTGTCCTGAAAAGTTACCGTCAGGATGTCGAATTGGCATAGTCGGTCTCAAGTCTCCGGAGATCCATCCAGAAGATGTTCCCCCCGTAACGACTCCGGCTGTTTCTTTATCGTCTATATGTGTGAGGGCGAAATTTCCTGTTAGGGTCAGCCAATCTGTAATTTCCGAGTTTACTTTCATCGATGGATTCAAGCGTTGATACTTTTGACCAGCCTCTTTAAATAAACCCTTTTGTTGTAGATAGCCTAGGGAGGTGATCACCGAAGTTGCACCACGGCCTCCTTGTAATGATAGATTGTGTCGCTGCATCGGCGCCCATCCTGGATATTGTTCCTTAATCCAGTCTGTATTTCCAACATAACGATACTTGGCTGGATTGGAAGGGTCTACATACACCGGAAGGTTGTTGGCCGGATCATTAAAATAGGCATTGGCAAGAATAGAATCTTGTTCTGTAAAAGATTCTGTTGCTGTAGTTCCACCGTCTTGTCCATTTCGATTTGCCTGGCGGTGCATTCTAATGTAGTCGATCGAATTGATGTATTTGGCCATTTTGGTAGGCCTGGAGACGGTGTATTCTCCTGTATAATTGATTTGTGGATTTTGGCTTTTCGGGTTTTTTGTCTGGATCAAGATGACGCCATAAGCCGCTCTACCGCCATATATAGCTGCCGCAGCGGCATCTTTTAAAACGGTTACATTTTCCACATCCGAAGGATCAATAGAATTGGGATCACGTTGTACACCGTCTACTAAAATCAGGGGGCCTGCGGTACCGCCATTGATCGATCCTGTACCGCGGATGTTGAACTGAGAACCAGTTCCCGGTTTGCCATTGGCAGAGGTAATGTTTAAGTTTGGTACTAAGCCTTGTAATCCTTGACCCAAATTTGCAATTGGGCGATCTGCCAAACGTTTGGCACTCACGGTTGCGACTGCTCCGGTCAGATTCTCTTTCTTTTGGGTACCAAATCCGACAACAACGACTTCCTCGAGGTTACTGTTTGCTGCCTTTAGAACAACATTGATTTCGTTTTTTCCCTGCGTTGGTATTTCCGCTGTTGCATATCCAACGGAACTAATAATCAATAGGCTGTTTGATTCTGGTACAGTAAGGGAAAACTCCCCTTGGGCATTGGTACTTGTGCCGATGGCGCTACCTTTTAAAAGAACATTTATACCAGGAAGAGCTTGCCCATTTTCATTTGTCACTCGCCCTGTGATTGTCCGTTTTTGAATATTGTCATTGACGTTTTTCGCGATAGGCTGTATCGTTGGTTTGCGCCCTATGGCGATAGAGCGCCCCTTTATTTGATAATCTAACGATTTCTCGACTAAGAGTTCATCCAATAGAGAGGTGATCGATTTATTGTTCGCACTAATCGTGATCGGTTTAATATTTTTTAGGTCGTTCTCGTCATAAATGAACGTGTAACCCGACTGTCTACTGATCTCAATCAATATATTTTTCAGTTGTGCTTTATGCTGATTGAGGTTGATGCGCTGTGCGCGAACATTTCCCATAGCCACCATAATGGAAGCTAATAGTAGAACAAAGGTTAGTTTCATAGACAGATGTGTCTTGTAAGATTTCAGGTATTGGTAATAATACTTTGGATGATCTTTTTTCATATTCTTTTAAGTTTAATAAACAATGCAGGTTGATACCTATACAGTCCTTGGTTGTGGAGACCATATAAGTCAGATTTACATTGGCGGTTATAGGTTTTCGTTCCGGGTTTTGGCGGAACTAACACAATAATTGGTTTCGGATCTCTTCTCGCATATCGATGAAAAAGTATTTTTTTTATCATGTTATCGCATAGCTACAATCCTCCTTCCTTCTCTTGTGAATTTTACGTTTGACTTTAACTCAATAGCCTGCAACACTTCAGATAATTTGGCGTCCCTTGGGATAATGGCTGAAAATTTACGATCGCCATAGGGGCCCATGTCGACTTCAACATCATACCAACGTTCGATCTTGAGGGCATATTGGCTCAAAGGCTCCTCATGCAGTACATAAAGACCGTCCTTCCAGGCATAACTATCTTCAATACCGCTGGTTGTTATTTCGATAGCATCTTTTCCATTGACAATTGCCTGTTGCCCTGGACTTAAGAGGGCCTGATGTTTTGTCTTTGTGTCTGTAACGCGCAGACTGCCACTGACAAGTGTCGTGTATGAACGGCCATTGTCATTATAGGTATTGACGTTGAGACTTGTCCCCAGCACTTCAATACGCTGTTGTGCTGTTTGTATGACAAATGGTTTGTGTACATTTTTGGCAACGTCCAGATAGACTTCACCTGTCAGCTGGATTTGTCTTTCTTTACCAATAAAGGTCGCTGGATAAGTGATAGAAGATAAGGCATTCAACCATGCTTTGGTACCATCAGGCAGCACGACTTCAAATTGACCGGCAGCCGGTGTTGAAAGCCGGATTGTTTTTACATCCTCCGTTTCAATGATCGTCGTTCCATTATTGTATCCCAATGAGCCTTCTTTTGAGATAATGCTGCTATTTTTTCCGTCTAGAGCAATTGCTGGTTGTCCATCTATTGATAATAACGCTTTGTTTTTGCCTGGCGCAATGTCATCAACAAACAACTCATGTTTGCTTTCTTGATTATTATTCCGTTGTAGATATAGTATTGCTCCAATTGTAAAAAAAGCGAGGAGAATTGCAGCAATTGCTATAATGTACCCTTTATTATAATAAGGCTGCTCTTTAGAGATTCCCTTTAATCTTTTTTGTAGTTCGATTACATCCGAAATTAGCTCCTTGTCAGATGGAATTTGGTCTTCACCTAGATTAAGATACCATTCGTCAACAAGCGCTTGTTCTTGTGTTGTACATTTCCCTTCTAGATATTTCTTAAGTAAGGAGGGGCCATTTGCATGCTCTTGGTTCATCATGATAATATAGTTGGTTACTTCTATATGACGGACGAGAAGGGGGGAAAGGGGGGGGGCGATTAGAAAATTTTACAAAAAAACAGTAAGCTTACCCAAAGCAAGCTTCCTAATTTACTGCGAAGCAGACGTAGGGCTTCTTTCATATAACTGCGAACGCTATGTTCTGATAGATTAAGTTTTTTTGCGATATCCTTGTGACTGAGATAGTGCTCCCTACTCAGTTCAAAGACCTCTCTTACACGTGGGGAAAGTTTATTAAGCACACGATCTATTTGTTCCTGAAGCAATTTCTCCCTTAGGGAATGGTCGGTACCTCCGGTATGATGTGTTGTAATAGGAGGTAATGAAGCCAAATACTTGGTTTTTGATTGTTCCTTGGCGATATGATCTATTATACGGTAGCGTATGGCACTGTGGAGGTAGGCAGATATTTCTCCCTGGATAGCTAATGTATACCTGTTTTGCCAAATCGAAGCAAATAAGTCATGGACGATATCCTTAGCGGCTTCGCGATCGTGCAACTTATGGGTTGCGTGAAGATATAATAAGGCAAAATAAGTGTTATAGAGTTTCTGAAAGGCAAGAGAGTTCCCATTCTTTAGCTCTTGCAGCAGATCCCTTTCTTCTATTTTTTGCTTATTGTACATGATCAATGGACAATATTAGTAAACAATGCATAGTTGAGCAAATCTATTCAGCTTTTGTTTGCATGCACACGATTGCGTAATATTTGATCTCCCAACGCTTTCCGATAACTTGATTAGAAAACGTTTATTTCAGTTCTATACGGATGTGTATATTACTAGATTATAAAATGAAATTGATAATTTTGAAAATAGCTAAACCACTCAAAAATCTGTAAATTATCAGCTATGAAAAGAATAATATGTTTTACCATTGGATGTCTACTTTTCAGTGCTATTTATCTGCAAGGTTGCATGAATAGTGGAAATACTATAGAACAGCGGGGAAAAGAGCCCTCAGTCCCGATACCATCTAATTTTGATTCACTGGAGTATTATTTTGTGGATATTGATTTATTTAAAATAGGTGAATTGGAGGACAAAAAGAATAAATCTGAGAAAGAGCGTCTTTTGTTATCAGTATTGGAAGATGATAAGTTGGATCTTTCCCTTTTACCTCATTTGAAGAATATAGGATATGTTAGAGGCTCACTGGGTCAATCTCTCTATAGTGCTGTCGACTCACTATTTTTCTTAAAAACAAGAACAGATCATGTCGACACCTCTTGTATTTATGAATTTCGAGATATCCTTGTGTTCTATAAAAATAAGCAATGCATTGGGATCGCTAAGATCTGTTTTGATTGTAAAGCTATGGTTTCATGGAGCGAAAAACCAAATTTCGCAGGTTTCGGTGATTGGGAAGATTACGATAAATTGCATCTTTTACTCAGGAGAAAATAAAATTTCACCTTTCGAATTCATTTATTTTCCGATTGTTCTAAGGTGTTAGACCAAAATACCTAGTACAAATTATCGCTGAGTCAGCGGGCTGTTACCAATAGCGACAGTTGGAAAGTGTCAGTTGGGTGCTACCTTGTGAAATGTAGCTTTTTGTGTTGAATTAATTTTTAAGATAACGTTTTTTGTATATTTTTATCAGCTCATAAAAAAACTGAATGTTAAATTCTGCGTTCTTATGTTCTGCTTGAACGATATTAAGGAATAAGCAGTAAGAGAACGTTCAATTGATTTAAGAACAGCGTTACCTAAGCATTAGCTTTATGCAAGCTTAGCCGATATATTGTATACTAAAACTATTTAAAATGAAACAATGCATAAAAATCGCACTGATCGGACTATTCTTGACATTATCTATAAGCTCTTGTAGCGAAAGACTAAGTGGAAAGGACGAGTCGTCCTTTGACAGTTCCCGTAAAAAGGTAGAAGCGAAGCTGAATGACAAAGAAAAAGCGAACTTGGAAAAGGCCTTGCGAGTGGCACTATCCGAAGCGATGTGGCTCAAAATGAACGAACCTCAAAAATATAATGAGGAATCAATAAATCGTATTTCGTTGGGTATGATCGATGGAAAATCTTACGGTGCAGTATTGGACCTGGCCGATGACATTCTTCAAAAACAACAGGAAAGGAAAATAGCTCATCTTCAAAATGAGATCGATAGTCTACAAAAACATAAAACTGAATTTGAACAGGTAAAGAAAGAGCTGGCTGTTTTTCAGTTGGAACCTATTGAACTGGGACTCGAAGATTTCTTTGGCGAACCTGTTCCAAGAATTATAGTGACTATGAAGTATACGGGTAAAAAGCCGCTAAAAGGAAGCCAGGGCTTTTCATATGTGCTGAAAAAACGTTCTTCACAAACTATTATCAGTAATGAGCAAGCTGTTTTTGGCGAATCTGACAGTGTGCTTCAGCCAGGTGAGTCTCGTGTCAATACGATAGTCTTCAATCAGCAAAAAAAAGATTATCCTAAACTCTGGAGCTTTCCTCGCTATCCCGTCAAAGGAATCAATCTGACAGATTACGATCTGGAATTAGTTGTGACGACGCAATCGATCAAATCGAATGACCGGGAGACAGTTCTTCCTGAAGGTAGTATAGCATTGATTGATGAAAACTTAAAAAAATTAGAAAAGGAAATTACCGAACTAAAGAAAGAGAAAATTAGCCTTGACGATTTGGAATTGACGTAATTTGAGTATAGTACGTAAAATCTTTTTTTCAAATCGCTGCCCAATTTCCCGTTTAATACATTTGTCGATCCTATTTTTGTAAAAATGTCCCTGAATTAAAAAAGGGACATGAATTACAGTTTTATTTTTGAAGAAAGTACCATTTTAAAGCATGAAATTAGACTTTTATAAGCCGATTAACGAAACATTAAGAAAATACATTAAAGGATATTATTTCATTGCTAAAAATCAAGATAGTGGGCCTATTAAGTATTGGACTTTTCCAAATAACTACTGTATTTTAACGGTGAATCAGCAGTTTGAGGTGGAAGATAAAGGGCACCTCGTCACGATAAGTTCTTCTGAAACAAATAATATTATGACTTGCGTTGTCTCTAGGTATACCAAACCGATGCAGATTTTTTATAAGGAACTTGTTGATGAATTAACTATCTATTTTCATCCCTTAGGCATCAATCATTTCATTGAAGATCCTGCAAAGCTCTTTATAAGGAAAACACAGATTGATATAAATTTTTTGGATGGATTTAATGATAAAATGAGGACACTCTTTTCTTTGGATAGAGCGTCTCAAATTATTGAACTAGAGTCTTACTTATTGTCTAAACTCAAAGCGGATAAAGATCTTACGATCTTTAGACAAATGCTGGCAGATCTCGAAAACGAACTTACGGTCGATCAATTAGCTAAGAAGTATCATTTCTCCCGACAGTATATTAACAGATTATTTTTACGGAATTTAGGTAAATCCCCCTCTGAATACAAAAAAATACATCGTTTTAGACAGGCCCTGAAAATGCAACATAAATCCAAGCGATTTTCACTTTTGCTAAATACAGGGTTTTACGATCAATCACATTATATTAAGGATTTCAAGGCATTTACAGCTTTAAACCCGAATAGCTTTTTTAAAGATGTTGATGTGAATAAAGAAAATGTTTGGCTAATTGTGGAGTAGTTTCCATTTTTACAATTTTACTCTTTTCTAAAAGCATAAATTTGATGATCCGATGTGCATCATCTGTTTTCACTTTAATTTAACCTCGTATTCCCACAACATGAATTGGAAGACACTACATCTTTATCTGTATACATTTTGCCGGTATTTTATGGCAACTGTAATCATTTCGTACGCTGCCGCTAAACTCCTGGAAACACAATTTACCTCGCAACCGAGCGTGTTTGATAAACCGCTTTCAGCGCTTTCAGGATTCGAATTGACATGGTATTATTTTGGCTATTCCAAATGGTACGGTAATGCAATTGCTGTTGCGCAGCTTATCAGTGCGTTATTGCTCTTTTTTCGCAAAACTGCCAGAATCGGTGTGATCCTTTTTCTGACCTTTATCGTCAACATTTTATTGATGGATTTTGCCTTTGACATTCAAGGTGCAAAAGGTATGGCAACCGTTCTTACCTTAATGGCTGTTTTCGTGCTTTTATCAGATTATAAAGCTTTTTATGCCTTTTTTATTGACAGCGCCCCTTTATTTACCGATGCAGATAGACCTAATTGGTTCAATAAAGTCAGTAAAATTAAATTCATCTATATTCCATTGGCAGCGATTGGAATTGTTACATTATTGGCGGTATTGAAAAACAAGTACCTCGCGAAAGATGAATTGTATGGAGCCTGGGAACATGCGATTACGAAGGAAAGATTATATTTTGAGGCAGCTCGGCATTTTCAGTCAAAATTGCCCTGTTCGGTAGAAAATGGTACTGACGGATATTATCGTATTTCAGCGGACTCACTGTTGTTTTACCCTCCAAAGGGGAATGATGGCTTGGGTAAAGACAGCTTAATTTATTACTCCGGAAAATTTTCCATCAGCGGTAATGAGTTGAAAATTATACAGCACAATAAAACGGAAATATTTAAGAGGATCCGATAGTATCGTTTGACTTATATTTTATTGGTAAGACCTGACAACCAGGCGAATTGGAGATGAGAAGAAATAAGTAGGGCCCTGATATTAATATCAGGGCCCTACTTATTAGCACTTCTTTGAATGATTGTGAACAGCTTTTTCTGTCTATAATCTCGGCTAAAAAAGTGCAGTTATTTCTTGTCCCACCAAACTTTGGATAGGAAAGAGTCACCATTTGTCATGCGTGCTGCAGCCTCTTTTAAATTTGCTGCGTTTAACTCAGCCTCTTCACTGGAATAAATAGCTCTACGCGGTATTTGTCCGTTGGTGGAACCTGGGTTAGGACCGGGGGTTAATCGAGGATATCCTGTACGTCGCCATTCGGCAAAGGCTTCCATGTCCCGGCCAAATAGGTGAATCCATTTTTGTGTCGCTATTTTCTCCATTTTCTGTTCGTCTGTCAAGCCGCTTAGATTGAGCACAGGTTCGTATGCAGAAGGGATTGCCGTCATATTGTATGGCGGAAGTGCCAGCGCAGCTTTAACACCGTCTGTAAAGAACGTTTGGGCATTTGCACTTGTAGCACCCCAGCCAAGAAGTGCAGCTTCGGCTTTGTAAAAACAGATATCCGAATACGTAAACGCATAGCTTGGGATCGGTGCGAATGAAAGGCTGAACCAAGTCGACTTATTGGCTGTTGAATAGTTGGCGCGAATCAGTTGTGATAGCTGGTTATCGGTCAACGAAACCCCAATACCTTGATAGGTTGCGACTCCATTGCTAATGACCGGTTCGGCAAGTAAAGGAAGCCTTGGATCATTGTATTCTTTGAGTTTGTCAACCAGCGTATTAGCCAAATAACGTAGATCGGCACTTCCGGTAGTCATTTGACGTAAAATCGGGTTCTGGTTTTCAGCTTGAGCATCGTTGTAGGTCGGTACTGCTGCATTATCACTGTTGCTGGAGAATAGACCTATAGCAGAAGTCATGGCTTCGGTAACCGTTTTCTGTGCCAAAGAAGGATTGGCGTACCGCATGCGTATGCCGAGCTTTAATTTGAGCGAATTGCCAAATTTTTTCCATTTATCGATACTGCCTTTGTAAAAGAAATCTGAAGAGCCGTAAGAGAGGTCTCCGCTCGTAAGCCTTGCTATAGCTGCATCGACCTTTTGAACCAGTGCCGGATAGATATCTTCTTGTTTGTCAAATTTGGGCGTACGGTTAATTTCCTTATTGGATTTTGTGATCTCGGAGTAGGGGATGTCACCAAACAAGTCTGTAAGGCGCTGATAGAGGTATACTTCATAAAGTTCGGCAATAGCCAGTTTACTTCTCCCTTCTACATTGTCTTCCTTGCCGCTCAATTCCTGTTTGATCTGAACGATATTGCGGAGCAGGGTGTAGTGCTGCGACCAAATAAGATTTTCGGGTCCTTCAAAATATCGAGAAACAGGCACTACCGGTCCACCAGCCCAATGTTGGATCCAAGAGCCAAACTTGTTGTTGGGTAGTTCCCCAGATTCCTGAAAAGTACCATCACGTAGAATGCGAGCTATGAGTAAGGAAGGGTCTACAGTGGTGACAGATGTCGGCGGCGTATTAATCCGTTCGAAATCTTTGGTACATGAACCTAATCCTGCCACAGAAATAAGTCCGACGATGAATGTATTTTTAAATAGTTTCTTTTTCATGATAAAGGGTTTACAGACCAACAGTGAGATTAATACCGAATGTGCGCATCATTGGAAGTGAAGTTGATTCAATACCAATCGAGCTATTGTTTACATTGAAAGCAGAAGCTTCTGGTGAAAATCCATCAGTTTTCCGTTGAAAATAAAATAGGTTACGTCCATAGACGCCCAATTTTAGGGAGTTAACAAGTTTATGTGGCATCAGCTTTTTAGGGAAAGAATAGGAGAGACTGATTTCGCGCATGGCAATATAACTCATATCATTGATCATTTCTTCGGATACCATGACTTCTTTGTCACTCGCAACCATGTTCCAGTAATCTTGTGCGGCAACCTGCTTGCTGTTTTTTGTTCCTGTGCTTGTCCAGTTTCCTGATCCATCTTTTTGTCCGACCATCCCTTCGGCAACGTAGGTGCCATCACGGCCTTCCAAGGTCTTTTTAGAAGTACCATAAATGATCTGCTCACGATTGGATTGGGAGAAGATCACGCCGCCCTGACGGATATCGACAAGTGCATAGAGGTTGAAACCTTTATATTTAAAGGTATTGGCAAAACCACCCAGCCAGTCGGGTTGTGCATTTCCAAGATCGGTTTCTACACGTCCGGCTGTGCGCAAAGGCAGTCCAGTGGTAGGGTCGATCAACCTATTTCCCTGATCATCTTTGATCCAAGCAAACTGTGTCCCAATTAGCTGGCCGAATGGTTTTCCGACCTCCGCAACCACATTTATCCCGCGGTCTGTAGCGAGTAAAAAGCTTTCTACACCGGGATAGAGTGATTCAACTTTATTTCTGTTGCGGTTGTAATTGAAGGTTGTATTCCATTCGAAACCCGATTCGCTTTTGATTGGTGTTGCTCCCAATACAAATTCAATACCTCTGTTGCTAATTTCTCCAGCGTTGATCCTATTTTTTACATAGAGACTGGAAGGGGCGATTGGTACGTCCAAAATCTGATTCTTTGTCTTGGCCTGATAGTAGGTGAAGGAGAAAGAAAGTCTGTTTTTTAGAAATCTCAGATCTGCCCCAGCTTCGATTGACGTGGTCAATTCGTTTTTCAAATTCGGATCAGGAATAATTTCTGTATAAGAAGCCATCGGCACGCCACCATGGGTATACTGGTTGAGACTATATGCTCCTGTCAGCTGATATGGGTTTCCTGAACTACCGGCCTGGGCCCATGAAGCTCTGATTTTGGCGAAAGACAGTGCGTCAGATTGCCATTTGAAGGCATCCGATAAGACTAAACTGGAACTTACACTCGGGTAGAAAAACGAATTGTTTTCCTTTGACAGGGTCGAAGACCAGTCGTTACGGGCAGAGAAATCAACAAACCAATAGTCTTTGTAACTGAACTGGCCCGATAGATAAGCCGAATTAATCTTGGACTCGATCAGGTCAAATATGTAACTATTTGTCGTGGTGTTATTGATTACAAAGAGATTCGGAACAATAAATTGATTGCCTGAATTTCCTGTCATACGCAAATACCGGCTTTGATGGCTGGCTCCTAAGTTAGCACTGAGTTTAATGTCATCAGTCAATTTGAAGTTGGAGCTAGCGAGGACGTCAAAATTGTCTTCGCGGGCTCTGATGACCTCTTCGCGAATATCACCCTTTCGGTTCAAGCTTTGGTAGGTGTTTATTGGACGGTAACGAAACCGTTGATCGGTATAGAAGTCCGTACCCCCGGTCGCTGTGACCTTAAGCCAAGGAGCAAAGTCGTAACTCAGACGGAGTAACCCTATGATGCGGTCCCGACGATCTTCATTGTGGTTTTCATGAATGGTCCAAAAGGGGTTGGCTGTGGAACTATTGGTGGCATATGTTTTCTCCAATCCTTCCGTCAATCCCGAAAATCCAAGCTGTCTGCTGATCTCCTGTGCGTTCCATTTATACTGTGCCATGATGTCGTTGCCCAAGCTTCGCGGCTGGCTGATAAATAGGTAGGCAGGATTGTCTGCAGCATCGGCCAGTGTTGGCCGGTTTTGCCCCTTTTGCGCGATATAGTTCGCCTTGATGTCGATGTGAAATTTATCGGTTATTTTGGCTTGGGTGCGCAGACCGAAATTGTTTCTCTTCAGCGTATTGGTTGGGATATAACCCTTTACATCTGTATTGGCAAATGAAAAACGGTAGTTTACTTTGTCGGTTCCGCCATCGATACTAAGGTTGTTGACAAACTGTTTCTCCGTTTGAAAAAACGACGAGTAGGTATCTGGTTTTGGTGTTAACTGTAAGATGTTGCCATAAGCATCTTCATAAGTCTGGCCTTCCATTTTTGCACCCCAGCTTGCCCGTGTCGTACGGTCACGTCCGGCACTCATTTTAGGCATACCACTGTAACCATTTTTCAGCGCTTCACTCATGGAAACAATGGTGCCGTCATCTTTTCTGAAATGTGTAAATGTTCCGTTCAATCCTTGTCCATAGACATTTTGAAAATCAGGTAAGACCAGCCCATTGCCTAATGAAAAATCTGTACCATAGCTAAAACGCGTCTTACCAGCTTTACCAGATTTAGTTGTGATCAAGATAACGCCGTTACTTCCTCTTTGTCCATAAAGTGCGGCCGCATTCGGGCCTTTTAATACCGACATCGTTTCGATGTCTTCGGGATTGATGTTTCCGATTCCGTCGCCATAATCGGTTCCCCCAGACTGGTTTGGAGATGAAATGTTTTGATTATCAATCGGTACTCCATCAACAACATAGAGCGGCTGGCTATTACCGATAAGTGAGTTGTTACCACGTATCACGACCTTGGATGAACCTCCGGCACCGGATGCAGCGCGGCTCACCTGCACGCCGGCAACTTTACCCGATAAGGCATTCGCCACATTGGTCTCCTTACCCTGCGTCAGCTCGTCGCCTTTGAGTTCAGCGACCGTATAACCGAGCGCTTTTTTTTCGCGTTTGATACCAAGCGCTGTAACGACAACCTCCTGTAGGTTTTGCGCACTCGATTCCAAACTGATATTGATCGCTAGCTTGTCTCTGTCTGTAATGGTGTAATCCAACAGTTCTCTGCTTTTAAAACCGATAGACGATACGCTGATCTGGTAGCCCTGTCCAGCGGGAATCTGGTCGAGTGAAAAAGTTCCGTCAGGCCTACTGGTTGTTGTTTTTTTCATTCCGCTCGTCGCATTACGTATGGTAACCGTTGCCGAGGGGATGGGCTTTCCTGTTTCATCTTTGATTACTCCGTTAATGGTCGCATTTTGTTGGGCATTAGCAAGAAGATAGCTTGTTGACAAAAGCCCCATGAGGCCAAGACGCAGTGCCCAGTTTACGTCGGCTCGAATGTTGGATCTCAACAATAGCATAGTCAGGATACTATGCTTGGAAGGTAAATAATTGTGCATAATTTGTGGGTTATCTGAGTGAATTTTATTCGGTTTGTACATGAATGGTTATTTTATGGAGTGCTTGGATATCAGCTAGCATGTTGACGTATGCTAATGCTGTATTTTTATACGTTCCACTATAGTATTTATCTTGTATATCTTTAGGTTCAAAGCTTAGTTTAAGGTCATAATTATGACTGATGATGTGAAGTACATCTTGTAATGGGAGGTTTTTAAAGATCAGCTGTCCGCTAGTTTTTAAGTAAGACCCTCTTTTGCTGGATTGAGAAGTATTGACTCGGGTTTCGGCAATGATCTGTTGTAGCTTGCGATCAATGCTGATTTCTTCGTTGGGTTGAAATTGTAAATTTAAGGCCTGTTTATTTTCAGGATGCTGATTGCTTTTGACTTCAATACGGCCTTCATAGAGTTTTATTTTCGTAATCGCGCTACCACCTTCTTCCACACTGAAAACAGTGCCAAGTGCGGTTGTTGTCAAATCTGCCGTATGAACGCGAAAAGGCTTTGTCTTATCCTTTGCTACCGTAAATTTGGCTTTACCTTTTAATTGAATTTCCCGCGCGCTAATAGTTGTGAAATCTGAACTGAATTTTACTTCAGAATTGGGGTATAGGTCGATAGTAGAACCGTCTGGAACTGGAATTTGTTGAATGGTATTACCTGAATTGATATAATATAAATTACTTGGTTGCTCCTGCGGTGTGGGCTGGACTTTCTTCGCGCTACGGTATGCGGTGTTATATTTAGGAGAATCGATCTGGTTTAATCCCAGCCAAGCTCCGATTCCGATGAAGAAGATAATAGCCGCATATTTTAACCAGCTGAAACGATCCTTATTTTTTTGCCCTATTTGTGTGAAAATATGTGCTTTTATTTCCTTTTGGTTTTTAAAATCCGAATCCATCTCATATGCTTGCCATTCCGTTTCCGGCATAAAATCTTCCCAATAAAACTCGTTATTGGCCAGTGCATTTTCTACTGTGGCAATTTCTTCCGCACTGGCTTTACCGCCTAGGTATTTGTCGATGAGTGTTTTTGTAATCTTCATGTATAAAGATTACGATTGAAAATGAGGTACCCCCCAAAGAAATTAAAAAATAATTTGCACCAGCATACTGAACAGTAAAGCCTTTCGAATGGTTTTTAGTGCTAGTGTCAATTGGTTCTCCACAGTTTTCGTCGATATGGCCAGCTTGTCCGCAATCTCCTTATGCGAAAGATTAGAAAACCGGCTTAGCATAAAAATCTCCTTGCGTTTCTCCGGTAGTTTATCGACAATTTCATGGAGTGTGGATGTAAGTTGTTTGGCATAAAAATCATCCTGAGGGCTATGGCGCAAGACGAATGTCTGATCGTGATCCAGAAGTTTCTTTCGGTTATACTCTGCCTTGACCAGATCGATCACCACTGTTCGGGTGATACAGAAAATTTGGGATTCTATGGTGGCATCGATATTTTTGTCACTCATATTTTTCCAGAGTTTGATAAATACACGCTGTACAGTTTCTTCGGCTAGATAAGAAGATTTGGTTTTATGGACTGCATATTGATATACTTTGGAACTCCATAGGTCAAAATATTCCTCGAATCTTCGAACGATAAGCGCATAATTGATTTCCATAGTGTAGGCTTGGAATAAATGAATTTAGCGATAATGCGCTTTCGCTGCAAGTTTTTTAAAAAATATTTTGCCTCCTTTCTTAGTGGATGAGATTTGTTTTCTGAATGATCTTCGATGTATGGTTATAGACTCTCAATTGGATATTAGTTCCCTGATCGGATTGATTTAGGAATACGATGTTCCCTTTCTGGTTGACATTCAGTGTGTATGTTTTGTTCTTCTCCATCTCAATCTCCTCTGATTCATTCAAAATTTTTAGCCGACCGGTCGATGTTTTTTTAGCCGTAATGGAAAATAGACTGGCATCTTCGGTTGAGATGGCTAAGGAACTATGTGCGGGGATTGATGTATTGATATACAAAGAGCCTTTTTCTTTTTTTTCTATCCGCTGAACGGTGCAAGACTGGAGGGCAATAAAAAATAGAAAGAAGGAAAATAATTTCATAAATAAGGCTGTTTTTTTTATAAGGGATCTAATCATGCATTATACCGGAGGTTTTTCCTACCACATTGGAGTTAGATTACTCCAATGTGGTAGGAAAAACCAGTTATGGTCTTAAAAATACAAAAAAATCATAATGACTTATTAATAGAAATGGGGTATTTAACGGATATCTGCATACGATCGTTGTGTATTTATTCGCTAGTTCGGTATTTATACCCCTTCTTATGTATTTGATACGGGTGTTTCTAAGGCTGTATTTGGACTGGCATAAAGTTTGAATTTTACCCAGCAGTAATAAAATAGAGTATTCACATTAACACATCGACGTATGAAAAAATTAATTCAAACACTGGGACTAGGTATGCTTATTTTAACGGTATTAGTAGGCTTTACATCATGTAGCAAAGACGATGATCCAGCCGACAACGATCTTTTTGTTGGTAAATATGAAGGCACTATCTCGTATGATGATATGAATAACAATGACAATGATGTTGCCGCTGCAGAAGGAACAGTTACCGTAACAAAAGTTGGCGATACCTATAATTTCGCTTTTGGAAATGGCATTCCAAATCTCAACGGCGTAGATTTTGAAAAAAAGGATAACGTCTTGGTCAACATTGGTTCGGCAGGTACAGGAGTTATCCGTATTGATGCTGGTAAATTGACAATTGGTTATACAAAAGACAGCAAGGTATGGACGGCCAATTGTAACCGGAAATAATATTATGAAGAATAGAAAGTGCTTGTTTACGAGGTGAATGTTATAAAATTAACATTTTATAACATTATTTTTTAAACGATTAGCTGTACGATACTGTTCTATTAATAAACAACGAAAGGAAAATAATTATGAGCGAATTAACATGGAAAGGCCGTTGGAACGAAATCAAAGGTAAGGTAAAACAACAATATGCAGATCTTACTGATGATGATCTATTGTACGCCGAGGGCAAAGAAGATGAGTTGGTAGGTAAGCTTCAAAAGAAGACTGGTAAAACACAAGATGAGGTAAATAAGTGGTTAAATGATTTGTAGATTTAATATTGTGTGATAAAAAAGCGGATAACAGCATTGTTATCCGCTTTTTTTATTTAAGGCCATATCACTCATGAGGATTTTAAGCATTTTGAATTCCTATTGCTTTGGATAGATTCTTTTCTTGCCAAGTCCCCGATGGAGCGATTTACTTTTTATTTTTTATTAAAATTGAAACGGCGAGCAATGCTAAATCCCCAACGGAATTGTCCCTTACCCCAGGAGCTATTTGTTTCGCTAATAAACTGAGATTCTTGTATTGCGGTTGCATTGGTAAAATTGAGATGGAAGATATGTCCTCCGGTATCCATTTCCAAACCGACACCTAATGCATTATAATAACGCTGTCCGCTTTTACATCTTCACGGTATTTTTTGTTCGACGACTTTCGGAAAGGTAATGTATAGTCTGCTACTAATGCGATCCTATTGCTGACCTTGGCCCGCCCGCCAATACCAAGAGCAAATACATCATTCTGATCGTTATAAGCTGTATAATTCCGGTGAAGAAAGGTCGGGACCACAACGAGCGATAGATTTGAGCTAAATTTACGGGCAATGATGAGCTGCGTCACATAACTCAATCGGTCATTGAAGTCTTCAAAGCTTGCTGCCGAAGATTTATCCGGGCTGGCCGGAAATGTGGATCTGGAATCTAAAGTCGTCGCGTTTACCTTGGGAATGAGTTAGTAATTCGGATATATTCCATCGCAGACGACCAACTAAACCTATTTTAGCGAGCTTGTACCCTGTTACTAGCCCGTTTGTACCCCCCGAAAAAAATTGGCACCTGATCTTTCTGATCAGGCAAATAAGTACGTTTCTTTTTTACTGTATATCGTCATTCACTTCAAAATGCACAGAAAATTAAACTTCTATTACATTTTAATGTGCTGTACGTATGTGAACAATTCGGTTAATAACTGTTCGCATACGTACATTTCGTTTTTTGAAGAAGAGCTTAGATCGCCCATAATGGGCTTTAAAAGGCATAAATGAACCTTGGGGCCAACTGGTATGGTCTTTGGCACGGAGCTAATAAAATTGATCGTATGTTCTTTATGCATTTTGAAGTTCACTTTTCCATTTTAGCCATTCAGCGACTTTTGCTGGTTATTGATCTAAAATCCATGGGCAACAAGCATTTGGAGCGATAATTTTGAGTCAACAGATAAGCAAGGTAAAAAAAACACAAAAAAAAGATAGTATGAAAACTCTCGTAAAAACATTCACAGTAGCAGCTTTAATGGCCGTATCAACATTTGCTATGGCAGCTGAAGGACCGGGTTCAAAATCAAACCCAGTCAGCATTAATCTATCAACCGCAGACTTTGCGCTAGAGCACTATGTCGCCGTGATCACTGAAGGTGAGTCGGCTGGAATAGAACAGTTGTTTGCTGAAGACTTTAATCTAAAGGTACAAACGGGCACCTTAAAGTCATATAGCCGCTATGAAGTGGTTAAATCCTTGAAAAAGCAAAAAAATATCCACCTGAATTGTGCGGTTAGCACAGATGTAGTTGAACAGTCTACAGATTATATGGTGGCCAGGGTTATTTTGAAATTTGAAAATTTTACCAAAACCGATCTTGTTACCTTAGTGCGTGAAGGTAAAGACTGGAGAGTATCCAAATCGATCAATTCCTATAAATAGAATCTCATAATTTTGGGGCCAGCTTAGTTATACCAAAAGCTGATCCCTAGTGAATAACATGTTTATAAATTTAGTTTAGAAGCCACGTCGGGAGATGTGGCTTTTTTTGTCTGCCGAAACCAGAATATCCTTTAACAAGGTCAAAAAGCCTAAATTGACGAATTTACCCCTTAAAATAAGAAGATTCTACCCCCCTTCCTCTGTAACGTTTTTGATAATATTGCAAGTGTCAATATGACGTTTTATTGTGTTGACGATGTTAAATAACCAAGAGTGTTTGCCTGATTAGATGAATACCCTCTCCAAATCACATAAAAAATAGGTGGAGGGAAAGTAAAGTTGGCTAAAACTCAAAAACAGCTAAATAACCAAGTTTAATTATGATGAATTTACCAATCAAAAGTGGATTGTTTGATCCTTGAATTCCTTATGGAACGCAATATTGCTACCTCATATTGCCATGTTACTCTTCATCAAAATATTATTTAATCACTAAACAGTTTTACTTATGAAAAGGAAAATAGTATTAACACAGTGCTGGCTTTGTTGTATCTGCTTTTTACTTTTAAGCTTACAGCAGACTTATGCACAGTCAATAACTGTACGGGGCCAGGTTACCGAAAATAACAGGCCACTTGCTGGAGTGACCGTTAAAAATATCGGTTCCACAATGCAGGCGCAGACAGATACACAAGGGAAATATACATTCAGTGCTGCGACAGTCACGGCATTAGAATTTACCTTTCTAGGTTATGCAAAACAGCGCTTTGAATTCAGTCAGCTTAAACAGATCAGCCAAGGGAACTACGAGCTTAACGTGCAGCTTGATGCTTCCGAAGGAGATGTTTTGGATGAAGTGGTGGTCGTTGGTTTTGGCTCGCAGAAAAAAACAAACCTGACTGGTTCTGTTGCGGTGGTAGATGCCAAGCAGCTGGAAAATAGACCTGTAAGAAATGCTATCCAGGCACTGCAAGGACTGGCCCCCGGCCTAAATATTTCCCAAAACTCGGGAACGATGGAAACCAATCCATCTATTAATATCCGGGGTACAGGTACAATCGGCACATCTTCTTCGGCACCACTGGTCCTAATTGACGGTTCTGAAGGATCTTTGGCGGCATTAAATCCACAAGATATCGAAAGTGTTTCTGTATTGAAAGATGCCGGTGCTGCTTCAATCTATGGTTCTAGAGCCGCTTTTGGGGTTATTTTGGTCACTACAAAATCTGGAAAGGCTGGACGTACTTCGGTAAATTATAATAATAGCTTTCGTATGAACGCACCGACATTGATGCCTAAGATGATGGATTCTTACACTTTTGCTCAATACTTCAATCAGGCAGAAGTCAACGCAGGCGGTTCACCACATTTCTCCGCGGAGCATCTACAGCGCATCTTGGATTATCAAAACGGAAGCCTGAAAAATTCGACCATTGTCGATCCGAATAATAAGTTGTATTGGGCTGAAGGATATGCCTATGGTAACGACAATAACGATTGGTTCGACGTCATGTACCGGGATCAGGCTTTTGCCCAGGAGCACAACCTAAGTCTCAATGGTGGAACCGAAAAAACAACCTATTACCTTTCTGGCAATTTCATGAAGCAACAAGGATTGATGGCCTTCAATACAGACCATTACGACCGTTACTCTGTTGCGGCTAAAATCAATTCTAAAGTATCTGACATCTTTCAGGTAAATTACAACGCTAGGTTGGTACGTGAAGATTACGACCGTCCTGCGGCATTGACCAATAGTTTTTACGATGATTTAGGAAGACAGGGCTGGCCAACGCTGCCACTTTATGATCCGAATGGATACTTGTTCAGTTCTCCTTCACCTGCACTTGCCATGAAAGAAGGCGGACAGGATAAATCCAGTAAGGATTACATTTATCAACAGTTACAATTGATCCTTGAACCAATTAAAGGATGGCGTACAACCGGTAATTTTAACTATAGGACCACAACTCAATTTCGTCACTGGGATTCGCAGCGTCTTTACAATCATGACGTGAACGGTGATCCTTATTTGTATAAAAACTCTTCAAACGTCTACGAATTTGGTTTAAAGGAAAACTATTATAACATCAATATCTTTTCTGATTACGATAAAAGCTGGGGCGACCATCATTTTAAAGTTATGGTCGGTGGTCAGATTGAACACACTGCCTATCGCAATCTCGGTGTGCAACGTGACGGAATCATTATCCCGGATCAACCGGTATTGAATCTGACTTCCGGCACAGATATCAATGGAAAAGCAGTAGTACCTTCTGTATCTGGCGAATATCAAAAATGGGCAACAGCGGGTTTCTTCGGCCGATTGAATTACAATTATGCTGAAAAATATCTATTGGAAGCTAATCTGCGTTATGACGGTTCATCACGTTTCCGTAGCGATAGCCGCTGGGGCTGGTTTCCTTCAGTTTCTGCAGGATGGAACATCGCCAAAGAAAACTTCCTTGTAGAGTCGACACCATTTATTAATATGCTGAAATTAAGAGCTTCCTACGGAGAGCTAGGTAATCAAAATACCGACGTCTGGTATCCGACTTATGTCACCCAACCAACGGAGACAGCCAATGGTGCTTGGCTGATCAATAATGCGCGACCAAATTCTGCATCGGCTCCAGGCCTCGTAAGTGCTTTATTGACCTGGGAATCCATCAATACGAAGAACTTAGGTGTCGATTTCGCCTTTTTAAGTAGCCGTCTTTCTGGATCTTTTGAGGTCTTCGAACGGAAAACTTTTAATATGGTCGGCCCAGCTCCACAGTTGCCTAATACATTAGGAACCCAAGTTCCTCAAACAAATAATACCGACTTAAAAACAAGAGGATTTGAAGCTACCCTGGGCTGGAATGACCGTACTGCCAGTGGTTTCGCATATGGAGCAAAGTTCCTCTTATCCGACTATACCACAACAGTAACACGTTATCCTAACGCAATAGGGTCATTATCAAACTATCGTGAAGGTCAAAAGCTGGGTGAAATATGGGGGTATCAAACCCTTGGTATTGCCAAGACAGAAGAACAAATGAGCCAGCATCTGGCGAGCTTGCCCAATGGTGGACAAAATGCGTTAGGTTCACAATGGGGGGCAGGAGATATCATGTATGCTGATCTTAATGGAGACGGAAAAATAGATGGTGGAAGCAATACAGAGGCCGATCCAGGTGATCGTCGTGTGATTGGAAACAGCACACCGCGTTACTCCTTTGGATTGAATCTGAATGCAGACTACAAAAATTTTGACTTTAGCATTTTCATGCAAGGTGTCATGAAACGCGATTATTGGCAAGGGGGCTACTATTTTTGGGGAGCAACTTCAAAATGGTGGTCAACGGGCTTGGTCGATCATCTTGATTATTTCCGTACTGCAGATAATCCCCTGGGTGAAAATCTTGAAGCATATTACGCACGTCCTGTTTTTGGTACTGCTAAAAACCAGCAGACGCAGACGCGCTTTTTGCAGAACGCAGCCTATATCCGCATAAAAAATATTCAGCTGGGCTATACCTTGCCGAAAGAAACAACAAAACGTTTCGGTGTGGAGCGTTTGCGTGTATACGTTTCCGGAGAAAATATCTGGACCGGCTCAAGTGTAGCGGGAATGTTTGATCCCGAAACTATTGATGGCGGAAGCAACGGAACGGTTTACCCATTGACTAAAGTCTGGTCTGCAGGTTTAAGTGTTACATTTTAAGTCGATTCATTATGAAATTCAATAGTACTATTTTTAGATTGATGCAATTAGGCCTTGTCGCTTTGGTAGGTCTAGCTTCCTGCAATAAATATTTGGATATTGCACCCCCTTCGTCCATTATACCTGAAGCTTATCTGGATGAGGAGTCACAACTTGCTGCTTATACCGTAAATCAATATGCTGGACTATTTCCTTCGCATGGCAACTGGTCATTTGGCACTTTCGGCATAGACGGAAACACAGACAATATGGCTATTCCTACACTCGATAACAAGTTTATTCCGGGGCAATGGCGTGTCCCATCAGAAGACGGTGACTGGGATTTTTCAAGTATTTATCAGATGAATTATTTTATAAATACGGTGGTTCCCAAATGGAAGGCAAATCGTATTCTCGGAAATTCAAGTAACATAGCACATTATATCGGTGAAGCCTATTTTTTACGGGCCTACGTTTACTTTGGGAAATTGCAGGCCTTGGGTGATTTTCCTATTATTCGCAATGTGATGTCGGATAAGGACAAGAATATTTTGGTAGAAGCAAGTAAGCGTTCGCCAAGAAATGAAGTTGCTCGTTTTATTCTTTCTGACTTGGATTCGGCTATTACCTTGCTGAACCAAAGCTCGCCTGACGGCAAGAAACAGCGGATCTCAAAAAATGTCGCGCAACTGTTCAAATCCCGAGTGGCTTTGTATGAGGGTACATGGCTCAAATACTTCAGCGGAACAGCATTCGTCCCTAAAGGACCAAACTGGCCGGGTGCTGCAAAATCATACAATAGCAATTATGCATTCCCGACGGGAAGTATTACCGGAGAGATCGACTACTTTTTAACGCAGGCCATGGCATCGGCTTCTGCTGTTGCTGACAATATTCAACTGGAAAATAATACCGGAATTATAGAATCTGCCAACAATGAGAATCCGTACTTCAGCATGTTTGGTGCAGTAGATATGTCGGGTTATGGTGAAGTACTGCTGTGGCGTCAATATAATCAAAGCCTGGTGACACATAATGTGCCTGTGTATGCTCAAGCTGGAAATTATGCAGTTGGATTGACACGCGGCCTTGTCGAAAGCTTTCTGATGTCCAATGGATTGCCTATTTACGCCGCGGGCAGCGGTTACGCTGGTGATGATTATATTACAGACGTTCGGAAAAATCGGGATGGTCGTTTACAATTGTTTTTAAAAGAACCTGGTCAAAAAAATGTATTGGTCAATATTGGACAAGGATCTCACGCTACGCAAACTGAACCCATACCGACGGTATATGATACCGATTGGGGACGTCGTTACACAACAGGTTATACGATTCGGAAAGGAATTTCATACGATGGTCTTCAGGCTAACAATGGACAGGGCTTTACCGGTAGCGTTACCTTTAGAGCGACCGAGGCTTACCTCAATTATATGGAAGCCTGTTATGAAAAGAATCAAAATTTAGATACGAAGGCACAGGCCTATTGGCGCGCACTGCGTACGCGGGCAAAGGTCGATCCTGATTTCAATGCAACCATTGCTGCAACGCAGATGGATAAAGAGAAGAAAGACTGGGGCGCGTATTCGGTAGGGCAATTTGTATCGCCTACATTATACAATATACGTCGCGAACGCAGAAGTGAGCTTATGGCTGAAGGTCTGCGTTGGATGGATCTTAAGCGTTGGCGGGCAATGGATCAGCTGATTACAACAGCAGACCATTTTGAAGGTTTTAAACTTTGGGGACCGATGAAAGATTGGTATAAACCCGAACAGCTGATTTATGGTGCTACCAATGATAAATCTGTCGTTTCTGATCCCGCACGGAGTGAATACCTCAGACCCTTGGAGATCCGAAGCAACGCCCTGTCTTATACCGGTGTAAAATTTGCCATGGCACATTACCTCGCACCCATTGCCATAGAACATTTCCAGTTGGCTTCGGATGATGGAACAGCAGAAAACTCTGTTATTTATCAAAATCCAGGATGGTCACTTATCAGTGGAACTGCCCCAACCGGACTGTAGAAAATATGAAAATGGATATGTGTCATCTCATTATTACACAAATACGAATATATCCCTCTTTTTGACTCAATATCCCCCTTGATCACGCAGAAAAAGGGGGATATTTTTGTTTACTGATAATCAAGAGCTGTTAGCTCAAAGAAACTTAAACTAAATCATGAAAAAACTTTTATCTGTCTGTCTTAGTTTGCTGTCAAGTTGTTTTGCCGCATATAGTCAAGAGCCCGTCCCACCACAGTATAAATTGGTATGGTCGGATGAGTTTGATTATAATGGTGCACCCGACACGACTAAATGGAGTTACGAAGAAGGTTTCAAACGTAACCGGGAAGAGCAGTGGTATCAAAAGGAAAACGCTTCCTGTCGTAATGGCCTATTGGTTATTGAAGCAAAAAAAGAACAACGTAATCATCCGGGTTTTATTCAGGGCAGTCATGATTGGATTGCCGGCCGTAAAAAGATAACCTATACTTCGGCTTCGATAAATACTTTGGGCAAGCATAGCTGGAAATACGGGATTTTTGAAATCCGGGCACGTATCCCTGTTGGAGAGGGGCTTTGGCCTGCATTCTGGACGTTAGGCACCGCCAAAGAATGGCCATCCAATGGTGAAATAGATATCATGGAATATTACCGTGGCAATATATTGGCTAATATCGCAACCGGTACTGACCAACGCTGGAAAGCACATTGGTTTGGTAAGACAAAAGCAGTCAAAGATCTTGGCGGAAAGGCTTGGGCAGATCAGTTCCATACCTGGCGAATGATTTGGGATGAGGACGCTATTACGCTTTATGTGGACGATATGGAAATGCTTCACGTTCCTATGGATCAATTGGTCAATCGGGATGGTACCGGTTTCAATCCATTTACCCAACCGCATTATCTCCTGTTAAATTTGGCCCTCGGCGGAATAAATGGCGGCACGATAGCTGACAAATTACTTCCTGCAAAATATGAAATTGATTATGTACGGGTTTATCAAAAAAAGGAGCATGCTGAGATGCATAGTTTTACGCCAGGGGAAATATGGAAAGACCAGTCCGGTCATGTCATCAATGCCCATGGCGGTGGCGTACTTCATCAAAATGGAAAATATTATTGGTACGGTGAGAAACGTGGCGGAACTACATCCCAGGGAGTCAATGTGTACTCATCCAATGATTTGTATAACTGGAAGTTTGAAGGATTGGCTCTCACACCTAGTGCAGATTCTACAAGCGATATTGCTTGGGGCTGTATTATGGAGCGGCCAAAGGTTATCTATCACGAGCAGCAGAAGAAATATGTGATGTGGTTCCATCTCGAGCTGAAAGGGCAAGGTTATGCAGCAGCCAGGGCCGCCGTTGCTACCAGTGACTCTCCGCTTGGGCCTTTTCAGTTTGTCCATAGCTTCCGGCCAAATAACAATATGTCACGCGATATGGGCCTATTTGTTGACACCGATGGCAAGGCTTACCAAATCTATTCATCGGACGAAAACTATGCCTTACGCCTGGTTCAATTAACCGATGATTACCTGCATGTGACAGCGAAAGATTCCTTACTCTTCCGGAATCATAGGGAAGCCCCAGCTTTATTCAAGTACAAAGATAAGTATTATCTGATCACCAGCGGATGCACTGGCTGGGATCCAAATCGTGCAGAGCTTCATGTTGCTACAGATCTTTTTGGCCCTTGGAAATCCCTTGGGGATCCAATGCAAGGACCAAATTCGGCTTTGACTTATGGTGGCCAATCAACATTTATCCTTCCTGTCGCAGGAAAAAAGGATTCCTTTATCTTTATGGCCGACCGCTGGAATCCCAAAGATCTTATGGATAGCAGGTATATCTGGCTTCCGGTTGATCTCCAGAATGAAAAAGTACAGATAAATTGGAAGGATCAGTGGAATTTAAGTGTATTTCACTAATTCGACCCTATAGTCCGGACTCAACCCAGATTCAGTTAAACAAATCAGTTGCAAGGCACCAGCAAAAAAAGATTACAGTTCTGATACAGGCAACAGGCAATAAGACGCCCTGTACAGCAACAACCGTTCGTAATTGTTGTACAGGGCTTATTTTATTTTTGACAATTCAGACTAAGGCCGATCGACATGGAATTCATTCTGAAACGCTTTTCGATACTTTTTGACATAGTCGGATGGCGTATGGCCAAACAATTTGCTGAACTGCTGTCTAAAGTAGCGTTGGTCGTAGAAACCTGTTAAGTTAGCTACTTCATTAATTTTTGAATCTGTCAGGATGAGCATTTCTGCTGCTTTTTTGAGTCGTACCGACCTGATAAATTCATTGATCGATTTGCCTGAAATAGTTTTAATTTTTTTATAGAGTGAAGAATGACTCATGCCTGTTTTTTCGGCAAGACTTATTACAGTCAGTTCTTCCAACAGGTTCTCTTCAATAATCTCAATGCACCGTTCTATCAATAGCTTGTCTGTGATCGGTATCTTTAGCTCATTGGACTGTAGCGTAATTGCATTAAAGAAAAAGTCCTGAAGGTTCTTCTTGTTCTGCAGCAATGTTTTGACCCGGAGCAACAATATTTCCGAATCAAATGGCTTATGGATATAATCATCGGCACCATATTGAATTCCGGCCAATTTAGTGCTGTCAGAGGTACTTGAGGTAAGTAGGATGATTTGAATATGGTTGAGCGTAGCATTAGATTTTACGGCTTTGCAAAGTGACAATCCATCCATCTCTTCCATGATAATATCACTTATTACCAGATCAGGTTGTTTTTCCTTGATCATATCGAGTGCCTGAACACCATTATGGGCATTGTAGACCGTGTATTCTACCTTAAAAATGTCGGTAAGATAGCTGCGGATAGCATCATCGTCGTCGACCAATAAGACACTGAATTTTTTACTTGATATAGCTGTCGGGAATAAGGGAACGGTTTCCGTCACTACTTGCGAATCGTATAGCATTTGAATCCCCGACTCATTGTGGAGGGCTACATCTGCCAATGGTTCTTCGGCTGGGGTTTGTTGTGCTAAGATAGGCAAAACGAGGTCGAATGTTGTTCCCGCTGTTGCTGAACTCGTGTAACTTATTGTTCCGGCGTGCATTTCAACAAAAGTTTTGACAAGGTACATCCCGATCCCGAATCCTGTTTGTTTTTTTGGACCATTAAGTGGGTCCGAAAAATATTTGTCAAATATCCTATCGCCAAGATGTTCGGGGATACCTTTTCCCGAATCTTTGATCTGAATGGTTAATTCCCGACCCTGTTGCGATAAGGCAATGTGGATAGCACCATTTGAAGGCGTAAATTTAAAGGCATTTGATATGAGATTGCATAAGATGATCTCAATTTTTTCTTTGTCAGCATTGACATGAATCGGATCGGAATTTTCCAGAAACTGATAATCTATCTTTTGTAATTTTGCCTGAGCAGCGAAATATAGAAATATTTCTTTCATAAAGCTTTGGCAGTCGAAAATACTTGTTTTGAGCTGTTCGGCACCGTCCTCTGTTTTTCTAAATACAAGCAGCTGGTCCACCAAGCTCAACAGTCTTTTCGCATTTCTATGTACAACCTGAAGGGAAGCATTGTGTTCGGACTCGTTTTTGGTCTTTAGCAGATCTTTAATCGGATTAATAATTAAGGTCAGTGGTGTTCTAAATTCATGCGATATATTCGTGAAAAATGCGTGCCTCTTCTCATTGAGTTCTCTTTCTTTCTGAATGGTAAATTTTGAAAGCTGTATTTCGTAATTTAAAGCGATTTGCCTTCTCCGATAGCGCAGATACCATAGTCCGATATAGACAATAACCAGCGTGTAAAGCAGGTAGGCCCACCAGCTTCTATACCAAGGCGGAAGAATTTGAATCTCGAGCATAATCTGTTTATTCGTCCAGTTGCCTTCCGAGTTGGTCGATTGAATATGCAGGATATAAGTGCCTTCATGCAGACCGTTGTAATTTATTGATCGGGTAGACCCTGCATCGTTCCATCCCTTGTCCAATCCTTCCAATAGATACCTGTATTTTATCTTTTGTGGGGAATCAAACTCCAGGGCTGCAAACTCCAGCGAAAAAGTGGATTGATTGTAGGGGAGTGTCAATTTGTGAATGCTATGATCTTTTCCAATATCGACCCGGTCGCTCAGGTCGGCAACCTTTTTATTGTTAATTTTAAGGCTTGTGATAGCTAAGGCAGGTTCATAAATTTTCAGTTTAATGCTATCGGCGTCAAAGATGTTAAAACCGTTGTTCCCTCCGAAAAGAAGATGGCCGTCTTTGAGCTTAAGAGCTGCCCCATAGGAAAATTCGTTGCTTTGAAGTCCGTCAGTTTCCTCGTACCGTACAAATTTTTTAGTGGAAGGATCGAACTTCGAAAGCCCATTAAAGGTGCTTAACCACAATTTCCCTGTTTTATCTTCCAAAATATTAAGTACGGCATTGTTGCTCAATCCTTCATTTGTGGAATAATTTTCGACAATCTTTTTTAAACTGATATCAAATGCCAAGAGTCCCTTTCCTTCTGTTCCCAGCCAAAGTCTGTTATTTTTTCCGAGCTGAATGGAACGAACAGGTTTTCCGATTAAATATCTGGAGATTTTTTTCGTCTGCTTGTTTAGCTGTATGATCTCATTGTAATTCCCCATCCAGATATTACCTTTCTGATCATCAGTCATACAATTGATATCATAGATGTCTTCGCTGAATACTTCAAATTGGTCGCTTGTCGGATTATATGTATATACTCTTCCTTCAGAAAATGTCGCTGCCCAGATCTTTTCATCCTGATCCTTAAAAAGTAACTGTACACTGTTATTTAGAACTCCATTTGGCGTTCTACAAACATAATATTTAAAACCCGAGCCCTTTGTGTAACGCGCAATGCCCCTTTCTGTTGCTATCCATAGTTCTCCATTAGTTCCAGTCAAAAGATGATTTACCGTATTGTCTGGCAATTGCTGTGGCCCTTTTTGAAAAGACTGAACCTGATTGGTCTTGCTATCCCATACATAAAGACCATTGCCTTCGGTACCAATCCAGATCTTGTTATCATATTCAACAAAAGAACGGACAAATTTGTGCGCCAAGTTAAAGCCTGCATAATGTTTCTGCTGTAAATAATTAAATTTATAGCCATTGTTATCAATCGTCTCAATGCCGCCTTTTCCGGTGCCGATCCATATTTTACGCTGGGAGTCTATGTAAACCGTATAAATGGTCTTGCTATTCAGTGAAAATTGAACGGGCTGTAGATCATTTTTGTTTTCTGCTTTTCCATGAGATAGGTTAAGTATAAAAATGCCATTGTTTTGGGTGGCTATCCAAAGTTTGTTTTGTCCTTCCAGCGTCAGTATATTGATCTGACTCGATTTAAGCTCCAGCGGATACAATGTCGACAGCATACTGTCTTTGATTTTCCAAACAAATAGTCCCTCGTAATTACCAATAAAGAGTTCACCGCTGTTTGTACTAGCCATACAGGTTGCACTGGTAATGACCTTTGATACAAGATGCAACTGCTGTGTTTTTTTATCGAAAGCATATAAACCGCTTCCCTCTATAAAAACCCATATTCTGCCTGCCGTATCAATATGCGTGGCGGATACATGGTAGTATAAGCTGGATAGGTTCGATTTATAATCTTTAAAAGCGATTTGCATGGCATACGCTTCTTTATGACTTTTGTAAAATAGCCCCCAGCCGTTTGTGCCTATATAAATATTATTGTCACTATCGATTTGAATGGATTTCGTGTCGGCGTTGAGATGATATGACCGTTTCGATTTTTGGTCTCTATAATTTAAACGGGAGAAGGTATCAAAATTTCGGTCGTAGATTCCAATCCCTTGACCGGTTCCTATCCACAATTTTTTATTGTGGTCTTCTGCTATACAATAGATATAATTATGCGGAATGCTATTTTCGTTATTTAGCTGGTTTCTATAGGTTTTTATATCGTAACCGTCGAATCTGTTAAGCCCGTCGAAGGTACCGAACCACATAAAGCCCTGACTATCCTGAAATATGGATTTCACCGAACTATTGGACAAACCTCTATTCATCTCCTTGGGAAATTGTGCTAGGGTCAGCATACTTGAGTGAACAAGGATGAGAACGAATACCAGGATCAAGGCCTGACGAGAAAATAGGAGTCTATTGAAACTAGGCATGTTAGCAGTTTTGTTCGTATGGTATTTCCGATATCAGGTAAAATTATCGATTCATCCTTATCATAGGTTATTATCTTGAAAACGACTTTTTGCAATCGGAAAGAGTCAATTTGAAGATTGTATGGCTAAAGATACGATTGTTTTTTAAAATAAGTGTATATTGTACGTTTATTTAAAGAGGCCTGTATTACAGCTAACATTTTTGCTTTATAAAGCAAAAAAAATCGGGAAGAAAGTAATGAGTGTCTCCATTAAATAGTGTACAAACCAATTTAAAGCAGCTTTTGTGCTGGTTTATCAAAAAATACTATACATCTAAATATATGCGGATCAATTTAATCTTATGTCTATTGTTTGTAGGACATTTTTCATTTGGACAGCAACTGAACAAAGAAGCCGTACTTGCTCAGCTAAGTAAGGCAAACCAATACTGGCAGTCTCATCATAAGCCCGAGGTTTGGGCTTTTTGGGATCAGGCAGCTTATCATACCGGAAATATGGAATTCTATAAGATTTCAAAATCAGCGGGCGACTTAAAATATGCTGAGGATTGGGCCAAATACAATGATTGGAAAGGTGCCAAGTCTACCAATACACAACTTTGGAAATACAACTATGGAGAAACAGACGAACACGTTCTTTTTGGTGACTGGCAAATTTGTTTCCAAACCTATATCGATCTCTATCATTTATCGCCGAGCCCTGAAAAGATTGCACGAGCTCAGGAAGTCATGGAATATCAGATCCACTCCAATAAACAGGACTATTGGTGGTGGGCCGATGGTTTGTATATGGTGATGCCCGTGATGGCTAAAATGTACAAATTGACAGGAAATTCACTTTATCTGGATAAGATGTATGCTTATTTACAATATGCCGATAGTATCATGTTTGATCGGGAAGAGAAATTGTATTACCGCGATGCAAAATATGTCTTCCCCAAACACCAGAGCTTACATGGCAAAAAGGATTTTTGGGCTCGTGGCGATGGCTGGGTGTTCGCTGCATTTGCAAAGGTTCTTCAAGATCTACCTCAGGAGGATAAACATTATGCCTACTATCAGGCGCGCTTTAAGGATATGGCAGCCGCTATCATTAATTGCCAACAGCAGGAGGGATTCTGGACTCGAAGCATGTTAGATCCCGAGCATGCTCCCGGCAGGGAAACAAGCGGAACCGCTTTTTTTACTTATGGACTGCTCTGGGGAATAAATAATGGATTGCTAAGCGATTTTAAATTTAAAGATGCTGCGGTTAAAGGCTGGAAATACCTTAGTGAGATCGCTTTACAACCCGATGGAAGAATTGGGTATGTACAACCTATCGGTGAAAAAGCTATCCCCGGACAGGTGGTGGATACCAACTCTACAGCTCCTTTTGGTGTAGGTGCGTTTTTATTAGCCGGCTCGGAAATGTATCGTTATTTAGCTAAAAAATAGACTGGATTTGAAAATGAAAAATAAGATTTTATTGTTCTTTGTTATTCTTCTGACAGGCCATACTGTCTTTGGACAGGGCCTGAAGAAGAAACCTGCATCAACAAAAGAGACGGATAGAGCTTTTTGGCTTCAAGAAATGGATCATATGCTGCGTCCCGTCCTCCGCAGTCTGGCCCATGATAGCCTGCGGTTAACTATGCCACAAATGACTTCTATACACGTGGATAATAAGGAACAACGCATCAAAGTACAATATGTTGAAGTCTTGGGAAGGGTATTGTCAGGCATAGCACCCTGGCTTTCCTTGGATGGCGGTTCGGCTGAAGAGATAAAGTTACGCGATCAATACAGAGCATGGACTGTTCAAGCACTTAAAAATGCTTTGGACAGCAATGCGCGTGATTTTATGCGTTTTGATCTCGGTGGTCAACAGCTTGTTGATGCCTCATTTATCGCTTTGGGATTTATGCGCAGTCCTTGGCTGTGGGATCATATCGACAATCAGACAAAAAAGAATTTGGTAGCATCCATAAAAATTACGCGCCAATTTCGGCCGGCTTATTCAAATTGGTTACTCTTTTCAGCAATGAATGAAGTTTTTTTAGCGAAATATTCGGATGATTGGGATGTGATGCGCGTTGATTATGCGCTGCAACAATTAGAACAGTGGTATGTTGGAGATGGAATGTATATGGATGGTCCACATTATGCGTTCGATTACTATAATAGTTATGTTATCCATCCCTTCTTGGCCGGAATTATGGATTTCATACAGTTGAAAACTAAAAACTATGATGGGATGTTTGCAAAAATCAAGCTTCGAAATGAGCGCTATGCCATTATTCAGGAACGGTTGATCAATGCCGACGGCAGCTTTCCCCCGACAGGAAGGTCTGTAATCTATCGCGCGGCAGCTTTCCACCATCTTGCAGATATGGCGTTCAAGAGACGACTCCCTGGGGAACTCAGCGAAGGACAGGTGAAGGCTGCCCTGTCTGCAGTACTGAAAAAATCGACCGAAAACCCAAATACGTATGAAAATGGCTGGTTGACACTGGGTATGTATGGTAATCAGCCGGGCTTGGGTGATCCATACAATAATCAGGGGAGCCCCTATTTATGTTCAGTAATTTTTTTGCCTTTGGGATTATCCGACGGAGATTCTTTTTGGACAAGTGAAGCGACCGACTGGAGTGCACGGCGTATCTGGTCAGGACAGGACTGGCATAAAGACCAGGGTAAAGCCATTCAATAACCCCAAATTCCGGGAATAAGACTCCTTTCAAAAGGACTTGGTGGACTCAACAAATGTATAAAAAATTCAATGAAGCAATATCTAAATCAACTAGTAAGAGTGGGGATGCTCACTTGCGCGTGTCTCTTGTTTATTTACAATGCAAAAGGGCAGAAAATTAAGAATACGCTTGTCGGAAATGGCTGGGCAAAGAACACGGTCAACACAACCGTATTTCGTAAAAATTCATTAACCAGCAATGGTAAATACCAATATATCGCTTATTATGATGAAGCTGGATATGTAGTTTTAGGCCAGCGATTACTTTCTGGCAAGGTATGGAAGTTGCGACGTACCGGCTATACTGGGCATGTGAAGGATGCTCATAATGTGATTAGTATTATGGTGGATAAGGCTGGATATCTCCACGTTTGTTGGGATCAGCATGACAGCAAGTTGAGATATGCACGTACCCTTCACCCCAATAGTCTTGTGCTGGGTTATGAGCAAGCCATGCTGGGACAAAATGAGTCAAAGGTAACCTACCCCGAATTCTTAAAGCTGCCCAGTGGGGAGTTACTGTTTTTATATCGTGACGGCGGATCAGGTCATGGTAATCTTGTGGTCAATAAGTACGATAGTAAGCAGCAAAAATGGGAGCGGATGCATAGCAATCTGATTGATGGCGAGGGACGCAGAAATGCCTATTGGCAAAGTTATGTGGATCGTCGGGGGACGATACATCTTTCTTGGGTCTGGCGGGAGAGTCCCAATGTGGAAAGCAATCATGATATGGCTTATGCATGTTCAAAAGATGGCGGATTAACCTGGCAAAAGAGTAATGGAATGCGGTACGATTTGCCCATGAAAGAATCTACGGTCGAGTATGCGGCCCATATACCCCAGCAGCACGAATTGATTAATCAAACCTCTATCGCTGCGGATGAAAAAGGGAATCCTTTTATCGCTAGTTACTGGCGTGATGCAGGAACACAGATCCCGCAATATAAGGTAATCTATTTACAGGAGGGTGAATGGAAGATCCGGTCTTTTGATTTTAGAAAAACACCCTTTAGTTTGAGTGGTGGTGGAACAAAGGATATTCCAATTGCCAGGCCCCAGGTGTTGGTTCGCGGAAAAGACAATAAAATAATGTTGACGCTGGTCTTTCGGGATCAGGAGCGCGGTTACCGACCTTCGATACTGAGGTTGAATGGCATGCATCAAGAGGCAAATGACATTATTGATCTTTGTGAGCAGTCCGTAGGGGCTTGGGAACCTACATATGATACCCAGTTGTGGCAAAAGAAACGTAAAGTTGCTTTATTTGTGCAGTCTACAGTGCAAAAGGATGCTGAGGGACTCGCTGATGCTCCCGCGACAGCAATACGGGTAGTAGAATGGCGTGATTGAGAAAGAGGATAGCTCGAAAGTATAGTGGATACAAATTCTTACTCCACTTTTAAACTGTCGACCGGATTAGCTTTTGCCGCGGCTATTGCTCTGGTACATAGGGTTAGAATAGCAATTAACAGTGCGATGATCCCGGCACCTACAAGTATCCACCAGCTGACCGAAATGCGATAAGCGAACTCTTGCAGCCACTGGTTCATCAATAACCATCCGAGCGGCAGTGCAATCAACAGAGCTATACCGACCAGTTTAACCATATCAGAGCATAGTAGATAAACGAGGTTGCTTAATGTTGCACCTAATGTTTTGCGTATACCAATTTCTTTTATTCGCAATTGAATAGCAAATGTGATTACACCAAATAGTCCTAAACAGGCAATAACGATAGACAACAAGGCGAAAATTAAGAGAATTTGACCCTGTTTTATTTCCGAATTGTATTGCTGTTCAAAGGTTTTATCTAAAAATGTGTATTCTAAAGGATAATCGGGGACATATTTACTGTAAATTTTGTTTATATGCGAAATTGTATGGTCTACATTTGTCGATTTCATGCGAATATAAATATTATCCATTTCCATTTTATTAGCTGGAAGTTCTAGGATAAGTGGCTCGATTTTGTGCTGAAGCGAATAAATATGAAAGTCGCCGACGACCCCGATAACGGATTTCAGGATGGATTTTCCAGTTGTGTCTCTTCCAAATTCGATCCTTTTGCCTATCGCGTTTGTCCAGCCTTGTTTTTTTGCAAATGCTGCGTTTATAATGACAGAGGCGCTATCTGTTGGCATGGTACTGTCGAAATTTCTTCCCTTAACCAGTTGAATATGCATTGCTGGGATAAAATTAGGGTCAATTTTTAAGGTATTGGCGAGTGTAAAGTTGGGATCAATTTTTCCATTATTTTCAACATTGAAAGTCCCCACGCCAATGTCGTTTTTCCCAATTGGATTGCTGGCGAACGCTACTTCTGTAATATGGCTATCTTCAAGTAAGCTATTCCTGAGCTCGTCGCCTTTATTGCGCGTGGATTCATTGTCCAGATGGAAAACCATGACCTGATTTTTGTCAAAACCCAGGTTTTTTGTAGTCATAAAGTTCAATTGTAGAAAAATCACCATGGTGGATACAATAAGCAATACTGCGATTACAAATTGAAAAACCACAAGTGATTTTCTCAGTAGATGTTGGAAGCCATGTGTTCCGATCTGATTTTTTAGCGAAGGAATAGTCTTTAGTCCTGCAAGTACTAAAGCTGGATAAATACCGGTAGTGAATACTAAAAATACGATAAATGGAAGTACAAACAGTAAGGTTTTCCCTATTCCAAAATGCCATAAATCCAATTGCTTACCGATCATTTGGTTTAGCCATGGAAGAAAAGTTGAGGCCAGCAATATGCTTAACAATGCTGCACAAAAGATGATTAAAGACGTTTCAACAAGAAACTGCTTTGTTAGATTTAAAGTGCTGGATCCGATTACTTTCCGGACGGCAATTTCTCTCATCCTTATTGAAGCCTGGGCCGTCGTGATATTAATATAATTTACGATCGCAATTAAGAGTACTAATGCACCGACAATGGAAAAGATGTAAACATATTTGATATTGCTATTATTGCCAAGCTCATAACTTAGATTAGAATGCAAATGGATATCCGTAATTGGTTGTAATTCGATTTTATAATCAAAATCGAGGTCCCGTCCATGAATATATTTTTTTACGATGTAAGGAAGTTTTTTTTGAAGTTGGGGCAAGTATGACTGATCTTTTAATAGTACGTAAGTATAAAGGTAAAGTTGATTCCAATCAGGATTAAAGTCTTTTGAAAAGGAACGGATAGCTCTGAAGCTGAAATGTGTATTTTGAGGTACATTTTGTATAACAGCCGTGACAAGGCTGGGTTCAGATTTATTGAAATAAAGCGTTTTATTGACTGCTGTTTCTACGGATCCAAATAATTGCACGGCTAAGTCTTCTGTCAGTACAATAGACTGGGGATTAGCCAATGCCGTTGCAGGATTGCCAGCAAGAAAATTATAGTCAAATAGATTGAAGAAATTCTTGTCTGCGAGGAAGATTTCGTTGACTTTTGTTTGTTGATTATCAATGGTAATTATACCACCGCCCTCGATATCGAATCGGGTAGCTTCCTTTACGCCTGGAAATTCATCTTTAATAACATTTGCAAGGGGACCTGCAGTTCCTGTTATATCAAAGGAACCACCATCCCATTTTCCGTGGGAAACAACGCGATATATACGGTCTGCCTGCGTAAAATAACGATCATAACTCAATTCATCATTCACAAATAAGAGAATAATCCAGCATGCGGCTAGGCCCAACGATAATCCTAGTATATTGATTAAGGAGAAGATTTTGTTTCTGAACAATTTCCGCCATCCGACTTTTAAGTAATTATACATGATTTCCTAATTTTAATCTTAAAAATTCATTGCATTGCATATCATTTTTATTTCATGCAACATGCTTGAGATCAATTAGTTTTAATTGCATCAATAGTTTTGCCTAAGCTTTAAGTGTTTAGTATTCAGTGTTTTGATTGTTTTTGTAGCCGTATTAAATTGTTCGATTGTGAACAATACTGTTCGCTTGCGAACGGAGAATGATTACATAGTTAGCCAGCTCACATCTTATGGCTTCAATTCATCTTTTAGCCAGCATTTAATAGGGTGTACGCATGTGAACAATATCGCAATAAACTGTTCGCATCCGTACAGCTACTTTTTCTGAAAAAGATATGGAATATGCTTTAAAAGGTCATAGAAGCCGTTATTGAACTCACAGGACAACTGGTATAGTATTTGGCACGGAGCTAATAAAATTGATCTTAAGTTCTTTATGCATTTTGAAGTTCACCTTTTCATTTCAGTCATTCACCGAGTTTTACCCGTTGTTGATCTAAAGTCTGTGAGCAAGAAGCATCTAGAGTAGTAGTTTTGAATCAACAAATAAGAATAGAAAAAACTTACACGATAAAATAAAGATATTATGAAAACGCTAGTAAAAACAATCGCAGCAGCAGCCTTAATCGCAATTTCAACATGTACTATGGCAGCTGAAGGTCCCGGATCAAAATCAGCAAAAACAAACGTTAACCTATCAACAGCAGACTTTGCTTTAGAGCACTATGTTGCTGTAATGACTGAAGGTGAATCGACTGGTGTAGAACAATTGTTTGCTGAGGATTTTAATCAAAAGGTCCAAACGGCAAACCTGAAATCAAATAGCCGTAGTGAAGTGGTTAAGTCCTTGAAAAAACAAAAAGGCGAGAAGCTCAACTGTACAGTGAGTACAGATGTACTTGAAGAATCAGCAGATTATATGGTGGCCAGGGTGACCTTGAAATTTGAGGATTTCACCAAGACCGATCTAGTGACTTTTGTCCGTGAAGGAAATGATTGGAAAGTGTCCAAATCGATCAATTCGTATAAATAGGAGTCATTTTAATTCAATATATAGGTTGTAGGGCCACATCAGGAGATGTGGCTTTTTTTATGTTATTGCGGACAGTTCGTTTTTCTAACTCTAACTTACGAAACGTGCGCTAACATTCAGCATCGTTATACGTGAATTTGCTAATCATCATTTGCTTCTTTCGGGACAAATGCTCACTTATGGCAGGAACCAAGTTATCTTATAGATACGTATTCTCTTGCTGTTTCTTTGCTTTTTTACCAACGAAACACCAACGAAACACCAAAGAAATAGCAGACGAAGCCCAAGCCAATCCCAAAGAAGGCCCGAACAAAGAGCAAAGAAACACCGAAGAAACGGCAAAGAATCAGCAAGGAATAAGCATAGCTATTTCATTAAAAATTCTCTTTTTTAACTAAATCTTGACCAATAGTGGCGTATCAGTTACTTGAGTGAAATCAATGAAATACGACGAATATTCTTAAGTTTGCGGCATTAACCTGTATTATATTCAAAAAGGGATTCAATTTAGTTTAGACACTCGGTTGAAGTTCCCACTTTAATAGTTACAGCATAAAAAGCTTATTAATATCAAATGAACGCAAATAGATTATTGTTATTTTTATTATTACTATCCGTCACATTGAAAGGCTATGCTCAAGAGGCATTTGAAGGGGAAATTATTTATAAAAATAGCTTTCAAAGTAAGAATTCAAGCGTCACTAGTGAACAAATGAAGGTTCTTCTAGGTGATAAGCAAGAATATTTTATTAAATCGGGGAATTATAAATCGTGCACAAATGGTGTCGGTATAACAATGCAGCTATATATTGGTGAAACCAATAGACTTTACAATAAGACGAGCCGATCCGACACACTCTATTGGTTTGATGCCGATGTGAAATCAGATGCAGTTATAAGTTGTGAGCTTGTTAAGAATAAAGAGAAAATATTGGGGGAAGATTGTGATGCCTTGATTTTAAAGACGCAAGGGGGGCAGACAACCTATTTCTACACATCAAAGTATCCTATTGACGTTACCAAATTTCAGATGCACAGCTATGGAAACTGGAACTACTATTTATCAAAAGCCAAGTCTGTTCCATTGAAAATTGTGGTCGATAATGAGCAATTTAAAATGGAATCGGTAGCTCAAAAGATAGAAGCGAGGGAACTTCCTAACGATTTTTTTGCAATATCAGTCGATACACCGATAAAGAAAACGAAATAAATCAACTTGGTCAGCAGACAGTAATCATTAATCTTTTGCTAGGCTTTTTATGCGGTGTGCGCATGCGAACAATCTATTTTGAAACTGTTCGTATGCGCACATTTTCTTTTTAGTAAAGAATCTTGAAAATGCCTTTAAATGTGCTGAGAGGCACAAATGTTCTTATTGTAGCCACTGGTATAGTATTTGGCATGCAGCAGCTAAGATGGTTGTTATATTCAACTTTACATTTCCGCCATTCACCGATATTCAAATATCGTTGGTCTAAAGTGCATAGGCCAGCGATATATTGAACTTTAGTTTTGGATCAACAAGTAAGGGTATATAGACTAACACAATAGAACAAAAAGATAGTATGAAAGCATTCGTAAAAACATTCACGGCAGCAGCTTTAATCTGCTTATCGTCAGTTGCCATGGCAGCTGAAAAGCCAGCATCAAAACCAGAAAAAATTAGCATTAATCTTTCCACAGCAGACTTCGCTTTGCAGCATTATGTTGCTGTAACGACGGCTGGAGAATCTGTGGGTTTAGAGCAATTATTTGCTGAAGATTTCAGCCAAAGGATCCAGGCTTCCAATATACAGACCTACTACGGACGCCAGGCTTTGATTAAATCTTTAAAAAAACAGCAGGGAGAAATTCTGAACTGTAAAACGCATATCAAGATTGTCGAAAAATCCGCAGATTATATGATTGCAAAAATTGTATTGAAATTTGACAGCTTTAGCATGACTGACCTAGTGACTTTAGTTTATGAGAATGGCAGTTGGCAGGTATCCAAGTCAGTCCATTCCTATCAGTAGGAACCACTCTTTTATTTTTTCTTCTTGGCTCCATTATTGTATAAATTCAGTTGCCGATAGAGCAATGGAATAGCGTGTTTTGTTCTAAATCGTTGAAACGGAGCAACTATGAGGTGTAAATTACCGAATGTGCTTGGAATTCTTTAGTTTTGAATACACTAATTAGGGATAACCCTATGTCTCCTCGGCAAAGGAACGTTTGGAACAATTCAGAAATACGTACGAACAATGATATTGAAAGAAAGAATCGGTCACAATTACCTGAAATACCTGTTTACTGGGACGCTTTCGGCTTTATTGGTAACAGGTTATGCACAGGAAGTGGGGAAACAACAGAAAGAAAAGAAAGAGAAACAACAGCAACATAGTGTGCAAGGTGGCGGCGGAGAGGTTCAAACCATGGATTCCATTGATGTCGTACGCGACTACCGGCCTATGCTGGCCGATGCGGTCAAGGTACGCCGCAGTCCGGATATGACGCATATCAACCGCGATGCTATCGAGACGGAGCTACGCCAGATTGCCACAGCCACCTATTTAGCACAACAAAAATATAAACAGGCCTATTATCACGAATTGATGAAACGGCACCCAGACGCTGCGCAAAGTAATATCGATAATTACCGCATCAGCTATCTGGCTTATGGCGCTGGCGAATATAAAAGAGCGAGCGGTATGCTGGAGGCCATAAAACCTTCGGATGCCTTTTATCAGGGGGCGATCATGACATTAGGCCATATCGCTCTGGAGACTGGCGATAAGCAAGCTGCACGAAATGCTTTTGTCAAAGCGACAAAACTGGATTTAGACCAGCAAGTGAAAGCCGATGCGCTATTTAACTATGCTAAAATCTTGTTTGCAATGGACTCCACCCAAGCGGCACAAAAAGTCCTCGAAAAATATATCGCCCAAGAAGTGAAACCTGTCGATCCCGGTTCAAAAAGAAAGGAAAGTGCCGAAACACTATCCGCTGAAATTCTACGTGGGACGACCAACTTCCATGCCGGTGTTAGTATGCTGGAATCGCTAAAAGAGCGCGGTCGGGAGGTCAATGCGATCTATCAAAAGGTAACCTACTACCGCGGACTGGAGTTTTATAACGAGCGCGCTTTCGAAAATAGCATATCCATGTTTATGCGATCTGAAAAGTTTCCGGTCAATGCTGAAATGGCCGCTCTTGCAACCTATTGGAAAGCAGAGGCCATGTATGAAGTGCGCAAATTTGGTGAAGCCGTAGAAAACTTCTCCCAGTTTCTGAGCCTGCCCGTCGCTCGGAATAGCGATCTGTATAATTATGCCAATTATGGGCTGGCGTATGCGGCCTACCGAAACAATCGTTTTGAGTTGGCAGCCAATTATTTTGAACGTTTTCTGGCTGCTGGAGGAAATGCGGTGGATCAAAATATACGGTATGATGTCATTGCACGCCTAGGCGATTCGTATCTGTGTCTGCGCGATTACGGCCGGGCAAATAAGTACTATGATCAGCTGATCGACAGCAAAGCGCCCAATCAGGATTATGCCTTATTCCAGCGCGGTATCTTATTTGGTCTGCAAGGTAACAACGAAACCAAGCTCAGTACGCTGCGGTCCGTTTTGAAGCAATTTCCATCTTCGAACTATGCGGATGATGCGGCCTTTGAAATTCCTTACACTTATTTCACGATGGGTGATTATGGCCGTGCAATCGAAGGATTGCAAGCAATGGTCGAAAAGTACCCCCGTAGCAGTTATATTCCGCGCGCCTTAATGACCATAGGGCTCGTGCAGTACAATAACGATGAGCCCGAAGCGGCGAAAGCGACTTTTCAGAAGGTGGTGGAGAAATATACCCGAACTGCTGAAGCCGAGCAGGCCATGCGTTTCATCGAAAATATTTACCTCGATCAGGGGGATGCTTCAAGCTATATCCGTTATGCTGTCGGTACCAATGTCAGTAATCTGAGTCCTGCAGAGCTAGATAACATGGCTTTCCAGGCTGCGCAGTCGCTATTCGCCAGGGGAGAATACGGAGCAGCTGTAGAAGCGATCAATGCCTATTTTGATAAATTTCCAAAACCCCGACAAGAAAAATTCGCCCGTTACATCCGTGGGGTGAGTTCGTACCGCACTGGGCATCCGCAGGAAGCATTACACGATCTAAATATCATATTGAACGACTGGACGAGCAAATATTCAGAGAATACCTTGCTGACGGTTGCTGCGCTGTACCTGGACCTCAAGGAATACAACGAGGCCATTGTACACCTCAAAAAATTGGAGCTCAACGAAGAATATAAAAAGAACTATGGCTATGCGGTAACGAACCTGATGGTGTGTTACTTCGAACTCGGCGATATGGAGCAAATGGCTAAGTACGTGAGCCTGGTCAAAAATTACAACGGTGCAACCGAGGAGGAAATAGCGAAAGCGCATTTGTACAGTGGAAAAGCCTTGCTGAAAGAAAAGAATGTAGCGTCTGCCATGAAAGAATTCAACCTGGCCGCATTGAAGAGCCAATCGGCGGTCGGCGCAGAAGCACGGTACCGCGTAGCGCTTTTGCAGTACGATAACAAGGAATATGATAAGGCGCTGGAAACAGCCTTTGATGTGATTAACAATAGGGAAGCACAAGAATATTGGGTTGCCAAGAGCTTCCTGGTGCTTGCTGATGCCTATGCGCGCAAAGGCAATGCTTTCCAGGCGAAGAGTACCTTGAAAAGTGTGATTGACAATTATGACAAAAACGATGATATCGTGCCCGCGGCGAAAGAACGGTTACAGAAGTTGAAGTAATACTTCTGAGAATTTGGCATACGCCAGATGTGATAGCGTTTTTCATTTCTTTCGAATGAAGAGGATCGTATGGAACATGAACCTAAAAAGCCCGACAACAATCGGGCTTTTTACATTAAGTAGACTGCTATAAATCCAAGAAGGAAGATCTGTTTCTTTATCACTTAGTCTCCATAAGTGAATGATTTTATTCACATCGTCCTTCATAGCGGATTAAATCCTAATTTTTGTACAAAAACGAACCTTTTTTGAACAAATCAATACCATAGCGGAAATCTGCTGTGGTTATTTTTGTGTCGTCCCATTAGATCAATTTGATTTAAATAAGACCAATATAGCATAGACTACAATAACCAATAACCAATAACCAATAGACTTGAAAATATGTTCAAATACGAAATGATAAACAAACAGCTAATCTCAAATTGGATAATAAAATTTTTTTTAACGCTTTTATTGTGCACTTCTGGATTGCTTGGTTTTTCTCAAAAAAATGAAGGGAAAAGCGGTTCGGGCAACACCGGGTATATTTTATTAAAGCCAAAATACGATGGTCATTCAGTCTTGCGCAATCCTTTAAATGGTTGGGTAATGTATGCTCCCCGTAATGCCGATGATACGTATTGGGATATCGGATATTTTGTGCCAGCATTGGGTAAAAAGGTAAAGGTCATTGATTATGCTTCGGCATGTTATGTACGCACGAGCTGGTCTTCGCTGAATCCCAGTGACGGTGTTTATGCCTGGGATGATCCAAACTCTAAAATAGGAAAACTCCTTAAAGGCGCACAAACGAGAGGGTTGCCCATAGCGCTCCGTATTGTGGTAGATGGTCGCGACCAAGGTCAAAATACACCCAAATTTGTGTTCGACCTCGGAGCCAAATATTATTTGGAAAATGAAAATCATCCCGATAGGCAAACACCTTATCCTCAGGATGCGGTATTTAGAAAATACTATACCAAATTTATCACAGCTTTGGCCAAGGAATTTAATGATCCTGAAAAGACCTCTTTTATTGATGCCTATGGCTTGGGGAAATGGGGCGAAGCACATTATGTTGTCTATGAAGATCCTAAAATGGCAACACCCGAAAGTACTGAAAAAAGAAAGGAAGAAACCCTTGAATGGGTGACCAGCTTATATGCTAACACATTTACAAAAGTTCCTTTGGTTATCAACTACCATCGTCTGGTCGGTCATCCCGAAAGTTGGGGAGCAGTCAACCCGAATAGTGAACGCTTATTGGATAAAGCTATTGATAAGGGGTATAGCCTTCGCCAAGATGCTTTTGGCATGACTGGCTATTACCAGAATTGGGAAAAGGATTTTGCCAAGAAATGGAATTTTAAGTGTCCTATCATTATGGAAGGAGGCTGGATTATTGCTCCAGGTAAGCACCGTTATTGGACAGACCCCAGTGGAAAATATAGAGAAGGTCATGATGAGGATGTGAGGAAAGGTGAGTTCGACCTGTCGGCCGAAGCCCATGTCAATATGATGGACTTTAGAACGGGGGGAGAAACTGAATCCTGGTTTAAGTCCTTTGATTTGGTTCAACGGTTTATTACAGAAGGGGGGTACCGTGTATATCCAGACCAAATCAACCTCCCTCAAGATATCAAGACGGGAAAAGTAGCGCAAATCGCCCATCGTTGGCAGAATATGGGCTGGGGCTACTTACCTAATAATATTCCACAATGGAACTACAAATATAAAGTTGCTTTTGCACTGTTAGATGCCAAAGGGAATATTAAAAAGATTTTTGTAGATCGTCAGAGTGAACCGTCTGCTTGGTTGAAAGGTGCTGCTGCGAGTTATAAATTAAATGCAAAAGTAGATCTACCTGCAGGGATATACAGCTGGGCAGTCGCCATTGTTGATACGACCAAGGAAAATAAGCCGGCAATTCAACTTGCCCTTGATGGAGATTTGACGGCTCAGGGTTGGACAAAGCTTTCTGCATTGCAGGTAAAATAGAAAATTTTATTAACAACTAACACCTATCATGATAAAGCTGATCAATCTATCTTTGATATTGTCCCTTTTTTTTAGCCTGATAACCTCCAACCTTGTTGCACAGCAAAATATGGCCAATGTGTATGGTAGGCAAGCTCAATCCTTAAATGGAAAGTGGAACGCTATTGTAGACTTATACGACCAGGGAAGAAAAAACCAAATCTACCTGAATAAAAAAGCCGAAAGCAAGACTGATTTTTATGAATACGCTTTCGAGAATGGTCTCCGTTTAAATGTGCCTTCAGATTGGAACAGTCAAATGCCTGAACTTAAATATTACGAAGGTACCATCTGGTATGGGCGTAAGTTCGATGTAGTGAAAGAAAATAACAAAAGGTTGTTCTTGTATTTTGCTGCGGTAAGTTACCGTTGTCGCATATATCTCAATGGACAAGAGATTGCACAACATGAAGGTGGTTTTACCCCCTTTCAGATTGAAATAACAGATGCAGCTAAAGAAAATGATAATTTTTTGGCAGTTGAGGTAAATAATAGCCGGCAGGTTGATGCCATTCCGGCAATGGCCTTTGATTGGTGGAACTATGGCGGTATCACTCGAGATGTCTTTTTGGTAAGCACGCCAAAAGTTTTTATCGATGATTATTTTGTTCAATTGGACAAAACCAAAGCCGATAAAATCAATGCGAAGGTCAAACTTTCGGAAACGATGGCCAATTCCTCGGTAACTATCGAAATACCGGAACTACAACTAAAACAAACGCTTAAAACAGATGCTCAGGGAGAAGTAAAAACTTCATTCCTATCGAGAGAAATCAAACGTTGGTCGCCCACTTCACCTAAACTGTATAACGTGAAGATTTCAACGCGCGATGATCAAATAGAAGAGGAAATAGGTTTTCGCAATATCTGGGTAAAAGGGGAAGATATCTTCCTGAATGGCGAAGCTATTTTTCTCAAGTCCATTTCATTTCATGAGGAAATACCTCAGCGCAGAGGTCGTGCTTTTTCACAGGCAGATGCAGTGATGCTGCTTTCAGAAGCGAAAGCTTTGGGCTGTAATATGATTCGTTTGGCACATTATCCACAAAATGAATATATCGTGAGAATGGCCGAAAAAATGGGTTTCTTGTTGTGGGAAGAAATTCCCATTTGGCAAGGCATCAATTTTGAAAATGAATCGACCAAAGAGAAAGCCGGTAAAATGATGCGGGAAATGGTTGCTCGAGACAAAAATCGTTGCGCACTCGCTTTTTGGGGCGTAGCCAATGAAACCCAACCATCCGAGCCTAGAAATGCTTTTATCAGGCATTTGATTGCTACATGCAGAGCCATTGACACGACCAGGCTTATAACCGCTGCTTTTGATCTTGTTCGTTTCAATAAGGAAAAGGAAACCTTTGTTATGGATGATCCTTTTACGAAAGAATTGGACGTCGTAGCTGTCAACAAATATTTAGGCTGGTACCATTCCTGGCCAGTTTCTCCTGATAAAGCAGTATGGGATGTGGCAAAAGGCCAGCCTTTAATTATTTCTGAATTTGGAGGCGAGGCGCTGTATGGCAAAACGGGCGAAAAGGATGTCGTCAGTTCATGGAGTGAAGATTACCAAGCGACTTTGTACAAAAACAACCTCGAAATGTTTAAGCATATTCCAAACCTGCGCGGAACTTCACCTTGGCTGCTATTTGATTTCCGTTCGCCGTTCCGTTTTCATCCGACCAACCAAGATGGCTGGAACCGCAAAGGATTGATCTCAGACCAAGGCTACCGAAAGAAAGCCTGGTTTCTGATGAAGCATTATTATGATAATAAATAAGACTTCAATTACGAAACCGAGCTTAAAGAGGAGTATCACAGTGACACTATTTTTTCGATGCCTACAAAAATAATATACTGAAAAGAATGAAAGCACCTAAACTATCGAAACACAAAATGGATGAATACAGGACAAGCATCTATAAATACTTTAAAATGATGTGCCTAATGGGGCTTTTCCTGCAGGCAACCTTGTTAAAGGCTCAAGATGCTATCGATTTATCAGGCACTTGGGGGTTCCAGACGGACGTGATGGATTTCCGTAGAGGATCGCTGTCTCCCCGCTATAATCATCTTTTGCAAGAAACAATTAAGCTTCCCGGTATTACCGATGATTATCAGATAGGATATAAAAATCCCTATAAATATATCGATCGCCTGACCCGAAAATACGAATATATGGGACCGGCATGGTACCAACGTGATATTGAAATCCCTGCCGAATGGAAAGGGAAAAAAATATTCCTATACTTTGAGCGTACCCACTGGTTGAGTTCAGTTTTTGTAGATACCAAGGAAGTCAGCAGTATCGATTATGTAAGTGTGCCCCACAACCACGATCTGAGCTCATTTGTAAAGCCCGGAAAGAAGCATCGCATGACCATTTGTATCGATAACCGGTTTCAGTATAATACACACAAATGGAACCATGCGCATACTGAATTTACGCAGATTAACTGGAACGGTATTCTAGGAGAAATAAAACTGCTGGCCATAGACCCAGTTTATCTGGAAGATCTTCAGGTATATCCAAATATAGCCGATCAGTCCATAAAAGTAAAATTACGGGTAAATAATGCGACCAAAAAACAGATAAAGGGCAAAGTGTCTTTCGTCATCGAGGGAACAAACTACAGTCTTAAGGATGAAGTTGCACTGGTAAGTACCGATTCGGTGACCTTCGTAGAGACCACTATTCCATTAGGTAAGCATATCAAATTGTGGGATGAGTTTAACCCAAACCTCTATCGTATAAATTGTCAACTGAATACCTCCGACGGCAAAAACAGCTACCGACATGAAAAAGCGACAACCTTTGGTATGCGTGAAGTAAAACAAGGAAAAAACCATGTACTGCTCAATAATCGTCCCATCCATTTAAGAGGCAATGTAGAAAATGCAGTGTTTCCAAAAACAGGCCATGCTCCGCTCGACGATGCCTCTTGGGAACGAATCATGGTGCTGATGAAGGCGTATGGCATGAACCATTTACGATTCCATTCATGGTGCCCGCCGGCGGCGGCCTTTCGCATGGCAGACAAACATGGAATATATTTTGAAGTGGAAATGCCTATGTGGGGCAAAGATGCCGAACCCGACGAGTCTAGATATAACTTCTTCCGTAGGGAAATTAAAGCTATTTTAAAAGAATATGGCAACCATCCTTCTTTTGTTCTGTACTGCAACGGAAATGAAATTACCGGGAATTTCGACTTTATCGAGGAGTTGACTGCCGAAGGCAGAAAAGCTGATCCCCGCCATCTTTACAGCGGTTCTACGGCACGAACACGGGTTAAATCAGATCAATATTACGTTTCCCAGCAAACCAATAAAGGGCCGGTGAAGGTGTACGAAGGTCTGCCCAGTACCGATTGGGACAAGAATTTGGAATCTGATGTAGATGTGCCCGTCATTTCACACGAGTCAGGGCAACGCTGTATTTATCCAAATTTTGATGAAATAAAGAAATATGCCAACAGTCCCGTAGAGGCCCGCAATTTTGAAGTATTTAGCGATCTATTACAAAAAAATGGCATGTTGGACCAAGCAAAGGATTTCTTCAGAGCATCTGGTGCGTTGACCGTGCTGGAGTACAAAGCCGTGATCGAAGCCCTGTTGCGATCAGGTAAATCTGCCGGATTTCAGCTTTTGTCGATGAATGACTTTCCGGGACAAGGGTACGCGCCCGTGGGGATCTTCGATCCTTTCTGGGATTCGAAAGGATTGGTTACAGCAGAAAAATTCAGCGAGTTTTGCGCGCCAACGGTCGCTCTACTGCGCTACGATAAAAGCAGTTTTTTCAACACAGAAACATTTAGGGGTAAAGCCGAGGTATATAACTTTAGCAATTCTGCACTTGAAAATGCGAAAATTAAATGGTGGTTGACCGATACCGCTGGCAGCGTATTGAAAAAGGGAACACTGAAAAGGCAAACCATTGCCAACGAAAATGTATCGCCGGTAGGTGAATTTGAGATTTCCCTAAAAAACATCAGCACCCAAAAAGTTACGGTTCATCTTGCGGTAAACGATAGCATTAAGAATAGCTGGGACATTTGGGTATATCCAAAACATCAACATCTGATGCAGTCTACAGCTAATGTATTGTACACCGATGTCTACGATGATGCTGCAAAAAGGCAGTTGGCCCAGGGTAAAACCGTGGTTCTTTATCCTTCTCCAGACCAGGTGAAAGGTCGAAAATCACTGTTTCACAATCATTTTTGGAACCCCATTATGTTTGCATGGGCACCGATGACCATCGGCAACCTTGTTCATCATAAGCAGGCCATGTTTAATGATTTTCTTACTTCATACCATACCGATTGGCAGTGGTGGGATATCCTGAACCATGCAAAAGTAATCGAAATGCAACATGCACCACAACAACTGCGTCCCTTTATACAGGTCATCGACAGCTACGACAACAACCAGAAATTGGGTATTGGTTTTGAAGCCAAACTGCACGGCGGGAAACTGCTGGTACTGGCATTGGATACCAAAAATGATATGGATAACCGTCCCGCTACCCAACAATTGTTGTACAGTATCGATAATTATGTAAAAAGTGAGAAATTCTCGCCGCAAGTGGCCGTGGACGAAACTTTTATTCAATCATTTTTAGAGAAATAAGAAAGATTTACACAATGGTAAGAACAATGATATTATCTATGATGACTGTTTTTTGGGGTCAGCCCCTCATGGCACAGGAAATTAGGTTAGAAGAGAAAGCGTCTGTAAACCAGGTTTATAATAAAGCTGTCAAGGCGGAAAATGCATTATCTTTGAATGATTTGGACATCGAATCGGGCTATGTACTTTATCAGACCGAGATAAACACTGATGCCGAAAGCGAAGAGCTGGAATTGGAAAACGTACGCGATTATGCCGTGGTCTATGTCGACGGTAAGGTACAGGGTAGCCTGACAGATAAGAGTAAAAAACTAGCCATCAAAGCAAATCCAGGCAAACACTTGCTTCAACTTTATGTCGAGAATATTGGTCGGATCACTTACGGACCAGAAATTACAGATAATTCAAAAGGGCTATTTGGCACCATTACTTTAGACGGAAACGACCTTCAAGACTGGAAAATGATCCCCTTAACGGTGCGTAATTATCCACTGAAGGATTTGGTTTTTGAACAAAGATCAGCTAATGACAGCCCCGGTTTTTACAAAGGTCAGTTCGAACACAATCTGTCCGGAAACAAGTATCTTAATATGACAGGATGGGGAATGGGCGAGGTCTGGTTAAATCAAAAATATTTGGGATCTTACTGGGAGGAAGAAAAACAGCAGTCGATATTAATTCCTTCTACGGATTTAAAACCCGGAAAAAATGAACTTGTAATCTTCGAACTCAAAAATAATCAGCAAAAGAAGATAAGTTTGTCCCCAACGCCTGTTTTTAAGTAAATTGGTACTGTTGGCTTCGCATGGATCTGAACAGCTGAAAAAGAGCTAAGGCCAGAATTTCGACGAAGCTCATTGCCTAATAGTATGATAATCGAAGTTTATAGAACCACTGATCAACAATTAGTAGCAGGGTATTTTGATTGTAACTGGCACGCGTAAATCTTGGATTGAAATTTAAACAGCTTTAGTAGCATCAGTAAATGAATAAATACAGTCTGATAATTTGTTTCGTCGTTTTTTGGGGGCAATGTGTTCTCGGTATCGATCTTTCGAGGTATAGGTTTCATCTGATGCCCGAAACTTCCTATTATGGCGGTATACAGAGCATCGCAAAAGATAGTTTAGGGCGTATTTGGTACACGGGGCCCGATGCACTCTTCATGTACGATGGCAATAGTTTTTATCAGTTAAATGATATCGTCTCTGCGATCAAACCCACGCAAAAATGGGGTTATGGTTCTTTAATTCGGGATAAAAAGGGAAATCTGTTTCTAGCTTCTGGGCAAGGTTTATTAAAATTCGATTACGAACGGTTTTCTTTTCATGTCGTGGTTCCCGGAATGATCCGTTCGCTTTGTGTACATAGCGATGGTCAGGTTTACATGCTGTCAGACAATAGCATACTACGCTATAATCCGCAAAATAAACAGACAGAAAGCTTTTTATTGCCCAAAAACAAGTCTTTCCAAAATATATTGAGTGCTAAAGATCAGGTGTTTCTAAGCCAAGGCGCTGTCGTGTATCAAGTTGAAATGACGAAAAAACGCCTAATCCAGTTTGCGGATTTTGGTAGTACGACAAATCAGGTGAACGATGCGGTCGCGTACGGGGGGGAATATTACTTTTTAACACAACGAGGGGGAATCCATATAACAGACTTAACAGGTAACTTAAAACAGAAGATCCCAGTAAACATAATGGGAAATTCAGCAGTGTTAACCAAAAAATTATATTTGGACCAAACCGGGGTGATCTGGGTGGCTACGCAAGCTGGATTGTATCTTTATGATCCATCCAATGAAAGCAGCAGCACCTTGCAAATGAACTTGAACGATGCTTATTCATTACCGAATAACTCGATATGGACAATTTATCCGGATCCGGACCAAGGGGCCTGGATAGGTACTTACGGTGGTAAAATAGCTTATAGCTCGCTTTACGATTCCCGAGTACGTTACTTCAAGCCCAGCCCAGGGGGACTCAATCACCCCATAGTCAGTAGTTTTCAGGAAGATCATCTGGGAAATATATGGATCGGTACCGAGGGGGGGAGCCTGAATTACTGGAATAGAAAAAAGGATCAGTTTAACCCTCCAGAAAAATCGAAGGGTAGTTCGTCGAGTCCCCATATGATTAAACGCCTGAAATTTGACCGAATGAGCAAAAAACTGTTGATTTCAGCCTATAACGGCGGTATTGGTAGTTATGATGTGGACAATCAGCATTTCAGCAGTTTCAATTTCCGCTCTCCAGAGAGCCAGCAACCACTCACCGTTTATGATTTTGTAAACGATAAGGAAGGCACCTGGTGGATGACAGATCCCGATAAATCATTTTTATATCGAAAGAAGCCGCTAGATCCTATAGAGATGGTGAGCGTCCTTGATGCGCAGGGCAAAAAAATGAACCTCGAAGTCGAAGCATTATATGTGAATAACCAAGATCAGCTCTGTTTAATTAGCCATCAAGGATTTTTTGTTGTAAATCCCCATACGTTAAAGGTATTGAAACACTACGCGCTCAAAGATGCTTCCTATTCAGCAAATTACCTGTGTAGTTATACAGTGACTTCAAATGGCGAAGTATGGTTGGGGACATTGGGTAAAGGCGTAAATGTACTCAAAAGAGATGGGACATATGTCAACTATAGTGTAAGTAACGGATTCCCGGCGAAAATGGTATTTGGCATATTAGAAGATGTTGCCACGAAAAATATCTGGTTAAGTACCAGTGATGGTCTTTTTTGTTTCAATTGGAAATCCAGTAAATTTGAGAAATCCAGATTTTATCAGGAAAATAACATTGGTTCATTTTATATTCATGCCGCTTACAAAACTTCTAGGGGTGAAATGCTGTTTGGTGGTACCAATGGATTTCTACTTTTCGATCCGGCTTACCTCAATAAAAATCTGCAAAAACCCAAAGTTTTTTTTACAGGATTTCTGGTCAACAATAAACTCGTGAAACCAGCGGATGGCTCATCAGTTTTAACGAAAGACATTGGCAGTCTTTCCAATCAAAAAGAAGACAAGATAAGGCTCTCCAGTAACCAGTCCAATGTAGAAATTAAGTTTTCGGCAAATAGTTATCTATCCGCAGAGAAGAACCAGTTCGCTTACCGGATGTTGGGGCTTGGTGAAGACTGGCAAATCAGTCATGCCAACCAGAAATCTGTACAGTTTCTCAACCTTCCGGGCGGAGATTATATCTTTGAAATCAAGGCTTCCAACAATGATGGGCTATGGGGCGATCAAATATCACGATTATACATCCACGTCGATCCACCATTTTTCTTGTCCTGGTGGGCTTATTGCTGCTATGCAGCACTTGTTTTTGCCCTGCTTTTTTTCATAATGAGATATTACAGCAATAAAAGAGTGTTTAAAGAGCGATTAGCACTCGAGCGTTTAAAAGAACAGAATATGCAAGAGCTAAACCAGGCGCGTACCGACTTCTTTACCAATATCTCACACGATTTAAAAACACCGCTAACCTTGGTTTTACAGCCTCTTATGCAACTCAAAGACACTATTGTATCCAACGATACTGCTTTGGTATACATGGATTTAATAGAGAAAAATGTATCCAGAATACAGCGGATGATTAGCCAATTGCTGCGCTTTCGCGAAATAGAAAGCCAAAAAATTACGCTCAATCCGCAGGTTGGTGATTTTATCAATTTTGTAAGGGATATATTTAGCCTGTTTGAGCTATATGCCAATAAAAAAGGTGTTGAAACCAATATTTCCGCGTACAAGGACAATTTATATGTTGCCTTTGATTACGATGTTATCGAAAAAATATTGACTAATCTGTTCTCCAATGCCCTAAAATATACACCAGATAATGGGTATGTGGGCGTACGTATCTATAGTGCAACAGCAGAAGAAAAGGAACGGTTTCCTTCGTTAAATCCAACGGAAGTCGAATACATCTCCATTGAAGTTATAAATACCGGTGATTGTTTTTCTGAAGAACAGATCGCGACACTTTACACTTCTTTCAACCGCTTATCTTCTCATCGGCCAACTTTTGAAGAAAGTTCAGGACTTGGACTTGCTATTGTGAAAGAACTGGTAGATGTGCTCGAGGGTAAAATATGGATGGTCAATAAGACCGATAAAATTTCATTTACCCTTTCACTACCGTTAAGGAAACAGGCCGGGGCAGGCGACATGCAGCCTAATGTGTATGATTACACCGTTTCTGAAATCGACGATATTATTACGCAGGATACTGCAGCCCCAGAAACAGGATCGATCCCTATAAAAAAGACAGATAATATCCTGCTTATTGAAGATGACCAACAGCTGCGTGTTTATCTGGAGCAGCGTCTGGCCGAAAAATATAATGTGTACACGGCGAGTGACGGGGAAGAGGGCTTAATTAAAGCCGAAAAAATTTATCCGCAACTTATTATTACCGATTTGATCATGCCAAATCGCAATGGCTTGGAAGTATGCCGTAGCCTTAGACAAAATTTTAAGACTAGCCATATTCCTATTATTATGATTTCGGGTACGGGAGATGACAACCAGAATAAAATAAAAGCATTGGAATATGGCGCCAATGTGTTTATTGATAAACCGTTTCATGTCGACTATCTGTTGCAACAGACGGAAACCATTCTAAGAAATCAGCGGGAACTAAAAGAAAAATACAGCAAACACGTTCAGGTAGATCCCTCCAATGTAACCGTTACCTCCATGGACGAGGAACTGCTGATTAAGGCCATTCAGGTCATTGAAGAAAATATTGACAATGCCAGTTATTCCGTTGAAGATTTTGTGGCTGATATGAACGTAGGCAGAACCATTCTCTATCAAAAAATACATGATATTGTGGGAATGTCCATCAAAGAATTTATTTTGAATATGCGACTGAAAAGAAGTGCTTATCTGTTAGAAAAATCGGATTTGACGATAGCGGAAGTTGCTTACCAAACCGGGTTTAACAATGCCAAATACTTTAGCGTCTGTTTCAAAAAACAGTTTGAACTGAGCCCTTCAGAGTTTAAGAAAAAGGTTTCGAGTGGAAAGAAATAAAAATACAGACAATAGTTTACCGATATACCCTTTCAGATAGGTGAAAGGCAATTCTATATTTTTGAAATCCTAACGATCATGAAAATGACAATTTTTAGAAAAACGCTTCTGCTTACATATTGCTTTTGCTTGTTTAACGTAATTTATCTGACAGCGGCTGTCGCCCAAAAGGTAGATGAGACTTCGATCAGCCCCAATAAATACAAGAGTGGTTCCCAGTCAGAACGTATACAAAAAGCCATAAATGAAGCAAAAAAGTCGACCGGGAAAGTCGTGATCCCTAAATACGATGCGGTAACAAAAAAAAGTGTCTGGCTCATCGATCAGGCCATTTTGCTTCCGGGCGATTTTGAACTTGAATTGAATAACTGTACCATTAAGCTATCGGATAAATGCCGGGATAATTTTATTCGTTCTGCAAATGCAGGGCTGGCAATTAAAGATATAGCACCCACAAAGAATATCCGGATTATTGGAAAAGGAAATGTTCTTTTAGAAGGAGCTGATCATCCCAGAGCTACCGGTGACCATAATAAAATCTTGTCCTTAAATCCCAGCGGATTTGGACAATCTTATGGTACAGATGCAGGTAAGCCCGGAGAGAACCAAAAAGGAGGATGGCGGAACCACGCCATTATATTGGCTCACACTGATGTATTTGAGGTTAGCGGCATTACATTAAAGGATTATCATGGGCATGGACTGGTATTGGAACGCTGTACAAACGGTAAGGTAAGCGATATTACTTTTAACGTAAGGCAGGCAGTAACTGTTGATGGAGTAGACAAACAGATTTTGAACCAAGACGGCATGGGCATACGTTTTGGCTGTAAAAATATTATTATTGCGAATTGCAAAGGTAAAAGCGGCGACGACTTTATTAATATAGGGTTGACAGATACCGGAGTGGGAGCAGGTGAAGAAAATGTAAATGTGGTAAGTGGTTCGATTTATAGGGGCGAAATCGACAACATTTCAACTATTTATCTCCAGAACTGGCAGGACTTCTATTCAATTTCACACCGATCCATACGGATTATGCCTGTGGGTAAACTCCGTATAAGTCATGTTTTTATCGAGAATATGGTCATCAGTCCGCTAGCAAAACAAGGTTTGGTGGTCGAGTATGGCGAGCATGTGCAGGGCTTATTTGTACGAAATTTAATCAGTCATCAACCGATAAAAGCCAAAGGTATCTCGCAGGCCAGTTTCCGCGATATCATTTATAAAGGTCGGGGTGAAGCTATCGATGTGCAACCAAGCGATACCGTTATCCTAGATCATCTAATGCGTATAAAAAACGAATAATAAAGCGCTCCTAATCTCCATTTTACTGCGAAAAACACATCTTTTTGCCTTTTGTACAAAATCAAACCATTTTCGTACAAAAACGAACCCTACGAATTGGTGATGATTATAGTTTTGTCTTAACCAATTTTAAAAAAGCAAAATATGTGTATGAAAATTCCTCCCGACCACGTGATTAGGCTCACGCAGGGTAATCCGAACTTTACAAAAATCAATAGCAAGGCGCAACGGAATTTTAGGTTTCGTCAATAAGAACGAAAACGAAGTCTTGCCATCGGCATTGCGCATGCATTTGCAGCAATGAGATATTATGTATCACAAAATTTAAATTAAAAATCCAAGCCTATTGAAGCAGACCTATTTTAAACTCATATTCTTTACGAGAAAGGGAAAGTAAAGAACGCAAGTAAATTTTAAACTAACCATTATAAATCAATGATACAAAAGATACATATCTGGCTCAGGAGCTGGATAATGAGTGCTACCCTATCGGTGGTGGCGGCTAATTATGCTTATTCGCAAGCAACAGATCAAATAAATGTCAAAGGTCAGGTCACCAATGATGCAGGAGAAGGACTTAAGGGTGTTTCGGTTATGATTAAAGGGGCGAAAACCGGTGTTCAGACAGATGCAAATGGCCGTTATACCATTCTGGCGCCACGCACGGCTACGCTACTTTTTACCTACATCGGTTTTAATAACCAGGAATTAAAGGTCAATCCATCAGGAATCATCAATGTGAAGATGTCAGGAAATAATGTCCTGGATCAGGTTGTGGTCGTAGGGTATGGTACAGCCAAGAAGAAAGATTTAACAGGAGGTTTGGCTGTGGTCGGAAAAGAGCAGCTCAGCATGGTATCTACCTCAAACCTGATGGATCGCTTGGTGGGACAGGTTGCCGGTTTTTCCATTACGACCGGCGAGGCTGCGCCGGGAGCATCACAGACCCTGTTGATACGGGGCGAAAATTCGATATCGGCCAACAATAGTCCGTTGATTATTTTAGATGGTATTCCCTACAGCGGATCCCTGGCAGATATCGATCCCAACAACGTCGAAAACCTTTCGATCTTAAAAGATGCCTCGGCTTCGGCCATCTACGGTTCGCGTGCGGCCAATGGGGTTATTCTGATACAAACCAAAAGGGGGGCGCTGGGTAGAGCTCAGGTAAACTATAAAGGTTTGATCGGTATGGCCGAGCCTATGCAACGCATCAATGTTATGGGACCAAATGAATATATCCGCTTTCAACAAGATATTGCCCGAATTAGGCAGGGCTATACTGGAGCGCTATTAGATCCTATCGCCGGGGATATTATTAGCGTAACAGAGCGCGGTAATTATGCGAAAGGCATTACTAACAATTGGCAGGATTACGTCTTTCGAAAAGCCATGACCATGGATCATCAGCTGAGCATTTCCGGTGGAACAGAAAATACAAAATATATGGCTGCCCTTGCTGCTTTGGATCAAGAGGGTGTGGTATACAATTCTAAGTTGTCCCGTTTAAATATTACCACAAATGTGGATCAGACTTTTAATAAATGGTTAACCACTGGTGTTGGCCTGCAATATACCCGGAAAAGCGACGGTGGTATTACGCCAAATTTGGAACATGCCATAAAACAAAGTCCTTATGGGAGCTATAAAGACGAATCGGGGAAGTATGTGCCCGAGCCCATGGAGTATTCATTGATCGTCAATCCGATGCGCAACGTTAACGCGATTCAGGATAGGTATAATAACAACTTCTTTCTTTCTGGCTATGCCAATATTTTGCTACCGGTAGAGGGTCTTTCCTTACGATCAAATTTTGGTTATAATTATCGGAACGGATTTACCGGAACCTATTACGGGCGCAATACTTTTGAAGGCAGGGATCAGGGTACGCAGGCCGGAGGTAGTGCTTCCATTAACAATTCCAATTATAACGATTATACCTGGGAGAACCTGCTCAAATACGAGCGGCAGATCGGCGATCATCGTTTTGATGTGACGGGTTTATTCAGTATGCAAAAAACGAAAAGCTGGTCAACAGCCCAGAGCGGTGCAGGTTTTGTAACCGATGATACCGAATACTTTATGATCGGTTCGGCCAGCCGTCTTGTTTCCAACAGCGCTTCCTTATCGGAATCTGCGATGCTGTCATACATGGGCAGAATAAATTATGCCTACAAAGGCAAGTATCTATTGACCCTGACAGGACGTACAGATGGAGCTTCTGTATTTGGTGTCAACAATAAATATGCATTTTTTCCTGTAGCAGCGGCGGCGTGGCAAATCGGGGAGGAAAGCTTTTTAAAAGATCATGTAACATGGCTGGATATGCTGAAAATTCGCCTTTCTTATGGCGCCAACGGTAATCAGGCGATTACACCATACCGCACTTTAGACCGCTTATACTCCAATGTAAAATATATCTGGGGCGATGATGGTACTGCCGTTACGACAGCCTATTTGGCCGGTGATGGTGTGGGGAACCCTAATTTGAAATGGGAAACCACCTATTCGACCAACCTGGGGCTGGACTTTCAGCTATTTAATAACAGATTGGGAGGAACTATCGATGCCTATCTCTCTAAAACGAAAGATTTACTGATGACCCGCACTGTACCTATCATGAACGGGTATAACCGGATTTGGGACAATATCGGCGCCACCCAAAATAAAGGTATTGAAGTCACCTTAAACTCGACGAACGTGAAAGGGGAAAATTTTCAATGGAATACGACCGCTGTGTTTTCCTTAAACCGAGACAAAATTGTCGAATTGAGAGGGGATGGTATCGATGATATTGCCAACAACTGGTTTATTGGTAAGCCATTACGAGTATTCTACGATTATAAAATGATCGGTGTATGGCAAAATGGAGAAACCATTACTGTGGATGGGGCAGCACCCGGAGCTGCCAAGCTGTACGACCGCGATGGTAACGGCAAGATAGAAGCGAGTGACAGGGTGGTCATCGGATCTAAAAATCCACGCTATACAGCATCTTTAGCCAATCGGTTTTCTTACAAAAATTTTTATGCATCTGCGTTGGTAACCGGGGTTTTTGATGTATGGCGCGATGATCACATGGCCAATCTTGGGGCCTGGACTTTCGGGATTACCAACTATGTACACGATGCCAATTATTGGACACCGGAGAATCCCAATGCGACGATTGTTTCACCCGGTTATCTCAATCCATTAGGACACGGGTACTATAAAAAGGTGAGCTACGTACAGGTGAAGAACATCACCTTTGGTTATAAATTGCCACACAAAATTGCTAAAAAGGTCGGTGTAAATGGTATTGATATAAACGCTAGCGTGAACAATCTGAATACGATTTCTAATATCAGAGAGGTACTCAATTACGACAACACCTGGATGGCCTCCTATCCGACGGCACGTTCGTATATGTTTGGCTTAAATGTAAACTTCTAATCGAATGGACATGAAAATGAAAAATATTATCACAACAAGTTTAGGGCTTATCGTATTGTTAACCTTAGGAGGCTGTAAGAAGTTTCTGGAGGAAGAACTGAAAACTGAACTGGCCCCCTCCAATACCTATACCAGCACCTACGGTTTCGAGGTGGGGAGTGCTGGTTTGTATACACTCACACGTTCAGAATACAATACCTATGGCGAAGGTGGCGCCTTCATCCATAATGGTGCCTGCCCATATGAAGCCTTACAGGTATCTACAGATATCGCCGATGCCATTAATAGCGATGGCTCACTGACGGCTTTTGCAAACCTTACACTTACTGCCTCAGAACGGTTTGTGGGTACTTACTGGAATTGGGCTTACAACCTCATTTCATCGGCAAACCTGATGCTGGTTTATTCCGAAAAAAATACCAATTGGGATACGCCCGCGGATAAGGCACGTTTTCAGGCTGAAGCCCGCTTCTTTCGGGCATATGCTTACCGTACCCTGGTTTATCTCTATGGCGATGTACCCTATGTGGAAACTATCTTGTATGATTTTCAGCTTAATTTTACCCGTACACCAAAAGCCGAAGTCATCGGCCACATGGTAGACGACCTGAAGTTTGCGGTGGATAACCTGCCTACAAATCCGGACGACGTAAAAGAAGGAAAGCTGACCAAATGGGCCGCAAGTCATTTGCTGAGTGAAATCTACCTATTGCAGGGCAATCATGCCGAAGCAGAAAAGGCCGCATTGGCGGTCATCAATAGTGGGTATTATAACCTTATGAAAAACAGATATGGCGTAAATGGCAGCAAACCAGGCGATGTATTTAGCGATTTATTTCTGGAAAATAACCAAAATAGAAAAAGTGGAAATAAAGAAAGTATCTGGGTATTGCAGTTCCAGTTTAATACGATCGGCGGCGGTACCAATTCGGATGACTGGACGCGTAGGGCTTGGATACCCAATTACTCGACGATTACAGGATTTGTTTTGGCTGACACATTGGGCGGCCGTGGTATTGCACAATTAGTGCCAATGAAGTGGTGGGTAGGTACCACAGGTACCAATGCTACAGGCAATGTCGCTGGTATTTTCGAAGCAAATGATATCCGTAATTCAGGTTATAACATTAAACGCAACTGGTATTACAACAACGCGAATGAGACCTCGCTATATGGTAAAAAAGCCAATATTACCGAACAGACCTGGTTTACGACAAAAAGCTTATTTCCAGCGATTACAAAATTCTTTTACGGACGTACTGAAAATTTAAGTTTGACCGGTAGTTATAAAGATCGTATGAAATTCCGCTTGGCTGAAACCTATCTGTTGCTTGCTGAAGCCTATTTGGGGCAAAATATGCCGGATAAAGCTGCCCAAGCCGTCAATGAAGTGCGGAAAAGAGCTGGAGCGTCCGAAATTACCGGCGCTCAGATGAATATGGGTTTCCTGCTCGATGAGCGTATCCGTGAATTAGTTGGTGAAGAAAGCAGAAGATTTACCCTGGTGCGTACCAATACTTTGGTGGAGCGGGTCAAAAAATATAATAATGCGATCAAGGATAAAATTACGGACAACAATATCTTATGGCCTATTCCACAGGTGATCAGGGATGCCAATACAGGGGCACCGTTCCCGCAGAATCCGGGTTATAATTAATGGTTATGGGAGGCTGTCCAAATCCTAATCGTATTTTCGGCAGCTTTCCCATCTGATGACAAAAAAGCAGTTGCGCTAGTCAAGCGCATGATTCTATCCAAACGTTAGCAAAAATATAAATCAATGAAAATCATCAATTATTTATACAAAACCTTATTTTTCTTAAGCATGGTACTTTGCCAGTTATCGTGCAAACAGGAAATTCAGGATATACCCAAAGTCAATGAAACGATGGACCTTCAGCCTTCGTCGGAAAACATTACGCTGGACGAAGTCAATTTGACCAAAGATATCGTCACATTTAACTGGAAGCCCGCTAGGGTACAATCAGATGATCATTTGGTCAGCTACAGTACGATGTTAGATGTGGTGGGGAACAATTTTGGTACGGGTACAGCCATATTCAACTATGAAGACGATAACGTATTGAGCAGAAGCTTTACTTCCGAACAATTACAAAATTGGGCAAATGAAAAGTGGGGCATACCAGCAAATAAAAGCTTTACACTAGAGTTTAGAGTGGTTGCCCAATGGGAGGGTGGTGCAACTTTTGAGGCACCCGAAGTACGTACCGTAAGAATTACAGTAAACCCGATCAAGACGGTTGTTTTTGATGCCGATAAAGTGTTCTTGAGCGGAAGTGCCGTTGGCGGGAGCAAGGTGGAGATGCCAAAAACATTGGAAAATCTGGATCAGTATGCTTATGTATTGAATTTGCAGCCTGGCGAACTGGAAATTCCGGTCGAATTTAACGGTGAAACCAATTATGTTGTTACCTCCGATGGAAGCGCTGAACTAAACGATGGAAATGCCGTTGGCATCAAAATGAGAGAAAACGTATTCTCCTGGAAAATAGCAACTGCGGGCGAGTATCGCGTTGTGGTCAATATGCAAAAAGCGACAGCAACCATTTATTCTCCAGCGAAAGCACTTGCTCCCAAAATAGTGACATGGACAGGGGATCAGCCTTATACGACCACGGTGACGGATTTGTGGATGCACGGAAGTATCAATGGCTGGGGAACTCCGGTAAAAATGGATTGTCAGGTAAGTTTGGCGGATCCGCAGGTTTTGGTCTATACTGGGGGTAAAGTCGGGACTACCAAGTTTATCGTAACTGGAGACAACAGTAATAACAAAAACCTGGCTTATGCTTTTAGTGCTCCGCCTACGACTGAAGGTGTGGCTCAGACCCTGACGCTTACCTTAGGAAAAGTAGCAGAATTGGGCGGAGGTACCGTTGGCGCCAACCGCAATTCTTATTTCACCATTCCGGCCACGACCAATGTGCTGATTTTTGATCTAAGGAACATGACAATTCTGGGGTTAAAACGGTAAGCAATTGTATCAAAGCATTTAAATTAACTTTAACATTTCTGAAAGTGAAAAACAATATAAACTATAAAAAAGCCTGCCTCAGCGCATTTGCTATCATGCTTTGCTTTCTAGCGGTTTCATGCAAGAAAGATAGTGCTGATAACGAAAAAGATATAGCAGGGACCTTGGTGAAACCCAGCTACAACCGCAGTGCCATGTTTCGTAACCCTTTAAACGGCTGGGTCATGTATGCTTCAGCTTCGGGGACTCCTTCCTATTGGGACACCCAATTCTATGTACCTGACTTAGGTAAAACGGTCAAAGCAATTGACTATGCATCTGCCTGTTATATCCGTACCAGCTGGCGAACTTTTAATCCTGTAGATGGCGTATATGCCTGGAGGGATCCCAGCACGGCAATCTATAAAATGATCAAAGGGGCACAAGATAAAGGATTGCCAATCGCCTTTCGTATCGTCGTCGACGGTCGCGATCAAGGAGCAAATACGCCGCAGTTTGTTTTCGATGCAGGCGCCAAGTATTATGTTGCCAATGCTTCTTTTCCGGATAGAAAAACACCCGTGCTGCAAGATCCTGTTTTTCGGAACTATTATAGCAAGCTGATCGAAGAGTTGGCGAAGGATTTTAATGATTTAAATAAGACCTCCTTTGTCGATGCCTATGGACTCGGTTTGTGGGGCGAGGGACATAGTGTCATTTATGAAGATCCAAATAATCCCTCCGGTCAAAATATTGAGGTGATCAAAGAAGAAGTTGTTGATTGGATTTCAGATGTGTATTCCAAGAACTTTACAAAAGTGCCTTTGCTGATCAATTATCATCGCTTAGTTGGCGACCCTGCGGGTAATGGAGCTCCCAATCCTAATTCGGAGAAGCTGTTGAATAAGATGATCAACAAAGGGTACAGCCTGCGTCAGGATGCCTTTGGAATGACCGATTATTATCAAAGTTGGGAGAAGAATTTTGCCAAGGTCTGGAATTTTAAACGCCCGATTATTATGGAGGGTGGTTGGATTACGACTGGTACACACCGTTACTGGACAGACTCAAGTGGCAAGTATAGGCAAGACCATCCCGAAGATGTTCGGCAGGGCGAATTTGACAGCTCCTTGGAAGCTGCTGTAAACATGATGGATTTCCGTATCGGTGAAATTGAAAGCTGGTTCACCAAATCTTTTACCTTATGCCAGCGTTTTATTTCTGAAGGTGGCTATCGTTTATATCCCGATCGTATTTATTTACCGGAGAAAGTCAATTCGGGTACTGAAACGACAATTAACCACCGCTGGCGGAATATGGGCTGGGGGTATTTCCCGAATAATATTCCTCAGTGGAATTATAAATATAAGGTAGCTTTTGCACTTCTGGACGAAGAAAACAGGGTGAAAAAAGTTTTTGTTGATGATAAAGGAGAACCTTCCACCTGGCTCAAGAATAATCCAGTCGCATACGAGTTGAAAGCTAATGTCGATGTAGCTGCTGGAAACTATACCTGGGCCGTCGCCATTGTAGATACAACAAATGAAAATCAGCCGGGAATAAGGCTTGCCGTAAATGGCGATATAACTGATTCAGGATGGTTAAAGCTATTGGAGGTGCAGGTACAGTGAGATCATTTGCATAAGTTTTAAAAGCCAAAATTAGCGAAAGTTTTTTAGTCAAAAGGGCCTGATATTGATCAGGCCTTTTATTTTAGCGTGTACTTGTACAGTAATTTTTATGATCCTTTTGCGCCCTTTTTTTAGTTTTATTATCCAATTTTTATATGCTAAGTCGCGAGTTATGGGCCTATATGTAGCTGAAATTTGAGGCAACAAGTTATGGTTTCCGTAATGTATTCTTTTTATACCTTCAATAGATTTGATAAAAAACAATAGCGATTAAACTTTGATCTAGTTTGCAATATGATTTAGACCGCCTATCGTATCAGTGAAGAGGCGGTTGTGATGTCGGATTTATTTGACGAAATAATACAGGACATGACATATCCATCCTGTTTGACTTTGAGGTGCAGATTAGCGCTTGTTACTTTTTTGCTCACATAAGTGTGTTTAATATTAAATTCAACTTTTCCTGAACCATTACTGCTGGGTAGAACTTCGATCTGCTCATTTGGATTTTTTAGTTTAAATGTTTGCGTAGCATCTAAATAGCCAATCCCATTTTCAATTTTTTGCAGGGTGTATTTGGTTTTTACTAAAAATACCTGTTCATCTGCCCCTAAGACTGGAAATGCCACTATTTCTGTTTTTTCAACTGAATCACCCACATTCATTGGTTTGTTTGGCGTTTTATCTTCAAACTGATTCTGTTCCATTTCGGTTTTTAAATATTGTTTTTCCAGGGAATCTAGCGTGTTATTTACTATCGAATCAATCTTAGTTTTACCATTTTCATCGTAATAGCCATATATCGTAGAACCACTTAACGGAGCTTTTAACGGAGTTATCTGCTCGTTAAATTTCATGCTAGCCTCTACAAAAAGTATTTCTGTCTTATAGGGAATTATCTGCTTGATTTCTGCGCCTGTAGAGGTGGTCGATTGGACCTTATTATTTCCTTCCAGATTCATCGTAAAGGGGGATGGTCCCTCCAATTTGCCTTCTGCTTTGGTTTGATATATACCCGTTGTCTCGTACTTTATTTGTGGCTGAGGAAGGTGTTTAAAGACAAAGGATTCCTGTGCGTTAACGTACTGCAAAGCAACTAAAAATAATAATGTAAAATAGTAATTCATTTTTGAATTTGTTAATATTCACTAAAGTTAATCAATGGCAATAGTATTTTTATTGCTTAGTACTGTGTTTTTTTTAACGCTCGTTTTCGCTATTTTTCGAGTTTTCCCTATCATGGCTTAAGCGCTGGTTGCTTTTTTACCTCAAAAGGGCCCGATTTTCAAATCAGACCCTTTGTTTTAGCGTATACTTGTACAGTAATTTTTATGTTTCTTACCGTTTCGTCGTTTTTATTTCGTCATCCAATGTTTTTAAAGACTATTGAATTTTCACCGTACGATTCCAATTTTTATGTTGATTCTTTCTTTTTGAAATGTAGCTTGTAGCCGTTTTGTATAGTAAGAACAACAGCAGATTTGAAGTGGTTTTGTTGAATTTTATTACTCAATGGAGCAAAATAAAACAATGTAATTGGCTGGAATCTTGAGCATAGCCATGTTGGGTTAACTGCTAACTTGTAGGAAATGATTTAGGTATCATACAAAGCGGGGCCTTAGCCCCGCTTATTTTTCAGCACTTATAATTCGAATGAAATATAATTTGCAGACTATATTCCTAATTCACCATTGGCAAGCATATGTCTGTAAATCGTTCTGCAGTTGTCGAAGAATCCTGAACAGGAATTTTCAACATAGGTTTGCGAAGTGAAGGTGTCAATCACTTGGCCACTAGTGTTGTAGACCGTTAGCGTGTAAACACACTTTCTTAGAAATTTTGCATTGCTTTCTTTTGTTGATTCGGCAACTTCAACTTTGTTGGTGTTTTCGGCTGCTGACGAAGTACTTGTTTTTACTTCTGCATTTTCTTTGGGTGCTTTTGTGTCCGTGCCTGCAAAAGCCGCTGTCGATAGCGCAGCTAGGGCTACCAAACTCATCAATAACTTTTTCATTGTTTTTAAGTTTTATTTGTTAAATAATGTATGCCTTTTGGGCATGTTTTAATTATCTAATACTAAAAGTAATCACAAGAAATTTGACTGGGCTGAGCGATTCGTATTCGTGAGAGCTGATCTAATATTCGCGCTTACTTAATTGATATTTAGTTTACCCAGTAAACTGAAAGCCGCTCAAAAATTAGACTTGGTATTCTTACATATTTTCACCTCCCGATTTTGGCTATTTACCGAGTTTTCCCGAGCGTTGGTCTAAAGCCCATAGGCCAGGGACCTATTGTGTTGTAGTTTTGAGTCAACAAATAAGAACAACAGAACTAACACTATAAAAAAGATATTATGAAAACCCTAGTAAAAACATTCGCAGCAGCAGTCTTAATCGCCGTATCAACATTCGCTATGGCAGCTGAAGGACCAGGTTCGAAATCAGAGAAAGCAAACGTTAATCTTTCCACAGCAGACTTGGCACTTGATCACTATCTTGCGGTAACCACTGCGGGAGAATCAGCAGGTGTAGAACAGCTATTTGCTGAAGATTTTAACCAAAAGTTTCAAGCGTCCAATGCGCAAAGTCATGGCCGTAGCGAAATCGTTAAATTCTTGAAAAAGCAAAAAGGAGAGAAGCTGAACTGCACCGTAAGCACCGATATCCTTGAAGAGTCAGCAGACTATATGGTCGCTAAAGTAACCTTGAAATTTGAAAACTTTACCAAGATTGACCTGGTTACCTTAGAGCGCGAGGGTAACAGCTGGAAAGTTTCGAAATCAATCAATTCGTACAAATAAAATCTAATAGCTAGTAATCTGCCAGATCGGGTGGAGGACAGGCCGCTAATGAAATCATCTATTTAAGTTTAGTTTAAAAGCCGCGTCGAGAGATGTGGCTTTTTTGATATATCAATTATGGAACTTTTAAATTAACTTTAGGTATTCACCATTCATGCTGAGATTTCGTGCAAATAGCGTGTGGTTGCTAGATTATAGTAATTATGACAGAAAAGTATACGCGATGGGATCCGATAATGGATCTACCAGATAATCCGTTTTTTTATGAAATGTATTTTAAAAAAGGGAAACAGGTTGTCTTATTAAAACAATCTGATCTCGTTGATAGGTGTTTAAAAATAGAATTTAACAATCCATTAGCCTATAGGATAGTGATTGAATCAGGACGAATGAAAACTTTGGATAATCCCTCAATATATACATTTTGTAAAACAGATGCTTCAAAATTTCTTGAATGGTTTGATGAGGAGAGTTATGGAATCTTTGATGACTTACTGAAGTATCATTATATGGTATGTACTAGTGATAATATAATTGATGTAATTACTCTTCAAGATCCTGAAGTTTCCTGGATTAACCTTTAATCAGACTGGGTTTATGTATAAGAACTGATCATTGTATCGATATTGTTCCCAAAATCTTCAGTGTCGACCATGGTATAAACCGGAAATAAAATAAGATTAGAATCTCAAGAGCCGTAACTACAGCTGATCATATTGTGAAAAAATAGAGCGGTTAGTTACTTAGATTATCGGGCGTAAAAAAGAATAAGTAATGGATATTAAAAAGCACCTACTAGCGTTAAAAAGTTTTGAAGATTCTTTAGCCCAAGCATTAAATCAACTTCAACGTGAAGTTGGTAACGACCTGTCGTTCCTGGAAAATTTTGATAAATCGAATAATTGCTATAAAATGGATTCAAGATCAAGTCAGTTATTATTGAGCGCTATGCAATTATCCAAATCTGAGGATGTATATTCAAGTTTCGAATTATTAGATATTGAAAAGGCCTATGATTTCATGCTCGAAACGAATATTAATAATTTAAATATTTGGGTTGATGCGATCTATTTTAATGAAATTGTTATGGATAATAAAGTAAAAAGTGAGCTATTGAAAACTCGATTTTATTCTCTATTAGCTAATTTCAAAAAAGAAATTGAAAATTTGGATAGGTAGTCAGGTTGGCCCTGTAGGACTAACATCAGCGCCTCCATATTGAATTTGGACGAAAAAGTAATAGAAACAAAATTTAGATACTACACGATGAAAGATAAATATGAAAAATGGGCTATTGATTTATCCCTTCCTCAAGATTTATTTTTTTATAAAATGTATGTGGAATACAGTGAAATAGTTATTCTTTTAAAAAACTTAGTTGATCACACTCAAATTCTCGAAATAAAATTTGAGTATTTTGTTTCGTATAAAGTTACGATCGACTTGGCGCTAATGAAGATGGTTAACGAGAACGACGATTTTCGGGGATTTGCGAGATCTACATGCTCCGCTTATTTGGATTCAGTTATTGAGGGCAGCTATGATATTTTAGAACGAAAAAATATTGAACATTTCGTTATTTATAATTTAGAAAATGCAATTGAGGTGCTTTCGGATGAACCTGCTACATTTCGCTGGTTAAGTAAGGAAGAGGTGAAAACGTTAGTGAGTTAACCCGTTAATAAATTAAAAGGAACAAAATTCAGGTATCAATAGTTATGAACAATTTTATAAAATGGGATCCTGTATCTCCTCCACCAAATGATCTTTATTTTGTTAATTTAACGGACAATGGTGGTAGCATAGAGATTCATTTGGCTGAAATGAAAGATGACCGAATTTTAATCTTAAAATTTAATGGTGTAATGTCTTATCAAGTGACAGATGAAGGTGCAAGATCAAGAAGTCTCTATGAGCACCCAGGTTATAGAGGTTTAGTGGTATCGGATAATTCAAACTATTTAGATTGGTTTCGTAGAGAAAGTCAAGAAATGTTTATAGATTGGGATCTGAAACACTATTCTATAGGTAATGTAAATAATATTATCGACATCATAAGCGGTGATGAAATCGAAGTGGTTTGGCAGGCGGAATTCTGAAATGGAGTAAAAAGACGAAGCTCGGATTTGCTCAAGGAATGCTTACCCATTTTTATGAACCATTAAACACCACTAAATTTGCATATGAAAAAGAGCAACATATTAAAAAAATGGCATCCCGCTGAGATGATTAATGGAGACCTCTATTTAATAAGTTTATCAGATGATCAAGAGAATGGACTGCAGATAAGTTTTGAAATAGAGAATATTGAACCTAACCTTGTCTTCGATTTTGGATTTCATGCACTTTATTATCAAAATCAAAATGAAAACAGTTCTTTAAAAATAATTGACGATTATGGTATTACTGGAAACTGGTCCTTATTTACGGTGGAAAAATCTGATTTGATTGATTGGATAGTAAAAAATAGTTATCATATTGTTAGTAAAGAAAATGTTCAGCATTTTATCTTTTTGCATGCTGATGGTTTAATCAATGTGCTGTCAGCGCATGAACCAAAAGTCGTATCTTTGTTCCAAGGACAGGCAGCTGTCCAATCCTTAAGAGCTGTGTCTACAGCGATCAAATTAGATTTTCAAGAATATTATTTAACACGGTAGGAATACCGAGATAGCAAGCCAGTACCATATATGTTAAATTACGAAGCATACGAAAAGAGTGTTTTTGATTGGCTGATGTCCAAACATCAGACAGACAACAATTTTACGTTTACAGTGAGACAAAGTGCCACGAAGAATTCCGAAACGGATTACTTTATCGGAACCCAGCGTTCGGGCTATTTTGCAACTACCTTTTGGTCTATTCCTGTCAATTTCCCAGGTTCTTCTGGCGATGCTATGAGTCTAATATTCGTGTTGGGGGAGTCTACTTATACGTACTATTTTGAATTTACCCAAACCCAAGATCCCAAAGATGATCAAAATCGTGCGGTGCTTAACTTAATCAAGACAATTAAAGAGCCCTTGGTGGAAAAGTATAAGCTGGCACGGAAAATCAATGAAACTGCAAAAATGTATACGATTCGAATCGCTGGCCTCAAAGAAAACTATGTCTCTTTGGAAGCGATGTACCAGGATATTGATGGCCAGTTGGCCGATATTATCGCTATCGTCGATCAGGGTATTTTGAGTGTCAAACAATCTATTCAACGGTTTACAGCGCATCGCGTTACACCTCAGGAGTTTGTCAGTCTGATCAATAAGCTGAACCAACGCGTCGAAAAGCACCACGCTATCATTAAAGAAATAGGGGGTGAGGAAACATCTGTCAATACCGAAACATTCGCAAACAGTATCCCTATGCAGCTCAACCAAATTTTGTATGGTCCTCCTGGTACGGGAAAAACATATAACAGCATCAACTTGGCTCTTTCCATAATCGAAGGAAAAAGCGAAACGGAAATATCCCTTGAGGATAGGACTTCATTGAAAGCACGTTACCAGCGGTATGTGGATAGCGGACAGATCCTTTTTACAACTTTTCATCAGAGCATGAGCTATGAGGATTTTGTGGAAGGAATCAAACCCCGTTTTCATGAAACCGACGATGGAAGCATGCAGCTTATCTATGAAGTAGAAAGCGGTTTGTTTAAGATTGCCTGTGCCCATGCGGCATACAATACCTATCTCGAGCTGCACTCGAATGAAGAGACGCCAGCCAGTGCCGAACTGGTCGGTAAGTTTAATTCCGGGGCATTTCAAAAGGCGATGGCCAATCAGGATATTCAAGGAAAGCCTGTGGTTTTAATTATCGACGAAATCAATCGGGGCAACGTATCCGCCATATTTGGTGAGCTGATTACGTTGATTGAAGAATCCAAACGTGCCGGACGGGATGAAGCACTTGAAGTTATCCTACCTTATAGCAAGCAGAAATTTTCGGTACCATCCAATCTGTATCTCATCGGTACCATGAATACAGCCGACCGTTCGGTGGAAGCTTTGGATACTGCTTTGCGCCGTCGGTTTGCCTTTGTGGAGATGATGCCCAATACCGAACTGCTCGGCGATATCATCATCGAAAATATCAATCTGCAACATGTCCTCAACAGAATCAACAATCGCATCAAGGTGCTTTTGGACAAAGACCATCAAATTGGACATTCTTATCTTATTAATGTGCAGTCACGCCGCGATCTCACGCATGCCTTTAACAATTGCATCGTACCATTACTCAAAGAATACTTTTATCGGGATGAGGAGAAAATTGCTTTGGTGCTGGGACCAGGTTTTGTTGAAATCGAAAATGACAACTTTTCAGGAGATCTCTTTCCGGACTTCGAAAGAATACGGAAGCCGCAGTATAAACCAAAGCTGAATGTACTCGAGGTACCAGAAGAAAATATTATTGATGCCTTGAATCAATTGATCGGATAATCATATGCAGTATGTCCTTCAAGTCTATGAGCATGATACGTTGTATCTCAATCAGTCCTACAAAACTCAGTCCGGAGAAAGTCTGCGATTTGTGGAGATTTACTTCAATGTGTTGCTCAAATACAATGATCTACATCAGGGTAAATACTTTGCGCCTGTCTATCAGGGTATCCGATTTAAAAACTATGTCGGGATTGTTCAGGTGGACGATCTTGTCATTGAAATCCTGCCCAAGATCCAGCGGACTGCATCTACCGTCAATTGGCGCGACGTATTGATCGAAATGCTTCTCGAAACGGAGCGGTTAAAGGTTACAGCAGTGGGTGAAGCTTTTGTTGACAAACAGCAGATCCATCTCTTGGATATCTATTTTGACTGGTATTTAACAGCGGTAGAAGAATTGCTGCATCACGGACTGGTGAAACAATATTATCAGGAAACTAAAAATACCGTTGCGCTCAAAGGAAAACTGGAGTTTGCAGGGCAGATTCAGCGTAATCTCGTTCATAAAGAGCGTTTTTACAATACCCATCAAGTATATGGCGGTGACCATGTGCTGCATCAGATTCTCCAGCTAGGCTTGGAGGTTGTTGCTCGTCTGTCGCGAGGGAGCTATCGTTATGGACGTTGCAAGACGGCGCAATTGAATTTTCCAGAAGTCAAAGAGATCTGGGCCGACCAGCAATTATTTGATAGGCTATCTTATAGCCGTAAAATGGAACCTTATCGGAGAGCAATTGAATTAGCACGATTGATTATTTTAAACTATGCCCCCAATGTCAAGGCGGGAACTGAAAATATGCTGGCTCTGCTTTTCAGTATGAATGAGCTCTGGGAGCAGTATGTGCTTGCGCAGTTGGCGAACTGTTCGAAAGATTGGGAAGTACGAGGACAGGAGAGCAAGCAATTTTGGCGCGACAAGACGCTTCGACCAGATATCCTATTGAAACATCGAATCAGTGGAAAACAGTTTGTCATTGATACCAAATGGAAGAACTATAGCTATGATATGATATCCACGCAAGATCTACGACAGATCTACGTGTATGCGGATTATTGGAATGCTGTAGGAGGGATGTTGCTGTATCCCCATGCCAATACCCAGAAAAAGAAAGAGCTTTACGATACCTACCATGGGAAAGAATACATAGCGCAGATTGGTTTACTGTCGATCTTGGATGCCGAAGGAAATTTGAGCAGGTCATTGGGAAAAGATCTTCTTGCACTGATTGAGTTCGCCTAGGCGTTCCGGCCATTTTCAAGAGACAGGGCCCCAATTGTATGAATGGATTTTATAAATTTAAGAAAGTGATTTTTAATACAGCTCTTCTTATTAAAAAAAAGAGTGTTGAAGAAGATTTGTATGCGTATGTAGAATTGAATATTCAATTGGCTTACGAATTTGGGGACATTCCTAAAAAACATTTTGCTTCTTTAAAAGTTATTATTTAAAAAAAACAACGATCATGTGGAAGCTACTCTTGGTAATACCTACTTGTTTAATTTTTTGCGCATGTTCAAATGCTGCGCAAAGTAATAAGGCTTATAATTTCAGCAAAGAAAATCAACTTAAATCTAAACCTTTAGAGAATGTAACGCTACCAGATAGTGCTTTGGCATTTATTAAGGCATATTTTCCGAATGTACAGATACTTGAAGTAAAGGTAAAGAAATCCCCTTCTGCCACAGGAACATTTCACGAAGTGATATTGGCTGATCGTACGGAAATTGACTTTGGGAAGTTGGGTAACTGGATTGAGGTTAAAGCTCCAGATGGAATTGGACTGCCGACCGTTTTTTTTCCGCAGTCAATACAATCTTACTTGAAAGAAAATTACAATGGTACTGCTGTGGAGAGCATTGATAAATCTTCTAAAGGGTATAAATTGGAACTAACGAATGACAATAAACTATATTTTGATACCAAAGGTAAATTTTTGCGCAAGAAAAAATAAAAAACTAACACTATAAAAAAGACACTCATGATAGCTTTATCATCAAATAAAAAAGCAAGTAATTTGTATAAAAACGCTAGTAAACACATTCGCAACAGCAGCCTTAATCGCAGTATGCACATTTGCTGTGGCAGCTGAAGCAAAATCAGCAAAAACAAACGTTAACCTTTCCACAGCAGATTTGGCACTCGATCAATATGTTGTGGTAAACACAGAGGGAGAATCAGCAGGAGAGAGCAGTTATTCGCTGATGATTTCAACCAAAAAATGCAAGCTACCAATGCGCAGTCTAAGAGCCGTAGCGGAGTGGTTAAATCTTTGAAAAAGCAAAGGGAGAGAGCGTGGGGGCAATGACTGGAAAGTATCCAAATCGATTAATTCGTATAACAAAGTCCCTTCTTATGAAGGATAACTTGCTACTGTTTTGTATTCGTAATAATGGTCGGTTATCATTTATTATATCATAATGTTTTCTATTATATTAGCTTAAAAATAATTTAGCTAATTTCTATCTTCCCATGAGGTGGTAAATGGCCTCTGTTTTGAAGTTATATAACGTACAAATCAATAAATGTTTAAGAAGTGAAAATTAATAAAAAAGTTGTTCTAACTATTTATATTCTGACCTATGTTTGTTTGATCGTGATAAATTTTATTGCGATAGAGCACCAAGCAATTAAAGGGTGTTTTAGTCAGTTATTGGCTGATTTTTTTCATTTAGGGCATAAATTTGATGGCTTTCAAATTTTTAGAATATATCTTTTTGGGAATCCATGGATATTGGGATTATTCTATTATGGCTTTAAAATTAAGTGGATAGTATATTGCTTTATTGCCACCAATATCTTAATTTTTATAACGCTATTGCAATGTTATATGAAATTAACTTAATGCACCTGTCAGTTATTCTACTTCTTTGATGAAATTACTGCTACAATGGAAAATTAGATCTAAACTGCGAGATGATTAGGAAACATTTGTTGTCAGATAATAATATTTTAGTACCCTTATTTTAAAAGTGTGATAACTGTAATTGGTAGTTTGGTTATATTAGGTTTATGGTAAAAAGATCAGTCTTAGAAAAACTATCCAATAAGGACCTGTTGCGGTATACTTCAGAAGAGACCCGATCAGTCCCTGAAGCTATAGAAATGGCTTTCGACATTCTCAAAAAAAGGGGCTATTTTTTTTCCGAAACAGAAATTGTTAAGATAAATCAACTTATCGCATCAAGGAAACAAGAGGAGCCTGATTACAAGTCCCTTAACACATGGGATATTGATGAAGATGCTGAAAAAGCTTCCGTCAGTTTCTATTCACAAAAAGCAATATGGTATTTTAGTATACTATTCGGATTATTTACAGGCGCTATATTGTTAGCGATTAACTTATTCACATTATCCAAGAAAAAAGAAGCATGGGCAACACTCCTATTTGGATTTGGTTATACCATAGCGTTAATTTTAGTATACAATGAATTTAAAGATTATTTTGATCAGAGTAGATTCACTGGTATTTTGTTGTATGGAATAGGTGCCGCCATATTGCAGTTTGGGTTTTGGGATCAATATTTGAAAGGAATAAAATATAAGAAGAGAAGCATCATTGCTCCACTTATGATCTGTTTAGTTGTTGTTGGTTTAATTATATTACGTATCATAATATTCTTGAGGTGATTCTCCGCAATAATATTGAAAGACCCTATGGTTTTTCAAAGGGCAATGTTGTTATCTTGAGAGGTATACCTTACTTACTTACTTACTTAATGCCTTGACGATGGCCATGCCTATGGCCTTGGCTGATTGAGGATTTTGGCCAGTGATCAATCTGCCGTCAATGGTGACATGCGACTGCCAAGGCTCTGATTTTTCATAAATCCCACCTATAGCTTTTAGTTTATCTTCTAGTAGAAAGGGAACAACATTGCTGAGCTTTACAAGCTCTTCTTCTTCATTGCTAAAGCCATTGACTTTTTTCCCTTTTATCAAATATTCACCGGATTTCAGTTTGATATTGATCAAGCCAGCAGGACCATGACACACAGCTGCGACAACGCCGTTTGCTTCGTATACCTTGCTTGCAATCTTTGCGATTGTCGAATCGAAAGGCAGATCCCACATCGCACCATGTCCTCCGGCATAGAAAATGGCTTTATAATCTTCCGGTTTTACCTGAGAAGGTTTAAGGGAATGGGTGATTTTATTGTGGTAGTATTTATCCTCCCAGAATTTTTTGTTAACAGGATCAGTCAGGTCAAATCCATCCACAGGTGGATTCCCTCCCTGAGGACTAAGGAAATCAATCTCATATCCAGCCGCTGTTAAAATCTCCCAGGGATGTGAGACTTCACCGAGATAATAACCTGTTTTCTCGCCTGTATTACCTTTTGTATCGTGACTAGTTACTACAAATAGAATTTTCGGTTTTCGATTTGTTGCATTGCAATGGGGTACTACTAGGGTGAATAAAGCCAAAAATAGTCCTATTTGTATAAAGAGTTGTTTTGCTTTCATATCGTTGAGATTTTCTTTTTGTTGGAACAAATCTCTCGATTTCATATCGTAATTTAACGTGATCTACATCACATAATTAAAATTCACCTTCCCATTCCTGCCATTCACCGAGTTTTCCTAATCGTTAGTCTAAAGCCGATAGGCTAGGGGCGTATTGTGTCGTAGTTTTGAGTCAACAAATAAGAACAACAGAACTAACACTATAAAAAAAGACATTATGAAAACGCTAGTAAAAACATTCGCAGCAGCAGCTTTAATCGCAGTATCTACTTTCGCTATGGCAGCTGAAGGACCCGATTCAAAATCAGCAAAAGCAAACGTTAACCTTTCCACCGCTGATTTCGCTTTAGAGCACTATGTTGCAGTAACAACTGGGGGCGAATCAGCAGGAGTAGAGCAGTTATTTGCAGCTGATTTTAATCAAAAGATCCAAACTACCAATGCGCAGTCTAACAGCCGTAGCGAAGTGGTTAAATCCTTGAAAAAACAAAAAGGCGAAAAGCTAAACTGTACAGTAAGTACAGATATTTTAGAAGAATCCGCAGATTATATGATCGCTAAAGTGACTTTGAAATTTGAGGATTTCACCAAGACTGATCTTGTCACTTTGGAGCGTGTGGGGAATGACTGGAAAGTATCCAAATCAATCAATTCGTATAAATAAGAGCCATCCCTAACAAATAGATAAGTTGTGAAGCCACGTCGAGAGATGTGGCTTTAATTTTTTGCGTATCATTGTATGTCGATGGATAATAGGCGATCAATTTTGAATTGAACATATGGTACAATATACTATCAAATGGCTAACAGATAGATTTGAAAATGGAGATAGCTTCAAATTTCTCTTCTTTTGGGGGCATACAGCTAAGCAAAATCAGGAAGTTGGAAAATTTGTTTTCAGTCAATGGTATGAGAGTCCGTTTACAGTAGATAATATTACCTATAGGACTGCGGAACATTGGATGATGGCCCAAAAAGCATTACTTTTTGATGATATGAAGAATTTTGAGAAAATCATCAACTGTATTAAAACGGGTGAGGCTAAAGAGTTGGGAAGGCAAGTTGTGGGCTATGATGATCGGATTTGGAATGAACGCAAATTTGAGATCGTTAGGAACGGAAACATCCATAAGTTTAATCAACATTGGACGCTGGCCGAATATCTGTTAAAAACAGAAAATAGAGTTCTTGTTGAGGCAAGCCCCGTTGATGCTATCTGGGGTATTGGACTTGCACAAGATGACGTGGATATTGAAAACATCTATTGTTGGCGCGGTCAAAATTTATTGGGCTTTGCATTGATGGAAGTACGAGATTTTCTAGGTCAATTTGGGCAATTTCAAGTACTTCAAAACGCTATGCAACCACCTTGGTCGAAGTTTTCCGATAAGGACAGTAAGGATATGTTTTGGAGAATGGGATTGGGTGAGGAATATTTGAGCAAATTCGGTGCTTATTATGATAATCTGTCTGAAAGGGAACAAAAGATATATCAACTGACCTATCCTCATCCTTATTCATGGATGGATTTTTATTAGCTCGAAATAGGAATGTCCCCATTTCATGAAAAGATTGATCAAGCTATTTTTGACATGCCGAATTTAGCCAATTACATTAAACATAAAATTAAATCGAACAATTCGAGTAGACTTTGCTGTTTCGTTATGCCATGTTTTTAACGATTATTGGATTTTCACTGTACGACGCTAATTTTTATGTTAAACCTTTCTTCAAAAGGTAGCTTGTAGTCGTTTCAGCGTGCCGCAACTACCTTCCACTTAAATAAGCTATAAAGTAGCGAAACACTTCAAATGAATCAGATCCATTAGGTTTGTGGAAAATTATATAGTTAGAATTTTGCTCGTCATTCTTTTTGTTTTCTCTAGATGACAGTGTGAGGTTTTTCTTCAAGTGCAACAGCTTTTCCGTGCCCGAATAATTTTATTGTAGATTCTTTAAGGTCGGGAAGTAGATCGCTATGCGCAGACAGGTACTTTTTAAGTTTGTCATTGTATGCTTCCTGCTCGGCCTCCGAAAAACCTTCGGATATAAAGAGATTACTTTTCGCGTTTGCGATTTCTCGCAGAAACTCATCCGTATGTCCTGACAGCAAAAATTTACGTAGTTGATCATATTTTGCTAATACTTCCACCTGTAGCTTATTTTGATCCATTTCTGAAAGATCCTGGGAATTGTTCAGACTTGTGACCGAAGTTGGCGCTTCTGCTTCAAAATCCCAGGTATGCGTATAAGCATCTAGCGGTTTTTCGAGCGCTGGAAATTCAAGTTTTTTGATCTCTTTGATATTACCATAATCTTTATTTTCAAGCAGGTAGATGCCTGTGTTTCTACTTATTTCATTGAGCATATCAGAAGTTATAGATTTTTGGCTCTTATTTGACGAGATCCTGATTTTCACCTCCTGTTTTCCACTGGAAAAAATGTACTGATTCAACTTGTAAGGGCCAGGGATACCATTGTTCTCCTGTGAATGGGCAATAAGAAAATCATTTAAATATATTTCATAGTCTATATTTCTTATTTCGTGATTGAGCATATAAGATTTCATAGGAAGTTTTCCCTCTGTGTCGGTTTGGTCATTTTTTTTAATGTCACTTTTACCATTTTTTTCATTACTGCAGCATACAAACACGAATGCACAAAAAGCGATTGTCAATATAAAGTATCTCATCATTCTAATTCAACATTATTATTTTAAAATGAATTTACGGTTATTTCAAAACTTTTTGAAATCAATTCTTCTGCCAGTGAAATAATATGTAATGCTGTGCTGGGGTTTGAATGTATTAAGTTTAGGGAAATTTATCGCTATGAGCTGAGTAATTAAAAAGTAGAAAATGAAATAAAAGTAACGAAATTATCAGCTTTCAATTTAAATTTGTATACAGCACTGCAATTAAAGAAGATAAAATGATCGAAGATCTTATTAAGCTGAGGGCAAAATATTATCAGTAATAACTTTATACCAAATGAATCACAGATATCTTTTAGTACTACTTTTTCTCACAGTATGCCAATTGGTCTCGGCTCAATTTGCAAAAATCATTGATAAAGACGGCTATGTAAATGTGAGGAAACAAGCTACAGTGAATAGTGCGGTTGTTTCAAAAATTGCTGCTGATGAAATTGTTTATGCATTTCCTGATGAAAAGTTCGGCGATTGGGTAATTGTAGATTATACAGACAAAAGCAACAAGAGCATCACTGGCTATGTACACCATTCAAGAATTAAATATATCGAATCCTATAAGCAGATCCCTACTGTATTTTCTGATGAAGGCACAGCAAAATTTATAGCAAAAGATATAACCGTGCAAATAAATTCAGATAGTTTCGATTATGAAAAAAATAAAGGTGATTTTTCATCGACTCAATATGATGGCTATACCGTTGTAGACAAATTTAGAGGGCAGCAGGTCTGGGGAACAGATGGCGAAATCCCTACAAGCCATTATACCTCCATTGAAGCTACTATAAAGGGAAGATTTATCCAGATCCCGGCAAAGGAAATTGAAAGCCTATTTAATGTAAACAACGAGTTTGCAACATGCTACTATGATGACTCAAATGATATTTTATACATTACTGCTGTTAATGGCGATGGAGCTGGTGGGTATGCAGTTTTATTTGAGATTAAAAAAGGTACATATCATGCAAAGGTGGTAACAATGCCATTTTAGCAATAGCGATAACGGTAAATTTACCGAGTTTTCCTGACCATTGTCTAAAGTTCATGGAGGCTGCGCCAGCCTTTTTGAAAAATAACTAACTTTGTCCTGCAGTATTAGTAGATACATACAAGCATGCTAGAATGGTGAAAATAATGGTCGTAGAAGACAATGAACGCGTTGCTTCGAGTGTGAAAAAAGGATTAGCAAGTCAGGGCTACCTGGTTAATGTTTTTGGTGATGCGGAATCAGCGATCAAAGAAGCCAAATCTGTTGACTATGATTTACTTCTCATAGACATCATGTTACCAAGAATGAATGGGATTGAGCTCAGTAAACAGATGCGTGCGGCTTACCCGAGGATCCCAATCATCATGCTCACAGCATTGGGCAGTATTGATGAAAAAATATCTGGTTTTGATGCGGGAGCCGATGATTATATGGTGAAACCTTTTGAAATACGCGAACTTTTTGCACGTATCGCTGTCCTGCTCAAGCGGCACAGGGAAATCAGTGAAGAAGAGATTCAGGGGCTGCTGACTTATGATCGTATCAGTATTGATCTCCGGAGTAAGCAGGTTCATAGTCAGGGACAACTTATTAAGTTGACTCCCAAAGAGTTTGATCTCCTCCACTTCTTTTTGAAACATAGGGAGACCATGCTCAGCAAGGATGAAATAGCGCGTAATGTATGGAGCAAAAACTTTGATACCGGAACGAACTATATTGATGTATATATCAATTATTTGCGTAAAAAAATAGACCGGGATTTTTCACCTAAATTGATTCATACGAAATCCGGACATGGATTTATTTTATCCAATAAAGAATGAAGATTGTCAATAGAACTTCCTGGGTATTTACGCTCTCTTCGGCTATCATCTTGTTTCTATTCGCCTATGCGGTTTATTTCTTTTCGGAATTAAATCGGCAGGAAGAATTTGTGGATCGGCTGCGCTATAAGATCATCTGGCGCGCAGAATTTATTTTTGATGCACAGGTGCAGGAACATCAGATAAGAAGAATTCATGAACAAAATAAAAAGCTGATCAACGAAGCCCAGATTACTGTTTTCGATCAGCAGAATAGGGTGGTTTTTTCCGATATAGGCGAACCGACGTATCCCGATGTTAAATTGGAATCTGTCAAAACGTCTAATTTTTTTACATGGGAGCAAGGCAAAGAACTGTATATGGGCTTGAACTATCAATTTGAGGGTAAGCCTTTTTTCTTGATCGGACATGCATACGATGTGACGGGTTTTGCACATATGGAACGGCTGAAAAATATTTTGATAACGATTTATATCGTTGCCCTATTTTTTATTTTTTTCTCTTCATTTCTATTTGCACGTTATATTCTTAAGCCAATCAATTACATTATACATCAGATAAAGGATGTGTCCGAACATAACTTGAGCACGCGTGTCTCCTATAGTAATGCAAAAGATGAGCTCTCAGAACTTATCGAAACATTCAACAATACGTTCAATCGGTTGGAAAAATCTTTCAACAACCAGCGCCATTTTGTATCCATTATTTCACACGAGTTTAGAACACCTTTGGCAGCTATGATCGCCGAACTGGAATTGGCGCAGCAGCTGAATACCAATGTGGATGAGTATTTTAACTCTATTGACAGGGCATTGCTCGATGCGAAGGAGGCTACGGTACTTTCGACAGCTTTGCTGGATTTTGCCCGGGCAAACTACGATAGTTCGCAGGTAAATTTTGAAGAAATCAGACTGGATGAAATACTGCTTGAAGCAAAGTTGGTGGTCTTAGAGAAAAATAAAGACTATCGGGTAAGCATCTCTTTTGATGCTAATGCTGCAATCGACGAAGAGGAAATCTTGGTATCTGCAAATGCCTACCTCTTGAAAGTGGCCTTTGCTAATCTGATCGAGAATGCTTGTAAATATAGTGCCGATCGGCATGCCCAGGTACTGCTCTCCAGAAATAAAACCGTAGCGAAGGTGCAGGTAATAGATCATGGTATCGGAATAGACAGCAAGGATATCCCGCATATCTTTGATTTGTTTTACCGTGTGGCGGGTACGCCTTCAAAAGAGGGACATGGCATCGGTCTCTCAATTGTTCAGCGGATTATTGAGATGCATCAGGGTAACGTAGCGGTTAATTCAACTCTCCATGTAGGGACTGTGTTTTCAGTCGAACTTAAACAGGCCTATCCAAAGGGGCTTGAATAAGCTAAAAATTCTAATGGTTTTCTAATAATATCACCTCCATATTCAGCCTAATTTTGACTTATCAAAAAAACAAAATTAGGTTGAATCATGAATAAAAAACAGCTTACCTTGGCGTTGTTCCTCAGTTTGGGACTAGGTAGCGCAGAGCTCGCCGAGGCGCAAACCAATGATTTTGGAAATCCAAAACTTACTCATTTCTTAAATAAGGAGCATACACGTTATATCAGCTTCAGCGGATACGCTGAGCTGTGGGCGAGATATAGTCAGCTCAATCCGGGAAGCTTGGTAAACAACGAGTCCGTTTCGAATGTATCTGATCTTTCTTTGCGGCGTATTAGGGCAAAGATGACTTACAAGCCTACCGAAAATTTACTGTTTGTATTACAGATGGGGCCTACCAACGTAAACGTCAACAGCAAGACTAATACGTATATGGATCTCTTGGATGCCTATGCAGAATATAGTTTCAGTCCCAAACTTGCGATCGGTGGCGGCCGTTCGACTTGGCGCGGTCTTTCCCGTTTTACAACAGGACCGCTCAATACGCTGCTTTACGACTTGCCCCTGTATGCGACATCCAATACTGGAGCTACTGATATGGTCGTACGTGAAATGAGCATCTATGCAAAAGGGCAGTTTGGAAAATTTGACTATCGGGTGGTACTGGCTGATCCATATTCAGCCGCCAGTGCTGATCCAAAATTAAATAAAGCCACCTTCAGCAAAAATGAAGCACGTAAAGATGTGTCAGGCTACTTCCGCTACGCATTTCACGATAAAGAGAGTAACGAAACGCCATTCAATTCGGGTACATACCTCGGTAAAAAAGATGTGCTCAGCATAGGGGCTGGATTTGAGTATATGCACAATGCCCTTTGGCATCTGGATGAACGGCAGATGACCAAAAATGACGATATGCGCAATTTTGCAGCGGACATCATCTATGACGCGCCCATCGACAAAGTAAAGGGAACTTCGATTAGTGCCTATGGTATGGCCATGCACAGCGATTATGGTCCTAACTATCTCCGCTTTGCAGGGACAAACAACCCCGCGACAGGTATCGATGCGGCCAATGCAAGCCTGAATGGTGCGGGAAATAGCTTGCCAAATGCTGGCACGGGAAATACATTTTACGCGCAGGTCGGCGGTACACTCCCATATTTCAATCCATCCAAACATAATTTACAGCTGCAGCCAGCGGTTTCTGTACAAGTAGGGGACTACAAGGCATTGAAAGACAAAAGTCTAATTTATGATGCAGGTATCTCGCTACTGATGCACGGTAATAGCAGCCGGCTGACTTTTGATGCGCAAAATCGTCCGATCTATAATTTAAATGCTGCGGATCAAGCTGTGGTAACAGATCACAAGTGGGCATTTGTGCTTAAATATAGAATTGATTTTAATTAAATAGCAATAACATGAAAAGAAAAGATTTTATCCTTACACTAGGTACTGCTGGCGTAATGAGCTTTGCGGCCACCTCACTGATGGCAAAAGAGAGAAAAGCGAAAACAAAAAAAGTGTATTTCCACTATTTGCTTTTTTGGCTAAAACCTGACTTGTCTGCTGAACAGGTAGAAGAGTTTAAACAGTTTTTTGAAGGTCTTAAAAAGCTTCCTTATGTCAAAAATGTACGTTATGGAAAGCCAGCTGCTTCTTCCCCAAGAGCGGTATTGGACAACTCGTTTACCTACAATGCGTCCATGGAATTTGCGACATTGGAGGAACTAGAGGCTTATGGTAAACTGCCGGGACATCTCGCCCTTGTCGCTAAATACAAACCTTATTTTGAACGGATGATGGTGCACGACACGGTTTATGAATTCTAAAATTAAAACAACAAAATAATAATTTCAAACATTACAAAATGAAAATGATATCCAAACTAACTATTGCTTGCGTATTGGCAGCATCAAGCTTAAACGCTGTGAAAGCGCAAGAAGGCCATGGAAAAATTAAGGAGGTCAACGTGGAAGCCGAAGGTAAAATGCCTGCAGTACGATTGATCAACAATCCGGATGGAACTTGCTCGTTTCAAAAAGGCTTTATTCCAACATTGAAACACGCCAATACGAGTACATTTTGGACAAGCAATAAAACAGAAGAATGGGAGAAAAACGCTCATCCAGCTCCAAGAAGACAATACGTGGTTACGCTGAAAGGTAAAATCAGATTTAAAGTCAGCGATGGTTCAACTTTTTTAATTGAACCTGGAACGATTCTTTTGGCTGAAGATTTGAAAGGTACTGGGCATAGCTGGGAAATGGTTCATTCAAAAAGCTGGGAAAGATTGTATATCCCTATCAATGAGGGGGCTGATGATCTTTTCGTGACAAGTAATAACTAACAATTATGTTGTGCCGCAGTCTGACCTGTGGCTCAACATTGACCGTAATTTTTCTTGTTACTTATGAGGACTTATTCTGATGAGATTCCAAAGGTTTAAAGCTTTATAGTTTAGAAAAATTACTTACTATTGCCATAGTATTCAAATTAGTTTTACGATGAAACTAAAATCTCTCCTTGTTATTTTGGGCTTAAGCCTTTTTCCTTATTCTTGCAAAAACAAGAGTTTAATAAATTCCATTTGGAAAAAATTGTGGAGATAATAACGGGTTACAAGATATTCTTGTTTTTAACGGTACGCATAATTTTGTGCGGAATGATACTGTCTATCAGAGAATGGCTATTGATTCCCCAATTGCTGTAATTAATCGGATTGATACCTATTATGGCGAAAGAAGATTATGTCTAAAAAGGCACTCTGATCAAAAAAACTATAGATTCTGTGAGCAGTAATAAAAAATCGAGCAGCCTAATGGTCAATTTATCTTGTGAAGCCACATCGAGAGATGTGGCTTCAATTTTTTGCGTATCATTGTATGTCGATGGATAATAGACGATCAATTTTGAATTGAGTATATGGTAAAATATAATATCAAGTGGCTAACAGATAGATTTGAAAATGGAGATAGCTTCAAATTTCTCTTCTTTTGGGGGCATACAGCTAAGCAAAATCAGGAAGTTGGAAAATTTGTTTTCAGTCAATGGTATGAGAGTCCGTTTACAGTAGATAATATTACCTATAGGACTGCGGAACATTGGATGATGGCCCAAAAAGCATTACTTTTTGATGATAAGAAGAATTTTGAGAAAATTATCAACTGTATTAAACCGGGTGAGGCCAAAGAGTTGGGAAGGCAAGTTGTGGGCTATGATGATCAGATTTGGAATGAACGCAAATTTGAGATCGTTAAGAACGGAAACATCCATAAGTTTAATCAACATTGGGCGCTGGCCGAATATCTCTTAAAAACAGAAAATAGAGTTCTTGTTGAGGCAAGCCCCGTTGATGCCATCTGGGGTATTGGACTTGCACAAGATGACGTCGATATTGAAAACATCTATTGTTGGCGTGGTCAAAATTTATTGGGCTTTGTATTGATGGAAGTACGAGATTTTATAGGTCAATTTGGGCAATTTCAAGTACTTCAAAACGCTATGCAACCACCTTGGTCGAAGTTTTCCGATAAGGACAGTAAGGATATGTTTTGGAGAATGGGATTGGGTGAGGAATATTTGAGCAAATTCGGTGCTTATTATGATCATCTGTCTGAAAGGGAACAAACCATATATCAACTGACCTATCCCCCTCCTTATTCCTGGATGGATTTTTATTAACTTCGTATAAATGGAATTTTACAACTGGTGGTTTGCCAGTAATAAAAGACAAACCAATCAGTGAATCATCTATTCAAGTTTAGTTTAGAAGCCAGGTCGTGAAATCTGGCTTTTTTACGTCAAAAGGGCCTGATTCTCATCAGACCCTTTCTCTTAGCGTTTATTTGTACAGTAATTTTTATGTTTCCTATCGTTACCTCTTTTTTGTTTCGTCATCCAATGTTTTTGAAGACTATTGGATTTTCACTGTACGACGCCAATTTTTATGTTGAACCTTTCTTTCGAAAGGTAGCTTGTAGCCATTTTGTATAGTGAGAACAGCTGTCGATTTGAAATAGTTTTATCAAAGTGATTTTTTTTATAAATTGTGTTGGCTTAAAATTAGGAATCCCCTTATTGATAACCAAGAGAGAGCGCATTGGGAAATAAGAAATAAACCATAGATTTTGAGAAAGGACAAGAACTTTGAAAAGCACAAGTTATATTGGCGGGCATTTGATCACATAAAAAAAAGCGCTTATAGCGGTAATCCGCAAGGTCAATATGATTATGCGCAACAGTTTGATTCAATTAATTTTTTAGGTGTTAATAGTCCATTATACAATCCAAAGAAATGTATCTATTAGTATACAAAGGCGGCCAATGGTGGTTATGCAGAGGCTTATAATAACCTAGCGGATTTTTATGAAAGAGGCGAAGGGATTCAGCAAGATTTAAAGATGAGTTACGAATTATATAAAAGAGAGGCTGAACTTGGGTCAATTATAGCAAAAGCAAATTTGAAAATATTTGAAAGGGATATAAAACAAGGGAACTACAGGTTTTAATTTCTATTGTAAAGATTTTCTTTTTTTGATATTGTAAGTAATCTAGAGGATTGTTGCCAAAATGAGTATTGGAGTTAATAAAAATGATGATGGAAATAAATAATTAATGATATGGGAAATGTATTTTTGCTATGGCACACCCACTTTGATGAATCGTTAGATGGAGGAGAAGACGTGAAATTGATAGGAGTTTACAGCACCAAGGAACTTGCTGAAAATGCGTTAGTAAGAATGTCCAAAGTAGAAGGTTTCCGGGATCATAAAGCGGGTTTTGAGATATCAGAATATAAAATAGATGAGGATAACTGGACTTCTGGCTTTATAACCGAATGAACTTAACTTTTGTATAAATAAAAAACCATCCCCAGCATAAGTTTTAATGTTATGCTCCATTGACTTCCGTAATTTCCTATTTAAAAATAGCTTAATTGCAACGTTATTGCGAACGATAGCTTTCACCTTCCCATTTCCGCTATTCACCGAGTTTTCCTGAGCGTTAGCCTATAGCCAGTAGGCTAGGGGCGTATTGTGTGGTAGTTTTGAGTCAACAAATAAGAACTAATAACTAACACAATAAAAAGACATTATGAAAACTTTAGTAAAAACATTCGTAGCAGCAGCTTTACTAGCAATATCAACATTCACTATGGCAGCTGAAGGACCTGGAGCAAAAGCAACAAAAGCAAACGTTAACCTTTCCACAGCAGACTTGGCACTCGATCATTATGTTGCGGTAACCACGGAGGGCGAAGCAGCAGGAATAGAGCAGTTATTTGCAGCTGATTTTAATCAAAAGATCCAAGCTACCAATGCACAGTCTAACAGCCGTAGTGCCGTAGTTAAACTATTGAAAAAGCAAAAAGGAGAGAAGCTGAACTGTACAGTAAGCACAGATATTTTAGAAGAATCCGCAGACTATATGGTCGCTAAAGTGACTCTAAAATTTGAGAATTTTACCAAAACAGATTTAGTTACTTTGGAGCGTGTGGGTAATGATTGGAAAGTATCTAAATCGGTTAACTGTATAAATAATATCCAATAACTAGTGCTCTACGAAACGAAATTATAGGTAGAGCACTAGTGAATCAAATGTTTATATTTAGTTCAGAAGTGATATTGAGAGACGTGGCTTTTTTACGTCAAAAGGGCTTGATTCTCATCAGATCCTTTAACTTAGCGTTTATCTGTACAGCAATTTTTATGTTAATCCATTTTTTTAAGGTAGTAGTTTAACCCATAATCTATAGCAAAAGTAAATCAAAAATACATACGGTAAAGAAAAACGAATTAAAATACTGAGTGAAAGTTCCAACGAGAGGCTTTAATACTATGTTATGAGATTCATCATAGTGAAACTGAAACTCTCGCTGATCTGAAAGCTCAATAATGGGACTACAAATTAATTTTGCTTTATTTTTTTGTTATTTTCGGTCTATTTATTGAAGAGCTATTAAAACCAAAAGTATATTGATATTTTTTTTGATAATACCTGTTGTTAAACTGTAGTTTGAAGTTAATTTTAATAGATATTTAATATGTAATTTTCTGTTGAGGTAAAAAAAAGTTATATTTGCCTTGGACTAGCGAAAAAAAGCGTTTTACGAAAAGTATCTGTAAATATTGCACAGCACTTATTATTTCTATGTTATTTTCTATCATTAATTCATTTTAATTTGAATATCGGTTATTGTTTTGTGAGAGTTAAATAAGGAGAAAATACCACGTTTAATAGAATATATGTTACTAAGTAGTAGCCCTTCTAGTATAATTCAACTTTTTGTTTGTTGTTTTTATTAATAAATTATTGTGGTTAAATGTTTTTCACCTGTTGTTATGAGTAGGATTTTTTTCTTTTTATTTCTTTCATTTTTTTTATCTGTAAAAGGCCAGTATGCCGTTAATACAATTAACGAATATACAACTGTCAATTCGAAGTATACCAACTTTCCGGTGCTTCAACAAGATGGAGTAGATTTGTATTCTGGTCGTCTAAAATTATCTTATAATCTTTTAAATTCATTCGGAAATGATCCTCTGTTGAAAGTTCTACTCTCCTATAATGGAGGCGGAATCCGTGTAATGGAGGAATCAGGGAAGGTCGGTTTAGGATGGAATATTTATAATCATCCAACTATTTCGAGAGAAATAAAAGGACTAAGTGATCTTGATGCCTTGGTTGGATCAACCTATAATGGTTATACAAATACCAATGTTGCGTTGCCCACATACAGTTCCTTCTTCACAGATTCACTCCAACGGGCATTTTGGGATAATCGGTTTGAGCTATTTACTGATTTAAGGAGTTTGGGTGTTTCAAATTGGGATACCGAACCAGATATATTTACTTTAAACTTGGGCGATAAAGCAGTGAAATTTGTTTTACCACAAAGATGGGGTAGAAACAATTTCGAAGCCAAGCTTATCAATAAGGAAGATAGAGTAAAGATTTTGTTTGATTGGGCAAAAAAAACTTTTAACGTATTCGATGACAATGGAAATGAATATGTTTTTGATGTACAAGATTACGCAATAAGTGCTTCAGCAAGCTCACAAAATGGCCCTCAATATGACGGGAATAGTTTTTGGATCAGAACAAATTATGAAAATCCAGTTTTAACAAATTGGCATGTAAGTGTTGTAAAAAAAAATAATAAAGAAGAGATAAAATTTTTTTATCAACTCACTCATTCAAGTGAAACGCCCTATATAAGTTCGAGCTACAGTAGGAACGCATGTTTTATTGGAGCTACTAATCAAAATTTTCAGAATGCTTCCCAAAGTTTTAGCACCTTTCTCACAGAAAGGGAGGTGCATCAGTTAGACAAAATTGAATTTCCATTGGGAACTATACAGTTTCAATATTCGGATAGAATAGACCTACCAATTGCTGGAGGATATCCTTACACAACCAATTTCTCACAGCGATATCATTATGGTGCAGCTAATGCCGTTTTTAATGATCAGAAGCTAGATAAGATCTTTCTTAAAGATGCTAGTGGCGCCGTAGTTCATACTGTAGGTCTTCAATACAGCTACTTTAATCAAAGTAAATTGAATACCTCAAATGATATCACTAAATCCCAATTCCTAAGATTAAAATTAGACAAGTTGGTTGTGGGGGAGGAAAATTTCTCCTTTAATTATTATAAATCGGACTCACTGCAAGATAAGCTGTCTAATTCGATAGACTATTATGGATTTAATAACGGCAAAAGAAATTATGGAAGAATTCCAAATAATTCAGTTCGTTATTTTTGCGGACAAGATGTGTTTTGCAACAATTGTTATAAAGATATTAAAATTATAAAGGAAATAGCGGGCCCGAATAATATTTTTGGTGATCGTAAGCCGGTTTTAGATGCTGGAAAGATAGGGTCATTAGTCGAAGTTGTTAATAATAAAGGCCAGCGGACGGTGTTTGATTATGAATTGAATAATATCCTTTATAATAGAAGTGACACGATCAATAGTGGGTATGATTTTGATAGCAATGAAGTAAAAGAATTTGTCGCTCTATATGAATCTACTCCAACGCAAACTGATGTTTTTCATATTGATCCAGCTTCTACATCGAATCCAATTATCAAATATCAAAGAATCTGTGGTGGCGACTTTAATAATCCTAACGGTGCGTCTCACTACAAATGTGAAATCAGTTTTAATGACCTTCAATCACTTGCTATGGAAGTAGTCAACGCTACTACGGGAGTTGTCGTCAAGTCTTTTATCCATAATGATACGCAGATGACCGGCATTAATACCTTACCAAAAGGAAATTATTTTATCAGATTTAGATCATTGCACGAACCTTGGAATGTGATATCATTTCCAGGTTCTCCTGATGATAATAAGATATACTATTTCGCTGCTAAGATAACTATCGAGACAAGTAAATTGGATTTAAATAATGGTTGGTTAAATATTGATATTGGTGGTTTAAGAGTTAAATCTCTTGCATATTATGATCAGGCCTCGAAACAAATAGAAAAAAAATACGATTATACGTTCTTTGATAAGAATCAATCGTCAGGAAAGCTTTCACATCCTTACATAAATTATAAGGATGAAATTATAGAACGAGTAGAAATTGGCGAGAGGTTGGTATGTACACCAGTAAGTTCATTAATGAAAAATGTTGTTTTCAGTTCTGATCCTACCGTATATGTGCCTAATGAACAACCCATTGTAGGCTATTCTAATGTTAGAGAAACTATAATTGCGTCAGATAATCTCACTAATGGATATACAAATTATGTGTTTTTTAATATCGAAAATGAGTACAAAAAAAATACTGCTGGTAGCTATAACCACCCTTTTTCAAATGTAGAGCAAGATCCATTTCAGTTATGGTATAATTACTATCCAATTAAGAGCTATTATCATATCAATGGGAAGTTAAAATCAGCCACTGTTTTTAGCAATCAAAATGCACGATTGAGCCAAACCAACCATTTTTACGAAAGTGAAGGTTATAATCTTTCAAAAGTAGTTTTAGATGGTGGGAAATTACGGTCTTATACCCATGAAACATACACCTGTAATCCGATTCCAGTATCTATTAAATCGGTTTTACTAACCTATCAACCCTATGTCGTTTATGATATGACCAATCCCATGTTGAAAAAAACAAGCATCGACTTTGCTTCATCTAATATTCAAAAGGAAGAAACATGGAAATATAGGGGAGTAAATTATAATCTCGAAAGTTATACGTTGAAAGGCTCCAATGGAAATGATCAAACTACGAAATATATTTTTCCAGGTGACCCCGAATCTGTTGGTATGAGCTATGTGAATTCGATGATTGAAAAAAATATGATTCAAACTCCTTTGGTAACGACAATTTATAATTCGGGTAAAGAGATCTCAAAAACTACTTTTGACTATAGTCTATTCCATACTAAGTTCATCTTGCCTCTTACTGAAACTAATTATAAGGGAGCCAATATTGTGAATCAATTTACATATGATTATAATATTAAGAATGCCAGAGTTGTACATATTCAAAAATTGAACTCCATTCCATCTATTTTCATATGGGGCTATAATGGGCAATATCCTATTGGAGAGGTAAAAAACGCTACATATTCGGAGGTTTTGGCGATTTTGGGACAGTCTACCTTGGATAACTTAAATTTAGCCAATGTTTCTGAAAGCACGATTTTAACGGCCATGGCTAAGCTGAGAAGCGGTTTGCCTCAAGCCATGGTGACAACGTATACCTATAAGCCACTGGTTGGTATGACGAGTAAGACGGATGCCCGTGGGATTACAGAGTATTATAAATACGACGGTATGCAGCGTTTGCAGGCGATCCTTGATCATCTGAATTATGTAAACAGGTCCTTTGATTACCATTACCGTTCCAATTAAGCCTATTAATTATGAAAAATAACTTTTTAACACTATTATCCTTATTAGGGTTTGGGGCGGTACATGGGCAGACGCTCGTGGACCATCTTCCCCTGAATTCATATAGCAATCAGACCAATATTCAGGCCCTCAAGAGCATTACGCTCCAGAATGGCTTTCATATCCCTGCACCCGCTGCAGGCAAAACTGTTACGATCAGCATCGCGGGCTTCCAGAATATTGTGAGCGCCCCGACAGCAGGTCAGAATTATATATTGACCAAGACCTTCCGCAGTCCTGGGGTTACCCTGGCGACACTGAATGCCCAACGTACAATCGGTGATGAGAACCAGAGCATCCAGTACTTTGACGGACTTGGCAGGCCGAGCCAGAGCGTCCAGCTGATGGCCAGCCCGACCTATAAAGACATTGTGCAACATATCGAATACGATGGATTTGGAAGGGAAAGCATCAAATATCTTCCCCACGTGAAGAATGTGTCGGGAGACGGCAGTTTCAAGGCGACGGCCAAAACAGACCAACAAGCGTATTATGCTGCGTCTAATACCTGGGATGCTGCCGTGATAAAGACCACGAGTCCCTATGCGGTGACGGTCTTTGAGAACAGTCCACTGAACCGTGTGCAGCAGCAGGGCGCCCCGGGTGTACCCTGGCAACCGGCAGCCAACCGCGATAACGTGACAGCAGGTACCAATGCGGGTCGTTCGGTTGTGACCGATTATGGTACCAACGGTACCAACGATGTGCGGCTGTGGACCATCAACAGTACGGATAATGGCGCTACGGCAGGTTATTATACCGCCGGGAAACTTTATAAAACGGTGATCAGGGATGAGAACTGGGTATCTGCAAACGGAAAGGGCGGTACAGTGGAGGAATATAAGGATTTCGAGGGGCGTGTTGTACTCAAGCGGGTCTGGGAAACAGACAGCAAGAAGCTGGAAACGCAGTATGTGTACGATGACTTTGGTGACCTGAGGTATGTGATCCCTCCTGGCTTTCCGGCTGCGACCACAACACTGACCGAGGCCGCCAGCGGAGATTTCCATGAGCTGGTGTATGCCTACCGGTATGATGGAAAGCGGAGACTGATCGAGAAGAAGATTCCCGGAAGGGGCTGGGATCACCTTGTTTATAACAAAAACGACCAGCTGCTACAGGAACAGGATGCCGAGCTGCGAAAGACCAACAAATGGCGTGTGATCAAATACGATGCTTTTGGGCGTGTTGTGGTGACGGGTATCCATCAGGGCAGTAATCCAAGGCAGGTGGAGCAGGATTATATCAACAACGAAACAGCGCTCTGGGAGACGCGCTTAGCCGGCCAGGCCAGCTACAGCAATGTGTCTTATCCACGGGAGAACTTTACGGCCCGCATGGTGAATTATTATGATGATTACAGCTTTGAGAATGCGGGGCAGCTTCCATCAAAGAATATCACGGTGAGTACAAAGACCAAATCGCTGCTGACGGGTGTGCTTGTTTATAAAGAAGACGGTACAGCACCCCTGCTGACAGTGAATTATTACGATGATTATGGCCGTGTGATCCAGTCTGCCTCCAAGAATCACCTTGGTGGAACGGATTATGTGACCAATGAATACAATTTTCCAGGTCAGGTAGTCAAGAGTACACGGGTACATACACCATCCACGGGAGCAGGGGTGACCATTATTACAACCAACGAATATGACCATGTGGGTAGGCTGGTACAGACCAAGAAGAAAGTCAACGGGCAGGATGAGGTGATCCAGAGCAGGCTCGCCTACAATGAGATCGGTCAACTGAAGACCAAATCGCTTCACAGTGAGAACGGAGGTGGCAACTTTATGACGAGCATTGGCTATGCGTATAATGAAAGAGGCTGGCAGACCAAGGCAAGCGCGGCGCAGTTCACCTCGCAGCTGAACTATAATGTCAATGGTACAACCCTGCTTGCTAATGCCCAGTACAATGGCAATATCGCGCAGCAGCTGTGGGGCTATGCAGCTACCACAAACAGTACATTTACCTATGCTTACGATGTCCTTAACAGGTTGAAGAGCGGTGTGAGTACCGGTACGGTGATGAGCGAGGTATTGACCTATGATGATATGGGCAATATAAGAACCCTTGTCCGTGACAATGGTACGGCGATTACCTACAACTATAACAATACAAACAAGAGCAACAGGTTGGCCAGTCTATCGGGTGGGGTAACAGGCTCATTCACGTATGACCTAAACGGGAATGCGACGAAGGACCGTACAGGGATGGCCCTGAGCTACAATTACCTGAACCTGCCCAAAACAGTGACCGGTACAGGTAAGAGCATTGCCTACACCTACGATGCATCGGGTGCTAAGCTCAACCGCAAGTCTACTGTTGGCGGTATCACAACCGAGCAGGACTATATCGGTGGTATTGAATACAGCAAAGCTAATGGAGCAAACCCATTGATCGAACGTATTGCAACAGAAGATGGCTTCTTGCTCAACAGTTCGGGTACTTACAGCTATTATTACAATCTGACAGATCACCTGGGAAATGTGCGTGTTGTACTGAAGAAGGATGGTACGGCGACAGCACCTGTTGCCACAGTGATGCAGAAGCAAGATTACTATCCATTCGGTAAGACGAAATCTATTGCAACTAGTATCAATAATAAGTATCTTTATAATGGCAAGGAAATGCAGACTGACCTAAATGGCGGGACGCATACCTTGGGAAGTTCTTATGTACTAGAAGGGCAGTTGGATTACGGGGCCAGGTTTTACGATGCTGAGATTGGTCGGTGGAATATGGTGGATCCCCTGGCGGAGCAGTATAGAAGGTGGACTCCCTATAATTATGCTGTTAATAATCCGATTCGTTTTATAGATCCGGATGGTAGAGAAATTATCAATATAAACGGAGGGGTAAGGTTTACTGAAGAACATGCTAGAATTGCTTTTGAAGCCTTTAAGAGTATTAGTGAAAATGGTAGTAAGTATAAAATCCATTTTGTCTATGAATCAATAACAAAAAATATTTACGAGCATACACTAAATGCTTTTGAAAGGGGGAAACCTACTGTTCTTCATTATGATTCAGATAAAGATGAACAATACCGAAGAAGACAGGAGGTGTTTGAAGATTATGATTGGGTTAGAGGTTTGTCTAGGGATGAATACCCATATGCGTCTACGAAAGAAGGAGGCAGAGGTGCATTAGTAGCTTATGTTCCAAAAAGAGAGAATAGCATTCAGGGAGGTCAATTACGTGGATTGTATTCGCAAATGGAAGATGGTGAAGCATTTGTTGTTGTTCCTATTCCTGCGAATCAAGAAGAGAGTCCCAAACCCAAATCGGTTCCTGTAAATAGTCCTATTAGCTCTCCTAAGCCATTTTTTCCTTACCTTAACCTTACTCCTGTAAGGCAATTGGTTCCTGTTTTAAATAGAGCTTTTAATAGTATAATTCCACCTTTGTTTATCCCACCGGGCTATCTTTATGATATTAATAATTTTAATAATGAAGGTTAGTAGATTGTGTATAGTTTGCATATTTATGTTAAATTCGTGTTTTATGAATAAGTTGTATAGAAGTTATGAGCTAAATCTTGATACAGATTATTCTCAATTTTATTTAGTTGATGGAGATAATTTATACTTATCTCAAAATTTTTGGTTAGATGATGAAGATTATTTTTCGAGAATTGATTCATCAAAGGGGATTATTTCAATTCGGACAGAAAGAAGCGGGGTGTTGAAAATTACTGTTGAAATTGTTGACAAAAAGCCAGAGCTCGAAAATCAAGATGTTTACGATCATATCGTGGAATGTAGTATTGAAATCGCAACTGGAAATTTGAAGATAAAAGACTGTCCCCATTTTCAAACTGCAAAGGATATAAAATTAACACCGGGCTGTTATAGAGTTAGAGTCTATTCAGCCAATCTTTCAACAGTAATGTCAGATTATTCAGGGAATGATTATTATAGGATATTGTTATGGAAAGAGGATAATATGTCTGCAAAGACAGTTGTGAAGCAGTATTTAGATTAATAGTATATTATAAGTATGTATAGCCCAATCTTGTATGAGATTGGGCATTTTGGTGCCTACAATGCTTTTTAGCTTGATGGCCTTGATAAACGCATCTTTGGTAACGAATGTGCGCCCTGTTCTCTTCGTCAAGCCCCTGAACATATTTCAATCGCTTTGACATCTCATTGTCGATCTGCTCATAGATTATTAAATTTTGCGGTTTCTGTTTCTCCATGTTGTAAAATATAAAATTCTGATGGTCTTATACGTCTATAGCTTTACAGTTTTGGTTAAAAACGTAAAGGAAACATGAATGAACAAGTTTTGTCTCGATTTGAATTCGAAGAAGAATTTAAAGAGAAATTAGTAGAGCTGGTGCTTTATAAAAATGTGTCAGCAGAACAAACTGCAAGAAAGTATGGCCTGCCCAATACGACGATCTTAATCAATTGGATTAACAATTATAAACGCAAATTAGAAAAGGGAGCCGTAACTTTAGTACCTATGGAAAAGCCAGGAACAAAAGACGTTACCGCTTTAAAAAAACGGATCAAGGATCTGGAGAAAGCTTTAGAAAAAGCCAATGTGCTAATTTACGGTCTTAACTTTATGATTGACCATGCTGAAAAGGAGAATAAAATTGCGATCCGAAAAAAGCGTGGTACCAAACAATAAAGCTAATCAAAGAAAAGCATGTGACAAGGATGGGGGTCGGTCCACTTTGTAAATTGTTTGGTAAAAGCCGACAAGCTTATTACGATCATATATGGCATCTTCACGACCATACTGATCAGGAAAATCTGGCTGTAGACATGGTTCGCCTTGTTCGCCGTGAACTACCTGGGTTAGGTGGTCACAAGCTTTATAAATGTCTATATACTCCTTTCCGAAGTAATGGAATAAATATTGGTAGAGACAAGTTATACAAGGTACTCAAGAAACATAGATTATTGATAGACAGGAAAAAGAAGCGGGTGCCAGGAACCACGAATTCTAATCATTCCTATCTGAAATATCCCAACCTAATCAAAGAGTTAGCACCTACGCGTAGTAATGAATTATGGGTTTCAGATATTACATATATTTCAGTAGGCTATGATTTCAATTATCTTTCTCTCATAACTGATGCATACTCGAGAAAAATTATGGGCTATTGCCTTCATCCCTAGCTGACTGCTCAAGGGGCAATTAAAGCTCTGCAAATGGCACTGAGGGAAAAACCGGCTCCCAATACTCTGATTCATCATTCGGATCGAGGTGTGCAGTACTGTTCCTTCGACTATATAGTAAGGTTGAAAAAAGCGGGTGTAAAAATCAGCATGACAGAAAACGGAGAGGCCTATGAAAACCCTATTGCAGAAAGAATTAATGGCATATTAAAAACAGAATTTAAACTCAAAAGGGTATTTTCTTCAAGAAGTGAAGCCCTGCTGGAAGTGACTAAAAGTATAGAATCATATAATCATTTGCGTCCGCATATGAGTTGTGATTTTCTAACACCTGCAGTAGCACATGTAACAGATTTACCATTAATCAAGCGTTGGAAAAACTGTAGGAAAAAATACAAAAGTTTACAAAAAAACAATTAAATTCATAATATCAATTAACCTACCAAAACTGTAAAGTAGGAACCGTATTAGACCAACTGTAAAGTAGGAACCGTATTAGACCAACTGTAAAGTAGGAACCGTATTAGACCAACTGTAAAGTAGGAACCGTATTAGACCAACTGTAAAGTAGGAACCGTATTAGACCAAATGTAAACCTATTTCAGTATAAGACAGATTTTAGCAATTATGAAAATCTATTATTCGGGGATGAGTTTAAATAACTTCTATAGGGGTCTTGTTCGTACCTGCTTCGTACAGCCTTCGGATCAGGACATGTAGGGTTCGATTGTTGACTAGTCTCTGAACAGTTTTTCCCTGTTCAGAGACTGTACAAGGTCTGTTGGGTCTCTGTACATTATCTGTAGTTGATCCGAACGTGGTACGAATCTGATACGAAGCAGACTTACCTCCCTATTCCCGCCATTCACCGAGTTTTCCCGATTGTTAGTCTAAAGCTGGTAGGCTAGGGGCCTATTGTGTTGTAGTTTTGAGTCAACAAATAAGAACTAAAAACTAACACTATAAAATAAAGACATTATGAAAACGCTAGTAAAAACATTCGCAGCAGCAGCCCTAATCGCCGTATCTACATTCGCTATGGCAGCTGAAGGACCTGGAGCAAAAGCAACAAAAACAAACGTTAACCTTTCCACAGCAGACTTGGCACTGGATCACTACGTTGCGGTAACGACTGAAGGAGAATCAGCAGGAGTAGAGCAGTTATTCGCCGAAGATTTTAATCAAAAGATCCAAGCTACCAATGCACAAAGTAACAACCGTAGCGAAGTGATTAAATCCTTGAAAAAACAAAAAGGCGAAAAGCTAAACTGTACAGTAAGCACCGATATCATCGAGGAATCGGCAGACTATATGGTCGCTAAAGTGACTTTGAAATTTGAGAATTTCACCAAAACGGACCTAGTTACCTTGGAACGTGTAGGTAATGATTGGAAAGTATCCAAATCAATTAATTCATATAAATAGAATTTAACAACTAGTGGTCTGTCAGCTCAGGCAGGCTACAGACCACTAGTGAATCATATGTTTAAGTTTAGTTTAGAAGCCAGGTCTTGAGACCTGGCTTTTTTGAGCCATTCCTGCGCGTAGCTTTAATATCCCTATTAAAGCTTTCTTGATTTTTTGATCTCTTTTGCTATTTCCATTGCTTTCTTCATGTCAGGAATACCATAACCATAAGGGATAACCGGAGTATTGATTCGATCTGCTGATTTGCGTATTACATCCATTAGCTCTTTATTGCTCAATTGCGGATAAGCTTGCCATAAACAGGCGGCTAAGCCACAAAGTATAGGACTCGAATAGGAGGTTCCGCTACGTGTTTCACCGACGCCTGATTCCCCGATTACCCATGCTCCTCCACCTAGGGCCATAACATCCGGTTTCATTCTGCCATCTACTGTCACTCCCCAAGATGTAAAATATGCTACCCTACGATTATCATATACCGCACCTACTGTAAGTACATGAGGAGAGTCGGCCGGACTCCCTACCCAGCTTCTGTCATTGCCCGCACAATTGACAATTAAGATACCTTTACTGGCTGCAATGTTAGCAGCCCTTGTGGCAAATGTGGTCTTTCCATCCATCTCTTCAAATTTATAAGCAGGATTGTAGAAACTTTCTGGACCATAATAAAGTGACGAATTAATGATATCTACACCAACACTGTCCGCAAATTCAGCAGCGCTGGCCCAGTAGTCCTCTTCAACATGCTGTTCAGATGATTGATCTTCAGAGCGCAGCAGCCAGTAATTTGCCTCCGGTGCGGTACCCACATATGTTCCAGGTTGGTTGACAGCCATACAGGAACTTACCCAAACTCCGTGCATATCGACCGCATATGGATCATCGTTTTCATAGACAAAAGATTTAGCACCTTTGATATTCACATTTTTAAAAGCGGGATTATTTTTAAGATTCAAAAAACCGGCATCGATGACAGCAATATCGATACCTGCTCCTTTAAAACCATTCTCGTGAAGCACCTGGCCATTATTGATGTTTATATTGGAGGCAGCTCCCCCATAGTCTAATTTATTATTGGGGGTATTGTTGGATACCCTTTGCGGGATATCTTTATACTTTCCTTTCTCGGTCAAGTTTTCCCTAGGCCCTTCCCATACCTTTTCTGCGGAATGCACAAAGGGGAGATTTTTATAGTTGTCAATAAGGAAATAATCTACACAATGTACCGTGACGGTATTTAGCCATTTACTTTTGGAGACAATTTTACATCCTATCTTTTCAATTTGATTTAAATAGTCCTCCGAAATCGGAAGATCGGAATTGTCGATTGCGATGTTTCGTTTCTGCCGCCGCTGGATAGCCTTTTCTGATAAGAATGTTTCAGGCTTATTCAACGTATGAGAAGATGTCCCTTTGTCCTTTAGGACTAACCTAAACTTGTAGTCATTGGCATCTGTTACAATGATTTTTACTTTTGCTGTTGCCTTGCCATTCGCAAGGGTTGCTATTGCATATGTTTCACCAGCTCCTTCGGGCCATACTGAAGCTTCTTTTGTTTCTGGATTTTGTGTTAAACTTGCAATTCTTGTGTTCTCGACTGTCCAGTTTATTTCATCTGACTCACCTACCGGCAGATTCTGTATTTCAGTTGACAGCCTGGCTCCTAAAAATTGTATTTCACGTTTTAAGTAAACTTCATCTGGTTTAATGACAATTCTTACAGGTTCTGGAATGATAGTCTCTTCATTTTTTTTGCATGAATTAAATAAAAAGCACAGTAAAAGTAAGTACGAGGAAATTTTGAATGAATGAAGCATTTATATGTTATAATTCAATTGATTTTTGTGGTATATATAGACTTATTTGTGTTGCCAAATAAGTTTTTGTATTTGTAGTGAAATCGAGTGCAAATTAAATAAATATTGACTATTAATTCTCTTTATTTATTATTTAATTTTAGTATTTGTATGGTTTGTGCCTTATATTTCTTTCTCCCCATTCCCGCCGTTCACCTAGTTTTCCTGAGCGTTGGTCTAGAGCCCATAGGCTAGAGGCCTATTGTGTCGAATTGAGTTGGACAAATAATGTTTTAATTTTTAATCATACCAAGACAGTTGAAGAAAAGGAATTTTATTTGAAGCTAACTATCGAGGAAAAATATAGTTCAAGGGAGTTGGAGCGACAGATTAATAGTTCTGTCTTTGAACGCACAATGATTGGACATGTAAAACTCTCGTCACTGCCGAGAGAATTTGAAGTAGGCATTAATAAAGCGTTTAAAAATAGCTACGTTTTTGACTTTTTAAATCTACCAGAATCCTATAATGAAGGGGATCTTCAAAAAGGGCTGCTTCGTCAGATGAAAGATTTTATTCTTGAGCTAGGGCGAGACTTCCTATTTATTGACCAAGAATATAAAGTACAAATGGGAAAATCTGACTTTTATATTGATCTACTTTTTTTTCACCTCCCCATTCCCACCATTCACCGAGTTTTCTCGATCGTTAGTCTAAAGCCCGTAGGCTAAGGGCCTATTGTGTTGTAGTTTTGAGTCAACAAATAAGAACAATAGAACTAACACAATAAAATAAAGACATTATGAAAACGCTAGTAAAAACATTCGCAGCAGCAGCTTTAATCGCAGGATCAACTTTCACTATGGCAGCTGAAGGACCTGGAGCGAAAGAAACAAAAGCTAACATTAACCTTTCTACAGCAGATTTTGCTTTAGAGCACTATGTTGCGGTAACCACAGAGGGAGAATCAGCAGGTGTAGAGCAGTTATTTGCAGCTGATTTTAATCAAAAGATCCAAGCTACCAATGCGCAGTCTAACAGCCGTAGCGAAGTGGTTAAATCTTTGAAAAAACAAAAAGGCGAAAAGCTAAACTGTACAGTAAGCACAGATATCATCGAGCAATCGGCAGACTATATGGTGGCTAAAGTAACGTTGAAATTTGAGGATTTCACTAAAACAGATTTAGTTACCTTGGAGCGTGTAGGCAATGACTGGAAAGTATCCAAATCAATCAATTCGTATAAATAGTATCTAATAACTAGTGGTTTGTCAGTATTAAAAGACAAACCACTAGTGAATCATATGTTTATAAGGCCACGTCGGGAGATGTGGCTTTTTTACGTCAAAAGGGCCTGATTCTCATCAGACCCTTTCTCTTAGCGTTTACTTGTACAGTAATTTTTATGTTTCCTATCGTTTCCTCTTTTTTGTTTCGTCATCCAACGTTTTTAAAGACTATTGGATTTTCACTGTACGACGCCAATTTTTATGTTGAACCTTTCTTTTGAAAGGCAGCTTGTAGCCGCTTTGTATAGTAAGAACAGCTGTCGATTTAAAATAGTTTTAAAAATAAATGTTTCGATTTTTTAAATTGACATTTTTGAAATAAGCTCTTACTTGTTAGACATTATTATCGAATTTCTAATCAGAATATCTCTTCGCTATTTTTTCTACTAGCAATTTGATATCATCATAGCGGGCGATGCTCAAAAGCCAATCTTCAGGTATACTTTCCAGCCCATAGTACAAACCAGCTAATCCGCCCGCAATCGCAGCCTCGGTGTCTGTATCTTCACCAAGGCTTACAATAGATAATACAGTGTCTTTATAGTTGTCTTTTTCCATAAAAACCCATAGGCTTGATTCTAGACTATCGATCACATAACCGCTGGACCTTAATTGATTATGTGTCTTAGATCGGATGTCATGCAAAATTGTGCTATTAAAATGAATTATTTCCGACTCAGGGAAATTGATGTCCGTCCAGAACTTTGAAACTTGATTCCGCATTTCAGCATAAGCCTGCTCCTTGGCCAAACCTAGCAAAATGAGTTCGGCTAATTTAAGATAGATAAAACATGCCATTGCAGCGCGTATGTGCTTATGCGTTAGGGCGGAAATTTCCCAAATTTTCTCGAATTGTTCCGACGGGCTAAGTCCTTTGATCTCAAATAAAAGGGGTAATATTCTCATTAACGAACCATTGCCGTTGTCTTGTTCTCTCGCCCGATATTTTAGCAAATGTAGCTCTCCGATTTGCCTGGATCCGATAATATCTTTAAGCTCACCGATCGATTTAGCCGTGGTGATGCCGATATCAAAGACTTCTCCTCTTGCTGTCCACAGCTTACCTTCCTTCCAAGCTATAAATTTTTTGGAGATATCTACCAAATCATATCCACCTAACAGCGAGTCTCTAAGACACAAGGTTAAAGATGTATCATCTGACCAGGTACCCATAGGTTGATTATGGCTGCCAAATCCGATCATTTCGGTAGCTGGATTTTTTAGCATTTCTTCTTTCGACCTGAATTCAAATGGTACACCAAATGCATCACCAACCGCGATGCCAAACAATGCTCCATACATTTTATTTTTCGCTTGATTAGCAGCTGTATTAGACTGTATATTCATAAATAATTTGATCGTTGATTCATATCAATATAATAAAAAATATTCACCTCCCTATTCCCGCCATTCACCGAGTTTTCCCGATCGTTAGTCTAAAGCCCGTAGGCTAAGGGCCTATTGTGTTGTAGTTTTGAGTCAACAAATAAGAACTAAAAACTAACAATATAAAATAAAGACATTATGAAAACGCTAGTAAAAACATTCGCAGCAGCAGCTTTAATCGCCGTATCAACTTTCGCTATGGCAGCTGAAGGACCTGGAGCAAAAGCAACAAAAGCTAACATTAACCTTTCCACAGCGGACTTCGCTTTAGAGCACTATGTTGCGGTAACCACAGAGGGAGAATCAGCAGGTGTAGAGCAGTTATTTGCAGAAGATTTCAATCAAAAGATCCAAGCTTCCAATGCACAGTCTAACAGCCGTAGCGAAGTGGTTAAATCCTTGAAAAACAAAAAGGCGAAAAGCTAAACTGTACAGTAAGCACCGATATCATCGAGGAATCAGCAGACTATATGGTTTGTTTACTCCTTCCTCTAAGCGTCGCGCGTTAAAAAGAGTTAATAACATTGCTAGATGTTTGGTTTTATAATATTTTTATTGTAAAACTAATTGAAAATGAGTGGACTACAGTTGTTGTTGCTATTGCTCTTTATCGCAAACCTATCTTCTGCACAAGATCTGAAAGGCACGATTAAAGATAAGTATTCGGGTGATATTCTTATAGGTGTTTCGATCAAAGTAGCTTCACGCAGCACCTATTCCGATAGCTATGGCAAATTTATATTGCCAGGCATTAAACTTGGAGATACAATTACCTTTTCTTCAATCGGATATCGCGAGGAAAAATATATCGTTGATAATAGCAATCTTGATAATTTGGTCATATATATGAAGCAAACAACGATATTGTTGGATGAAGTCAAGATCAATTCTTTAAGAAATTATAGGGCTGATTCCTTAAAGTTTCGGGAAGAATTTGCCAAGACCTTCAATTATAGCACACCCAAATTTAAAGACATTTTCATCAGCAAAAATTATTCTTCAAATGTCCCGAGACACCCTAATCAAGCTAGCAATAGTACCGCCTCGCTGATTAGTATTGATGTGCTTTCTGTTATTTCTATGTTCGGAAAAAATCGTACCCCTCAATCCAAGCTCCAACAGAAATTGATCAAGGAAGAAGAAGAGCAGTATCTTGATAATACCTTTTCGAAGCGTAAGGTTCAAAATTTGACGGGCCTTAAAGGTGATTCTCTACAAACTTTCATGCAGTTGTACCGTCCGAATATTGACGCCGCAAAGTACATGTCCGACTATGATATTATCCTGTACATCAAAAAAAGTTACCATGAATATATCGAACCTTAAACTTCGCCCCATTATGCATTTGCATATACAAATCCTAACGTAACAATTCCCGCACCGACGACAGATGCCCCGGCGCAGGATTGCAAGAAGCTTTTCAATACATTGTGTGTTTTATGAAATACGCTAGCTAGTAATCGGCCTAGATCAGTGAGACAACAAACACTAGTGAATCTAAAATCTCAGACATAGACCATCATTTTAAGTTTTCGAGGACAAATCCAACCCAATCTTTTTGGTGTATTGAAGGATCGAGGTAATAATCTGGCTGTAGGCCCACATTGTCTATTGCCATTTCTGGGATCCGGTAGCTTTTCGACCTGCAATACCACAGCTGAAATTCACCACTTGGCGAATCCACATGGTGCATATTTGATATATCCAGAGAGCCATAAGTGCTTTTTCCATAAAGTTTAACCTTGGCGCTCTGTTTTGCCTCGAGCAGAAACTGCTCAGTTGTACTTCCACAATATTCGTTTATCAATATGGCTACCTTTTGCGGAAACGGGAGAATTCGATCCATGCTATCAATAGAGATCATATTTTCTTTAACCCGAACGTATTTACCAAGATTTAAATTCAGCTTGTCATAGATCTCCTTAAATTCTTTTCTTGATCTTTCGTCATATAACGTGTCCTTAGAGAGCGTCAGCAATGCAGCGTTGTTCAACTCTGTGGAAAGCAATTCTACACCTACAGTTCTTACAGGATTGGTATATAGATAGGGAACCAGTGAAGAATAAGCATCATCAGATCCTCCGCCATTGTTCCTTAGGTCTATGATCAGATTTGGCGTGTGAATAATTTTTTCATGGTTTACACGAAGAACGCTATCGATCGATCTTTTATTAGACATATCGAAACTTGGTATACGGACATATCGAAACTTGGTATACGGACATATACTGCTTTTTCTGAAATTTGTTCAAAATAAGGGCGATTGGAATATAAATAGCTTATGTAACTTTTGACAAGCGGTGTATCTTGAAATGCTTTGGACTTGCGTACAAAAAAAGCCATACCATCGATATGGATAATATTATTTCCGATAAATTCAACCGATAGATTCTCTCTAGCAGTAAAATTCCTCAGCCAAATTGTTGCTCGGTAGTTTTCTCCATTCTTATATAGCTTGAATTTTACCTGACCTTTATTCCAAGGAGTTCCTGCAGCATCCAGCACAACTCCTGTATAACCGCTATCGGTGGGAACTATACCAACTTTGTAAGGAGCGCTTTCCCATATACCAATAGGTGACGGTTCGGCTTGTTTATCAATCAGACGATTGAGCTCGTTTTCCTTTAAGGTTAATCTTTCATGCTTTTTGATTCTATTTTCATCTGCTTCAACGATTTGTGCGGGTTTAGGTTCCTCTTTTAAATCAACAATTCCAAGATGTCCCTTCCTGAAGAATTTAAACCATCTATAAATCAGGTTTATACAGTCAGCTTTGTTTTTGGCTGTCTTAGCCATATTCATTATTTCTTCTGTATGAAGGTCGTATGCTTTTTGCCCTTTTTCTTTCAAGATGTACGCAAACCCTGCGTCGTTTTTTTCGAAAGTGTTCTTGATCCATGTAAATTCAGCATGGCAATCGCATTGAGATCCTCCTCGTGCCTTATTGATAGAGAGCAAAAAGGAATTGCATAGCATAAACCAAAAAAAGAAGTTTTTAATGACTTTCATAATGACTTTAAATGTTAGGTTATTTGATGTATAGTTTTATTTCGTTTCAACGAATATACGATGTTCAATAGTCGATCTGTTTTTGTAACGTGTTGATTTTAAAGGTGAAAAGCTGATGTGTTAATATGGTAACTGTTCGGAAGTGGACATAATCGTTCGATAATGATCATGAGTAAAGGAATTACACGCTTTAGATCGCTTGGTCCGGAGAAAATTATGTATTATTGCTAGCATACATATTATGCAAATCAGTTTTACGATGAGACTAAAATTTCTCCTTGTTATTTTGGGGCCAAGCTTTTTGCTTTTTTCTTGCAAAAACAAGAGTTTAACGAATTCCATTTGGAAAAATTGTGGCGATAATAGTGACCTGCAGGACATCCTTGTGTTTAATGATACGTATAATTTCGTACGGAATGATACCATTTATAGCAGGCTGGTTATTGACTCCCCAATCGCTGTAATTAACCGGATTGATAGCTATTATGGCGAAAGAAGATTATATCTAAATAGGCTTTCTGATCAAAAAACCTATAGGTACTGTGAGCAATAATCGACCATATTAAATTGTTTTAATTTATGCAACTCAATAATGATCATCAGTATAATGTCGGTTTAAGAGTGAAAAAAACTAAAAATTGGCCATTCTTATTTATTGTATTTTTATTGGTTTTGGCAATTGTATATTCACGGTTAATTACTCATTCGATGATTATAGGGAAATATTATTTTAAATATCACGAATGTACTGCTATGGGGGATTTACCGAATAGGGATGATATGCTTACTTTGCTTGATGAAAATAAATATAGAAGTCCTTACTGGGGAAATGGAGAGTATCGTATAGAATATGAGTTTTTTAGAACAGTTTAGTTTTAAGCAATTCAGGTGGGACTGTCTCAAATGAGCTAGAAATAAACAAAGTTGGAAATAAGATCAATATTGTTTTGGATGATACCTGTGGTTTTTTTTATGAAAAGGCTGATTGGAAGATATCGGATTAAATAGGATAAATTATATTACCATCAAAATCTAGTTAAAGCATATCAAGTTGATCTTTTTTTCAATATTTTATTCTTCAGGGAGCTACGTTTTTTATCATGATATCGTTTGTCTTTTTATTTAAAAGGCTGGTAGGTTCGCTGAAAGAATATGTTAGCTATATACTATCTTTTTGATTGCCTATATCTTTTTAATGCTCCTGCTTTGGCAGATAAATGGCGGGGATCTGTTTGTATTTGTTCAGAAGTATCATAATAATAGAGATTTTTGGGCAATGGTTTTCCCTTTTGCTTTTTCCAATATTTGCATGATAATAAAATCGATGCTAAAAATTGGAAGATAACTTGCAGGAACAAATGCAACGTATGTAAAGCGCGATGATGGAAAAGTTAGTAGACCGCAAAGTTGATTAACACGCGAAGATGATTTTCGTAATTTCAGTAAGAGAAGACCGGAAGAGTATTAAAGATAGTTATTATGAATAAGAAAAAACTAGTGATTCTAATGGTCGCTCTGGGGATTTCAGTCTTTTTTTTTACTATGGTTCGGTAATTTTGGTGAGAAAGTTAAGATTAGGGAAGGTGAAAAGATAATCGAAAGGATATCGGATTATAGTACAAAAAATGGACACTTACCTAATTCATTAAAGTACATTGGCATTGAAGAAAGATTGGAAGGGCCATTTTTTTACACACAGTGGGATAGTGTAATTTACGTGTTATTTTTCAGTACTGGTGTGGGAGAATCTATGAATTACTATTCAGATACGAAAGAGTGGGATTATAGATTAAGAGGCATGGGTGAATATAAATAGCAACCTTAAATCCGCGAGATTATGCGTATGTCAAGAAAATTGAAACAAGAAGAAAAGGCTTTAATCATGTGGGTGGTTAAGGATACAGATAAAGGAGATGTCATAATAAAGAATCTCGAAAATTATTTAGTGGATGAAATGGATGACGGCGGAATGGGAAGTCTGCATGTAGTTGGTGATGCGGATAGGATTTTTGGAAGAGAATTGGCTAAAGGTGACTTTAGTGATATTGATGGGATGCCTGTTTTTATTTCAGTTGACTTAGATACTAATGATGATTTTTATGAACTGGATGTATTTAAGGCTGATTTCTCAGCTCTTAAAAAGTTTCCAGATGTTCCGAACAAATGATAAAAAAACAACTGCCAAATCTTTAGCGGATTGGGCGTTGATTTGGCCTTTTTACGTCAAAAGGGCCTGATTCTCATCAGACCCTTTCTCTTAGCGTTTATCTGTACAGTAATTTTTATGTTTCCTATTGTTTCCTCTTTTTTGTTTCGTCATCCAATGTTTTTAAAGACTATTGGATTTTCACTGTACGACGCCAATTTTTATGTTGAACCTTTCTTTCGGAAGGTAGCTTGTAGCCGTTTTGTATTGTAAGAACAGCTGTCGATTTGAAATAGTTTTATCATTCCTGTTTTTTTTATAAATTGAATTGACTTATTAAAATGAACAATAACTTATATCATCATAAGCTTTTAGCAAACTACATCCGCAAATGAGGCCAAGAGTATAAAGCGCTGACTTGGAGAAAAAGTCCATATCTGGAGTTAGCTGATCACTTTTGGAGCTCGGAATTTTCCCCTGTAACCGAACGGAACATGTGGGTCTGTCAAATTAATTTTAGGCAGAGAACTAGGGAATCATCTATTTAAATTTAGTTTAGAAGCTAGGTTGGGGGATTTGGTTTTTGATACGATCAAACTGGTTCGGGATTCCTTTCTAAAAAAGACAAGGATCGAATTTGTGGGTTAAGTGGATATCAATGGTTGATTTGAAATATTATAAATTTTTAAGGTGTATTTTCAAGAGATCAAGTATGGATTGTAGATCAATCTGCCCATTATAGTAAAGTGCTTTACTCTTAATATACGATTGATTAAGTTGCTGTTTTAACCTGTCGTCTTCTAGTAAAAAAGCTTGGTTTTGTGAAAGAGGGATTTCTAAGTCTGCGGCAGGGAATCTACGCTCTTTATGGGTTAAATATTCAGGAGTTCCAATGAATTCCTTTACTTCTTGCTGATTGAGGAGCTGGTATATATCGTAATATTGACGCATAAAGTTGGCTTGACTATTTCCCGAACTCTGCATATTTCTAAATTTGGTTGCTATTGTTTGTAATTTTTCTACAAAGGTGTAGCGCATATCATAACATGGAATTTGTAGCGCTCTATTATCTGTTAAGCCAATGGATGCTTGTAAGGCTTTGTCAAATGCCCATGATGATATATCCATTGGATTGTTTGGAGTTACGTTATCAAATCCTACCTCTAATAAAATTCCTTCTTTTAATCCTGGCAATGCATTAAAAAAAGAATTGTAAATTAATCTTATTCCCCCACTCCGATAATAATCGGTATCGTCAAAGAAAGTATCTCTTTCAATTGCGTCAATCCCCTCTATTTTGATTTCACCTGCTAGCATATCGTAAAAAGCTAATCTTTTGGCAACATTGTTTGCATTGGTGTTTTTAGGATTTTCATTTATCCCCAATGTTGCGGCGGGGTGGATGTGTATGTCAATATCCTCTGAGAATCTATCAATTATTTTATATGCTTTTGATAGGGACGTGCCACCTTTTAATTCAAACCGATAGCCCAATCTTTGAATTCCGTAAAGGCAATGCATAATCCAATAATCTTTTTCGATCAATATGGGATCAATTCCCCGTTCTTCAGATTCCGCAAGGAGTAAGTCTTTGAAGCTCTTGTGTTGATGTAAATACATTGTTCTATTCCAATTTATTTATTATTTTTTTAGCTTTTATAGAACCATATTTATCAGCATTTTTTTTAAGAAGCTCTTTGTTAAGGTGCGATACCTTTGACTTTAGATTATCTACTAAAGTTTGCTCGTCTTCTTCCAAGCTTTTTATATTATTTAATAAATCGATAACTAAGTATTCGGATGACAGTTGCTTTGGAAATTTAGACTTACGCCTAAATTGATAAACCTTATTGCCAAGTTTGACATCTTCATGTTTTTTATGATTGTACACCTTTTTGCTGTTATACAGTTGTGTTGTTCCCAATCCCAATGAATTGTAATAATTGGGTGATGTTATCAAAAAATCATCACCTTTTAAATATTTTTTTATTACTTCTCTCTCCTCAGGTGCAGAATCTCCGAAAGCTGTTTTTTTAGGTGCATAGTATAGGCCTTGAGCTAATTTTTTAAGACTACCTTCTTGTACTAAGTTCATTAAATCACGATCTATCGATTTTGACGATTTTGCTAAATCCTCTCTACGATATACCAGCCCTTTTCTTATTAATTTCCTTAAATTATCCAGCTTATACATACTTCAAATGTATGAAATAAAATTCAAATTTCATGCAAAATTTTGTGCGTAAAGTAGTTTTATTTTTTTTAAATAGGTTGAATGTTAGTGTTTTGTGTAGGGAGTGGTTGGAAATTTTTAAAAGTGTATTAACACATACTAAATAGTATTTAACAGCTAGCGGTCTTTCAGACAGGTAGAAGACTAACTACTGGTAAATCATCTAAGTTTAGGCAAACGATAACCTTACTATAGTAAACTTCGCTTTACAGCACACTGTTGCCGTAACGGTTGAGGGCGAGTCAGCAGGCTTTGTAGTTGCGGTATTGAAAATATTATAATACAAAATTAATTAGATGGTTTACCTTTATCTTTTCAGTAAATTAAAATTAATTCGTTATATTGTTGGATAATTATAGACCCTGACGGACGGAGCATCCGTTGAATTTGAAAAGTTTTGATGTAAAAATAAACCAAATTTAAATATTTTATTTTAAGTTTTCTGATGGGTGCAGTTTTTGTTTTTTTCTTTCTTATCATGGAGTTTAAGCAGAAGGGGGCAGGTTTTGGCATACCACATTTTTACATATGATTATTAATTTAATGGTATTTATACACCAGTATTTTATATATTGCCTATAATTGCTGCAGCTCCAACATAAATTGTTTACCTTATATCTGGCGATTTTATTATTATCTATTATATTTTGAAACACGTCGATAAAGGAAGCAAAATTTTGGATCATCCTTCTAAGATCGGCTTTTTAATTCATTAACTATGATATGTAAGCTCTTCGCTACTTTGTTTGTTGAAGCTTACTTTATGAACTGCTCTTTTTTTGTTTTGATAGTGTCATGACTACGATTGCTATTTGAGATATTAGCATAATTGAAAGTGCGCGAGTAAAAGAATCAGCCCCTCCATTTATACAGCGAAAAAATATCAATGATACCTCCAAAAGCATTAGGCAGTACATTAGTTTTCTAAAGATTGATTCCATGATTTTTTGAATTGCTAACTTTTTCCTACAAATGTTTCTTCCACCAATTTAAGTAATTAAATGCTGTATTGCAAACTTTAAAAAAGGGGACTTAACTATCAGTTTTCCATTAACCTCCCGATTCCCGCCATTCACCGAGTTTTCCCGATCGTTAGTCTAAAGCCGATAGGCTGGGAGCCTATTGTGTTGTAGTTTTGAGTCAACAAATAAGAACAACAGAACTAACACCATAAAATAAAGACATTATGAAATCATTAGTAAAAACATTCACAGCAGCAGCTTTAATCGCAGTATCTACATTTGCTATGGCAGCTGAAGGACCTGGTTTAACATCAGCAAAAGCAAACGTTAACCTTTCCACAGCAGACTTCGCTTTAGAGCATTATGTAGCGGTAACTACTGAGGGAGAATCAGCAGGAGTGGAGCAGTTATTTGCAGCTGATTTTAATCAAAAGATCCAAGCTACCAATGCGCAGTCTAATAGCCGTAGCGAAGTGGTGAAATCTTTGAAAAAACAAAAAGGCGAAAAGCTAAACTGTACAGTAAGCACAGCTATCATCGAGGAATCTGCAGACTATATGGTCGCTAAAGTGACTTTGAAATTTGAAAACTTTACCAAAACAGATTTAGTTACTTTGGAGCGTGTGGGCAATGACTGGAAAGTATCCAAATCAATTAATTCGTATAAATAGAATTTAACAACTAGTGGTTTGTCAGCTCAGGCAGGCTACAGGCCACTAGTGAATCATATGTTTAAGTATAGTTTAGAAGCCAGGTCTTGAGACCTGGCTTTTTTGAGTCATTACTCCCCGTAGCTTTAATATCTCTATTAAAGCTTTCTTGATTTTTTGATCTCTTTTGCTATTTCCATTGCTTTCTTCATGTCAGGAATACCATAACCATAAGGGATAACCGGGTTATTGATTCGATCTCCTGATTTGCGTATTACATCCATTAGCTCTTTGTTGCTCAATTGCGGATAAGCTTGCCATAAACAGGCGGCTAAGCCACAAAGTATAGGACTCGAATAGGAGGTTCCGCTACGTGGTTCACCGGCGCCTGATTCCCCGATTACCCATGCGCCTCCACCTACGGCCATAACTTCCGGTTTCATTCTGCCATCTACTGTCACTCCCCAAGATGTAAAATATGCTACCCTACGATTATCATATACCGCACCTACTGTAAGTACATGGGGAGAGTCGGCCGGACTCCCTACCCAGGTTCTGTCATTGCCAGCACAATTGACAATTAAGATACCTTTACTGGCTGCTATGTTAGCAGCCCTTGTGGCAAATGTGGTCTTTCCATCCATCTCTTCAAATTTATAAGCAGGATTATAGAAACTTTGTGGACCATAATAAAGTGACGAATTAATGATATCTACACCAACACTGTCCGCAAATTCAGCAGCGCTGGCCCAGTAGTCCTCTTCAACGTGCTGTTCAGATGATTGATCTTCAGAGCGCAGCAGCCAGTAATTTGCCTCCGGTGCGGTACCCACATATGTTCCAGGTTGGTTGACAGCCATACAGGAACTTACCCAAACTCCGTGCATATCGACCGCATATGGATCATCGTTTTCATAGACAAAAGATTTAGCGCCTTTGATATTCACATTTTTAAAAGCTGGGTTGTTTTTAAGATTCAAAAAACCGGCATCGATGACAGCAATATCGATACCTGCTCCTTTAAAACCATTCTCATGAAGCACCTGGCCATTATTGATGTTTATATTGGAGGCAGCTCCCCCATAGTCTAATTTATTATTGGAGGTATTGTTGGATACCCTTTGCGGAATATCTTTATACTTTCCTTTATCGGTCAAGTTTTCCCTAGGTCCTTCCCATACTTTTTCTGCGGAGTGCACAAAGGGGAGATTTTTATAGTTGTCAATAAGGAAATAATCTACACAATGTACCGTGACGGTATTTAGCCATTTACTTTTGGTGACAATTTTACATCCTATTTTTTCAATTTGATTTAAATAGTCCTCCGAAATCGGAAGATCGGAATTGTCGATTGCGATGTTTTGTTTCTGCCGCCGCTGGATAGCCTTCTCTGATAAGAATGTTTCAGGCTTATTCAACGTATGAGAAGATATCCCTTTGTCCTTTAGGACTAACCTAAACTTGTAGTCATTGGCATCTGTTACAATGATTTTTACTTTTGCTGTTGCCTTGCCATTCGCAAGGGTTGCTATTGCATATGTTTCACCAGCTCCTTCGGGCCATACTGAAGCTTCTTTTGTTTCTGGATTTTGTGTTAAACTTGCAATTCTTGTGTTCTCGACTGTCCAGTTTATTTCATCTGACTCACCTACCGGCAGATTCTGTATCTCAGTGGACAGCCTGGCCCCTAAAAATTGTATTTCACGTTTTAAGTAAACTTCATCTGGTTTAATGACAATTTTTACAGGTTCGGGAATGACAGTCTCTTCATTTTTTTGCATGAATTAAATAAAAAGCACAGTAAAAGTAAGTACGAGGAGATTTTGAATGAATGAAGCATTTATATGTTATAATTCAATTGATTTTTGTGGTATATATAGACTTATTTGTGTTACCAAATAAGTTTTTGTATTTGTAGTGAAATCGAGTGCAAATTAAATAAATATTGAATATTAATTCTCTTTATTTATTATTTAATTTTAGTTTTTGTGTCGATTTCCTTTATATTTCTTTAATTATGAATATAATTCTCCGTAATCAGTAATTCGTAAACATTCACCTCCCCATTCCCGCCACTCACCGAGTTTTCCCGATCGTTAGTCTAAAGCCCGTAGGCTAGGGGCGTATTGTGTTGTAGTTTTGAGTCAACAAATAAGAACAACAGAACTAACACAATAAAATAAAGACATTATGAAATCATTAGTAAAAACATTAGCAGCAGCAGCCCTAATCGCAGTATCTACATTCGCTATGGCAGCTGAAGGACCTGGAGCCAAAGCAACAAAAGCTAACATTAACCTTTCCACCGCAGATTTCGCTTTGGAGCAATATGTTGCGGTAACCACAGAGGGAGAATCAGCAGGAGTGGAGCAGTTATTTACAGCTGATTTTAATCAAAAGATCCAAGCTACCAATGCGCAGTCTAACAGCCGTAGCGAAGTGGTTAAATCCTTGAAAAAACAAAGAGGCGAAAAGCTAAACTGTACAGTAAGCACAGCTATCATTGAGGAATCGGCAGACTATATGGTTGCTAAAGTGACTTTGAAATTTGAGAATTTCACCAAGACTGATTTAGTTACTTTGGAGCGTGTGGGCAATGACTGGAAAGTATCCAAATCGATCAATTCGTATAAATAGTACCGTATCACTGGTGGTTTACCAATCATAAAAAGACAAACCACTAGTGAATAATATATTTATTAAGGCCACGTCGAGAGATGTGGCTTTTTACTCTAAAAATTTATCAAGAGTCTTTTTAGTTATATTCTCACTTAATGATTTCAGAATTTTACCTGTTTCATCTAGCATAATGAAATAAGGTATTTTTTTTGAATGGGTATAATAAGTTTGGATATTTCGATTTTTGGCACCTCTATTATCAGCGTTTTTTACAAAATTTGAATCCTGTTGCAATTCCTTTGTTGTCAGTTTACTTGGGTCGTCAATAAGGATGGCTTTAAAGACAAATTTACTGCGGATATATTTCATTAAGTTATCGTTACTTAGATACATTAGTTCAGCCTCTAGCTTTCTGCTTGTGATGTCAGTCCAACTGGAAAAATAGAGAATGACCCTTTTGTTTTGTTCTTTAGCTGCCTGTATCACCTCCGCAAGAGTGCTGTCCTGGTTATCATCCCAAAGTATTTTTTTCTGTGGTTTTGGGGGAGTCATTAGCTTTTGCTGATTTTTAAAAATGGCCCAAGCTTGGTAATAATTTATCTCACCGATTTTATTTTCCTTCATAAAATTATAAAAGAACTCCAATTCACCTTTGTCGGTTGCTGATCTGTCCGTTTCAAAAATATCAAGAAATAATAAACTGTCCTTTGACCATTCTTTCAGATTAACCGTACGTGACCTTAATGTTTTGTTGGCAATATGGAATTTCAATATGGTTGGGTATTCAGGCGACGCTTTGAATTCTTTTATTTTATTGAATACCTCGCTATACGTAATCTGCTTGTTGGGCTCTTGCATTGAAGGAGCTATCAATGTATTAAATACTCCGGGCAAAGATGTTGCAATTTCTAGTGCGACAGAGTCGAGTCCGCATGCTCTTAGTTTGGAGAAATCTTTGATTAAGCTGTCTAGTTCGGCCGGAGAATAGCTTTTATTCTCAAACTTTTTTTTAAATAGTGAAGTACAATTAATCTGGGCTGTACCATAATTGTACAATAAGAAGTTCGTTAAGACACAAAGAAATAATTTTGACATGGCTTATTTATGATTTAGTCTACTCCGCTTTAATAGCATATTTATGATCTCGAATAGATTTACTTTTAATGAATATACAGGTATTACTGTTTAATTCATAATCCGATTCACGCTCTAAATTTCCATGTATTTAGGACTAATGGTTAAATTTGTAACGTTTTTCCAGAGCGAGGCAAGGTTGCGGTAACTACGGAGGGAGAATCGGCAGGTGTAGAGCAGTTGTTCGCAGCCGATTTTAATCAAAAAATCCAAGCACCTTATGACCAAAATTGTATGAATGAAAATTTGATGTCGTCAAGAATGGAAATATTCATAAGTTTTTAGACTGCAAGATAAAGAAACTGGATTTTTACTTATCTTTCTGAGGAGATGTTAGTTTAAAAATTGGTTTTTCATGAGATTGTTTATTATATGATAAGGTTTGATTTTATATTAGTACCCATAATGTTTATAGCAATTTTTATATTAGCTACATATCGAAGTAAATACAGATTAAGGAGGTTATTCCAAGATCATGTAGAGATTTATCTTATTGAAAATAAATATAAGCTTATTGGTTATAAGAAAATAAGTAAACTAACTTTAGGTAAATCAGAATTTAAAGTTAGACCTCATTTTTCTACAGGTTCGCCGTTTTCCACTACTATTTTTAAAGTTGATGTTGAGGATGATCGTAATCGAAAAACATTTTTTGAAGTTGAGATAACAACTGTATTTGGGAATCTCGAGGAAGTTAAGTTCTTCGAAAAGCAAAGAATCTGAAAAATCTAAATTTTATAAACAAATAACTCGTATAGAGTGGGCTATTTGTATTCATGTATAAAAAAGAATTAAAAATAGGTGCAAATAGAGATTTTAGTTCAGATAAGTATGTTAGATGATTGGTGTGAGATGAAGAATAAGCCGATAATTTTAAATTTGTAATGATGCCATAATATGGTAGATGAGAAAAAGTTAAGAGATGCTATTTTGGCAATCCATGATTTAATTATACGTGCTAGATTGATGGCTTTTGAAAAGGTGTCAAATGAAGTTATGTTCGATTTTTTGGATGATTTGGAATATCTGCCAGCTTTAATTCTAGAAGATAAAAGAGAAAATACAAAAAGATTTGAAGAATATTTGGAGTCAATTTGTAATAGATATGACTATCCGGATATATTAATTAAATATAAAAATGAGGATCAATTATAGCAAGCAGTATCTTCTATCTAATACTGGTCTCTAGCCAGGTGTTCGATATCAATTTACAAATTGACCAAGCTGATTTTTTCACCTCCCTATTCCCGCCACTCACCGAGTTTTCCCGATCATTAGTCTAAAGCCCATAGGCTAGGAGCCTATTGTGTTGTAGTTTTGAGTCAACAAATAAGAACAACAGAACTAACACAATAAAATAAAGACATTATGAGAACACTAGTAAAAACATTCGCAGCAGCAGCCCTAATCGCAGTATGTACATTCGCTATGGCAGCTGAAGGACCTGGAGCAAAAGCAACAAAAGCAAACGTTAACCTTTCCACAGCAGATTTCGCTTTAGAGCACTACGTTGCGGTAACCACAGAGGGCGAATCAGCAGGAGTAGAGCAGTTATTCGCCGAAGATTTTAATCAAAAGATCCAAGCTACCAATGCGCAGTCTAACAGCCGTAGCGAAGTGGTTAAATCCTTGAAAAAACAAAAAGGCGAAAAGCTAAACTGTACAGTAAGCACAGATATCATCGAAGAATCCGCAGACTATATGGTGGCTAAAGTAACGTTGAAATTTGAAAACTTCACCAAGACGGATCTCGTTACCTTGGAGCGTGTGGGGAATGACTGGAAAGTATCCAAATCGATCAATTCGTATAAATAGTATTTAATCATTAGTTGTCTGCTCGGTAGCAGACAACTAGTGAATCATATGTTTAAGTTTAGTTTAAAGGCCAGGTCGCGAGATCTGGCTTTTTTCTTTTGCTCAAGTATAAGACAGACTTTTTGGTTAACTTTAAGTATTCATGGGTGATGATGAGTTTTCTTTATGAAGTGAGTATTGCCACAAGGATATATTAATTATGACCGAAAAGTATTATTATAAACTTTATTTACAAATTGTTTTAAAAGGAGCCGATTACGTTTTTGGCTATTTAAATGTCTCTCATATTCCTTATGAAAAATTTTATGAACTTTTTCAGGATCAAGTGACTACTGAAACCTTCTTGTTTAAAGATGTCAGTTATTTTATAGACGAAGAGCTCTACCAGAAGAATAAGGTTTTTCTGCATAAGGAAGTTTCTTTCACATTTGATTTTGATTTATTTGAATATAGTATCGGTCTTACAGGAGATCCATTTAGTCGTTATATAAAAGATTATTACGAAGAGCTGCCACCCGCAATAAAACGGAAATAAAAATGTACCTGTATTTATAAGAAGAAGAAAATATGCTAAGATGCGAGTACATAAAGATAATGGAATAGATTGGTTGGGCATGATTACTGAGCATTCGTAAATTCAGATATATGACTAAAATAATCATTCCTCCTATTCTAATCTTTCTATTAATTGGTTGTAAATCGATTACCAATTCGGTAGATTATTTTGGGCAAACCTACCCTGATTCTATCCCTATTGTTTTTGCCCCAGGTACCATTTCAGTAAAAGGCCGACTGGAACATGGTATTTCATTTACACCTGATGGCGGGGAATTAGCATTTGGAATACTCGATAAAGAAGATTTCAGTGGAGCGATATTTCATGCTAAAAAAATCAACAAAAAGTGGACTAAACCTGTAGCTTTCGAACCATTAAGAAATAAGTGTGTCTATTTACCCTATTTTTCACCTAACGGTACATCCTTACTTTTTAGTCAAAGTAATGCTGGAAAGGATAACGCCTCCACAGATATTTGGATACTTGATAAAGTTAAAGGTGAGTGGGGGATTCCAAATATGATACGAGCTCCAATAAATTCGGCAAGTAGGGAAGCAAACGCCTGCATGACTTATGACGGTACAATCTATTTTTCATCCAACAGAAATTGCGAGGGAAAGGAAAATTGCCACAACGCTGATTTATTCTATTCAAAGTTCGTGGGTAATACGCATCCAAGCGCAGATATCATACCGGAATTTGCCTCCCCAAATGATGAGGAAAGTGTATTTATTTCTCCAAAAGAGGATTACATAATTTTTTGTAGATATACAAACGATGAAAGTAAAGTTGATCTATATATCAGTTACCGCGATATACACAATAATTGGATTGTGCCGCAAATTGTTCATTCAACAATAAATTCAAAAGATTGGGACAGAAGACCATTTGTAACTATTGATAATAAGTTCTTGTTTTTTACTCGATTGCAAATTGGAGAAAGCGGAGTAACCGAATCTGATATATATTGGGTTAATACTTCAAAACTGTTTAAGCCTTTTGTCTATAATTCTCTTTCTGATACAACAGTTCAAATAGGAAAGAAATTCGAGATATCCGTCCCAAAAAATTATTTTAAAGATATAGATGATGAACGGTTGGTGTACAGTATTATCCAAAACCAATTTAATTGGCTGCATTTTGATAGAGAACAAATGAAATTATCTGGGCTGCCAACCGTCGAGGGGGATTTTGAACTCACTTTTTCAGCAAGAGACCGATATTCAAATATGGCAGACGATAAGATTATTATAACCGTAAAAAAGTAAATACTGCTATTAGACTTTTCACCTCCCCATTCCCGCTATTCACCGAGTTTTCCTGAGCGTTAGTCTAAAGCCGATAGGCTAGGGGCCTATTGTGTCGTAGTTTTGAGTCAACAAATAAGAACAACAGAACTAACACTATAAAATAAAGACATTATGAGAACACTAGTAAAAACATTCGCAGCAGCAGCCCTAATCGCAGTATCTACATTCGCTATGGCAGCTGAAGGACCTGGAGCAAAAGCAACAAAAGCAAACATCAACCTTTCTACCGCAGACTTGGCACTCGATCACTATGTAGCGGTAACTACTGGGGGCGAATCAGCAGGGGTGGAACAGTTATTCGCTGAAGATTTCAATCAAAAGATCCAAGCTACCAATGCGCAGTCTAACAGCCGTAGCGAAGTGGTTAAATCCTTGAAAAAACAAAAAGGAGAGAAGCTAAACTGTACAGTAAGCACAGCTATCATTGAGGAATCGGCAGACTATATGGTGGCTAAAGTAACCTTGAAATTTGAGAATTTCACCAAGACTGATTTAGTTACTTTGGAGCGTGTGGGCAATGACTGGAAAGTTTCCAAATCAATCAATTCGTATAAGTAGTATCCAATAACTAGTGGTATGCCGTTAACAAAAGACAAACCATTAGTGAATCATATGTTTATTAAGGCCAGGTCGAGAGATCTGGTTTTTTACGTCAAAAGGGCCTGATTCTCATCAGACCCTTTCTCTTAGCGTTTATTTGTACAGCAATTTTTATGTTTCCTATCGTTTCCTCTTTTTTGTTTCGTCATCCAACGTTTTTAAAGACAATTGGATTTTCACTGTACGACGCCAATTTTTATGTTGAACCTTTCTTTTGAAAGGCAGCTTGTAGCCGCTTTGTATAGTAAGAACAGCTGTCGATTTAAAATAGTTTTAAAAATAAATGTTTCGATTTTTTAAATTGACATTTTTGAAATAAGCTCTTACTTGTTAGACATTATTATCGAATTTCTAATCCAAATATCTCTTCGCTATTTTTTCTATTAGCAATTTGATATCATCATAGCGGGCGATGCTCAAAAGCCAATCTTCAGGTATACTTTCCAGCCCATAGTACAAACCAGCTAATCCGCCCGCAATCGCAGCCCCGGTGTCTGTATCTTCACCAAGGCTTACAATAGATAATACAGTGTCTTTATAGTTGTCTTTTTCCATAAAAACCCATAGGCTTGATTCTAGACTATCGATTACATAACCGCTGGACCTTAATTGATTATGTGTCTTAGATCGGATGTCATGCAAAATGGTGCTATTAAAATGAATTATTTCCGACTCAGGGAAATTGATGTCCGTCCAGAACTTTGAAACTTGATTCCGCATTTCAGCATAAGCCTGCTCTTTGGCCAAACCTAGCAAAATGAGTTCGGCTAATTTAAGATAGATAAAACATGCCATTGCAGCGCGTATGTGCTTATGCGTTAGGGCGGAAATTTCCCAAATTTTCTCGAATTGTTCCGACGGGCTAAGTCCTTTGATCTCAAATAAAAGGGGTAATATTCTCATTAACGAACCATTGCCGTTGTCTTGTTCTCTCGCCCGATATTTTAGCAAATGTAGCTCTCCGATTTGCCCGGATCCGATAATATCTTTAAGCTCACCGATCGATTTAGCCGTGGTGATACCGATATCAAAGACTTCTCCTCTTGCTGTCCACAGCTTACCTTCCTTCCAAGCTATAAATTTTTTGGAGATATCTACCAAATCATATCCACCTAACAGCGAGTCTGCAAGACACAAGGTTAAAGATGTATCATCTGACCAGGTACCCATAGGTTGATTATGGCTGCCAAATCCGATCATTTCGGTAGCTGGATTTTTTAGCATTTCTTCTTTCGACCTGAATTCAAATGGTACACCAAATGCATCACCAACCGCGATGCCAAACAATGCTCCATACATTTTATTTTTCGCTTGATTAGCAGCTGTATTAGACTGTATATTCATAAATAATTTGATCGTTGATTCATATCAATATAATAAAAAATATTCACCTCCCTATTCCCGCCATTCACCGAGTTTTCCCGATCGTTAGTCTAAAGCCCGTAGGCTAGGGCCTATTGTGTTGTAGTTTTGAGTCAACAAATAAGAACTAAAAACTAACAATATAAAATAAAGACATTATGAAAACGCTAGTAAAAACATTCGCAGCAGCAGCTTTAATCGCCGTATCAACTTTCGCTATGGCAGCTGAAGGACCTGGAGCAAAAGCAACAAAAGCAAACGTTAACCTTTCTACAGCAGATTTCGCTTTAGAGCACTATGTCGCGGTAACTACGGAGGGAGAATCAGCAGGTGTAGAGCAGTTATTTGCAGCTGATTTTAATCAAAAGATCCAAGCATCCAATGCACAAAGCAACAGCCGCAGCGAAGTGGTTAAATCCCTGAAAAAACAAAAAGGCGAAAAGCTAAACTGTACAGTAAGCACAGATATCATCGAGGAGTCGGCAGACTATATGGTCGGTAAAGTAACTTTGAAATTTGAAAACTTCACCAAGACTGATCTGGTTACTTTGGAGCGTGTGGGCAATGACTGGAAAGTATCCAAATCGATCAATTCGTATAAGTAGTATCCAATAACTGGTGGTTTGCCAGTAATAAAAGACAAACCACTAGTGAATCATATGTTTATTAAGGCCACATCGTAAGATGAGGCTTTTTTACGTTTGGAAATTTGGATTTAAATAACGAACGTTTATTGTTTTTGCATAATTCCATATTTCTTGTTTTGATCACCTTTGGCGTTTGCTCCTGCATAGCTATCTAAAATCCGCATGGTGGCCGCTTTTAGGGAACGTCCGAATTCTGTGGGATGATAACCCGGTCCAGTAAAAAATTCCACCTCATGATTGATTTTTGAATACCATACTCTTCCTACATCCTTGGGACCTAGGGTATCTGGTCTCGTTATTTTCACAAATCCCTCGAGTTTGTTTTTATCTAAGCCTATCACTTGATAGGGCTGTGTCTTACTCTGACAATCTACCTCAATATATTTTTCTCCATTCCAGCACATGCACTCTTCAGGCGTCAGAAAATGTACGGTAGTCAATATTGCAAATACCAAAAGTGCTACACCAGAAAACCTCAATACAAGTTTGTTTTTTGTGAAAAATGATTGCGGATATTTAAATCTGTCAATATTTTCCCGATTTTGCCTCATTTCATTTAAGTCGTCTTGAACGTCTAGATCGTCTATTAATTCTTCAGCTTTTTCTTCTTCCGGTTTATCCTTAAGTTCTTTGTTTTCACCCGTCAATGTGGAAATCATTGATGAACCTTGCGATGTTGGCTCTTTATCGCCGGTAGGAATTAAAGGGGCATCTAGTTTATCAGTCAGTGATGAGCTTTTTTCTTCACCTATTGGCGGTGGATCTTTAGGTCCATCTAGTGTTGAACTATCATAGCTGTATCGGAATGGCCTCGGCTGATAGTCCACGAGTATTGCGAGTAGCTTCACTACTCGGTCTTCAGGATCTTGCGTAATGTTAAGGGCAAATTTCTGCAATGCCTTTAATGACCCAGTATTGTATTTCGCTATTGCTTCTTCCAAGTTCTTTTCTTTTTTATATGGATCAAAGAACTTTTGTAAAATTTCGATATCCTCGGGCGGTAAACCTTCGGATAATCTAACTAAGCAATAATCTCTTAGCTTGGCGGGAGAAGGATTAACTAATAAATCATCCAGCTCATGATTGTTTTTCTTTGCCTCATATAGGGCAAGAACCTCTTCTTTAAATTTGGCAAATGTCGTTGGCATGGCATCAAAATTAAGCTAATTCTACACCGGAATTTACGGAATCCCGTAAGTCAATCCATTCTTTATACATCGGAATTCATAGAATCTTTAGCATTTTATCGGACCTTTCGGACCTATCGGAATCATTTGATAAAAAGGGCTTTAACGGCTATAACTTTGTTCTCGAAGTCAGATGATGGATCGATTAAAATATAAACTAAGATACTAATCTGATTTCACAATGAGAAGATCTCGCGGTAGTCTTTAGCCGGTTTGGGAAGCAGCTTCTGCCTCCCGCGATTGACACTCTTACTTCCCAAAAAATTCAGAAGGCCTTCTGAAAACATTTGTAGCAATCCCGTGCATGGTGCACGGGGACTACTCATTTTTTCAACTTTTTAAATTTTTTGAATCATGTGGAGTTTAATATTATATTTTCTATTTGGAATCGGTCAACCGTCTAATTCACAGCCTAGCGCAGGAACACCAACAGTACAAACGGCAGATACGCCTCCTGTGGATCCGGGGGATAACGGGGGGGAAACGAGCACGCCAATTCCACCTCGGCCACCAAAACCATAACAAATACACAAACGGGAGGTAGCATCTAGTTACCTCCCGTTTTAAATTTATATATTGCTTTGATGGCTAATTTTAATTATTTTCGAGAAAAATGAACCATCTTGAAGCCTCTTTATATATTCCTCTCCCTGTTATTTTTTTCCTCTTGTTACAAGAAAGAAATAGATAAACAACCTTCAGTGGAAAATCCATTTTATGATATTGCATACAATTATCTCGAACAAGGTGTTTCCGATAGTTCGTTTTTAAATTTTAGTCGGGCTAAAGATATTTTCCTTGAATCTAAAGACAGTATAAATACAGGCAATTGTTTAATTATCATGGCAATCTTGCAAAAGGATCTAGGAGATTATTTTGGAGCACAGGAGACCGCCTTACAGGCCTTGAATTTTTTGAATTTCGAAAACCCCAAACATCGTATATATTTAAGTTCCGATTATAATAATTTGGGAGCCAGCACTAATAAGCTTGGTGACTATAGGAAAGCAATTCTATTCTATAAAAAAGCTATTCACTTTTCAGACGACTCATTGACAACATCAGTTTATAAAAATAATTTAGCAATGAGCTATATGAATGTTAAAGAATATGATAAAGCAATTGATATTTTAGATAGTGTATTAAATGAAGTACATGCTTTGCCAACTGAGTATGCAAGATCTTTGTCGAATATAAGCTACGTCCGATGGCGTAGAAATTCAAATTATTCAGCAGTTTCAGGTCTTTTAAGAGCCCTGAAGATTAGAGAGGAAAAAAAAGATTTATGGGGCCTGAATGCAAGTCTAGCTCATTTAGCAGACTATTATGAAAGGATTAATCCAGACTCTTCCCTATTCTATGCTCGAAAACAGCTAGCCATGGCGAGACGACTTAAGAGTGGAGATGATCAGATGAAAGGCCTCTCACGAATGATAAAGGTAGGCTCGTCAGACTCAATTACCTTTTATTTTAATCAATTTGAGACAATAAGCGACAGCATCCAGCAAGCCCGCGCCGCCGCCAAAAACCAGTTCGCTCTAATCCGCTACGAAGTCGAAAAAAATAAAGCCGATAACCTGCGGTTGGAAAAAGAAAATGTCGAAAAGCAGAACCGACTGGTTAGACAACGTGCGATTACAGGTGCAAGTATTTTTTTACTCCTATTAGCTGTTGGTGGGGGAACCCTTTGGTATAAACGACGCAAGCAACGTCTCGAACTCGAAGCACAGAATCGGGTCAAAGAAACACAGCTTCATCTTTCCAAAAAGATTCACGACGTCGTGGCCAATGGTATCTATCGGGTAATGTCGGAAATTGAACATGGCGATGAAGTGGATCGCGATGGTGTGCTCGATAAACTGGAAAATATGTACCATCAGTCGCGCGATATCTCGCACGATGTCGAACAGGAAACGATTACAGAGATACCTTATAACGAGCAACTGGCCAGCTTACTCAAATCCTTTGCCGCTGACCATCGGAAGGTATTAATCGCCGGTAACGATGCCGAACAATGGGACGATATCAGCAAACGCATTAAAGATGAAGTCAAACATGTGCTTCAGGAGCTGATGGTCAATATGAAGAAACATAGTCAGGCAGAACAGGTCGTCGTACGTTTTGAAATAACAGACCAAGAGCTCAAGATATTCTATAAAGATAATGGTGTAGGGATCCCACAAGAAAAATCGAATGGAAAAGGTTTAGCAAATACGGTTTCCCGTATTGAAAGCCTGGGTGGTAAAATTACCTTTGTCAATGAACCGGGAAAAGGGCTCAATATCACGACCGTTATCCCATTATAAAAAGACAATAATGTATGTTTAAGAAAGTACTCATTGCCGAAGACCACGAGATAGCCAACATTTCTGTGCAGAAAACCTTGCACGACCTCGGTATTCACAATACCAAATACGTTTATTATTGCGACCATGCACTGACCTGGATTAAAAATGCGATCCGCGATGGCGAACCATATGACCTACTCATTACGGATATCGAATTTGAAGATGATGATAGTCCGCAGGAGATAAAGGATGGCCTTTCACTGATCAAAGCTGTCAAACTTGTACAACCAGATATCAAAGTTATTGTCCTGACGGCCAAGGATCGCTCATCTTTGATCAATGATATGTTCAAGAATAACGAGATCGATGGCCTTGTTCGCAAAGCACGCCGCGATGGCCAACATCTGCGCGAGGCATTGCAAGCTGTTGATCAGAACCGCACGTACCAATCGCCCGACAGTAAAAAATTTATTCAGGAGCAGAATTCGCATGAGTTTACGCAGTTTGACCTGCATATCATTAAACTCCTGTACGAAGGTGTTTCTCAAAAAGAGATGCCTGAATATCTGCAACAGCGTGATATTCGTCCGTCGAGCCTGAGTAGTATTGAGAAACGGCTCAATCTCATGAAGGATGTACTTGGATATACTAAAAACGAACAGCTTGTTGCATACTGTAAAGAATTAGGCTTCATATAAATAATCTCTTATATAGGATTACGGTTTTCCGTAAAGACTCTTGGGGGGATCGTGCTACCTTTGTGAAAGCAAGATAAATAAAGAGGTAGGAATATTTGCTGAAAACGATATCTACTGCATTCAAGATATTTAGTGCCATATTTTAACCAATAAGATGATGAGAAAGGGCTATCCACCGATAGCCCTTATTTGTTTTTATGATCATATATAACAGCCGACTTATAAGAGATCCAGCTAAATGCTCGATCATTTAATCAGCCTTATTGGAAAACGTATTGATTGTGTTTAACGAATAGTAAGCGATTCCATTATCCGGATATTCTTCCAAAATTTCTTCGTATAGCGCTTTTGCTTTTTCGGCTTGCCCGGTCTGCGAATAACAGAATGCAATATTACAAAGGCCCATTTCTCGAAAGCACATTTTTGAAGAACTCAAAACTGTAATGACACGATACTGGTCAACCCAGCTGTTTCTAGTAAAATAATCAACACTCTCTTTAAAATGTACAACCGCTGTTTCAAAGTCATTTTGTTTAAGTGCTTTCATTCCTTTTCGATGACTTTTTGGAATAGTAATTCGCAACACTAGCGCTATAACGCAGAAGATTATTACGCCATTAAATATATCATCTGTTTTGGCGATATACTCATAACCAAAAAGAAAAGCGATCACAATAGCGAATACAGTTAAAAAGGATGGCCAAGATATGGATCGATTTATTGGAAGATTTGAATTCATATGGATAAGAAATACGTTTTGGCTTTAATTTATGCAAAACTACACAAAAGAATTATAGTGGCTCCAGGAACTCGATTGTATTTTTGTTAAATCTTATAATACTACCCAATTCATTCGAATTTTAATGACAGCTTTACGGCTTCCCGTAAAATCATGCGAACTCTGTCAGCTACTTTTGTATTAACCATTACGAGTTAGCGATTATTAATTGGATGTTCAAATGAAAAGATATTTTTACATACTTGACGGTAAAAGGATCGGCCCGCTATCCTTTGAGGAAATTAAAGCCACCGATATTTCTGAAGAGACATTAGTTTGGTACGAGGGATTGGAAAATTGGCAACCTGCCGGTGAGCTGGAGGAATTTCTATATCTTTCCGTTCCGCCGGAAGAAACAAAACCTGTTGTTGAAGACTCTGTAGAATCAATCGAAATCATTGAGCCATTAAACCAAGACGAACCTGTTTCCACGCAAGAAGCCATTTCCGAAAATGCTGTTATTGCAGTAGACAATGCACCCGCAGTTTATCAAAATAGTGTTGAGAGTCAACTGAGGGCCTACACCTCTTCCTTGAATCAATATCACGGGATTGACGATCCATTCGCTGCCGCGCAACATCAATTGATTTATCCGAAGCAAGCTATGTTCTCAAATCCATTTGGTTTTAAAGGAAGAATCAGAAGGACTGAATACTGGCTCAGTTATTTAATCGCCTATATCTATTTCTTGCTTCTTGCCGCAGTAACGGCTAGGATCGAGCGAGTATCGGGTGGGGGCGGTGCATTCTTTTTATTTGTACTTCCTTTTTACTGGTTCCTCATTGCCCAAAATACCAAGCGCTGTCACGATCGTGGAAACTCCGGGTGGTTCCAGATTATTCCTTTTTACGGTCTTTGGATGGCATTTGGCGAAAGTGACAGATTCGTAAATGACTACGGACCCAATCCCAAAGGCGATAATTTCCAAACAAGATTTTAACAAAACCATATTAGATAGATGAAAAGGATTTCTTTGATTGCTAATTCGAGCATTCAATATTACAAGTATGAGGTAAATATTGATCTCGAGTTTGGCAAGGAAAATAGATTTTATTACCACCAACCGTTCGATACCAATTTTTTCGATTTTATTCTCGATCCCTTATTTAAAGTTACAAAGGAAGGTAATGAGAATTATTATCGTTTACAGGAGCTGATCGATAAGGGATTTGTTATCAATAAGCGTCTCAAAGATGAAGCTGATTTGAGTACCTGTACAGGTATCGTTACTGAAGTCTACGAAGAAAGTAATCTGAAGCAGACACTTAAGCAGTACCAAAATAAATGGATTCCGTTGCCTTTTTTTAAGGAGAACGCCATTAATAGAGACTTGCTGTATCCTACAGATTGGGTCCGCGTGTTTTTTACTTGTGATGAAGAGTTTTCACTGGCAAAAATCGTCATTGCCGTAGATACGTCTTTAGCCAGAAGTGAAAATGATAAAACTGGTCCTCAGTTGAGCAATAATCCGGATGAGAATGTTTTCAGACTCCAGTCTGATGAAATCAATCTGAGTAATTTCTTATTTACGCAGGACAACTCTGTTGCATGGATTGATCGGTATTTGGCCGACTTATTTTATGATAAAAATGAAGAAGAAAGATATACACATCCGATAAAAAAATACATCGCCAAATATGTTCTTCTGATGAAGTGGCTGGCTGCTCAAACGGAGTCACCCGAAATTCAGCTCTTTACGGATAATATCAGAAAGAAAACTGTAGATCTCGTCATTGATATCGGCAATTCGGCTACCTGTGCGCTTCTATTTGAGAATAAGGATGATGATAGTTTTGACTTTGATAGCGTTAAGAAACTTATCATTCAAGATTATACCAATCCGCATCTTGAATACAATAACTCATTTCCGATGAACATGATGTTTAGCGAATCTAGTTTTGGAAATATTGATAAAGATAATTACCACAACAATAAATTTATTGTTCCCAGTTTGACCCGTATTGGTTTTGAAGCAGAAAAATTGATCCATTCAGCAAGTACAAATCTAGATCTTGGTTACGAACTAAAGACTTACAACTCGAGCCCGAAACGCTATTTATGGGATGATCAGATAAGTGACCGCGAATGGGAGTTTCAACCTCTTAAGACTAATCGGGTAAAGAAAGTGTATCTGAATGGCATATCAGAGCAACTGAGCCTAGACGGTAGCTTAAAGAGTTCGCGAGAGGTATTTGGTGCAAAATCGATGTTTTCAAGGGCTTCTCTAATGAAGTTTGTTTTTCTGGAAGTATTGATGCATGCGCACGTGCAGATCAATTCTTTTAAGTTCAGGGAGGAACACGGCGAGATGACTATGCCAAGGACAATCAAAAGGATTACGATATCATGCCCTACTGGTATGATTCAGCATGAGCAGATCGCCCTAAGACAAGCAGCGGCAGAAGCCTGTGAATTACTGGATGGATACCAACGATTCTACTTTGATCAGGATGAAAATACAAACTGGTTTAAAAAGCCGGAGATTATTCCATCTATTCAGGATATATCCAAGACCCTCAGCCAGCTGGAAGATAAAAAAGATTGGATGTATGATGAGGCAACATGTAGCCAGCTGGTGTTTGTTTACAGCCTCTTTTCGAAAAAACTGCGGAGCAACAATTATGTGATTGACCATTTTTTATTCAATAATAAGAATACGTTAAAGATTGCTTCCATTGATATCGGCGCGGGAACAACTGATATTATCATCAATCAATATCAGCTTGAGACCTCAAATAAGATTCAGGAATTGATTCCCCAACCGCTATTTTGGGATAGTTTTAAATTGGCAGGAGATGATCTGATGAAGGAGTTGATCCAAAAGCTGATTATTCGCAGTCCCCTAAAAACGGATGATTCGGCCATTGAAGGATTAGAAAATTATGGGAGATCAAAGGGAATTATAGACATCCAAAGTCGGATCAACGGATTTTTTGGTGAGAACTCCAATAATATGGGCTATCTCGCAAAGATGATGCGCAAATCATTTGTCCATCAGGTAGCACAGCCTATTGTACTTAAGTACCTACAACAGGCCAATCAGCAAGAATCTTTGGAAATGTCTTTCGAAGAAATCATAGGGCACAAATTTGAAAATAGTGCACTTGTCAACTATTTTGAGCGGATAATAGGATTTAATTTTTTGGAAATCCGATGGACAATATCGGCTAAGGTCGTCAATGAGATCGTTTCTAGTGTATTTGAGGGATTGGTTCGTCAAATGTGTCTGGTGATTAACCAGTTTGAGTGTGATTTTGTGGTCCTGTCCGGAAAGCCTGCATCCCTGCTTAGCTATGAGGAACTGTTCAAAAAATTTCTGTTTGTTTCGCCGACCAATGTGATCAATCTCAATAATTATTGGATCGGAAAATGGTATCCGTTTGCAGACAATTTGGGGAATGTTGAAGATCCCAAGACGATTGTTGCCGTGGGGGCAATTATCGCTTTGATGGCAGCGAAATTGAAGAAGATACAGGACTTCAATTTAAATACAACGGAGCTGATCAAAAACCTGAGTTCAACGGCCGATCATATTATTTCCAAAGTGGAGAATAGAAAAGAAGTCATTTTGACTCCACAAAAACATGAACAGACTTTTCTGCTTAAATCACTTCCTTTTGAGTTTGGCTATGCGAAATATCTATCGCGAAACTACACCTATTCAGGTCTCTATAGATTAAGTATTGATCACAGGCAGATTGAAGAGGTTATCAAGAACCGTTTTGTCGGTCGCGATGAGTCATTTTATGAAGAACAGGTCGATAAAGAGCGGGGTGAAATATTACGACATCTACCGTTGAAGGTGACCATCGCCCGAGATTGGGATGAAAGTAAGGAAATATTGAAGATCGAACATATCGAAGATAATGAAGGGAATGAGAAGCCGGGGCGTTTCTTCCAGCTCCATTATCAGACCCTGGATAGTGTTCAAGGATATTGGTTAGATACTTGTGAATTCGTTTTATAGAAAAGAAATGTCGAATAATTATTCTGAATTAGAAATCAAGCTTATCGAGGAATTTATTTCCGGTAAGATCGATCTTATACAGGGATCGATTCAATGGGCTGACAAAAATCTAAAGTATGAAGAACGTAATAAAGCGCTCCTCAGCTTGAAGAACAGCTTGAATACCATAAAAAAGGTTCAGGGCAATATCGGTAATAAACCGGTCATCGCTGTCTTTGGGGCAAGTCAGGTGGGAAAATCCTATCTGATCAAAAACCTGTTGAGCGATACAAACAGGCCCTTTGAGATTGAAAATGACGGTAAACAATATGATTTCCTAAAGCAAATAAATCCGCCGGGAACTGGTGCCGAAAGTACGGGCTTGGTCACTCGATTTACGATTGATCAAGATCCCTCGTTCCCAGATTTTCCAATAAAGGTGAACTTGCTGGCAGCAAAAGATATACTATTGGTGTTGCTTGATGCTTTTTTTCTGGATCTCAAGAAAATTACTTCCTTTCCTTCAAAAGGGGATTTTGAAGCACATCTTAAAAAGCTGGAGCTTGAGGAAAAAGGAACTCAGCAGGATTTTTTAACCGAATTCGATGTGCTTGAGATTAAGGAGTATTTTGAAAAAAATCTTTCACAGCATACCATCTTGTTTGAAGGTCTTTATGAAACAAGGTTCTTCGAACGTATAGGTCGCATTATCCATCATTATGAGGCTACAGATTGGTCGCGCATATTTGATATCCTCTGGAATAAGGAAATTCTATTGACAGATCTTTTTATCAACTTGATCAATAAGCTGAAATTGGTACAGTTTGCACGCCATGGGTATATCAAGTTTGAAAATGTCCTGCGCGAGGGGGGAGCCATTCTTGATGTCAAACGCTTGGGCGAACTCAGTGCCGATTCTGGAAAGGGCAGCACAATTTTCAAGTTGACGAATGGTGCTGAGGTTCAGATTGAGGTCCCTGCATTGTCAGCGCTGATTGCCGAACTTGTTTTTTCGATTCCCGAAAGACTAGTCGAATCCAAAGAGTTTTTAAAATACAATGATTTATTGGACTTTCCGGGAGCCCGTAGCCGTTTGGCATTGGATCAATCGGATATCTCGACAAAGAATATTGATGCCATGTTATTGCGGGGTAAGGTCTCTTATCTTTTTAATAAATACTCTCTTGATTTTAATATCAATAATCTCTTGTTCTGTACCAATGACAAGCAGCTGGAAGTCAACGAAATTTCATCGCTGTTATACAACTGGATCGAGAACAATGTAGGCGGGAGTGTCGAAGAACGATCAAAATCACTTCAAGAAGCAAGCTTGCCGCCATTGTTTGTCATCTTTACCTTTTTCAATAATCAGATCAAGTTTGACACCACAAACGACGGTGAATACCTGGAATCTGCTGAAAAATTAAACTACAAATGGCACACGCGTTTTGAGCGTTTCTTTGAACAGGAGATCGTTACGCAGTCGCGTAACTGGCACACAAAATGGACAAGCCAGGAAAATCTGTTCAAGAATTTCTATCTGTTGCGCGATTACAAGTATTCAAACGATACGTTTGTCGGATTTGAACAGGCAGGGGAAGAGCTCGCAATCCATCCCGAAAGGGAGAATTTTTTGAAAGTCATGAAGCAGTCCTTTACACGCTATGGTTTTGTCCAAAATCATTTCCAGGATGCTGAAAGAACATGGCAACACGTTGCTACCATCAATCATGATGGGTCTGCGTTGATTATTGAATCCCTGGCGAAGGTATCGGGGAATAAAACCAAGATCAATCATAACCTTCAAAAGTTAAACACAATCCTGACCAAGATACAGCGGGACCTCGAACGTTTTATTCATAAGGATGATGTCACTGTGATGCGCGAAACGCAGATGCGTCAGGTAAATCAGTTTCAGTTGGCATTTAACAGTGCCTTAGTAAAAGATCTTGGCTTGTTTAACGCCTTTATAGACTGTCTTTCGATTAACCCTAATGATATTTTTCAGTTGCTGAATGAACATATGGTGGTTGATACCAGTTGTCGCATATTGGATGAAACCACACAGGAGTCCATTCTATTGGTTCAATATCCGGAGCTCAAACAGGCGAAGTCGAAAGCAGAAATGCTGACCATTCTGCAAAAGCATCTTTGGCTTTCATCGCATGAAGCTGTTGAAGGCTTTTTAAAAGACAGTGGTATTGAAATCGCTGAATTATTTCAGCAGGAAGAGACCAATTCATCAAAATCTGAGTATTACGTTCAATTAATTCTCGAATCTTGGTTAATGAAGATCAACAACTTGGATCAGTACAGGGATTTCATCGCGTATGGACTGAATAGAAACAGTTTGATTTTCGTTGTGAGCTACTTTAAGGAACTGCTTAAAAAGCGAAATGTCGCCAGCAAAATGGTCAGATTGTTAAATGATATCATTTCTGAGATAGATGTTAACCATGGTTATGAAATATTTTTGACCGAAACCTTCTCCCTGGTGATCAATGAACTGATTTTTAATTTTGATGTGGGCTATTTTACGGAAGAAGAGAAAGAGGAAGCAAGAAACATCTTGGTAGCTAATCCCAATCGATTTTTTGAACGAAAACTTGATACATCCGCCAGCGCGATATCTGCTTTATTCGACGCCGAAAATATTGATGTACGCGCAATAGCACTACAGAAGTACAACAAATGGATTGAATATTTACGCCTTTCACTCCTTGTCAATGCAGGATATATCGATTACGATGAGCAGGCCAATCAGGAATTAAAATTATTGGTCGAACAGTATTCACCTTTTCAACTGGTTTAAAAATGCAAAAATTTCATTCAATAGCAACGGATAGGTACATTCCATTATCGTTTGACAATGCTTATCTGTTTAGTCAATACGATAGAATCAGTAATTTTTTGGTCTTCAACCTGGATAAAAAGTACCGGAATTTTTTGGCTAAACCGGTCAAAAACAACTATGATATTGATTGGTACAGCATACATATGGGCCTTCAGCCGGTAGAGCATTCGTCTTATCGGGAATATGGTCTCAAACAATATTGGCTAGTAATGGAGGAACTTCAAAAACGTATCGAAGATCTTATGCGGAATAGAGACGCCAACGTACAGTATTGGGGGGCAATTCTTCAGACAGTTTTTAATCCAGAGGACAATCTTATTTTCACCAATGGGCATGATATCTGCATCATCTGGGGCTGGAAGTTTGAGAATAACCAAAATCGGAAACCGCACCTTCTTGGTGATAGCTTTCAGGAGTCAATTAGTCCGGAGGATACCCCATTGCCCCCACAGATTCCGGATATGGATCCCCCAATCGCTGATATTAGTGCACCAAAACAATCTCAAAACCTGGAGCCTGTACCTGCAATTGCCCCCCCCATTTCATCGCCGGTTGCCCCCGAAGAGTATTTTATGGCTGGTGTCAAAGAAGAAAATATTGATGTAGAAATAGCCAAGAAAGAAAGTTTTCTGGCCTTTCTAAAATATATAGCGGTGACTTACTGGTCGGTGCTGATCGTACTACTGGTGCTGATCTGTTTAGTATTCTTTTTTAAATCTCTAATCCACAGATCGTAATGGAACATGTAAAAAACAAATCTTTCGCCAACAACTGGTGGCTATTTTATCCCCTATTGTTTCTGCTTATCGGTTTGCTTGTGTATGCCTTGCTATGGAATCCTGAGAATACGATAGAGGTGCTAAGACAGGAACTGAACGATTGCCGGGATAACCATGCCGCTTCTTCTACACGACCGGTTGATGGGGACGACAATACCTTACCTGGCAATATTGATTCGCTGCAAATAGGGGAACTTGATAAAAATCGGGCGCTTCCACGGGACGACAAAAAAGCTGAAAATACGATCGTTAACTGTGATGCAAAAGTAGAGTCCGGTAGTCAGGGAGTCACCAAGACCAAGCATATCCTGGGCGATCAATCGGGACGCGTCATTTTGCAGTATGATACGAAAACAATCCCAGATGAGATCAAAGTGTATTACGATGGTAAACCTATTGCTCATACAGATGGACCTGTTTCTGGAGCCGGCCAGCTGGAATGGATTTATGAAGTTGCTCCTGGCAAACCCAAATATTGCTATGTGGAAGTTTCAGCACCGACACCCCGTACTGTTTGGGAGTACATTGTTAATTGTCCACTTTAATAAAGACCGATGAAAAAGTCAAAATACCCCTTTTATTACTACATGGTCCTGGTCTCTTTTGTATTGCTGAGTGTACTTTTTTGGATCTTTTGCCTTACTGCTGGCACCGCGTTAAGACGAGGCAAGGTCCAGGCGACGCCTACAGGATATAGACATACTACTGCTTCCATGGTGCAGACAACCTCCATGGTGTATTTAGATCTGCCGCCGGTGGGCCAGCCTAATCTTTAATATTTGAATCTAGAAGTAAAGAAAATTTAGCCTATATGAAACAAGAGAATTTTTTGTTTGTGGATGTGGTTTCATCCATTTTCCTGCTCATCCTGTTACTCTGTAATTTTTTTGGAATGCTCTATATTACAGAGGGTAGCATGTTGCTGAGCCTAGCCGTCAGCCTGATTATTGTAGTCTGTTATTATTTTGTGTTGCAGCTGCTGAAACGGAATAAAGAGCGTATGCTCAATCAAGGATATCTGAAGAGTACCGCCAGTTTGTTTTTTATTGTATTCGTTGTTTTTGGCCTGATCAGCTATGTCTTTATGATCCATTTGGTCAATATTGAGAAAAACAGCAGAAAGGCAATTCAGAAAGAAGCAGATGAAAAAGTGTTGCTTGTGAAAAATTTAACCACACAATACGATAAACGCGCAAATGAATCGCTGCAGACTTTTGAGGCGCTGTTTAAAGGTAAGTTACAGGCCTATAAAAATCAGCGAACAAATGTACTGCGCAATGAATTGGGAAATCCACCTTTTAACCTGCCCGAAGCCATATTGAACAGTCCGTCCGCAAGTATTGACGTGTCGGCAAGTACCAATGCCATATTGAATGCTTATCAAGTTAAATATAACAACAACCATAAGTTGTTGGACAGTTTGGTATTCAAAAAAGCAGATAGTTATAATCAGATCTTTCAGCAATGGGATAGGCTTGGTTTGGCAACAAACTACGTTGCCCTGAACGATTTTGTTAAAAGTAGCGCAACGCTTGTGAATGAAAAAATCAAGGAGCTACCCGTTGACAATGAACCGATCAGAGTTACGATCAGTGAACGGAATTTGCCCTTGGACAGCCCGATTGCATTGGCGAAGATCTATTCGCCCGATTATCTCCTCCCATTGATTATTATACTGATTATGCATGCCTTTATTTTGATCCCCTACTTCACGTATCGGGTGCGCAAGTATAACAGTCCCCGCTTAAAGGACGCTGAAGCAGAAATTATTAATCGTGGTGGAACAATAGAACTTTAATACCTAAAAAGATGGATAAGCATAAAAAACAAAATATTTTATCGAACTGTAATATGGTTCCATTGCCTGCCTTGGATCAAGCTATCGTGGGCGGATTTATCGCATTTGATGAATTGGAACAGCATGGTCTGACCAGGGACAAATTGAAAGAGTTGCAGCTTTTGGATGATAGTCGGAATGGCAAAATTGTTTTGCCGCCTCCGATCCCAGGTTTGCCAACTATTGATGTCGAGTTGCCGCTGATGCCGCCAATACCAGGGATGCCTCCGTTACCTACGATGACCAGTCCGAGTGCTCCGATTCAGACCAGTGAAACATTGCTGGAACAAATCAAGAACAATGAAATTTCTGCCGACGATATCAAAAAGCTTATCGGGGAGAAGAAACTGACGTTTGACTATCTTGAAAGTATTGGTGTCGAAAAGAGAGTGGTTCAGGCATTGAAATTCTATAGCAGTGCCTCTGCTATTACGATCTTTAAGCGAATTGAGGATCTGCCACCCATGGAAAGCGGACGGACAGATCTTTATATGGTGGGTATGCCCTTTTCGGGTAAATCAACGATCTTGGCAAGTCTCATCAAACATTCCAATAAGCAGGGGATATTAATGCACGATAGCTATAATCCAGATGGGAATAAATATTTGGAAACCCTGAAGAGAAATTTAGATTACGGTGTATTGCCGATACGTACTGATAGCGCAAGTTATAATTATATTGCGACTTCATTTAAAGATCAAAAAGGTACAACCCATCCCTTCAATATTGTCGAAGTTCCGGGTGAAAATTATGTGAAGATCTTTAATCAGGGCTTTGACAATTCGGAGATCCCCCAATTTATCAATTACGTAAAAAGCAATAATAAAAAAATATTGGTTTTTATTATTGATGCCATGTCACATGACAAACGTTTTGATGATGAACAATTCTTTGGAGCATTAGACCAAAGCATTGCCTACACCAATATCATATCCATTTTTAAAGACTCCAAGGTATTGGATAATACCGATGCGGTATATTTTGTGGTCAATAAGTTTGATTATATCAAACAGACCAGATATCGCGATGACGATAGGGCAGAAAGTGAATTGGCCCTCGATTACATGAATCAGGAGTTCCTGTCCCTGATCGAAAACTGTAAGACAGCGCGGGAAAATTCCCGAAACCAATTTAAGATCAAAATACTGCCTTTTTCCATTGGTGATCTTGTTTACGAAAAGATTGTGACTACGATAGAAGATAAGTATCCGCAAGAACTGGTGAAGAATATGTTGGAAGATAGTTTTGTCGTAAAAGGCGGCGCATTTTGGAAAAGATTTTTTTAAGAAATATTTATGGAAAGTACACATTATAGAAATAGAGTGCATCTTATTATCGAACGTACTCTGAATGGTCTGGATTATGAGTATGTCTCGGCCGGACTGAATAAAAATGAATTAGAAAAGTTACAGCTTTCATTTGATGAAACCAGTCAAGTAGGTCAGTTTAATGAGGGGTACTGTTATTCTGTCAAGCGAACCGCCCAGCATTTGATTTATTCGGTTATCAATACGAGTATGAAGGATAATGCAAAGCGTAATGGATTTTTTGCAGTGCGTTTGATTGTTAAGCACAATGAGCTGCTGTCACGTGTCATGCAATATCTATTGCAGATCACCACACAGTTTATAAATCATATGAAGGACGGGAGTTTAAATAATCAAAACTACGATCTTATTCTAGAAGAGGCTGCAAAAGACATCAAACGAGTCAATTGCATTAAACCGGTGATTGATCTGGATAAAACAATATATTATCAGTTTTTGAATCTCACTTTGGATCAGAGTGATGCTTTCAACAACCCCAAATTGGTATATGCGAGCAAAGTCTATTTCCTGGACGAACAGTCAATACAAAATGAGGGCGTCGCTCAACAGTTCGGTTTTCAGTCGGCGCAAAACTTCTTTGGAAAGGTTCGTAAGATTACATTTAACAATACCACTACAAATGGTTTGCGTGTAAAGATCAACGAGCAAGAGGTTAGTTTGGCGAAGGATCAATTTATTATCTGCAAAGATGGCGACCGTGTGCAATACAAGCTTATTTTTGATTCACGTTATAAGGACGTCAATATTTTCGAAGGAGAAGTGGAGGTGCGCCCCGAGGAACCCAGACCGCCGAAACCTTCAAACCGAGAGCCTGAACGAAGTTCGAATGGATTGGTATGGGCGTGGATTATTGGCCCAATCCTTGGAATTGCCATCGGTTATTGGGGAATTGGCCTCGTTATGAATTTTTTTGGAACGGGACAAAAAGCTACCGATACTGTTGATGTAAAAGAGGAAATACCCGCCGAGAATTTTAACTTCAAAATCGATACTGCCAAGAGTAAGGCACTGTACCTCGAATTTAGCGATTCTACCTTGCAAGGTTACGTTTTTAATTACAAAGGAAAAGCTGAAGGCTGGAAGTTGTATAAAAAAGGAGAGGAGAAGAATACGAAAACTTTAACTAAAGCCGAGTTACGCTCTATTTTTCAGGATGAGGATCGTGTTCTTAATTTTTGTGATCAGCTTACCGCACAGATTCCAAGCGATATTCCGGAGGATAAGCCTGGCGCGACCAATTCAAGACCGATAGATAGCGGAGAGATCACCAGCGAAAAAAATAATAAAGTAAAGCCGGAGAAGCCTGAAAAACAATCTAGCCAGCCAGCGAAAGGAGGGACCAAAGGCCATGAATCAAAAGTATAGGGGAATTTATTTTTTGGGAGCTACCCTAGGGGTTGGTTTACTGATTGTTGGTTCGATGAAGCTGATGAGTTCATCTCCAGCCCAGCATGGCGCTAGGAAGCAATCGGCTATCACAATGGCAAGTGGGCATAAAGTGTTGGAAAATAAGATCCAAGAGCTTTCCGAAGACAATGTAAGTCCGGCCCAGTACAACAACTTACTGATCGAGATCAATAATGCAGCTTCACAGAATCTGTTTAATAAAGCGATTCAGGACATGCTGCTTCAGCAGCTCAATGGCAGATATACTCAACTGAGCATCGACCGCAGTAATAAATTGCTTCGTTCGGACCCTGTTAAACAGGCAGAACTTAATATTCTTGTCGCTCATCTCGAAAGTACTTTTGGTCATACGGCCGAGGTTGCAACGATCAAAAATAAAGTTAAAGCTTTGAATCACTATACGGAAGTCCTGCCACAACGTGTAAACTCATTGATCAATCAAGGTTTCGCGGAATTTGATGAGAGTGGGTATATGGCTTTAATGAATGAACTGGAGCGGATGCCAAACCTAGATGCAAATCTCAAAAGAAAGAAATCTGTTCTTGCCGTTAGAAATGCTGGCGTAAGCAAGCTGCAGCAATTTCATCGGAATTACGAAAACTGGAATTTGAACATGAATTTATAAAATTTGATCCTTCCGCTAAACAGTGGCTGTATCAAATAAAACCTACATAGATTAATCTATAGATATGAAATATTTGTTAACCCTTTTTTTAATGGGCCTGGTCTCTTTTTGCTTTGCGCAGGCGACCAACGATGAATTATTGGCCCAGGCCAAAGCACAAATGGATAACGGCTTGTATGAAGAGTCCATAAATACCCTAAATAAAATTCACGGCAAGACGAAAACAAAAGAATTCGTGGACTACTTTAAGACCGTAAATTATTTCAAATTACTGGATAATGGAGACTATCCATCTTTTGAGCTCATCAATAAGGTACGTAGCCAAGCCGCTCTGTTTTTGAAAAATTATTCAAAATCGCGCAACCAAGGTGATGTCAAAAGGATACTCGAAAAAATGGACGAGTATCCAAAGACACAGCAAAGTTATGACGATACCAAGAATCGAATCTTACAGGAGAAAAAGACCGAAAGGCAACAGACTTTACTTACAGCAATCAGGAAATCTTATGAGGTGCAAGATTATGCCCAGAGTTTAGCCGCCATTAAGGTTGCCAAAGAATCTGGATATGATGAGAGCCCTGTTCAGTTTTATAATTTTATGGTCAAGTACAAGCTATATGATCATAGTCCCTCGCAGACATACCATGAAGTAGAATCTATCGTTGCACTTGGAAATGCTATTTTAAGCAGTGACCATAATTCTCTGGCTAAGTTAAGTACGGCCGAAGTAGAAAAGATCAAAAATATTGTTGCCGGATTACCAAAATCGCTTGACGAGTTCAGAAAAAAAGAAGAGGATAAACGTACTGCGGCCTATGCCTTAGCGATGCAACGTAAATTTGATGCGATATCGGACAGCTACAATGCACAGGAGTATGGTAAAATCATTTCAGCTACAAATGATTTTCCGGACAGATCCCGTGATAATCAAAAAGTGAGCTACTTTCAGGCTATGAGCCGTTACCAGCTGTTTAAACGAGAGGGAAACTACAGTTTTTCGGATCTATTGACGGTAAAGTCTGCTCTTGAAGGGTATATAACGAAGTTTAATGAGGAAGATTTGACCTCTAAAATTGAGGTATCTGCTGCCTTAGGAGATCTGAACAAAAATTATCCGACTTCGCAATACGCTTACGATGTGATGGTTAAACGGGAGGAGAAGAAGGAGCTGGCGGCACTGCGTCGGGCTAGAAGAAAGCTATTTACCAATATCGGCTACGAGTATGGAAAATTGGCACCAATTGGTCTACGATTTGAAACTGGTGGTGCATTTGTTGGATTCTTTGCGACGTTGCGTTATGGGCTGAAGTCAGATAACCAACTCGATTCTTATTACTTAAGCACGCGGTCGTCCCAACCCAATAAAACAGAGCTTATCGTAGGGCCAAATTTTAAGGTAGTCGATTGGTTGTTGTTGAACATCGGAGCAGGCTATGGAGTTTATTCCCATTTATTTCGTGATGATTACGCAGACCGAGAGGGCCATGGAAAAACCGGTTATATTGGCGGTTACGGCGGGGTGACTTTACGACTTAGTCCGTACGTAAATATCATAGGTGGTGCTTCCATGATGGCTATTGACAAACAGTTCTCTTCTAAAAAATTTACCCAGCCCGAATTTACCGGTGGTATTACTTTTAATATTCGATAAAAATGAATCCCAAAAACTTCAATATACGATATCTCTATTCCCTGTTTATGCTGATACTTCCATGGACATCTTGCGACGATAAAGACAAGTTTGATTTTAATCAGCATAATAAAATTGCGGTAACGACCTTACAGATGACCGGTGTAACCAAAAATGATGCTACGCTGAACGGACGTGTAAATACCAACAATGGAGAGACATTGACACAGGTTGGCATCTGCTATGCTACCCACCAAAAGCCAACAGTGAACAATGAAAAAGTGCTCAAGACAGGCGATCTGGATACAGGAGCGTTTACGCTATATGCTCAAAATTTAAAGCCGGCTACAACCTATTATTTTAGGGCTTTTGCAACCAATAAAAATGGTACTGCCTATGGCGATCCGTTGAGTTTTACTACGCAGAGTGGTTATGTTGCTAAATTGGAAACACAATCTGCAAGCAGTATCACGCGTATTACCGCCGAACTAGGCGGAAAGATTTCAGATTATGGCGGATACCCGGTGATCAGCAAAGGGGTTTGCTATAGCAATATATCATCGTTCCCGACGATTTCAAATGACAAGGTAAGTGTTGATACACAGAGTACTTCATTTAAAGTTAATCTAACCAAATTAAAGGCGGGTACAATCTATTACGCGCGCGCTTATGCCACTTCATCTGTTGGAACAGGCTATGGGCAGGTGGTAAGTTTTACGACACTTCCGCCAATTGTCGCATCAGGAATATCGACCGCGGCAGTCAGTTCAGTTACTTACTCTTCAGCTTCTGTTGGTGGTACTGTTTTGGATGATAATGGATCGATTGTAACAGCTCGGGGTATATGCTACAGCAATTCCAATACTACGCCAAGTGTCAGTAGTGGGACAATTTTGAATATAGGTAGCGGAACCGGTAGCTTCTCTGGTCAATTGACGGGCTTGGTCGTAAATACAAGCTATTATGTACGCGCTTTTGCTACCAATAGCGCAGGTACGGCTTATGGGCCTGTGGTCAGTTTTAAAACTTCGATGCCAGACCTGCCAAGTAACGTTTCAACAGCTACCCCTTATAATGTGACTATGACTTCGGCATATACCGGGGGATATATTGGCTCCGCTGGCGGTGGAACTATTTCTGCCAAAGGGGTGGTTTATAGCAGCAGCAACTCATTACCTTCTTTAACCAATGGTACAAGGGTATCTGGTGGTTCAGGTACAGGTAATTTTTCACTTATACTTTCCGGATTGCAGCAAAATACAACTTATTACGTCCGATCTTACGCTACGAATGAGGCCGGCACGACTTATGGAAATGTGTACACGTTCAAAACATTGTTGCCAAGCCTACCATCAAGCCTGAGTACTTATGGAGCTGTCAGTATCACACCAGGCTCAGCTTATGTGTCGGGTTATATTGGCTCGGCTGGTGGAGGGATCATTTCTGCGAGTGGCATTGTTTATAGTAGTAGTACATCAAATCCCACTATTGGGAATAGTACATCAGTTACTTTAGGGAGTAGTATCGGAAGTATCGCAGCTACATTGACAGGGCTATCCGCAGGTACCAGTTATTACGCCAGGGTATATGCGACCAATGAAGCAGGAACTGCCTATGGCAATCTCATAAGTTTTACCACTACAAGATATACGGCACCCACTGGGGTGACGACTTATCAAGTCGGTAATACTGGGAGCACTTATGTTACCTTTAGCGGAGATATCGCTACAGACGGTGGTAGTACATTAACGGAGCGCGGTTTTGTATATTCCACATCCAGTAATCCAACATTGTCCAGTGGAACAAAGACGACCGTATCGGGCAGTAGTGTCGGATATTTTAGTAAATCGGTCACAGGATTTAATAAGTATACGACTTATTACGTACGGGCTTATGCGACAAATGCCTATGGTACAACCTATGGCTCGAGCGCTGCTTTTTATACCTATTAAAGATAAAAGGGTAATCTGTTTGGAAGATTACCCTTTTATAGGCTAATTGTTACTTAACCGTATTGCGTCACTTTTAATAAATCCGACCAAGCCTTTGTCTGTTTTTACTTTGGCCCAATTTCCTATATTGGAAAGACATGTCAATTTTTGATTTCTATAGATGGTTGCCAATATGGGAAAATCAGCTGCCGGTCCCTTGCGTAAATCCATCTTTTCGACATTCAATACGACGGTTTTTAAGTAATAATCCTGATTTCCTGATGTGCCGTTGTCGGAGGTTTTTGGTGGTGTTTTTACAGACTGGTTTTTTTTCTCAATCTTAGGAGCCGATTTTTTGTGCATATCGAGATCACATACGCCGCAGGTACCGCCACTGTTGCAGTGCGCACATTTGCTGCAATTGCGACAGGCAGTGCAGTTGGCCGATCCTGTGCAGCGGCCGACTTCGTGTTCTACAAAAGCAAGTGTGCTTTTTGTGGTCTGTGCAGATGCAAAATGCGAAGTTAATGTTGCGGTCAATATCAGTGTAATAGCTTTTATCATAATTATAAGTGGTTTTTCCAAAGTCCCAATAGGTGATTTCGCGCATATTTTTGGGCCTCTACCAGACGTTGTTCATATTTAACATTCGGCGGAATGGTCATCAGTACGGCGTAACCATCCTTCATAATCTTTTCGTTGACAAAGGTGCCATCAGTCAAATAGGCGTATGCGAGTGTACGCCCATATTGATCCAATGGGTTGACATCAAATTCCAAGCGTACAGTTTGGTCCATAAGCAGTTTTTCTGCATATTTCGAGGCCTCCTTTCCATAAGGTTGTTCCTTTTTATGAAAATAATTACGGGGCTCAGGAGCGTCAATTCCGATCAATCTTACCTTGATCTTTTTGCTTTCCCTGTTTACACACCAGAAAGTGTCTCCATCGGAAACCTTGGTGATCTGATATTCGCCTTCGGTTATACCCTTGTCATTCCTCAGGGTTCCACTTGTAAAGGCCGCGAACGGCTGCGTTTGTTTTTCCTTTTTGGGTTTACAAGCGAGAAAAAGAGTTGAAAAGAGACAGACGTATAAAATGTTTTTGTTCATGATTGTACTATTTTATTTTCTTTTCCCTTTTCTTCTTTCGGCTGAGTTTCGGCACCTTTCACAACAATAAGATTTGCCGAACATTAGGGTGAGTACTTTCATTGTGAAACCTTTGCCTTTATAACTTTTTTTTCCTTTACCAGGTTGAATCTCTTTGTTGAACCATGCGCATTGATCATACATGTTTAAGCTGTTTAATAGTAAATGAATAGGATGAATAATATGGTTCAAAATTAAAACTAAGATTTTCGGGTATTTATGGTTTCCCGTAAATAGTCATATTACCGAGTGCCTACTTTTGACTATCAACAATAAAGAAATGTATTGCTGTTTTAGCAAAATCAAATAAGCCATTAATAAAAAATAAAAAACTATGGATTTTAAAGATGAGATTCGTCAATTTGCCAAGCGCGTTGACCGACTTTTACCACAGATCAAAACAGAAGAGGCTACAAAGACATCCTTAGTAATGCCATTTTTGAAAATATTGGGATATGACGTATTTGATCCCTTCGAAGTGCAACCAGAGTTTATAGCCGATATTGGTATCAAAAAAGGAGAGAAGGTTGATTATGCCATTTTACGAGACGAAAAACCTGTTATATTAATTGAATGCAAACATTATGCTGATGGACTTGACCCCCATAATTCACAACTGTTCCGTTACTTCCATACGACAGAAGCTAAGTTTGGATTGTTGACCAATGGCGTAGAGTATCGTTTTTATACTGATCTCGTGACACCAAATAAGATGGATGAAAAGCCATTTTTCGAGTTCAAGATCATGGACATCAAGGATAATGAAGTATCCGAATTACGCAAATTCCACAAAACAGAATTTGATCTCGAAAGCATTTCCAGCGTTGCGAGCGAATTAAAGTACTTTAACGAGTTGACTATTTTAGCAATGGGCGAGATGCAAAACCCAAGCGACGATTTCGTTCGTTTTTTTGCGAAGCAAGCCTATCCAAGTGTTGTTACAGCAAAAGTTTTGGAACAGTTTACTCCATTAGTAAAACGGGTGTTTACACAGATTGTGAACGACCAGATCGCCGAAAGACTAAAAAGCGCACTCAAAAAAGAAACTGAAGCCGAAGAAAAGAATACTACTATAACACCAGTAGAACCTGAGGCACTGATTGTCACAACTGAAGAAGAGATTGAAGGATACTTGATCATTAAATCTATTTTACGCAAGGAGATTGAAGTGGGACGTGTATTTATGCGTGATAATCAATCCTATTGTGGTATCCTGCTGGATGATAACAATCGCAAACCAATTTGTCGTTTTTATTTTACGCCCAATAGACTTCGTATCGGTTTGTTTGACAAAGATAAAAAGGAAGCTAAATATGATCTGGACTCACTGGATGATATTTACAAATACTCTGAGCAGATTGTTGATACAGTCGTTAACTACTGATTATCCTTATAATGATGCGCAGAAACCTTTAGAAACCAAATATATTTTAAAAGTTATTTTATTGCCTAGAAATTATGAAAAGATTAATTTTTCTCGCAACACCTTTTTTGTTACTGGTAGCGTGTGTAAAGCCTTCTAATGAAGAAAAGGCTAAAGCTCTAATCAAAGAATATATACTTAAGTATGCAAATGATCCTAAAAGTTATGAGGCTATTGAATTTGGATCTTTGGATTCATTGCAATCAATCGATATGATTGGGACCGGTGCTGAGTATTTTAATCTGCAAAATGAATTTTCAAAAAGTACTGATATGGAGGAAAGAAAAAGAATTATGATAAGGCAACGTAAAATATTAAAGGATCGGCAGGGATTTCAAATGATCCATCGGTACAGAGCAAGCAATGCATTTGGAGCAAAAGTGCTTTCGGATAATATTTTTTATTTCAATGCAGGTATGGATTCGGTACTCGTCGTAAGAAAACCTGGGGACTAGCGCTCAATAAGAAATAAAGGCTACAATTTTGTAGCCTTTATTTTATGCTTTTAAGGAGCAGGACAATAATATTAGCCGTTTGGTTGTTCACCACCTAGCGCTTTGTAAGCTGTTAAGATATTTTGAAGAGCTTGCTTTTCTTTTTGAGTTATGGCTCTATCCTTATAGTATTGCTTACCTTCGTGACGTATCTTTGCGTTCTTAGATTTTATGATATCTTCTATCATTTTATATTTTTCCTGATCTACCGGTACGTCATACCATTCCCATATTTCGCCACCGCCGTTATCTGTATTTATTTCACTATAGCTAGGGTTAATAGTATAAGTATCATTATCAGTTTTTATAATATATCTTTTAATAAAGAGCCAATCATCTGCAGTATAATTGATAGCAAGCTGTAACCAGGGTTTAGTGTCTTTTTTAGTTCCAAAATATAAATGAAAGCTATTAGAATTAGTGTATTGAGGAGTTGATTTGTCGGAATACCAGGTGATATTTCTTATGTCATCTGTTTTTTGTCTAAGGCTTTTTATTGCTTCATTTTTTGATCTTTCAGCCTGGGCGATTGCTTTTTCCTTAAGTTCATTTTCTTTATTAATGTTAAATTCAACATCCTTTAATAATTCTTTCGCCTCTATGGCTTCCTTTGAATCGGGGTGTTTTTCTAATAAAGAATTTAGTTCTGATTTTGCATTTTCAAACGATTTTCCTGTAATCATCCTTTTAGCATTGGATAACAAGTTCGCTGAACCAAATTTAAATTCATTTAATTCTGATTTTAAACTCTGATTTTCGGATTTGAGTTTTTCATATTCATCTTGAGAAATACCATTGCAGCTGTAGGCGGTTAGTACAATGGCTATCGTAAAAAATCTCTTTATCATATTGCTGTTTTTTTATTCAAAAATATCTCATCGATAAAGCGAATAAAAAAGGGAAACCGTAAAGTTGATGTGGCGTTCGAAAACGCTATTATAGGTTCTAAAAGGAAGAGATAGGGGTATAGCGGTACGGCAATTAGAACTTTCACCTCCTCATTCCCGCCATTTACCGAGTTTTCCCGATTGTTAGTCTAAAGTCAATAGGCTAGGGGCCTATTGTGTTGTAGTTTTGAGTCAACAAATAAGAACAAAAACCATCATGAGCATCGATGGAAATGCTCATGATAGCTTCATCACAATTGAAGAACAAATTATTTAGATGAAAAACTAACACTATAAAAAAAGACATTATGAAAACTTTGGTAAAAACATTCGCAGCAGCAGCCTTAATCGCAGTATCAACTTTCGCTATGGCAGCTGAAGGACCTGGAGCAAAAGCAACAAAAACAAACGTTAACCTTTCCACAGCAGATTTCGCTTTAGAGCACTACGTTGCGGTAACCACAGAGGGAGAATCAGCAGGAGTAGAGCAGTTATTCGCCGGAGATTTCAGCCAAAAGATCCAATCTTCCAATGCACAGTCTAACAGCCGTACTGGAGTGGTCAAACTATTGAAAAAACAAAAAGGCGAGAAGCTAAACTGTACAGTGAGCACCGATATCATCGAGGAATCTGCAGACTATATGGTAGCTAAAGTAACTTTGAAATTTGAAAATTTTACCAAGACTGACCTGGTTACCTTGGAGCGTGTAGGTAATGACTGGAAAGTATCTAAATCAATCAATTCGTATAAATAAGAGCCATCTCAAATAAATATATATATGTTGTAGAGCCATATCGGGAGATATGGCTTTTTCCTTTCATTCCTAAACAATATTTCGGATATTTGGACAAAGGCCAGTTTTTAGTTAAAGGATTTTATCATGTCGGATATTCAGCAGTTAATAGCACAGATCAGAGCATTCAGAGATGCGAGAGATTGGGGAACAGTTTCACAATTCTAAGGACCTCGCAGTTGCATTGAGCATTGAAGCGTCTGAGCTTCTGGAACTTTTTCTGTGGAAAGGAAATGAAGATGTCAATCCTGACAAGTTGAAAAATGAGCTTGCCGATGTACTCATGTATGCGCTATTGCTTGCCGATAAGCACGGCCTTGATGTTAAGGAGATCGTGGAGGACAAGATGAAACTCAACAATGAAAAATATCCTGTAGAAAAAGCTAAGGGAACTGCTAAAAAGTATAATGAACTGTAATTAATAACGCATGTCAGAATTGGATATTAAAGAAGTTCATATTGTTCCCGTCGGTAGCGCAGGAGAGGTTAAGGATACAGATAGCAAACTAGATTTTTATAACAGCGCACTTGTTTATCTGCTCAACGATAAAAGGTCAATCTATATTGGTGAATCTATCGATATCAAGAACCGCTTTTCAAGCCATAATAGACACGACAGCAAGAAAGACCTTTTAATACGACATGCGATCTATTCGCATTTGTTCAACAAATCCGTTACCCTACATTTAGAAGCATTTCTGATCAATCTTTTCTCAGCAGAAAAAGGTCTGAAACTGATCAACCTTGGCAATAACGGGCACTACTATCACCAGAAGAAAGAATATGAGGTATTGTTTCCACAGATCTGGAAACAACTTGAAGAACTTAAAATAGCGCGCACGTCTACCAGTCTGCTATCATCGACAGCCTTCAATCACGTTTTTCTTCAATCTTGTTAAAAAATCTGAAACTTAAGTTCCGAAGAGAAAATACCAGGCTTGCTATTATATGTAACTTCCGTGACAAAATTTCCAGTTCCATCCCTAAACTATTTACAACAACCTCTCCGCGATCTCCGCCTCGCCAACCACTACACCGCCTTTCAGGTACATCATCCGCTCACCACTTTTATAATCCGTGATTATGTCAAAGTGACCATTACAGGTTCTCATGCGTGAAAGCAATGCTTTCCTACCTGCCCTAAAGCCTTCATGTTTAGTTACGTCAAATACATATTTAGAGCAGCTATGCCTAAATATACATTTACGTCTTCTTTCAGGTGGGATGATCAACCAATACAATCGGATCGCGGTCAATAGGAGAGACTTCATGGCCTTGAAAATACCACCATCTGTCTTGCCGTCGTATATCCAGGTTTATTATTAAAACAACCATTTTCGGCATGTACATAAGTTGTGACGCTTTCTAGTCTTACATAGTTCCATCCTCCTGATGCACCCTGATTAATCAGGTTTTCTAATTGTTCTGCTACTTGATCCGATGTACCTGTCCTTGGGTTTATCGATGCTACAAAAGGTACTACTTTGTATTCCATAATATCAGTATTTGATTGGGTTAATGATTTAATTAAAACTATGTAGTAAAATATTGAAAATCAATGTGTTTTGAGTCTTATTGCAATCCATTTTACAATATTGTCAATTTTAAGAATAAAAAATTACAGATTATTACGGCTTCCCGTAAAAGTTATGCCTGTGCACCAGGTGGCTAGCTACTGTATTAAAGAACATGTCAAGATGAGGAATGCTTTTGCATTTTATCTGACCTCTGGAGACTGGCTTTTACGAACCAAGATCAGTATTTTTAATACACTGAGTTTTGCCAATGAGCAGTTTTACGATCCTATCAAAGGCACTTTGCAGTTTGATGTGTCCGATCTGGTGCTGATTAAGCCCAGCGGGCGAAATCAGGTCCGCTTGCAAAGGCTGAAAAACAAATTGGATAAGCAAGAGATCGATGGCATCAAAAGATCGATTTTGGCCATTGGCGATGCTCCGGTTGTCTTAGGTGACTAGCAACGATCGGTGTATTTTTTGTAGAGCGGAGGATCTCGGCGAGTCAATTCAGATAACATGATATCAATATGAGTTTTTTACATCCATTTCTCTAAAATCAGGAATAACGGTATTATGTTTGTTTTTCGAAAAGACTTACTTGTTTATATATTTCTTTATTATCGGCGAAAAACGCCGATAATATAAGTTTTGTTAAATAAATAAGTTTATGTATATTTGATTTATCGGCGTTTTTCGCCGATAAATTTAAATAGTTTAAACATGAATATGTATTCTCAGAGAAGGAAAGATGTGCTAAAATTAGTGCCGGAGGGAGCTTTGGTTACCAGATCTTGGCTACAGCAGAATGATCTCACAGGCCATGCGATCGATAATTTATTGAAGAGTCGACTATTGGAAACTGTGAAAAATGGAGTATATAAACGTGAAGGGGCGGAAGTGGAATGGGGGGATATTGTCTATTTCCTGCAGAAACAGCTAGATACAGATCTAACCATTGGAGGCCTATCGGCTTTAGAACTTCAGAAACTGACCCATTATCTCCCGATGTCTAATCAACGCTTGATTCATTTATATGGCCGGGATAATCTTCCCATATGGATAAATAACCTTACAACAGGGATCAAATTTCTTAAGCATAGTTCTGGCTATTTATTTGGTAATAGTTTTGAAGATGAAAGGCCGCTAGCATTACTTGAGTTTACTAGAGCTTTCAGTTGGAAAAATACAAAGGAAGGCTTACGTATATCCATTCCTGAAAGAGCTATTTTGGAAGTGATGAATCAAGTTCCCCAAAATATATCATTTGAACATGCGGATGAATTAATGCAAGGATTAAATACGCTTTCTCCTAGGACACTCCAAAGATTATTGGAACTGTGCACAAATATCAAAGTTCGCAGGCTTTTCTTTTACCTTGCCGAGCGTCAAAATCATACCTGGTTTACAAAACTTCAATCTGAGAAAATAGATTTTGGATCTGGTAATCGTGTGATCGTCACAGGTGGGAAACTAAATAAGAAATATAAAATAACTGTTCCTGATTTTTATGAGTAAGAAAGAAGAATATGCCGAGCAGGTCCGTTTATTGATCCGATTGTTACCTATAATCGATAAAGAAGACTGTTTTGCACTTAAAGGCGGTACGGCTATTAATTTGTTTTATAGAGATTTGCCAAGGCTTTCCGTAGACATCGATTTGTTGTATCTGCCAATGGAGGATCGCGACGCCTCTCTTGAAAATATCAGAGCTGCATTAGCGAGAATAACAGATTCCATAAAGAAATCGATTGCAGGTGCCCAAGTTCAAAATACAACACTACAACAGGATAATTCTTTACGAATAATAGTTTCACTTAATGATGTTCGTGTTAAAATAGAACTATCTCCTGTTATACGTGGAAGCCTTTTCCCAGCTGTCAGAATGGAAGTGCGACCGCAGGTTGAAAAAGAATTTGGTTATGCTGAAATGCTAGTTGCATCACACCCAGATCTGTATGCTGGTAAACTTTGCGCTGCCCTAGATCGTCAACATCCCCGTGATTTGTTTGATGTAAAACAGTTATACGAAAATGAAGGATTAACGGAAGAATTACGAAAAACATTTCTTGTATTTTTAATAAGTCATTTTCGACCGATGGCAGAACTGCTTAATCCAAACCGAAAAGATATCTCAGGTATATATGAAATGGAGTTTGCGCAAATGGCAGAAATTGAAGTTTCTTTAGAGGAGCTACTTTCTGTACGGGAGAAACTGATTGCAGATATCAACAAGGAGATGACTGATAGTGAACGTAAATTTTTACTCTCTGTCAAAAATAAGACACCTGATTGGGCACTCTTAGGATTGGACGCAGCTTTAGTCTCGGAACTTCCTTCAGTGAAATGGAGATTAATCAATTTAAATAAAATGTCAGAGAATAAACACGTGACCGCTTACAAAAATCTAGAAGCTGTCCTATATCCTTAAAGTCAAGCTGAATAGGAGAGATATGGCTTTTTTACGTCAAAAGGGCCTGATTTTCATCAGACCCTTTCTGTTAGCGTTTATTTGTACAATAATTTTTATGTTTCCTATCGTTTCCTCTTTTTTGTTTCGTCATCCAATGCTTTTAAAGACTATTGGATTTTCACTGTACGACGCCAATTTTTATGTTGAACCTTTCTTTCGAAAGGTAGCTTGTAGCCGGTTTGTATTGTAAGAACAACAGTCAATTTGAAATAGTTTTATTGGAGTAATTTTTTTTTATAACTTGATATGACGGCAGCTGTCTCAATAAAGTATTTTAAAAGTACATAGCATTTCAACCGAAGGATTACTTTTATATGAAAAATCGTTATATCGTTACGCCAAAAGACAAAAGGGCAGAAGAGTTATTGGATTTTAATGAAGCCGGAGATCATGATTTGATCCAGTTAGTTCTCTCAGAGTCGCAATTTTATCAATTAGATGCTTTTGGTGTATTTTCAGATTTGAATAATATGCTAGGCTGTTTAATAGATGATTTTGAAGACGATGCTATTACGAATAAGCAACAGCTGGAGGAAGGGTTAAAATATTTAAAAAATGTAAGGTTAAAAGATGATCGTATTCAGGAGCTTATGGAAGAAATTATTTGCCTGTTTGAAGAAGCTGTGAAAAGGCAAACTGGCGTTTATTTTTTCTTTTAATAGGAACTTGGTTATTTTTAAATTGCTAAAATAAAATTCACCTCCCTATTCCCGCCACTCACCGAGATTTCCCGATCGTTAGTCTAAAGCCGATAGGCTAGGAGCGTATTGTGTTGTAGTTTTGAGTCAACAAATAAGAACTAAAAAACTAACACTATAAAAAAAGACATTATGAAAACGCTAGTAAAAACATTCGCAGCAGCAGCCCTAATCGCAGTATCTACTTTCGCTATGGCAGCTGAAGGACCTGGAGCGAAAACAACAAAAGCTAACATTAACCTTTCTACAGCAGATTTCGCTTTAGAACATTATGTAGTGGTAACTACTGAGGGCCAATCAGCAGGTGTAGAGCAGTTATTTGCAGAAGATTTTAATCAAAAGATCCAAACTACCCATGCACATAGTAACAGCCGTAGCGAAGTGGTTAAATCCTTGAAAAAACAAAAAGGCGAAAAGCTAAACTGTACAGTAAGCACAGATATCATCGAGGAATCTGCAGACTATATGGTTGCAAAAGTGACTTTGAAATTTGAGAATTTCACCAAAACAGATTTAGTTACCTTGGAGCGTGCGGGCGATGACTGGAAAGTATCCAAATCGATCAATTCGTATAAATAAGAGCCATCTCAAATAAATATATATGTTGTAGAGCCATGTTGTGAGACGTGGCTTTTTTTATGGTCTTTTTAGAATTCGGTCATGTTGTGGAGATAACTGTAGTAAGTACAGCTCAACCAAGAATAATTTAGTAGAAAGAATAGGTCATTTAAGTAGAAGAAATAGAAGATAGATCGGTAATCACAGCTTTTAAATACTTAAAAACCAATTATTACTTAAAAAGTTAGTAGTAAGTTAAGTAGAAAGAGGCTTTGTTTGGAGATAATTTATCTGATCCTTGTCACAAATATTTACAAAATTTGTGACAATTGTAGCTGTTTTTTAAAGGTGTAATATTTTGTATTTTAGATTTTTATGTTTGGTTTTAGTTCTCTATTTTGCGCATAGTGTTTCGCTGAACGGTGCCTCTAACTTTAAGAATATCCATCAAAGCATATAAGTAGAAAGTTTATGCAATTTTAGGGAAAGAATTAGGAGAGCACTTAATGAATAGACTTTTAATAACGCTCGTACAATAGGCTGTAGGCTGTTTCAGAAGGAAAAATATAAATATTTTAGGGAAAGAACTAGGGAAAGAGTAATAGAATAACCCTCACACCTTTGCTTTTGACAGACATATAATGGGTCAGGAAAATTCTTTGAGATCAGAATGTAAAGTAATTCTTATTATAAAAAACTCTAATATAATTGGATATCCAGAAGAACTTAACTATTTTTGTAAAATTGAATAAAGAACTATGAACCTTACAGAATTAAAGAATACTAACGTTACTCTTTACCTATTAAACAAGGCTCCAGAGTGTACTATAGATCGATTAAAACTTATAAAACTGATATGGTTAGCGGATAGATTGCATCTTAATAAATATGGACGCCAAATCACAAAATCTGCGTATAGTGCAATGCCGCGTGGACCTGTCGCATCAAAAGTTTTAGATCTACTCAACAGTGATATTGATTCGATAAAACGAATTGGAAACAATCAAATTGCAATGTTGAAAGCTGACGAGAAATATTTATCAGTAACTGACAAAGAGATTATAGATTTTGTTTGGGATAAATTGAAGGATTCTCATCAATTGGATTTAGTAGATTTTTCTCATCAGTTTCCAGAATGGAAACGTTTTGAATCGTATTTAGCTGATTCAAATATGCCAAATAGTTATGCTATTGTTGAAGAGGATTTTTTTGAAAAAAATGATTTTGCCAATATTGTTTCTGATGATATCAGGGAGTCTAGTAAAGAAGAATTCCTTATCAGAAAATCAATTTATTCTAGTTTTCAAATAAATGGAAATCCCAGCTAGTTATGTTATAAATTCAACTCTAGAAGTTGGAAGAATTTATAAATTTTCTGCCCCAGAGCTTATTGAAATTGAAGAACCACACTTCTATATAGTAATAGCAATAGTTGGAGATAATAACTATGCTTTAATATCAACGACTCAGTTAAATAAGCGGATTCAGTATGTGGAATCTAGAGGAATTTCCAAAGAAACTATTTGTTATATCGAACCTAACGATGGTAATGAATTAACGAAAGATTCCTACTTGGATTGTAATAGTTATTTCGAACTTCCTAATTATTATCTTGAGTCTAAAGTCAAAGAAGGAGTATTAGAGATAAAGGGAATTATTTCAGATGATGATTTTGAAAAAATTAAATATAGTATCTCCCGTTCGCCTCTATTTGACTTACCATTAGATTTAGTTAAAAAATAAATTATTTAGATAAGTTAGGTGCTTACTTAGCGAAAATGATAAAAAGGCCGATGTATAACAGAGCTGTTCATGACCGAGCTGGAAACGTGGGTTTGCGAACATTTGGCTGAATTGGTCTTCTCTTGGGGTGGAACACGATCGGATAATCCATATATAGGTCTTTCAATGGTAGTTTAGGGCCAAGCTTATGAAAAAATACGGAGTACGGTTATGTATCAATTACAAACAATCAGTCTTTTTTTTATGATATTAGGTATATCTTCTAAATTAATTTCCATTTCTGGAGTTACAAGCAATCTATATCTTGTTTCGATGTGTATTTCAGTAAGAAACTTAGCAATTATTGCCCTATCATATTGATATATGGACTTGATAATTATTTGAAAAGGAGACAGATTCTGTATAGCAGCACCACGCCCATTTAAATTTTCTTGAGTGATTATTTTTCTTAGAATTTTTATATTTAAATTGAGGTTAGTTAACAAGATGTCGATATTATTAGCTAGACGTCTTTTATCCTTTGGTAGTCGTTCCGGAACAAAAATTTCTTCCGTGTAGGCAATGATTTCATTTATACGCTGGACTTCCGCATTTTCTTTATTAATAGTATTATTTGCACTTAATACTTCAAAACTATCAATAGTTAATTCAGCTTGTTCTAACGATGCTTTAACATGATAGGCTATTCGTTCTTTCGCCCAATTTATCCTATCTGTTTTATATATCAAATCGTGAGTAGCGATTGACCACGCATGTTGCAAAAATGTCTTGACCTGAATCTCAAATATCAAAGAATATATAATTGGGTCAAATTTACCTGTGTTATCATCTTTCAATGTCAAATACAAGCGTAAGTCGTCAAATGGAAATGAAAATGAATCTTTATGGGTAAATTTATCGGAATTAGGACGTCTTGTTTTAATTACAAAGTTATCTTCAATCATCTTATAACATAATTTTACGTCGTTGATGTTTTTTACAACTACCGTGCATGCAAACAAGTCTTCAAGAATTTTTTCTTTTGTAAACCTTCCACTTTCAAATTTAGTAGCAAAACTTTCTAGTTGTTTAACTCGACTCTCATAATGCCACCTATTATCTTTGTTTTGTATGATCAACTGGTCAACTTTCTTTTTTAAGATTTCATAATACACCAAATGTTTATTATATATAGAAGATATAGATCCAACTATTTTCATTTTACAAACTATTAAGGACTTCTAATCTCGCTTTACGTTGCGGGAAATCTGTTGCAGCGCCGGTAGAATTATCAGAGTATTTTTTTGCCAATTTACCTAAGTCGTCTTGAATATTTTGTTCTTCCTTGATTGTGGCAAGGCGATCAAGTAGGGATTGGTACTTATCAGAAAATCCCTGAGGTAACATCAATTCATTTTCATATATAAATGCCCATAAAGTATAGAGATGATTATTTGAACCAGATATGACAGATTTTATTTGAGGATTTTCATTGATCAATTTTTGTATTTCTCTTTTTACCTGATTTAGAGTATCATTAAAATCTTCTTCTGAGAAGGAATCATTTTCTGTTATATCATCATAATTAGCATACACATCATCAATAGATAATTGGTCGAATCCTGCAATACCATCATTTAATATAATCATATAAAGTTCTGATACGAACTGTATATTTCTCATTCTTTTATCTCTACTTTTTGTGGTGATTTTTAAATCTGCCCATAGTTGGTCATTAGCTTCGTTTTCAACAACGTTAATGAACCACCCATTGAACCTAGCATGCCGCAGTTCCTGTGGAAGGAGATTTCTAGAGTTACGGTTAACTCGATCAAAAACATCTTCTACATTATTACCTTCGTTGATTTCGATAAAGTCTGCAACTATTGAATAGTCCCAAAATTTTCGTTTGTTCTCAATAGAGAGGTCTTTGAACTTTTTGTTATTTAAGTTTTCGTCATTGAATTTACTGTCTATACTTATTTTATTCTCATAAAACATGAATATCGTTTCAAGCCTTTGTTTTCCATCGACAATATTATATGTAGTTTTGCCTGCGTCGTCTACATCTCGATGTATAAAAATTGGTGGTACAGGATAATTCCTAAAAATAGTATCTAAAAAGAACTTTCTATCTTTAGTACTCCAAACACTTTTCCGCTGATAAGGAGGATTTAGTTCAATCTGTTTGTTGTTGTAAAGGTCTAAAAACCAAGTTACTTGTTGTACGGTTGGCTGTCTTTTCATCAATTGTCTTAATATAAATTTTTAAGGTTTTAATCCTTTTTAAATTCTGTTGCCAATTCAATTTCACGATGTCACACTCTAAATTCTCAGAATATTTTGTCAAATTTTAATTATCATCAACTTATGAAGTCTAATGTTATCTAAAAACAGTAATTCTAAATCAATATACCATATTTATCTACAAAAAACTCATCCAAAATAGTCTGGTCAGTTTCATTAAGAAGAAACTCGATTTCCTCTTCAGACAGATCACATACCCCGAAATTGTTTATGTAGGTGCTATTCAAAGAATAATATTTATTGGAATATGGTTTACTAGTAGACTCAATATAATACCAGAAGACTTTTGATTCCATAATCTTTCGGGCAATTTCTACATCTTTTTCGCTTTCACCTATTAGTGCTAGACCATTGTAAAACATAAGGTCTTCATCGTGATCAACAAGGAAAGACGGAGTGACGTCGGAGAACTTTGGAAAGAACAATTTATGTCTCATCCTGTCTAATGACTGCGTACGACCATAGGCATACCAATTATTATATTCTCTTGCTCCTCCTTTATCTCGCCCTTCTAAAATACTTCTTTTATATTGTAGATAACGATACGCATTCGGGTATAAATCTTGGAGCATTTCCTCGGGCATGATTTCAACACCAGCATAGTTATGTATATATGGAAATATGACTCGTTCTTTGAGTGAATTTAAATCTTTAATACGGCTCAATTTATTCGAATTAACGATCTCTTTACAGATATCACGTTCGATTTCGAATCTTTGTCCATTTTTCAGATAAAAGAAATTTTCGTTTTGGTCTACCGGAGAAAAAATGTAAATGTCATTTTTTAAGGTAGCAATACCATGTCGTGTTGTGTATATTTCTCCAAATGGTCGTCCTATATTTTCTATAGAGGTGACGGTGGCTGTGTTCTTTAAGTTCCAGCCTCTCCGACTATTTAATGTAATATATGGTCGAATATGATGTTGTTTTGGTTCGGTTAAAGTTTCCTCAGTAACGCTTGCATAACGTATAGCATCCGCTTGCCGATTGTGAATAAAGCAAATACATACATATGTATTCTTTGATTTAAAGATTTGCTCTGCTCCAAAATCTTCGATAATAAAATCAAGTTGGTGATCCGAGAAATACTGGCGCAATGCTCGTCCATTTAAGCTTTTAAAAAAGCTATTCATGGTGATGAATCCTAATATACCGTTCGGTCGAAGGTTTTCGATTCCGATTTGAAAAAACGGTATATATAGATCAGTGAGGCCAACTTGGGCAACTTCCCAATGCTGCAAATTGAGGCGTGTCTGTTCATCCATATTTCGATAACGAACATAAGGGGGGTTACCCAATAAAATGGAGAATCCGATAAATCCAGGAGCATTATTTGCCCAATTAAAAGTAAGGGCGTCACCAACATAGAGATTAAAGCTAAATTCTAAAGGATCCTCGCCCTCAGAAAGGGCTAAGAGAGACAATAATAATTTTGCACGTGTTCTAGAATACCCTTGAATGTCCAGACCATAAATATTTTCCCTAAAGATCTGCGAATATGTCCTGTTTGTACGTTCTCTTAATTCTCTGGCAGCGGTATACAAAAAGCTAGCGCAGCCACAAGCAATATCGCCGACAATAACATCTTCTAAATTAGGTTGATTTTCAAATGCATTGTTAACAATATATTCACGTATGTTAATAGGAGTGTATATAGCTCCATTAACTATACGATCTGCAGGAGAAACAACATTTTCAAAAAGCTTGATAACCGTTTCTAATGTAATTTCGGTGAATTGTTCAATAAGTAATTCTTGAAATTCACATAAACGCATATATTCCTGATTATTCCCTCGATTGATTAGGTAATCTAATAAGAACTGATTATTATTTATAGGAATTTCATTAGTATAGATATATGCGGATACAATCAATCGATCGGCATAGTATGGTTCGAGATATGCTAAGAATCCGAAGATTTTTTTCATATGCGAAGTTAGGAAATATTCCAGAATTTAAAAATTGATATAATTTTCAATTTGGTTTAATGTTTGGATAATGATTGAATGCTTACTTTCTTATGTCAACTAAACGGTATGGGCTAATTTCATTACGTTTTAGAATCAATAAACTTAAATCCATCGACAACTCAATATATTTTTTTAAAAAACCTCTGTTCAAATTTTTTTGTGTTACGAGATCACGAAATTCACTAATTAATATTTCAGCTTTTTTATTGAGAAAGAATTCTCTTCTTTCAAGAATGAGTTGAGGTCTATTCAAATATAATCTATTAATTACATACCTTGATGATTTAAAATTTCCTTTCAATTTGAATGTTGTCATGTCTATTTCAAATAACTTTTGGAAGTCATGTTCGCTAGGGTCAGGATAACCAATAACATCTAAATTTGCTATGCAATCATTTTGCCAATCATCAGATTTGAATCTGTTACAAATCGGACATGAATAATAAAGATTATAAATAACATTCGTCAATTCAGAAAATTTTGATTTGGGTTTAAAATGGTCTATATGAAAATTATCGATTCCACCCCATGGACTTTCATGGATTGAACAATAGACGCACCGATGAAAACAATCTTTTGCGATTTGTTCCTTCCAATTATTGTATTTTCCTTGTTGTTGAATTCGACTATTTCTGTCAATCTTTTGCCAATTCATGAATTTAATTTCTTTTTAATAGCTTCATTTAAGGATTGCAGCTCTCCTAATTTTTTGTCATATTCTTCTAGCCATGACCTACGATCATCGAATCCCGCGAAGGGAAGTTCTAACTTAACTTGTAGCGCTTTTAATCTTTGTTGCAAATCAGGCGTAGTATCTCCAGATGAGATCTTTGTCAATATGTCGTTAAATTCAGAGAGCTCAGTTATATTCTCTTTCAAATAATTATTAGCTAAGCGCCACATCTTTTTGAAATATTTTTCTGTTTCTTCTATGAAGTCAGTTCTTTTGATTACATCCTCAAATTGACTATAACTTTCTTTTAATTCCTCTACATAATGATAACTTGTAACGGAATATATTGGAATATTCTTTAAAGTGTGTCTTAAAAATTTTACAAGATCGCTACCCTTATATTCAACTGGCTTTCCATCTAAAATTGATTGGTCATTTAGTTTTTCATCAAGAATTAATATACAAACATCATTTTGTTCAATAAAATTAAAATATGCTTGAAGGTCTCTAAAAGGTAAAGAACTAATAACTTTAAGATTACTGTTGTTTTTTTCAATCTCTATTTCAAGATTTGCACAAATAGTTTCACTTTGCTCAAAATTATCGTCAATTATTGCTATTGCTGCCATAATTTAATTTACTTTGGGTAACCAAATTTTAAAATTAGCTCCTTTAAGATCTTTATCGGTTTTGAAAGTTAATTTTCCATTAAGTTCCTCAACGATGGATCTTATTATCGTCAGTCCTAGACCTGTGCCCACACTATTACTTTTATTTGGACTTTTACTTTTTGTAGAGTATAAAGGCTCAAATATACGTTGTTCAAATTCTTTGGCTATTCCCGGACCAGTATCAGCAACTGAAAAATAATAGCCAGGCACAGGATTATCTTCTCTTTGTACCGACACTATTATCTTTCTATCAACTGATGTTAACGTTGTAGCGGTATAAGCGTTTGTAAGTAAATTTACAAGAATGGTTTCTATATCCATTTGATATGTCTTGCTGTAAATTTGCTCTCCTTTAACAACAAGATTAATAGATGAAGCAGTAAATGCTGGGCGCAATTCATCTGCCACTTTCACAATTGTATCTAAGATAGAAATATTTCTTGCTTTTCTTTTTTCTTTTTGCACTCTAGTTAAAGCATAAGCACCCCATGCAGCTACTTTCTTGGACGCTTTACGAGCCTTTTCCAATTCTATTAGAGCTCTGTCAATGGAAGGCTTTGAAAGTTTGAGAAACTTAATCGAAGTCAAAGTTGAACCTTGAAATTGAGTAATTGATCCTTCTGTTTCATGTCCAAATACAGCGGAAGAAATTCCAATTGTTGCTAGTCCGTTTAAAACCCTTTGCCAATTAAGCAGGTCTGTAATAGTCTTTTCAACATCTCCAGATACTATTTCTACCTCATTTATGGTCTTTACTATAGGTTGCAAAAGACTTTCACTTTTTGCTGTATCATTATTGTTCTCAATATTTTCCTTTAAAAGGGCTAAATCTTTTTTAATTGTGTTTAGTTTATTCTTTATTTTCTCCGCTTCTTTTACCGGATTCTTTTGAGGTTTTTCTTTATCTGAATTATCATCTGACGAGTATATCTTTGCTCGATGTGTCTCTAGAAGTCTTTTTGCTGCAAGAACAAACTCCTTCATATCATCAAATTGTTCATTCTCGACTAATCCCTCTCTAGCAGCGCTATCTTTTAATAGTGAATTATTGTCCCGACTAATAAAAATAGCACCAACCAATTGGTTTGGAGAAACTGTATAATTATTCCCTCGACCAATGCCTGCTGGATTTTTAGCTTTTTCTTCACCAATTTTAAGCCAATCAAAACCAAGCTGAGCTTTAGGAAAACCATAAGGCTTCACTGCAACATTGTCGCGATAAATTTTTACACCATAATTATTGTCAAGAAAATTTCTTAAATCCTTTAATTTGAAATCGGTACCAATGACAGATGCTCCTTCCCTTAAGAAGAATAATAATCTCACTTCTAAGGGACCACATGATAATTCTTTTTTCGAATAAAACTGTGTTATATTTATGGTTTCAATTAATTCGTTCTTAGAAATTTTATCCTTAATTGAGTAAAAAACTTGGTCTGTCCCATCATAAATCACATTTAAATCGATCTCGGCAGCTTCGAAATATTTAGACTTTACCTCTCTAGTAAAATCACTCTTTAAATCACTGTATAAGTTAATGCCAAAGTCATCAACTGCATTAAAAGGAGAGGTTAAGGTTGCTAACTCATTAAAAAGGTTTTCAATATTATCTTGAGTCCAATTTTGTCTTAAATTAGTAATTTTGATTTCTGTTCCAGCTTCACTTATTTTATTATCCTTTTTAGGAAGATCAATTCTGGAGGGATATATTACTTCAACATCAATTTCTGATAGATCTTTTCCTTCAATATCAAAATCATCCCAATTTATTCTCAGGCCTACTATTCCATCAGAAACAGTCTTTGAGATTAATTCGAGTTTTGATCCCAATCTATCAGCTGAAATTCTACCAATACCTTTTTCTCCCGTTTTTCGTCGCCCTAATCCACTTACTTTGGATTGTCTTTTATTCGAAAAACCGATTCTGAGCCAATTGTTTAAAAGCTGTTCTTTAGTCATTCCAAAACCGTTATCAGAAACCCTAATCAAACCATTGGAATCATTAAAAATTTCAATATCAACATTATTTGAATCTGCATCGTAGCTGTTTTTTACAAGTTCTACTAATGCTGTGGTATGATCTTTTATACTTTCTCTACCTAAATGAATTAAAGTTTTGGCATCAATATAGAATCGCTGATAGTTTTCATCTAGTCTCGATAGTTCGGCAGAAAGTTTAGAAATTTTCTTATGATCAGAATTTTCGAACTCGATAACATGTTTTAGCTGACTAAGAATTTGTTGTTTTTTGTCCATCATAATGATCGAAATAATAGGGCTATCGACTTGGTTAGTATAATATTTTTCTAAAGCGTCTTAAAACCTTCCAAATCAGCTTTCAATTCCTCCACTTGCTTTTTTAGCTCTACAATTCTTTCGAGTCTTTCTTCAAGGAGCGTATCTTTAGATCTAATCTGAGCTTCATATAGTCCTTTAATGAATTCGATGTTATTATCATTATAATCGGAGTTAAATAGCTGATTTACCTTTTGATTATGAGAGATGTAGTTATTAACTTTTGAATCGAAAAAGTACTCTGGATCCACTTCGAATAATTCCCCAAGTTTGATAGCATTATCCCATGATAATTTATTTTGATCAGACTCTAATTTGGATATAGCGGGTTGAGAGATACTTAATTTTGCGGCTAAGACGTCTTGCCCCCAACCTTTTTGTTCTCTCAATAATCTTATTTTAGTACCAGTTGTCATATTGTTAATGTTTATAATCATTTATAACTCAAAGTTATGTATATATAACTGAATGCTATTTGATTGTTGTACAGAATTTTAAATCTTTGCAAAGTTAATTACCAAATATACTGAAAAAAGCAAAAAGACAGATTGTAAAATAAGATAAAATGTAATACTTTTGCTCCATCTCATACAGGTGGATGCACTTATGAGTCTTGTTAACGAAACGTGAGAAATTTCAATTTGGAACAAGGCGATAAGTGGATCAAAACGCCCGTCAGCAATGGCGTGGCGTCCGCTTACTCGTTCCATGGGCTTCTCACGGCCTCGTTGACAGTAGGTTGGATGTCACGCCATTGTTGGTTTCTATACCTGCTATAGACTCGTTTTTATAAACAAACGAGTTATGAAAAAGCAACAATCAAAAAACATCATCACTGCCCCCGAGTAGCTCGGCTGGTTTGGCCAAATAAGATTTGGCTTCTCTTGCCATGGAGTGCGTAACGCCAATAGTATACACCTTGTGACCCCTCATTCAAACGCGCTCTGGCTTCCAGAAGAATTAATTATTACAAATGTGAACTGAGTAACATCAGGCTCCCAATAAAAAACTGATTTCGATCGGAGAGGGGATGCTATGTACTTTCGGTTACAGATGACTTACTGAAAAATGAAAAGGATTTTAGCGCTACAATTTGCTTTTGACTGGATGATTTATGATGTCCATAAGGTCGATTACAACCCTATAAAGGAGATTGAAGCATTCTGGAATCACTATGCGCTAGAGACTGTTTCTGCTAATATACTGCAACTATTGAGCACGTATCTTGATGGCGGCGCAGGAGAGAATAGGCTCCTGAAAGATGAGGAAATGCAGGAATTTGCAACTGCATTGTATCGCGTATTGATCGCCTACAATTTCGCCAATTATCGCCATATAGACCTGCGTAAAATGCAACTTTCAGCAGAAGCTGAAAAGCGCATCGGAAAAGAGCTAGAACTGAGCAAAAAAGTCGCTGAGTTTTTCAGTAGGTTATCGAAGTAACCACTAAGAAAAAAATAATGAATATCCTGAAATTTTTAGCCTTATTAAAGGGCTATATAACCTATATATTTCAAGTACCTGTGAAGCACTACTTAAGCACAGATATAGTACTAATTACGCAAAATTTGCGTAAGAAAATTAGACAAGGAAAAACGTACTTCAAAGGTACTTCGATCCTGCTAAAAAAGCGTCGAAAAATTAGCGCTCAGAACCTTCTAAAAAAAGCAGATTCTTCGGGCAGCCTTCGGGTTTTGTTCGAGGATCCTTCGACACTGCGTCGTACCAACGTCGCCTCTTCTTCGGGAATGCTTCGACTGTTGTTCGACTGCGCTTCGGGTACGAGTCGAAGCGTACTCGAAGCGTACTCGAAGCCGAGCCGAAGAAGTGCCGAGCCTGTCTCGAACATGTCCCGAAGAAGTCCCGAATGTCTTATACTGAAATAGGTTTACATATACCGAACAGATTACTATATAGATTTTACATTCTATTTTTTTCTACTGGATATAGTTGTCATTGTCTGTTTTCTTACTATTATCAGTTGTCCGTTCCCTGACCACAGTTTCCCTGGTTTTACTGCGGAACTTTTTTGACTCAGCGTTACGTCTTTGAAACACTTTGGGAGTTTTTTGGTTCTGCCATTCCAGATGTGCCTGTTGGGGAGACATCATATTGCAGGA